>NZ_SBII01000010.1 GCF_004028155.1 Flavobacterium cerinum | reverse complement strand
GTCCTGATGAAAATGGCGGATGGGACGGAACCTTTAACGGTAACCCGGTACCGGCAACCGATTACTGGTTCACTGTTACCTACCCTGAAACTGTGGGAACAACCGTGATAAACAAAGAATTTAAAGCACATTTCTCTTTAAAACGATAAGCACACACATGGTTTAAATAACTTTTAAAGAGTTTTTTTTAGTTGAAAAGCCCTGTATATTCTAAAGAATTGCAGGGTTTTTTTTGGTTCTGTCGCATCTATGAATAAGTTTTACCTTTAGTCTTGTAAATTCTTAATTTAATGAACACCAATGGTCATTGTTAACTTAAAACTATAATTCTTCAAGCTGTCTATTTCAAATTAAGATTTACCCTAAGTTATAGAGACGTTAAGGAAATAATGAAAATAAGTGGGGTTCAGGTCGACCATGCTACAATCTAAAGATGGGTGTATAAGTTTACACCTTTTATTGTGACACAGATGAAGAAACGTAAACTTAGAGTTAGCAGTAGTTTGCGAATGGATGAAACTTATATTAAAGTTAAAGGATAGTGGTGTTATTTGTATAGGGCGGTTGATAAACGGGGGAATAGTTTTGATTTTCTGCTGACAAAAAGAAGGCAGAGTATGAGTGTCCAATCTTTTCTAATTAAAGCAATCAATAATAATTAGAAACCCAGAGTAATTACTATTGATAAAAGTGGTTCTAATACTGGAGCTATAAAGGTTTATAATAAGCGATTATTCTCTAAGATAAAGATTCGACAATGTAAATATCTAAACAATATTGTTGAGCAGGACCATAGATTTATTAAATGGCGCATACAAAACGGTTTGGGATTTAAAAGTTTTGAATCGGCTAAACGTACTTTGAACGGAATTGAAATAGTACACATGTTGAGAAAGATTCAGATGATTAATCCTGGGATTACTATGTTCAAATCGTTCTGTAAATTGGTAGCTTAAATTTGGAGTGCTCAAATATCTTGAATCTTTATAAATAGATGCGACAGAACTGGAACATATTTTTATACTATTTTTAAAACCAATGGTTATATATTAATAGATAATTATAATAAAATCGGTTCTGAAAACTCTTATAGTTGATGGTAGTTTTTTTAACAAAACTAAAAAGTCATAGTGATTTCTACATAAAAAGGAGATTGTAAATCCAATCTCCTTTTTAATATCTCATATGAAACTGTTAGAGCGACTACTCTTTTATAAATTTTAATGATATTGTTTTATTTTCCTGAATAATTGTTATATTATATATACCCTGACTCAAGATCGAAGTATCAATATGAAGATCTACGCTAAACCTGATAATGTTTGAGTCAACAAGCTGTCCTAAAGTGTTATAAATCGCATAGCTTCCTATAGTATCAATTTGGTCGGATGATATGAATAAAACATTGGATGCAGGATTAGGATGTATTTTTATTCCCTGTAATTCATTTTCATTTATACTGGCAGTTGTGGAACATGCATTAGATATAATTAGGCTTGACCTGCGTTTTGCGTTTTGTAACACAGTCAACATCCTGTTTTTTTGATCGTTAGTAAATACACTTTTGCATTCATCAGGCGTGTAGTCCATATGGTTTTCTATCATATCAGACCCCTCATCGTCTGGGCAGGAATCATTTGGAACACAGGTTAAATTCATAGCAATTGCTGTGGGTGTATCATTACAGTAATCGGTAGCTGTACAATCTTCGCCATCGCCCCAAATGTGCCTCAGTCCTAAAAAGTGACCCATTTCGTGTGTAAGCGAACGGCCTTTGTCCATTCCAGGTATATATTGTCCGGGTACGGTGTCAGAAGATCCGAAACATCTATAAAACATGGTAATACCATCATTAGAGTAATTTGACTCATCTCCTTCAAGGCCTTCAAGGCCAGAACCTTCAGGAAAAAATGCAAACCCACCGATACCAAGTAGATCACCGCCAAAGTTGCATACCCAAATGTTCAGGTATTGTTCAGGATCCCATTGAGTTTGGGGTTTCAGGGTATTTTCAATATTATCCCAGTCCCAGCTTACCTTTTCCATGTTAATATGGTTGATACCATTAGTTGCATTGCCATCTGGGTCACGTTGTGCAAGGCAGAATTCTATGCCTATATCTACACCTGGGGTATTAGGGTTATAACCAGGAGTATCGGGCACCCTTCTAAAATCGTTGTTAAGAACTTGTATTTGCGAGTGTACTCTTTCGTCTGTAATATTTTCATTAGTACCTATAGGATCACCATTATGTATGATATGTACCACAACAGGCAGAGTTATCACTTCGTTCGCTATTTTTTGCAGCTGCTTTTTTCTTACAGCTTCGACTTTGGGTGCAAGCCATTTTTCAAATTGCTTCTCTCCCTGACTGTTCTTCATTTTATCTTTTAACCGTTTTTGATATTCTACTGAAAAGCACGGGTTAAAGTTTTCGATAGATTTCCCAAATATTTTTGGCTGCTGGGCATTAATAAACCCTGAAAATAGTAAAACAATTATCGCTATAGTTTTTTTAATGGTATTAGTCTTCATAATTTAAAGATTTAGATATTATTGACAGAGCAAAATTATCATTGATATCTCGTTAAAATAGTTATTTATTGTTATTTACTGTTATTTATCGTTAAGCCAAAATGTGTTTTTTGGAATCTGAAATTGCATAAATTAGGCTAAACTCATTATTTGTTCTGTCGCATCTAAGAATAAGTTTTACCTTTAGTCTTCTAAATTCTTAATTTAATGAACACCAATGGTCATAGTTAACCTAAAACTATAATTCTTCAGGCAGTATATTTAAAGCTTAGGTTTACTTTAAGCTATCGGGATGTTGAAGAAATAATGAAAATGTATGGCTTTCGGGTATACCATGTTACAATCTAAAGATAGATATATAATTTACGCCTTTTACTGTGACAAAGATGAAAAAAGCAATCTCAGAGTTGGATATAACCAGCTACAGGAAAACTATTTTATTATTAATATTGTGATTATTTTCTTATATTTTAAACAAAAAAAAGTGCACTAATAGGTGCACTTAGGTTTTGATAATTTGTATGTTGTGATCAGAGGAAGACAAAAGAGAAATTCGTGAAGGCCTATTTTTATTGGGTTTTTAAAAGAAATGCTTTTTTTTTAATGGGCAGATTGCGGAGTTTTAGGCTCCGGCCAAAAACACTGCGAGCACCAATGTTTATTGGTGCTCGCATATTCCGCGGAGAAAGAGGGATTCGAACTATTGTCCTTTAAACCACTAATACCGCAGATTCTTTCGATTAAAAATTTAAAACGCCACGAATGCGCCACGAATTAGTTGTTATAGCAAAAATGCCACCTTTTTACGGGTGGCATTGTGCTGGGCGGAGAGTGAGGGATTCGAACTACATTGAATATAGTACCTCTAAAACCTATTTTTTGATGTTTTTTGGAAGGTGCGCCACGAATATGCCACGCTTAGTATAAAACTACCTTAAGTCATCAAGATACTTCTCCTTAATTCACAATAACCTGTCGTAAATTTATTTTTTAATCTATCTTATTGAGCTCCTGCACGAAGCCGACTTATTTTAAAGAACGTCATCATTCGATTTGATAAGATATAAATTTACTGAAATATAATACTCGCACAAAAAAAAACGTAATATTTTTTATTTTTGGACTTCAGAACTTTTAATCGATAATGATAAATGGCAAAAGCAAGATTCAGTAAATAGAATGATCATTGGAAGTTATCTAGGAAGTGTTATCAATAAAGTTTGTAATTAAGATTATCTTTCACCACTAAAGTGGGGAAGAACCGCTATTAGTGGTATATGTACTGTGATACTTTGTTGAAAATCACAAATCCAATTATATGCTGACACGGACTCATCGCTATAAAATGACGCATTTCTGCGAATAAAATATTACCTATCTTTAACAAAGAAACGTGAAGCGTTATTTTAATCTCTGAAAAACTGGTTTCTATGAAATTTGGAAATGGCTTTAGTTTATTTTGGATAATCTATTTGTTGTTTTTTGCGATTGGACTGCCACTCATTCTCCATTACGCAGGAGATCATCATCAAAGCGATTTTGAGATGACTAATACATCTGCCAGCAAGGCATTCATTTTGCTTGGCGTGGGCACGGCACTTTGGTTCATCGTATTTATTTTTTACATCAAGAAATTTTTGGTTAATCTTGCTTTGAAAAAAAATGACATTAAAGTGCTTAATATGATTGGGCTGCTATTACTGATTGCTTTGGCAGCAGGAATATTGGTTTATACCTATATAAATGAGAGCCGTGGGTATGGTTGGCGGTATTTATATTTTTGGCATCCTTACATCTTTATTCCCAGCTCTTTTATTTTTTACTCAGGTCTTTTTTTTGACATCACAAAAGGTCTTTTTTCAAAATTTAGGGCAAATCCTTAAAATCGTATTTGTCATTTTTCTGGAAACGAACGAAGCGGTAATATAATCTGTAAAGCAGACAGGGCTTACCGAAAACAATATGCCTCAAATCCTGTTTAATATTCATTTATCGATGAAAAGTAGAAGATAAGGGAAGTAAATCTTACTTGCCTGATTGTGTTTAAATGAGGCATATAATTGATATACCCATATTCACTCAGCTCCCTGACACATTTGTGATAGGTGCTGATATTTTAGCTATGCTCATAATCTGATGGCTAAAAGGCAGGATGGGGTTAGCAACATTCCAAGTAAAATGAAAAAATCACTGATCCTAATCTTATTGGCGATATTATCCCTTAATATTACCAATGCCCAAAAGAAAGGCTTGAACAATACCTTGCATAAATTTTCGGCAGATAAATTCAATTAATTTGTTTAATCTAGGATAAAAAAATATTTTTTATCTACTCGTACTTACTTAAAAATAATTTTTTAAAATGTTTTACTGTAGTAAAATACCGGCTTTAATATAAAAACATATGGTGTACTATCCAATATAATAAGGGATTAGTGAAAAAAAATAACTACACGTGTATATGTGCGTTTGTGATTTTAGTTTTTTATTACTTGTATACTATTCCTTTGTTACATCCTCCTTGACATACTTATTTTTTGTTTTTGGATAAAGGCTTTTGTAAAAAACAAATTTAGGATCGCTCAATTTTTATTTAGGCTATAACTGCTATATAAATTAAAGTATTAATAAATTATTTATAGTATGGAATATAATTTGACCACAAGGCAATACCAAATAGTAAGTGGTTTCGTAAAAAGCTTTTTACCCGAGAATAACCGCTTGATTCAAGATCCTTTAATTGAACTTACATACATAACAAAAATCCTTACTTCCATATTCGACGAATACTTTGACTTTAATGTTGGAGTTGAAGATGTATTTGGAATCTTTGAAGAATATGGATACGCACTTTCTGTAGTTGAACCCAGACATGCTTCAAAGACAGGATCACCCTATGTAAGGACCAATTCAGGTAATATATATATTAATATTTCGCCCCTTATTATAAGGGAACTGGAAATGATTAGTATATATAATAAAGATAAAGACGCGATAATAAAAACACCTCAGTTACAGGATGTGCTATTAAAACTAAAAACATTTGAGACAGCATATTCTTAGAATGCATCCATTATTTATGTTTTCTGCCGGCATATTTAAATTATTACCGAATAGATGGAATAGGATAATTACTTCTAAAGATCTTAGCCTAAATTATTCTAAACTATTTTATGCTTCTCCTGCTCATCGGTTATGTCTATTTCATTTTTTAAATTGTCGAGGAAATAAGAGGGAGAAATACCTGTTTCTTTTTTAAATGTTGTAGTAAATACTTCTCTAGAGGAAAAGCCACACAATTCAGCCAGGTAACTTATCTTATATTCCCTGTGTTTTGGTTCTTCATAAAGCAATTCTACTATGTAGTTTATCCTTAAGCTGTTAATATAGTTGCTAAATGATTTTCCTTTATGTTTTTTTATAACCTCAGAAAGATATCGTGTATTGGTATTTAAATGATTAGCAAGCCATGTAAGGCTTACATCTTTTTTAATGATGTTTTTAGATTTTTCAAACTTCTCCAGCTTTAAAAGTAAAGCATCAACTGTTTCCTCTATAATATTAAACGATTTATCTGTTAATGGTTTACTGTTGTCATTTGTTTCTTCTGCTAAAGATCCAGTCTTTTTTTCTGTTCTCAGCTTTTGAACTAAGACTTCATAATTCTTATGTAATATTCTGTTTTTTCTTTTCCAAAAGAATCTGATGGCAAAGGCTATAATGATAATAATACATCCGGCAATTATTAATATAGTAGTTGTATGTTTCTTTTTCTCCTGCGAAACGATCCGATCTACAGGTGCTTCAATACGTGCATTTTCGACTGCGTTAATACTGTCGTTTATATTGGTGAACAATTGCATATACTTTTTTGACATGCTTTTGTCGCCAATCTCAAGGTAAGAATCCAGCAGCATTTCATATGCCTCTTGTCGCATGTATGGAGAATTTGCTTTTTTCTCTAGCTCGAGGGCATTAGTTGCATATTTTATAGTGTTACTATAATCTTTCTTTGCATGATAGAACCGACCAAAGGAATTTGATAAAAGCACTCTGTTTATAGCCATAAGTTTATACTTTTTATTGTTGTATATCGCTATAGCATCCAAAAAATACCTTTCAGCAAGGTCTATTCTTTGCGGTTCATGCTGATTTATATAGAACATTCCTATATTTGAGTTTGTGCCTGCCAGCATGTCATATTTATCATTTAGCTTAACATCAGGATTAGGTTCTTCAATCTGTTTTATCTCTTCCAAACTTTTTTTCAGATAATATAAAATACTATCCTGAGAATGATTATCATCCATTTGATCAAAATAGGTTATCATATTTGAGTAGATGAGAGATGTTTTGTAATGACGTGTATTTTTCTTTTGTATTTTTTTTGAGGCTTCCAGAGCGGTCAGATATTCTTCATAACTTGGCTTACTCAATCCCAACTGCCCGTGTGAAAGAGCCCTCATTCTGTATATGTCAGAAAGTACGGTGTAATTTTTGTGTTCTAAAGCCAGGGCTTCTACTTCATAGCTGGTATCAATTACTTTTTTATAATCATCCTTCCGCATGTAGTAAACAGTCAGCATGTGCCCGCTTTTAACTATTCCTTCTTCATATCCGATATGTTTGGAAGCTTCTCTTGCCTGTAATATAATTTTCAAACCTTTCTCTGCATCAACAAAGTCTAAAGTATACCCGGCCTCTTTTAATTGTTTGTCAATATCTTTTTTAGTTTGGGCTTCAAGTGAAGTGGAAAACAAGTAAAGGACTATAAAAAGTGGTAATATCCTTCTCATAATTTTTTTAATAGGTAATGCAAAGCTAAATTATTTGTAATAGATGCCTTACTTGTGATATTGTTTTTTAACATTTATTTAGGAGCTATGTATCAAACTTTTAATTTCTGGCAAAAATATATAACTATCTTTTAATCAGTTGTTTGTGTGTTTTTTTTAATGTGATATATTCGGAAATGCTTACATACATGCATTTACACACGTATTTTTTTGGTGTAAAATTGTGTCAAATTTCACACATCATTTTTAATCACAAATTACTATGGTTTTAGAAAGCATTTCTGGTTTTTACAGTAAATTAATTGAAGATGGAACTGAAAGATCAAAAGATAAAAGGGAGTCAGAGCTTATTAAATTATGGAATAAAAGTTTTCTAACGCTTTCATTACTGTTTTTTTTGATTGCAGTGTATGATCTATTCTGGATATCGTCCTTAATTTGCTATTCTTTTTTTCTTTTATCGGTATTTTTTTGTTACATAATATTTACCGATTTAAAGTTTAATGCTCTGGCACAGACTTTTACCTACCTGCTGTTGAGTTTTGTCTTTTTTTATTTATCTTCTCATACAGGGCTAGAATCGGGAATTATTTTCTACTACATTCCTTTGGTATTGTCCCTTACTATTTTTTTTGACATAAAAAAAAATAGTAAGGGAGCAGCATTGATATTTTTCTTTGTGCTTTTTGAAGTATTTTTTGAGATATTCTTTGATTTAGGAACAGATTCTCCCTGGCCAATGAAAAAGAATCATATTTTTTTAGAATCAATGATTGGATCTTTTTCTATGGTATTTTGGCTCACCCACTTTTTATTGCGTAGACAAGTTATATTGATAAAATACTACAAGGAAAGAACGGAAAAGCGCATTGAAGAAGTAAATGCTGACATTGATAAGCTTAAGTTAGTTAAAGACCTGGCTGAGCAGGGGAGTGTTTATTTTTTATCAAAATTCAAAAGCCTGCATCCTTATTTTTGTGACAGGTTGGTTGAAATTCAGCCGACTATAGTTGCAAGTGAAATGGAATTCTGTGCATATATAAAATTAGGATTTTCGACAAAGGAAATTGCCGTAGCCACCCGTAGCAGTGTGAGGAGTGTTGAAGGTAAAAAATACAGGATTCGGAAAAAATATAATATAAGTGAAAAAATAGATATTTATGTATGGATGACCAATTTATAAAAGGTAGCAGGAGCCTACAAAATCATTTACTTTCTGTTGCAACCCTACAACCAACAAAGTAGTTTTTTATGGTTCTGTCGCATCTAAGAATAAGTTTTACCCTTAGTATTCTAAATTCTTAATGAACACCAAAAGTTGGCATAAATAAAGAAACGTAAACTAAGAGTTAGCAATAGTTGGAGAATAGATGAAACGTATATTCAAATTAAAAGATAGTGGGGTTATTTGTATAGAGCAGTTGATAAACTGGGAAACACTATTGATTTTTTGCTGACAAAAAGGAGACTGAGGATAAGACCATAATTTGCTGTTGCAGGATTTTAAGATTTTAGGGTGGTTAAAATAGCTTTTTTAACAAAAATTCTACCAAAGTATTAATATTCGTCGAAAAATGTAATATTTGGATACTCGTTTACTACTTAAAAAGGTAATAATTCTGTATTCATTTTATATATAAAATATTTTTAACAGCCTAATTGTTTTTTTTAAGTAATTAAAAATCAAGTATTTGAAAATTTTAGATATACACATGTATATGTGCGTATATCAATTTGTTTTTCATTTTCAACTAAATCCTTCTTTTGTTTCATCAAATAGTTTAAGACTATACCCGGTCAAAACTAATATCCATTTATCCGTTTTCCTAGTAAAATGTTTTTAAAAGTTTGCAGCACATAAAAATGCTTAATGGCTTTTTCCCAATGCTTTGTAATAGTGTGGATTGTATGAATATATTTTCTAGATGTTATAAATTATACTGTATAACAGTATTGCAAGTAGTGTATAGTACTAAAATTTAAAAAAGAAAAGATGAAAAACAAGTTGATCCCATTAATTGTTGCCTTGGGGGCAAGCTATGGTGTATATGGACAGGTGGGGATAGGCACACCAAATCCGAACAATTCCTCACAGTTGGAGATTGTTGCGAGTGACAGGGGTATTCTCATCCCAAATGTTTCCTTGACCAGTACAGTTGATGTTGCTACTATAACAAACGGTAATATTAATAGTTTGCTGGTATTCAATATTTCTACTATAGCTGATATTAAGCCAGGCTATTACTACTGGTATGTGGATAGATGGCATAGGATTATTACCTCGACAGATCTAGATAATACAGGAGGAAATGTAACTTACAATCCTATAACCAACCAGTTTACTTATATCGATAATGATGGCAATGTTCAGGTTATTAATTTTGAAGAGATAGTTCAGAATAACGAGACCATTACAACTTTTGTTGACAATGGGGATGGAACTGTTACCTATACGAATGAAGCAGGAGTAGCTGTAACTGTTAATATGGGACAAGGTTTGCAAGGACCGGCAGGTCCTGCGGGACCCCAAGGTCCAGCAGGAACAGTTGGAGTCGAGGGCCAGCCTGGCCAGAGCGGTACCCCGGGAATCCCGGGATCGGGTACTCCTGGTGCACCAGGCGATGGCGTTACAATAGTTACCAACGACAGCGGTACATGGGTATACAACCCTACAACCAATACATGGACAAATATAAATGGACCAGCGGGACCACAGGGTCCAGCGGGAACAGTTGGAGTTGAGGGTCAGCCTGGCCAGAGCGGTACCCCGGGAATCCCGGGATCGGGTACTCCTGGCGCACCAGGGGATGGCGTTACAATAGTTACCAACGACAGTGGTACATGGGTATTCAACCCTACAACCAATACATGGACAAACATCAACGGACCGGCGGGACCACAGGGTCCAGCGGGAACAGTTGGAGTTGAGGGCCAGCCTGGCCAGAGCGGTACCCCGGGAATCCCAGGATCGGGTACTCCGGGTGCACCAGGGGATGGCGTTACAATAGTTACCAACGACAGCGGTACATGGGTATTCAACCCAACGACCAATACATGGACGAACATCAACGGACCGGCGGGACCACAGGGCCCAGCAGGAACAGTTGGAGTCGAGGGCCAGCCTGGCCAGAGCGGTACTCCTGGAATCCCGGGATCGGGTACTCCGGGTGCACCAGGGGATGGCGTTACAATAGTTACCAACGACAGTGGTACGTGGGTATTCAACCCAACGACCAATACATGGACGAACATCAACGGACCGGCGGGACCACAGGGCCCAGCAGGAACTGTTGGAGTTGAGGGCCAGCCTGGCCAGAGCGGTACCCCAGGAATCCCAGGATCGGGTACTCCGGGTGCACCAGGGGATGGCGTTACAATAGTTACCAACGACAGTGGTACATGGGTATTCAACCCTACAACCAATACATGGACAAACATCAACGGTCCCGCAGGGGCAACGGGACCACAGGGTCCAGCGGGAACAGTTGGAGTCGAGGGCCAGCCTGGCCAGAGCGGTACCCCTGGAATCCCGGGATCGGGTACTCCGGGTGCACCAGGGGATGGCGTTACGATAGTTACGAATGACAGCGGTACATGGGTATACAACCCTACAACCAATACATGGACGAACATCAACGGACCGGTAGGTCCTGCAGGGGCAACAGGACCACAAGGACCTCAAGGATTAGCTGGGGCTGATGGAACCGACGGTATTGACGGAGCAACTGGTCCACAGGGACCAGCAGGACTTCAAGGACCAGCAGGTGCCGATGGGCAAGGTGGTGTAACTACTGCAGGAACTGGAATTTCAGTTACAGGAGCAGGAACATCAGGAGATCCTTATGTAGTAGCTACTACCGTTACCGATACAGATGATCAGCAAATTGAAGTGTTTGATTTTGATACAGCTACAAAGGAGTTGACACTTACTTTGGAAGATGGCGGTTCGGGAACAGTTGACCTTTCAGTACTGGCGGCAACAGCTTCAAACGGTACAGATATCGACGATACATTAGGTGATGTGAAATTGGGAGGCCCATTGACAGAAGTTACCACAATAACAGCTTCTGTAGCGAATACGCTTGCAATAGCTGGACTTCAGGATGCAACGGCAACCGATAAGATTGTGATGGCAGATGCTGTAACGGGTGTACTAAGGGTCAAGGATGCAAATGCAAGCAAGGTAGTGAAAGTTACTGCTGCTTACAGCGCCCTGGCGAATGATGCTACTATTTTAGCGGATGCTTCAGGAGCACCGTTTACGCTGACCCTACCAACTGCGGCAAGCAGTACAGGGAGGACCATAGTAATCAGTAAGGTAGATGACACGGCAAACCTGCTCACTTTTAGCGAAAGCATTAAATTGAATGAGATTGACACCTTTACGGGGATTAACTATAACACAACAATCCGTATCCAGAGTGATGGTACTGATTGGTATATGATTGACTAAAGAAGTTATAAGTTACGGGTTGCCCTTTATGTTAATCAAGGCAATCAGTGATACATAACTTATAACTCCTAAAATCTTTTTAAAAAATCAATTGGTTCATAAATAAACAGGAACGATGAAAAAAAATACGATAAGAACAGCACTATTTATAGCCCTATTGTCAATGGGAGGCTATAGTGTAAACGCACAGAATAAGGAATTAAAGGTGGGAACCAACCCTACCATCAAACAGCCATCTGCTGTATTGGAAGTAGAAAGTGCAAACAAAGGAGTGTTGATGCCACGTGTGGCTTTGACAGATATTGAAGATACTGTTACCATAGCCTCTCCGGCAAATGCCTTAACCGTATTCAATACAGTCACGGCAGGAACTACACCAAATGATGTAACGCCAGGTTACTACTATTGGAGTACGGCAGAAAGCAAGTGGATCAGGCTTTTAAATCAAAATGATGCAGTAGAGCCTTGGCAAGTGGAAGGGACTGCGAATAAAGCAACTAACAATACGCAAAACATCTACCAAATGGGTAATGTAGGTATCGGCACAGCCACGCCTGAGGGCAGGCTGCATGTCTACGCTAATTCATTAGCTACCACACCTATATTTGAAAAGGCAACAACTAATGTTCCTGCAACAAATTTTGGCTTGGGGATAGTGAGTGTTAGACATTTGGCAAATTTGACTTCTGCTAGCCTGGCAGGTTACACAGGACATGGTTCCTGGGTTGCAGGAGGTGTCACTTTGGGACAGAATTACTCGTTTAAGAGCGGTACCGACGCACAAATAGATATTGCAGGTATTTCTGCTGGCCTGATAGATTATAATAACAAGAAAGGGCAACTAAACTTTTTTGTAAATAGCGGTATATCAGGATTTAAAAGCGCTCCACTTTCTGGTTTAAACCCACCAGAAATGGTATTGTCAACTGATGGCTATTTGGGTCTGGGCACTGCCACTGCTAATAATTTTGCCACTTACTTGCCACCTACTAATAAATTGCACGTAAAAACGACAGGCACAGTAAATCCTGTACGCTTCGAAAACTTGCAGGCAAGTGTGACACCAGGCACAGATAAAATTGTAGTAGCCGATGCGACAGGTGTTTTGAAGACAGTAACAGCAGCCGATATCGCCGCCCCTGAGACCAATACCACTTTATCTATTGCAGCAGGAGAGCTGGTGTATGCGAATGAACAGGCCAACAATGTAAACGTAAACCTTATATCGGCAGATGCAGATAATGCTTTGATAGCAGGTACAGATGGTCGTCTTTTTACTCCTGTCATTGAAAATATTTATACTGCTGATGGCTTACTTACATCAGATCGTACGCTTGGTATAAATAATCATCAACTTACTTTTAACGGTACCGAGCAGCAAACTTTTTGGAGTGCCGATGGTAGCATGAATCAATCTGGTTCTGGCGGAAGAGCTTCGCTATCGATCTATGGCGGGGACGACAGTAATTTGTTTATCCAGCAATTCCAAAACTCTAATGCGCAGATCACTACGGGAGGCAATAGTACCAGTTTATATTTAGGTACAGCTGATACTAATGTTTCTGCACCAATCATCTTTAGTACGTCTGCAGGTGGTGGTGCTAATGGTATAGAAAAAATGCGCATTACGGGAGAAGGAAACATAGGGATTGACCAAAATTTTCCTACTGAAAGATTGGATATCGGTACCGGAAATGTTCGTGTTCGTGGTATTAATGCCAATGCAGGAACAGCAGGAGACAAGATTGTAGTGGCAGATGCAAATGGAATTTTAAAAACCATAGCTGCTCCAACAACTACGGCCATCAGAACCGAATCAGCCAATTATGCGGCTGCAGCTGCGGACGAAACCATCCTGGTAAATGCTGCTGGGGGAACCGTAATCGTAACGCTTCCTTCAGCGCCAACTGTAGGAAAAAAATACAACGTAAAAAAAGTTGACAGTACAGCCAATACCGTTACGGTAAATGGTAACGGACATAACATTGATGGTACGGCAACTATTTCGGGCACCTTGCCTTACCAAGGATGGGTAATGCAATATGACGGAAGCAACTGGTTTATCATCAGTAGGATATAATAAGCTTAAAAGCAGTTCTGAACCCTGTTGATTCAGATTCAGAACTGCTATAATGATTAGTTGAAGTGCTTTTAAAACTAAAAAAGGATTTAGTAAACAAGTTGGATAAAGCCCTTCTACTTTATTCCCCACATTAGTTGGCCATCAGAAGGTGCTGACTTAATAAAAAGAAAATAGCAGAATACTTCCGGCTGTAAGTTCTGGACTGATTTTGAGTAAGAAAAACAATAATTTGTAATGTTAAATACAAAAGCAATGAAAAATAAAAATCTACTTTTTGTAACGATTATGGCTTTGTTTGGCACCGTTAGAGCAAACGCACAAGAAGGTTTTGGAACAAATAGTCCGGCACCGTCGTCCGTTATAGACATGACGGCAACAAATAAGGGCGCTTTATTACCTAGGGTTGCTTTGACCAGTACCATTGCCGCCGCACCAGTAACTGCACCAGCAGATGCCCTGACGGTATTTAATACTGCTACGGCTGGAGTGGCACCCAACGATGTAACCCCTGGCTACTACTATTGGAGCACGGCAGGCAGCCAATGGATCAGGCTTTTGAACCAGAATGATGCCGTTAGCCTTGAACCATGGCAGATACAGGCGGGTACTGCCAAGGCGGGTACCAATGCCCAAAGCATCTATCAAACGGGTAGTGTTGCGGTGGGGGATTTTAGCGGTGCGGCATCCACGAAAAAAATGGAGGTGAAAGGAACTTTCAAATCAGAAGTTGCGGACGGGAACATCACTTACGGGACAGAGATGGACCATCCTATCTTACCTGCCCAATCCATCCTTAATTACCGGATCGACAACTCAACAGGAGATTACAAGATGATGGCTGTTCATCCTTTTGCTTCGGTGATGCAAGCCAAAACTTCTACGACGGAATCTACAATGGCTGTGAATGACGTGCAGTCGGAAATGTCCTCCCGGCTGGTAACGGGTGCTATTGAAACGGCAAGATCTACTGTAAGGACGGCAAGCTCAGGTAACTTTTTTATGGAAACCTATAATGTTACCAATGATTATGGATCTACCATATCCCTGCAAAACGACGGTCTCCGTTTGGTACACTCTACAACCGATGCACCTACGACCTTTCTAAGTGAAAACGACCGATCTGAGATTATGGTACAAAAGGCAGAGGGTGTACGCTTTGACTTTAAGGATGCGGTGGGGGTTTCCAAGGGACAATACTGGTTTCCTGTGACATCTGGTACTGCTGGACAAGTAATGACGCAAAGTGTGGGTAATAAGATAGTTTGGACAACCCCATCGGGTTTTGCTTTGGCCAACAACGGTCTGACCAAGAATGCAACAACGAATGAAATTGAATTGGGCGGTACGCTAAACAGGACAACTGTAATAACTACCCGAAATGGGGCTACTGACCACCCCTTTAGGTTTTCAGGAAATGGCAATACTGTATCTGTGTCTAATGCAGGAACAGAAGGCAGGATTACAGCCACAGGTACAGGAAGGGGATCAATAGCAGTTACTGGTGGGAATTCAATAGTGGATATTTATGCAGATAATAATGCTGTTGGACAGATAGCAAGTCGCGGAACGGGAAGTACAGGATTGATAGTGAGAACAGAGACGGCAACTCCTTTATCTTTTCAAACGGCGAATTCAGAAAGGATGAGGATTTCGGGTGCAGGAACCGTGGGCATTGGAATAATTTCCCCTGCAACCAATACAAGGCTCCATATCGTGAAAGATGCGGCCGATCTTACTCCAGCAATTATTGTAGGCTGTAATACGTATGCAGATAATGCTGCCGCCGTAACAGCAGGACTTCCTGTGGGGGGATTATACAGAAAAGCCGATGGTACTTTGATGGTAAGATATTGATAACAGTTATTGGAAACATAGAATAGAAGTATCTACAATACTAAGAGTGAGGTACATTAAAAAATCCCGAAAGTAATACTGTTTTTTTTATATGGGTAAAAAAACTAGGCATAGAGAGCAGATGAAATTTATGATAGGGATCGAGTCCTACAAATACCGTTAATTCTTTGCGGGTACTACTGAATGTCATCCTCTTTAATTTAAGAAACAAATAAGATAAAAAGTAAAATGATATGAATAAGTTGTTGACACATAGGATAATACTTGGGGTATCTCTGATAGTAGGCGTATGCCAGGGACAAACGGTAAACACGGGTATCATGGCCGTGAAGCCGGGTACCATTGTGAGCACTTTGTTTGATTTTGACAATAAGCCTACGGGTGATTTTGTCAACGACGGAGAGTTCTACGTGTATGCCAACTTCAATAACGACGGCTTGGTGACTTTCACGCCTGGACCGATGACAGATGGATATACCCGTTTCCAAGGAAGCAGCATTCAGAAAATATCAGGAGCCATGCCCAGTGAATTTCTGGATGTGCTTTTCTATAATGAAAGTACCCAACCCGCTTTTCAGTTGTCCGGCGATATCAGCATCTATGGAAATTCTGAATTCAATCAAGGAGTGGTGGACAATGACGGCTTTGGAGGTACAATTTCATTCGAACAGGATGCCGCACACACGGGGACTTGGAATGGCAGCCATGTTGATGGTGAAGTGATCAAGAATGGAAGCACGGATTTTATCTACCCGATTGGAGACAAGAATCTTTACCGCTATGCAAGGATTTCAGCTCCAGCCGAAGTGGCTTCAACTTTTACAGGAAAATACTTTTTTGAAAACTCAAACGGACTGTATCCGCATACCAGCAAACAACCAGAGATAGAACTGATCAATAACAAAGAATACTGGACACTGACAAAGGATGGCGGCACCTCAGATATCCTCTTGACCCTAAGTTGGGATGAACTTACCACTACACCGGCAGATGTTATCGCTTCTCCAGAAAGTGACATCCATATAGTGAGGTGGGACGAAGTGCAGAACAGGTGGGTAGATGAAGGCGGAATAGCCGATGCCGCTTCGAGAACAGTGTCAACTCCGGTTGAAGTGTCGGGTTATGGAGTATTTACACTTGCAAGAGTGAAAACAATTACTCCAGACTGTATTACCATTTATAATGCTGTTACACCAGATACACCAGATGGTTTGAATGATTATTTCTTTATAGAATGTTTGGAGAATTATCCGGACAATACTATAGAGATATATAATCGTTGGGGTGTTAAAGTATTTGAAACAGAACATTATGATACCAAAGGAAATGTATTTCGTGGTTATTCAGATGGAAGGGTAACAATCGACGGTAGTAAGAAATTACCTTCAGGAACATATTTCTATATACTTACCTATAAAGTCCCGCAAGGTAACGATACCCATACCAGACGAAAAGCCGGTTATTTATACCTACAGACCAAATAAGAGACTAATCAAAAAAGAAATATATAATGAGAACAAATAAAAAGATGAGATCTATTTTTTCTTTATGGTTAATGCTAGCTGTAGGAATAAGTTTTGCCCAGCAGGATTCACAATTTACACAATATATGTATAACCCTGTAAATTTCAATCCCGCCTATGCCGGTTCAAGGGAAGTGTTGAGTATTTTTGGGATGCACAGAACACAATGGGTTGGTCTTGACGGGGCACCTGTTACCAACACTGTATCTGTTCACACGCCTATAGAAAACAGTA
This sequence comes from Flavobacterium cerinum, assembly GCF_004028155.1. Classification (GTDB taxonomy): domain Bacteria; phylum Bacteroidota; class Bacteroidia; order Flavobacteriales; family Flavobacteriaceae; genus Flavobacterium; species Flavobacterium cerinum. The sequence goes on along the minus strand of NZ_SBII01000010.1, from coordinate 163,681 downwards.
ATGTAGGTATAGGGTTGTCTTTTATCAATGATAGGATAGGGCCTTCTGATGAAAACACCATTTCTGTAGATTTTTCCTATACGATATATACGTCAGATTATTATAAGCTTGCTTTTGGATTAAAAGCCACTGCAAACTTACTGAATGTTGATTTTACAAAACTGACACAACAACCAGGTGATCCGGAATTACAGTACAATATTGATAACAGGTTTTCACCCAACATAGGAGCAGGTATTTTTTGGTATTCTGATCGTTCCTATTTTGGATTGTCTGTTCCTAATTTTTTAGAAACCAAACATTTTGATGGTGGAGACAACTCTGTTGCGAAGGAAAAAATGCATTATTATCTTATAGGAGGTTATGTTTTTGACTTAAGTCCAGAACTGAAATTTAAGCCATCAGTGCTTACAAAATTAGTAAAGCAAGCTCCTTTGCAAGTGGATTTTTCAGCCAATTTTTTATTCAACGAAAAACTGACTTTGGGAGTTGCCTACAGGTGGAGTGCGGCGCTTAGTGCAATGGTAGGCTTCCAGATTACAGATGGGCTGTTGGCAGGCTATTCCTATGATGCAGAAACGACAAAACTGGCCAACTATAATTCAGGATCCCATGAAATCTTTCTAAGATTTGAATTGTTCAAGAATTATGATAAGATTATTTCTCCAAGATTTTTCTAAATAAAAAAGTATGAAACACAAATACCTATTCATAGCACTATTGAGCATAACTTCTTTTGTATTGAATGCCCAACAGGCTAAAATCAAAAGGGCAGACAAGGATTATGATAATTTTGCCTATATCGATGCGATAAAAACCTACGAACGTGTAGCCGAAAAGGGCTATAAGGATGTCGAAATGTTCAAAAAACTGGGCAATGCCTATTATTTCAATGCCGAATTTGACAAGGCAGAGAAATGGTATGCCGAACTTTTTGCGATGGTACTGGAAGTAGAGCCGGAATACTATTACCGCTATTCCCAGTCCTTAAAGGCAATAGGAAAGTACGATCAAGCCAATACGATGCTTGATGCGTTCAATGAGAAGAGCGGTAATGATTTAAGGGCAAGATTGTACAACCAGCAAAAGGATTATCTCAAGGTAATTGAAGAAAACTCGGGTAGATTTGTTATAGAAAATGCAGGAATCAATTCAGGATACCAGGACTACGGGACAGCCTTTTTTAAAAACCAGTTGGTTTTTGCCAGCTCCAGAACATCAAAGGGTGTGAGTATGAAAATCCATAAGTGGAACAACCAGCCATTTACAAGTATGTTTGCTTCGAATGTGGATGGTGGTGGTAATCTGCAAGAACCGGAAAGATTTCAGCCAAACATTGATACAAAATTTGACGAGGCCACACCTGTTTTTACCAATGATGGCACTACCCTATATTTTACGAGAAGCAATTATACCGATGGCAAGAAACGAAAAAGCGATGACAGGGTAACAAAGTTGAAATTATACAAGGCTACCTTGAACGAAAACGGAAATTTTACCAATGTAAAGGAACTCCCTTTCAACAGCGATCAATACAGTACGGCACATCCCGCTTTGAGCCCTGATGAAAAGACGCTTTATTTTGCTTCCGATATGCCGGGAACTTATGGACAGTCAGATCTGTATAAGGTAAGCATCAACGAGGATGGAAGTTTTGGTACGCCTGAAAACCTCGGAACAGGAATTAATACGGAAGGGAAGGAAACATTCCCGTTTATCTCTAATGACCATGAACTGTATTTTTCATCTGATGGACATCCGGGGCTGGGAGGTTTGGATGTATTTGTTTCAAAGATTGGGGATAGCTTTAAGGAAGTAATCAATATTGGAGCACCTATAAACTGCCCTATGGATGATTTCGCTTTTTTGATTGATACCAAAACGCAAGTTGGTTTTTTCTCATCAAATAGAGAAGGAGGCTTAGGCTATGATGATATATACAAATTCAAGGAGCTTAAAAAATTGAGCTGTGAACAATTATTGACAGGTATTGTAACAGATGTAAAGACTGGGGCAATTTTGACAGACACAAAGGTTACCCTGTTTGATGAAAAAATGAACAAGATTACTGAAGTCTACAGTGATGCGAAAGGAACCTATACTTTTGATGTAGTGGAATGCAAGAAAGTATACTATGTAAGGGCCAATAAGAAAGACTATAATCCGGTTGAACAAACGGTTGTCATTGGCAGTGAGACAGGAGAGACCAAGTTGCCGTTTGAAATGGAACCTTATGTAATTCCTGTAAAAGTTGGAGATGATTTGGCAAAGGTGTTCAAAATCAAGATCATTTATTTTGATTTGGACAAATGGAACATCAGACCGGATGCCGCATTTGATCTTGCAAAGATTGTTGACGTAATGAAGGAACATCCGACAATGAAGATTGATGTGCGTTCGCATACGGACAGCCAACAGTCACACAGATACAATGAAAAATTATCAGACAGGAGGGCAAAATCTACTATTGCTTGGATGATAGGACAAGGCATTGAAGCCAATAGACTTACGGGAAGAGGATACGGTGAAACACAGCTCATAAATAAATGCAGCGATAATGTAGAATGCACTGAGGATGAACACCAAGCCAATAGGAGGAGTGAGTTTATTATAATGTCCTTATAATATTGAGGGGTTCTGTCGCATCTAAGAATAAGTTTTACCTTTAGTTTTCTAAATTCTATAATGAACACCAAAGGTCATTGTGATCCTAAATCTATAATTCTTCAGGCAGTATATTTAAAGCTTAGGTTTACTTTAAGCTATCGGGATGTTGAAGAAATAATGAAGATGTATGGCTTTCGGGTAGACCATGTTACAATCCAAAGATGGATATATAATTTACGCCTTTTACTGTGACAAAGATGAAAAAAGCAACCTCAGAGTTGGAGTAGTTGGAGAAGGGATGAAACTTATATAAAAGTTAAAAGGCAGTGGTGTCATCTCTGTAGAGCAGCTGATAAACTGGGAAATAGTGTTGATTTATTCTGATAAAAAGCAGTGAGAAGATTGAGTTCCTAGTGTTTTCTAATAAAGGTAATCAATAATAATTATAAGTCTAGAGTAATTACTATTCATAAAAGTGGTTCTAATACTGGAGCTATTTATGTTTACAATAATCGTTTTTTCAAAGATAGATTCGACCATGTAATATCTAAATAATATATTTATATAACCAGCTACAGGAAAACTATTTTATTATTAATATTGTGCTTATTTTCTTATATTTTAAATAAAAAAATGTACACTAATAGGTGCACTTAGGTTTTGATAATTTGTATGTTGTGATAAAAGAAAGACAAAAGAAAAATTTGGGAAGTCCCATTTTTACTGGATTTTTAAAAAGAAAGACTTTTTTTGATTAGAAGGTTCCGGAGTTTTAGGCTCCGGCCAAAAACACTGCGAGCACTAATGTTTATTAGTGCTCGCGTTTTAAGCGGAGAAAGAGGCTCCGAAACCTTTATATTTTTCCCAGCAAAATAGGGCTTTCACAATCTTCTCTAAAAACAGGGTCACCTATAGGTTCACTTAACTTTCAGCTTATTAAATAATAATAACGTAAAGATAACTAATATCTGTTTAAACTTGTAATTTTGGTCTTATTTTCACATAGATACGTTGGGAGAAATATTTCACATGACTTATGATGTTTAACTCATTTTAGATCCAACAGATTTGACATAATGATGGGTAATTAAATTTTAATGTTAAGTTTGTCGATGTATAATAATAAAAGATTCTGATCTAAATCAAGGATATGGGGATATTATTCGTTAAAAACATGGTCTGCAGCCGTTGTATAATGGTAGTTCAAAATGAACTCGAAAAACTTGGTTTTGAGTTTACAAATATTAAGCTGGGGGAAGTTACCCTTACAAGGGAGCTAAACTTAGATGAAAGAAATTCATTGGAAGCAGTACTAATTCCTTTAGGTTTTGAAGTGATTGATGATAAAAAGAGTAGAATAATTGAAAAGATAAAAAATATAATCATTGATTTAGTGCATCATCAAGATAATGATGTAAAAAACAATCTATCTGACATATTAGGTGAAAAACTCAATCATGATTACAATTACCTTTCTAATCTGTTCTCTGAGGTAGAGGGTACTACAATAGAAAAATATTTTATAGCTCAAAAGATCGAAAAGATAAAAGAGCTTTTAGTTTATGATGAATTATCATTAAGCGAAATTGCTATCCGTTTAAATTATTCAAGTGTTGCTTATCTCAGTAATCAGTTTAAAAAAGTAACTGGTTTAACACCAAGTCATTTCAAACAAATTCGCGAAGAGAAAAGAAAGCCACTGGATAAGGTGTAAGTAAATATTACAAATCAAATCCATAATTCCACAATTCAATTCATAGGTATTGTTGCCAACTTTGCATGTATAATACAACAAGCGAATTATGGCGACAAATAAGACTAAGGAAATAATTTACATCCCGCTGGAAGATGTAGAAAGCGAACACTGTGCATTGATCGTAGAAAAAGGATTAGCAGAGGTTAAAGGCGTTGAAACCCAAAAAGTAGAACTGAATAATCGCAGGGTAGCCATTACTGTTACTGATAATGAAATAGTAGGCAAAGCCGTAAAGGTTGTTAAAGATCTGGGGTATGGCATTCCAACAGTTAAAGGCACTTTTCCGGTTCTTGGAATGACTTGTGCATCTTGTGCAGGCAGCGCGGAAAGTATTGTAACTTATGAGCCTGGAGTAGTTGACGCTTCTGTAAACTTTGCGACGGGAAATTTAACCGTGGAGTACCTTTCTAATCTTACAAATGCTTCTAAGCTGCAAAAAGCTGTTCAGGCCGTTGGTTATGATTTACTTATTGTAGACGAAACGAAACAGCAGGAATCTTTAGAGGCCATCCATGCAGAGAAATTCAAAAAATTAAAAAATAAAACCATTTGGGCCGTTATACTGTCTTTACCCGTAGTAGCCATTGGTATGTTTTTTATGGATATTCCTTATGCCAATGAGATCATGTGGTTCTTTTCCACACCTGTAATCCTTTGGCTGGGTAAAGATTTCTTTATAAATGCATGGAAGCAAACCAAATATCGTTCTGCCAATATGGATACATTGGTAGCTTTGAGTACGGGAATTGCTTATCTGTTTAGTGTATTCAATATGTTATTTATGGATTTTTGGCATCAACGTGGATTACATGCCCACGTTTATTTTGAAGCCGCCGCCGTAGTTATCGCATTCATTCTCCTTGGTAAATTGTTAGAAGAAAAGGCTAAAGGCAATACCTCTTCAGCCATTAAAAAATTAATGGGTCTGCAACCCAAAACAGTGATGGTTATTCAACCGGATGGCACAGAAAAACAGGTAGCTATTGAAGATGTTAATGTTGGAGCTGTTATCCTGGTAAAGCCTGGTGAAAAAATTGCTGTGGATGGAATGGTTATTTCCGGTAATTCTTATGTAGATGAAAGTATGTTGAGTGGAGAGCCCGTTCCTGTACTGAAAACAGAAAACGAAAAAGTATTTGCCGGCACGATTAACCAAAAAGGAAGTTTCCATTTCAAGGCGGTTAAAGTAGGTAAAGAAACTATGCTTGCCCAGATTATAAAGATGGTGCAGGATGCTCAGGGAAGTAAAGCCCCAGTACAAAAATTAGTAGATAAAATTGCTGGTATTTTTGTTCCTGTAGTTATCAGTATTGCTATTGTTACTTTTGCGCTTTGGTTAATCCTGGGTGGTGATAATGCTGTAGCGCAAGCATTGTTGGCAGCTGTTACTGTATTGGTTATTGCATGTCCTTGTGCTTTGGGTCTAGCTACACCTACAGCGATTATGGTAGGTGTAGGTAAAGGTGCCGAAAATGGAATATTAATAAAGGATGCCGAAAGTTTAGAACTATCAAGAAAGGTGACTGCTATTGTTTTGGATAAAACTGGAACCATTACCGAAGGTAGACCACAAGTTACCGGTATTAAATGGCTAAACGATGATGACGCAACCAAAGGCGTTTTATTGAGCATTGAAAAGCAATCAGAACATCCATTGGCGGAAGCCGTAGTGAAAAACCTGGAAGGTGTGTCAAGTATTATTTTGTCTGATTTTGAAAGTATTACGGGCAAAGGTGCTAAAGGAGATTACAATGGAAAAACTTATTTTGTAGGTAATAAGAAATTGTTAGCCGAGAATAATATTGCTATTCCAAATTCATTATTGAATCAAGCGGATGAATGGGGCAAAGAGTCTAAGACTGTAATTTGGTTTGCCGATAGTAAACAGGCACTTTCTGTAATCGCAATTTCCGATAAGATTAAAGATACATCAGTTCAAGCGATTAAAGAAATGCAGGATATGGGCATTGAACTGTATATGCTTACCGGGGATAATGAAGCTACCGCAAAAGCTATCGCTTCGCAAACTGGGATCAAACATTATAAAGCAGAGGTATTACCACAACACAAAGCAGATTTTGTAAAAGAGTTACAACAGCAAGGTAAAGTTGTAGCAATGGTAGGTGATGGTATTAATGACAGTACTGCACTGGCAACGGCAGATGTAAGTATAGCAATGGGTAAGGGAAGTGACATCGCAATGGATGTAGCTAAAATGACCATTATTTCATCAGATCTTACCAAGATCCCTCAAGCTATTCGTTTGTCCAAACAAACGGTATCAACAATCAAGCAAAATTTATTCTGGGCATTTATTTATAATCTTATTGGTATTCCTCTTGCTGCAGGTATATTGTATCCGATTAATGGATTCTTGCTAAACCCTATGATAGCCGGAGCTGCTATGGCTTTGAGTAGTGTAAGCGTGGTAAGTAACAGTTTGCGCTTGAAGTGGAAAAAATAATCTAACAACTGGAAGTGATGGAGAAAACTTTGAAGCTATTAATCAAAGGGATGGTATGTAACAGGTGTATTTATGTTCTATCTGAAGAGTTCTCCAAGCTTGATCTGGAAATTTCAGAAATTCGCCTAGGTGAGGTAATTCTAAAAATGACCGATAAAACGATCTTTGAAGAAGGTATTGTGAGAGCGATGCTGGAAAAAAATGGATTTGATCTGTTATACGATAAGAATCAAAAAATAATCGATCAGATTAAAAATGCTGTTGAAAAAGGTATTCAGGAACAATTGGACAACGGTGAGCCTGTCAAGTTTTCAACGCTTATCAGTAATGAATTAAACAAAGATTATGATTCGGTAAGTTCTTTGTTTTCATCTTCGGAGGGATATACTCTTGAAAAGTTTATTATATCAAGAAAGGTTGAAAAAATAAAAGAGCTTTTAGTTTATACAGATCAATCTATGTCGGAAATTGCGTATTCTTTAGGCTACAGCAGTCCGGCACATCTATCCAATCAATTAAAAAAACATACTGGCTTTACTTCGTCCTATTATAAACGAGTAAGATTTGATAAGATGGCTATTGCGCAGGAACAACCACATACAAATAATCCTTCCTGAAAATTGAGGTAGATTTCTCATAAACAAAAGCCCCTAACAAGTAAAGTGATTTAGCGAAACCCCGTTTGTTTATACGAACGGGGTTTCGCTTTTTTATTCCGTACATCCATTTACAGTTGGTAAAGGCATAAAGTAAATCTCACAACTCTTAGCCGTAATTGTGTAGAAAACACGATGGCATCTGTGCATAATTTTGACAGTACAATTTAATAGTTAGTTGGATAATTAAAAAAAAGACCATGTTATACAAACATACCACACAAAGGTTAGGGATTTTAATTCCTTTATTGGGCATCTTATTGATTTCTTGTGAAATCAAAACTGATAAATCGCCAGAAACAACAACAGCTAATGCAGATGCCAGCAAACTGCCGGTAGACATTATCATCGCACTGGAAGAGCAGCTCAACCAAGAAGAAGCTGTGGTAGGAACAATGATGCCTTATCGTGAAGTTTCTATCGTGAGTGAATTGCCTCAAAAAATTACACAGGTAGCTTTTAAAGAAGGTAGTTACGTTGACCAGGGAGCTGTGCTTTACAGATTGTATGATGCCGACATCCGATCCCGCTTAAAACAGGTTGGTGCCGAATTGGAGCTGGCTCGGCTGAATAAAGAGAGGATGGGCAATCTCTTAAAGACCGAAACGGTTAGGCCTCAGGAAAATGACGAGGCGGTCATGCGTTTCCAATCCTTAGTTGCACAGCAAGAACTACTTCTTGTAGATCTAAGTAAGACTGTAATCCGGGCTCCATTTTCAGGAAAAATCGGTATTTCAAAAGTGCATTTGGGTGCTTATGTATCGCCTGGCGTAGAGCTGGTGATGCTGCAGGATCAAAGCAGGATCAAAGCAGGATCAAAATTAATTTCTCTGTTCCGGAAAAATATATACCACTGATACAGGCAGGGAATACTGTCAGGTTTACTTCCGAATTGTCCGGCCAAGAGTATTCGGCAACCATAAGTGCTACCGAACCGGGTCTGGACGTTCAAGGCAGGAGCTTGCAGGTACAAGCTATTGCAAATAATGCTGATGGACAATTTAGGGCAGGTTTGTCTGCTAAAGTCCATTTCCGTGTTACCAATAAGGGAGCAAAAGGCATAATGGTGCCAACAGAAGCCTTAGCACCCGGCGAGAAAGGATATACTGTTTTTGTGATAAAAAACGGCATGGCTAAACCTTTGGGCGTAACCATAAGCAACAGGACAGAAACGGATGCAGTTATCACATCGGGTATCACGACTGGCGATAGTATCATTGTATCTAACATGCTACGTCTAGGTGAAGGAACTCCTGTAAAAGCTGTTGTATCCAAATAATTTATTTCAAATCTTAGTATTATGAGTATATCATCTTTAAGTATAAAAAAACCGGTTTTAGCCGGGGTGTTTTCCCTCCTGCTTATTATTTTAGGAATAGTAGGATGGAAACAATTAGGCGTTCGGGAATTTCCCTTAACAGAACCGCCTGTGATTTCGGTAATTACTTTCTATCCCGGTGCAAGCCCGGATGTGATTGCATCCAAACTTACCCGCCCAATGGAAGAATCTATTGCAGAAGCGAACGGAATACGTACCATTTCTTCGGAATCCAGAGAACAGGTAAGTGTTATTTCGATAGAATTTGACCGTGAAGTGGACATTGAGGATGCGCTGAATGATGTCCGGGACAAAGTTGCAAAATCTCGCAAACAACTCCCTACGGATGTGGATCCGCCAATTGTGCAAAAAGCGTCTTCACCAGACAATCTGGTGGCATTCCTGGAAGTGGAAAGTGACACCAAAGACATAAAAGAAGTAAGTCATCTCGCATCTACTACGATCAAGGATAAAATGCAATCTATCCCCGGAATCAGTAACGTAGCTATTGTGGGAGAACATAAATACGCAATGCGTCTTCGATTTGATCCTGCAAAGCTTGCCGCCTATCAGCTTACTCCCGCAGATATTCGCAAAGCCTTGATGAGGGAGAATATTGATTTGCCTGCCGGGCGTATAGAAGGAAGCAACAGTGAGCTGAGCATCCGTACAATGGGTCGTCTTACTTCGGTAAAAGATTTTGAAGAAATGCTCATCAAGCAAGTGGGCAATACGGTAATTCATCTCAAGGATATTGGCTCGGCCGAGTTGGGTGAAGTGAACGAACGTACCGCTATCATCAACGAAACTGGAAACCTTAACCGTGTTGGTATCGGAGTGGCTATTCAGATACAGCGTGGTGCGAATGCTATTGAAGTGGTGGATGAATTTTACAAGCGGTTAGATCAGCTGCGCAAGGAAGTCCCGTCTGAATACCGTTTGATTATCGGCTTCGACTATACCCGTTCTGTGCGGGAATCTATCAAAGAAGTAGAAGAAACCCTGTTCATCGCCTTCGGACTGGTGGTATTGATTATTTTTCTATTCCTAAGGGATTGGCGATCTACCATTATTCCGGTATTGGCTATTCCAGTATCCATACTCTCTGCCTTTTTCATAATGTATGTAGCTGGTTTTTCTATCAATATATTGACCCTTTTGGGATTGGTGCTTGCCATAGGACTGGTGGTGGATGATGCCATTGTTGTACTTGAAAATATCTATAAAAAGATAGAAGAGGGAATGACGCCCATACAGGCTGCATTTAAAGGTTCCAAAGAAATTTATTTTGCGGTTATTTCCACTACGATTACATTGGCAGCCGTTTTTCTTCCAATTGTTTTCATGGGAGGAATCAGCGGGCAGCTTTTCAAAGAGTTTGCTATTGTGGTATCGGGTTCCGTAATGATATCGGCTTTTGTAGCATTGACACTTACACCGATGTTAAGTGCTTATTTTTTAAAAAAGAAAGTAAGGCCAAGTTGGTTTTACCGTGTTACCGAGCCCTTTTTCGTCCGTTTAAATAATGGATATGCTCGTTTGCTTACCACATTTATGAAAGCCAGGTGGTTAGCTTGGGTATTCTTGGGAGGCACTACCGCACTTATTTATTTTGTAGGCAAAGGGCTTCCTTCAGAATTGGCACCAATAGAAGATCGTTCTAATATGAATCTTATTGCCGTAGCCCCTGAGGGAGTTTCTTTCGACTATATGAAAAAACATATGATCGAAGTTGGGAAATATGTGAATGATTCTACCGATGGACTATATCAAACCTATTCGATGGTCGCTATTTCTTTCATTCCCGCTCCGGCACCAGTGAATGTGGCTGTGCAAAGTATCTATCTTAAAGATCCAAAAGACAGAAAGCACAGTGTTCAGGACTTATACAATCAATATGGTGCTGCCTCTGGGCAATTCAGGGGATTTCTTTTGTTTCCTTATCTGCCACCAACTATCGGAAGCCGTTATGGAGGAGGTATGCCTATACAATTTGTATTGCAATCACAAAACCTCGATACCCTGACAGCTGTACTTCCTAAATTTTTGGCAGAGGCACGCAAAAGTAAAAAACTTATGTTTATTGATGCCGATCTTAAAATAAATAAACCAGAGGTAAAAATAAATATAGATCGTCAGAAAGCCGCGTTAATGGGCGTATCAATGGAGGAAGTAGCTCACACATTGCAGCTCTCTTTCTCTGGTCAGCGATATGGGTATTTCCTGCGAGATGATCGTCAATATGAAGTAATAGGGCAGCTAGACCGTAAATATAGAAATGATAAAAGTGATTTAAGCGCGATCTATGTTCGTTCGGCAACAGGTAAAATGATCCCTTTGAACAACCTGATAACAACAGAAGAATCCGTAAGTCCTGCCGCCATTTACCGTTATGATCAATATACATCTGCTACCGTTTCGGCAGCAATGGCTCCAGGAGTGAGCCTTGCCGAAGGTATACAGGAAATTGAGATGATAAAGAAAAAGGTATTGGGTGAAAATTTCAAGGCTACACTAGCCGGCCAGTCACGAGATTATACAGAAAGCCAGGGAAATATAACCTTTACCCTAATCCTGGCTTTGCTGCTTATTTATATGATTCTGGCAGCCCAGTTTGGAAACCTTCGTGATCCACTTACCATTATGCTTACTGTACCAATGGCAATAACAGGAGCTATTCTCAGCCTGTCGTGGTTTGGGCAGAGTTTAAATGTATTCAGCCAGATCGGGATTATTACATTGATAGGTTTAATTACCAAAAATGGGATATTGATCGTTGAATTTGCCAACCATCTTAAGAATACAGGGCTTTCAAAACGAGAGGCAGCCATACAGGCAGCTGAGCAGCGTTTCCGTCCTATTTTGATGACATCGTTAGCGATGATATTCGGAGCATTGCCTATTGCACTTACAGTTAACAGCCGTCAGTCATTAGGGATCGTTATTGTCGGAGGACTTGTCTTTTCAGGAATATTAACCTTGTTCATTATCCCGGCTGTTTACTCTTATTTGTCAAGCAAAAAAGGTGAAAAAGTTATTATGGAAGAAGATGACGAGAAGGTGAGCAGACCTGTTGTAGAATTATGATTTTAAATATCAAAGAAGATAAAATGAAAACAAAAATCTTATATATAGTTACAGTATTGCTATTGACAAGCAGCGTTAATGTACTATATGCACAAAAAAGAACGCTGGCTCTTACCGATGCATTGGAAATGGCAAAGCAAGGAAATAAAACACTGCAGATACAGGTTTTAGAAGAAATAAATGCCAAAGAAATGACACGGGAAACAAAAGGTGGCTTGCTACCTAGTATTTCGGCAAACGCTGGTTATTCCCATTACTTTGACAGGCAGGTTATATTTCTTCCGGGATCATTTGCAGGTACAAGTAAGCCAGTGCAGGACATAACCGTTGGCGGAAAAAATACGTACAATGCTTTTGTATCGTTATATCAGCCTGTTTTTGCACCAACCAAGTACCAACTCACAAAAGCCTCAAAAATTAATGAGAAGATTCAGAATGAAAAAACGGCTGATCTTAAAAGCCGTGTAGCACTTCAGGTTTCTACCCGCTATCTTGATATACTGATGATGAACCGACAGCTTGGTTTACTAGAACAAAGCCTTGAACGGAATATCAAAGCACTGCAAGATTCCCGGTCGCTATTGGCACAGGGGAGAGGATTGAAATCTGATACATTGAGGAGCTTTATTGCTGTTGCAAATTTAAAATCCTCTGTTTCCTATTTAAAAAACAATATAGAGGTATCCGGCATTGGACTTAAAAAGCTTATAGGCCTGGAAGATGTAGGCGAAATTGAACTGACTGACCAACTGGATTTTGATGTTACAACAAACAGCAGTGCGTTTTATCAAGTTGAGGAAGCATTGCAGATTGCTGAAGTGAATAGAAAAGATCTGAATATCCAAAAATTGACTATTGATCTTCAGCAAAAAAGGTTAAAGGCAGCTCAGGCAGAACTGTTGCCACAGTTGGCATTGATAGGACAGTATCAGATGCAGGCACAAGACGATGAAATGAAATTTAGCGAATACGCCTGGCCAAGAACCTCTTTCTTGGGCTTGCAGCTTAGCGTACCTATTTTTAATGGTAACCATACCAGATCTCAGATAAACCAAGCTAAAATTAAAACACAACAGGAAGAGATACGGTTAAATGATTTAAAAGATGAGGTTAAGACTGAATTGGCCACCATTATAAGCAAATGGAAAGAAGCCATTTCACAATTGGATATACAAAAAACAACAGTGAAGTCTGCAGAACTGAACCATCAGATGATCGATAATCGTTTTAAAAACAGTTTAGGTTCAAGGCTTGAACTTACAGATGCTGAGTTGGCATTGACACAAGCCAAGATAAATTATCTGAATGCTGTATACAATTTGCGAATGCTTCATGTTGAGTTACAACATGCTCTCGGGCTTTTAAGCCTATAACTACTCACCGATAATTAAATAAAAAAACATGAATAAAATTAATAAACAACCCATGGACAATCCTGCTCCATACAGCAAACGCTGGTCGGCACTTTTTTTACTATGTACAGCTCAATTTGTAGTGATTATGGACACCTCTATTATTGGGGTAGCCCTGCCGGCAATACAAGCGGACCTTGGTTATTCACAGAGTGGCCTGCAATGGATTTTTAACGCATACGTTATTTTACTTGGCGGCTTTTTGCTGCTGGGCGGTCGCTTGTCGGATCTGTTTGGTGCCCGTAAGGTTTTTATGTGGGGTTTTGCCATACTTTCTGGCGCATCACTTTTGGCAGGCGTAGCTTGGTCTGAAGCAGTACTCAATACAGGAAGAGGTTTGCAAGGCTTAGGATCAGCGCTTATTGCTCCGGCTGCACTTACTTTAGTGTTATCTAAGTTTACAGATCCTAAAGAGCTCAATAAAGCATTGGGCTTTTGGGGTGCTTCTGCCGCAGCGGGAGGTTCTGCCGGAGTTTTTCTAGGTGGGGCAATTACCGAATGGCTTTCTTGGCATTGGGTATTTCTTATTAACATTCCAATAGGACTCGCAGTGTTGTTTTATAGCCGAAGCCTGCTGTTTAAAGGTACTACCCAAAAAGGGAAAGTGGATATTGCAGGTGCAATTTTGGCAACAGCGGCATTGGTGTTGGCGGTATATGCTATCGTATCTGCAGAGGGGGCTGGATGGAAATCGCCGCAAACTATAGGATTACTTGGTCTCTCTTTACTGTTGTTTATTATCTTCTTTGTTATCCAAAAGCAGAAAAAGGAACCATTGGTACCTATGACTATTTTTAAAGTTCCCAATCTTTCAGGAGGCAATTTGGTGATGGCTTTAATGGCTGCGGCCTGGATACCGTTATGGTTCTTTCTAAATCTCTACTTACAACAAACCTTGAATTATTCTGCCTTCAATAGTGGGTTAGCGCTGCTACCTATGACTCTTGCTATCATGTTTTTGATGGTTGGTGTTACAGGAAAGCTGGTAGCCAAATTTGGTTTTAAAACAAATCTAATAGTCGGATTAATAGCGCTTACTGGTTCGCTTCTTTTGTTTAGTGCTATTCCGCCTGACGGAACATTTCTTATCAATGTATTGCCAGCATCTCTATTGGGAGCGATCGGAATGTCATTAGCTTATATTCCGGGAACTATTGCTTCAATGTCGGGTGCCAAACCTGAAGAAATGGGTTTGGCTTCGGGATTGGTCAATACCAGCTATCAAGTTGGCTCGGCTTTAGGTTTGGCCATTGTAGTAGCCATCGCTGCAGCAAAAACCAATGCTGTTAAAACGGATGGCGCTACTGATATTATTGCACTTAACGCAGGTTTTCAAACCGCCTTTTTCTCGGCAGCTATTGTATGTGCCATCGCTGTAGTCGTTGCATCTTTTTCTATAAAAACGCTTAAACAGTAATTAGTACCATTTATTAATTAATATTATGAAAGAATTTACTGCTCAATATGGAACAGGAATGGTGATGATTCCGGATATATCCGGTTTTACAGATTTTGTTATAAATACAAATATGACTATTGGGAAATACATAACTGAAAACCTCCTGAAGTCAATAATAGACAGTAATAAACTTTCACTCGAAGTTTCTGAGATTGAAGGAGATGCCGTATTGTTTTACAAGTATGATAAAATACCCTCGTTTGATGATACAATAGCTCAAATAGTAGAAATGTATAACAATTTTAAAGAAGAGGTGGACAGGCTATCAATAGTGCTTGCTATGGAAATCCCCTTGTCATTGAAAATTATCGTACACTATGGTGCTTTTATCCAATATAAAATTGGCAGATTTGAGAAACTTTATGGTGCGCCTGTGGTGGAAGCTCATAAAATGCTCAAAAATCATATTGCAAAGTTTCCGCCATATGCTTTATTTTCTGAAACCTTTTTAAAAGCTAATTTTGAACAACCTGCTAAATCTACTATTGAATATGATAACTGCGACAACTGTATGTACCTGGCTGAAATTGGTTACATACATTACCTGTAACTAGCAATGTCAGTCTCGTATAATACCTTTCATTGGATTGGCAGCAACAGCCATTTACAGTACGCTTTTCTTAGATATGTTATGGAAGTATAAATAAAGTATAAAGATGGAAAGTTTGGAAGAAAAATTATCAAACAGGAATATAAAGCCCACATCGGTAAGATTGTTGATATTCAGGACAATGTCTGAGTTTGAAAAAGCATTTAGCTTAACCGATCTAGAAACCAAATTAGAGACTGTCAGCAAATCAACTATTTTCAGGACCTTAGCCTTGTTTCATGAAAATTTGCTTATCCACAGCATTGACGACGGTTCCGGTTCAATGAAATATTCTATTTGTGTTGAAACATGTATGTGTACGCTTGGCGAGCTGCACATACATTTCAATTGTAATCGATGCCACAACACCTACTGCCTTGAAAGTATTTCTATACCAACTATTCAACTTCCTGAAAAATTCTTACTGGAAAGCATCAATTTTGTTATGAAAGGAATTTGCGAAAATTGTTCCAGGTTCTTTTAGATCCTGCTAACGAAAACGCTACTCTTTATTTTGAGCAATCAGTTACTAAAGACTACATAAAATCTGTTTTGTATTTGCAACCAGGTTCCCAATACAGACTGATAATTTTGCTTTAGAATTAAAACCATTATGTATGTCAAAGCAATGCTGCAGTATAGATGATCATTTAAAACCTCAAAAAAATGAGGCGCACCAACATAAGTACGATGCCCTAGGAGGCCAGTTGTGTTGTTTAAGAACGGAGAAAATTTATGGAAAAGAACATGGACAGAATGAACACCATGAGCACAAGAATCATGATCATAGCCATGGACACGATCATGATCATGATCATAGCCATGATATTGAAGGCAAAACTGTATTTGAATTATTTTTGCCAGCGGCAGTTTCACTAATTTTATTGTTAACCGCCATTAGCTTGGATAATTATTTCCCACAGGATTGGTTTTCCGGAGGGTTAAGATTGGGATGGTTTATAGTGGCATATATTCCGGTTGGATTGCCCGTAATTAAAGAAGCTATTGAGAGTATCCGTTACAAAGATTTCTTTTCGGAATTCTTCCTTATGGTTATTGCCACAATGGGTGCTTTTGCCATAGGTGAATATCCCGAAGCAGTAGCCGTTATGTTATTTTATGCAGTAGGTGAAGTGTTTCAAACACTTGCCGTATCGAGAGCTAAAGGAAATATTAAATCATTATTAGATCAACGCCCGGATGAAGTTACCGTACTCAAAGAGAGAAGACCAGTAGTTATAAAGGCTGAAGATGCAAAAATAGGAGATATTATTCAATTAAAACCGGGTGAAAAATTAGGACTTGATGGTGAACTGATTTCTGAAAGTGCCTCATATAATACTTCCGCACTTACCGGAGAAAGTAAACCTGACACTAAATTGAAAGGTGACGCTGTATTGGCGGGTATGATTAATCTTACTACTGTAAGCCAAATAAGAGTAACTGCTGCTTACTCTGATAGTAAGCTAAGTAAAATATTGGAACTGGTACAGGATGCAGCCGCTCAAAAAGCACCAACGGAATTGTTCATTCGCAAGTTTGCCAAGGTATATACGCCTATTATAGTATTTCTTTCTATCGGCATTACGCTTCTACCGGCTCTCTTTGTAGATAACTATCTGTTTAACGACTGGTTGTATAGAGCATTGGTGTTTTTGGTTATTTCTTGCCCTTGTGCTTTAGTAATCTCTATTCCTTTAGGATATTTTGGGGGTATAGGAGCGGCAAGCCATAATGGTATCCTTTTTAAAGGTTCTAATTTTTTGGATATTCTTGCTAATGTTCAGAATGTGGTAATCGATAAAACCGGAACAATGACGGAAGGCGTTTTCAAAGTTCAGGAAGTGATAATAAACCCCGGATTTGACAAAGATGAAATTCTTAAAATAGTCAATGCTTTAGAAAGTCAGAGTACACATCCGGTGGCAACTGCGATTCACAATTATGTAGGCGAAGTAGATGACACTATCAAGCTGGTGGGGACGGAGGAAATAGCCGGACATGGGCTGAAAACTACTGTGAATGGAAATGAACTGCTGGTTGGCAATTTCAAGTTACTTGACAAATTCAATATCAGTCATGATACTGACACTTCGAACATAGTGTATACAGTAATCGCTATTTCTTACAATGGAAAATTTGCGGGTTATCTCACAATCTCGGATAGCATTAAAGTTGATGCAAAAGCTGCTGTGGATAAGTTACACAGAATGAACATTAGAGTTACTATGCTAAGCGGTGATAAAAGTGCCGTTGTAGATCATGTTGCCAGGCAATTAGGAATAGATAATGCTTATGGGGATTTACTGCCTGAAGATAAAGTTAAAAAAGTAAAAGAAATCAGAGACCGTAATGGTAGCGTGGCATTTGTGGGAGATGGAGTGAACGATGCACCAGTAATTGCTTTAAGTGATGCAGGTATTGCGATGGGTGGTCTTGGTAGTGATGCTGTAATTGAAACAGCCAATATTGTAATACAAGACGATATGCCTTCAAAAATACCTATGGCAATAAATATTAGTAAGCAAACTAAAAAAATTGTTTGGCAAAATATTGTACTGGCATTTTCTATAAAAGCCATCGTACTTATACTTGGTGCAGGTGGTCTTGCCAATATGTGGGAAGCTGTGTTTGCTGATGTAGGTGTAGCTTTACTGGCTATACTGAATGCTGTTCGGATACAAAGAATGAAATTTTAAAGTTAATAAGAAACTGAGGGTTTAATCAGTAAATCTCACAAATCTGTCAAGGAATAATGTAAACAAGTTTGGATGCAATCGTCGGAAATTTGCTGAATAAAATAACGACAAAAGCATCAATAAAATGGAAAAGCAAGATCTTCTATTCAAAACAAATCTTAATTGTAGTGGTTGTGTAGCGAAAGTAACATCTGATTTGGATAATGCCGAAGGTATCGGCAAATGGAATGTAGACACAGACAATAATGACAAAATCCTCACTGTTCAATCAGAGGGCGCTACAGAGGACGAAATAATTGCCATCATCAAAAGAAAAGGCTTTAAAGCTGAGCCTTTATCTGTTTAATTCCCCAACTAAACACACCTTTGATCTAAAAAGGTCAAAAATGAAGATGCCTGTATCGGCATTGGCAGTTATACAATTTGGAATAAGCCCGATAATATATCGGGCTTATTCTTTTTAGATGGGTTTGATGGCAATCAGTAAAATTCGCAAATTAATTATGTAAAACTGTAATAATCAGGTACAAGAAAATGTAGAATTTTGTACAAGGAATTATTAAGAAATAGGTAAACGAATTAATCACAAAATTTTGTCCGCCAGAGAGCCTTTAAAATAATTGAATTATGAATAAGTTAAAAAAAATACTGATTGGAGCAAGCGCATGCATCGCACTGTTGTCGGCCTGCAATAATTCAGATAACAAACAAAAATCATTAGATATGAGTACACATCAGCACAAGAATGGAGGCGCAAATTATGTTTGTCCTATGCATAGCGAAGTAACAGGGGAAAAAGGGGAAAAATGTTCCAAATGCGGTATGGAATTAGAGCCTGTAGCATCAAATAAGGCTAGGAATTTTGAATTCCAGTTAGCTACTACTCCTGAAGTAATTGAGGCGGGTAAACCGGCAAACCTTTCTATTTCAATTACTGAAGACCATAAAAATGTAGTATTGGAGCAAGTACACGAAATGAAAATGCATCTTTTAGTTATGGATGAAGAATTAACTTGGTTTGACCATATTCATCCGGAAGAGCAAACTGATGGTACTTTTAAGGTTTCTGAAACATTTCCGGGAGCTGGTAAATATCTTCTGTTTACCGATTATAAACCGGTTGGCGCTTCAGGTGAAGTGAAATTGCAGATAGTTGATGTAAAAGGAACTCCTTTGAATACCCCAAAAACACTAACGGAAAAGCTTGTTTCTAAAATTGATAGTTATACTGTTACCCTTACTAATGGAAACGATTTAAAAACTAACACGGGACAGGTATTAAAGTTTACTGTTGAAAAAGGCGGTAAAAAACTCGAAGAGAAAGATATTCAGCAGTATCTTGGAGCAAATGCTCATATTGTAATGGTTGCAAAAGAGACAAAAGACTTTCTTCATATCCATCCTGTATCAGATAAAAACTTCCCTATTTATGCTCAGACTCAAGTTAAAAAAGCAGGACTTTACAGAATGTGGGTACAGTTTAAAATAGATGGAATAGTTCATACTGCTGATTTTACAGTTAATGTATCAGAAGGATCTAAGTCTGCCGAGGATACCAATCATAATCACCATAACCATTAAAAACGGTTATGGTTTTGTCTAGAATTATAATCTCTTTCGCCGAATGAATTTGATCCCTGTTGGCCAGGGCAAAATGACCCTTCTCAGCCAATTTAAAATGCCTTCCTTAAAAGAGTTTGGGAAGTTGTACAGACAGTTTTTTGGAACAAGGGTTTTGTTTAACCTTTAGATAAACTTAAACCTGTAATTACAATTATAATAGGTGCATTTAGGTTTTGAGAATTTGTATGTTGTTTTCAGAACAAGATAAAATAAAAATTTGTGAAGGCCTATTTTTACTGGGTTTTTAAAAAGAAGCGCTTTATTAAATGAGTGGGTTCCGGAGTTTTTGGCCTCCTCTAAAAACACTGCGAGCCCCAATGTTTATTGGGGCTCGCGTTTTCAGCGGAGAAAGAGGGATTCGAACCCCCGGACCTGTTACAGTCAACAGTTTTCAAGACTGCCGCAATCGACCACTCTGCCATTTCTCCAATAAAGTCTGCAATATGTTCCTTATTGCGGTTGCAAATATAGTAAACCTTTTTTTACTTTCCCCAGTAAATTGAGGGTTTTCTGCTCTTTTTAGCTATTGATAAGCTTAGTTGTTGATTATCAGTATTTATTTTCGAACATTTTTTTATTGAAAGCAATAAAATTTAGGAATTTAAACATTATTTAACATAAGCTATAAGATGCTTTTCTTAATTTGAACAAGGTTTTAGTTGAATGCAGTATATTATCAACAGTTTTTCGAATAGAAACATTAAAATTTTAAACTGGCACAATTAATGTAAAAGGAAGCCGTGATTATGCTTTTATATTGAATGTCCTTTATAGAAGAAGGGCAAATCTACCTTTGCTAATAATTAATAATCCTATAAATTTAAGATAATGAAAAGATTAAAAAGTATGTATGTTTTTATGTTGATAATGTTATTATCAACATTTACATATGGACAGGAGACTTTAAAAATGAGTATAAAAGAAAGTAAAGTACCTTGTCAGGGTGTAGCTCCAATGGAGTGTCTGCAGGTAAAATATGATAATCAAAAAGACTGGCAGCTTTTTTATGATCATATAGAAGGCTTTAATTTTGAAAAAGGCAACCGATATGAGGTCTCAGTTATTAGGACAAAGAGGACAGGAAATATTCCGGCTGATGTTTCTTCATATGAATACAAGCTAAAAAGTATCATTTCAAAAACACATGTCACAAAGGATAAGGGAGTTTATGATACAAAAATGGTGTTAACTCGTTTAAATGGTAAAACAATAAGTAACGGTGAAGTATATATAACTCTTAACTCAGATACAGGTATGATTGGCGGAAAAAGCGGTTGCAATACTTTTAGCGCAAAATACACACAGCTTCCTTCGAAAAATCAGATTAAGATTGATGCTCCTTTTGGTACTTTAATGGCATGTAATGATGAGAATATGAAATTAGAGCAGGATTTTACAAATGCTATAAAAGATAAAAAATTTAAAATCACGAAAAAACAAAATACAGTACACTTTAAAAATTCAAAAGACAAAACTATTTTAGAATTTACTATACCTACCCAAAATGATATTTGGGCTTATATTGGTAAAAATAACTGGAAACTAATCATGCTTGAAAATGTAGGACAGGATTATGGTAAAGCTTCGATTAAGTTTGATATAGCAACAAACAAAGTAAGTGGAAATACAGGATGCAATAATTTTTTTGGAGCATATACTGTTAGTGGTACTGACCATATCCAGTTTGATGGGATTGGGTCTACGAGAATGGCATGTCTTGATGGAGAGGCAAATAAAAGAGAGCAAAAAATGTTATCATTTTTAAATAACAAAAAACTGCGTTTTGATGTAGCCGATCAAACCCTCAATTTTTATCTTGATGACAAGCTTGTAATGATGTTTGGTATCGTAAGATAAAAGTATAGTACTCATATAAGCAAAGCCCAACTTAATTGTTGGGCTTTGCTTTTTTCAAGTTTAATTTTTAGGATACCAAGAGATGAATATTTAATGGTCCATTTTTGTCTTTCTACAAGAAATTAAAAAGAAGGGGGGAGTTTTCATTAATTTCTATGATCTCAAATACCCCTGCCTGTTATTATTCTTTTGGGTATACTTTTTCCTGACCATTTTGATAAATTCGTTTAATTCCCGTCACCGATTTTTTTTCTACAATTATTTTAATGCGGAAGTCATCTATTCCATTAATTAAAAATAAATCTTGCTGCAAAGGGGTAAGTAAAAAACTGACGGTATTATTCCATTTGAAGTATAAATTAGAATTTTCGTATACCAGTTGACCTTTACCATATTTGCCCTCATATGATTTTAAAATTTTACTATCTATACTTGCTGGTTTTTGTCTGTTTTTAATAACAGGAATTATCCAATCAATATCGCTTGATGAGTCTTTATTTTTTAATGATAATTTTTGTAAAGCTAAAAGATGGGCAATATTCTCTGCATCCTCACTTTTACACACCACATCCGGAGTAACACCATGTCCTTCAAAATCTAATTTCGTAATGGGGTCTTTCACTTCTCCAATAGGGATATTCACAGAGAAACCTTTGGTTAATATTTTTCGATCTACTGGATGGGCGCCACCTGCGGTTTGCTCTCCTATAATAGTTACACGTTTTAGGTTTTGAAGAGAATAGCTCATCCATTCAGCCGCAGAAAAAGTAATGCCGCTTGTTAATATATAGATATCAATATCAGCTAATCGATTTCCGGGGACAGAAGGCAATAACCACATTTCCCGATCAATTTTTTTTCTTCCGCTTTCATAATAATAGTATTTATAAAGAGGTAAATCTTTGTTGTAAAAGAAATAACTACTAAGAAATTGACCCATTTCCATTGCACCGCCATTATTCTTTCTTAAATCTATAATTAAAGCATCTGTGTTACTTAAAAATTGCAACGCTGTTGTAGCTGTTTCACTTCCCTCAACAGGGTCGTGGAAATAAGTAAATTCTAAATAACCTACGTTTCCTTCCAATATTCGCGTTTGCTGAAAGCCAAAATTCCTTTTTTTTGCCTCTGCTAATTCTTTGGCTTTAATTGTCTTTTTAAATTCGGCATCTTTACTTTTTAATTGGTCATCTACCCATTGTTGATTATAGATTACACTAAAATGTAAATCCTTACTAATTTCTAAAAGATCAGCTGTGAGTAGTGATGCAAACTCATTTGGATTTGAGCTCTTTTTATACTTACCATTTTTATAGTTTTCATCAATTTTTGTTTTAATATTTTGTATGGTGTTTTCCCGTATATAAAATTCTTCAAGTTTTTTACCAAGGGAGTCAATAATCTCTTTTTTATCTGTTTCAGTAATATTAACTTCTGTTTGCGCAAGTATTTTTTTTTGCGAGTAAGAAGAAATTGTAAGCGTTAATAATAGTAAAGTTATAATATGTTTCATTCTATTTGGTTTTACAATTAGTGATAATTTTATTAAGGACTTTGTCAAGTAATTCAATTTCATTGGCAGATAAACCATCTAGGGCTGTTGTGCGGTTTTGTTTTATAACGGGGGATAATAATTCAATTGTACTGATCCCTTTTTCGGTTATTTCAAGGTTAAATTTTCTTCTGTCTAATTCATTTATTTTTCTTATCAGATACTCTTTTTTAACCATTAATTCAATTATTCTGGTAATAGATGCGTTGTCTTTAAAAATTAAAGTGGCTATTTCTTTTTGAGAATAATTTAAATTTTCATTAAGTATTAATAGTACTAAACATTGGTCTACAGTTATATCACTTACAATTTCCCCAATGTTTTTCTGCGAAATTTTTCTATACTCTTTTATTGTTTGCTCAATAGTATAAAGAACAGTTCCTGTTGGATTTTTTTGCTTCATTTTAATTTATTTGATACAAATATAATTGATATATCAATTAAAATATAAAATAATTTTATTTTTTTTATTGAGTAAATTAATTCCTGTGAGTATATAGCTGGATTTGTAGTAGGAGGCAGCTTTTATGAATGCATTCCTAAAGTTCTGCCAATTGTATTTTTTTTGTATTTCACCTGTTATTCAATTTGTAATTTACAGTATATTAATTAAATACACGTAATTATGAAAAATTCAGATTCAAACGAAGTTGCTCAAAAAGTCAAGCCAAAATCAACTGCTGCAGATGGTTTAAGGGAATTATTTATTGATGAATTAAAAGATATTATATGGGCAGAACGTGCTTTAGTAAAAGCGCTCCCGAAAATGGCAAAGAATTCATCTTCGAAAAATCTTATTACTGCCATTGAAGATCATATTGGCGTAACAGAAACTCACGTAGAGCGATTAGTAAAAGTACTTGAGATTTTAGGAGAATCAGACAGAGGGAAAAAATGTGATGCGATGGAAGGCCTAATTAAGGAAGGTGAAAGTATTTTGGAAGACACTGAACCGGGACCGGTGCGTGATGCAGGAATAATATCTGCTTCACAAAAGATTGAACATTATGAAATTGCTTCTTATGGAACTTTATGCGCATTTGCGAAAACATTAGGGGAAACAGAAGTTGCAGCACTTTTAGAAATGACTTTGAAAGAAGAAAAAGAGGCTGATAGTAAATTGACAGAGTCGGCTTATAATACTATAAACTTTGATGCAGCTGAGCACGACATGAAATAATTTTAAACATTCAACAAAACAACTACCATGAGACAGCCTGATAAAAAGAATATTCCTGAGAACTTAAAACAAAATGATTTAGAGAAAAATAAATCAGACGGAACCGATCAATTTCTTACAACCGATCAGGGAGTTAAAATTAATGATGATAATAATTCATTAAAAGCAGGAGAAAGAGGGCCTTCACTATTGGAAGACTTTATCTTAAGGGAAAAAATCACGCATTTTGATCATGAGCGTATTCCTGAACGCATTGTTCACGCAAGAGGTTCTGCCGCACATGGGTATTTTGAAGCCTATTCTAACGCAGCAAAATATACAAAGACTGGATTTTTACAGGATTCTAATGTGAAAACTCCTGTCTTTGTACGTTTCTCAACCGTTGCCGGATTTAGAGGTTCTACAGATCTTGCAAGGGATGTGCGTGGTTTTGCTGTAAAATTTTATACTCAGGAAGGAATTTTTGATCTTGTGGGTAATAATATTCCAATTTTCTTTATACAAGATGCTTCAAAATTTCCTGATCTTGTACATGCTGTAAAACCTGAGCCTCATAATGAAATGCCGCAGGCAGCTTCTGCACATGATACTTTTTGGGATTTTATATCATTAATGCCAGAATCTATGCATATGATAATGTGGACTATGTCAGACCGGGCAATACCAAGAAGTTATAGAATGATGGAAGGATTTGGTGTTCATACCTTCAGGTTTATTGATAAATCTAATAAATCTACTTTTGTAAAATTCCATTGGAAACCCAAATTGGGAACCCATGCCGTTGTTTGGGATGAGGCTATAAAAATTTCAGGGAATGATCCCGATTTTCATCGACGTGATTTATGGGAAGCTATTGAGAGCGGAAATTTTCCGGAATGGGAGCTGGGCGTTCAGCTTATTCCGGAAGCTGATGAGCATAAGTTTGATTTTGATCTTTTAGATCCTACCAAGCTAGTTCCCGAAGAATTAGTCCCAGTGACATTAATAGGGAAGATGGTACTTAACAGAAATCCGGACAACTTTTTTGCAGAAACAGAACAAGTAGCTTTTCATCCGGGACATGTATTACCTGGAATAGATTTTACAAATGATCCTTTATTACAAGGAAGGTTATTTTCCTATACTGACACCCAGCTTTCGCGCCTGGGAGGTTCTAATTTTCATGAAATACCAATAAACCGCACTCTTGCTCCGATGCATAATAATCAACGCGATGGGCATATGAGACAGGAAATTAATACTGGAAGGGTAAGCTATTTTCCTAATTCTTTGGGAGGAGGCTGTCCTTATCAGGCAAAAATAGAAGAAGGTGGTTTTGCAAGTTTTAATGAACGGGTTGATGCGCAAAAAGTACGCGAAAGAAGTAAAAGCTTTTCGGATCATTTCAGCCAGGCAAAATTATTTTTTGACAGCCAGACAGAAATAGAACAGAATCATATTATTAATGCATTACGTTTCGAATTAGGTAAAGTAGAAACTCCGGCCATACGGGAAAGAATGGTAGGATTATTGTCTTTAGTGGATATGAAACTGGCGCAGGAAGTTGCTAATGGATTAGGAATATTGGTGCCTACTCCGGAAAAGCCAATTAATCATGGTATAGGTGCAGATGCAGATAAAAATAAACATGAGCCAGACAAAGTTCAGGTTAAAACCTTGATTTCTGATGCATTGAGTATGATTAAGAACAAAAACAATTCGAATACAATACAGACGCGTAACATTGCCTTTTTGTGCTCTGATGGTGTCGATGCGATTTCAATTAATGCAATGAAAAAAGTCTTAGAAGCAAAAGGTGCAACGGTAAAAATTATAGGGACTAATGCTACAGCAATAAAAAGCAGTACTAATACTGAAATTAAGGTCGATCATAGCTTATTAACGGTTTCTTCAGTATTGTTTGATGCTGTGTTTGTCCCATCTGGGAAGAAAAGTGTAAATGCACTGCAACAGCAGGAAAAAGCGATAGAGTTCCTTAATGATGCTTATAAACACTGCAAAGTGATAGGAGCAGATAAAGAAGGAATTGAGTTATTGAATGCTACAAATTTTAGTTTTAAATTATCAAATAAGATGATATTTGAAGATGGTATAATTACAAGTGATGCATTCAGTGATAACTTTGAGCAGACTTTTATTGATATTTTAGGTAAACATCGAATATGGAGTCGTGAAAAGCACGTTGCTAAATAATATGTACTTTTTACATTCTAATAAAATAACTTTTAGTTTTTATACAGATCTGTGTAAGTGGTTTTTGGACAGTTTAAAATAGAGTAAATACAAAATTAAAAGCCTTAAATATTTCTACTTAAGGCTTTTAATTTTTAAATACGTTTCAATTTTCTGATAGAGATATGATTACATCTAAAAGATAGATGGTCTCCAAATATTACCATGCAATTGGTCTATAATCTTTCAGAAATTTTCCACACCAATGCTTTCCGGTATTAATGCCGTCAAACAAAGGATCCATGACTCTGGCGGCTCCATCAACAATATCCAATGGTGGCTGGAAATCTTCTTCTTCTTGTTTTCTTTTAGCTAATTCTGCAGGATCTTCATCTGTAACCCAACCTGTATCTACAGCATTCATAAAAACACCATCTTTTGCTAAAGTAGCTGCAGCAGTATGTGTTAACATGTTTAATGCTGCTTTTGCCATGTTGGTATGCGGGTGGCGGTCGTCTTTAAAACCATAGTAAAATTTACCTTCCATAGCAGAAACATTTATAATATGTTTTTGCCCCGTATTATCTTTCTTCATTACTTCTGCAAGGCGGTTACATAATACAAAAGGAGCAACAGAATTTACCAATTGGACTTCTATCATTTCAGTCGTTTCAATCTGGCCTAATTTTAAGCGCCAGCTATTTGTTTTTCTTAAATCAACCTGTTGTAAATCAGCATCTAGTTCACCTTCAGGGAAAACTTCCTGTGCAACCAGCGTATTATCAAAAGAATAAGGTATCTGTGATAATTTGGCTGAAGCTCGTAATCCAATCCCCGGTTCGGGTCCATGCCATGTTACCGGCATATTTTGATTGGGCGAAGCACCTATGGTTAATACTTTAAGCTGCTCCAAACAACCGGTATGATCAAATAATAAATCCTGTACCTGTTTAGGTAAAGAATCAACCGGGCGTTCTTCATTTTCCATTAAATGTGTATAGAATCCAGCTGGTCGTCTTACGGTTTGGGCAGCATTATTAATAAGTATATCTAATCGGCCATATTTTTGTTCTATAAAATTGCAGAAAATTTCTACGCTTGGAATATGTCGTAAATCTAATCCATGAATTTTTAAACGGTGTCCCCATTCCATAAAATCATGTTCTTTAGCAAAACGTATTGCTGAATCTACAGGAAAACGAGTAGTAGCTACGACTGTAGCGCCGCCTCTCAAAAGCATAAGGGTAATATGATAACCTATTTTTAAACGTGAACCTGTTACAACTGCTATTTGTCCTTCAACGTCAGCTGTTTGAAAGCGTTTAGCATAATTAAAGTCGCCACAATCGGTACACATTGTATCATAAAAGTGATGCATTTTTGTAAACTGCGTTTTGCATACATAACAATTTCTTGGTGTTTGTAATTCTAATTGCTCTTTATTGGACAAATCATTAAAACTTAATAATTTGGGTGCATTAAAGACAATGGCTTCACGAGCCTCGCGTATTCCGGTTACTTTACGGGCTGTTCTGTCTTTCTTCTCCATTTTTCGCTTTAAAGCTAATTTCCCGTCTTTTTTTCTACGGACTAGCTCATCACGATCAGGTCTTGAAAATTGGCCTGCGGCTTTAATCAAGGCTGTTCGCTGCTCTTTTGGAATATCAAATATCTGGTCGGTATTATTATTTAATTCGGTCAAGAGAGCAATGCATTGCTCTATTTGTTCAGAGCTTATAGTGTTTGGAGTTATAGGTTCATCCTTCGTAATCATATAAATCAGATTCAATTATAGCAAAACTGCCAAGGCTGCAAATATAGTTCTTATTATCTCTGATACAATTCCTTTAACGGCTCTGTTGTATAGATTAAGTATCCTTTTAATTAGTTCTGTTTTTCAAAATTTTCTCAATATCTTCTAAATTATATTTTTTTGCTTTAAGAAGAATGAGAAATTGAAATAAAAGATCAGCGGCTTCATTCTTGAATAAGCATTCATCATTATCTTTTGTCTCAATTATTAGTTTTACAGCTTCTTTACCAACTTTTCAAGCTTTATCCCGCATTCTCTAAGAAGTTCAAGTGATTTATTACTTAACCTGCCGCTTTTGTGTACGGCAATTTTAATTTACTCATTGTTATTTGAAATAGTGCCTAAATAAAAATAGAAGGAGGGAGCTGGATTAAATAAAAAACCCGTCTGATTTTACTCAAACGGGTTTAGAAATTATTTTAGATTACTACATATCATTTCCTTCTCGCATTTGAGCCAGTGTGAAAATGATGCTGATATAGTTGATTGAATCTCATTTTGTATATAGTATAATAGTATTTTTACATGATTAATCTATAAAAAAAAATAAGAAGCAATTAGTATTCTCAATAATTATTTATTTAAATAATTTTTAAACGTTTTATTCGTTTTTGAATTTTTCTTCCAGTCATACATGTTTATTTTTCCGGATGCTTTTTTCATTTTAGAAGATTTTGAGGTTCTATCTCCACTATTAATAAAAGTCAATTCACCAGAATAATTTGCTTTGATCGTGTTTTGTCTGTCATCCATTCCTTGTAAATTAATGGTATAAACTCCATTATTTTTATTAATAATTACATTTCCGGTTTTAATCGGTGCGTAATTAGTGAAATCATCATTTTTCATTTCAAAAAACCAAGTTCCAAATTCAAGACCGATTTCGGATCCCGCACCTATACCTGCATTTCCTGCATTTTCATCTCCAATCGGATATGTACCGGCTGGAATTTCTGTGGATACTTCTGTAGGAGTGTAAATACTTATACGCATGAAATCGCCTGTTCCTTCACTAGCCCAATAATATTCTGGATAAGTTGTTACATTTTGATTTAATATGTAAATATCCCATCTATTGTTTTCCTTACCTGCAATTGGTGATTTTCCTTTATATTCAATATAACCGTGATCCAATTGACCAACTTGTCTGTCGGCTTTTAATGTGGTTACTGTATATTCGTCTCCCTGTCTTACTTTTCCAATGTATTTACCAACATGTCTTGAACCGTCCTGCAGCTCAAAGTTAAAACGAACTTCCTGAACGTCTTTGTTGTCCATTACCTTGATCGAACCGTCTGTAATAAACACTTCTTTTGCAATACCTTCTTTACTATTGTTATGTTTAAATGATGCAAAAGCATAATATTGAGCGCCATCTTCTATATCTTCTTGGGTAGCAATACGAAATGATCCTACTTTATATTCAGATGAAGCTTTGTAAGTTTGATTTGGAATCTTTGCTTCCCACGCTTTTGGTGCCATATTATTATAAAATGACAAAGAAATATAATAACCGTCTCCTTTTAATTCACCGTAATTATCGGTTTCTCCCTGCGCAAAATACGCCATATATTCAGCTATATTTGGATGATCATATTCTTGATCTCCCCAATACCATCCGTTTTGTTTATCATATTGAATATCGTATACTGGTTCAATATCGATTGGTCCCTTAAAGTCAACTTTATAAGAAATGTTTAGTTCATTGGTTAAAGTTCCTTTAATAGTGTATATTTCTTCTGATCTGTCTACGGTTAGTTCACCAGAAACAATTTTAGATTGTACGTTTTCTTTAGTTAAGTAACTGTCTGTCGTGATAGAATACAATGCCGCTATTTGTGCTACGCTATATTTAGTTGATTTTAACTCAGCTTCTAATAAATTGCTGTTTGCTACAGGATCTGAAACGAAATTCAATTGAAAGTCACCCTCAGCAGCATGTAATGTAATTTTAAATTTACCAGTGTTGTTTTCGGTTTCTAAATATGTTCCTTGTGCACTTTCGATTGGAGTTGATATTTCTGGCCGATTTGACGAATCATCGTCGCTGCAAGAAATCAATGCCCCATTTACAAAAATAAAAATCCCCAAAATTCTCATTAATTTTTTCATAATTGAATGTGTGTTTAATTATTAAAATTAAGTAGCAGCTAAATTATTATTCAGTATAAAATTGTTGTGCCTAATAAATATTACAACGAGTTTTTTCATTCTTTATTGAGATCTTATACTTTTTATCAGCTATTCTTAACTTTAATTAAATTGTGTGTAAAAAAGAAGTTAATCTGCTAATGTAGCTATGTTACCTATTAAAATCTAAGAAATATGTAATTTTAACTTCTTAAAACGGCGTAAATTTATAGAATTAACAATTTAATTTAAAAGAGGAGTGAAGGGAGGATATTTTTTAAAATGCAGGTATTCAAGGACATTGTTATCCTAAACTACTATTACTCAAAGAGTATATTTGAGATTTAATTATATGGTCTGTACACCAAAAATATAGCCTACCAATGCCGAAATGCACATGGCAACTGTACCCCAAAGACAAATACGCAGTATTGACTTTATTGTATTAGATCCACCTGCTTTAGCTGCTAATGACCCAGAAACAGCCAGGAACAAAATGGCAAATACATATTGGAAAATTACCATATACTTGATTGGCGCCAAGATAGCCACTGCAAGCGGCAGCACACCACCGGCAATAAAAGCAATTGCTGAAGCCATGGCGGCTTGAAATGGTTTTGCTCGTGTCATCTCATTTATGCCTAATTCGTCATGAGCATGAGTTTTTAAGGCATTATAATTTGTCAATTGTATTGCAACCTGATGAGCCATTTCAGGTTGGAGCCCTTTTGCGATGTAAATCTCAGTTAATTCCCGTAATTCTGCTTCAGGCATTTCTTCCAGCTCTTTCTTTTCTCTTTCTAAATCAAAATATTCAATATCACTCTGTGAGCTTACAGATACATATTCCCCTGCAGCCATAGAAAGTGCACCAGCTGTTAAGCCAGCTACTGCAGCTAAAACAATTGGGTTTCTGGAATCGCTGGCAGCAGCAATTCCAATAACGAGGCTTGTTGTAGAAAGGATGCCATCATTAGCACCCAAAACAGCTGCCCGTAGCCAGCCACTTCGGTTAATAAAATGTGTTTCAGGCTTTGTGTTTGGTTTCATTTTTTTGAAATAAATATACACATCAAGACAAATGCTCTAGTAAAGTTAGTTGATAATCAGATTGAAATTGCCAGTCTTTTATGATTATATTTTTTGATTGATAGTTTTAATTTATTCCAAGTCTGAATTAGATATATTTAGCAGGCAAAGGATGATAATCCTCTATCTTTGAGTTTGGTAATATAAACACTAAAAGTACTATGCTGCATTTTAAAGACAAGAGGTTGGTGAAATTTGGAAAGCATGTACATGAATTTAGGCTTAAACTTGGTTTGGAACCGAATGACATAGCTGAAAATAGTTCTATAACACGTAGAGATCTTCAGGCAATCGAAGAAGGGAGCAAGAATTTTGGTTTTACAACTTTTCTTGAACTTGCTAAAGGTATGGGTATAAGCCCTAGTGATTTATTGAATGTAAATCTCGATGATTAATTTTTTTTAGTGATATTTAGTGTTTTTTTTGTTCTCTTAATAAGTTAATACCATAATGCGTATAATCCATTCCTAACTCCTAAGAGGTAAAAGATTATATTATTTCAATAATAAATTTCTGCATGGCTTCATCGCGAAGTTTCACTTCAGCATAGGCAACCAGTCTTTTTCCTGATCGATTAAAGACCTATATCTCCAAAAAGCATTTAAAACTCCATAATCAATAAACATACTATTGCTTATTGACTATGAATAGTATATACCTACATCAGCCAAACTGACTACAATTATTATGTATTATTGAATATGTTTATTGTATTTAAATATACTAAATATTAAATATAATAGTATATTTGTATACTAAATAGTAATTTTATCTATTCCATTATGGACTATAACCTTATCAAAGAAGTTATTCAACTTATTGAAAAATTTGATACAAGTATTGATTCGAAGTTGTATTCGAAGGATTTAGCCGGTTTTAGGCGTTGGATTTTTGATGGTGAAAAAATGAACCAAAATGTTGTTGATGAACCTGGTTGGGAAGGAAAAGAAAACGGCAGAACTCCTGATAGTGTAATAAATACTTTAATCGTACAAATGAACAGGTATGCAAAAACGTATTCAAAATCGGCTATATATAATTCAAAATTCACTACGCAGGAAGATTTTATATATCTGATTAATTTAAAAGCTTTTGGTGCAATGACAAAAACAGATCTGATTAAAAAAAATATCCAAGAGAAACCTGTTGGTATGCAAATAATTAATCGTCTCATTGCGCAGGGCTGGATTGAACAGAAGGACTCATTAGAAGATAGACGTAGTAAGATCATAATGATTACTTCAATGGGAATTGAGGCCCTAGAACAAAATATGATAAAAATTAAGCAGGCGACAGAAATTGTAACCGGCGGCCTTAGTTATGCTGAGAAAATAGAACTAATAAAGCTGCTTAAAAAATTAGAACATTTTCATCAACCCATATATGCTGAAAACATTGACCCTTCACAACTAATTGATGTCGTTTATAATAAATATTTAATCCATAATAATTAACTGAATAGTTACTATATCCATGCAAAATAAACCAGGTTCTAAAAAGACTATAGCTATAATAGGCGCAGGTATTTCCGGTCTTTCAGCTGCTGCTTATGCTGCACAGGCTGGTAATAAGGTGCATGTTTATGAAAAGCATCCTCAGCCCGGGGGAAGAGCGAGACAGTTTAAAACAGAAAACGGTTATGTTTTCGATATGGGACCCAGCTGGTATTGGATGCCGGATATTATTAATGGATTTTTTTCAGATTTTGGTTATAACGCTACTGACTTTTATCATTTGGTATCATTAAACCCACAATTTGAAATGATTTTTCAAGATGGAATAGTTAAGGTTCCGGAATCTTATGAAGATCTCAAAGCATTGTTTGAAACTTTAGAAACAGGGGCAGGTAATAAACTAGATTCCTTCATGAAATCTGCAAAGTACAAATACGAAGTAGGAATGCAGGATTTTGTGAACAAACCATGCTATAGTTGGTCGGAATTTTTCTCTCCAAAGATCGCGGTAAGTGCTTTTAAACTGGATTTACTCTCAAATTTTAGAGCTTATGTCAGCAAATATTTTTCTCATCCGAAATTGAAAGCGCTGATGGAATTCCCTGTTATTTTCCTAGGCGCTTCACCTAAAAATATTCCGGCGCTTTACAGCCTGATGAATTATGGTGGGTATGTTTTAGGGACTTGGTATCCAATGGGAGGATTTTATCAATTGGTATTAGGAATGAAAAAGGTCGCTGAAGAGCAGGGTGCAGTTTTTCATTTTAATCAGAATGTTGAAAAAATAATTACAGAAGAAGGTGTGGCCAAAGGAATAATGGTAAACGGCGAGTTTAAGGAATTTGATGCCATTATTGCCTCTTCTGATTATCATCATACCGAGACATTACTAAGTAGTGAATTACGAAATTATGGAGAAAAGTATTGGGAAAGCCGCACATTTGCACCTTCCTGCCTGATTTACTATTTAGGATTTAAAGAAAAGCTTCCCAATCTGAAACATCATACATTATTTTTCGAAAATGATATGGATGATCATATCGATACAATTTATAAAGATAAAAAATGGCCGGATAAACCATTGTTCTATGTTTGCTGTCCATCCAAAACTGATCCTTATGTAGCTCCTTTAGGGCATGAAAATGTTTTTCTATTGATGCCTTTGGCAACGGGGCTTCCTGATAATGAAAATATTCGGGAGTACTATTTACATGATATGATTAAACGCTTAGAACAACATACAGGGATAAATGATTTGATATCAAAACTGGATTATAAAAGAAGCTATTGTGTTGATGATTTTATAAACGATTACAATGCTTATCAAGGCAATGCTTATGGGCTGGCAAATACATTATCGCAAACAGCAGTATTAAAACCCTCTATAAAAAATAAGCATTTGCCCAATCTATTTTACACAGGGCAGCTTACAGTGCCTGGACCAGGTGTACCTCCGTCTATTATTTCGGGTAAAATTGTTGCAAAAGAAGTAAATAACCTTACATAAAACAGGTATGAAAAAATTATTTGATGAGTTGGCTTATAAAGTAAGTAAGATGGTCACTGAAAAATACAGTACCAGTTTTTCATTAGGAATTTTGGCTCTCAAGCCATCTATACGCCCGTCGATTTATGCGATCTATGGTTATGTACGTTTGGCTGATGAAATTGTAGATAGCTTTCATGATTACGACAAAGCGCTTCTTTTACAACGATTTAAAGCTGAGACCTGGAATGCTTTAGACGAAGGTATTTCCCTGAATCCTATTTTACAATCTTTTCAGGAAACGGTTCATAAATTTGCAATTGACAAACCCTTGATCGAACAATTTTTGCATAGTATGGAAATGGATTTACATCAGATGGATTATAATTCTGATCTTTATAAAGAGTACATTTTGGGTTCGGCTGAAGTAGTAGGGTTGATGTGTCTTCAGATATTTACAGAAGGTAATAAGGAAATATTTGAAAATTTAAAACCTTATGCAATGAAGTTGGGTTCTGCTTTTCAAAAGGTGAATTTTTTACGTGACCTAAAAGAGGATTATGATATTTTAGGACGTACATACTTCCCGAATATCGACATGAAAATTTTTAATAACAAAATTAAATGTCAAATTGAAAATGAGATTGAAGCAGAATTCAAAGAAGCATTGGTTGGTATAAAAAAACTGCCATCTTCTTCAAAATTTGGTGTATACCTGGCCTACAAATACTATTTATCGTTATTTAAAAAAATAAAAAATACACCAGCCGACAAAATAATGAACCAGCGGGTACGTATTCCTAATGGACAAAAACTTTCTTTGGCGATGAGTAGCTATGTACAATATAGAATGGCTATACTATGAAATTTATAAGAATTATTTTAGTTTTTTATACCTTACTTGGTGTTGCTATTAATTCGTATAGCATGGATTTAGAAACAGTAAGATTTAATTATGAAAAAGCTGTTTCAGACAAAATGATTTGTCAATCGATGATCAAAGAATTGAGTACTGGTACTGAAAGTGCAGTACACTTGGCTTATTTAGGAGCATTTCAAACAATATGGGCAAAACATAGTAGTAATCCTATTTCAAAGCTTCGAACATTCAAAAAGGGTAAAAAAAATATTGAAGATGCCGTGATGTCAAAACCGTACAATATAGAAATTAGACTTCTTAGGTTATCCGTTCAGAGTAATTGTCCATCATTTTTAGGATACAGAAAAAACATTGAAGAAGATAAAAAATTTATTCGATCCAATAATAAGAATATAACATGTACTTTTTTGAAAGAATTAATAGCGGTTCTTACTTAAAAAATATAAAATGACTTATCAACTAAAAAGAACGCAGCAGCTTTATTGTGATAATGCAAGTGCGTGGAATTTCTTTTCGTCGCCACACAATCTTTCCAGGATTACTCCCAAAGACATGGGCTTTATTGTAGTAAGCGACCTACCCGATGGAAATATTTATGAAGGAATGATTATTAATTATACGGTGTCGCCTTTGTTAGGCATTCCATTAAAATGGCAGACAGAAATTATACAGGTAGATAACGAAAAGAGTTTTACAGATTTTCAGAAAAAAGGACCTTACAAACTGTGGCATCATCATCATGAGTTCTTTCCGAATGCTGATGGTGTTTTAATGATAGATACAGTGAATTATGAATTGCCATTTGGTATAATCGGCAACATAGTACATGATCTTTTCATAAAGAAAAAATTAAATAATATTTTTAACTACCGTTACAGAGTGTTGGAAGAGTTGTTCAACAAGTAAAAGAACTAAGTATGAACTTTATTATAATATTCATAATATTTATGCTGATGGAATGTGCCACCTGGTTCATTCATAAGTATATAATGCATGGTTTTTTATGGATTTTACATCGTGATCATCATGATCACAGTAGTGAAGGCGCTTTCGAAAAAAATGACTATTTTTTTGTGATTTTTGCAATACCCGCAATTGTATTAATGTACTTTGGCTCATTAAACCATTTTAATTATTTATTTTATATTGGAGTAGGCGTTACTCTTTATGGAATGACCTACTTTTTTGTACACGATATATTTATTCATCAACGAATTGAATTTTTAAAAAATACACAAAATCCTTATCTGTTGTCTATTCGTAGGGCACACAAGCAACATCATAAACATTTAGGAAAGAAAGAAGGTGAATGTTTTGGATTTTTATGGGTACCAATAAAATATTTCAGAATGTATTTTAATAAAGAGAAATAATGAAACCTTATACATATTTGTTAATTAATTTTTTAACCGTTATCATTTGTTTTATTTTTTCTTTTGATAAAAGAATTCAGTTCAACAAGCATTTTTTAGCGTTTTTAAAAGCTGGTGTATTAACTGCTATTCCTTTTATTGCGTGGGATGTATGGTTTACTGCTCATGGAGTGTGGTGGTTTAATAAAGCATATACAACCGGATCAGTTTTTCTAGGATTACCTATAGAAGAGTGGCTGTTTTTTTTCTGTATCCCATTTTCATGTGTGTTTACTTATTACTGTCTCGATAAATTTTTCAATCTTAAATGGGCTAATGCGTTTAACAATATTATTGTTTTCGTTACTGTCATTGTTTGTGTAGTTATAGCCTTGCTGCATTACGATAAAATATACACTTTTGTAACAGCGGTAATAACAGTTGTAACGCTAATTTATCTTCATTTTGCAGCCCGTGTACCCTGGATAGGGCAAGCCTCTTTAGTATACACGATTTTGATGCTAGGTTTTTTCCCTGTTAATGGTGTGTTGACCGGTACCGGTTTAGAGTCACCGATCGTTAATTACAACCCAAATGAATTCCTGAATTTTCGTTTACTTACTATCCCTGTAGAAGATGCTGTTTACGGTTATACACAGTTTTTACTCAATGTTTATTTATTTAAAATATTTAAAAAACCTGAAGATCCAGCCAAACTTTAGGCATGGTATATCAGGCCTGTATCGAGCTTCCAGCGGTAGGCTTAGACGGTTTTGGGATTTTACTGTGTTATTTTTTTGGGAAAAGGCCCGGATCAGTAAATGGAAAAGTATAAACGGAAATATCGAAAACAGCATCTAATCCCAACAAGAGAGGCTGCCTGATTAGGCAGCCTCTCCACTATAGCTCGAGTATAGTACCCATTACCTTCAGTAGTCCAAATAGAGGACAGACATCAAAACAAATATTGCCTTCAGATAAGTAGGGTACAGAAACTGAAGCCCACATTTTTTATGGTCCAGGCTTTACTCTTTAAAATTTGTATACTTTATCTTGATTTTAATCCTGGAGTCTAATGTTATCATCAGGTCTTCTGTCGATCAGGTAATTATACGGATCAATCCCTGAAGAATAAGGTTTCTCACTTGTAAAGAGGGTGTAGGTATTGCCTTTTTTTGTAACCTTTATCCTTTTATAGGCAAGTACCTTTCCTAAAGTGTTACCATTTTCCGGTTCAGCAAATACTGCTATATCAATATAGTTATTAATAGGAATCGCGGTTTCGTTGCCCAAGCCATCTGCCCTGAATTTTTCAGAAACGGTTGTAAATGTAACCTCATATACGCTTCCCACCTTTTTATAGCTTGTTTTTTCTACCTTATTGGAGAACACCGTAATGTTTTCAAACATGTCTGTAATCACATACTGCAGCTCGGGTGGGGTTACATTCCTGAACTCGTTAACGGCATCAATAGATGTTGGGTATGGCGCGTTTTTATATCCGTAGCGAAGCAGTAGATTTTTAAGTGCCTCATCCACTTTTTCCTGACCTATCATTTCTTTAAGGTAATACATTACTACGCTCGCTTTGTTATAATGGATATATTGCTGCCCCTGAGTTTTCATCAGTGGCTGCTCTTCGTCTGTTTCCTGACTTCGTCCGCCCAGGTAGCGGTCCATTTCATACTCCAGGAATTTTTTCATTTTATCTTTCCCATATTCCTTTTCCATAACCATAAGGGCAGAGTACTGCGCAAATCCTTCGCTGAGCAGTTCACTTCCCTGCATATTTGCACCTACAACCTGATGGGCCCAGTACTGGTGTGCCATCTCATGGGCAACAACGTAAAATACCTGGTCAATATCATGTGCGGTAGGGTCACTGAGATCAAGTATAAAACCAATGCCTTCACTGAACGGTATTGTTCCTGGGAAAGCCTGCGCAAAACTGCTATAACGTGGGAATTCTATAATCCTGGCCTGTTTATGCGGATATGGGCCAAAATGGGTTGTGTAATACTCCAATGACTTTTTCATGCTATTAAGCATGTTTGCAACGTTATAGGCATGTTTTTTATCAAAATAGACCTCAAGGTCAATACCTTTCCATTTTGTGCGGGCAACTTCAAATTTAGCAGAGGTAAAAGAATAGAAATTAACCGACTGATGGTCCAGTTTGTAGTTAAAATAGTTTCTTCCTCTTTTCTTCCACGACCTTACTAAAGAACCGGGTGCAATGGCGGTTTGGTCGCCAGAGGTGCTTATAACCGTATTAACCTGTACCCAGTCGGAATCATTACTTAAATAGCTATTCATCCTGGCTTTTACATTCTTATTATCCAGCTTCGCGATAATCTCACGCTTTGGCAACTTATGCTTTTCACGCATTTTTTTATCTGACATCTCAAAATTGCTGTTATATCCAAGTGTCGGCATCAGGTCCGTGTTATTAAAAAAGCTGCCGTTCTGGGTAACTTCCGTAAAACTCACGCTGTTCTCAAATCCCTGCGTAGCCTTTGAAACCTCAACATTTATCATTACAGAATCATTAGCTGCCAATGGTTTGTCAAGCGCATATATCCTATAGTACAATTCATCACTATCCAGGATTAATTTTGCATTTGGAATAGTGATCTTCACGCTGTCAGGCACCAATGGCATAGTGAAATGCAGCTCACGTATGGGTGTGCCGGACCTATTAATTGCCCATGAGGTTATCTTAGCCTTGAAGCTCCTGTCCTCCGGACGCAGGTCAATACTAAAATCAAGGCTGCGGAACCGTGGTTGTGCGAGGTTTTCATATTTCTTGAAGGATTTTTCATACTTAGCTACAATATCTTCCATTTCCTCTGCTGAAGCATAATCATTAAGCACCAAGGTATTGTAATAGATAAAGGCACCAACTGCCATGTAGGCCAATGCACTGACCGCGATGGCAATCCTGTTGTTCCTTATCCTTTTCCATGCTAAATTCAATCGGTAGCCAAAGGTATTTTCATTGCCCTGGTGTAAAATGCAATACACACAAAGGATAGCAGGATTGTAAAAAGGATTCAATAGATGGTAAACCAGACTGTCCCCGGAACAAATGGACCAAAGCCGTTCATATCCGAGTATACAATCGATGGGGTATTTCCGAAAGAAACCATCAGCGAATCTATTTTAAATAGGCTCCATATATAGCCGTTGAATAGGATGAAAACGATAAAAGCGACATAGCCGATATACCTGTTATTGATGGTATAATGCAGCAAAAGCGACAAGATGACAAGGTAAGAGAAATGTAACAGGCGTAGCACTAACAGTGACTTAACGTACAATCCAATCTCATAGTTCGTATAACCGTGAAATGTCTGTGCCAACATCCCGATCAGGATCGTAAAGACAAAAACGATAGCCATCGAAAAAATCACGGCTAAAGCTTTGGAAGCAAAGACTACACCCGTTTTTACAGGCGTCGCATCTTCAATCTCATTGAGCTTTGCATCGCGTTCCTTCCAGACGAGGACCCCGGTGTAAAAAATGACAAAACCAAGCATAAAGGTATTGAAAGAAGTATCTATAACATCAATTACCGTATAGGTAACCGGATATTGCGATGTCCCATAGCTTCCTGTAAAACTGCTCAATGATGTAATAAGCTTGATCAATCCTATAGCCACTACGATCTTGAATACCGGATTAGCTACTATCGACCGTATCTCAAAACGGACCAGGCTGTAAAAGATCTTAAATGAGAAACCTGCTGTAATCTTTGGATAGAAGGTTTCAGTTGCAATCGCAGGTACCGGTAACGTATGTTTTTCTTTTCTTTTTTCGGTACGCTCTTTTTTAAGATGAAAAGAAAAGAAATAGTATACCAGCCAGAGTACAGCCAAACTTACAACAAGCCACACAATCCTGTTTATAAGCAAATCACCTTCCAGACCTATACTGGTCGTGTTTTGGTCTGCAATGGTAAAATACTGTGTCATCCGGCCAAAGGGGTTTCTTCCAAAGGGGTCTATGATACTGGCTATCCATTCTTTTTTAATATCCGTGGCCATTCCATTAGCCATATTAGCAATTACGATAAGAAAAATGACACTTATAAAAGAGACAATGTTGCTCCTGAACAAAAGTGCTAAAGTGTATAGCAATACACCAGCAATAATAACATTCGGTACACCGAACATGATGATCCCATTGATATGCCCTGACCATACCACTTCACCGAAACGTTCGGGTGGTGCCATATTAAAGCCATCCGGAAGCAGTGGGGCAAGCACTGGTGCGAGAAAGGCACCTAATGATATCCCCAGCATCGGGATAACCGAAATAATCGAAGCCCCAAAGAATTTCCCGAAAAAATAATCCTGTTTTTTAATGGGTGAAGAGAAAATGAGTTGGTAAGTATTGTATTGGAAGTCCCGTATTGCGGTCGCATTCATAAAGGCAGTTACCATTACTAAAAAGAATACGGAAAAAATAGCATAGAACCCTTCAATTAGGAAAGGCGCGTTTTTATGCAGGCCTGGAACAGCTCCTCCAAAGTTAACATCTTGCGAGCCGAAAAGGAATACTGACAGAAGGGTAGTGATGAAAAGAAATATCCACACCATTGGCCTTTTTATCCAGTATAGTACTTCGTATTTAATAAATTTCCACATAATTATTGGCTATTGGATTAGACTAATTCTTTAAGTTTTGCAAAAAATACATCTTCCAGGTTTTCCTCAGCAATTGTAAAATTGTTTTGGGGATTTGTATCTGAATAAATATGAATGAGCGGTCGCCCGGCAACCAGTTTGCTCGACAAAACCTGGTACTTTTCATTATAGTCCGATATTTCTGCTTTCTCCACTTTCTGCGCCCATATTTTTCCTTTCACAGCAAGCAGCGCGTCATCGGTAGAACCGCTAAATAGCACTTTTCCCTTATCCATGATTGCCATATTATTGCAAAGCTCACGTACATCCTGTACGATATGAGTAGAAAGTATTACGATTATATTCTCACCTATCTCGCTCAGGATATTGTAAAACCTGTTACGCTCTCCCGGATCAAGGCCTGCTGTTGGTTCATCCACAATAACAAGCTTTGGATTCCCAATAAGAGACTGTGCAATACCAAAGCGCTGCCGCATGCCGCCACTGAAATTGCTAACGGCTTTTTTGCGCTGCTCCCAAAGGTTTACTTTGATTAACAGTTGGTCAACGATATATTTCCTGTCCGTTTTTGAGGCTATACCTTTCAGCAGTGCTAGATGGTTAAGGAGCTCTTCAGCCGAGGTCCTTGGATAAACCCCAAACTCCTGCGGAAGGTAACCAAGGACCTGTCGTAAGGCATCTTTATCGTTAAGTAGATCGATCGCCCCTAAGGTAATAGTGCCTTTATCTACATCCTGCAAGGTAGCTAATGTTCTCATTAACGTTGATTTGCCTGCACCGTTCGGTCCCAAAAGCCCAAACATTCCCTTACCTATTTCAAGAGATACGTTATCCAGGGCCTGAACACCATTACTATACTTTTTCTCTAAATTTTTAATTAGTAGTTCCATATTTTTTCCTATTTTATTCTTGTAATTTTTTTTTCTTTTGTAGCAGTTTCTCCTTAACTTAAGTATAGTTGCCCTGCTAGTGCAGGTAACTTCATATTTCTAAAAGCT
Source organism: Flavobacterium cerinum (assembly GCF_004028155.1). Classification (GTDB taxonomy): domain Bacteria; phylum Bacteroidota; class Bacteroidia; order Flavobacteriales; family Flavobacteriaceae; genus Flavobacterium; species Flavobacterium cerinum. The sequence continues at coordinate 121,399 of NZ_SBII01000010.1, read as the reverse complement.
GGTTTATAAACACCTGAGTGTTTGCTCTTAAGTTATTTACCGTGGTAAAATAACGACAATTGAAAAGTGCAATAGGTTAATTTAGGTTAACGTGTGTTAACCGGGTTTTTTCTTCGTGAATTGTATCTATTTTTGTATTATGGAAAGAAAGCCCCAGAATAGAATAATCTACACTATTGCAGCCACAGTGCTATTAACGATCTGTATACAGGTATATTGGAACATCAAAAATTACGGCACTAACAAATTGCAGGTGCTTAATGATGTCCAGACAGCCCTGGATAACAGTGTGGATTTCTATTATACCGACCTTGCCAAAACCACGGTCAAGACAATAGATACGCAAAATGAGATCTTTAACGAGGTAGGAAACAATTCGGAGGTACAGGTGATGGTAGACAGCATTATAAAATCGACGATCAATGAGGCAAAAGACTCTATTCAGAATAGTACAGATGCCGACAGCCCCCCGGGTTCACATTCCATAACCCGGACCTTTGGCATAACCCCGGGCTTACCACCCGAAGACCGTAACAATGTTGAGGCCCTGGCTACTAAAATTGTAATTTCATTAATTAATGGTGAAATAGATTTTAAAAAATTCTCAACAGACCTTACAACTGAACTGACCAAAAGAGGCTTTGATTTTAAATATGTAATCACACACTCCAGAAATGGTAAAGTGTTAGCCCACTATGGTAACACCAGCGAAAAAAAATTACCACTTTCGGTACAGTCTCAATCTGCTTATCTGCCAGAAGGAACGATACTTAAACTGCAATTCCCTGATATTACATCGCTGGCCCTTCAAAAAGGCTTCCTTAGCATTCTATTATCATTCCTGCTCTCTGCCAGCATAATTGCAAGTTTACTGTACTTGCTCAGGGTTATTAACCGTCAAAAGCAGGTAGCCGAAATCAAGAATGACTTTATGAGTAATATATCGCATGAGCTCAAAACACCAATAACAATATCTTTAAGTGCAAATGAAGCTATATTAAGGTTTAATAAAGATGCCGACACTACAAGAACGGAAAAATTCATTGATATCTCTAACCAGCAGCTGCATAAGCTTAACCTTATTGTTGAAAAAATACTGGAAACGGCCGTACTGGATACCGACCAGCTTACAATAAAAAAAGAGAAGACTGATCTTGTAAAATTATTACGTGATATTGTTGAGAAGCAACAGATGAATACACCGAAAAAAATTGATTTTTCCTCTACCTATAATGCTATCGATGCCCATATAGACCGTTTCCATTTTGAAAATGTTGTAGCTAACGTTATTGAAAATGCAATTAAATATGGAGGTGATATAATTGAAGTTGCCCTAAGCCAGACTTCTTACACTGTTAGTATAACCATAGCTGACAATGGCACCCCGATTGAAAAGGGCCAGAGGGAAAAAATATTCGATAAGTTCTACAGGATACCTAAAAAAAACATACACGATACTAAAGGTTTTGGAATTGGCCTTTATTACGCCAGGGAAATTATGCAAAAACATCTTGGAAACCTTGAAATCGTTCCCGACCTTAATAAGACTATCTTTAAAATTACAATGCCATGGCTGATAAAATAAGAGTATTGCTTGCAGAAGATGAACCTTCATTGGCATTTATCATTAAGGAAAGTCTTGAAACCAGGGACTTTTTGGTTTCCATTTATGGTGATGGTGAGGAAGCGCTTGCGGGCTACCGAAAGGACAGTCCCCAAATACTGATACTGGATGTAATGATGCCAAAAAAAGACGGCTTTACCCTTGCAAAGGAGATACGCCTGTCAGACCGAAACACCCCTATCATATTCCTTACGGCAAAATCGCAGACCAGCGATGTTGTTGAAGGATTTCAGCATGGTGGCAACGACTATCTCAAAAAACCCTTCAGCATGGAAGAACTTATTGTAAGGGTGCATGCATTACTGAACAGGTTAGAGCTTCCGGTAAATCATAAAGAAGGGATTGCCATTGGGCAGTATGTTTTTAATTATACCAGGCAGTCCCTTAAATTTAACGAGGAGGAGGAGCAACTAACGCACAGAGAGGCCGAAGTGCTTTTGCATCTTTATAAAAGCCGGAATGAAGTTGTTGATAAATCTGTCCTTTTGAAAGAACTATGGGGCGACGATGATTTTTTTAGTGGGCGCAGCCTGGACGTTTTTATTACAAAACTGCGAAAAAAGCTAACTAAAGATGATAAAGTCCTGATAGTAAACAGTCGTGGTTATGGCTATAAACTACTATGTTAAGACACTTTGACTGCATCTGTGAAATCTCTAAAAGCTCACCTCACTTCGTTAACATATATTAACATACGATAAGTCTTAATAACTATTTACTGGCAAACGTTAATTTAAATTTGCATCATATTAATTTTTAATAACATATATGATGACAACTAATTTTTTTTATGCGTTGCATTCTTTATATCACTGGCGGGATTGGCGCAAACGGACAATATGTTTGCATGACAGCTAGATATTCTCCTCAAGGCATTTAATACTAAAGCTCAAACCCTTATTGAGCCGTTGCTCAACGAAGCTTATACCATTGCAGGAGTAACGCGAGGCGCTGAAGATCTGGTGCTGCCGCAAGTACTACCACAACTAACTGCCTTAGACTCTTGCACGATCGAGAAAACGAGCCAGGAACAACACGGAACAAGGGTGGCAACGGTGTTTTTTGATTCTTTGACACGTTTTGGTTATCAGGGCAATTTTTTGTTTAGCAGCGAATCTAAAATCAGGGAATTGAATATCGTAGACACAGCGGAAATACAAACCGTTATAAAAAGAGTATTACACAACAAAGTTGAAACATACCGGAAACAATAATACAGTCATTAATTAAAAATCATAAAAACGTAAAAACATGAAAATTTCATCTCAAAAAAACAAAATTAGAAAAACGGTTTTAACAGCAATACTATTAATTCCAATTTTATCATTTGCACAAAAGGAAGACTATAAAAAAGAACTCGATATTATTTTCGAGACCTTTAAGACAGACAATTATGAATTAATAGAACCTCTAATTATTCCGGAGGTATGGATATCCGACAACATACCCACAGGATTAAATGACCAGGTAATACCTTTGGTGCTTGAACAGATTCCCAGTCCGGATAGTTATAAAATACTACGATCTGAAGCTATAGGATCGAAACAGTTAATTACCACTGAATACCATTACAGCGATGGTAAAACAAGATTGCAATACTTCACATTCAATGCCAATAAAAAAATAATAAAACTGGATATACTTAGAGATGCCAAGAAAGTAGAAACTACTTACGGAGGCCAAAATTGAAAATATCCTGCCGATATTAATGCTTGATTGATTGGTTGAAAGATAGTTGTGCTGACTTTTCATTTAGTTTGCACAGCTATCGCATTATAACTGTTGGTGATTACATTCAAAGAAGAAATGACGAACATTCAGGAGTATATCGATTTTCTTCAAAAACTAGAAACTCTCAGCACTGCTGAGAGTTTCTAGTTTTAAATAAAAATAAATTTTCAGAATGACTCATTAGTTTTTAAATTAATTAAGAATAATAAAACAGTCAGGGAATTTTAGGGAATTCATGGGGATTTTTTTTTCACTTATATTGTAATCAAATATGTATGTTTTAAGCAAAAAAAAGTACACTGATAGGTGTACTTAGGTTTTGAGAATTTGTATGTTGTGATCAGAGAAAGATAAAAGAAAAATTTGTGAAGACCCGTTTTTCCGGGGATTTTTAAAATTAACGCTTTCTTAGATGAGTAGCTCTAAAGCCTATTTTTTGATGTTTTTTGGAAGGTGCGCCACGAATATGCCATGCTTACTCTAAAACTACCTTAAGTCATCAACCTACTTCTCCTTAATTCACAATAACCTGTCGTAAATTTATTTTTTAATCTATCTTATTGAGCTCCTGCACGAAGCCGACTTATTTTAAAGAACATTATCATTCGATTTGAATAGATATAAATTTACTGAAATATAATATTCCAAAAAAAAAAACGCAATATTTTTTCTTTTTTGAACTTCAGAGGTCTGTTCTATTAATAAGAGGCATCACTTTTTTAAACCGTATACTACCAGTCGATATCGGTGTGTGATGCGAACCAATATGTTTGGGTAAACTTATTTTCCATTTCTCTGTGTTCCTCTGCCAGAGCCCTTAAAGCAAACCTTTCTTCGCTGTCCTTCGTGCCGCTGTATTTTGCGGCAATGCTATCATAATTTAGTCAAAGCTTTTTTCTTGGAAAGACTGAAAGAAAACAGTTTACTCAGGTGCTCTTCCCAAGCATGCCACTGGCCAACTTCCAACTCAACTCTATTGGTCATTATTTGATTTTCCATGCTTCATTATTTTTGCAGACAGTTTTTGAGAAGACCTAAACCAATTGCTCTTTTTTTTGTAGCTGCCTTTTGGATATCCGGCATTTCATTTGTGGTAACCTGGTTTTCTTTCTCTCCTTTTTTATTGGTGAGATTTTCACTTTCACTTTGCTTTTCAGATTTTGAAAGACCTTTTCCTGTTTCTCGCTGTTTTGAGAATGCACTTTAATTTTTTTTTTGCATGGCATTGTAAACTTTGGGGTATATTGCGTGGAATAAGTACATCAGTCTCGCCCCAAACCTCGCCAAGCCTGGCGAACGTTGAACAATATATTATTCAGACCGAAACAAATATTATGAAACATACATTTTTGCTGGCCTTTTTATTTTTGACCACTTTTAGTTTTGGACAAAAAACCACTTTCAATATCAAATATTCTGAACAATTGGCTGTGTTTGTCTTTATGCAAAATATTTCTGAAAGCTACCCTCAGAATGTCTTCAAAACTGAATTTCAAAAATCAAGATACAACAATGACCATTATAAAGATATCGTCTCAAAATTTGACAAATTAGCCATTGACTACAGCTATTCTTTTGACGGGTTTCCCTATGGTTCAAAAATTCCAATGCAAACTAGGGATATTTTGAAGAAAAATTTAATAGAAACCAAGAATTTGAACGACTTTAAGCTTCGTTCCGTTGGTATTCTTCCTAACAAAACGGTGTGTGATTTGGCAGAAATGATTACACTATTTACACCAATTTATAACGAATTAATTTATAACCCAAACAAGGAACAATTTGAAAAACAACTGGTAGAAATTACAAGATATTCCAAAGAGCATCGAATTGAAGTTTTTTTTGAAATAGGCCTATTGTTTTATAATTCCAGTTGGGACAATTCTATTCCTTTTGAAATTGCATTCTACCCTTTACCAAATTCTCCAGGATTTACAGCACAAGCATTTTACAATAATTTCATTAGTGCCATTCAAACCAATCTAAAAGATTACAAGGACTTGTTTAGTGTTATGCTTCACGAAACTTTCCACATCATTTATGACGAGCAATCACTTGAAGTGAAAAAAGATATTGACAAATTTTTCAAAGAAAATAAGTCGAAAAGCAGCAATTACTCCTATCAGATTTTGAATGAAGTTTTGGCAACGGCTTTGGGTAACGGATACGTCTATGAAAAATTAGATGGGAAAATAGACTCAAATGATTGGTATTACCACAAGTACATTAATCTGTTGGCAAGAAAGATATATCCCATCATAACAGATTACATTGCCCAAAAAAAGCCAATGGATAAAGATTTCATTGACAATTATATCAGGATCTATGATGAAAATTTCCCGGATTGGATCAATAAACTTGATAACATTATGGCCTATAGATACATAATTTCAGAGAATCAAGATGACTTTAATTCAATCAGAGAAATGTTTTGGTACCGTTCAAGTGAAGAAAATGACACTGAAATCAGTGAAGCTAGCATAGATAAAATGCAAAAAACTCCATTGACAAAGATAATTATCGTGTCAAAGAACAATAAAGAGAAACTAAAACTTATAAGGAAGCAATTTACTGAACTCAAAAAGTGGCATTTTAACGCCGACAAAGATTTTAGCTATAAAATCCTTTTGGAAGACAAGAGCCAGCTAATACTATTAAATCAAAAGACAGCAACAATTGAAACACTTATCAAAACACTAAAATAAAAATGTATCTTAATAGCAACTGTTTGCTAAGGATGAAAAATCCAGCTATTGGCTATATTCGTTCAGGAGAAGGGAACTTTATGGACTCAGTCGGCAGCCTAATTTGCGGCCACTTTGCCCCAAAACGATTGGGTCACATTCGGGTTTTGGGTTAATGAGTTTTATTTTTTCATAGAAATGATAGAAATTCTTGTTCCATATCGTGTAATTATGCGCAAACTTAAATGTTATTTCATCGGCAGTTCCTTGTTTTATTTTTACCTGCCAAAGCCGCCCATTATTTATTTGAATAGATGTTTTACTAATTTCGGTAATGTCGCTAAGTTTAAAAATTGCTTTTTGAAATTCCTTATTTACGGCATAAAAGTTTTCGTCATCAAAATAAAACTCATCGTCGCTAATTAACCCCTTTTCAAGTCCGAATAGAAAAGGTCGGGTTGATATCTTTTTCAGTTGAAAATTAGTGTTTTCAGAATTTGAATAAGTGATTTTATTATTTTTCGGTTTAAAACCAATGATATACTTTCTATAGATTTCTCCAATTAAAAAAAATGAAAAAATCAAACCGCTAATTGTGATTAAAAGAACAAAATAATCACCAATTTTATCAGCATTTAGAGATATCGCTACAATGAATAATACGTAAATTATGGAAACAATTACTATTCTTTTTACCATTCTTTTTTTAATTTCTGCTAAGGTATTGAACTTGTCGATAACTTCTATGACTAAATTGCTGGTCATTTGGGTTTCAGTAGTAAGTAGTTAGTCTTTACAAAAAATCAGCTACTTTAGTCAACGTGTGAGTTTCGGAAAAAACTTGACGAATTGATAAATGTCTAATTTATGCCCCACAATTGGAGATAAACGATTATCGATAAATTAAAATGCTCTCACTATTATTGATAACAAAAACATAGCGATTTAGATACTTTGCTTACCGAAAGCAAATTGGAGATACTGTTGCTTGCTGTTTATAATATCCGGGTTGGACCTAAAAATACATAAAGCGGGGGATAAGCCGTTTCCCATAATGTCCTTACCTTAGCTGAAGACAGAAGAATTTTAATATTGCCATCCCACCTAATAAATAAAACCATTGAAAAAACTTATCGTACTACTAGGATTCCTCCCCTTTATTACCTCGTGCAAAGGCCAGGACAAAATAGACTTATTCCAACTGCATCTCAATGAGACCATTGAAAGCCTAATCGATTTTGATGACATCAAAAGAATCGGTATTGAAACTGTTGAATATCCCTTTTGCTTGTTGATTGAAGTTTCGGATGGTATTAACTATACTTTTGACGGCATTGATCTGACAGGACAAAAGGTATTTTTCCAGATCGATTCGGAAATGCTTAAAACGGACAGCCTGACCAAACAGGGTGGTGGACATATTGACATGGAACCCTTCAGAGACAAGACCGCATTGACTGCTATCCTAAAAAAGTATACAGCAGCAAATACACTCTATGGTATCAGGATAGAAATGAAAACTGAGAAATTAAAGAAACAGATCCTTACAAAATTGGAAAAAAAATACGGAAAAGGAATTAAAAATCCCAATACCGATAATGGACTCTACTGGAATCTGAAGGAAGCTAATAAGTTTATTTTCTTTGCTCCTGATTACGACCGGTTAATTATTTTAAACAATACTGATCTTTCCAAGACTTGTTACTGGGATATTATGAATGGGACGATTGATTTTGGAGGGTGCAACAAGGAAGAGTATACGAAGGAATTGCTTAAAAACGCACATCCTAAAAAAGAAAGAACCGAAAAGTTAGCTGTGAGGATTGATAAAGATTGGAATCTCAACGATTTTGTTGTGGGAAAAACAACTGAGCAGGATTTTTTGTCCTCGTCAACCAATCAAAACTTTGAAAGAATGATTGTAATAGACGGCAGCAAAGCTTCGGCTAAAGAAATATCCTATAACAATGAGGGAAAAACACTTTTTTTCAATTTTTCAGTGAGTCACGATGTTGAAAATAAAAAAAACAACGTCTTAAAGGGGTATAGTTTTCAGTATTTTAAGAAGGGAGATATCTCATTTGAAAATGGCCTTCGACCGGGTATCTCTTTTAAGGACGCTATCAAGTTATTCAGCAAAAATGAAATCAAGAATTATGAAGATTTAAAATTTTCGAATTATATAGAAATACAAAAGGAAAACTATACGGTGACACTTAACTTTGACGGTGACTATTTGTTTTCGGGTATCTATATAAAATGAGCAGTAGTCTGAATTTAACTCGTTGGAAAATGAGGAGTTATTTGTAATGCTTCATTTAAGATTGGCAACCAAGTTTGACCAGTCTTCCATATATTGATTAAATGCTGCATATGTAAGCGATTGCCCCTCACAGAAAAGCGTCCTTTTTTGCATATATTAGTTGTTCGTTATTCTATATAGAGGCCGATATGCAGTTTAAATACTGCAAAAATTGCTCTAATTTATAAATGATTTTTGTTCAAAAATTTATAAATTTATTTAATAAATAAATTTTCGATGGTAGGTCTAAAAGTTGGTCCAATATTTTATAAAGTAGGTACTGGAGACCTTTTGCACAGTTTTTTTTCTTCAATCGCTTATAACCTTGAGGATAATAAATGGGGAGCAAAGTTTCCTTTTATAATGAAAGAGTTATATGCCAAGGAATTATCAGTTGAAGATATTCCTCAGGCTGTAAAAGAGATTAATTTAATAAGAGAAACATTCAAAGATTATGCACCTAATTGTGTAATATGGGATATAGAAAATCTTGAAAAACGTCCACCATGGGGTGATGATATTGCTGCCCATATAACTAGCTTATCTAATTATTTTCACACTAGTGAGGGGCAGGACTTATTTGAAACATTCTTAAAAGCCTTGGAGACAGCAGCAATAATAAAAAAAGTTTTAAAAATTAAAAGCCTTTAATTTTTATGTTGACATAATCTTAATTAATATTGATTTTTAATCATAGGTTAATATGATTGTAAACCATAAATCTGTAAAATATAAACCCTATGAATTCAACAGATAAAAAGATTAAAGAAACAATTGCTGAATTAAAAGAGTGGTTGGATAAACCGACACGCAAAGAAGAAGATTATCAGAAAAGAATTACTGAAATAAATGAAGAGTTAAAGTCGGAAAAACTAAGGAAGTCGATTCGATTACAATTTGAGTATTTAGACAATTGGTATTGTAATAATTTTGTTTATGAATTATTAACAACTAATTATACTACTTATAAAGTTGATGCTTGTGCAAATGGGTGTCATAACTTATTGATATCAAATAAATTGGCAGAATTATATCTTAACAATCCACCAAAACCAGCTTTTGATAAAGCTGTCTATTGGCTTGCCAATTGTTTATCTCAAAAGTGGTATAAGGAAAGTGAAATATTGATCGAAATTATTAATAATGGATTAGAGTCAAAATTTCTTGATGGTGGATGGGATATAAAAACAGCATCATGGTTTATATTGGTAATAGCAAATAATGGGTTTCAAAAATCTGTTGATTTTTCTGGTTTTAATTATCCTGAGCATATGGGGGTGTATCAAAAAGCTTTAGATAATTGGGATACTGAAAATTTAGCTTTATTGGATGAGATCGTTTCAAGTCTCTGTGAATTTCACTTAAACGAAGCTTCCAATGGTGATTTAAGCGACATCGCAGCAAAGAGTGACCCTATGTTTTTTCAGTTCAGCAGTACAAGATGGTTTGTTTATGCTTTTGAAATCTTAGCATGGTTAAGCGTTAGAGAAAAGAGAAGCTTAAGAAATCCTGAGAAATTTAGTCATCCGTTGATGAATATTGAGCTAAATAAATTAGCTAAAGAAAGTGCCTCAATGCCTATTAATGAGCTTTTTGAAAAAGTTATGGATAAGTTAAATTCTTAAAACAGGATTATTGTTAGATAAAATTGCTGCTATATTTAGTATATAAAGATCTGTTAGAAAATTTGCAGCGTATTAGTGGGGAAATACAAGCCTTGCTGGAGAAATTGAAACATAAAGGATCATATTAAGAGAGAACCCTGCATCAGGCTTCTCTCTTAATTTTCAGTTCAACTTCACTGTTATACCCCGGATGGTAGGATGGCGTATATTTTATATATTCAAAATCCTGAAGTTTCTTAAAGTAATTATGGCAAGTAGGCAGGGTAGATACATGAGATAAAGCCATAATTTTACTCCTGCTGACCTTAATCACACTTTTGTGACCCTGCCTGTATCCCAGATGCAGAATTGCCATCAAAAACGCAATATTTTTTCTTTTTTGGACTTTATCATTGTCAAATTACTATTTAAGAATTTTACATTTTGCTGCTGGAATTACGCTTACAACAAGGAGCTTGGAATATAGAGGATTTTCAACTTAAAAAAAAACTCTGTTTGCTTATCGTTTTAAAGAGAATGTGAAAGGAATACTAAAGTGAACTATTTGATAACTTCATGAAATCCAAGCTGGTTGCATTGTTATTTTTAACTATCAGCCTTGTTGGTGCAACAGGGAAGAAGGATGATAAGCTTAGTTTTAAAACAGCATTCGCTTATATGATCACAGGGCTGGTTACCTTTTTTGTAAGTTATGTATTCCTGCATATGCCTTATGGTATCCAATGGAAGGCTATTCTTTATATTGGTGTTACTTCTGTCGGATTTTTGTTGATGCTTTCAGGTGGAACTTTACTGTCCAGAATTATAAAAGACAGATTAAATGGCAACGACACTTTTAATACTGAAAACGAGACTTTCCCACAGGAAGAGCGCCTTCTGCTGAATGAAAATTCCATTAATATTCCTATGCGCTACCAACTGAAAAACAAATGGAGAAATGGATATCTGAATGTGCTCGCCCCATATCGAAGTTCATTGATATCAGGAAGTGCGGGAGCAGGTAAAACCGTTTTTGTGGTCAGGGAATATATAACCCAATCACTTGCTAAAGAAGACCCGTATGCCATGCTGGTGTACGATTTCAAATTTCCTGACCTTTCGAAGGTAGCTTATAATCATTTTCTGAAGAACAAACATAAGTATAAAGGTCAACCGGAGTGTCTTTTTCTAAATTGTGAAGATCCATCCAGGTCGCATCGTGGTAATCCACTCGAACCACAGTTCATGATTGACATAACGGATGCCACGGAATCATCAAGGACAATACTGTTAGGACTAAATAAGGAATGGCAAAAGAAACAGGGAGACTTTTTTGTAGAGTCACCAATTAACTTTTTTACGGCAATAATCTGGTATTTGAGAAAGGTGTATGATGGTGAATATTGTACACTGCCACATGCGATAGAATTGATACAATTGGAGTATGATGTGCTGTTTACCATACTCAGAACCCAGAAGGAAATCGAGGTGCTTATCAATCCTTTTATTAATGCTTACCTAAATGACGCTATTGAGCAGCTCGAGGGTCAAATCGCCAGTGCAAAAATAGCCTTGGCGATATATAAACAATATCAGGAACTGATTGTAAAGTATAGGTTAGAAGAATAACTTTAATTTTCTTTATCATAATACGTAAAAGAATAAACCTCGCCTATACATTTTAAGCGAGGTTTTATTTTATCTAAAATATTACTTCTTAGATTCTTCGATAGAAACTTTTCTAAATTCTTTTAATAGTTTCTCCAACTCTAAAGTTGATTTACGAGCTCTTGCTCCGGCAGCTTTAACACCTTTCTCAATTAGTGAGTCAGATTCGGTTTTAAAAGTTTCGATTTCAGCATTGATTTTTTCAATTAGATCTTTCATATTTCTACGTTGTTAAATTATGGGGCGCAAAAATATTAGTTTCTCCGTGTTTCCAATAACTTTTATTTGAAAATTACTTTATCGATCCATAGATTAAAGTGATTTTTTCTTCTCCCTAATTAGAATTCATTTTTTTTGAATTTCTAAGTTTGGTATAATACAAATTAAAACTTCCCCTTTGTTAAGCAATTGCTGGCAATTCGATTAAAAATCGAATAAAATTATTTAAATAGTAAGTATTGTTACTTCAATATTATTTATGTTAATTTTAACATAAATAATATAAAATAATGATTTTTTAATAAAAACATAAGCAAATATTTATTCATATAGATAAATATATATTTTTGACTTCTAAATATTAGGCAGTTAATACATGTTAAATTAATGAAAAAAAATTGAAGTTCTATCTGTTTTTATAAGTGTTACTGTGTGATCTTATAAGAAACGCTGTCGATATTTTTCTGGTCGACTCCTTGCTATTGCTTGTATGTATTGACAAAACACTATTTTTTTAATTGATCATCCCAAATTTAATACTACTTAAAAAATGCTAATAAGATGCTTTTTACTGACGCAATCACTATTTCTTTTTTGTACCACTATGCAAGCCCAGGATGTTCTTTGGGAGAAATCCTATGGAGGTAAACATGCTGATTATCTTTTTGATGTAGAGCCTACGGCAGACTATGGTTTTATTCTGGCGGGAAGTTCTCTTTCCGAAAAGTCAGGAAATAAAACCTCCGATAATCAAGGTGATCTTGATTACTGGGTTTGGAAGATGGATGAGCAGGGTGAACTTAATTGGCAAAAAAGTTTTGGAGGGCCGGGAGCAGATATGTTGTATAGTATTCGTAACACAATTGACGGAGGCTTTATCCTGGCTGGAACATCGGATTCTGGAATAGGATTACATAAAAAAGATTCATGTCGCGGAAGAGAAGATTTCTGGATTATTAAATTAAATGCTAAGGGACATGAAGAATGGCAGAAAACTATTGGAGGAATCGGACAGGAGTTATTAAAGAGTATTGCCCAAACCACTGATGGCGGATACATACTAGGAGGCTCCTCTGCTTCAGACATAAGTCCAATAATTGCTAAAGGCGGCAACGATAAATATGGTAAATCAGAGGTAAACCGTGGCAACATGGATTACTGGGTCGTTAAACTGGATGAAAGAGGTGAAATAAAATGGCAAAAAACATTTGGAGGAATATATTCAGATGTTTTGGAAAGTATTGAACAAACCAAAGATGGAGGATATATTCTGGGAGGATCATCTAACTCCCCATCATCTCAGGATAAAGCAAATGAAAGTTATGGAGCGGGAGATTACTGGATTATAAAACTTGATAAGGATGGAACCGTAGAATGGCAGAAAACCCTGGGAGGTGAGCATGACGACCATCTTTCCTGCATATCACAAACTAAAGATGATGGGTATATTATTGGTGGTAATTCTATTTCATCTTCTTCGGGAAATAAAAGCAAACCCAATAGTAAAGGTACCGATTTCTGGGTGGTTAAATTAGATAACATGGGCGATATACAGTGGCAGGAAACCTATAATACGGGAAGTGTAGATATCCTTACTTCCTTAATTGAAAATAACGATGGTACATTTCTTATAGGCGGTTATGCACAAAGCGAAGTTATTGGTCTTAAGAAAAACGATAAAAAAGAAATCAATGATTATATCGCTTTAAAAATTTCTGCGGAAGGGCAAGAAATATGGAAAGAAACGGTTGGTAGTAAAGGAGAAGATATTTTGAAAAAACTCATTGAAACCCGCGATAGAGGATATCTCTTGGCTGGGACTTCCCAAGGAGAAATATCAAGAGATAGAAATAGTAGTAAAGGCAGTAATGACTTTTGGGTTGTAAAGCTTAAAGACAAGGCAAAGAAAGAAAAAAGAAAAACTTTATTAGAAGCTATTCCGAATCCTGCAAAACCATTTACAAATATAATTGTAGGTTTTGATTTTACCAGCGGTACATTATCATTATTTGATCTTAGTGGCAGGCAATTGCAAACCTTTGAAGTAGACAGTAGGACAATTCCACTAGACTTAGGGGCCTACCCCGAGGGTATATATGTTGTAGAGGTACGTACTGATAAAGGTACCGATTCAGTAAAAGTCATGAAAGGAAAAAATTAAAAACTCACAAAGCTGTAAAACACTTGAATAATGAAAAAAAAGGCTTTTTTTATAATAATAAATTTATTTTTTTGGATCAATCTATATCCTCAAAAACCAGCCAGTATTGTTGGTCAGTTACCTAGTATTTCTCCGTCTTCTCCAACAGTTGCGGGTTTAATGAAATTTGAAGAAGTACCGGTTAATTATTATACAGGTATACCGGATGTTTCTGTTCCATTGTATAGTGTTGAAACTTTATCTGCAGATATTAGGATGGATATTGCTCTTAAGTATCATCCGGGTTCAATAGCGGTAGAAGAGACAGCATCATATACAGGTTTAGGATGGAGTTTGTTTGCAGGAGGGAGTATTTCAAGAACTGTAAAAGGTTCTCCTGATGAACAGGCAGTTTTCTTTGGAGGAAGTTCTAATATCAGGATAGGAATTCTGCAAGATAACATTAGTGATGCAAGTGGCGGGGATAAAATAAACAGATACGAGCAGGTTATGGCTTTACAGGGAACCTATCCAACGGGTCCTTTAAGTGACATGATTGGAGAGTTTGGCTGGGGAGTAGCTCAGAAAGGGGTATTTGATACCCAGCGTGATCTTTTTCAATACAACTTCATGGGAAATACAGGAAGGTTCTTTATTAAAAGAGATAAAACTAGTGGAGCTTTAGTAGCTGTAAAGCTGGATAACGATAATGCAATAACCATTAAGCTTAATTATTTTCAATCCTATAGTAATACGGAACATAGATATACTATTGTATTTAATGGTTTTGAGCTTTACGATGATAAAGGGTATAAGTATATTTTTGGTACACCGGGGCAAAACGGACCAAATGAAGTAAAGGTAGGAATAGAGATGACAGAAGAGTATAATGATATAAGGTCAAATCCTTTTGCTCTAGGTTTTGGTAATTCGTTTCCGGTTCTTAATCCTTCCCTTTTAAACTATCCTAGTGCCTTTCATATTACCGAAGTTTATGACAACAATAACAGGAGTTTAGTGAGATTTACTTATAAGCCAGCGCAGGAAAACACTTCCAGTCATCAGGAAACTTCAAATTATATTACATCTCCAAAATACTTTTTGAGTGATGTTCAATCTGCACAAGGAACCATTTATGGATTGTTTCCGGAGTATTCAATTTCTGACAAAACAACCTCTGTTGCGACTCAAAAATTAGATGTAATAGAAGTTATCAATAAAGCGAGAATTAAATTTGAAACGGGAACAGGCAGGTATGATTCCGATATGAATGCTGATGGCCCTGTATTAAATTCTATGACAGTAACAAACTGGTATGGGCAAATAGTTAAACGATATGATTTTAGCTATGATTATGCCAGTATTTCTACGTCGGCTCTTAACGCTAAAAGTCTTAACAGAATGATTTTAACAGGTGTTAATGAAAAAAACACAATAAATAATACTGAAACTATTGGTTATAGTTTTTCTTATAAGGAACCTATAATATCTGTTTCCACTCCGGTTCTAAAAGATTACTGGGGCTATTATAGCAAAAGAATGGCTAACAGTAAAGAACCCGATACCTATTGGTGCAGTGCACAGGTACTTGAAAAAATCACACAGCCAACAGGGGGGAGTATAGTTTTTGATTTTGGCCCTAATACCTATTCGTATGTTGGTAGTGAGGAAGTTACTGATTTTTCTATTGATGATAACTACAGGGAACCATTGGTAATACAAGTAGCTGAAAATGGAGAAATAGGTTTTTACCCCACTATAGTTATTCCTACACCTTCATGGCATTCTACGGATTCCCCATATGTAGGAGGCAGAGTCTCGATACGCACCGATGATGGAGAGGTTAAAAATGAACCATTTGATGTATTAGGCGATTATGGTATGAATGATGGTACCGGAACAAGTGAATTATTCACTTTACAGCCAAATAAAAAGTATTATTTAAGTTATAAAATCCCTGATGGAGCAACTCCAACGGGACTCCCGGCTACTGTAAAATTATATACACCTGGTAGTAATGGAAAATTCACAACCGACTCAAAGGGCACAGATAATGAATGGCTCATGGGGGGAGGTATCAGAATTAATAGGATCAGCTATTATACTGACGACAATGCTTCAGCACCTGCTATTACAAAACATTTTGACTATCAGGTTTTTAATAAAAGAGCAAGAAGCAGCGGATCTCTGGCATTCGCAAAGCCACTGTATAGATTTCACCAGGGTAGTACTGTATATTATCCAGGTATACCGGCGGATTTTGGAGGTACGACAAATCCGGATCCTTTATTCAATGTTGGATATTCAACAGCTACAATAAATAATAGCTTATCTTATATTAGAACTAAAGGATCTGATGTAGGATATAAAAATATTACTGTTTGGGAAACAGGAAAGGGTAAGTCAGAATACACGTATACGAGCCCTATTGATTATCCAGGAGATTATGAGCTACGACCTCCATTCAGACCATCTGAGCATACAGATTATAAAAGAGGCTTAGTAAGGAATGAAAAACATTATAGTGAATTTGTAGGGCCTAGTAGTGATACAATTTACAGGCCTGTTTCAGAAAATATCTATGATTACGATATGGGTACACATGATAGTTTTGGACATATTGGTAATATCATGGATGCAGGAAGTTCACCTAAAGCTCCTGAGTTTGCTACATACCTTAGTTTTCGTGACTGCATAATCAACACTTACTGCCGTAATGGTTGGGCATATGGGAACGAGAGTGATTTCTATCTTACTATTGGAAATGAAGTCAGGGAGCTGTTTGGATGGCCTACATTATTACAAAAAACGTCAAAAGAGTATTTCTATGAAGGTAACGGTTTAACTGCCAAAACGCTTACTACTGTTGAAAACTATGAATACAATTTTAGTAATAAAAAATTAAGTAAAGCAAGCACAATTAATAGTTTAGGTGAAATACTGACAACTAATTATTTTTATGATACCGATTGGGATTCTAAAAACCGCATTGGCGTACTTAAAAAGACAGAGTCTAAAAATGGAAGTACAGTTCTGGAAACCAAAGATATAACCTATGCTAATACTATTGGAGCCAGCGGTAATATAGCTTGGCTGCCAAAAACCATTTCTACATCAAAAGGGACTAATGCTTTAGAGTCAAAGGTACAGTTCCTAAAATATGATCTGTATAATAACCCTCTTGAAGCCAAGCTGGAAAAAGGTACTTCGGTATGTTATATTTGGGGGTATAATTTTAGCCAGCCAATAGCAGTTATAGAAAACATTACTTATAGCGCTATTAACTTGCAAAAAATAACAGACGCGCAGGTGGCATCTGATCTTGCTGCATCTACAGATGCACAGTTCTTCTCTAAAAATCTTTCACTAGCAGGGAAACTGGAAGCATTAAGAACTTCATTGCCGGCAACCGCAATGATGACTGCATATATTTACAAACCTTTAGTTGGGGTTGTTACCATGATAGATGCCAGAGGGTATAAAACATATTATTCTTATGATGGTTTTGGGAGGTTAAAAGATGTTAAAGACAATGAAGGCAATCTGCTTAGTGAAAATGATTATCGCTACAAAAATTAATCATTAGTAACATTAGGCAAATCTAACAACAGACACATCATGAAAATCAAAATATACGCATTATATATTTCTCTGTTTTGCTCGCTTTACGGCGCGGCACAGACCACCACAGAAAACCACGTAAAAACCACAGCTTATCGCTTGCCTACAACAACTTCAGATGTTACTAAGGCAAAAGTAAGTGTAACTTATTATGATGGCTTAGGCAGGCCTGTGCAGCAGGTAGCAGGAAAGGCTTCGGCAACAGGTAAAGATATCATTACACATATTGAGTACGATGCTTTTAATAGACAATCCCGCGAGTATTTACCTTATGCCAGCGGTGCTTCCAATTTGTCATTTGATAGCTCGGCAAAAGCGAATACAGAAGCGTTTTATAATACAGCTGTCTATGAGAACACTTTGAACCCTTATAGTGAGAAGTTCTTTGAACCTTCGCCGCTTGACAGGATACGCAAAGAAGCTGCCCCGGGTAATATATGGCAGGGAGATCCCTATATGGATAATGACCATACTGTAAAATTTGCCTATCAGACGAACACTACAGACGATCAGGTATCGAAGTTTACTGCTGTGGCCACATGGAGTGACAAAAACAAAATATATGAGGTTTCGCTGGTATCTTCCGGTTATTATGCAGAAGGGCAGTTGTATAAAAATGTAGTGCAAAATGAAAATAAGACAGCAGCTGTTTATACAGGAACAGTAACAACGAATAAAAGTTATCTTACAGAGGAGTTTAAAGACAAAGAAGGTAAAGTGGTCTTAAAAAGAGCCTATTGGGATACTGATTTTACAGATACTTTTTTTACACGTGCTTTAGATACCTATTATGTTTATGACCAATACGGCAATCTAACCTATGTTCTGCCTCCATTAGCAGAGGGTACAACATCTCAGTTAGATGATTTATGTTATCAGTACAAATATGATAATATGAACAGGCAGGTTGAAAAAAAGCTGCCGGGTAAGAACTGGGAATATATAGTGTATGACGGGCTTGACAGAATAATTGCGGTAGGACCAACAGCATCTCCTTTTGGGGATGGAAGTACAGGATGGCTTTATAATATGTATGATAGCTTTGGCAGGTTATGCCTTACAGGATGGTATCCTGCAACCATAAATGCCAGTAACCGTAAAACGCTACAGGCAGCAAACACAGGAACAATTAATTTATTGAGAGGCACAGATGTTATAGACGGTATAAATACAGGATATACGGCAGCGGCTTTAGTACCTGCGGGCTTTAAACTGCTTTCTGCAAAATATTATGATAATTATACATTCCCGGGAGGGATCTCTAGTTTTCCTGCTGTAGAAGGGCAAACTGTTTTAACTGAGGTTAAAGGACTTGCTACCGGAAGCTGGACACGTGCAGTGACCTCCTCTTCTGAAACCTTTGGAGAAACAGCCTATACTCTTTATGATAATAAAACAAGACCTATTTGTAACAGGAATACCAATTACTTGGGAGGTTATACCCAAACCGATACTAAACTGAATTTTGACGGAACACCTTCTTATACTGTAAACAAGCATAAAAGGATTACAAGTAGTGTTGAACTTGTTACAAGAGAGGATTTTGCATATACTGAGCAGGATAGACTCTTACGAATTACACATAAAATAAACGCACTGCCTGCACAATTAATGAGTTATAATTTCTATAATGAATTAGGGCAGTTAATATCTAAAAAAGTTGGGGGAGTGGATATAAATGGTGCTAGTGTGGCCTATCTTCAAAAAGTAGATTATGCTTATAATATACGGGGATGGCTTACGGATATTAATGATGTTACCGACCTTGCACTTCCTGATGGGAAACAGGATCTTTTTGGGTTTAATATAAATTACACTGATGCACCAATTAATACGGTTAACAATCTTGTAAAGCCAAAATTCAATGGTAATATAGCTGAAACATCATGGCGTACTACAAGTGATAATATACGACGTAAGTATGGATACCAGTATGATAACCTGGACAAGCTGGTTAAGAGCTGGTACCAGATGCCTGGCGCTACTGTAAGTCTAAGAAATTCATATAATGAGCAAGTGCGTTATGACGCCAACGGGAACATCACTGCCTTAAAACGAAATGGAGAAAATGATAAGGAAGATGCAACTATTGAAATTGACGATCTGAAATACACATATAAAGGAAACAGGTTATTGCAGGTAATAGACGCTACAAACCATCCAAAAGGATTTAAAGACAGTAGCGACAACACAGGTGATGATTATACCTATTATGACAACGGTGATCTTAAAACCGATAAGAACAAGGGAATTATTACTCCTATAAAATACAACCATCTTAACCTGCCTGTCGAGATAGTCTTTAATAACAATACCAGTACAAAAATTAATTATTTTTATGATGGAGAAGGTAAAAAACTGATGAAAACCGTTACTAATGGGGCTTTGGTTACAACCACAGATTATCTGACAGGGTATCAATATACAAATGGAGTTTTGGATTTTTTTCCTACGACAGAAGGTTATGTAAAAAGTACGGTAGCAGGATCAACAACATCCTACAATTATGTGTTTAATTACAAAGACCATTTGGGGAATGTAAGATTAAGTTATACATTAGATCCTGCTGACAATGTAGTTAAGATAATGGAGGAGAATCATTATTATCCGTTTGGGTTAAAGCATAATGGGTATAGCCCAACGCAAAAAATATTTGCAATGTCCAATCCTCCTCATGTAGTTTTAACACCGGTACTAAATTCGGCAGATGCTACATACAGATATAAATACAATGGGAAAGAACTGCAGGATGAATTGGGGCTTAATCTTTACGACTATGGAGCCAGGAATTATGACCCAGCAATAGGCAGATGGCTTAATATTGACCCACTAGCGGAGAAATCCAGAAGGTTTTCGCCTTATGTATATGCACTAAATAATCCTGTCTTTTTTATAGATCCTGATGGTATGGAAGCAAGAGCTGGTGGCGTTGGTTTTTTGAGTGGTTTAGGTGCAGAAATAGCAGGAGTTAAAACTTCATTTTTTGATGGACCAATAGCACCAAATCCAAAAGCAAAAAGGAAAAATGTAGATTTTTCTAAATACTTAGACGGTCTTTCGCCTACTTTAAATGATAAGAATAATATTCCATTATCTAGTGAAGAGCAAATTGCATTAGGATTGAGAAATTATGGAGGTGATTATTCAGGAAGTGTATTTGACAAGACAATGTATGCTTTAGACCAAATTAACGAATATAACCCAATAGCTAGTTTATGGGATGGCATCAGTGGATCAATAAGCGGTACAGATAGACTTGGTAATCCACAATCTGATTTTGAAACTGGTTTAAAATATGCTTCTGCTGTTCCAATAGGTCGAGTTACCACTACAGTAGGGAAAGCTTTAACAAAAGCCGAATTATCGATATTAAGAAAAGGAATTAACACGACACTTGCAAGTCCTAATAATATAAGTCATATAATGCAAGCAAAACATAAACTAAATGGTATATTAAAAATTGCAGGAAGTGAAAGAAATGTAGTTCGTAGATTATATTTGTCATTAGGACAACAAGCATCTTTACCTGCTTCAGGAACTTTTGAGAGAATTGTAACTGTATATGGTGAGAATATAACTATTAGAGGTGCTGTAGTAAATGGAACTCCTAGGATATCTACAGCCTTTATACCATAAAATATATAAAGACATGGAAATTGATTATAATTATGAGATTAACAACTTTGAAAACGAAATTTTTAATAATGAAATACCTTCCGATGTAATTCTTCTTAAACAAACGTTTGTTGTTTGGTATTCGTTAGTCGAAGGAAATACTAAACTTGATGAAGTTTGGTTACAAGATATTTTGAATAGAAATACTAATCTTATTAGAAAACATTATCCCAGAGACCCTAACCTCCTCTTTTTGCGAGGATGGATGATAGAGATTAGTTCTTGGTTGTTTGATTCTGAAGATAGCAATTTTGGTAGTAAATATTTAATTTCAGCATATAAATATTGTCCAAATAATCTATTATTCAAATGGGCTTTGAGAGGTAGTATAAACTTATCTAAGGATGAATTAAATATAATAAAGATTTCTATTCAAAATAGGTTTGAAGATTATTATGTTGATTACAGACCGATTAGGGAATACTATCAAGATATGATTAAGGACTCTTAACTCTTATTAACATGTTTTAACTACACATGCATAATTGTAATTTTATAATAAAAAATTAATAGCGACAGCTTTAATGAATTACTCTAACTAGTGTTTCACTTTTTAAGATACTTAAAAAGCAAATTGCATCAAATTAGGATTATAATGTAATGATTATGGAGCAAGGAATTATGATCCTGCAATAGGCAGATGGCTTAATATTGACCCACTAGCTGAGAAATCCAGGAGGTTTTCGCCTTATGTTTATGCTTTAAATAACCCCGTCTTTTTTATTGACCCTGATGGAATGGAGGCGAGAGCAGGAGGTGTTGGGTTCTTAAGTGGTTTAGGTGCAGATATAGCGGGAGTTAAAACTTCATTTTTTGATGGACCAATAGCACCTAACCCAAAAGCAAAAAGGAAGGAAACGAATTTTTCCGGGCAATTGGAAGGTTTGCCACCTCCACCGTCAACAGTTTTAGAAAATCCGAACGAGCCGCCGGTTAATTTATTTAGAAAGACAGAAGAAGATGGTTTTCTGGATATTGTTAAAGATTTTGAAAAAAGCGCAGTAACCGGAGATAATGTTTTTAGAGTCTTAGGACATGGAAATGTAGGACTGCTGCAAAATGATTCTGACTATGGAAGTTATAGGAGAATTCAAAAGGTGGAGCACTTTAATGAGATGATGTCTGAGGCTAGTCCTCAATTCAAAAAGATTGCAGGGGATAAAAATGCAATATTTACTTTAATTTTATATGCATGTCTTTCAGGAAAAAGTGATCCTGGAGTACCATCAATCGCTGAAACAATATCAAAAGCTTATCCAAATGCAACAGTAATAGGCTTTGACGGTTATTTGTATTACGGAGGGAAAAATGGTCTTCGAGGGGTTAGCTCTGATATTACTAAAAATCTAAAGGATGGGAATGCTGTTTATTTTCGTAATGGCCAACAAACAAAAAAATTATCTACAAATCAATATTTTAAAAAGAAAAAGTAATGAAAAAAATTATTTGTGTCGTATCAGTAATCCTTTTTTTTGTGAGTTGTAATAAAAAAGTTGAAGAAATCAATACTGGACAAAAATATTTGAAGGATTTCAACAACAGTAAAAAGATGGAGGAATTGTCTAATAAAGTTCTTAATGAAGGCGACACGATTGCTTTTTTGGAAATGTCTGATATTTATGCACTTAGTAGTCATCAAAAAGAATTTTTATGGTATGCGCTACGAATGGCAACAGATTATGAATATCACGGGGCCTATTATGAAGCATATTTTATCCTCCATACGGATTACGATATTGAAAAACATGAAGGGGTTAATAAACTGGCTAATTATTATCTTCTAAAAGCCTATGAGTTAGGAAATAAAGATTGTAAAGCAAGCATTAAAGAAAGGTTCAATCAATCGGAGATTCCGACTTCAAAGGAATATTGGCGAACATTTAATTAATGTACTTAGAAATAAACTTTCATTAACGTACTTAAATAACACATCAATAAAATCGGAAGATCTTTGGAAAAGTATTCAATGATTATAATATTATTTCAGATTTAGGGATATGAGATTTAGTGTTTCTAATATTTCCAAAAAAGAAAAAGCAATGAAAAAAAATATTTGTGTCGTATTAGTAATCATTTTTTTTGTGAGTTGTAATAAAAAAGTTGAAGAAATCAACACTGCACAAAAATATTTGAAGGATTTCGACAACAGTAAAAAGATGGAGGAATTGTCTAATAAAATTCTTAATAAAGGCGATACGATTGCTTTTTTGGAAATGGCTGATATTTATGCACTTAGTGGTCATCGAAAAGAATTTTTATGGTATGCTCTACGAATGGCAACTGATTATGAATATTCCGGGGCCTATTATGAAGCATATTCAATCCTCCATACGGATTACGATATTGAAAAGCATGAAGAGGTTAATAAAATGGCTAACTATTATCTTCTAAAATCCTATCAGTTAGGAAGTAAAGACGCTAAAAGGAATATTCATTCAAGGTTCAATCAATCCGAGATTCCGACTTCTAACGAATATTGGCGAACAATAAATTAATGTACTGAAATGACACATCTTATTTAATTAATTCTTTTTTTAATACTTTATTAATCACCTCGAGCGACTAAAAGACAATGCGATATTTATGAAAAAAATTATTATAGTGTTCGCTGGCATCATTACAATTTCTTGCAGTAAACGAGATAATGATGTTAAGCAGAAAGATGTTAATCAGAATGAGGCGATTAATCATTACAAGCAAAATGCATTATTAAAAGGAGATGACTTTGCATACGGTACTTATTTGGAGTATTGTGATAATAACAATCTCTATTTAGAAAAGCTGCCTGTATCATTAATAATGAATAAGAAGTATAATAGTAAAAAGTCATACTATCAGATATATAGAAATATTATTGAGCTTTATAATAACAATAATTATAGAGCAGATTATTTAGAGAACTTGAATGACATTGATAGACGTTTTGCTATTTCTTATTTAGAGGCAGGGGCAAAAAAAAATTTTCGTAGTTGTCAAATGACTCTTGAAAAAATCTTACGAAAAGGTTATGGAATTAAAAAAAATACTGCTAAATCAGATAGTTTATATTCTATTTTAGAGAAGGATTCTGCTATTGGAAGAATTTATTTAGAAAATAGGAATAATAAATCAAAAATTGACAATATTGTATTCTAAATATTTGCGATATCAAATCCTCCTCACGTAGTTTTAACTCCGGTACTAAATTCGGCAGATGCTACCTATAAGTACAAATACAACGGGAAAGAATTGCAAGATGAACTAGGATTAGACCTCTATGATTATGGAGCCAGGAATTATGATCCCGCAATAGGAAGATGGTTTAACATTGACCCATTAGCAGAGAAATCTAGGAGGTTTTCGCCATATGTTTATGCACTAAATAATCCTGTTTTTTTTATAGATCCTGATGGAATGGAGGCGAGAGCAGGCGGTGTTGGGTTCTTAAGTGGTTTAGGCGCCGAGATAGCAGGTGTTAGAACTACATTTTTTGATGGACCAATAGCACCTAATCCAAAAGCAAAAAGAAAAAACGTAGACTTTTCTAAATACTTAGACGGTCTTTCGCCTACTCGAACAGCAGGAGGAGACCCAAAAATAATTAAGCGAAATGAATGGGGAGCGAAAGCACCAATTACACAAGGCCGTGAGTGGAAAAAAATAAAAACTAATTTAAAGGTTTATTATGACACTATAACAGTGCATCATTCAGGAAACCAAAACAATGCACTGACAATTCAAGCATTGTAGTATAACGAACAAAAAGATGGGTATGCTGACATCCCTTATCATTTTGCGATTGACGGTAATGGTAATATTTATGAGGGAAGACCGATTGATATTGTTGGGTCTCATGTAAAAGGTGCCAATACCGGAAATATTGGAATAGTGCTTATGGCCGACCTTGATAGTCAGAATACAGGCTTAGGTAAGATCCAAGGTTTTGTAGAAAATGTTTTAGGAGATGGAAGTGCCTCATCTCAGATGATTGAGTCCTTAGTTAATTTAACTCGATATCTAAATTCAACTTATGGAATTAAATATTTTGGAGGACATCAAGAAGCTATCCCTAATCGATATTGCCCGGGAGATATGGGTATGGAGTGGGTCCAGAGAATTCGTAATACATACAAGTTTAGTAAACCTATTGAAAAGCAATAATCAACAACATGAAACAAATTTCTTTTATTTTAAACTTTATAACACTTTTACTTATAGTTATAACTCCAAGGTTTTTTCACAATGATTTTACAAGTTTAGCTGATCGCTGCATAATTTTCAGTTTAATTTTAAATCTTATATTATTTAAATTTAAAAATTATACTTTCCTAAAAAGCTACTTAATTATTTCTATTTGTCAGATAATGTATTGTCTTATAACAGTCACTTCAAATTCTGAACTAGATCATCATAGATCAAGGATATTTGACTTGTTTGCCTATCCTGAAATTTTTGGAGATGAATTCTTAACCATTTTGGAAAGTACATCAATGATTGTTTTAGTAGTATTTTTATTTTTAGAAATACGATATATCTACATAAATCTAACAAGAAAAGTATAAAGTGGTAATACATTAATGTTTATTATAAGGTCTTGTTTAAGAATTATATATACTATGAAAAATTATTTATTATTGCTTTTATTACTAGTTATTTCTTGTAATGAGAAAGTTGAGAGCAAAAAAAATACTGCAATGGGTAGTGCTTTTTATGAAGGTTACCGTAATGAACCAAAATTAGAAGAATTATGGAAATCAGCATACAAGAAAGGTGATACAATTTCTTATTTGGAGATGATGGATATTTTTGTTCTGAGCGGTCATGAAAACGAATTTCTCTATTATGCAATATGTATGGCCGACAAGCATAATTATCGTCATGCAAATATAGAAGTATATGACATTTTGAGAAAATTACCAGAAAGAAATGATAGAATGAATAAAATTGCAAACTATTATCTTCTGAGGGCCATCGAATCCGGTCACAAGGGCGCGATTAGAGATTTAAAGGAAAGATTTGGTACTGATTCCCCTCCAAAATCAGAAGATTATTGGAAAACTATTCAGTAATTATAATACTGTTTCATATTTAGTAATTCTAGTGTATTGAAAAAGAAAAAGTAATGAAAAAAATTATTTGTGTCGTATCAGTAATCATTTTTTTTGTGAGTTGTAATAAAAAAGTTGAAGAAATCAACACTGCACAAAAATATTTGAAGGATTTCAACAACAGTAAAAAGATGGAGGAATTGTCTAATAAAATTCTTAATAAAGGCGACACGATTGCTTTTTGGGAATTGTATGATATTTATTCATTAAGTGGTCATCAACAAGAATTTTTATGGTATACTCTACAAATGGCAACAGATTATGAATATCATGCTGCCTATTATGAAGCATATTCAATCCTCCATACGGATTTAGATATTGAAAAACATGAAGTAGTTAATAAAATGGCTAACTATTATCTTCTTAAATCCTATGAGTTAGGAAGTAAAGACGCTAAAAGGAATATTCATTTAAGGTTCAATCCATCAGAGATTCCGACATCTAAGGAATATTGGCGAACAATTAATTAATGTTCTGAAATAACAAATCTTATTTAATTATTTGCTTTTTTAGGCACTTTATTTATCACCTGGAGCTGCTAAAAAACAATGCGATATTTATGAAAAAAATTATTATAGTTTTCGCTGGCATCATTACAATTTCTTGTAGTAAACGAGAAAAAGTTGTTAATCAGCAGGAGGCGATGAATCATTATAAACAAAATGCATTACTAAAAGGAGATGACTTTGCATACGGTACTTATTTAGAATATTGCGATAATAACAATCTCTATTTAGAAAAGCTACCTGTATCATTAATAATGAATAAGAATTATAACAATGAAAAGTCGTACTATCAGATATATAGAAATATTATTGAGCTTTATAATAACAACAATTATAAGGCAGAGTATTTAGAAAATTTGAATGACATTGATAGGCAGTTTGCCATTTCTTATTTAAAGGAAGGGGCAAAAAAAAATTCTCTTGATTGTCAAACAACTCTTGAAAAAATTTTGCGAAAAGGATATGGAGTCGAAAAAAATACGGCAAAATCAGATAGTTTATATTCTATTTTAGAGAAGGATTCTGCTATTGGAAGAATTTATATAGAAAATAGGAATAATAAATCAAAAATTGACAAAATCGTATTCTAAATGACTTGTATTTTAATTAATTAGAAATATTTAATTTTTGTTTAAAGGCTTTCGATAGTCGATCAGAACGTGGAAATACAAAAAGACAATGTGAGCCTCATTGTCCTTTTTTTTGTAAAAATTTAAGTTTTAAAAGACTACTAATGATATTTAAAAGTAAGGTTGCAAAATCTTGTATATTTTATCTGCTGAAAGCTAAATTAATGTCCTGTCTATCTCAGGATGTTCTTTTTGAAGTTCCTTGATAAAATAGGAAGTTGGCATTCCGGTTCTGGCGTAAAAAGCGTTAGCAAACCTTTGTGTGCTACTAAATCTACCGGCGTATATCCTGTATAGGTGCAGAAAAGAAATATATCTCTCACGCGTTGAAGTCTTTCAAAAGATATTTTTTTCTTTCGATTTTATTAAGCTCTTCCTGAGTTAAAAATACAGCATCTTTGACATTAAGTCGACCTTGATAGACATTAAAAGGATTTTTTTGGAGCAAGTCAAGCTTGAAACAATGGTTACAGGCCGTTTTGTATGATTTAATGTATTTCACTACAGAATTGTTTTTAATTCCTTTGCGTCCTCTGTAAATACTTTCGTAGGTTAGAAATTCTTCAAGGTTGTGAACAAATGCGCCATTAACTTCTGTGCTCTCTATGTCATTTAATCCATACTGTTTCTCCATATAATTTTTCAGAAGATCCTTTGCTCTTTCGTATTTCTGTAAAGAAGCCGGGGAACGATCTCCTGCTTCTACCTTTTTTCTAAAGTATACATTATGCTTTTCCATGACTTCCAATATCGTAATGGAGTTCGTTTTAGTTTTAGTTTTACCTGTGAGTTCCTTTTTCAATAGAAGTAGCGATACGTCCGGATCTATTTTATAAAATTCATTGAACTTTTTTTCAATAGCTAGCTGGAAATTGTCCAATCCTTGTTTTATAATTTTTTCTTTTTCCAGTTTAAGGAGGCCTCTAAGTTTTTTAGTCTGTTCCCAACGTTGAAGTTCGATTGATTTTCCAGTTGAGATTGAGGTTTCACTTGTTTTGTAGCTAATGCGTGCGAAGATCGGAGCTTCACCATTATTATTAGCTTTTTGTGCTTTGATGTAGAAAATTACTTTTACCATGACTCATTGTTTTTCGTTAATAAAATTGAATAAAAACTATGAGAGTCTTCTTTGTTTTTAGGGAATTCCCGGGGAATTCTCTAAAAGTAGTGTACCTATTTTGTTTAAAAATTGCTCAAAAAATGGAGGTACACCTATAGGTACACTATGGTTTGACATTTAATGTGTATTTTAACTAGGGAATTGAAATAGAAAAAATAAAACTCAAAAGGCTTTTGCTTTAAAAATCTCTTTATAAGATCTTGTAAAGTAGTGCAAAAATCTCCTCAGTTTTCTTATTACCCCAGTAAATAAAGGTGTTAACCATCATTTATCAGAACAGTTGTACCAAGAGGGATACGCTAATGTCCAAAAACAAAAAAACCTTTAAATCGTGAGATCTAAAGGTTTTGATAATTAATCAGCGGAGAAAGAGGGATTCGAACCCCCGGACCTGTTACAGTCAACAGTTTTCAAGACTGCCGCAATCGACCACTCTGCCATTTCTCCAATAAAGTCTGCAATCAGTTTCTCATTGCGGTTGCAAATATAGAAAGCTTTTTCTATTTTCCAAAGACATTTTTAATAAAAAAAAAGTTTTTGAGACTGCAGTTTTATAAGCGTTTCATTACCTTGTAATTAAGGCTGATTTTTTTTTTAGAATTCTGTGTATTCAGTTATTTCAAGGCCGTAACCGATCATTCCTACACGTTTTGTCTGCCCTGAATTTGTAAGTAAACGTATTTTACAAATATCAATATCGTGTAGTATTTGTGCACCAATACCAAAATCCCTGTCATCCATTTTTACCTGAGGAGCTTTTGTGATGCCTTCAGCTTGTAATTCTTTAAGCTCTTTTATACGGGTTAACAGTTCCAAAGATGACACCTCCTGGTTGATAAATAATATAGCTCCTTTTCCTTCTTCGTTAATACGACGGAATATGTTATCCAGTTTAGTATCCGCATCGTTTGTTAGCGTGCCTAAAATATCGTTATTTACCTGTGTAGAGTTTATTCTTGTCAATACAGGTTCACCATTGTTCCAGCTTCCTTTTGTCAACGCAATATGTACTTGCTTGTTTGTAGTTTGCACATAAGCTCTTAAACGGAAAGTTCCAAAACGCGTTTCGATTTCAAAATCTTCTTTCTTCTGAATAAGACTGTCATGCTTCATTCTGTATGCAACAAGATCTTCTATAGAAATAAGTTTAAGGTCAAATTTCTTAGCTACTTCATAAAGTTCCGGTAAACGGGCCATAGATCCGTCTACGTTTAAAATCTCTACTAAAATACCTGCCGGTTTAAAACCTGCAAGTCTTGCAAGGTCAATTGCAGCTTCTGTGTGACCAGTTCTACGCAATACACCACCTTGTTTAGCTTTTAATGGAAAAATGTGTCCAGGGCGGCCTAAATCTTCAGGCTTAGTAGTGTCATCAACTAAAGCTTTTATGGTTTTAGCCCTGTCATGAACAGAAATACCTGTTGTGCAGCCGTGGCCTATAAGGTCTACCGATACTGTAAAAGCAGTTTCATGCAGAACAGTATTATTGGTAACCATCATATGTAATTCAAGATCTTTACAACGTGCCTCTGTTAATGGAGCACATATAAGTCCGCGGCCATGTGTAGCCATGAAATTAATCATTTCAGGAGTAACTTTTTCTGCTGCGGCAATAAAATCGCCTTCATTTTCACGGTCTTCATCATCTACTACAACCACTACTTTCCCATTTCGGATATCTTCAATGGCTTCTTCTATAGTATTAAGTTGTATACGTTCTTCTACTGGCATTATTCTTCTTTTTGTTTAATTTTAAATAATTTCGTAAATACCTTTTGCAAAGGCAATAAGATGTTATCCATGTTAATCATTCCTATGTCATTAGTAGCCCTGTAGGTTAGGAGTATGGCAAGCGGACTCAATACAAATGATGACATCCAGGCACCTAAAAAAGGAGGGATGCCATTTTCCTGCGCCAGTTTCCTGCCAAAGGTATTAATGAAATGGAAGATGATAAATATCAATACGGCAAACACAATAGGCAGACCTAATCCGCCTTTACGGATAATAGCACCTAAGGGAGCGCCTATAAAAAACATTAGTAGACACGCAAAAGCAATAACAAACTTATCATACAGTGCAAGCCAATGGTTATTTACGTTTTTCGTTTTTTCATACATCTGGTCTTTTCCAGATTTCACTAAATAGTCAGTACTGCTTATATTATTAGCAGCAATATCTAATATACGTGATTTGTCTTCTTTAACCTTAATAAGGTCTAATAGGTTTTTAGGAATACTGTCTTTTTTTACCTGATTAGGTTGATTAGGAAGAAGCTTACTCGCGTTTAGATCTTCTAAAACGACACTAGATCTTTGTACTATATTGTCTGTTATACTTTTGGCTTCCTTAATCTGGTTGTTTTCAAGTGAATCGAGTGTATAATTCAATTCACTAACATTAAGCATGGTATTTGTGTGTGCTATTTTTTCATCGTCTATGTCATTAGAATTTAACATGGTTAGATCGATGTTCATTATTTGTTTAGAGAAACTGCTTTTAGCAAAAGGCTGCCTCATGCGTTCTACCGGATTTTTACTATTGATGTCTTCGTAATAATGACCGTCAAAAAGTTCTAATTGTAAAAGATTAGATTTTTCATCACTTTTAAGTAAGCCTTTTTTAGAACGTATAATGGTAGCATTTGCAGCACCTGGAACTCTTTTATGAATGGTAACCCCGGCAAGTTTCTCACCGTTTTCACCTGATTTTTTATCAACTTTTATATTGAAATTTCCCAGCGCATTAAACTGGCCTTCTACAATTGCCATGGCTGGTTTACGCTGTATAATATTCTTTCTAAGATTTATGAATTTATATTCTGCTTTAGGAATAACGTTGTTAGCGAAGAAGAAGGCTACAATACTTAGTGCGCATATAAATACAGTAAGTCCTCTCATGGCCCTGCCTAAAGAAATACCAGAGGATTTCATCGCTGCAAATTCATAATTTTCGGCAAAGCTGCCAAAAGTCATGATCGATGCCAGCAAAATGGAAAGAGGAAGTACGAGTGGTACTATTTTCGGCGAATAAAAAGCAAGGAATTTAATAACCAGCCACACGTCAAGGTCTTTACCAGCAAGTTCTGAGATAAAGAGCCATATACCTTGTAATACAAATATGAAAAACAAGATAATGAATACCGACGCAAAAGTCGTGATGAACGAAGTCAGGATATAGCGGTCTAATATTTTCACCAAAAATTAGTCTAATCTATTAATGTAGTAATTAGGATATTTACTCTCGGTAAAGGTAAAATGATTTTTCGACAAAGGCTGATTTGTTTTAAAAGAATTTATGGTAATTGTCATTTTAGTACCATCCTTTTCTGTCTGTATTAGATTGTAAATATGTTTTGTCTGTACATCAACACCCATAAGTACTTCTTTAGTATTGTCTTTAGCGTTTGTAGGGGTTAGTTTTATGTACTGTATTTTTCTTCCTTTTACATTTTGCAATATATCCCATGAATATTTGTATCCGGAATTAAAGAAAGTAAATATTTTTGATGGGGTAAGGTTATCATCTTTTTGGTCGTTGTATTTGGAAATAGAAATTTCCTCGTCTTCCGGCACAATATTATATACTCTTTTCCCGTCAAAAATTCGGGTAATACCCATAAAGTCCAATACATACATATTGCCTTTTTGAACTACAGTTCCTTTACTTTCCTGATTTAGGTTTTGTTTAGGATTGCTTAATGAATATCTGAAATCTACCGCAATATTCTCATAACTCTTAACCCTGCTACTCACCTGATCCAGCAATGCTTTTGCTTTTTCAGAATTTTGAGCCTCCAGGGTAATTGTGAAAAATAAAGTCAATATGATCCCGTAAATCTTGTACATGCTAAAAGTTGTTTTCTTCGTTTTTGAAAAATTGCTCAAGAGAGGTAAGGTCCGGGATAATTACATTCCTTGCTTTACTACCTTCAAAAGGGCCTACAATACCTGCTGCTTCCAGCTGGTCAATAAGTCTTCCTGCACGGTTGTAACCTAATTTTAATTTTCGTTGCAGTAATGATGCCGAACCCTGTTGGGCTGTAACGATCACTTCTGCAGCATCCCTGAACATTGAATCTCTGTCTGATATATCTATATCAAGATTGATGCCACTTTCCTCTCCAACATATTCCGGTAGGAGGTAAGCGTTAGGGTAAGCTTTTTGCGAACCAATAAATTCGGTTATTTTTTCCACCTCCGGAGTATCAACAAAAGCACACTGAACACGTGTAAGGTCATTTCCTTGTGTATATAGCATATCACCACGGCCAATTAGCTGGTCTGCACCCTGACTGTCTAAAATTGTACGGGAGTCAATTTTAGATGTAACCCTAAAAGCTATCCTGGCCGGGAAGTTAGCTTTAATAATACCGGTAATTACATTTACCGATGGTCTTTGGGTAGCAATAATAAGGTGAATACCAATAGCACGTGCCAGCTGGGCAAGACGTGCAATAGGTGTTTCTACCTCTTTACCTGCTGTCATTATAAGATCGGCAAACTCATCAACTACCAGTACAATGTATGGTAAAAAACGGTGTCCATTCTCAGGATTTAGTTTCCTGTGACGGAATTTCTCGTTGTATTCTTTAATATTTCTAACCATTGCATCCTTAAGCAGGTTATAACGGTTATCCATTTCTATGCACAAGGAATTAAGAGTGTTAATTACCTTGGTATTATCTGTTATAATTGCATCGCCGTCATCAGGAAGTTTAGCCAGATAATGTCTCTCAATTTTATTGAAAAGCGTAAGCTCAACCTTTTTAGGGTCAACCAGTACGAATTTAACTTCAGCCGGATGCTTTTTATACAATAACGAAGTAAGTACTGCATTAAGACCTACCGATTTACCTTGTCCTGTTGCCCCTGCCATAAGTAGGTGAGGCATTTTAGCAAGGTCAACCACAAAGGTCTCGTTAGATATTGTTTTCCCTAAAGCGATAGGCAGTTCCATTTCGGCAGCCTGGAATTTTGGAGAACCAATAACACTTTTCATGGATACCATAGTAGGATTCTTATTAGGAACCTCGATACCAATAGTTCCTTTACCGGGAATAGGAGCAATGATACGGATGCCTAATGCTGATAATGAAAGAGCTATATCATCCTCAAGACTTTTAATTTTTGAGATACGTATTCCTGCTTCAGGTACAATCTCGTATAAGGTTACTGTAGGACCTACGGTCGCTTTTATCTGAGCGATCTCAATTTTATAATTACGCAGCGTTTCTACAATACGATTTTTGTTTTCTTCAAGTTCTTCCTGATTAATGGTAATACCACCGGAAGAATAGTCTTTTAATAGTTCAATAGAAGGGAACTGATAGTTTGAAAGTTCCAGAGTAGGGTCAAACTCTCCAAAATCCTTAACCAGTCTGGCCGCAAGGTTTTCTTCAACCGTTGGTTCTTCCACAGATTTTTCGATAACAAAATTCTCATCTGCCGTTTCTATAATTTGGCTTACAGGCTTTGCAATCGGTTCAGGTTGTTTTGGTTTAGGAGAAGTTTCTAGTTTAATTTCAGATGAATGTTCTATAGTCGGCTTTAAAGACTCACGGTTGATCTCAAACTGAGAAGGTACCGGAACTACCGGAGGAATAATTGGAGACGTAACGGTTTTTAGCTCAATGTTATTGAGCTCTTGATCATCCTCGTCTTCTTCAAATGTATCCATGGCTGCAATAGGTACAACGGGCGCCAGTGGTGTTATTGGAGTATTTACAGTAGAGTTTTCAGTAACTGGATCTTCGGTATCTTCTTCAACGTCATCGTGTTTACGTTCAAATAGTGTTTTTATAGCATCGGGCGATATTTTGATCCTGAAAATAAGGAAGATAAATAACCCGAATACAAGTACCAGTATTGTACCGATCTTACCTAAGTAATCCTGCATAAACAGGTTCATTTCATAACCTATAACGCCACCTAATTCAGGTAAATAAGGATTAAAGAACCCGCAAAGTATCGATACAATTATAACAAGGAAAATATCCCAGAATAGTGTTCTTTTTAATTTTCGTACCGGAAGATCTAATACAAGATAAGCACCCGTTAAAAAGAAAAAGCGTATAAGTATAAACGAAGCAATACCAAAACCGCGGTACAGAAAAAGATCGGCCAGATAGGCACCAAATTTCCCCAGCCAGTTATGTACACTTTCTTTTCTGTCGCTAAAAGCGGTTAATTCACTTTGGTCAAACTCCCAATAAAGAAAATAGGAGATGAAGGATAATAACAATGCTACCGAAAACAAGAAGAACAATACGCCCACTAACACTTTGTGCTGACGGGAAAATGCCCATTTCTTTTTTTCGGTAACAGATTTAGCCGCCGCAGCGCCTGATGTTTCTTTTTTGCTCTTTGCCATTAAATAGTAAATATCGCGAATGTAAAAATATCAATAAATTTAAAAAAGAAGCGCCACTTTAGGATAATAAATTATAGCACCTACTGCTAAGGCAGCCATAGCAGCAAAGAATACAGCTCCGGAAGCTATATCTTTTATAAAACCTATTTTTTCGTGATATTCAGGATGGATAAAATCGGCAATTTTTTCTGCAGCCGTATTAAGCCCCTCTATTGCCAGTACAAGTCCTATTGCCAGTATTTGCAGCATCCATTCTGTTGCAGAGATGTCAAAATAAAACCCTGCTATGGTTATGGCTATGCCTATAAAAAACTGTACCATAATACTGTGCTCGGTAGTAATGAGTTTGTATGCTCCTTTAACCGAATACTCTGTACTCTTTAACCTGCCTTTAACAAACCTGTTGTCTTTCATTCAAATAAGTAAATTATGTTATAGTGCTGCAAGTGCATTATCATAATTAGGCTCGTCTTTAATATCGGCTACCTGCTCTGTATATTTTACGTTGCCATCTTCATCTATAACTACAACCACTCTTGAGTGTAATCCTTGTAACGGACCATTAGTAACATTTAAACCATAGCTTTCGCCAAAGCTTCCGTCTCTAAAGTCAGATAGGGATATTACGTTTTCAAGACCTTCTGCACCACAAAAACGATTTTGTGCAAATGGAAGATCGCGGGAAATGCAAAGAACTTTTGTATTCTCTAATGTGCTGGCTTTTTGATTGAACTGTCTTACAGATGCTGCACATGTTCCTGTGTCAACGCTTGGAAAGATATTTAGAACCAGTTTGCTGCCTTTAAAATCAGCAAGAGATGCTGTAGAAAGATCTGTTTTAACAAGAGTAAAGTCTGGCGCTTTTGTGCCTGTTTTTGGCAATTCGCCTGATGTTTTTACGGGATTCCCGCCTAAAGTGATATCAGCCATTTTCTTTGTTTTGTTTTAAAAAAGCAAAAGTAAGAATTTATAAAAGATTACAGGCATTAGGATTAAGGATTCTTAAAAATTACAACTGTATTTGTACATGGGGGCTCTCCATTCCCCCAGTTATTAGTATATGTACCTGTAAAAGTTTTAGTTGTTGAATTAAAATTATTGCAATGGATTGTAATACTTGAATTATCTATACCATCTGTATAGTTAATTGTAATGTTTAGCTGCTGTCCCTCAAGTACATATTCCTGGATAAATTCATTACTATTTAGACCTGCTCCCGAAGGGTCGGTTAAAAATGTAATTGTACCATCGTTATTAAAAGATAAGGTTAGATTTTGATCACTTTCATCCATAATTAATACTTCATCACAAACCCCACCTGTTGGTAAATTCAAATTCATTATCCATGTCCCCGATAAATCTATTTCTCCATTTGTAGCATAAAAAGCAAGGGGAGAATTCAGAATATTGGAGCCGTCTGCTTTTTTAGTACTAACATGAAGTTCATTCTCGGTTTGATTTCCAAGTGTCCAAATAACACTTGCAATACCTTGATCATCGGTTATTACAGTTTGTGTGTTAACAGAGCCTCCTCCATGTACAATGGAAAAATAGACATTCACACCAGATTGGGGATGCTCAAGTTCATCAACTACTTTTACAACTATTGGATCTGCTAAAGGCACTCCAGTTGAACCTAGCTGGTTATTACCTGAGATAGCTGAAATTTTGTAGGGGGTATGGTAGGATAGTTTTGGTGTTTCCCAACTGTGGCTATAGTCAGTTGTTAATTCTTTATCAAGTATTTTTATCCCTGCTTCAATTCCTATTGTTGATTTCAACCAAATGTCTGCTTTAAAATCCCAATTTATTTCGGGTAATTTTACTGCTGCAGTTAATTGCTCTTTTAATGAAACTGAAGCATAAGGACCTACAATACCGTATAATTTTGCACTTATTTTAGGAGTAAGAGCCAGATCTAAATTTAAATTTGCATTCCCTGAAGAATTATTTAATATAAAGGTATTATTAGGGGAAAAACTATTAGTACCATTCCATTGGTTATTGTCATATTTTATACCAAGTGTGAATGTATTATTGCTTGTAAACGTAGCGGATCTTGAAACAGCAGCACTCACCTGAACAGAGTAATCTGCGATTAAATCTATTTCTACAGTAATAGTAACCGGAACTAGTATAGGTAATCCCAGCAATGTTGCGGGAACATACTTAGTGAAACTTTTTTTGTATGGACTATTTAGTAGAGATGAGGAGTGCTGTCCTAAAGTTGTAGCTTGTGAAGCAGTAACTGTAGCTTTAAATTGTCCGTTTAAGACAGCATTTTGAGCACTCATTTCAAACTTTTCAACACCTGTTGATGAAAATTCAAAGTCAAAAGTCCAATTTGGATCGAGTTCTACTTCACCATTATCTAAAACGATACTCAGCGCGCCTTCTTTATATAATGCCTGAGCACTAAAAGAGTGTTTAAAATTTTCTGCATTTTTTTTCTGCTCCATGCCATCCATATCCATAGAAAAATTAAATGCTCCATCTTTAAAAACGTCTGTCATGTCTGCATCTGTCGTCTGTAAAGTAATTTTATTTGCAGTTGTAGTTACCGCAGTCACTTTTCTTAAAAAACCTTCTCCCTGGTCTCCAATTATAATATCTCCAATGCCAATTACCGGCGTATCGCCGGTAATTACAAACTGATATATACCTGCATTAATTAATTCAGGATTAGAGTCAAGTTCCATTGTGTTTTTATCTACAATCTTAACATTGTCATGTAAGATAATTTCATTTGGAGTTGATGTAGGTTTACTATCATCATCCTTTGAACATGAAATAGTTACAGAAAGTATAGTTGCAATAAGCAATAAATGTATTTTGATTTTTTTCATGGCGTATTAATTTGTTTCTTAGATAAAATTAATACGTTTTTTTTGAGTATAAAATCCCCAATAATAGGGATTTTATAGGTACATAAACAGCATAGCTACACTCATGGCAATCATAAGTCCGTCTTCTATAATGGTTACTGTACTCATTGGCAGGTTAAACACCGCGCCAAGACAGGCACACTGTATTTTCTTTTTAGTCATCACACTTTGAAGTACACCAATTAGACTTACCGACATTAATACAGCTGTAAATGCATTAACAAACAATGGAAAAATACCTAGTGCAAAAGCTAATCCTAATCCA
Organism: Flavobacterium cerinum; assembly: GCF_004028155.1. Classification (GTDB taxonomy): domain Bacteria; phylum Bacteroidota; class Bacteroidia; order Flavobacteriales; family Flavobacteriaceae; genus Flavobacterium; species Flavobacterium cerinum. The sequence goes on along the minus strand of NZ_SBII01000010.1, from coordinate 83,267 downwards.
AGTTCAAGGAATGCATAGATGTATCCCCAGCTTTTAAACTTCTTAGCCACAATATCATACATGGCATAACTATTTGCAAAACCTTTAAGATCGAGCATTTTAAAGAACGAAAAAATGAGAAAAAAACCTGCCATGAAAACCTGCATAAACATCATTCCACTAAAGCCGTTACCCCACAAAGAAACAATTAAAGATATGGCAGTTATGTATCCAAAAATTAAAAGAATAGGCTTGTAAGTAGCTGCCCAGCTTTTCTTCTCTTCAACCTGCTCTGCAAATATATTTACAGATTTTACCATTTTTTCTGTAAGCTTGTATTTAGGGTGTTCTTTTAAAGCTTCCTGTAGTGTAGAAGTAGCAACATGGTTTACCATTGTAATGGTTGCATCACCGGTTCCAAGATCAATGCTAACACTGGTTACATCCGGGATTCGTTTTAATAAGTGGCTTACTTTGGCAGAACATCCTGCGCAGGTCATCTCGGTAATATGATACGTATGTGTCATTTTATTAGAGGTTTAGTTGTACAGAATTATCTGTATCCGGTTAATTGAAAGTTTGCGTTTATTTACATTACAAAGTTCTGCATTATACCTTGGTTGCCCCTTATGTTATTTTTGGAATTGCTATTAACATTTACAGTTCGTCAATGTTTTTGCGTTTGGTTTCTTTTATGGATTTGTAAAAAGTAGGAGTGAGGCCGGTTACTTTTTTAAACTGGCTGGATAGGTAGGCTGTACTGCTGTAGCCAAGAGCATCTGCGATTTCAGATAATGACAGCTCATCATAAACCAAGAGTTCCTTAACCTTTTCTATTCGCTGTGTGATATAATATTTTTCTATTGTTGTTCCTTCAACTTCAGAGAAAAGATTACTTAGATAAGTGTAGTCGTAATGCAGTTTATCGGCAAGCCAGGTAGATAGATTAGTGGTAAGCGCTTCGTCTGAATGATGTACCAGATATACAATTTCATTCTTTATCTGCTCGATCATCCTGCTTTTTCGATCGCCTATCAGCTCAAAGCCCAATTTTTTTAACGAATGGTCCAGTTGCTGGGTTTCTTCATGGCTAAGTTCGCTTGCAATTTCTACTTCGCCGAGTTCTATTGATACAGTGTCAATTTTCATTTGTTCCAGTTCATTGCGTACAGCCGTGATGCAGCGGGGACAAACCATGTTTTTTATATAAAGGCGCATAGTATCTTTCAATTTGGATGTAAAATTAAATAAAAAACGCTCCCGTTTCCGGAAGCGTTTCTGTGTATGTAAATATAGAACCTAATTTTTGTCTATTGCGCCAAGGACACGTTTCATAAAACTGTTTAGAGCTTCTTTTTTATCCATGCCGTCTTTTATCATTTTGTTTACCTCAAGCGCGCCATACATGTTAGAGATCAGTTCGCCAATAACGTCAAGCTCTTCGTCTTTAAGCGACGGAACTTCGGTTAATGCTTCCAGTACCTCAAGGGTTTCTATAACATAGTCCTGGTCATTATCCTCAATAAATTGAGTTAAATGCTTAATTACTGGTAACTTCATTGACTAAATCGGTTAAAATTTCTACTTTATTTGTTTGTACCTGGTTTACAAGTGCTCCATTTTTAAAAGTAGCAAATGTTGGCAGGTTATCTACGTTAGCCAGTTTCCTTGATTCAGGGAAATTTTCGGCATCGGCAATAACAAATGTTACATTTTCATTCTCAGCAGCCATTTTTTTAAATTTTGGCTTCATTATTCTGCAGTTACCGCACCATCCTGCCGAGTATTGTACTACAACAGTTGGGGTACCGGCTACGATTTCTGCTAAATTATCTTTTTCAAGTTCTTGTAACATAATAAATTGGGGGATTTTTATATTAATTAATTAGAAGCAAGGTATGATGCAACACCAGTACGGTCAGCAGTCATAGCTTCTTTTCCTTCTTCCCAGTTTGCCGGGCATACTTCACCTTTAACCTGTACGTGAGTGTAAGCATCAATTAATCTTAGGTATTCGTTTACGTTACGGCCTAGTGGCATATCGTTAACACTTTCATGGAAAATTTTTCCTGTTTCGTCTACAAGGTAAGTAGCTCTGTATGTTACGTTAGATCCTGTTAATACAACAGAGTCAGTCTCGTCATTGTACTCAGAAGACTCGATGTCAAGGATACCAAGAATGTTAGCAAGGTTTCTGTTAGTATCTGCAAGAATTGGGTAAGTAACACCTTCTATACCACCGTTATCTTTTGGAGTGTTAAGCCACGCAAAGTGAACTTCATTAGTATCACAAGATGCACCTATTACAATTGTATTTCTTTTTTCGAATTCACCTAAAGCAGCTTGGAAAGCATGAAGTTCTGTAGGGCAAACGAAAGTGAAATCTTTTGGATACCAAAATAATAGTACTTTTTTATTGTTGTTTACCGCTTCTTCGAAAATGTTAATTTTTAGGTTATCGCCCATTTCTGAAATTGCATCAACTGCTAGGTTTGGGAATTTTTTTCCTACTAATGACATATGTGTTAATTTTAAGTGATTATTAATTTTTACTGAGCAAAAATAGAGAAAATAAGCCTTCTCGTGTTATAACATTAATCACATTTCCTTATATGTTCATAGAAAAATCCTATAGAAATAATTTAAGGAAAAATTATGAATTATGCAAATAAGTGGCACTTTTTTTAGATTAAGTTTTTATATTTGTTAGTTGCATCTAAGTGCAGCTAAATCCAATTCAATGGCGTTAAAAGATTTATTCAGAAAAAAGAAGGTTCAGGACATATTAGACCAGGTTGAAAGCAATGAACACAGCCAGCAGTCATTAGGAAGATACCTAACCGTTAAGGACCTTGCAGCCTTTGGAATTGCGGCAATTATAGGTGCCGGTATATTTAGTACTATTGGTAAAGCCAGTTCAGATGGCGGTCCTGCAGTGATTTTCCTCTTTCTTTTTACAGCCCTTGCCTGTGGCTTTGCAGCTTTTGCTTATGCCGAATTTGCTTCTATGGTACCGGTTTCAGGTAGTGCATATACCTATTCTTATGTTGCTTTTGGTGAAATAATTGCTTGGATGATAGGCTGGGCACTGATTATGGAATATGCCATTGGTAACGTTACAGTAGCTATTTCGTGGAGTGATTATTTTACGGGGCTCCTCTCCAGCGGCGGCATACACCTCCCTCAATGGATACAAATGGATTACCTTACAGCTTCAAACGGCTATCATGAAGCGGTAGCGCTAATGCAGGGTGGAAAGACTTTTGAAAACCTAAATGCGGGTTTACAGGCAGCTTATACTGCTTATACAACATCGCCAACCATAGGCTCACTTCACCTTGTTGCCGATTTACCAGCTCTTTTAATCATTATCTTAATTACTGCCTTAGTTTACCGAGGCATGAAAGAATCGCGTAATGCCAGTAACCTTATGGTTGTGGTAAAACTATGTATTATTCTGTTAGTTATCGCTGTAGGTGTATTTTATGTAGATACTGCCAACTGGGATCCGTTTGCTCCTAATGGTGCAAGTGGCGTACTTAAAGGAGTATCGGCGGTATTCTTTGCTTATATAGGTTTTGATGCGATCTCTACAACTGCCGAAGAATGCAAGAACCCACAACGCGATTTACCGAGAGGTATGATGTGGGCAATCATAATATGTACTGTTCTTTATATTCTTATAGCATTAGTACTTACAGGTATGGTAAGCTATACCGAATTGAGTGTGGGTGATCCATTGGCCTTTGTCTTTGAACGACTTGACCTTAAATGGATGTCGGGTATCATTGCTGTAAGTGCTGTAATTGCTATGGCGAGCGTACTGCTTGTGTTCCAGATGGGGCAGCCCCGTATCTGGATGAGTATGAGCCGTGACGGCCTATTACCAAAGCGTTTTTCTAAGGTACATCCTAAATTCAAAACACCTTCTTATGCAACGATAGTTACCGGTTTTGTAGTAGCTATTCCAGCATTATTCCTTAATCTTACTATAGTAACCGATCTTTGCAGCATCGGTACTTTATTTGCATTTGTATTGGTTTGTGCAGGTGTATTGGTACTCCAAAACAAACCAAATATTCCAAGAGGGAAATTCAAAACGCCTTATGTAAATGCTAAGTATATCATGCCTGTGGCACTTGTTATCGGGCTTATAATATCATTTACTTATAATAAAGAAAACACTATGGCTTTCCTGACCAACGAGAAAGAAATGAACAGTCCGTCAACCATAGTTACTTCACTTAATGAAAAAGAAGCTAAAGAGATCTATGAGCACCTGCTTAAGAATGATGCCAATAATGTTACTACTGGTTCTCAGGATTTGGAGCACATACTGAGCTATTATCATGATAAGACCGATCAGTATCCTGCTATAGTAGATTCTCTTCCGATAGCTGAGAATATTAAGTATGAAAGCGGTTTCGACCTCTTTAAGCACAAACTGCCAATGTATATCTTCTTTATATCGCTGATATTTATTTCTGTTTGGACTTACCGTCAAAATCTGTCACTTATCCCACTATTAGGACTTATCTGCTGTTTGTATATGATGGCACAGCTTAGTGTTTGGAACTGGATTTATTTCTCCATCTGGCTGCTAATCGGACTTTCAATTTATTTCGGATTCAGTAGAAAAAACAGTAAACTGAACCTGCTGAAAATTTAAACATTTTCTTATAATAGAATCACATATAATATTCCACTTTCTGCATATTCAGAGAGTGGAATAATTGTTTTAATCAAAATCACTAATATCAGTTGTTTATGGATTAATGATCCACTTTTGGTACATTTTGATGTGGAACGTGTGGAACATTAATTTTTAAGATCGAAAAAACGCTATTATGGATACAAATATTTCTGAACCTTTTATCTCCAAAAAATACATTTATGATCCTTGCAGATTTAATTTTGAAAATGCCGTTCCGGAAATTGAGAGTTCAGAATACAATGCCTGTACTTTTGAGCTTAACAATTTAAAAATACGATTCAGGTCGGCTAAAATTACCCCGACAAAAAATGGTCAGTTTGTGACGCTATGGAAAAGAATAGGCAAGGGGTCTATAATGCCATTTGATGCCTCAGACGAAATTGATCTGGTAGTCATAAGTGTTCAAAAGGATGATCATTACGGACAATTTGTTTTCCCCAAAGCAGTACTTGTCAAACAAGGCGTGTTTACCCATGTCAAAGAAGGGAAAAGAGCTATCAGGGTATATCCCTCCTGGGATATTACCGAGAGTGCCCAAGCACGGAAGACCCAAAAATGGCAATTGGAGTATTTTTTAGAAGTTTCTAAAGAAAAACCTTTAGATATTGAGAGGGTAAAATTGTTATACTCTTAACTGTTTTTCATTACCAGTTTATAAGTAAAGGCCGTATTTTTATTCTGAAGATTCCATTGTGCTAATTCTTCGTCAACAATTTCTTTATGTTTTTTATGGATGTCCCGCAAAGCGTTGCCTACTGATTTTCTAAGGTATTCGCTAGCATCGTCTTTATGTTTGCTAATTAAAACAACCGCTGTTTGTGGATTCTCTTTAAAATAGGGACGGCTCGTCCAGATGCGCAACCCTTCAATGACAGCTCTTTTTGTATTAGGGTTTTCATGAGAAAGCCATTCTTTTATGACCTGTAATGACTTTTCATAGCCAATTGCAGAACAATAGTAATCAAAAGCCTTTGCAAGCATTTCCTGTACCCTCCAGTTCCCATCGGTGCTTACATTATCCCGAAGAAACAAAAGAGCCGATTTATCTTTGGGAGATAATTGGCCCATTATATACGTTCCCAACATTCCTGCCTGATAACTTTCATGTTGCAACAGCTCTTTAGCTTCAGCAAAATGATCAAGCGAAGCATCTCCCATTACTATATCTCCGGCTTCAATTATATGTTTAAAACCGTGTTCTGTATTTTTGAGGGTATCAATGGTATTTTTAATAATAGTGTCCAAAATTTGAGTATTAAATCCAAAATTAAATATAGTATAATTTTAGAAATCATGAGCTATAAGAACTCTTTTAGATATTTCTAGATATCGATGGGAGTAAAGCTGGTGCATCAACTAAGTTATAAATAATTTTTAAAATCAACTTCAATTTTTTGAAATTGAATATCTTGTTCAAGCAATCTGTTGATTTCAGAAATACATTTCTGATTATTTTCTGACATAATAAAACAAAGCCCCCAAATATCCTTTGAAAGGATAAAGTTTCCCATATTAGATTCAATCGTAAGCAAAACTTCATCATTCATCCAAAGATCTTGGATATCATTAATGCGTATAGAAAGTTTAGAAATAGCCTGAAAAAGATCGGACAAGAAATTTTCGTCCTCTACACCAGAAAAAATTTCAATTAACAGTTCTTTAGATTTATAACCTGGTCGGTAATGATAGTTGTAAAGCTCTTTAGAGATGATATTCATATTAAGTAATTAATTCTAAAACCCTTCAAATACACCCAATCCAAATAAGGCAAAGTCATATTTAGACGGATCGTTCTTATCCATTAAACGCAGCTGTGTATCAAGTTCAAGCAATGCTTTGGCATCGTTTTGCTTTCGCGTAAGCAGTCCCAGTTTTCGGGCTACATTGCCGGAATGCACATCAAGCGGGCAGGAGAGGAGTGATGGCGAAATGGTTTTCCAGATGCCTAGATCTACACCGGTATTATCATCGCGCACCATCCATCTTAGGTACATGTTAATACGCTTTGCTGCCGAACCAGCTAAAGGGTCGGATACATGCTTTTGTGTACGGTTTTGGTGTTCTATTTCAAAAAATACCTTTTTAAACTCGTGAATGCTTTTCTGCATGGTTTCACCCTGATGATGTTTGGCAAAAACAGCTTCGAGTCCGCCGTGATTAGTGTAGATATTACGGAGTGCTTTTATAAATGTAGTGAAGTCACCGCCGTTAAAAGTGCGGTGTACAAAGGTTTCAAGATTTTCGAGGTGATGATCTTCATGACTCATTATAAAGTCAAACGGACTCCCACCCATATGGTCGATCATCTTTTTAGCATTGTTAATGATCATCTTTCGGTTTCCCCACGCAATTGTAGCGGCAAGGAATCCGGCAATCTCGATATCTTCCTTTTGAGTGAACAGGTGCGGTATCTGTATCGGGTCAGAATCTATAAAATCGGGGTTATTATATTGTATAACTTTTTCGTCCAGAAACGAGCGTAATTCATCTGCATTCATTATCAATTCCATGCTGCAAAATTAAAAAAGTAGTTGTAACACTGCAAAGCAGCAGTAGTATAATTAAAGTTTGTGGGGTAAATTTGAGATTTCAGACAGTATTTGTCCGTCACTCATTACCAGTTTTCTGTCGGCCATATTAGCCAGTTCTTCGTTATGAGTAACAATAACAAAAGTCTGTCCCATTTCATCGCGAAGCTTAAAGAACAATTGGTGTAGGTTCTCGGCAGATGCAGTATCTAAATTACCTGATGGTTCATCGGCAAAAATAACAGCAGGTTTATTGATCAGGGCTCTGGCAACAGCTACACGCTGCTGTTCACCTCCGGACAGTTGTCCCGGTTTATGATCTATGCGGTGCGATAACCCAAGATATTCCAGTAAACGCTTTGCCTCAGCTTCTGTGGCTGCTTTTGGCTTCCCTGCAATGTAAGCAGGAATGCACACATTTTCTAAAGCTGTAAATTCAGGAAGTAATTGATGGAACTGGAAGATAAAGCCCAAATGCTGATTACGGAATTTAGACAATGCCTTATCCTTCATATTAAGGATATCTTCATTATTAATAGTAAGTGTCGTTCCGGTTTCTTTACTTGGTCTGTCAAGCGTGCCCAGTATTTGCAAAAGCGTGGTTTTACCCGCTCCCGATGCGCCTACTATAGAAACGATCTCTCCTTTTTTTATATGCAGGTCTACGCCTTTTAAAACATGAAGCTTGTCGTAATATTTGTGTATGTTCCCTGCCTGTATCATTATGTACTGTTTTCACAAAGAAACAAACATTTTAAAAAATAATAAATCTTTTTTGGCACAATATTTCGTATACAGTAGTGTAAAGTTTAGTTAATGGCTTTGGGAAGCGATACAATATCAATTAATTTTAGAGAAATCCATCATGAAAAAAGCATTTGCACTAGTATTGGCAGTAGTTTCCTTCTCTTGCCAGTCTAAAGAAAGCCCTAATAAGGAAATTATAAAATCTAACAAAGGAGAATTAAGCATGGATAATAAAAAAACAGAAACTGCCATATTTGCAGGAGGCTGCTTTTGGTGTACTGAAGCGTTTTTTAGTGATTTAAAAGGTGTAGAGAAGGTCGTGTCAGGCTATATTGGCGGAACGACCGAAAATCCAACTTACAAAGAGGTGTCCGGTGGTTATACAGGTCATGCTGAAGCCATCAAAATTACTTTCAATCCGGATGAAGTAGCCTATAAAGACCTTTTAGAGATCTTTTTTGCTACGCATGATCCTACTACATTAAACAGGCAGGGCGCCGATGTAGGTACGCAGTACCGTAGTGAGATATTTTACACTACCGAGGCTCAGAAAGCAGATGCTGAGAGCTTTATAAAACTGCTTGCCGAACATAATATATTTGAGAAAAAGATAGTGACCAAAATATCCAAAGCCACAATGTTTTATCCGGCCGAAGATTACCATCAGGACTATTATGCCTTAAACGGTAACCAGCCGTATTGCCAGGCAGTGATAGCGCCTAAAATGGCAAAACTGAAAAAGAATTATAAGTCGAAATTAAAAGACTAAATTGAAAGTCCCGCAAATAGCGGGACTTTTTATATTATTTAAACAGGAAACCTAGCCCTAAAGACCGAAGCATTTTCTTTTCGAATTCCCAGAAGAATTTGAACTGTCCGAAGATAAACCCAAAGGATATAAGCAGTACCTGATAAATAGGGAATATCAGGATAATATATAGCGGATAATACAGCCATAATGAGATCACATCTTTTGTAAGACCCATCCATCCCAATACGGGTTTAGACAAATAGGCAGAGGTAGAACCGGTAATAGCAAATACTATAAATATAACAACCAATTGAAAGTTGCTTGTAATGTTCCAGCGTTGTTTTAGTTTTTCCATGTGGCTAATAAAGCCGCAAATATACCAGTTTTACTATTGCAGAACAACCCTTTAACTTTATTATTTAAAATAATTCCAAATTAAATTTGTAGCGAATTGATGACATTATTTTAAAAGATTTGGTTTTTAAAACTGCGGCACTATACCAGCTAGTTTTTGTCTGTTTGATATCTGGAAATAAACAAGGTAATTGTATAGTAGATAATTTACTTCATAGCCATAGTTAATGGCAGGCTGGTAGTCAATTGCCAAAGAATACATATCACCATATCGCAGCGGATTGAGTGCCCTGTTATTCCATTCCATTACCCATAATCTGTTCTTGTTTTCAAGATAAGATTGTCCATAATAACCTCTTTGTTTCGCTCTTGAGGCCAACCAGCCTGTAAAACCTGGATCAATAATTATTACTTCATATTCAAGGGAGTCATTTGCAATGCGCACCGTATCATTCGCCGCTATACTCTTGCCGTCTTTAGTGGTACCAGGCAGGTTTTTTTGCGTAGTGCAGCTTATTATAGTACTCAATACTATAGTAATTAATATTAGGTAAGTTCTCATAGCCATTGTTTTACTATAAATTTAAATAATAAAAGGCACCTGTGGTATATACAGATGCCTTTTATTATTATTTTGAGCCTAATTTACACTGTAGGTCTATTGCCGGTTGTTACGTCGGCATTTTCCGCATGCGTTTTAATCTTATCAGCAATCTCACCACCTTTTTGAATTACTTCATCAAATTTTTTGCGGGCAGATTCTTTAACGGTAGCATATTTATCTGCAAGGTCACCGCTAAGCTCTTCGGCTTTGTCAATAATTCCGTCTAAATGACCTTTTCTTTTTAAAATAATTCCTACTACTGCCAGGGCAGCAACTCCCGCTGCAACTCCCAATATTAATTTTTTGTTACTCATAATGTTATAATGTATTGAATTGTAAATATTTATTTTTTTGATCCAGTTTAAATCTGCTTATTTTTGAGTGTTTTGTTTATTTTTTAGCACGCTTCCGGTACGCTTTTCCTGATCAGGATTTAAGTTCCTCCGTTCGTTTTGAGTGTTGTTTTTTTGAATGTTTCTGCTCAGGTGTGCTTTTTCATCCCAGTTTCCTGTATTATCCCTTTCAGGATTCGGGTTGTGCGTGGTACGTTCTAATTTTGCTCTTTCAATGTGCCCCTCTTTGTGGTCCTGATCTTGATTTGAATTTTCCATGCTTAGGTGTTTTTTGACAGCACAATTACTGTCTGTCGTTAATTAGATCACTAAGGTAGCCATTGTAAAATGGGTCATCTGCTAAGGATATCTTAAAGTTTTCCGATTTAACTTTTCATTAATTAATAAGCTGAAAAACAGTATGTTTTGTTAATTAAATTAAGACATAAGCAAGTGATACAGCCTGGTATGTTTACTAGCTGTAAATGCATTTATAAGTAAAAAAAGAATTGATTTAATAAAGGAAAAGATTCAGTATAAAAACGGGAAACGGGAACAAAAGGGTATAGCACCCGAAGAGGTGCTTAGAGGATTTGAATATGGATGCTGCAATTAGACAAAAAGAGGGTATTCGTCTTCGTCATGGTTGTCAGTTTCTATTTCTTCGTTAAGTTCTGTTTCGGTCATGTAACCAAACATTTTTACAAGTCCGAATCCGGCAGCTGCTGCCAGGAAAAAGTTAATAAGTTTCATGTCGTTTTTACTTTTAGGGTTTTTATTTTTTTTCATGGCTTTTAAGTAATTCCGTTTTTATTACAGGTTGAAATTACAAATTATCGTGATTCTACAAGCGTTTATTAGGAAAAATTTAATAGATAAACCCTTAATTTGCAGTGAAAAGGAACTTTCGTGTAACGAAATTTTAAAGGTTACCTAAAAGATAAGTACAAACAACATGAATTGAAGGAGTTGTAAGATATTACAGGTACTTTACCATTGTGATCTTATCTACCGGATTTTCTTCCATAAAGAAGTTTTTTATAAAACCGCAGGGTTCAAAACCAAATTTCTCATAGAGCTTTATACCTCCTTTATTATCACTATATACTTCAAGCCATATAACCGAAAGATAGGAACTGCTTAGCGTCCACTTTAAAGCACCTTCCATAAGGTAGCTGCCAATACTCATATTACGCCAGCCGTTAGCAATTCCCATTCCTACCACGCCGGTATGGAACATCTTTTTGCGTTGGCTACCTATGATATCAATATTACCTATTATAGTATCATCATGTTCGGCTACAAGGAGAAGGCTGTTGCGCTCAGAAATAAAACGGTGTATCAGGTCTTTTTCCATTTGTTCGTCGTTCTTATATTCTGATACTAACATTGGAATACTGGTACTGTTCTTAAGATAGCCTTTTTTTAAATCTATAAGTTTTGTAGCGTCGCGTTCTTCCGCCTGGCGGATGATTATTTCTTTACCATCTTTGGTGAAATGGGTGAGTGGTTTTATTTTCATTATACAGGTAATTTAAATTCAGGATTATAGATAAGCCCTATTATATTGTTCCATGGATCTCTCATGGAAGCTACAATAATTTCGCCTCCTACATTTTGCGGAGCCTCATACTCAGTTGCGCCAAGGCTCAGAAATCTATTGTATTCAGTCTGTATGTCTTCCACACCCCAGTACACAACTACATTATCGCCTTTAATAGCTTCATCTGGCTGGAGCCCCAGTTCATAACCACCGATGTTGAAACCAACATAAAAAGATTCGTCAAAATAAGGTCGTGTTTTAAAAGCTTCTGTATACCATTCTTTCGCTTTATTGATGTCGCTTACTTTGTAACCTACGGTTCTTAGTCCAAGTATTGGTGATTTCATATTGTAGTATTTTTTGTATAGTGTTTATAATCTTTGTAATAGGATGGTCATATACAAAGATAAGAAAACGGTATCATTAGGTTTTTTGTTTTTAACAGGTATTATCTGAAAGTTAAAATATTAAATTATGACCCGTGTTGGGATAATTTATGTTGTTTTAAGAAAAATTAAAGATTATATTTACCCGGATTTATATTTTATATGCTATTTTTTTACGATGGAGCGGATACCGGAATTATATAAATACAAGCACATATCATTTGATTTATGGCTTACACTGATCAGATCGAACCCCGAATTCAAGAATAAAAGGAATCTTTTATTTAAGAACTACTTCGGAATTAATAAACCTATCGATGAGGTAGCTTTATTAATTCGTAAGTTCGATGTACTTACCAATACTATAAATGAGAAGGTTGGAAAAAACTTTGACACCTATGAGATTTATTATCTTATCATGGATGCATTCGGTATAGATATTGATAGCTATGAGCGTAAGCATTTAGACGAATTTTACAGCCTCAATGAAGCTTTGCTGTTAGAGTATAAGCCTATACTTCTTTCAGACAAAATACCTGATTTTTTGAAGTCACTCCACGAGGCAGGAATAACCATGAATATATTAAGCAACACTGCTTTTATAAAAGGACATTCACTGCGTAAGATAATTGCTCATTATGAGCTTGACAGGTATTTTACCTTTCAGGCATATTCTGATGAAACGGGGTTTTCTAAGCCGGGAACAGAGATGTACCAGTATGCCTATGATAAGATACTGGAGATAAGCGATATTGCTAAGCAGGACATACTGCATGTTGGCGATAACATGATATCTGACTATGATGGTGCATTAAGATTCGGGTTCAAGGCCCACCTAATTATTAACAACCAGTTGAATGAACTTAACTTACAGCCTGTATAAAATTACAGACAAAAATGATTGCCCTTTTTCGGAATCTGAGTACAGCAAATTTAAATTTGGTGAGAATTCCTATGCCGAGAAATTTGCAAATGAACTTTTCGAAGGCTTTATTGAAAACAATAAAGAACTTATCCTGTCGCATGATGAGATCGTGATACTGCCAAGTCCTTACCTGTCAATACCAACGGCCTCAAACTACTTGTGCCATTATTTTAAACTGCGAATGAATAAATTCCTGTTTGACAATAAGAAAAAAGCACTGGCAGAATCTAAGATTTACAGGAACCAAACCTATACTACAGATTATGGCAGCCTTGATTTTAACGACAGAGTAAAACTGATCTCTAACGATACCTATTATATCGACAGGAACTACATTAGCGGTAAGCTGTGCCTTTTTATAGACGATATAAAAATTACAGGGAGCCACGAGCATATCGTAAAAAAGATACTGGACGAGTACAACGTAGAAGGCGAATTTGCCTTTGTATACTTTGCCGAACTGATCAATAAAGATATCCATCCTAATATCGAGAATTACTATAACTATTTCTATGTTAAAGACATACATAGCCTTATTTCTATAGTGAACTCTGTATCTTTTTCTTTTAATACCCGTATTGTAAAGTACATTTTAAAACTGGAAGAAAAAGACTTTTTAAAACTTGTAGCTGCAGTGCCTACAAGGCTGAAACACCAATTGTTTGATCTTGCGCTAAGCAACAATTATCATACAATAGACGAGTATATAACGAATCTTGATTATATAAATAATAGTTTAACCAATAAAACAACAAATTATGGCTATCAATTTACAGAAAGGTCAACGTGAAACCTTAAATGCACCTAAGTTTACTATAGGCTTGGGATGGGATACTAACTCATCTGCAACCGGAGCACAGTTTGATCTTGATGCGTCAATATTTATTATGGGTGACAACAAGAAACTACTTGCAGACGATTTTTTTATATTTTATAATAATCTTAAATCACCTGACGAAGCAATTGAGCATACCGGAGACAACCTAACCGGAGACGGCGACGGCGATGACGAACAAATTATTGTAGACCTTTCTAAAATAGATCCAAGGGCTACAGAGATCTGTATCGTAGTAACGATACACGATGCTGATGCAAGAAAACAAAACTTCGGACAGGTTAGAAATTCGTTTGTACGTATCGTAGATGCAGCAAACAATACCGAAATTGTAAAATATGAACTCGAAGAAGATTTCTCTATAGAAACTGCTGTAGAATTCGGAAGGATTTACAAAAGAAATGGTGAGTGGAAATTTGAAGCTGTAGGTGCCGGAATGAGAGGCGGTTTACAGGATTATTTAAACAAATATAACTAAGACAAGGCAATGGCAATTAATTTAGAAAAAGGACAACGTATCAATCTGGAGAAAAGCAACGGTTCTAAACTTCAGAGTATTTGTGTAGGCATTAACTGGGGAGCCCTTGAGAAAAAAGGTCTTTTCGGTACAAAAAAAGAAGCTGTAGACTTAGATGCAAGCTGCGCAGTATACGACGAGAATAAAAGAAATATAGATACCGTTAGCTTCAGGAAACTGAAATCTGACGATCAGGCAATAAAACACAGCGGTGACGATCTTACCGGAGATTTAAATGGTGATGACGGACTTGATAATGAAGTGATAACACTTGATTTCACGCAGCTTTCGCCATCTGCAAACTATGTAGCTTTCTTTATAAATAGTTTCCGCGGTCAGGATTTTAAAGACATCCCGTTTGCATCGATCAGAATATATGAAGGTACTCCAACACGCGTAACCGAAGTATTCGCTAAGTATGATGTTGCTAACGAAAAAGCTTTTGCAGGCAGCGTATCAATGATACTTGGTGTATTCTACAAAAGAAATGGCGAATGGAAATTCAATGCCATCGGAACTCCTACAGCAGATAAAAAGCTGGAAGAAACAATTGTTACCATTCAGCAAAATCACCTATAATCCTAATTAAATGGAAAATAAAGAATTAACGCTGCCAGGTATTTCCGGTCCTATGGACAAAGAAGGAAATGTTAACCTTGCCAATGTTTCTGACACAGAAGTTACAAATACATACAGGCCTATAGCCAACCAGCTTAATGAAAAGGATGTAAACTCGATACTTAATTATGGTGCAGAGATACAAAACACTATTGCAAAGCAGAGTGATACGTTCCTTTCTAACGTAAGGGTACAGCAGGGTGGAGAAGTAGGTGTACTTATCAACGATCTATTAGCTGAGCTAAATTATATCGATGTTGATGAGCTGAACAAAAATGCTTTCCAGAGATTTATGTCAAAAGTGCCATTGCTTAAAAAGCTGGTTATTGATGTAAAACAACTGTTCCAGAAGTACGACAAGATTACTGCTAATGTTGACAGGATAAGCAACAAGGTAAAAGCTGGTATGATCAACTCGATAAAAGACAACACCTCACTTCAAACTATGTTTGATGGTAATGTGGAGCTTATCAAGGAGATGGAAAAGTATATTGTTGCCGGACAGCTTCGTTTCACGGAGCTTAGCGAAGAGCTTGCCCAAATGGAAGCAAATGCGTCTCAGTACCAGGATTATGAAATATCAGACAAAAGAACTTTTATAAACAGGCTGGACAAAAGGCTTGCCGATATGAAAGTTGTTCGTTTTATATTACTGCAGTCATTAGCACAAATAAGAGTAGTACAGAACAATAATACGTCACTGGCAGAAAAAGCGCAGTCTATCCTTACCACAACAATGCCGGTATGGAAAAACCAGCTTACACTCGCAGTAGCACTACAAAGACAGAGACAAAATATTGAAGTACAGCGAAAAGTATCTGAGACTACAAACACTATACTACAGAAGAATGCAGAAATGCTGAAAACAAACAGTATAGAAGTAGCGAGAGAGAACGAGAATACCATTGTATCGCTGGAAACATTAAAAATGACAACAAAATCCCTTATCGATACGCTTACTGAAGTGAAACAGATCCATGAGCAGGGTACCCAGACAAGAAGGGAACTTGATGCCGGACTGCAAAGTCTTGAAGCAGAGCTTAAAAAAGGGGTAATTAGTTAAAAACCGCAAAATAGCGCGGACAATAAATGTAAATGACGGAAGAGCAGGAAGAAATATATGCTCAGGTGATTCAGGAGAGCAACAAGAAATTATTGGTTTTAAAAATGTTATCTAATTTTTTTAACCATAAAGATCTTTTTGCGGTTTTTATACGCACAAAAATTATTCACAATCTTTTTGAAAAGAATAAAAACCTTGATGTTAATAAGCTGGAATTGTTTCATGTACAATACACCAGCACCCTGATCGAACTGTTCCAGAAGCTTAAAAAGGCGAAGGAACAGCAATACCTCCTGATATCTGACGAAATTTATATCAATGACGACTTGTGCCGTAAACTGGAAACAGAAACCGCCGCTGCAAATTTTACCGATGAGTCAAGGAAACACGCCAGAACCATGTCGGCTAAATTGCAGGAGTTGTATAACATGCTGGCTGCAGGAGGAGTAGCACCATTTAGTTGGGGTGATATCGTTTTATTTTCAGGAAAAAGGAGTACCGAGTATTACAGGGAAATTTCAGGTGAAGACTTTGCCAGAATTACCAGTAGTGATAGAAAAAGCGCCTACAGTAATGAGTTTGCTACAATAGAAAGAAAACTGTTGGGCAGGCTTAATATACTTAATTTCAGGATAAAATTTGCCTGTGGATTGATGCATGAAAACAATGTTGTTGAAGTCTATGATTTTATAGACTCTAACGATAAATTTATTTTCATAAACAGTGAGAAGTCATTTTATTTTCTTCATGAAGAAGATAGTAAAACGATAGATTTGTCGAAGAACCTGTCCAATAAAAGCAGGATAATAATGGATCTTAAGGCAAAGAGTGATCAGTTGAAAGAAAAATTAGGCACCGTAAAAACTTCTATAGCGAAAGATGTGGAAGAGGTGCTTGCCAGTTATCTGGAAAAGATATCGGGTGTAGATTTTCTGGACGAGCTGCAAAATGTAGACGAACAGACCAATATTTTAAGAGCAATGCTAAATATTAATATTAATTCAAAGTAGAAAAAATGGCAATTAATTTAGAAAAAGGACAAAGACAAAATATTTCGGCTCCAAAATTTAATGTAGGGCTTGGATGGGATACAAATTCAAGCAATACAGGCGAGGGGTTTGATCTTGACGTTTCAATATTTATTCTTGGTGCAAACGGCAAGATCATTAACGATAGCTATTTTGTTTATTACAACAACCTGAAATCTCCGGATGAAGCAGTAGTGCACACAGGAGATAATCTTACAGGAGATGGAGATGGCGATGATGAAAAGATAATGGTTGACCTTTCTAAAATATCTCCGGATGCTGCCGAGATATGTTTTGTGGTAACAATTCATCAGGCAGATACCAGAAGGCAGAACTTTGGCCAGATAAGGAACTCATTTATCAGAATTGTTGATAGTTCTAATAATACCGAGCTTGTAAAATATGAGCTAGACGAAGATTTCTCTATAGAAACAGCTGTAGAATTCGGTAGAATTTACAAGAGAAATAACGAATGGAAGTTTGAAGCTGTAGGAGCGGGGATGAAAGGTGGACTTCAGGACTTTTTAAATAAATACAACTAATAATTATGGCAATTAACTTAGTAAAAGGGCAAAAAATTGACCTTAAAAAAGCCAGTGGCGAATCACTAACCAATTTTTGTGTAGGTGTGAACTGGGGTGCAATAGAAAGTAAAGGCTTTTTAGGACTTTCTAAAAAAGTACAAAATATTGATCTTGATTTGAGCTGTGTACTTATAGACAGCCAGAACAAGATTTGCGACCATTTGTATTCTCCACTGTACAAGTTAGAAGTTTTACAGAAATTCGGACTTCAAAAAGGAAAACTGGAAACTTCTGATAAAGCCATGAAACACTCCGGTGATGACCTTGCCGGCGATGCAGGAGGTGATGACGGACTTGATAATGAGATTATCACGGTAGACCTTAGCAGGATAAATGCTAATGTATCACAGATATTCTTTTTCCTTAATAATGCAGGTAAAGAAGACTTTTCTCAAATACCATATGCAAAGATCAGGATGTATGAAGGAACACCAACAAAAGTGGTTTCTGAATTTGCATCTTATAACGTTGCTGCTGATGGACAGTACAGAGGTAAACAGTCTATTATTATGGGCAAACTATACAAACGTGAAGGAGAATGGAAATTTAGCGCGATAGGTGATCCTACAGAAGATGTATTCTTAGGGCAAACTATTCAGAGAATTGTAAAATCATATTTGTAATATTAAAACAGCCTGTTATCATTTCAGGCACATTAACAATAAAAACACATACTATATATAATGGATAACTTAATTAATCATCCCGGCATTATAGCTGTATTCTCGATTGTGGTCGTGATAATGCTATTGCTGGATCTTGGTGTTTTCAATAAAAAAAGCCATACGGTTACCAACAAAGAAGCTATAGCCTGGTCGTTGGTATGGATTAGCCTTTCAATGATTTTCAGTGGGGTTATATACTATTACATGGGGATTGAGAAATTCTCCCAGTTTCAGTCGGCTTACTGGATTGAAAAAGCCCTATCGGTAGATAACCTGTTCGTGTTTATTCTTGTATTTGGTTTCTTTAATGTTCCAAAAGAGAACCATCACAAAGTATTATTTTGGGGTATTATAGGTGCCCTTGTACTTAGAGCTGTATTTATCTTCAGTGGAGTTGGGCTTATCAAGCTTACTTACCTTCCTGAAATGGTAATTATGGGTTACACGCTTAAGATCAATGTTGTACTTACTCTTTTTGGTATCTTCCTTATCTATGCAGGTATCAAGTCATGGTTTGCAGAAGACGATGATGATGCAGAAAAAGACTTCAACAAGAGCCCTGGTGCTAAAGTGGTTAATAAATTTTTTAACGTAAGTAAAAATTATGACGGAGATAAATTCTTTACAATAGAGAACGGTAAAAAATTAGCAACTCCTTTATTGGTAGTTGTAGGTGTAATTGAGTTTACCGACCTTCTTTTTGCTGTAGATTCTATCCCTGCAATATTTGCTATTGCTCCGGATGATCCGTTTATTCTATATACATCTAACATATTTGCTATCTTAGGTTTAAGAGCTTTATATTTCTTACTGGCTAACTTTATCCACCTGTTTAGTAAACTTAAATACGGTCTTGCATTAATTCTTGCATTCATAGGTGTAAAAATGGTTATATCTCCATTATACCACATTGAGTCACTGCATTCATTGATCGTAGTAGCTGGTGTACTGATATTATCGGTAGTAGCATCTGTAATGTTCCCTGAAAAAGAGGAAGCATAAAAAACGGGAGTAAACCACAAACATTTTATTATATTTGTGGCTTTGTATAGAAACAAATAGAACAAACCTATGAAATTATTAGAAGGAAAAACGGCAATTATTACCGGCGCAAGCAGAGGGATAGGTCGTGGTATAGCTATAGTATTTGCACAGCATGGTGCTAATGTTGCTTTTACATACAGCGCTTCTGCAGAAGCAGCTAAAACACTTGAAGAAGAACTTAACGGTTACGGTATTAAAGCTAAAGGATACCAGTCTAACGCAGGAGATTTTAACGAAGCACAAAAACTGGTAGATGATGTTGTTGCTGCCTTTGGTACTGTTGATATATTGATCAATAATGCCGGTATCACAAAAGATAATTTATTACTGCGCATCTCTGAAGAAGATTTCGATAAAGTAATAGAAGTAAACCTTAAGTCGGTTTTCAATATGACTAAGGCGATCCAAAAAACAATGCTTAAGCAGCGTAAAGGTTCTATCATCAACATGAGTTCTGTGGTAGGAGTTTCAGGTAATGCTGGTCAAACCAATTATGCAGCATCTAAAGCGGGTGTTATTGGCTTTACAAAATCGGTAGCTTTAGAGCTTGGTTCAAGAAACATTCGTTGTAATGCTATTGCTCCTGGTTTTATTGAAACAGAAATGACTGCTAAATTAGGTGAAGACGTTGTAAAAGGATGGGCTGATAGTATTCCTTTGAAAAGAGGAGGAACTCCGGAAGATGTGGCAAATGCCTGCGTTTTCCTGGCATCAGACATGTCTGCTTACATTACAGGACAAACCCTGAATGTAGACGGCGGAATGCTTACCTAATCATTTATTAAAATTAGTACTGAATATTAGAAATACCCGATAACTAAAAATGACTGCATCTACGATCGTATTGTTAGTATTATCTGCATTTGCAGCGTTTGGATTATCGTTTTATCAATATCTTTTTAAGGCCAAAAAGAAAGGACGTGTGTTCTTCTTTTTGGCTTTTTTACGTTTTGTTACTTTATTCTCTATTTTCCTGTTGCTTATTAACCCGATCATCACAAGGAAAGACCTTGAAACGGTTAAGACTCCGTTACCGATAGTGGTCGATAATTCACAGTCGATAAAAGAGCTGGGTCAGGATAGCCTGGCAGCAGCGCTTTCGGCAAAAATAGCAGGAAACAAAGGATTAAAAGACAAATATGATGTGCAGCTTTATACCTTTGCAGATGGTTTTGAGAGTGGTAAACCGCTCGATTTTAAAGGTAAACAAACACATATTGATCAGGTAGCACAAAACCTGAAACAGTTATACAGAAACGCAAATTATCCTGTAGTTATGCTTACCGATGGTAATCAGACCATAGGTAATGATTATGTGTACAGCTTCCGTGAAAATACGGCTGTATATCCATTAGTACTGGGCGATACAACTACATTTCTGGACCTTAGGGTAAGCCAGGTAAACGTAAACAAGTATGCCTTTTTAAAAAATAAATTTCCGGTAGAAGTTTTTCTTCAATATAGCGGAAATAAAACTGTGAATGCCGTTTTTAATATCATGCAGGGCAATGCTGTTTTGCATAAACAGAATATTAGCTTCTCTAAAAACAAAAAGGCAGAGTCGCTATCAGTATTGCTTAGCGCAGATAAAGTAGGTGTACAAACCTACAGGGCAGTAATATCATCTGCCGAACCAGAGAAGAACCGCTACAACAACGTAAAGAACTTTGCAGTAGAAGTTATCGATCAGCGTTCTGAAGTAGCTTTGATAGCCTCGATAAATCATCCTGATCTTGGCGCATTGAAACGTTCTATCGAAACGAACCAGCAGCGAAAAGTAACCATTCTTAAACCTAATGAAGTAAAATCACTGCAGGATTATAATGTACTGATATTGTACCAGCCGGATGCTTCGTTCAAGACTATTCTGGAGCAAAACAAAAATGCAGGTTTAAATACCTTTACGATTACAGGTCTTAGTACCGACTTTAATTTACTGAACCAATATCAGGATCAGCTCAATTTTAAAATGACTTCACAACGAGAGGACTATCTGGCTGATTTTAATTCCCAGTTTAATATGTTTGCCCTGGATAATATCGGTTTTGAGCAATTTCCGCCATTGGTGCATCCTTTTGGGACAATTACTACAAAAGCAAATGTAAGCAGTTTGCTGCAGGCACGCATCAGAAATGTAAAGACAGATAATCCATTAATGGTATTCTCTGAAACCGGACCTTCGCGTTCTGCATTCCTGTTAGGGGAGAATATCTGGAAATGGAGAGTAGAAAGCCACCTGAATACTAAATCATTTGAACAGTTTGATATTTTTATCGATAAGACTATCCAGTTTCTTGCTTCAAACTCCAAAAGGAAATCATTGGTTGTTAACCACGAGAGTTTTTATAATTCTGGTGAGGTCATCCCGGTTACGGCACAATACTTTAATAAGAATTATGAATTCGATGAAAATGCGAGGCTAACCATCCAGCTTAAGAATAAAAAGACGAATTCGTCTAAAACATACGACTTCCTTAAAGGTACAGCCGAATATAAAGTAAATCTTGACGGACTGGATGCTGGCCAGTATACCTTTACAGTGAACGAAAGCACTTCTAAAACACAATACAATGGTTCTTTTGAAGTGTTGGATTTTGAAATTGAAAAACAATTTGTAAATCCTGATCTGGCACGTCTTCAACAAACAGCTGCTAATACAAATGGAGCAGTCTACTATGCTGATACAGCAGACAAGCTTATCGATTTCCTTATTAATAATGATAATTATAAGGCAATACAAAAAGAGATCACTAAAAAGTCTCCACTTATCGACTGGATCTGGTTGCTTGTATTACTGGCTATTACCCTTGCGGCCGAATGGTTTATAAGAAAATACAACGGATTGCTTTAATTTCGCTGTATTAAAATTGTTATAAATACACCTTCGGTGTTTAAAATTGGTCTTAAATTTGTTGAAACATTTAATAAATTCAACGTATGAAAAAGCTAATGGCAACTTTAAGTCTAATGGTATTTGCAGTAGTAATAACAGGCTGCAGCAGTACTAAAGGAGGCAATGCAAAAAATCTAATAACATCGACCGAATGGGAACTTTCTTCTATAAATGGCAGTGCTATCAATACAGCCGATTATGACAGAGGTATACCAGACGCCACTTTTGGAACAGATGGGAGGGTGAATGGCGGAAATGGCTGTAATCGTTACGGAGGAACTTATACGCTCGAAGATAATGGAAAGCTTACTCTTGGACAAATGATGTCTACAAAAATGTTTTGCCCGGGAACAGGAGAGGGAACATTTATGAAAGCACTTCACGAAGCAAATATGGTAAAAGTTCAAAAAGACAAACTGGTTTTACTAAACGGTACCAAAGAGGTATTGGTATTTGTGCCTAAAAAAACAAACTAATGATTACAAGATCGGTTTTAGATTTTCTTACCCAGCTTACTAAAAATAACAACAGGGAATGGTTTACCGAAAATAAAGCTGCTTTTCAGGTTGAAGAACAAAAAGCAAAGACTTTTTTTCACGAGATCAATACAGAACTGCAAAAGCAGGATTCTATTGAAAGCGTGCAGGTATACAGAATTTACAGGGATGTACGTTTTTCTAAAGACAAGTCACCTTATAAAAAATACCTGAGTGCATGGTATTCCCGAACCAAACCTTTTTACAGAGGGAGTTATTATCTCCATCTGGAACCGGGTAATAGTTTTGTTGAAGGAGGCTTTTGGGCACCCAATTCTGAAGATTTAAAACGCATCCGTAAAGAGTTTGAACTTGATGATGCCGAAATACGCCAAATAATGGCTGCTCCCGGCTTTAAAAAATGTTTTGGGACTATGGAGGGCGAGGAGCTTAAAACGGCTCCTAAAGATTTTGATAGAGCTCACAGCGCTATAGATCTTATAAGGAAGAAACAATTTCTAGTTGTAAGGCGTTTTACAGATGATGAGGTACTGGATAAGAATTTTAAAAACGAAGTACTTGCTACATTTACAGCAATGCGGCCATTTTTTGATTATATGAGCGATGTGCTCACAACAAATCTCAATGGTGAAAGTAATATAGAATAAAAAAGAGGGCTAATGCCCTCTTTTTTATTCCTTTTCAATAAGTAATTGTATTTGGTCTTTTAACCGGTCAATAAGTAAATTCATCATTCGCTTATTAAGGTTCGATGAGTTTTGTATGTACTCCTTAAACTCTTCAATAGTAAATAAACCAATTACCATTCCCTTTAATGCATTACGGAATTTTATATCCTTATGTACAGCATTGTCTATAAAGAGCATTTTCCTTTCTATGGTAAAGTTATAGAAATCACTTTTAGACTTGTTTATGTAGTTAATAAACGATTCAATAAAAAGCTCGTTCTGTAATTTTAAAATAGGCCGCAGGGTTTTGTTCTGGAATATCTCTTCTTTTGATGATTGGGGATGGATCTCTCCCAATGTTTCGCCGCGAAGGGCAAGAATGTCAGGGTCTCGCTGGTTCATCTTTTTCTTTTAAAGATATAAAAAAAGCCCTGCATAATGCAGGGCTTTTTAATATTATTATGAAATAATTATTTGATAATAAATGTTACTCTTCTTACAACCTGACGGGCTTCTTTAGAAGATTTGCTTACAGATGTATCTTCACCGTTTCCAATGATGTTTAATCTTGAAGCAGCAATACCAGAATCAACTAATATTTTCTTAACATTTTCAGCTCTGCGTTTAGACAGGTCTTTGTTGTAATCAGTATTACCAATTTCGTCAGCATATCCGATAACATCAGCAGAAGCAGAAGGGTTTTCTTTTAGGTACTTCATAAGGAAGTTGATACCACCTACAGATTGTGCATTAGGTACATCTTTATTGAAATCAAAGTATACGTTTACATAACCACCGTTAATTAAACCTTCAAGATCAGTTCCTGAACCTGAACCTTTACCTACTTTTTCGATTACTTCTTTGTTTTTAGCATCAACGTATTTCTCTAATTCGTCAGGAATACCATTGTTGTTAAGGTCAATTGCTCTACCTTTTGTATCTACAGCAACACCTGTAGTACTGTTTGGTTCAGCGTCAAGATAATCAGGTACACCATCTTTATCTGTATCATTCATCATCGTTTCGATAGAACCTAATCTATCTTCAATAGCAGCAAGTTCGTCTTTTTTCTCGTTTGTAGCCCAGTCAGCATGTTGTTCATGTTTTCCTAGGTAAAAAGTAAGACCAAGTGTACCATTAACGACAACACCTTTACCATTGTTAGCGGTAAATCCGTCAAAACTTCTATTTTGGAATCCGTTAGCAATACCGGTAACGTCTCCTGTCAATACAATGCTTCTAGAAAGTTTTAACTGAGCTGTTAAACCTCCAATCAGGTTAGCTCCATAATCTTCTCCATCAAAGCCTTTGTCACTAGATAGTTGGTATACACCACCACCACCGTGTGCTAAAAGTCCAATAGAACTAGTCCAGTCTTCAAAGCTTAACACTCTTCCAAGGTTTATTACTGCCTGGATATCTGCTCTTAAGTAAGTACTTTCAAATTTTGGAGATTCATCATTGTTTTCAAATTTGTTGTAACCAAAATCTAATTTCAAACCAAACTTGTTATTAAACATGTATCTGGTTCCTAGATCTACGGTAAATAGATTAGCTCTGTCAGTACGAAAGCCCGGGGTAAATGTTCTAAAAGGCTTATTAACACCACCTGCAACTTCAATAGACCATTTATTATAGCCATTGTCGCCGGTAGCGGTTGTTTCTTGTGCTTCCTGCGCACGTAAACTTGCCGATGTAAGGCAAACTAATAATAATGGGAGTACAACTTTTTTCATGATAAGGGTATTGATTTACTGTTTGATTATTTCTAATCGTTTTAAATTTTTTGTAAAAGTAATAATTTCAATTCGACTAAAAATTTGGTAATTTTAAAACAAATTCCAAAAATTAATTCTAGAATGTATAAATTAACAAATCCTTATGATGGTAAATTAGTGTCAGAACATCAATATTTAACTGATATACAGTCAACTCAGCGAATTGGTGTTAGTCAGGAAACTTTTGCAAGATGGAGCGTTTTGCCTTTAAAAGAAAGACTAAAATTTATCAAAACTTTAATATTTGTTTTAACAAAACAACAACAGTTTTTGGCTGAAACGTGTACTTTGGAGATGGGTAAGCCTATAAAGCAGTCTATTTCGGAAGTTAAGAAGTGTGGACTTTTATGTCAATACTATCTTGATAATGCTGAAAATTTTTTAAATACAAAGCAAATAGATACCGATGCAGATGAGAGTTTTGTAACCTATGAACCTCTTGGTGTAATACTCGGTGTGATGCCTTGGAATTTTCCATACTGGCAGGTTTTTCGTTTTGCTATTCCTGCTATATTGGCTGGAAATACCGTTGTAGTAAAACATGCATCAAATGTTGCCGGAAGCGCCAAACTGATTGAGCAGATTTTCCTTGAAGCGGGGTTTCCCGAAGGTGTATATCAAAACATGCTAATAGCAGGTGATCAGGTAGAAAATTTGATTAATAATCCAATTATTAAAGCAGTATCGCTTACCGGAAGTGAAAAGGCAGGGGCGGCAGTTGCATCTGCTGCGGCAAGGCAAATTAAAAAAGCTGTACTGGAGCTTGGTGGAAGTAATGCGCTTATTGTATGTAAAGATGCTAATCTTGATGATGTTATTCCAATTGCTGTAAACGCAAGAATGCAAAATGCGGGACAAAGTTGTATAGCAGCAAAACGATTTTTAGTGCATCAATCTCTTTTTGATGAGTTTATTGCTCGCCTCAAAGAAGCTGTACAAGAATTAAAAGTAGGAGACCCTATGTTGAAAGATACCGATATGGGGCCTTTAGCAAGAATTGATCTTGCTGAAGATGTAGAGAAGCAGGTAAACAGATCGGTAGCGATGGGAGCAAAGATAGTTACAGGAGGTAAACGTAAAGACGCTTTCTATGAGCCTACCGTATTAATTGATGTTACTACAGATATGCCTGTTTTTAATGAAGAGGTGTTTGGTCCGGCTGTACCGGTTATGCCATTCGATACTTTTGAGGAAGCTGTAACATTAAGTAACAAAACAAGCTTTGGGCTGGGTGTTACAGTATTTACTAAAGACATTTTAGGTGTCAAAAAGAAAATACATCTTTTTGAAGAAGGTGCTGTATTTATAAATGCAATGGTAAAGTCAGATCCGGCATTGCCATTCGGCGGAATAAAAAGATCCGGTTATGGAAGGGAACTGGCAGAAAACGGAATTAAAGAATTCGTTAATGTAAAAACGGTTTACATTAAATAATTAAAGAAATAATAGATATAAAAAATCCCCCTGCAGAACAGGGGGATTTTTGTATTAATATAGTTCAGGATATTCGTTTGGTTTAGCTTCATTCATGATAGCATAAACTTTTTCAAAAATATCTTCAGAAGATGGTTTTGAGAAGTAATCACCATCTGTTCCATACGATGGACGGTGAGCCTTAGCGGTAAGGGTTTCCGGTTTGCTGTCAAGATGTTTGTAACCATTCTGTACGTCTACAATTTGCTGCAGGATATAGGCCGAAGCTCCTCCCGGCACATCTTCATCAATAACCAATAGCCTGTTTGTTTTAGCTATGCTTTTTACAATGTCATGGTTAATGTCAAATGGAAGTAATGACTGGATGTCTATGATCTCAGCATCAATACCTATCTCTAAAAGCTCTTTGGCTGCCTGTTCTACAACACGCAGGGTAGAACCATAAGATACCAGTGTAATGTCCTTACCTTCTTTGATTGTTTCTACAACTCCGATAGGTGTTTTAAACTCGCCTAAGTTAGTTGGCATTTTTTCTTTAAGACGGTAACCGTTAAGACATTCTATTACTAGAGCAGGCTCATCAGTTTCCAGCAGTGTATTATAGAATCCGGCTGCTTTGGTCATATTTCGTGGTACTAATACGTGAATACCACGAATAGCATTAATGATCATCCCCATTGGAGAACCGGAATGCCATATTCCTTCTAGTCTGTGGCCACGTGTTCTTATAATAAGTGGTGCTTTTTGTCTTCCTGCTGTTCTGTATTGTAGTGTAGCAAGATCATCACTCATAATTTGTATTGCATACAGCAGGTAATCAAGGTACTGTATTTCAGCAATAGGGCGAAGGCCTCTCATTGCCATACCAATTCCCTGACCTAATATTGTAGCTTCACGGATACCGGCATCACATACTCTAAAATCACCATATTTCTCCTGCATTCCTTCAAGTCCCTGGTTAACGTCGCCTATGTTACCACAGTCTTCACCAAAAATAAGGACCTCAGGGTGTTTGCTGAATATAGCATCAAAGTTATTACGTATAACCATACGTCCGTCAGCATCATCTGCATCATCCGCATATTCAGGAAGTACCTCTTTTACAGTAAATACATTCTCGTCAGACTGAGAGAATAAATGTGAGCTGAATTTTGGTTGTATTTTTTCGGTATAAGCAGTGATCCATTGCGAAAGACTGTTTTTACCGTTTTCTTTAATAATTAAGCGAAGTATTTTTCTTGCTGTTACTAAAAGATCTTTTCTGATAGGCTCTTTGATAGCAGCAACTTCAGTTACATACTTGTCAATAAAAACTTTATTAGGGCTTTGTGAAGCAACCGTATTAAGTAATGCTACCAGCTCTTTTTGCTCTTCTTTTATAGGAGTAACATAAGCAGACCATGCCGCTTTTTTACCTTCAAGAACATCTTTTTTAGCCTGCTCGTCAATTGCATTAAGCTCTTCAACTGTAGAGATTTCATTCTCCAGCATCCATTTTTTCATCTGTGCAACACAGTCATATTCGCTTTCCCATGCAAGACGGTCAGCATCTTTATAACGTTCGTGAGAACCCGATGTGGAGTGGCCTTGTGGCTGTGTAAGCTGGTTAATATGCATAAGTACCGGTACATGTTCAGTACGTGCAATTTCAGCCGCTCTCTCATAAGCCGAAACCAGTTCAGGATAATCCCATCCTTTTACAGTGATGATCTCATATCCTTTTGCATTCTCATCACGCTGGAATCCTTTAAGGATTTCAGAGATGTTTTCTTTTGTGGTTTGGTAACGTGCATGTACAGATATTCCGTACTCATCGTCCCAAACGCTTATTACCATCGGTACCTGTAAAACACCCGCAGCATTTATAGTTTCAAAAAATAACCCTTCAGACGTACTGGCATTACCAATAGTACCCCAGGCAATTTCATTTCCATTGACAGAGAAATTGCTGTTATTTTCTACACCTATAACATTTCTGTATATTTTTGACGCTTGCGCCAATCCTAGTAAACGAGGCATTTGTCCTGCTGTAGGAGAAATATCTGCGCTCGAATTTTTTTGTTGTGTTAAGTTTTTCCAATTACCGTTTTCATCAAGACTGTGCGTAGCAAAGTGCCCGCCCATTTGTCTTCCTGCCGACATCGGATCGTGATCAAGATCACTATGGCCGTATAATCCTGCAAAAAACTGCTGAATATTCAATTGACCGATCGCCATCATAAAAGTCTGGTCACGGTAATAGCCCGAACGGAAATCGCCATTCTTAAACGCTTTTGCCATAGCAAGTTGAGGCACTTCTTTTCCATCACCAAATATCCCGAATTTTGCTTTTCCGGTAAGTACTTCACGACGGCCTAAAAGGCTGCACTCTCTGCTGGTTATGGCAATTTTATAATCCTGGAGCACTTCAGCTCTGAAATCCTCAAATGAGATCGATTTTTTTGTTTCTGTATCTGTCATAAACCGGTGTTGTGTGACTACAAATTTAATTAAAAGAATGAAATATCATAAAAACATGATAAAAATTTGATTTCATTTTTGATAATAAAAAGTGTCGATGTTTAGATTTGAATGATTTTTTTTTAATGAATCAAACTAAAAAATAGGTATAATTTATGTTTTAAGTCTTAATTGCAATAATAATACTTGTCCTAAAGCCATTTTCTTGTAAAGAGACTTATTAAGGTATTGGGGCTAATTGTTACTACAAAACGAATTTTTTCTGCATATTTTCCTTCGTTTGGTTCAAAACCATTGCTGGAATATACAGGAAAGTACAGTTCGAAATAATCAGGAAGTACATTTAAGCGTATACCACTGTCATATACAAATTTTGCGTTACGGTATTGATTTTTAAATAATCCGGCATCGCCATACACTTCTACCCAGTTCCATATATTAAAGCTGGCATTTATAGTTGTCATCCATTGGTTGGCATAACGGGTATCCAGTTTCGATTTAAATCCTCCTTCAGCCATTATAAACTGCTGGCTAAATAAACCTTTAGTTTCAGATCTCCCATAAAAGTTATAGTCAAACATATAATCTGTAGGCTTATCAAGACCAAAACTAAAAAAATCAGAGTTAGTACTACGGTAAATAAATGTACCCGCAAAAAGGCGCAGGTTGATACGCCTGTTATCATTAAAGAGCCTTCTGTATTGAATTTCTCCCGAAAACTTACCAAAATTCCCTGCGAGCTGCATATCAGTATAAAAATTATAATGACGTGTTATTTCCGATTCAAATTTACTGTAACGTGCATTGAATACAGAATAGTTTTCGTTTTTATCATCCGTTGCTACAAATGCCGATTTCTCACGGTTTACAAGCACCTGCCTGATAAGGATGGACTGTTTTTTATTTTCACGATAATCATCCTCCCGAAGACGGAACAATATCATAGGTGTGAATTTTGTATATCGGGCATCAGATGCATAATGAAAGGTAGATCCGGTTATAAAATAACGTACGCTATAAAGCGATTGCTCCCGTATATATTGATTGAAAATTAAAGAAAAAGAGCCTATTAATTCCCCCGTTTTTACAGAATAGGTGGGTTCTACATCAAAAACAAAGGGCTTGTCGAGTAAGGATTTGTTGTGGAGCCTTAAACCAGGAGAAAAACCATCGTATATATTAAATGTAAAACTCGGGACATAAAAGATCTGGTTATAGCGGGGATCTTCTATATCCTGGAAAAAAGTAAACTTTACAGGCCTGTTGTTAGGAAAAAAACTATTTAATTTTTTCCAGTTGTTACGGGTATTATATTCAGGAATTTCATTGTTATAATTAAGCGCCAGTTTGTCTATTCCTTGTTTTGGTATTGTAAAAGTGCTGTCTTTCTCAATGTTATTGAGCCATTGTTTAAATACCACAGTGCCTTTGTTTAAACCATATAATGAAACGGGAACGTTTGTTTCTGTCCTGTTTTTAATAGTAATTTTCAATGAGTCTTTTTCAGTATGGATCTTTCCAAACTTAAAATCGATAAGCTTACGGGTATTGACTAAAGTAGTAAAGAACCAGTCAGTATCTTTTGTTGTTTTAGATTTAAGGATATTTTCAAAATCCTTTCTATCGGTTTGTCTTTCTGTTATATTCAGCTCATAAAACTTAGCAATACTCTGAGATACGATGCTGTCTCCTAAATAAGCATCGAGATATTTAAAACTTAGTCCTGCCCTGTATTTTCCAGCTATCTGTTCGTTGAACTTTATGAATGTATTTTTTGGATCGCCTATTGGCTGATCCAGATTTTTACGTGCGGTAAGTAAATAGACATAGTTGTACTGACCGTTAAAGTCGATATTAAAAAGATTGTGTCCTTTCAATAGTCCCCAGCTGGAGAGCTGTCCCATCATTTTTTTATCAAGATGGTTCTCTTCAATATACTTCATCATCAGCTCCATCTGAATACCGTCATAGAGCCAGTTGTCTTTGCGGGAATCGAGTCTTAAAGTGTTTTTTAAGTAAGCATTAAGGTATGTTTTTAAGAATCTTATTTCATAAATAAAAGAATCAGGGTAGGGGGTTAAAAAGGCTGGCAGCTGGTTTAATCCATACATTGGGTTACGGTCATAAT
Organism: Flavobacterium cerinum; assembly: GCF_004028155.1. Lineage (GTDB taxonomy): Bacteria > Bacteroidota > Bacteroidia > Flavobacteriales > Flavobacteriaceae > Flavobacterium > Flavobacterium cerinum. The sequence continues at coordinate 52,192 of NZ_SBII01000010.1, read as the reverse complement.
CTGCCTGTGTGATCAGTATTTTACCATAAGGATAAGCACCAAGGTTTTTAGCAGTAAACTCGGTTATTTTTTCAATTAAAGCTGTTTTTTGTAAATCGGTAACACGGTTATCTTTTAGGTTACAGCTAACTTCTATGTATTTATTTAGGTAGATGTTAAAACTATTAACAGGTTCAATGATAAGGTTAAAGCTATTTCGGCTTTTGCCCACTAAATAAAACACATCAGCGTTTTTGTCGGTAGTCTTATTACCCACATAAAGGTCGGTTGTTATTTTAGTGTTTTCAGGTACAGTAAGGGTTACTTCATAGTCGCTTATACCATTAGCAATATCATCCAGATTCTCATTACTGTATCGAACGAACTTGTTGTTTTCTACACGTGCAGGCGCTAGGAACCAGTCTTTAAGGGTATAGCTCCCGGTTTTATCATTGTAGCCAAATTTGGTAAAACGATCGTTTGGGATTTTTACCTCGTAGGTAAGAGTAAATTTGAATTTATGATTGGGGTAGATGGGATTTTTCATCTGAACATCCACAATGTCCGGATGTTTTTTTTGACGTGTCCAGCTTAGTAAAAGATTATTCTGGTCAATTATAGAATAGATCACAGTACTGCCACGTTCTTCACTTTTTGCCAAATGGAATGCCCTTATGTATTCGTCCGAAAAACGTTTTGCTAAAGGGGTATCTTTATCAGAATAGGCATGGTTCCAGTCATTAAGTACAAATTGTTTTAAAGTGTCAGGGGTTTGATTATAATAAACAATCTCCTGTCTTACCTTTAATACTCTTTTTGTAGCATCCAGCTCAACAAAAATTTTATTTTGGTGCTGGGCATACAGATGCGCTGAAAACATCAGTAGAAGTAAAGTAAAAAGAAGCCTTGCTATTAAATTCAAATTGCCTTAAAATTAATTGTACTGTACTTTAAATAGTTTTAGTACTCCCGTTAGATACTAAACTAAACAAAAAGTTGCTTTCTGCAATGTTAAAATACAGAAAACAACTACGTTTTTTTTTAAAAATTAGGACTAAGGCTGTATTTTTTATAAAAAGCATCTATAACCTCTACAACTTCCTCAGCAGTATCTACGACTTTAATAAGGTTTAGGTCTTCAGGATTTGCATTTTTATTTTGTTCAATCATTACTGTTTTAATCCATTCCATCAAGCCGCCCCAAAATTGTGTACCTACCAGTATAATAGGGAATTTGGCAATTTTCTTGGTTTGTATAAGCGTTATAGCCTCAAACATTTCGTCCAGCGTACCAAACCCGCCCGGCATAACCACAAATCCCTGTGAGTACTTCACGAACATTACCTTACGAACAAAGAAGTAATCAAAATTCACATTCTTATCGTGATCGATATATGGATTGAAGTGCTGTTCGAAAGGGAGTTCTATATTAAGACCTACAGATGGTCCGCCGCCCTGGCTGGCACCTTTATTACCGGCTTCCATGATACCCGGGCCGCCGCCTGTTATCACGCCATATCCGGCACGAGTAATCTTTTCGGCTATTTTTTCAGCAAGCAGGTAGTATTTATTATCAGCACTGGTTCTGGCAGAGCCAAATATGGTTACACAAGGCCCAATTCTGGACATGGTTTCATAACCATTCACAAATTCCGACATTACCTTGAAGATAACCCAGGAATCATTACTTCTTATTTCATGCCATGACTTTTGCTTCAGGCTTTCATTAATCCATTCGTCGTCGTTCTCGTATTTTTCTTTCGCCATTTGTATTCAAAAATTTAATCAACTAATACGCCTAAGATAATTCTTTTTTCAGGAAATGTGCCGTATAGCTTTTTTTGTTTTTAGCCACTTCTTCAGGTGTTCCTTTAGCAATTAGCTGTCCGCCGCCTTTACCACCCTCATAACCAATGTCTATGATGTAGTCGGCAAGTTTTATAACGTCCATATTATGTTCAATAATAAGTACCGTATTTCCTTTATTAACCAGTTTATTGATCACTTCCATCAATACCCTGATATCTTCAAAGTGAAGTCCTGTAGTAGGCTCATCAAGTATGTAAAAGGTATTTCCGGTGTCTTTTTTAGAGAGTTCGGCAGCCAGTTTAATCCTTTGTGCTTCACCTCCGGATAGTGTTGTACTTTGCTGTCCCAGTGTAATATAACCAAGACCAACGTCCTGTATGGTTTTTATTTTTCTAAAGATTTTAGGTATGTTCTCAAAGAATGGAACAGCCTCATCTACTGTCATATCCAATATATCGGATATCGATTTCCCTTTGTATCGAATTTCCAGTGTTTCACGATTAAAACGTTTGCCCTGACAGGTTTCGCACTCCACATAAACATCTGGAAGGAAGCTCATTTCTATAACACGAAGTCCTGAACCTTCACAGGTTTCACAACGCCCACCGCTTACATTAAAGCTGAAACGTCCCGGTTTGTAACCGCGTATCATTGCCTCTGGTGTTTGGGTAAATAGTGAACGAATCTCCGAGAATACATCAGTGTACGTAGCCGGATTAGATCGCGGCGTACGGCCAATAGGCGACTGATCGATATCAATTACTTTATCGATATGCTCCAAACCTTCAATTTTTTTGTACGGCTGCGGTTTCTTAACACCATTAAAAAAGTGGGCATTAAGTATAGGGTATAGTGTACCATTGATCAATGTCGATTTTCCACTTCCCGAAACGCCTGTAACACATATCATTTTCCCTAACGGGATCTCTATCGAAACATTTTTAAGATTGTTACCTGTAGCCCCGGTAAGTTTAAGGGTTTTTCCATTGCCCTCTCTTCTCACTTTAGGTACGGCAATTTCTTTTTCACCGTTCAGGTAAGCCGCTGTAAGCGTATGTTCTTTTAGTAATTCAGCAGGAGTTCCGGCACTTACTATCTGGCCGCCAAAACGACCTGCAGCAGGACCAATGTCAATTACATAGTCGGCACGCTCAATCATGTCTTTGTCGTGTTCTACAACAATAACTGAGTTGCCTATATCGCGTAGCTGTTCCAATGAATGGATCAGTTTTTCATTATCCCTTTGGTGCAAACCAATACTTGGTTCGTCCAGAATATAAAGCACACCAACCAATTGCGAACCTATCTGTGTTGCAAGCCTGATACGCTGTGCTTCACCACCCGAAAGTGATCCTGATCCACGGTTTAATGCCAGGTAATTCAATCCAACATCAACAAGGAAGCTTAGTCGAGATTTTATTTCTTTAACTACTTCAAGGGCAATTGCTTTTTGTTTTTCGTTCAGGTTTTCATGCAGGTGCTCAAACCATTCAGCAAGATCAGATATGTCCATTGCAGACAGTTCGGCAATGTTTTTATCATTAACCTTAAAGTACAATGACTCTTTTCTTAATCGGGTTCCATGGCATACCGGGCAATCTACCTCGTCCATGAAATCTTTAGCCCATCGTTTAATAGAAGCCGATCCGCTTTCGTCATGCTGGGTTTTAATAAAGCTCGAAATACCTTCAAAATCTACCTTGTATTCACGGTCAACACCCAGTGTTTTAGAACTTACGGTAAATTTCTCTTTTCCGCCATTAAGGATCATGTCCATAGCTTCATCAGAGATTTTCTCAATGGCATCCGTTAGTTTGAAATCATATTTTTCCCCAATGATCTCGATCTGCTTAAATATCCATGAGCTTTTATATTCGCCAAGTGGAGCAAAACCACCTTTTTTGATAGATAGTTTAGGGTCAGGTATTATCTTTTTAAGGTTTATTTCGTTTACAGTACCCAAGCCATTACAATGCGGGCACGCACCCTTAGGTGAGTTGAACGAAAAGTTGTTAGGCTCAGGGTTAGGGTAAGATATGCCCGAAGTAGGACACATAAGATTACGACTGTAGTAGCGCACCTCTCCACTTTCCTGCTCAATAACCATCATAACATCTTCACCATGGTACATTGCTGTCCTGATGCTGTCAGCAAGGCGTTTATCATTATCAGGAGTATCTTCAACCAGCATACGGTCAATAACCGTTTCAATATCGTGATTTTTGTAACGATCCAGTTTCATACCGCTTTCAATATCCTTTATCTCGCCATCTACCCGCACTTTAAGAAAGCCCTGTTTAGACACCTGCTCAAACAGTTCGCGGTAATGTCCTTTACGGCTGCGTACAATAGGCGCCAGTATAGTAATGCGCTTACCTTTAAATTTTTCAAGAATAAGGTCTTTAATACCTTCATCGCTGTAGCTCACCATCTTCTCTCCGGTCATGTAGCTGTAAGCATCTGCACCACGGGCATAAAGAAGACGCAGGAAGTCATAGATTTCCGTAATAGTACCTACTGTAGAACGCGGACTCTTGCTTGTGGTTTTCTGCTCAATAGCAATAACCGGGCTAAGGCCGTCAATTTTGTCTACATCCGGGCGCTCCAGGCCACCAAGGAACTGACGTGCATAAGCCGAAAAAGTTTCGATGTAGCGGCGCTGCCCTTCGGCATAAATGGTGTCAAATGCAAGTGATGACTTTCCTGAACCCGAAAGTCCTGTGATCACCACGAGTTTTTCACGCGGAATGGTAACGTCTATATTCTTAAGATTGTGGGCGCGGGCACCCAATACTTCTATATTATCTGTAGTATCTAGCATAGCTTTTTTGTGCAAAACGCAAAGTTACTCTTTTTTAAGCTATTTTAATACAGAGGGTTTAGGTAAGAAGTTGTTAAAAGTGTTATATTTAAATTGAAATATAATTTGTTTAAAACCATCCTGCCAGTTGTCCTGTTTACGCAGCGTTATATAGGCACTAGAAGGTACTTTGTTATAATAAAATCAACCAAATGACACAAAACAAACTTACTGTACAAAAATACATGGACGGTTTTAATGCCGGAGATCATGAAATGATACTATCCTGTCTTACGGGAGATGTAGTGTGGTATATGCCGCAATTCATCAATATTCAGGGAAAAGAAGCTTTTGATAATGAAATTGAGAATGATGCTTTTACCGGTCTTCCTACTGTTACTATCATAAAGATGGTAGAAGAAAACAATGTAGTAATTGCAGAGGGTGCAGTACAGGCAAGATTCAAATCAGGTAATCTTCTTGATGCTGTTTTTTGTGATGTTTTTGAAATGGAAGAGGGATTGATAAAAAAACTAACTACTTATCAGATGAATAAATAAAACTTTAATCATAGAGTTTGAAAGTCATAAAATCAAAGGATTACAGGTCATGCTGAGCATGTCGAAGCATTTTGTAGTCAAGCGTGATGTTGTAATTAGTAGATTGTCATGCTGAGCTTGTCGAAGCATTATTAAGCGTAAAGTTGAATATTGTCGTGGAGCTTATGGAAGCATTCCTATCTTTGCAATGCTATAATCAAATATCATAAAAATGACCCCAACCATACAAACCATCCAGGAAAAAAAACTCATCGGTAAGCATATTATCATGTCGCTAGTCAATAATAAAACCTTTGAGCTTTGGAAAAATTTTATGCCTGTAAGGAGTCAGGTTAAAGATACTATTGGTTCCGATTTATATTCGATGCAGGTATATGATGACAACTACTTTGAAAACTTTAATCCTGCTGCTGAATTCAAAAAATGGGCGGCCCTTGAAGTAATAGCTTTTGATACTGTTCCGGATGGTATGGAGACTTATATCCTGCCCGGAGGAAAATATGCCGTGTTTCATTACATTGGTAATCCCGAAAATGGAGCAGAGGTGTTTGGGTATATTTTTAAAGAATGGCTGCCTAGTTCTGGTTATGAATTGGATAACAGGCCGCATTTTGAACTATTAGGTTCAAAATATAAAAATGGAGATCCAAAATCGGAAGAAGAAATATGGATACCGATTAAATAAAAAAGCCCCAAAACAATATATTTTGAGGCTTTTAAAATAGTTGCATTCTAGGTTATCGTGGTCTATCGACAGACTGACGGTCTACCATCCATTCCGGATATTCTTTAGTTAAAGCACTTATTGCATCGATTTTTTCGAGATCGGCAGTACTTAGCTCAATTTCGATCGATTTAATATTGTCATTTAGCTGTTCAATATTTTTTGCTCCAATGATGGTACTCGTAATTCCCGGTTGATAACGCACCCATGCTAAAGCTATTTGAGATGGAGAGGCATTGTACTGCTGTCCGATTTCGGTAATTACATCTACAATATCATAGGTTTTTTCTTTGTTGATAGGAGGAAAGTCGAATGTATCCCTTCTTGAATTTCCTGTTTTTTCGATATCACGGGCATATTTTCCGGAAAGAAATCCTCCTGCCAAAGGACTCCAGGGCATGATCCCCAGGTTTTGATCTTCGGCTAAGGGAACGATCTCACGCTCAATATCCCTACCAGCTAACGAATAGAAATATTGAAGTCCAATAAATCTATTCCAACCGTTTTTATCGGCTATGCCCTGTGCTTTCATAACCATCCATGCAGGCCAGTTGCAAACGGCTATGTAGCGCACTTTGCCTGTTAGTACAATATCATTAAGTGCCCGCATTGTTTCTTCTACAGGTGTTCTGTGATCTACACCATGTACATATAATATATCAATATGGTCAAGTTGCAGGCGTTCCAGGCTTTCATTTACCGAATTGAAGATATGGTAACGCGAAAGGCCTACACCATTTGGCTTATCATCCATACGACCGCGCACTTTTGTCGCAATCACAAGTTCGTTTCGGTTAAGTCCTAAATCTTTAATAGATTGTCCTAAAAGTTTTTCCGATTCCCCGTAAGAATATACGTTAGCGGTATCTATGAAATTAATACCGGAGTCGATAACAACCTTCATTAGTTCATTTACTTCCTGCTGCTGTGTACGGCCAATGGCTTCCCAAAAACCTTTACCGCCAAAAGTCATGGTTCCAAAACATAACTCAGATACTAACAGTCCTGTGTTTCCTAAAAAATTATATTTCATGATGTTTAACTTTGCTGTTTAATAAGAACAAAGTTAGTTTGTTAGCTCATTTTACAATCTGTATGTATCAAGCTAATACTTGTGGAAATCAAACAGGGGAGAATAATCTGTGGAGTTTTATAGATTATCAGAGAATTTAACATCCATAAGGTTGGCGAATGCATTTTTAATAGTGCCGTCAGAATTTAAAATGATGGTTCGGTTTATTTTGGTAAACACCCATTTGTCTTTAAGAGCCTGCAGGTTTCCTGCCCGAAGTTGAAAAGCATTTTGGAATTCATGTAATTGCATCATTTTTTTCCATTCTTTATCTTCATCTACATTTACGGCTATAAAGTTTATGTTTTTATGTTCCTTTTTAAGCACATCCAGCTTTTTATAAACGAGATCAAGATGATTTTGTGCACAAACGGTCCAAAAGAAGATAACAGTTTCTTTGCGGATGTTGTTTTGTATATCAAAACAATTATTATTAGTATCAAGCAGCTTTATTCCGGGAAGCTTTTGTCCTTCTTTGAGTAGTCTTACGGCATCACTCATTTTTTTTATATCATTGGTCTTGTGATCGTCTGTGGATAAGGTAAGGAAATGATCAAGGAATTTTTGACTGTTTGTAATATTATGATCTTCCAGCATATAAGCAAAAGCAATATTATCCAGCACTTCATTTTTTACGATTTTATTAGAGAATATAGAATCGGCAATATTTAACTTAAGAATATTGTCTTTTAGGGAATTCTCTTCAGAGTTGGTACTGTTGTGTTTATTAGTGTCGGCAATATTATTAAGCATTGCGGTGAAGTAACGCACAAAAGGAGAAAAATTAGTAAGTCTTGGGTCATTAAAGTTTATCTCTTTCCTGAAATCATAAAAATTTGCCGGAACTTTAGATATGGCTTCTTTACCTGTCCTTCGTTTATGGAGGTAAGGATAACACTCTTTCTTAGCATAATAATTAAGATTGAGCCTTGCATTGGCATAGAAATTAAAATCGTCGCTCCAGTTAATTTCCGATTTCTCTTTTTTATAAAAAGCCTGCCTTAGTGAATAAACAGAATCAAGGTTTTTTTGGAATGCGTTAAAATTAGCATTGTAAATATTATAATCAGCTATACGGTCTTTTTCCTGCATAAGGTAAAGATCCATCATGAAATTGTTTTTCTTGTCACCATTTCCGCTAAACACTATCGATTCATCAAAATTTGATGTGTTTATAGAAACCATCAGGCTGTCGTTTTTATCAAAGTAAACATATTGATAATCAGGTTCGTGTTTAAAGCTGTAAAGCCCTGGGGCAAGGGAGTCGAATTTTATAAAAAATCGGTTTTGCTCATCAAGGTGTAACGTATCGATAACCTTATCGTCCTTGCTAAATATTACATAAGGCGTTTTTGGATTGGTAACTACGCCGCCAAAATAGGCAGAATAGTCATTATCATCATTTTTACATGATGTTAATGCCGCTATTAAAAATAGCAGTAATCCGATTTTATGAAAATTTGACATAAGGTGTGTAAGGTGTAAACACAAAAATATTTTTAATAGCTCCCTGTAGTTGTTAAAAGACAGTTAAAAAAACTTTCAAATTTTAATATTGTTCGTTATCTGATAAACTGTAGCAAATTTTGTACTTTTGCAAAAATTTTTTAAAATGCTATCAGTTTCAAATTTATCGGTACAGTTCGGTAAAAGGATTTTGTTTGACGAAGTAAACACCTCTTTTACACAAGGTAACTGTTACGGAATCATAGGCGCAAACGGTGCCGGAAAATCTACATTCCTAAAAATTATTGCAGGAGAAATAGATCCAACTTCAGGCCACGTTCATCTTGAGCCGGGCAAACGTATGTCGGTACTTAGTCAGAACCACAACATGTTTGACGAAAATACGGTACTTGAAACGGTCATGATGGGTAATAAAACCCTATATGCCGTTAAAAAGGAGATGGATGAAATTTACCTTAAAGCTGACTTTTCTGATAAAGATGGTGAGAGGGTAGGTGAGCTTCAGGTGATTTTTGAAGAAATGAATGGCTGGAATGCCGATTCTGCTGCTGCATCAATGCTTTCTAACTTAGGTATTTCTGAGGATTATCATTATACATTAATGGGAGATCTTGACGGTAAACTAAAAGTACGTGTGTTATTAGCACAGGCATTATTTGGTAATCCGGATGTACTTATTATGGATGAGCCTACCAACGACCTGGATTTTGAAACCATTTCGTGGTTAGAAAACTTTTTAGCAAATTATGATAATACTGTAATTGTTGTATCTCACGACCGTCACTTCCTGGATGCTGTTTGTACACACATTTCAGATATCGATTTCAGTAAGATAAACCAGTATTCGGGTAACTATACATTCTGGTATGAGTCAAGTCAATTGGCAGCAAGACAGAGAGCGCAGCAAAACAAAAAAGCTGACGAGAAGAAAAAAGAACTTCAGGAGTTCATTATGCGTTTCAGTGCTAACGTAGCGAAGTCTAAACAAGCTACCAGCCGTAAAAAAATGCTTGAAAAACTGAAAATAGATGATATTAAGCCGTCAAGCAGAAGATATCCTGCAATCATTTTTGATCAGGAGCGTGAAGCAGGTGACCAGATATTAAATGTAAAAGACCTTAGCGCATCGATTGATGGAGAAGTATTGTTCAAGAACATAGATCTTAACATGGCTAAAGGAGATAAAGTTGTTATCTTCTCTAAAGATTCCCGTGCTACATCTGCTTTCTATGAAATATTAAACGGTAACGCACAACCGGACAGCGGAACGTTTGACTGGGGTATTACTACGATCCAATCGTACCTTCCTTCAGACAACCATTCATTCTTTGAAAATGATCTTACGCTTGTAGACTGGCTTCGTCAGTGGGCTAAGACGGAAGAAGAGCGTGATGAGGTGTATATCCGTGGATTTCTTGGTAAAATGATCTTTAGTGGAGAAGAAGCGTTAAAAACAGGGCGAGTATTATCCGGAGGGGAGAAAGTGCGTTGTATGCTTTCAAGAATGATGATGCTTCGTGCTAACGTATTAATGCTTGATGAGCCTACAAATCACCTTGACCTTGAATCGATCACGGCGTTTAACAACTCGTTGAAAAACTTTAAAGGATCTGTGTTGTTTACAACCCATGACCACGAATTTGCACAAACGGTTGCTAACCGTGTACTGGAAATTACACCAAACGGAGTAATAGACCGTTACATGACCTTTGATGATTATCTTGATGACGAAAAGGTACAGGAACTTAGAAAGAAAATGTACAAATAGTATATTTAGGAATAAAAAAATCCCGAACTCGCGTTCGGGATTTTTTGTTTTATACCAGTGGCTATTTCCTGAAACGACTAATCACCCAAATAAGGATCACTACTACCGCAACTACTAAAATTACACCAACGCCTACACCGGCCTGAAAAATATCGCCAATAACTTCACACCCTGTAAGAAGTGTACCAATTAACAGGGCGAAGAATCCGAGTTTAAATATCCTGTTTTGCATAATTTTTTGTTTTTGTGATTGTATGAGGTTAAAGTTATGGCGTATAAAAGTATATTTTGTTAAAATAAAGTAAATTATGTATAAATTAAGACGAATCGGGTTGATTTGTTAAATAATGATTTGCCCAATTAATTGTAATCTAATTTTTTCTAAATCTATTTTTTACCTACTTTTACAAACCAAACACAATACCGCATTATGAGCCAGAAAGTATTGCTCAATTCCAGAGAAGTCAATATCATCCTACACCGTTTGGCCTGCCAGTTAATTGAAAAACATCTCGATTTTTCAGAAACCGTACTTATTGGGCTTCAGCCGCGTGGACGTTTTCTTGCAGAGCGCATAAAACAGATGTTAGAACAGGAATACAACGTCACTAATATTCAGTTAGGGCTTCTTGATATAACGTTCTTTAGAGATGATTTCCGTCGTTCTGATAAGCCTTTAGAGGCAAACAGGACAGAGATCGATTTTCTTGTAGAAAATAAGAAAGTTGTTTTTATAGACGATGTACTTTATACAGGACGAAGCATTCGTGCAGCGTTAACTGCTATACAATCTTTTGGGCGCCCTTCTGAGATAGAACTTATGGTACTTATAGATCGTCGTTTTAGCCGCCACCTGCCTATACAGCCTGATTATCGAGGCCGTCAGGTAGATGCCATTAACGATGAGAAAGTAAAAGTATCCTGGGTAGAGAACGACGGAGAAGACAGTGTTTTTTTAATATAAGGCTTAACCGCAACAGCAATTTAAGATGAAAGAATTAAGCGTTAATCATTTATTAGGAATAAAATATATCAACAAAAACGATATTGACCTTATTTTTGAAACTGCCGATCAATTTAAAGAAGTAATAAATCGCCCCATTAAAAAAGTCCCATCGCTTAGGGATATTACCATTGCCAATATATTTTTTGAAAACAGTACACGAACAAAGCTTTCGTTCGAACTGGCGCAAAAAAGGCTGTCTGCTGATGTAATTAGTTTTTCTGCAGCGCAGTCATCGGTAAAAAAAGGGGAAACACTTATAGATACCGTAAACAATATCCTGTCTATGAAAGTAGATATGGTTGTTATGCGCCATGAAAGACCGGGTGCTGCCCATTTTCTTTCTAAAAATGTAAAAGCAAGTATTGTAAATGCCGGAGATGGAGCGCATGAGCATCCTACTCAGGGTTTACTGGATTCTTTTACGATAAGAGAAAAATTAGGAGAAGTAGGCGGTAAAAAAGTTGTAATTGTTGGTGATATACTGCATTCAAGGGTAGCACTATCTAATATATTTGCACTACAGATGCAAGGTGCCGAAGTTAAAGTATGCGGTCCAAAAACACTCATACCTAAATACATTGAATCATTAGGAGTAAAAGTAGAACCAAACCTTCGCAAAGCTTTGGAATGGGCCGATGTTGCTAATATGCTAAGGGTGCAAAACGAAAGGCTGGATGTGAACTATTTCCCGTCAACACGTGAATATGCGCAACAGTATGGTGTAGATAAAGCATTATTGGATTCATTGAATAAAGAAATCGTGATCATGCACCCGGGACCTATAAACCGTGGGGTAGAGATTACAAGTGATGTAGCCGATTCTCAGCAATCAGTAATTCTGGAGCAGGTAGAAAATGGTGTAGCGGTAAGGATGGCTGTGATTTACCTGTTAGCATCTAAAATAAAACAATAAAGTTTTAAGTTGAGCGCCAAAACCTAAACGACTTAGCAACTAAGGTGCTCAGTAACACTAAAAAAATGAAAGTAGAACAAAAAGGACATACTGTAATAATTAAAAATACTCAGGGAGATATTGCTTCTTTTCTGGAAAAAGTGACTACGGAATACAATAGCTATAAAGAACACAATATTATTCTAGACTTAAGTCAGGATAGTGCTATCGATCTTCCGCGTATTCTTACCTTTCTTTCATTATCAAACAAACACAGGAAAGCTAAAAAATCATTCGTACTTGTTGCATCAGATCTTGATTTTAACGATGTGCCTGATGAAATGGTTGTTGTGCCTACACTCCTTGAGGCACATGATATCATTGAAATGGAAGAGATTGAACGGGATTTAGGCTTTTAATTAGTATACTTGTTGGTTTTTACCAATATTTAGGAATTAAAAGACAGCTGAATTCCTAGTTTAAACCTTAAAATTAATGAACCTCACAATACTTGGCTGTTATGCAGCTACTCCAAGAACAATAACCAACCCTACATCGCAGGTGTTGGAAATGAAGAATCAAATGTTTCTTATAGACTGTGGTGAAGGTACGCAGGTACAATTAAGGAAGCATAAAATTAAATTTTCCCGCATAAACCATGTATTTATTTCCCATTTACATGGTGACCACTTTTATGGTCTTATAGGTTTAATATCTACATTTTCGCTTCTTAGCCGCCAGAATGATCTGCATGTATATGGACCAAAAGGAATAAAAGAAGTTACTTTATTACAATTAAAATTATCGGGTTCATGGACCAGTTATAATCTTTATTTCCATGAGTTGGATAGTAAAGAATCTCAGATTGTTTTTGAGGATGACAAGGTCGTTGTAAGTACAATTCCGTTAAAACACAGAGTATACACCAATGGCTATTTGTTTCAGGAAAAAACAGGTGACAGGAAACTGAATCTTAATGCTGTAATGAATCATAATATCGATACCTGTTACTATAACAAGATTAAAAGCGGTAGTGATATGACAATGGAGGATGGTACGGTTATTCCTAATGAGGAATTAACGTTTGATCCAATTGCTCCAAAAAGTTACGCCTTCTGTTCTGATACGGTTTATGATGAAACCATTGTAACACTGATTAGAGATGTAGATGTATTGTACCATGAAAGTACTTTTCTGGAAGCAGATGAACAGTATTGCGAAATGACAATGCACTGTACAGCTAAACAAGCTGCTAAGATTGCTCTTTTAGCCAATGCAAAACACTTGGTACTAGGGCATTATTCTACACGATACGGATCTATAGAACCATTCAAAGAAGAAGCTAAAACGGTATTTGAAAACGTTGAGCTGGCTGACGATGGTAAAGTATTTGAATTTTAAGCTGGATTATTTATAATTCAGTAATTTTATACATATTCTGTTCTTCTAAAATCCAACAATCTAAAACGCCTAAAATGACTGATTTAAGTAATTATAGAAGATCTTACGAGAAAAGTCACCTGGAAGAGGGGAATCTGCCGGAAGACCCTATAAACCTGTTTAAGACATGGTTTTTGGAAACAGAAGACTTCGGTACTACTGCCGAAGTTAATGCTATGACAGTGTCTTCTATTGGTCTTGACGGCTTTCCTAAGTCAAGAGTAGTGCTTTTAAAACAGTATACATACGAAGGTTTTGTTTTTTACACCAATTATAACTCAGAAAAAGGCCGTGCTATAGCTGCTAATCCTAATGTTTGCCTCTCGTTCTTTTGGTATGAAATGGAACGCCAGGTAATAATTAAAGGCAGGGCAGAGAGAGTATCTGCAAATATGTCTGACGGATATTTTGAAAGTCGTCCTGAAGGCAGCAGGCTGGGTGCTATGGTGTCACCGCAAAGCGAGGTAATTCCATCCCGGGAGTATCTCGAAAACAATTTAAAAGAACTTGAAGAGCAATTTGAAGGTAAAGAAATACCAAGACCTGAACATTGGGGAGGTTATATTGTTAAACCTGTAGAGGTGGAGTTTTGGCAGGGAAGGCCAAATCGCCTTCACGACAGGATTAGATATAAATTACTGCAAGACTTTTCCTGGAAGATTGAAAGGCTAGCTCCTTAAGCGTAAACTTTAATAGCAAATTAACATATAATAGGGAGTCTGGTTTTATTTTTTTTTAGAAATTTAGTATTTACTGATATTAATTCGTAATACTAAATCGTATGAAAAACCTAATTCTTATTCGCCATGCGAAGTCCAGTTGGGACACCCCAATGGCGGATAAAGACCGCCCTCTTACTAAAAGAGGAATTAATGATGCGCATTTAGTGTCGTCACAAGCAGAGAACTACCTTCCTAAGTCCTATATAGTGTGGAGCAGCACGGCGCAGCGTGCAAAAAATACAGCTTTTATATTTGCTGAGAACCTATCCATTCCCATTGATACCATAGTTTTTAAAGATGAGTTGTATACTTTTGATGAAAAAGCTCTGGAAGAAGCTATAAAAAGCTGTAATAACCAATTTGATAACCTAATTCTTTTTGGTCATAACGATGCTATTACTAATTTTGTTAATATCTTTGGGAACCGCGCTATAGAGAATGTGCCTACAGCGGGGTTTGTATCTCTTTCTTTCCAGGAAAATGACTGGAAAGATATACGAAGAGGTAAGATAGAAAAAGTATTATTTCCAAGTGAATTAAAAAAACATGATCCACCACTCACCGGTAAACAGGTATATTGATAGAGAAAAAAGCTGGCTGGCATTTAATGCAAGGGTACTGCAGGAAGCAGGAGATGAGAAAGTACCATTATTAGACAGATTACGATTTTTAGGAATATTTTCAAATAACTTCGACGAATTTTTTAGGGTACGCTATGCAGCTATCCGCCGTCTTAGCCTAGAGGGGCAGACTGGTGAGAAAATTCTTGGTGGTATAACTGCCCAAAAGCTTCTTAACGAAATAACAGAGATTGTTATTGAACAGCAATCGGAAAGCTTAAGGATACTTAGCGTTATTGAAAAAGAACTCGAGAAAGAGAATATCTATATCGTAAACGAAAGTCAAATTAACAAAGCGCAGGAGCAATTTATAAAAGACTACTTTATTCAAAAAGTAAGTCCTGAGTTAGTTACCATTATCCTTAACGATTTAGATGAATTTCCGTTACTGAAAGATACTTCCGGTTATCTTGCTGTTAAGCTTGTTATGAAGGCTAAACCTGCCACAGAAGAGGATGAGGCTACACTTCAAGAAGTGCGTTATGCAGTAGTAGAGATTCCGAAGAACATTAACAGGTTTGTTATACTTCCATCAAATAATGATAAACAGTATATCATTATGCTTGATGATGTTATACGTCTTAACCTGCATAGTATCTTTAATATATTTTTATATGATAGTATCTCGGCTCACATGATTAAAATTACACGTGATGCTGAATTGGAAATAGATAGCGACCAGAGTAAAAGCCTTATGGAAAAAATTTCCACAAGTGTAAAAGACAGGCGTATTGGAGAGCCCGTACGTTTTGTTTACGATCAGGCTATAGGAAAAGATACATTGGAGTTTTTCCTTATGCGCATGGAGATTGATTCATCTGATAGTATCATTCCCGGAGGAAGATATCATAACAGAAGAGATTACATGAGTTTTCCGCAACTGGGAAGACCGGATCTTTTATACAGTCAAAATGTACCATTGCCTGTAAGTGGTCTTAGTTTAGAAGGGAGTATCCTGCATAAGATCAAACAAAAGGATTATTTACTTAATGCGCCTTATCAGTCGTTTGCTTATGTTATTAAGTTTCTTCGTGAAGCAGCATTGGATCCTAAGGTAATATCAATTAAGATTACATTATACAGGCTGGCAAAGAACTCGCAGATAATAAGTTCACTTATTAATGCAGCTAAAAATGGTAAGAAAGTAACAGTGCAGATAGAGCTGCAGGCTCGTTTTGATGAAGCCAGTAATATATCGTATGCCGAACAGATGCAGACAGAAGGTATAAACCTTATATTTGGAGTAAAAGGATTAAAAGTACACAGCAAAATATGCGTTGTTGAGCGTGTTGAAGAAAAGAAAATAAGACGATATGGTTTTATATCTACAGGAAACTTTAATGAGTCTACTGCAAAAGTATATACCGATGTTACGCTTTTTACAGCTCATCAACAGATATTAAAAGAAGTAAATACCATATTCGAATTCTTTGATATAAACTATCGAGTGCACCGTTACAAGCATCTTTTTGTATCGCCACACTATACCCGATCTAAGTTTTATAAACTTATTGATAGGGAAATACTTAATGCTATTGCCGGTAAAGAGGCTTATATAAAGCTTAAGATGAACAGTCTTACCGATTATAAAATGATTGATAAACTGTATGAAGCAAGCAGGGAAGGTGTTAAGATCCAATTGATCATTCGTGGTATCTGCTGTCTTATACCGGGAGTTCCGGAGATGAGTGAAAATATTGAAGCAATAAGTATTGTAGATAATTACCTGGAGCATTCCAGGGTATACATCTTTGCAAATTGCGGCGATCCCGATGTATTCATTTCATCGGCCGATTTTATGACCCGTAATCTGGATGCAAGGGTGGAAGTTACCTGTCCTATCTATGATAAGGATATAAAAACAGAGCTTATAGAGACGTTTGATATTGGCTGGAAAGCTAACGTAAAAGCGCGTTTACATTCAGAGAACCTGGAGAATAAGTACAGGAAGCGTCCTGATGAAAAACCTTTCCGTGCGCAGCTTGAAACCTACAATTATTACAGGAATAAATTAGAAGTTATTTACGAACAATTATAAGCAAAGCTGCTTAGGGTCTATTGAACTAAGCATCTAAGGCACTTTGAGAATGATTACAATAAAAAAATATGCTGCTATAGATATTGGATCCAATGCCATGAGGTTATTGGTATGTAATATTGTAGAACAGGAGGGGAAAGAGACGCAGTTTAATAAAAGTTCATTAGTTAGGGTTCCTATTCGTTTAGGGCAGGATGCTTTTACGGTGGGTGAAATTACCGAAGAGAACATTGAACGCATGATCGATGCTATGAAGGCTTACAAGCTGCTAATGAAGGTTCATAGAGTAGAAAAGTATATGGCCTGTGCTACATCGGCAATGCGCGAAGCGTATAATGGGCATGAGGTAGCCGATTTAATTGAGAAAGAATCGGGTATTAAAATTGAAATCATCGATGGTAAAAAAGAAGCGGCTATAATTGCTTCTACAGATTTACATCATCTTGTAAAAACAGATCAAACATACCTGTATGTTGATGTGGGTGGTGGCAGCACAGAATTTTCACTGTTTGATAGCGGTAAAATCGTAGCATCTAAATCCTTTAAGAATGGAACGGTTCGTCTGCTTAATAATATGGTGAATGATGTGGTATGGCAGGAGATAGAAAAATGGATAAAAGCAGTGACAGAGCCTTATGAAACAATAACGCTTATTGGGTCTGGAGGTAATATTAATAAGCTCTTTAAAATGTCGGGTAAACAGCAGGAGAAGCCATTGTCGTATTTCTATGTGAATTCTCAGTATCAATTTCTTAATAGTCTTTCTTACGAACAGCGTATCGCCGAATTAGGACTCAATCCTGATCGTGCTGATGTTATTATCTATGCGACTAGAATTTATCTTAATGCCATGAAATGGAGTGGCGCCAGAAATATCTACGTACCAAAAATCGGACTTTCAGATGGTATCGTTAAGGCAATGTACTATAATACTATTTAGTATAAAATATTTAAAAACAGATTGCTAAGGATATCTAGATGAATCCCAAAATAAAACTTATAAAAGGAGATATTACAAAAATAGCTAATGATGCTATTGTCAATGCAGCTAATACTTCGCTGCTTGGTGGTGGCGGAGTGGATTGAGCAATTCATCGTGCAGGAGGACAGGCTATTTTAGATGAATGTGTTGCAATACGTAATCGTCAGGGCGGATGTAAAACGGGTGAGGCGGTAATTACAACAGGAGGAAAACTTCCTGCAAAGTATGTTATTCATACCGTTGGTCCGGTTTGGAATGGTGATAAAAATGAGAAAGAGGCTCTTTTAGCTAATTCTTACCGTAATAGTCTTATGTTGGCTGTTGAAAATAATATTACCAGTATTGCATTTCCAAATATTAGCACAGGTATTTATCATTTCCCTAAAGATAAAGCAGTCAGGATAGCAGTAGATACTGTAAATGATTTTCTAAGCGAAAATGAAACTATCCAGAAAATAGTCTTTGTTTGTTTTGATGATGAGAATTATAATCTGTATGATGCTATTTTAAAAATTTGATTATATATCTAAATCAAATGTTTTTCTCAACAGCTCAAGGGCAGGATTTATTGATTTAAGCTTTTCAAATTTTTCAATTGGCGTAAAGGCATGTTTTGTAGATACCATTTCGTTAACATTTACATCAATAACAATATCGTGATTATGTAGTTTACCGCGTAAATAGCCTAGTAATTCGTGTTTATTGGTGTCGAAATCTACTTTAGAGCCTTCATTAGGTAATTCCAGACGAATCGTTGTACCCTCAAGAGAAGGATCGTTAATCGTCATATAAGTAGCCATGATCTTTTGTCCAGTATTGTTTAATCGATCAACAAATTTATTCCATTGCAAACGCATATCTGTTTCATTGAATGGTTCACGTGGAAGTTCATCAGTATGTCTTACCATTGCTTTCTGACTTTCGGCCAGTTCACGTTTTTTACGTAAACCGGATAAAGAAAACGCAGAAACTCTAGGCTGGCCATCATCTTCGGGTGTTACAACAGGCGGTTTCACGACTTCCGGTTCTTCTACTTCAAGTGAAGCAGTTGGAAGCGGAGTAATTCCAATTGGTTTTTCCTCTACAGGCTGTGTAGCGGTATTGTTTTCAGTAACTTGTGCCCGAGGGGTAGTTTCTTCGGTAGTTGTTTTAACAGGAGAAGGTGCATTATCTTTAAAATAATGGGGAGGAATTATAAATTGGTCAGCTTTTTTTTTTCTCCATCAAAAGTGATAGAGGCAAGCTGCATAAGGCATAATTCAACAAGTAGTCTTTGATTCTGACTTGATTTGTATTTCAGGTCACAGTCATTAGCGAGATCTATGGCTTTTAGTAAAAAATCCTGGCTTGCTTTCTGAGCTTGTATTCCATATAAATTTTGAGCTGCTTCACCAGCTTCTAATAATATTAGTGTAGCAGGATTTTTACTAACCAAAAGATCACGGAAGTGAGAGGCAAGGCCAGCTACAAAATGGTGTCCGTCAAAACCTTTGGCTAAAATATCGTTATAGGTAAGCAGTAATTCTGGAATTTTATTTTCAAGTAATAAGTCGGTTACTTTTATATAGTACTCATAGTCAAGAACATTCAGGTTTTCTGTTACTGCCTGACGTGTTAAATTGTTACCGCAGTAGCTAACTACCCTGTCAAAAATAGACAAAGCATCACGCATCGCGCCATCTGCTTTTTGGGCAATAATATGCAGTGCATCATCTTCAAAGGTAATCCCTTGATTATTGGCAACATCTGCTAGATGTTCTTTAGCATCCTTAACTGTAATTCTTTTAAAATCAAAGATCTGGCAGCGGGATAGGATCGTAGGGATAATTTTATGCTTCTCAGTGGTTGCTAATATAAAAATAGCATGCCTTGGTGGTTCTTCAAGCGTTTTTAGAAACGCATTAAAAGCAGCCTGTGAGAGCATATGAACCTCATCGATAATATATACTTTATATTTACCTGTTTGGGGTGGTATCCTTACCTGATCGATCAGGCTTCGAATGTCGTCTACTGAGTTGTTAGAAGCAGCATCGAGTTCAAACACGTTGAATGCAAAATCTTCATACGGGTCATCATATCCTTCCTGATTTATTTTACGGGCTAAAATACGGGCACAGGTTGTTTTACCTACACCACGCGGACCTGTAAACAGCAGTGCCTGAGCAAGGTGGTTGTTTTCTATGGCATTAAGTAGTGTATTGGTTATAGCCTGCTGCCCCACAACATCCTTAAAGGTTTGCGGGCGGTATTTTCGGGCTGATACAATAAACTGTTCCATAGAAATAACTGAGTAGCAAATATAGCAATTGTGAAGTGGATTTTGATGCTTTTAGGAGATAGATTTTTACATTTTATCAACAGATTTTTTAGGATGTAATTACCAATTAAATCTTGTTGTTTTTATTCAGATTTTTGCTCGTTATCGCTGGTAGGCTGTAGCTTTTTAACTAACCAGGGTAGTGTAAGTCCCTGACCCAATAGAGTAAAAAGTACCACGGCTATAGAAATGAATATAATCTCATTGCGAAGTGGGAACGGACTGCCGTCTTTCAGTGTATGTGGTAATCCAATGGCAATGGCAAGAGAAACAATTCCTCTCATGCCCGACCAGCTGATTATAAGACTGTTTTTAAAGTCTAACAGCGCATGTTCGGTAATTTGTCCTCTCTTTTTATCATACGCTTTTTGAAGGTTTACCTGCTGCAAAAACACTCTTGCCATACGAATGATCAGTACTACTATTGTAATTAAAAAAGCATAGCCAATATATGGTAATACAAGTGCCTTATCTATATTTTCAAGAATGTAAGGAAATTGTAGGCCTATAAGAATAAATATTAATCCATTGAGGAGAAAAATAATCATCTCCCAGATTGATTTCGACTGGTGTAATAAGTTGGTTGGCAGTATTTTGTTGCTAAAATGAGAAATACCTAAACCAAGCATAACGACAGCAATCACACCCGAGACATTTAATTCTTCGGCAATCTGATAGGTTACAAATGGCATAAGCAGCATAAAACTGATTATTATAATTGCATCATCCTGTATTCGCTTTATAATGAATGCCAGTATTTTACCCATAATGAGTCCTATAAGGAATCCTCCGCCTATCAGAAGCAAAAATTGAAATGAGGCTTCCCAAAACACAAAAGCGGTACCGGTAACTGCTGCAACCGCAAAGCGATAAGCTACAAGTGCAGAGGCATCATTGATAAGGCTTTCACCTTCTAATATTGTACTGGTTTTATGAGATAGTCCCAGCCCTTTTGTGATACTAATGGCAGCAACGGCATCTGTAGCTGATAGAATCGCTCCTAATACGAAACCAAGCGGCCATGTCATACCCGGGATAAAATAACGCGCCATAACAGCAATACCGGTAACGGTTAAAAACACTAACGATATTGCCAGTGTGCTTATAGTATTAAGGTTTGTTTTAAATTGAGAGAAGGAAATGTTAAATGCAGCATCATACAGTAAGGGGGGGAGAAAAATCAGAAAAATAATTTCAGGGTTTATTTCCATCTTCGGGATCTCGGGAATAAAACCAATGCCTATGCCTGCTATAATTAATAAGATAGGATAGGGTAGTTTTATTTTATCGGCAACAGCCGATAAGCAGATCATAAGGGCAAGGATAAATAAAACGATACTATAATTTTCCATTCTTATTTTTTAAGATGCATATTTATAGAGGAGTAAAACAGAGTATATAAAAATAAGGAATAGAATAATTATAAAACACTATTGTTCTGATTTATTTGCATCAGGCAAGTACTTCTGCTATATCTTCAGTAGTAAGCAATTTAAGAAGTGCTTTTTCATTTGAATTCAATTCGCTGCTATCTGCCTGATCTGGCTTATAATTCCAGATAGAACCTTTCTCATATGCAGCAATAACAGTAGGGTGCACATAGTATTTTTTACAAACAGTACGTGTGTTGCCTAATTTTTGAGCTACGGAATCGAGTACGTTTATAATTTTATGTTTGCAGTCGGTCTCACTGGTAAATTCACCAATGTCTAAAAAAGCACAGAGTGCATTAATACTGCCGGACCATGCACGAAAATCTTTTGCGGTAAAATCTTCCCCTGTGATTTCTTTTATGTAGCTGTTTACATCTCCGGATCCGATGGTATGTCTTTGGTTGTTATCATCATAGTATTGAAAAAGTTCCTGCCCCGGTATATCTTTGCATTTTTTCACCAAATTGGCCATTTTACGGCTTTGGAGTTTTATTTTATGTTTAATGCCTTTTTTTCCAACAAATTCGAACCATACGGTTGTACCATCAAATTTTACGTGTTTGTCGCGCAATGTAGTGAGTCCAAAAGAACCGTACAGCTTTTTATAAGCATCGTTACCAATTCGAATATTAGTCATTTCTATGAGTTTCACAACTAAAGCAACTACTTTTTCATAAGGTAATCCTTTTCGATTAAGATCTTTTTCTACCTGTTGCCTGATAACCGGCAGTGCATTGGCAAACCTTCTTAATTTAAAGAATTTTGACTGATTTCGTATTTTATTCCAATACGGATGATATCGGTATTGTTTTCTGCCCTTAGCATCGGTGCCGGTAACCTGTAAATGACCATTCTCAAAAGGAGAGATCCATACATCCTGCCAGGCTGGTGGTATAACAAGTTTTTTTATGCGATCAAGAGTGATTTTATCCTTAACAGATTTCCCTTCTTCGTTTATATAACTAAACCCGTTATCCCTGTGTTTTCGATAATAGCCTTTATCAGCCTTTAAAGAATACCGAAGGCCAACGGCTTTAGCAGTTACTTTGGGATCATTCCCTATTTTTTCTAGTTTTTTTTGCAGCCTGTTCATTGCTATTATTGTTCAGCTCTTCCTCTAATGCTAATATCAAGAAGTACTTTTGCGGCACCATTTTCGGTATAAGCGCCGGGACTAACTACAAAAACGCCTTTTTCGCCTGATGTTGATTTAATACCAAATACAGTTGCTTCGTCCCCAGGATCACTTTCACCCTCATAGCGGTAAATGTGTTCTATTTCAAAATCTTTCCAGTGATTAATGATGTGGTCTTCTTTAAGATTAAAATCGGTAGTAAAACCTTTTTCGTTCAATTCCTGCAGGGCTTTTGTAACCGTTGCATAGTGATACATTTGTCTGTCCATGATGCTGTATTTTAAGTTTATTTACTTTAATACTTAAAATTAAGGCTTTCATTTTTTTTGGCGAGCCAACGAAATGTTAAACGTTTTACTACAAAATTGAAGAGCAATGTTGTTTCATTTTTAGATTGTTTGAAACCAGTAGGTTATGTTTTTCTCTGTTTTCTCATAATCTAAAGATCTTTTAATCCAAAAATCTAACGTACTTTTGCGCCACGCAGGCCGCCTTATCGCCGTCCGCAAGGAGGGAGGAAAGTCCGGACACCATAGGGCAGCATAGCGGGTAACACCCGTCATTCCGGTTTGCAGAGCCGGGAGAGGACAAGTGCAACAGAAAGTATGTACAGGTAATGCTGTAGTGAAACCAGGTAAACTCTATGCGGTGAAATGCCATGTACACCGGCAATTAAGGGCTGCCCGCCCAATGCCGGGGGGTAGGCAGATTGATCCCCGCAGTAATGTGGGGTCTAGATAAATGATAAGGATTCCGAGGGAATACAGAATCCGGCTTACAGGCCTGCTTTTTTTATAACTTGTAGCTAAACATAATTCCGCCACGGTAAGGAAGCCATTCACCGCTCTTATTGTAGCTTGAAAATTCATAAGGTTTGCCTGTAGATAAATAGCGGCCTTTGTAATGGGCTTGCTGGTTACCACCGCCTACAAACATATCGATCATCCATTTATCACTAATTTGAAACTGATAGCCTATAGTAGCACCAAAAAACAATGCTTCTCCTTTTTGGTATTTATCGGTATTTATATAATCCCATTTTTGAATTTCAAACAGTGCACCACCAATATGACCTCCTACATATAGGCCTTTGTATTTTTCATTAAAATGGTAACGAACTTCACTAAACACCATTAAGGTTTTAAAAGGAGCTCCATTAATAGACTCCCAGTAAGAACCTAAAACATCGGCTTGGTAGGTCCATTTTTGTCCTAAACTAGTTTCTATTCCTATTTGTGGTACTCCTACAAGAGTTGTTGGAGCATTAAATTTAAAATAAGTTTGCGAATAGGATGAAGAGAATGTAAGAACAAACAGGACAATAAGGAAACGTAGCTTTTTCATTGAATGATTTGATGATTGAATGTAATTTTTTTCGGCTAATTTACTATGTAATTGTAAGAAAACTATATTTCATCTTCATTTTCTTCAATACCGCTTTCTTCAAGTACATCATTTTCGAATTCAAAGAAAGAAAATACAGATCCACCGTAATTTTTCTGGAATGAAAAATTCATCATATGGCTCAGCTTAGTATACTTTGAGTGTTCTATCACCATCATACCATCTTGCTGCAGCAGTTCGTTTTCAAATACAAGTTCAACAATTTCTTCAAAATCTTTTTGATCCATATTGTAAGGAGGATCGGCAAAGATAATGTCAAAAGAAGATTTACTTCCTTTAAGGTATTTTGCTACTTCACTTTTTATAGCAGCAATATTAAAATCAAACTCTCCTGCAGTCTGCTTTATAAACTTTACACAGCCAAAATCGGCATCTACAGCAGTAATATTAGCTGCGCCACGAGATCCAAATTCATAACTTATGTTACCCGTACCTGAAAAAAGGTCAAGTACTTTAAGCCCTTCAAAGTCAAAACGATTATTTAGGATATTAAACAATGCCTCTTTAGACATGTCTGTAGTAGGGCGCACGGGTAGGTTTTTTGGTGCGCTTATCCTGCGGCCTTTGTATTTTCCGGAAATAATCCTCATGAGTTAAAAAGTATAAAGTGTTGTAGGGTATCCTGTTCGTTTTGATCCCATTTAGTTTGTAATGTCTGCGTATTAAGCAGGGATATATTTCTTATGTAAGTGTAGGCTAGTGTAAAGCAAGGGTGGGTTTCTGTAATCTTACCCAGTAAAATCACCTTAGCCGTTTCAGGGTTTAGAAACAGTTGCTCCATTGTAAATAGCAGGTAGTATAAAAAATCTTCAGGTGTTTGGTATTCAAAAGAATTGTAAAGCAAGAGTTTTTGGTTACGTACTATAACAATTTCAAAATGAGTATCCTGGATGTGCACAAAAACCTGTTTGTCATCAATGTTTTTAGAAGAATCAAGCAGTTTGCTTACCAGTAGGCTGTTTACGTTTTTATAATCAAAGGCACCAAATTGGTCAATTAGAAAATTATTTACGTTCATCATTGGTACATACACATTGTTAAGCTCATAGCTTCCCAGCATATCTACTGCAAAAAAATCGGTTTCAAAAACTTTAGTATTGTATTGAAGGTAGCTTCCCGGATAATTAGCATCAAAAAGAGCATCGGGCACAAAAGTATTAAGGCTGCTGTCGTGAAGTACTACTATCTCATCATAGGGTTTGGTAAGTTCAGGATTGCTTACAAAAACTTTCCATAACTCATCTTCAATAGGGTTGTACTTAGAGAACACCACCGAATCACGGTGTGTTATTTCAAAATTTAATATATCAAAGCAGCAAAAAGACATACCATTAGCAGCAATTTGCAGCGACAGTTTTTTATAATTCTTTTCGGTGATAGTATCGTTCATAAACAGCTATGGTTTCATTGCAAATTTACATTCTTTTTTGGTTTAGGATGAGTTACTCATTAAATTCATGTTATCTTTGGGCTAATAATTATAATACCCGTTCCCATTAATGAATTCCAGCTTATTTTATAAGGTACTTCGCCAAAATTTTCCGTTTAACCCAACCGTAAAACAGGATATATTTTTACAGAAGGCAGCAGAATTCATTACCAATACGAACAAAAATGAATTATTCGTACTAAAAGGTTATGCCGGTACCGGTAAAACGACCATAATATCTACTATTGTAAATCATTTGGCTGATGCCAATAAAAAGTATGTACTGCTTGCACCTACAGGGCGCGCGGCCAAAGTAATATCAGGGTATTCGCAAAAGCCTGCTTTTACTATTCATAAGCGAATTTATTTTCCTAAAAAAGGTAGTGGTGGGGGTGCTGTTGGGTTTACAATGCAACCCAATAAATTTACCAATACTATTTTTATAGTAGATGAAGCCTCTATGATTTCTGACACCATTCAGGAATCAAAAATGTATGAGAACGGTTCATTGCTGGATGATCTTATCTCTTACGTGTATTCAGGTAATAACTGTAAAATGATATTAATTGGAGATACAGCGCAGCTGCCTCCGGTAAATTCAGATCTTAGTCCTGCACTTAATATCGATTCTCTTTCACTTAATTACGACAAAGACGTTCATTACATTGAATTGGATGAAGTAATGCGTCAGGAAGAGAATTCTGGCATACTTTATAATGCTACAGAGCTTAGGGAAATACTTAAGTCGGCATTTATGGATACGTTTCAGTTTAAACTACGCGGATTTAAAGATATTGTACGCTTAGTAGACGGTTATGATATTCAGGATGCCATTAATCAGGCATACAGCAATTACAGTATAGAAGATACAGCTTTTATTGTTCGTTCGAATAAGAGAGCGAATCAATACAATCAGCAGATACGTACCAGAATATTATCCCGCGAAAGCGAACTTTCTACCGGAGATTTTATGATGGTGGTAAAGAATAACTATTTTTGGCTTAACGAAAAGAGCGAAGCCGGTTTTATTGCTAATGGCGATATTATCGAAATCCTTGAAATTTTCAGGATCGAAGAGCTGTACGGCTTTAAATTTGCGCGCGTAAAAGTGCGAATGGTCGATTATCCTTCACAAATTCCGTTTGAGACCTATTTGTTACTGGATACAGTAGAGAGTGAATCGCCTTCACTTACCTATGAGCAGTCCAATCAGCTGTATCAGGAAGTAATGAAAGATTATGAAGACGAGACAGCACAGTACAAAAAGTTCTTAAAAATAAAGAACAACCCTTACTTTAATGCATTGCAGGTAAAGTTCTCTTATGCCATAACCTGTCATAAATCACAGGGTGGGCAGTGGAATACCGTATTCATAGAACAGCCTTATTTGCCTGAAGGAATAAATAAAGATTACATTCGTTGGTTGTATACGGCAATTACAAGGGCGAAAGACAGGCTTTATCTTATTGGTTTTAAAGATGATCATTTTAAAGAATAAAATACACTGATACTATGAAAATTATAGCAGTTATACCGGCACGATATGCCTCCACACGTTTCCCAGCAAAATTAATGCAGGACCTTGGCGGAAAAACCGTAATTACACGCACCTATCAGGCTGCTGTAACCACAGGTTTGTTTGATGATGTTTTTGTGGTGACAGATTCAGATATTATTTTTGATGAAATAGTGTCCAATGGCGGTAAAGCCATTATGAGTATTAAAGAACACGAAAGTGGCAGCGACCGAATTGCAGAAGCTATTGAGAACTTAGATGTAGATATCGTGGTTAATGTTCAGGGTGACGAGCCATTTATCAATAAAGAGCCTTTAGCTGACGTTTTAGAGGTTTTTAAAGGAGATATTACCCACGAGGTCGATCTTGCCTCGTTAATGATTCATATAACAAATAAAGAGGATATAGAGAATCCTAACAATGTAAAGGTTGTTGTAGATCAAAAGAAATTTGCCCTGTATTTTTCACGTTCGGTAATTCCTTATCCAAGAGATATAGAAGCAGGAGTCAAATACTACCGCCACATTGGGATTTATGCCTTTAGAAAACATGCTTTGCTTGATTTCTACAAATTGCCGATGCAGACATTGGAAGCGTCTGAAAAACTGGAACAATTACGTTACCTGGAATATGGTAAAAAAATAAAAATGGTTGAGACAAGCCATGCAGGTATTGGTATTGACACCCCTGAAGACTTAGAAAAAGCAAGAAAGATATTTAATAAAAAAAGGGATTAATTATCCCTTTTTTTATGCTCTAAATAGTTACGTGCAGCCTGGCTCATTGTAATTAATGCTGCTCCCATCATAATAGTGTCTTTAAGAACTAATCTTCCTGCGCCGCTCAGGTAAGGGAAGCCATATTCGCTGTCACCTAAATTGGGCACCCATGTTTCGGGGGTTGTAATCAAGAATGATAACGTTGCGAGCGACATACCAAAAGCTAAAAGGCTCCCAATTGCAGATACTTTTGGAGATACAGGATATAAAGCAATCAATAATCCTATGGCAACAATTACAGCGCCCAGCCCGTAAGAGAATCCATAAGTATTATTGGCTTTGTGCCATTCAATATTTTCAGGCTTATATTCACCTTCTTTATTCATATGGGTTTTATATTCCGGGGCATCTTGCGTGTAGAAAAAACTCATCAGACTGCTGTTGGCAGCAAAAGGAACAATCCCAACCGCTTCATAACGAAACGCTTTTAATCCTCCAATCCATAATAAAACAACGATTAAACCCAAACGGGTTAAGTGAATAGCTTTGTCCTGCAGTGAAGCAGCATATACAAATAATTTTTCCATAGTCCTAAAGTATTACTAGTAATACGCAAATGTCTGAAGTATATGTGTACACGAAAATGGATAGAAGACATTAAGGGATGGACAAAAATCCTTTTCTCATATTCCATTCTTCTTCTCTAAACTGTTTTGGGGATAAACCAATATGTTTTTTAAAGAAACGGCTAAAGTAATATTCATCGTTAAAGCCCAGTTCTGTGGCGATCTGTTTAATTTGAGTATTAGTATGCAGTAATTCCCATTTGGCTTTTAAAACTAGTTTTTCAGTGATTAAAGCCAAAACGGTTTTAGTGTAGTATTGCTTCGCAGCCTTACTCAAAGCTTTTACGGTCATGTTGAGTTGATCTGCATAGAAAGCCGGCTGATGTTGCTCTTTGAAATTAGTATTTATTAATGCTTTTAATTCTTCCAGATATTCAGGAACGGCTGTGAAACTTGTCTTTAACGAATGATCTGAATCCGATTTTAAGCGGGTTAATTTTATAAGGAATATTTTCAGATAGGAAAATACGAGTTCATTCGATGCCAGTTCTTCCTCTTTGATTTCATTTTTAATGTTGTTTAGGATCGTAGAAAGTTCATCGGTTTCTGTTTCCGGTAAAAAGATTTTAGAGGTAGAATAGATGTTATTAAACAAAACTCCATTACATCCCACCTGATGATGATAGGTTTCAATGCAGAAAAAGTTCGCATGGAACAATAGGAGTGTAGCAGTTAAATTCTCTTTTGGATGAAATGCAAAAGCCTGATAAGTATTGAAACAAAAAATCTGATTTGGTGAAAACGTGGTTTTCATCAAATCGGTTTCAACAATTCCGTTTCCTTCGTGAACCCACAAAACAGCAAAATAATTGGAATGCAATTGCCATACTTCATTTTGCACTGTAATATCAAAAGTAAGTATCGGAGCACTTTCTTTAGATGCTTTTTTAGTTCAAGATGAATAGAATTGGTTAGCATTTATCGCAGTTTTTTAATGGTATACAGTTCATTGTGATCTTCGACTTTCGGATACATCCGCACCGAATATTCTTCATTGAATCGGGAGCGATAATGAATATTTCTGTCAAAATCTTTTTTTGTTAATGTCATGGTATTAAATAATATAAAACCATTTATATTAAGTAATAAGTTAACTCTGTTTATAAAGAAATCTTCAAATAAAAAGTTAGGCATAACAGTGTCCTGGAAGATATCGATTATAATAAGATCATATTTTTCTTTAGTCTTCAAAACAAATTCAAAAGCATCATCAATTACAATTTTGCAGTTATCAATTTTGTTGAGGTCAAAGTAAGTATTCGCAATTTCTATAGCGGCGTGGTCAATTTCTACACCAGTGATCTGGCCTTTAAATTTAATTTCTTCCGCAATGGTTTTTATTACGCTTCCGGCAGCAACACCAAGTACAAGAATATTATCAAAACCTCTTATTCGTTCAAACCCAATATAAAGCAAACCCTTTCTCAGGATGCGCTGTAGGCTTCCATAAGAGTAATTGGTGTTTTTAGAATCGAGTACTAATTGACCGTTGTTCCATGTTACTTCAAGATTCTGGCTTATTTCTGATTTTTTCTTGTAGATGTTAATAGGGATAAAATAGCTAAGGAATTTATTAAGCATTGGGCTATGTTCTAAATTATAAATTTAAATGATTTAAGCTAAAGTATATTCATTTTTTCAGCCCACTGCAGTCCATCAGGTAGTCTTTTGTTACTGAATTCGATATGTATTACTCTTCGCCTGTTATTATTTATTGTTTTACCGGAACTGTGCAGGAGTAAAGGTTTCATAAACATTATACCGCCTTTAGGGACTTCACAGGTAATTTCAGTTTCTATCGACCAATCTATTGTTTCTGCCCGGTAAATTTTCTTGTTATGTGATTGAGAAATAACTCTTAAAGCACCATTGTCTTTGTTGGTTTCATCTAAATGAATACGAATAGTGAAGATGTTTTCTAATAGTTCTAATGGCGGCTGTACAGCAAATTGGTTCTGTTTCGTTGTCCAGGGACCAAAGCCTTCAATTTCGACTTTTGTATTGACAGAAATAGTAAGATCTTGATGATACGCTACAAACCAATTCGACTCACCGGGTTTGTCAAAATAAATTGATTTTACAGCAAAATAATCTTCACCAAATACTTCTTTTATAAGCTGTTTAAGGGAGTTATTAAATAGAAGATGGCTTATTTCAGGCATTTCTTTTAAAAATTGTCTTATAGCAAAGAGATTGGTTGATTTCCGAAAAGTCGCACCTGATGTGTCAGTATTATCTATAATATCAGTTAGTTGCTGTATTTCGATATCTGTATAAATATTTTCTATAATGGAAAAACCATTTTTTTCAATCTCTTGTTTAGTGTCAGTAGTAGTCATATTATCTATTTCAACCCTTGGGTTAAATTTCTATTTGTAAATATATACTATTTTTACAGCTGGATTTTTATTAGAATATGAAAAAAATACATCAATTTATCTTCTTTAGGGTATTGGGCTGGCATACAAAAGGAGCGATGCATGCTGAGGTAAAGAAGTCGGTTATTATAGTTGTGCCTCATACAAGTTGGTTCGATTTTCTTATAGGCGTTTTTGCCCGTGGCGTGATTGATCTGGAAATGAACTTTGTAGCAAAGAAAGAACTGTTTCGGTTTCCTTTTGGTGGATATTTCCGCTGGATGGGAGGTGCTCCATTGAACAGGCATAAGAATGAAAACAAAGTAGATGCGATCGCAGCGATGTTTAAAGAACGAGAAGTGTTTCGTTTAGCAATAGCACCCGAAGGGACGCGTAAAAAAGTAGACCATTGGAAAACAGGATTTTATTATATTGCTCTTAAGGCAAATGTACCTGTCGTTGCGGTAGCATTTGATTATAGTAAGAAAGAACTAAAAATTGCAGAACCCTATTATCTAACAGGCGATATAGATCGTGATTTTAAAGTGTTGGAAGAGAATTACAAAGGTGTAGTAGGATATAATCCAGAGAACGGTTACATCGGTAATTAAATGATTAAGAATAGTTTAACTAAGCGTTTGGACTATTTAACATTTAGTGGTTGTAACTTTACTATAAGAAACAAAAGATAATTAGAAACCAATAAAGTATGTATTAAATATCGTTTCCCGGAATATAGGGATTGTTGTTATAAAGATAATTTGTGTTTGTTTTATTGGTTAATAGCCCCGGTCGCTTTTTATAAAGCTATCGGGGTTCTTTATTTTCTGGTGAATAACTTTTAAAAGTGCCATCTGCATAAAAAACCACGATCCTTTCAATGTTCTTTTCCTTGCTCACCGATAGTGTTGAAGACTTGGTTTCTAGATTAAATAAGTCTGGTATTTGAACCGATTCTTTTTTCTCAGTAAAAGGATCATCTATTTTAGTTTCTTCTGGCTGTGAGGTAGGAGTAAAGGACGTGTCAGGAATTCTATATCCGCTGTCTTCTTTCTTAGGAAACGAACCTGTTCCCTGTAGCAGCCAGTAAAGGTCTACTTCTGGAAAATTTTCTACAATTTTCATCACAAAATCAAGACTGGGTTTGTTTCTGCCGGATAATAAATGGGATAAGCCGGAGCGTTGTACACCCATTTTATCAGCAAAAACTGAAGCCGAATAGCTGTAGTAGTCCAGTATAATTTCAAGTCGCTTAATAAAATCGTCTGTGTTTACCATTGTAATTTACTGTGTTGAAATACACATGTTACAAATGTAAACAATTAATTTTAAACATGCATTACTAGATGAAATTAGTCAATAATATTGAAACTAACAGATTAGATAAACTAATGTAATGTTTTGATATTATATATATTAAAAGTAAAAACACAAAGCGAACAACCTGAATGATCATTTACAATATTCGGATGTTTACAATTGTAAACAAAATCAAATACAATATTGTTTACAATTGTAAAATGTAAGATGTTTACTTTTGTAACCTAATAAAGCGGGCATGAATTACGAACAAATATTTGAAGCAAATAAAGAGAATAGGCTTTCAGGGCGTTACCTTACGAATAAACATATTGAGCCTATACTGGAGGGATTAAAAGACAAGTTTGAAATCACAATCATAGGTTATTCCGTACTTGCTAAACCTATATATAGTATAAAGGTCGGCACGGGTGCGATTAAGATCTTTATGTGGTCTCAAATGCACGGTAACGAATCAACTACTACTAAGGCTGTATTTGATTTATTAAATCTCCTTGAAAGTGATGATGCATTAGCTCAAAAACTAAAAAAAAGATTTACCTTTTTAATACTACCGATAGTTAATCCGGATGGTGCTGAACTTTATACACGTGAAAATGCTGTTAAAGTCGACTTGAATCGCGATTCGGTAAACCTATCGCAACCTGAAAGTAGGGTTCTTAGAGCTTCTTTCGATGATTTTAGGCCTGATTATTGTTATAATATGCACGATCAGCGCACAATTTTTGGTATAGGAGATGAGCCCAAACCTGCAACTGTATCTTTTTTGGCTCCTTCTTATAATGAAGCAAGGGATATTAATGAAGTGCGTTTAAAGGCAATAAATGTAATTGCGGCAATGAATGAAACGTTACAGCAATACATTCCGGGTCAGGTAGGTAGGTTTGATGACTCTTTTAATATCAATTGTATAGGAGATATGTTCCAGTCACTGGAGGTTCCGACTATTTTATTCGAAGCCGGACACTACCCAAATGATTATGAAAGAGAAATAACAAGAAAATATGTATTTTTTGCATTATTGTCAGGATTTGATACAATTCACGAAAACGTTATAGTTGTTAACGAAAAGATGGATTATTTTAATATTCCTCAAAATAAGATTGTTTTTTATGATATGATATGGAAAAATGTCAAAATAAATTATGAAAATAAAGAAAAAATAACGAATTTTGCATCACAATATAAAGAAGTGCTATTTGATAATTCTGTAATTTTTCAAGCTATAATTAGCGAAATAGGCAATTTAGATGGTTTTTATGGCCATGTAGAATTTGACGTTTTAGGGGCTCAATTTGAGTCGGGAGACGGAAATAAAATGCCAATAATTGGTGAAAAAGCTAATTTTTCAATCAATTCTGATAGAAAGTTTGTTAATGGACAGGAAATAAAATAGCTAATTGTCTTTATAGGTGAATATATTTTAACATTAGGTTTTTAAAAAGAATTTAAAGAAACCAATATAAACTTTAAAAAAAAGATTTATGAGCAAATTTCGTTTAGATGAAGTTGATCACCAGATTCTGGACATGCTGATTGACAACACAAGGGTTCCATTTACTGATATCGCAAAAAAATTATTAATCTCTGCTGGAACTGTCCATGTAAGGGTTAAAAAAATGGAAGATGCAGGTATTATAATGGGATCTTCGTTAACCCTTGATTACGAAAAACTAGGCTATTCTTTCATCGCTTATGTAGGTGTATTTCTTCACAATACATCACAAACTAAGTTTGTATTAGAGAGAATCAATGAAATACCTTTTGTTACTGTAGCTCACGTTACAACTGGGAAATTCAATATCTTCTGTAAAATCAGGGCAAAAGATACTAAACACGCTAAAGAGGTTATCTTTATGATAGATGATATCGAAGGTGTTTACAGAACTGAAACTATGATATCGCTTGAAGAAAGTATCAACGACAAAAAAAGGTTGATGCACACTATATTTAAAGACTTGTAAGATTCTTTATCAAAATTTTATAACCCTCATGTCTCCGGCATGAGGGTTTTTTTATTAAATTCATAAAAAAAATATCGTATGTATCCTTCTACTAGAATTGAGCGGTTTAACGAAGAAGTACAGTTAAAATACCAGCTTTTTAACAGCATATTCATGACACTTCCTTTTAGGGCAATAGACAATACCGGAGTGCTGCTTCCGTTATTTTCTGAGTTGTGTGATGAAGGGTTTAAGAATAATAAAAGCCCTGAACAGATTTTTGATGAATTTAGTGATAAATACCTTCAGGACACTACAGAAGAAGAGCGGATAGGACTTATGTTCCGTTTTATACAGTATGTCGAACGTCAGGTGGTTTTGTTTGATGCTATTGAAGATGCTGCTTTTACGAGCATTCATAACCTTGAGGGCAGCGGTTCATTAAAATATAGCCGTGAGAATGCAGAGAATCTGGGAGTTAAAGATGAGGTAAGATCGTTTTTAAGTGATTTTCAGGTAAGGGCGGTGCTAACGGCACACCCTACACAGTTTTATCCGGGATCTGTACTTGGAATTATTGCCGATCTTACTGTTGCAATAAAGAAAAATAACTTGGCAGATATAAAAGTACTGCTCGCTCAGCTTGGAAAAACCCCTTTTATCAAAAAAGAAAAGCCTACACCTTTTGATGAGGCAGTAAGTTTGGTTTGGTATCTGGAAAATGTATTTTATAAAGCAGCCGGAGATATTTCCTCTTATGTACAGGACTCTATTTTTAAAGAAGAAGATCTTAAGCAGCCTATTTTAGCTTTTGGCTTTTGGCCGGGTGGAGATCGCGACGGAAATCCATTTGTAACTACAGAAATTACACTCAAAGTAGCCGACAGGCTGCGTACATCAATACTTAAATGTTACTATAGGGATATTCGCGATTTAAAGCGAAAACTAACCTTTAATGGCGTGGAGGATAAGGTTACAGCGATCGAATTGAAACTATACCGTTCAGTATTTTATTCGGAGGGCGAAATTTACCTTACACAGCAAGAATTATTAGCTTCATTAACAGAGATCAAGAATATTGTTGTAGAGCAGCATCAGTCACTATATGAAGATGATATTGACGGACTGATCAATAAAGTGAATCTTTTTGGGTTCCATTTTGCTACCTTGGATATTAGACAGAACAGTAAAATACACGATGCTGTTTTTAGCGATGTGATTAAATATCTTGAAAAAGAGGACAAGTTTGTTTCAGGCTATGCAGATCTTGATGAAACAGCAAAAATAAAAGTGCTTGGAGCTTTAAAGTCAAACATTAAACCGGACAGTTTTACTAACGAAGAGACCCGCAGTACATTGGAGTCTATTGTTACCATGAAAACCATACAGCATAACAATGGTGAGTCAGGTTCTAATCGTTATATTATTAGTAACAATGAGAGTGCACTCAATGTTTTAGAGTTACTGTCGCTTTTTAGATTATTAGGATGGGAAGATGCTCCCGTGGATATAGTTCCGCTATTTGAAACAGTTGAAGACCTTGAAGATGCGCATACTATTATGAAATTGCTGTACGAAAATGAAATCTATGCGAAACATCTTAAAAACAGAGGAAACAAACAAACAATAATGCTTGGTTTTTCTGATGGTACAAAAGATGGTGGTTATTTAATGGCTAACTGGAGTATTTATAAAGCCAAAGAGAACCTTACACAAATGGCTTGTAATCATGATGTTAAAGTCGTTTTCTTTGATGGTCGTGGTGGTCCTCCAGCTAGAGGAGGAGGGAAGACACATAAATTCTATGCATCACAAGGAGCTACAATTGAGAATCACGAAATTCAGGTTACGATACAAGGGCAAACCATAAGTTCTAATTTTGGTACACTGGATACCTGTCGTTTTAATTTGGAAAACCTTTTGAGTGCCGGTATTACTAACGGTGTCTTTAATAAAGATAAAAAACAATTCACTACGGAGCAGTATGAAGTACTGGATAATATGGCGAGGTTGAGTTTTGAAGAGTATACAGCTTTCAAACAGCATCCAAAATTCCTGCCGTACCTTAGTGAAATGAGCACGCTTAATTATTATGCTAAAACAAATATAGGCAGCCGTCCTTCTAAACGGAGTAAATCGAAAGATCTTGATTTTAGTGACTTAAGGGCTATACCGTTTGTTGGTTCCTGGAGTCAGCTAAAGCAAAATGTCCCCGGTTTTTACGGACTTGGTTATGCACTGGGTGTATATGAGAAAAATGGCGAATGGGATAAAGTAAAGAGTTTATACGATCAGTCGTTATTTTTTAGAACTTTAATGGAAAATAGTATGATGTCGTTAAGTAAATCTTTTTTCCCGCTTACGGCTTACATGAAAGATGACCCTGAATTTGGAGCATTTTGGGATATTATTCATAATGAGTTTCTTGAAACAAAGCGTCTTCTACTTAAAATTTCGGGATATGAAGAATTAATGGAAAATTATCCGGATGGTAAAGCATCTATTAAATTAAGAGAATTGATTGTTTTACCTTTGCTTACCATACAACAGTATGCCTTAAACAGAATCAGGCAGATGAAAAACGGTGATATAAGCGCCGATCAACTGGAAGTTTATGAAAAAATTGTAACACGTTCCCTTTTCGGGAACATTAACGCCAGCAGAAATTCCGCATAAAAAACAATATGAAATCAAATCAATTAGAAACAAACGAATATGCACCTTACCACGGTGCTTACATTACAGAAATTGATCCAACGTATACTTTAGTAGAAGAGTTGGAAATCAGCGTGCATAATTTTGTTCACTTTGTACGCGAAATCCCTATGGATAAATATGATTATCGCTATGCTGAAGGTAAATGGACAATTAAAGATATTATTCAGCACCTTATAGATTCAGAAAGAGTATTTGCTTATAGAGCACTTCGTTTTTCACGTGGAGACACTACGGCGCTTCCTGGTTTTGAAGAAAATGATTATGCTGCCAATGCACATGGAGATGATAGAAGTATTAATGATCTGTTGACCGAAATGTCTGCACTACGTCATGCTAATATTATGTTCTTTAAATCACTTAAGGAAGAAGACCTTATGAGAAAAGGAACAGCATCCGGGTTTACAGTGTCAGTAAGAGCTTTGGGTTTCTTAATTATAGGACATCAAAACCATCACATGAAAATATTTAAGGAAAGATATCTTTAAGTACACAGTATCTATAAATAAAAAAGGTCCCAACCCTATTTTGGGGTTGTGACCTTTTTTATTATACTTATACTTGCTCTATTTACAATCTACTTTAGTTATAGCCATAGGGGATGTATTGTTTACATTTTTGTATCTGTAAACTCCGTCGTCGCCTTCAATCATTTCGCCAAATTTGATAGAAGCCTGCTTGTCATCTATAGTGAAGATAATTTCTTCTTTGTTTGTCATTCCTTCTGCAGATACAGTTCCAACAGCGGTAACTACATTGTCTTTGATAGTACCCTTAAAAACATTTGTTTTTTTATCTTTCTCGAAAGGAATTGATTTGTAAGTTCCGGAAATATTATCACCATCTCTTGTAATAGTAAGCATTATAGTATCACGTGAAATTACCTGTAAAAAGCACATGTCTTTTTCAGCAGCAGTTTCTGTGATCTTTTCAATAGTTGTTTCTTCAACTACAGTTTCAGGCTTTTCTTCTTTCTTCTGACAGGAGTTAAGCAGCAATAATCCTGCTGCAAAGATGGTAATGGTATGCTTCATTGTATTCATTTTTTATAAAAGTAAATTATTGCAAACAAAAAAAGAACTCTGTTAAGAGTTCTTTAATATTATTTAAAGATGAGTTAATCTTCATCTTCGTCATCTTCAGAATATTCGGTATCTTCAATATCACGATTATCTCCATCTTCGCCATCATCTTCATTATCCGGACTATCCACTTTTTCTTCAACGTCGTCATCGTCATCCGCATCGTCAGCGATGTCAAGATCTTTTAATCCGTCGATTTCCTCTGTAGGGTCTATATCATCCTCATCAAAATTTTCAATCCTGTCTGCAAGTTTAGTGCTTACTTTTACAAGGTATATGGTGTCTTCCGTTCTTACTTCAACAGCTTCAATGGTTTCATTTTTAGCATTTTTAAAACGGATGATATTAGAATCATCATATCCTTCAGGAAATCTTTCAACCAACAGGGTTAAAATCTCATTAGTTAGTTTGGCGTAGTCAACTATAACTCTTTTCATAAATCTATTATAAATCTAATAAGTAAGCAAATATAAGTGGGGCAACAATAGTTGCATCAGATTCTATTATAAATTTGGGGGTATTAATATCAAGTTTACCCCATGTAATTTTTTCATTAGGTACAGCGCCTGAATATGAGCCATAACTGGTTGTTGAGTCAGAGATCTGGCAGAAATAGCTCCAGAAAGGAACATCATGCATTTCCATATCCTGATAAAGCATTGGTACAACGCATATAGGGAAATCTCCTGCAATACCACCACCAATCTGGAAGAAACCTACACCATTACTACTATTTTTAGAATACCAGTCTGCAAGGAAAGTCATGTATTCAATACCAGACTTCATTGTAGATGCTTTTAATTCTCCTTTAATAACATAAGAGGCAAAAATGTTACCCATTGTACTGTCTTCCCATCCTGGTACAATTATAGGTAAATTTTTCTCTGCAGCAGCATACATCCAGCTGTCTTTAAGATCTATTTCATAATATTCTTCAAGAACGCCTGAAAGCAGCATTTTATACATGAATTCATGTGGTAAATAACGCTCACCTTTATCATCAGCATCTTTCCATATTTTGAAAATATGCTTCTGTAAGCGACGGAAAGCTTCATGTTCAGGAATACAAGTATCCGTTACACGATTAAGTCCTCTTTCTAAAAGATCCCATTCCTCTTGTGGAGTAAGGTCTCTATAGTTAGGTACGCGCTCATAATGAGAGTGTGCCACAAGATTCATAATATCTTCTTCAAGGTTAGCTCCTGTACATGAAATGATTTGTACTTTATCCTGACGTATCATTTCTGCGAAAATTTTCCCCAGCTCTGCCGTACTCATAGCTCCTGCAAGCGTCACCATCATTTTTGCACCATCTTGCAATTGCTTTTCATACCCTTTTGCGGCATCTACTAAAGCAGCACTGTTAAAGTGAAGATAGTACTTTTCAATAAACTGGCTAATTGGTCCTTTGCTCATTGTAGTCGTAATTTATTAAATATTCAATAGTTATTTTTTCTCTCTGTTGTATCCTAAAATATTAAGAACTTCTTCGGCTTGCTGCTGCTCAGAAAATACTTCTGTTGCAAGTATACCGTTTTCGTCCCTGTCAATAAGAATATGCTTAGGCTGGGGGATAAGGCAGTGGTGAAGTCCTCCATAGCCGCCAATAGTTTCCTGATAAGCACCTGTATTAAAGAACCCAATATATAGTGGTTTCTCTTTATTGTATTTAGGCAGGTAAATGGCATTCATGTTTTGCTCTGAGTTGTAATAATCGTCGCTATCACAAGTCATACCGCCTAATAATACTCTTTCATATTGATCATTCCATCGGTTTACAGCAAGCATGATGAAACGCTTGTTGATAGCCCATGTATCAGGAAGAGTAGTAATGAAAGATGAATCGATCATGTTCCATTTTTCCCTGTCATTTTGTTGTTTTTGGTACAGAACCTGGTAGATAGCTCCTCCACTTTCACCTACAGTGAACGAACCAAATTCTGTAAAAATGTTTGGTACATCAACTTCGGCGTCATCACAAGCAATTTTGATCTGGTTAAGAATCTCGTCTATCATATATTGATAGTCGTATTCAAATGCCAATGAATTTTTGATAGGGAAACCACCACCAATATTAAGACTGTCTAATGATGGACATTCTTTTTTAAGGTTTACATATACCTTTAAACATTTAACAAGTTCGTTCCAGTAGTAAGACGTATCTCTAATGCCGGTATTAATAAAGAAGTGAAGCATTTTTAGTTCCACATTCTTGTTTTCGTGTATTTGCTTTCTGTAAAAAGGAAGGATGTTTTTATAACCGATACCTAATCTTGAAGTATAAAACTCAAACTTCGGTTCTTCTTCGGCAGCAATACGTATTCCTATTTTGAATTTGCCCGGAATTTGTTCCTGTAAAAGATCAAGTTCTTCGTAGTTATCAATAATTGGAATAGTCCTGCTATGTCCGTTGTTTATAAGTCGCGCTATGTTCTCTACATACTGGTCTCTTTTAAAACCGTTGCAAATTATATAAGTGTTTTTATTTATTTTGCCTTTTTCAAGCAGTTTCTCAACAATGTTAACGTCAAATGCTGAAGACGTTTCCATATGGATATTGTTTTTAAAAGCCTCATCCATTATATATTCAAAATGAGAACTTTTAGTACAATAACAGTAATAGTATTTACCTTCGTATTTGTTTTTTTCCATCGAATTCCTGAACCAGCTTTTCGCTTTACGGATATTGTTTGAAATTTGAGGCAGGTAGGTGAATTTTAAAGGCGTTCCATACTGCTCAACAAGTTTCATCAAATCGATGTTATGAAACTGTAAATTATCTTTGTTTAGGGTGAATTCTTCCTGTGGAAAGTAAAAAGTTTGGTTTATAAGGTCAAAATATTTTGTATTCATTAGATGTTTGATATATAAATTAGATTATAAAAATTTAGACATGTCCTAAAATTATAATCTGATTTTCAAACCCTTATATTTGCATATACAATCTGCAGTTTTTCTTGCCAGGCATTACCATTATTAAAAGTTTCCATACCGGAAATATTCCGCAAAGAAAAAACCGACCTGCTAATAACAGGAAAAGCCATGGATTTTCTAATAGTCCCAAAGAGGGAAAACATGTTATGGTTCATTTTCATCTCGGCAAATGTAAAAAATATTACTTCGTATTTAAAAACAAATGTTTAAAAAATTATTAGTTTTGATAATCATCAAATGCATTGAATATCAACGCATTTTCTACATCTTGGTCAATAACCGCATTTCCTATTCCGTCAAGTAGTACAAATTGCACCTTTCCTCCTACATTTTTTTTATCATGAACCAGCAATTTCAGGATTTCTGCAATGTCTTTTTCACTAAAGTTAACGGTATTAAAAATGGATTGGATTACGGTTTTTATCTCAAAATATTCTTTGGGAGTAATTAGCTTTTTGTTCAACGAAATATAGGCTTCCAATATCATGCCAATGGCTACCGCTTCTCCGTGTAATAAAGGAACGTTTTCTGGACTCTCTAGAAAGTATGACTCTATGGCGTGACCCATGGTATGACCAAAGTTAAGTATTTTGCGCAGCCCTTTTTCTGTAGGATCCTGTTCTACAACACTGTTCTTGATTTCAACCGAACGGTATATTAAAGCGCCAAGATCATCTGTAGTTAATCCGGTAAGGTTAGAAAATTGTTTCCAATACTCGCTGTCAGCAATTAATCCGTGTTTTAGCATCTCTGCCAGACCCGAACGCATTTCAGGAGCAGGAAGGGTATTTAGAAAATTAGTATCTATTAAAACAGCTTTAGGAGTGTTTATAACGCCAATTTGATTTTTAAGTACACCAAGGTCAACGCCGGTTTTTCCGCCTATCGAAGCATCTACCATAGAAAGTAGTGAAGTAGGTACGTTTATAAAATCCATTCCTCTTTTAAAAGTAGAAGCTACAAATCCGCCTAAATCAGTTACTACTCCGCCGCCAATATTAATTAAGATACTTTTTCTGTCGGCTCCAAGTTCTGTCATTGCATGCCATACTTCAATGCAGGTTTCTATAGACTTATTGCTTTCGCCCGGTTCTATTTCAATAATTTCGATAGAGAGTTCAGTCGCTAACTGCGAAAGAAAACCAGGAAGGCAGTGCTGAGATGTATTAGAATCTGCTAATATAAATACTGTAGAATAATCATTTTGCTGTAAAACATCCTGCAGGTAGGTGTAACAATTATCGTTAAAGAGAATGGAATATCCTGTAGTTTTAAGTGTCTGCATAATTTATTGTAGTAATGAAAAAGCAAAATAAGGTAATTATTACGATTAATTCTTGCGTAGTATTTATATTTGCACAAATTTTTTAAAAACAATGGAAAAAATCTTCAATAATACCGCCGATGCATTTGTATTGAAAAGCGATACAGAACTGGATAGAGCTTACTTTCTTTTTAAAATGATCGCTTCAGAGCCATTAGTTAAAATTGGTACTGCTGTAACTAATTTTGCGCTTAAAGTGCATTTGCCGGTTGAAGGCCTTATCAGGGCTACTGTTTTTGATCATTTTTGCGGAGGAACTACCGAAGAGGACTGTCTGCCTGTCGTAGATAAATTGTTCACTAAAGGAGTGTCATCCGTATTGGATTATTCTGTAGAAGCAAAGGAAGATGAGTCTGAATTTGATAAGGCACTGGAAAAAACATTGAAAACCATTGATTTTGCAAAAGAGAAAAAAGCCATTCCGTTTGCTGTATTTAAGCCAACCGGTTTTGGAAGATTTGAGCTTTGGGAAAAATTAGGTGCCGGTACAGTATTTACACCTGAAGAAACTAAAGAATGGGAGAGGGTAGTAGAACGTTTTGAGATTGTTTGCAAAACAGCTCACGCTAATGATGTTGCATTACTAATTGATGCAGAGGAAAGCTGGATGCAGGATGCAGCAGATGATTTAGTGGCTGATATGATGCGCAAATACAATAAAGAGAAGGCTATTGTTTTCAATACTCTTCAAATGTACCGTTGGGACAGGCTTGATTACCTTAAAAAATTACATGAGCAGGCTAAGACCGAAGGCTTTTATATTGGTATGAAGATCGTTAGGGGTGCTTACATGGAAAAAGAAAATAAAAGAGCCGAAGAAATGGGGTATGTGTCGCCAATATGTGTTTCTAAAGAAGCTACGGATGTTAACTATAATGGCGCTGTAAACTATATGGTAGAGCATTTAGATAAAATGGCCATTTTTGCAGGTACGCACAATGAAGATAGCTCTTATATGCTAATGGAGCTAATGCAAAAGAATGGTATTGCTTCAAACGACGAAAGAGTATGGTTTGGGCAGTTATATGGTATGAGTGACAACATTAGTTTCAATCTTGCGGCTCATGGTTATAATGTTGCAAAATACCTTCCGTTTGGCCCCGTTAGGGATGTTATGCCCTACCTGATAAGAAGAGCAGAAGAAAATACTTCGGTAGCAGGACAAACAAGCCGTGAATTAAACCTGATAAGCGCAGAAAGGAAAAGAAGGAAACTTAAAGACTAAGCGCCTTTTTGATTACTTTTGCAAAAAAATAAAGAATGAAGTTTATACATCGATTTGCCTATTATATGCTGGGATTTTTAATAGGAGGAGTGTTCCTTTTATTTATCTTTCAGAATAAACGCACAGAGTTTTGTTATATGCCCAATTGCAGGGTTTTAAAAAGCATAAGAGCTAAAGGAATTGTAATTTCCAAAGAAGCTCAGGCAGTTTTTGATCAAAAAGCGATAACCCTTCAGGACGTGAAAAATAGTCTTGATAATGGAGATGTTGATTTTTCAAGAAGTAATAAGCCAAATAAAGAAGGAGGTAAAGTTTATATAATAGAAGGGAATACATCTAAAAATGAGCCTATTGAATTGGAAATTATAAATTACAGTGAGAAGGCTATTTTAAAGAATGTAAAAAAAGTTTAATCTTTTTTTTTAAATTCTTGTAGATTCAAATAGTAAGTGTATATTTGCACTCGCAATAAGGAATTGTATCTAACAGTAAATTATTGTGAATTCGGGCGATTAGCTCAGTTGGTTCAGAGCATCTGGTTTACACCCAGAGGGTCAGGGGTTCGAATCCCTTATCGCCCACCACCTATTAATAGTGAGTTGAAAGTAATTCTTCTAAAGAAAATAAATTCATTAAAATATCTTATAAAGCTTAGGAAAACCTGCAAATTTTGATTTGCGGGTTTTTTGCTTTTACTCCCAAAACCATCAAAATTTATAAAGATACTCAAATAGTTTGTGGCAGATTTGTGGCAGTAAAAAAAAATGAAAAAAAATGCCACAGAATCAATGTTAAAATATTGATTATCAACATGTAAATCACGTTAACGACTTGTGTTTAAAGCATTATAGTTCGAAATTTATTAATTTTTAAATCGATGAATTATGTTAGAAACAAGTTTTGGATTAACCTTCTTCCTGAAGACCCCAGAGAAACCGTCAAACATTAGATTTATTTATCTTAGAATCACTGTTGATGGTATTCCAAAAGAAAAATCAACAAAACGTAAATGGGATATAGCCAGATGGGACCAGAAGGCTGAAAGAGCTATTGGTACAAAGGAGGACGCAAGGGCAATTAATATGTTCCTTGATACAATGATTTCCAAGATCAACCAGATTAAGCTGGACATGATGTGTAATGACCGCACCATTACTTCACAAAGAATTATGGACAGCGTTCTTGGAAAGACCGCCGATAAAGCTAAAGTCCTGGAAGAATTTCAGCTGCATAATGACGAGATGCTTGCCCTTGTTGGAAAAGGGGAATTTGCGCTTGGTACTCATAATTAGGTATACGACGACTAAAGACCATATTGCAAATTTCATCAAATTTAAATTTGACACTGATGATCTTGAATTCAGGGAACTGAACTTTCAATTTGCTAAGGACTTTGAGTTTTACCTCAAAACGGTACGCAACTGCTCTAATAATACGACTTTAAAATACTGTACCTAAATTTTCAGGGTTATTTATAGACGTAAGCCAGCCT
Organism: Flavobacterium cerinum; assembly: GCF_004028155.1. Lineage (GTDB taxonomy): Bacteria > Bacteroidota > Bacteroidia > Flavobacteriales > Flavobacteriaceae > Flavobacterium > Flavobacterium cerinum. The sequence goes on along the minus strand of NZ_SBII01000010.1, from coordinate 7,342 downwards.
CTAATATTGTAAGTATAAATCCATTATCTTGATGCGCTTCATGTTGAACTTTGGCTTGCAGAAAAGCTCAATAAACTAACCTTAGGAATTGATATATTTTAAAATTTGATTAACAGGTTCTACTGTATTTACAAATGACATTTATATAAGTCTATTTCAAATTTATATATAAAAACATAAATAGTTCATTTAGAATAGTAAGAGAAGACTCATAAATAAGAATTGAAAAAACATGAGTGAATTCAACAGTTTATAGTCATAAATGCTAAAAATAAAACTTTTAACAATATGTATATTTGTTAATTTAATGTTAATAATTATTTATAATTGGTTGATAAATAGTCTATTATTATATTTTTAACATAAATACCACCTTGGTAAAATTCAAACTTAATCTATGAACAAACAACTACTCGTCCCGTATGGAAATGCTATACGGTTATTGTTTTATTCCTTTCTTGGTAATAAAATTTCGCTGTATTTTAGCTTGGTATTTGTACTGCTATTTGCAGATCCAGTAATGAGCCAAACGGTTCAACCCACACTTTTCCTTTGGGATACCTTTGTAGGATGTACAGAAGGGGCAAATGCCACTCGTAAAACTTACGAGGAATTAATAGCTGAGGGACTTTGCTTGGAATTTTGTAAGGGTACTACCGTAAACTACGAATTTCATTCTGGTGGTCCAATTCCTTATACCAATACCCAATGGACAGTGGTAGGTGGAACGATACTATTTCAAGATGACTTACATTGTAGGGTAAAGTGGTCAAGTACTTTAAATGCTGGTTCTATCGCTGTTAGTACTACTACCCCAACTGGTGCACTGAATTATCCGGCACTATGTGTCGATCTGAAAACCTCACCGACTGCGTCGTTTCAGATTGTACCTCAAAATACAACTGATACAAATTTACCTTTTGATGCATGTAGAAACCAAACCATATATTTTACTAATACTTCCAGTTCAAATGGCGGTACCGCTTTAGAACATTACTACTGGGATTTTGGTGATGGATCGACTTCAGCAGCGTTTGAGCCTACCCATGCTTATCTTAATGAAGGAACTTTTAACGTAAGATTAGTGGTTGTAAATAGTTGTTCTTGCAAAGATGTTTTTACTAGACGTGTAACAGTTAAAAAAAGAGGTGTAGATATTAGTTGTGCAAGTGTAGTTTGCCAAGGACAAAAAACCTTTTACTCACTTCCTCCTGATTTTAATGATTGTGAAAAATACGATTGGTCAGTTGTTGGAGGTACTATAGTTTCAAGGATTCCTTATGGGCGTATTATAGAAGTAGTCTGGACTCCAACGTCACCTGAACGACCAGATACTACAGGATTTGGTTATGTGACTTTCAATCCTTCGGATTGCCGGACAGATTGTTATGAACCCAGAACAATCAAGATTCCTATAATTGCAAGTCAAGGTATTATTATTGGAGATGCCTCACTTTGTGAAGATACGCAGACAGGTTATAAACTTCCACAGTGGCCAACAACAGACTTTGTATGGGAAATTGTAAACAGTGCAAACACTAACGCAGCAGTTATATTTACAGATCAGCGAAACGAAGTACTGGTTAATCCGGGTAGCGGTTCTGGGACATTTGTACTTAAGTGCACCTACCAAAATACATTACTTAACTGTGGAGGTACTGCTACAAAGACCATAACTGTCAAGTCAGATTCCGATATTGATGGACCAACAAATTTATGCCTGAGTACCCCAGGAGCATCATACACGACTGCCTCGGGACTTTCAGGTACTTGGAAAGTAAAAAAGTTACCAAGTGGATCAACTGTAACAACTACAGGAGAGTCTGTTACGCCAAATTTTGCAACAGCAGGAAATTATAGCATTACTTTGAGTGGTAATAATTTTTGTGCCGAAAAGGTACTACAAGTCGGTATAAAAGGAAATGAAATCCCTCTGATTGCTAGTTTTTCAGGTAATACTGTAGTATGCCCAGCTTCTCCAACAACATTTACGTTCAGCAATACGGTTCCCAATACAATAATTGGATGGGAAGTAGATGGAGGTCACATAGCAGGCTCTACGTTTGGAAACACGGTCAGTGTAACTTTCGATTATCCGTATGCAGGAACCTATAAGCTAAGAATATGGAGACAGAGTACGAATGAACCTGTTTGTAAATCGGACTCTTTGACTATTCCTTTGAACCTTATTAGTTTCCCCGGAGGAATTACTGGAACTAACATTACATGTGCTAGTTCTTATCAAACTTACAGTTATGTGATGGCAGATGCTGATAGCTATTCTTGGACCATTTCTCCAGCATCCTCAGGAAGCGTACAAGGATCAAACACTGGTTCTACCGCTACCATCTTATGGAATGAATTTGCAACATCACAGAATGTAAATGTTGTTTTGGCTATCAAAAAGTGTAATATTACAGAAATAAAGACTTTCGCTGTAACTATTGGTTCACCTCAAATAACAATCAATCCAATTGTAGGAAATATTTGTAGTGGAAGTTCAAAAACATTCTCATTGAGTTCAAGTCCTGCATTGAATAATGGCACTGGATCTATTACTTGGGATTTTGGTGATGGCATTACTGCCTCAGGAACAACAGCCTCTCATGTATTTAATGTAACAGATGGCTCTCCTAGCAATTTTACAGTTAAATTAACCGTTCAAAATCCGAATGGTTGTAATAGTACAATAGTAAAGACTGTAAATGTAAATGTAGCTTTGGCACCATCAGCTAAAGTCACAAATCCTGCGGGAGCAATCGCGTGCAATATGTCAGATGTTCCAGAATCAGCTAGGAAATTATCTACTTCGCTTACTACAGGTACATGGAGTACCCATACAATAGTGTGGTATAAGAATAATGTAATTATTCCCGGGGAGAATACCCCAAACTATGAAGTATCAGCATTAGAATCTGGATTTGGAAACTATTATGCAGTTGTTTCAAACTTAACATGTGCATTGAAGACGAATGTGGTGGTATTTGAGAAAAAATGTAGTGATGAGCAATGTACAATTTCTCCGCCTGCGAATTTGACACTGAATACTATTTATAACTGTGGCACAGTAACTGCTACGGCGACTTATTCGGGAAGCCCTACCATAACGTGGGGTGGGGATCCTGTTTCGTCATCAAGTACTCAAGCTACTTATAAGTATCCAATTGCCGGAAATTATTCTATTTCCTATACCGCAACCTACATTGTAAATGGACAGCCTTGTAAAGCAGTTAAATCTGCTAATGTGCTCGTGCCTTATATTCCTGATTTAAAATACAATGTTATTTGTGGTTCTGGAGGTACATATAATGTTAAATTGCTGGATTATTCCAACTATTCTGTTACAACACCAATAACAGTTTGGGAGTTTAAAGTAAATAATGTTATCAAACCCCAGGTAGGAGCAAACGGGGATACTACAACCACGCGTAACCTAAGCCTGGCTCCGGGTACTTACAACTTGCTTGTGAATATTTCCGGGAGTGGTTATCCTACCTGTTCTAAGCAAGTTACTCTTGTTCTACCAGCCTTTCCTGTAGCTAATTTTGATATTAGCTCCGGTCCATATTGTGAGAAGGAATCTATACAATTTACAATACCGCCATCAAGCATTCAGCCAGGAGATACTTATCTCTGGGACTTTGGTGACAATACCACAAATACTCAAAAAAATCCAAACAAGGTTTTCTCTACTGCTGGTGAAAAAACAATAACCCTTGTCGTCATTAACAAGTATGGTTGCATTAGTAGTAAAACTAAAAAGACCATCAAGGTAGTTATTAAAAATATGAATGGTACAATTACACCTTCATCTGCTATTGGATGTACAGGAAGTACTATTTCATTATCATATTTACCAGCAGGAGGAACGCAAATACCAACGGGCTTCCAATGGATGAATGACAATTTGCCAATTTTGGGTCCGGGAGGCACATCTAATCCTTTTTTGGCAAGTACTGAAGGTAGTTACTGGGTTAGGGTAATGAATACAAATAGTTGCTTCGAAGATATTTATAACAAAGTAGGCGTTAGCTTTGTAAATCCTCCAGAGGCAAAAATTACGGGCTTCCACAACATTTGTAATGGTCAGGCCGTTAAGTTTACCGGGAGTGGGGGAGATTCTGTTACACTTCAATATCTATGGACTTTAGGAGGAATTACATTGGGTACAAATGCCATATTGGAACATACACCATCTGGAACGGGTACCTATATCTATACTCTACAAGTAAAAGAACCATTGGAAGGAGGTTTGTTCTGCACAAATACAACCACGCATGAGCTTACCGTTTACGACCCACCTCAAATTACGGATCTATATATGGACAATCTTGTCTGTAATCCTTTCTCTTTCAAATTGCATGCAACTGCTGACAGTCCGGGAACCTTTTTATGGAGTAATGGCGACAGTGGTCCAGATATTACAGTAACTCATGGAGGTGCATATCAGGTAATCTTTACCAGCGAAAGTGGCTGCAAAACCTCCCTGCAGATAGATGTTCCTAAGAGTCTTGAAAGTTACATGTGGATATTTCCATCTGGCTGTTATACTTTTTGCGATAAATTTGAAACTGGAACCTTGCTGGGCCCATCAATTGAAGAATTTGACAATTGGAGTTGGCGTTCTAATGGTGTATCTGTATTAGCAGGAACAGGTGAAGTATCCCAATACAATATCCCGAGTGCATCTGCTACCTACAATATGGCACTAGGGAATGCACAGTGTACTTTTGTAAGTCCGGATTTAAATATAAGAGTAGACAATTGTGGTTGTGTAATTGATGCGACTCTAAATTCTATTACAGCACAAACATCACCGTTCAACCAATATGTCCTTAGTTACCATATAGGCAACAATAACTCACAGCCAATTAGTGTTACTATATCCACTTCCAATAATGTAGGCATATTTCAGCCATCTACAGTAAGTGTACCTCCTGGAGGAGGAAACTTTACATTCAGTCTGCTTCCGGATCAAGATTTTCAAGGAGGTTCAGCTAAGATTAGAATGAATAGTATCAATTCGGAAAGAAGACCTTGTTTTAGGGATTTCAGTGTTATGTTACCTAGTTTTGCCGTATCTAGACCAGCAGGAGTTGAGGAAACAAATAAAATAGAAAACAGCTTACTTATAGTACCTAATCCTGTTATACAGGAGGTGAAATTTGTTTTCGAAATTGAAAGTATTATTCTGGTAAATAATCCCATTATAGAATTATTCGATCCGATGGGACGCTTACTGGATTATTATATCCCAAAAACCGAAAAAGGGAGCTGGTTATTGGATTTAGGACATTACGCAGCTGGCAATTATGTTGTTACCCTTAAAGAAAATGGAAAAATATTGTTACAGAAAAATGTGTTAGTCACCCATTAATTTTGTGGTTTACTATTTCAATATAAAGAAATTAAATGCACACTTAGTTAGTGTATTTTAAATCGACGTTTTAAAACTAGACCTACAAAATATAATAAAAATTTGTTTTATTGTTTTATAAATATAAATTCTTCAAATTATAAATAGGATTGGAAGAAAAAAATGTCCGATTTAGCGATAAAACCATAGAAAATAAAATCCCGTTAAATTTCTTTTTTTACAGAAATTTGGCGGGATTTTTTGTGTCGTTTCATCAAATTTTATTTACTAATATAGAAAATTTCAAATCTTTATTTTATTGAATGATTTATTTTAAGATAATTATATACCCAGTATACTACATCTTTGAATTTTCAAATCTTTCAACATCTTTAAAGTATAGAATTTTATAACAATGAGCGAAGGCATCAGTCAAACCAGGATCTTACTCCAAATGAGGTATTCTATAGGAGCAATAAAAAAGTGTCGTAAATAATCTTAAGCTTGAACCATAATTATGATGAAAATGAGGCAGTAATGCCTGAGGAAGTGAAATATCAAAATTTATGGCTGCTGGCAAATAATTTTGATGATTTTTTTGCTCGGTTACATGTTGAAGTATAAAGTAATCCTGTACAATGTGAATTGTAAATGATCTGACATTAGAACATGTGATTCTAAAAAAAAAGTAATATATTATTTAACGAAGGAGCAACTGCTGTCCGAAAACACCATATTTTTGTCCCATATCGTTACCGTATAGGTGTTAGTTCATTACCGGCCGCCTTTTTATGAAGTAGGAAAGAAACTTGGATATCATTATCTTCAGTCTGGGCCTGAATAGCAGATAGGTAATCTTTATACATTTCGTTCGTAGGCTCTGGCTATTAATGATAAATCAGCACAAGAAATATTTGGTTCTCCTGACGATATGAAACTTCATTCCAGTATGACCCTTTTTGGTCAGGTTGAAAATGCTGATCCTGTATTCGCAGAGGTTTTAAATAAATATTTCGGAGGATTATTTGATAGCCGTACACTACGTATCATTGAAAAAAACGTAGAAGATGATTCGATTCAATGACCCGGACTATTTTCTCAGGGTAATACGGCAGGAAAGTATTGGATCTGCCTGAGGCGGAAATACTGTTAATCGATAATTTCTTTAGCAGTTAGGATTCTGACTATTATTACAATCGCTTAACCGGACTTCTGCTTCCGTTAAAGTTTTATAGTAGCCACTTATATTCCGATGGAAATTATTAATTTCATAGTTCACTTTCATAGTGATACTAAATCATAGACAATGAACTACGAAATATTATTTATTCAGGGTGCAGGGAGTGTGACTACAGAACAGGAGCAAGTGATTGTAGACGAGCTAAGAATAAAACTTGGTGATCAGTTTAAGATAATATATCCTCATATGCCGGATGCTGATACACCAAGTTATTTTGATTGGGAAGCGGTTTTAACAAAAAATCTCAAGAATTTATCGGGGAAAGTAATTCTAATGGGTCATTCCTTAGGAGCCTCAATTATATTAAAATATTTTTCAAAAGAACCGGTTCCTGATAGCGTATTAGGAATGATCTTATTTGGTGTTCCCTATTGGAAAGACCAGGACTGGGATGTTTCAGAATATGTAATAGAGGATGATTTTATAGGTAACCTTAGTATGCTTGACAATATTTATTTATATCACTCAATCGATGATGATGTGATTCCTGCTAACCAATTTACATCCTACCGTAAAATAATTCCGAAGGTACATTGGAGGGTATTGTCAGGTACGGACCATTCTTATCACGGCGCAATTCCGAATATGATTAATGACATACAGGAATTGATTTCTAAAACGTAACAATGGCAGCCTCGCTAAATATGGCGTAAATTGACCCATCAAAGTAGTATTAACCCATGTTCAGTATCACTTTTGATCAGCTAATAGAGTTAAGTGCCAATTATCTGCCTAAATTTATAGAG
>NZ_SBII01000009.1 GCF_004028155.1 Flavobacterium cerinum | reverse complement strand
GCTCACCTCTTCCCATCCCGAACAGAGTAGTTAAGCCCGCCTGCGCAGATGGTACTGCAATTTGTGGGAGAGTATGTCATCGCCTTTCTTTTGAAAACCCTATCAGAAATGATAGGGTTTTTTGTTTGTATAACTTTAAGATTATTTTAATACTGCTTTTAATAGCATCACTGTAAGCGTTTAGTAACTTTGAAAGTATAATTAAACCCACTATTATGAAAAAGTTACTTTTACTATTAGCAGCAACGACAGGATTAACTGCAACAGCAGCTGTTACGTTGACTTCTGATTCGTTTGATATAAGTATACATCAGGAAAAGAAGTATAGAAAAATTGAAGTATCGGAGGTTTCTAAAGATGTTTTAGTAACGATTAAAAAGAATTATGGGAATTATACCATTAAAGAAGCGCATAGGGCAGATGACGGTGAATATAAATTAATACTCACAAAAGATGGAATTGATACTACAGTAACGTGTACACCTGCTGGTGAGATCATCAAAATATATTAAATAAAAAGAGAAGCTTATAAGCTTCTCTTTTTATTTAATATATTATTGCGTTAGGGATAGCAGCGAAAAGCCCGCAACGTAGTGAGGACTTAAAGTGGATAGCCCGGCGTTTACGCAACGCCATTGTTTTTATTCAGGACAATATTCGCACACATGACTTAAAATACATTCACTGTGTTTAGGATTTGTTGGACGGCAGGTTTCACGGCCTAAAAAGGAAATGGCCATCCCAATCTCTCCCCACATATCTTTAGGGAGTTGTTCCATTAGCTGTTTTTCAATTTTTGTTGCATCTTTTCCGGTAGTAATACCTAATCTTGGTGCTACACGCAATACATGAAGGTCTACCAATATACCTTCCGCTTCTACGCCGGCTTCTCTCATTATTACATTAGCCGATTTTCTACCAATGCCTTTAAGAGCAATAAGTTCTTTCATGGTTTTTGGAATGTTCTTATCTTCTTTAACCGTTTCGGCTATTTCCTGAAGCCAAGCTATCTTATTACCATGAAAGCGCACTTCGGCAAGATATTCCATTAACTGTTCGGTATTTGCTTTTGATAACGCTTTCATATCCGAAAATTTTTCAAAGAAAGGTGGAACTACTTTATTGATATGTGCGTCACTATCCTGAGCAGAGAGCACTACCATCACTACGAGTTGGTACAGGTTTTTATAATGCAAAGGATGTTGTTTGCCTTTATATTTTGCTATAAGAGGGCGAAGTGCCTTTGGCCAGTCGGTACCTTCGTTGAACAAATCCATCGTTATTCTTTTAGATCTACAGAAAGGGAATTCACACAATAGCGCTGTCCGGTTTGAGTAGGCCCATCGTCAAACACGTGGCCTAAATGGCTGCCACAGTTAGCGCAGAGTATTTCGGTACGTAACATTCCAAATGTTGTATCCTTGATATATTCTACTTTGCCTGGTATGGATTCATCAAAAGACGGCCATCCGCAGCCTGACTCAAATTTTGAATCACTTTTAAACAAAGGCTCACCGCAGGCACCACAGCAATAGGTTCCTTTATCGAAACTTAAATTGTATTTGCCTGAATTAGGGAATTCGGTTCCTTTTTGGCGTAATATTTTATAACGCTCAAGGCCTAATTCTTCTTTCCATTGTTCTTCTGTTTTTTCTAGAGGGTACTTTTTCATGGCGTTTATTTATTAGTTTTATTTTTGTGCAGGTATAAATTTAATGGAAACGGAGTTGGTACAAAAACGATTTCCGGTTGTTTCTTTAGGGCCGTCATCAAATACATGGCCTAAGTGGCTTCCGCAATTGGCACACATAACTTCAGTACGGATCATACCCAAACTTTTATCTTCTTTGTATATTACAGAACCCGGAATTGCCTGATCGAAAGAAGGCCACCCGCATTCTGAATCAAATTTTGCATCTGATTTGAATAAAGGATTGCCACAGGCAGCACATACATAAACTCCTTTTTTAAAGTTTTTATAATACTCCCCTGTAAAAGGACGTTCTGTTGCTTTTTGGCGCAGTACGTCATATTGCTCCTGAGTAAGCACTTTTTTCCATTCAGCATCTGTTTTTGTGACTTTAAAGTCTCCTTTTTTTGTGGGCTGTTGTACGGTTTCTACTTTTGTTTCGATTGCCTTTTTCTTTTCCTGGCTTTGGCATGCCACCAAAGAGAACAGGAACATTATGATGAATATTTTTTTCATGATTCTAAGAATTGAATAATTTTTTTAATGACTTTGCTGTCTCCTAAAATTTTTCGGTGTCCCAATCCCTGTGTTATGACCAATTCAGAATTGGCTAAATGTTTATGTATGTGATGTGCTGCGCTAACAGGCACATCGGCATCATCTTCATCATGGAACATAAGTACGGGAACAGAAACATCCTGTGCAGCTATATACGCGGAATAGCTATTGATGGTTTGTCCAAATTTCTTTTCAAACAGCCGTATCATCAGGTTACCTGTAGCATTATTCATGCCTAATTTATTTGCAAAGTCATCCATGATATCTTTTATGATATCACCACTGCCAATAAGGACAGCTTTTTTAACATTCAACCCTCTTTTTATTGAATTCAGAACCGACATAGCACCTAGTGAATGCCCGATGGCATACTCAAAAGGGCCGTATTTTTTTTCCAATTCTAATATTGCGGCAATAAACTCTGTCATGTCACTGCTTTTTCCAGGCGATTTACCATGGGCAGGGGCATCAAAACTAGTAGTTGAATATCCGTTTTTTAATAATTTATCAGCAATGCTGTGCAGCTGTGTACCGCGGCCACTCCATCCATGTACCAGTAAAACTTTTTTTTGGCTTTCGCCATAATGGTAAACGTTTATGGTTTTATCCAGAACTGGTATATGTACCATTTCCTGCCTGCTTAAATTGTCCATTTCAATTTCCCTCTTTGGGAGTTTAAATTTTATGGGAGCCGTAAAAAGTTTCATAGCAAATTTAGCAGCCATTTTAGGAGAGGTTACTTCTAGGATCTTTGCTGTTATTAGTATTGGTTTAGGGATTCGTAGTGAACCCTGATGATTTTTTTTATTTTCAGACATTGTAGTAAAGCTTATTGCAAGTTAAAAATTAATGGTTTTTAGCGTATTTTTAAGCATCATAAAGATAACCTAAAAATATCACCCCTGTATCATAACAGGTTAAAAGCAGTTTTTATATGATTAGGCCTATAGATCGTTACTTTTTAGAAAAAGAACCTTTAGTGAGGGATTGTATGTTGTTTTTAAGAAACCACATACTTAATTTCGATTCGGGTATTACCGAAGCACTAAAATATGGAATGCCTTTTTACTGCTATAAAGATAAAATGCTTTGTTACTTGTGGACTAATAAAAAAACAGGAGAACCTTATATAGGTATTGTTGATGGTAACAAAATGGATCGCCCGGATCTGATCGCTGAGAAGCGCAGCAGAATGAAAATCTTTCAAATAGATTCAGCTAAAGATATTCCTATTCAGGTAATTGATGCTATTTTAACTGAGATGCTGCAACTTCGTTAATAAGAATAGGTTAGGGTTTAATAAATGTAAATTAAACATTCACAATACTTTAACGATAACGGGCTTGTTTTCTAAATTATATTTAAAAGGAATTCACTAAATTTGAAGAAAATTTAATAAATTTAGATATGAAAAAAAGTGTCCTGACCATTTCGGTTCTTACAATGGTTGTGGTTGCAGCATGTACCACTAATCCTTTTACAGGGAAAAAAGACCTGAATTTTGTGTCTAACGACCAAATATTCCCAACTGCTTTTCAGCAGTATGATCAGTTTTTAAAAGAAAATAAGGTTATAAAAGGAACAGCAGATGCTACGAGAGTAGTTACTGTTGGGCAAAAAATTAAAGCTGCTGCAGAGAAATACCTGAATGCTGCAGGATATAAAGGCTATTTAGACGGATATAAATGGGAGTATAACCTGGTGCAGGACCCTGCTGTTAATGCATGGTGTATGCCGGGAGGTAAAATTGTTGTTTATACAGGAATACTGCCCATAACAAAAGACGATGCCGGTCTTGCTACAGTAATGGGGCATGAAGTGGCACACGCACTGGTTAATCATGGTGCACAACGTATGAGTGCCGGACAGTTACAGCAATATGGTGCAATGGGGGTTCAGGCAGTAACAGCAGGAAAGACAGCCGAAGCACAACAGCTTTATATGCAGGCTTACGGTATTACTACAGAATATGGAGGGATGCTTCCTTTTAGCAGGAAACATGAAAATGAAGCTGATGAAATAGGTCTTACTCTAATGGCTATCGCCGGATACAATCCGGATAAGGCAGTGGAATTCTGGCAAAGAATGGAGGCTAAATCAGGAGGTTCTGCTCCACCGGAATTTATGAGTACGCACCCATCCGGTGCTACGAGGATAGCTCATATTAAAAGCCTTATTCCAAAAGCAAAAGCCGACGCCGCTAAATTTGGGGTGAAGTTTTAATTTCCGATTGAAAAGATTAATATCAAAATATCTTAAAGCCGCCTTAGGGTGGCTTTTTATTTAAAGTTTTAGCTGTCAGTATTATATATAAGTTAATAATAATAATTGAAAAATTTTCGTTTGTTTACAGGGGGGAAAGACGTAATGGTTTGTTTTATTAAAAACAAAACTTAATCTAAGCAGACAAGATCCTTGGTTCATAGTACTGCTGTAGTCATAAACGCCGAAAATAAAATTGTAAGAGAGATGATTTTGAGAATCGTATTATTACTGTTTCCTCTATTGATGTCGGCACAGGATGCTGTCATTTTTAGTAATGATAAATATAGCGGTATCAGTAGTGTTGGTTTTTCTCCAACACAGCCTTTTTTTAATCCAAATTCCTGGGATATAAATATTGTAGCTGTAGACATTTTTATACAAAACAATTATACCTACATTTCAAAGCAAAGTATTATTGGACTGGCAGATGCGGATATAAAATCTGTAAGCCTGAGAGATAAAATAATGGGTATAAGCGGTCCAAACTTACAGGATTACTATAATAAGGATAAAGGAGGGTATCATTTTAGTTCAGACATACTGGGACCTTCTGCTTCTTTGTCTGTAGACATTAATCAAAAAAAATATACTTTTGGGATCTTCACCCGGTTAAGGACTCAGGGCTCAGCAATTGATATAGATAATTATTCAAGGTTCAATAATACAAACATCGACGCTGTATATATGTACAATTTTAGTCCGTTCAAAACCAATTTTATGAATTGGGGAGAAATAGGGGTGAATGTCGCTACACAAATATTTCAGGATAAAGAATATAAGCTGGTCCTGGGCGGTAATTTAAAGTATGAGATGGGGTATGATGCCATGAACCTGAATAATAAAAATACAGCAAATTTGCGTAGGACTGTTAACAGTACTGACCTTTCGACTAATACTGAAATGGCTAACTATGATATAGAGGCATCCTACGTAACTGGTTATGATTCTGAAGGGAAACAATATAATATCAAACCAAATGGTAAAGGCTTTGGACTGGATATAGGCCTTGCTTTTACCGAATGGGATTTCAGGATGGAAGACTACAATCTAAAAATGTCATTCAATATATTGGATATAGGATATATTAATTTTAAGGGTGAAAACCACCGCTTTAATGGGAAGCCATTTGATTTTAATACCTTAGATGGTAAGAAAATTGAGAGTCCGCAGGAGTTCTTTCAAATTATGAGCGAAGAGATATATGGTAATCCTAATGCCTCTTTAGCAGGCACAAAATTCACTATAGGACTTCCAACAAGCCTGCATTTTAATATAAGCAAAAGGATACGCGAAAATCATTATTTAAATTTTGATCTCGTACAAAGAGCCCCGGTTTTTGAAAACAGCTTAAAACGCTCTAACATTGCCAATGTTTCTTATTCAGTTCAGAAGAGAATAATAGGGTATGGAACTTCAATGTCATTGTATGAGTATAGGGATCTGCAGTTTGGAGCATATCTGAGACTAGCTTCTCTTATTATTGGCAGTGAAAACTTTTTCCCACTTTTTTTTAAACAGGATAAGCTGCACGCTGCAGATATTTACATTGGTTTAAAAATCTATCCTTTTAGTGAAAAAAGTCCTGATAAAATACGAAGGAGTAAATGCAGGTGCTAATGATATTTACAAAGTATTTTCCGGTAATCTAAAACTTTACGACTTTATAACTTTAGATTTTACTACGTAAAGAAAAAAAAATTAGCTTTGGTGCAACAAACCAAACCATATGGCACAACTTGAAAAGGGAAGCAAGAAGCTTCTAAACGCTTGGGCATTTTACGACTGGGCAAACTCAGTATATACCCTTGTTATTGCTTCGGCAGTATTTCCTATTTTTTATAATGCACTATTTCCTGAAGGAGTAACTACGATAGAAGTCTTTGGTACTACTATGAAAGGTACTGCACTAATTAGTTTTGTAACAGCAATGGCTTTTTTAGTTGTTGCTATTATCTCTCCTTTGCTATCCGGTATTGCAGATTATGCCGGTAACAAGAAAATATTCCTAAAGATATTTTGCTACATAGGTTCTGTTTCCTGTATCGGTTTATACTGGTTTAGCCTTGAAAATATTTATTTGAGTCTTGTATTTTATTTCTTCGGACTTATCGGTTTTTGGGGAAGCCTTGTTTTTTACAACTCCTATTTACCGGACATCGCTTTTCCTGACCAGCAGGATGCAGTGAGTGCTAAAGGGTATTCTATGGGATACATCGGCAGCGTTATACTCCTTATTATAAACCTTGTAATGGTAATGTATCCGGGTGTTTTTGGTATTGAAGATACTCCTGAACAAAAAGCTGAAATTATAGCCATGCGTTATTCCTTTGTTTCTGTAGGAATATGGTGGATACTTTTTAGCCAGTACAGTTACTACTATCTGCCGAAAGGTGTTAAAAGAGATAAAATAAGTAAAGACGTACTGCTTAACGGTTTCCATGAGTTGAAAAAGGTATGGGCACAGTTAAAGCATAACGAAAAGCTTAAGCGCTATTTGGGCAGCTTTTTTGTGTACAGTATGGCTGTACAAACTGTGATGCTGGTGGCGGCCTATTTTGGTGCTGAAGAAGTAGAATGGGGCAAAGGCAATGCTAAACAAATGGGACTTATTGTTAGTATCTTATTAATTCAGCTGATAGCTGTGGGTGGTGCGGTAATAACCTCTAAACTATCTGCTCGATATGGTAATATAAAAACGCTTATAGGTATCAATTGCATTTGGGCAGTTATTTGTATTTGTGCCTTTTTTGTAACATTGCCTATTCATTTTTACATTACAGCAGGTTTTGTAGGATTAGTAATGGGGGGGATACAATCGTTATCAAGAAGTACATATTCTAAATTTTTACCTGAAACAAAAGATACGGCTTCATTTTTTAGCTTTTATGATGTAACTGAGAAAATAGGTATTGTAATAGGTATGGGACTTTATGGTGCTATTGATCAGATATTTGGCAGTATGCGCTATTCTATTGTCTTTCTTACAGTCTTTTTTATTGTTGGAATATTTTTGTTATTAAGGGTTGAGAAAAAAAGTTAATAACGATAAAATTTTTATTTTATATTTGATACCACCTAATTAACCTATTAAATATGAAAAAAATTAAGAATTTATCAGTTTTTATGATATTGTTTTCTGTACTCACTTTTGTTTCCTGCGAGACGGAGCCGGTAGATCCGGTACTATCAGGAGGTGAAGGAGAGAATCCCGGAACAAACCCAGGCACAAATCCCGGAACAAGTGAAGGCGATTATTGGCCAATGGCAATAAATAATCAATGGGTGTTTTCTGAAGATGGAGAGACTCTGGATCCAATGAAAATAACAGGTACAGAAAATGTAGGAGGTAATTCTTATTTTAAAATAGACCAGTTTTTTACAAATGCAGGTACAAGTGAGTTAACGGGAAGTGCAGTGATGCTTCTTAGAAAAAATGGGGGAGATTATTCTGTAAGAGTAAGTGTTAATATCCCTGACCAGGAGGGTGTATCTATTACTGTTACCCCTTTTGAGTTTTCTTTCCTAAAAGACAATCTTGCGACAGGTGAGAGCTGGACACAAACGGTTACCCAAACTACAACTACTGTAATACCTGATTTCCCTATGGAAATCCCACCGGTAAATCTTACTCTTAAATTTACAGGTACTATTGTAGAGAAAAATGCAACTGCCCAAATTAATGGCGTAACATATACGGATGTTATTAAAGTTAAACTTTTACAACAAGTTGACGCTACAATGGGTGCACCTGCTACTTCTGTTGTTACTAATATATGGTTCTCTAAAAATGTTGGGCCAATAAAATCGGTATCGGTTGAAGATGGTTTTGAAAACAATCAGGAATTAAAATCTTATATTTTGAACTAACTCAAAATATAAATTAGTAAAATAATTTACATAAAATAATACTATTAAAAAGCTGCCAACTCGGTAGCTTTTTTGATATAATAGATAATTAACACATTTACCTAAAATTAATATTTAAATTACTACTATATTTGAGGCCTGAATTAAAAAATTTTGATATGAAAAAATTTAGATTACTTTCTGCATTCTTTGTGTTACTTTCTGCAATAACTTTTACATCATGTGAAACAGAACCGGTAGATCCTGTTTTAAACGGTAATAATGGTGAAGGTCCTGGCTCAGGTGGCAGCGCTCCGGCTTCTTTTAAAGTAGACTTTAGCGGACAAACATATGTTGCTACAAGTACTTTAGCAACAATTGGAAAAGGACTTATTTCAATTGGTGGTATAAAAGGAAATGACGGACAAATGGTTTCCATAGTTTTAGATGGAACTACCGAAGGAACATATGAAGGAGCTAAGGCATTAATCGACTATAACCCTGGTAATTCTGATTATTCGTATTTTAATATAGATCCTAATACAGGAGAAGATACCGGCCTTGTAACGATTACTAAAATTGACAAGGTTAATAAAACAGTATCAGGTACATTTAACTTTATCGGATGGTGGAGTAATGAAGAACTTAATTTGCCTTCTATAGCGTTTACAAACGGTTCTTTCCAAAATATTCCTTATGTTGACAGCATTGATACCGGTGAAGAGTTCTTTAAAGCAACTGTAGACGGATCGGCTAATTCTTACGCAGGAGCAGACCTTGCCGTTGTAGTTTCTGAAGGAGGAACTGTTAATTATATTTCGATCAATGCGATCGGTGCTAACCATAAATTCGTACTAAGCTTCCCTGATACGGTTACACCGGGTACTTATACATTTGCTACTGGTGCATCATCTACAAAAAGAGCAACTTTTACAGATGCTGAGGATAATGACTTTAATGTTACGGGAGGTACTTTAACAATTACAAGCAATACTGGCGGATGGGTTAAAGGAACATTCAGTTTCCCTGTAGCTAATGAAGTTGGTGAAACACTGCATACTGTTTCTGCAGGCTCATTTAATGTGGAATGGGATTTCTAAAATTAAGAGTATATATAAAAAATCCGCTTATGGCGGATTTTTTTATGGCATAATGATTGTCATATCCTTTATGTAATACTATGAGTTAGTTGGCTTTGTAGCTGATTAACAGTGTGAAAGAATGGTTTTTAACAATAAAACCATTTTTGTAACGATTATGTTTAATGACAAAATGACTTTTACCATACTATGGCGAATCAAAAAATTTTAAATATTGACAGTTTGTCACTTCAGGAGTTGGATACGGATGCAGAATTAATTCCGCTAATGACATCTGAAGATGAGGAAGAAATGAATAACGAAACATTACCTGAAACCCTGCCTATACTGCCATTGCGCAATATGGTATTGTTCCCGGGAGTTGTTATTCCTATTACAGCCGGGAGGGATAAATCGATAAAACTTATCAACGATGCAAATGCAGGGGGTAAGATAATAGGTGTAGTTGCTCAAAAAGACGAGAGTGTAGAAGAACCGGGTACAGATGATATTCACAAAATAGGTACTGTTGCCAAGATTCTTCGCGTGCTTAAAATGCCCGATGGCAACACTACAGTTATCATCCAGGGGAAAAAGCGCTTTGAGATCGATGAGATAATTACCGATACTCCTTATTTACAGGCAACTATTAAAGAGGTTAATGAAGAAAGACCTGATGATAGTGATGTAGAGTTTAATACGATTATAGAATCGGTAAAAGAACTGGCTATCCAGATCATCAAGGAGAGCCCGAATATTCCTACTGAGGCTACTTTTGCGATTAAGAATATAGAAAGTAATTCTTTCCTTATCAACTTTGTTTCTTCTAATATGAATCTTTCGGTTAAGGAAAAGCAGGATTTACTTGCGGTAAACGACCTTAAGGAAAGAGCATTAGAAACATTGCGCTACATGAACCTTGAGCTTCAAAAGTTGGAGCTTAAAAATGATATTCAGAGTAAAGTACGTTTTGACCTGGATCAGCAGCAACGTGAATATTTCCTGCACCAGCAGATGAAAACCATCCAGGAAGAATTGGGTGGTGTATCTCATGATCAGGAAATTGACGATATGCGCCAGAAGGGCAGGTCTAAGAAATGGAATGAAAAGGTTAAAACCCATTTTGAAAAAGAATTAGCGAAACTGCAAAGGATGAATCCGCAGGCAGCAGACTATGGTACTCAGCGTAACTATCTTGAGCTTTTGCTGGATTTACCATGGAATGTGTTCTCTAAAGATAATTTTGATCTTAAACGTGCTGAAAAAGTGCTGCATAAGGATCATTACGGTCTTGATGATGTTAAGAAACGTATTATTGAGCACCTTGCGGTACTAAAACTGCGTAAGGATATGAAATCGCCTATATTATGCCTTTACGGCCCTCCGGGAGTTGGTAAGACTTCGATAGGTAAATCGGTTGCCGAAGCGTTGGGCAGAGAGTACATCCGTATTTCGCTTGGCGGACTTCGTGATGAGGCCGAAATTAGAGGACACAGAAAAACATATATTGGTGCCATGCCAGGTAGAATACTGCAAAGTATTAAGAAGGCCGGTACTTCTAACCCTGTTTTTGTTCTGGATGAAATAGATAAGCTTAGTGTAAGCAATACAGGAGACCCATCTTCGGCATTATTAGAAGTATTGGATCCTGAGCAAAACTCTGAGTTCTATGATAACTTCCTGGAGCTTGGGTATGATCTTTCTAAAGTAATGTTCATAGCAACATCAAATAATCTTTCAACGATTCAGCCTGCATTACGTGACAGGATGGAGATTATCAATATGACAGGTTATACAATTGAAGAGAAAGTAGAAATTGCTAAAAAACACTTAGTCCCTAAACAAATCAAAGAACACGGACTGCAGCCAAAAGATGTTGTTATCGGTAAAAAACAAATTGAAAAAATTGTTGTAGGCTACACCCGTGAATCTGGAGTTAGGGGACTTGAAAAACAAATAGCTAAAGTAGTGCGTAATATTGCCAAATCCATAGCGATGGAAGAAGAGTATACTGCTAAGCTTACTGATGAAGATATCATTAAAATATTAGGTGCCCCTAAAATGGAGCGTGACAAATATGAAAATAATGATGTTGCCGGTGTTGTAACAGGTCTTGCCTGGACAAGTGTGGGTGGTGATATTTTATTTATAGAATCTATAATTTCTAAAGGTAAAGGTAACATGACTATGACAGGTAATCTGGGTACGGTAATGAAAGAATCGGCTACATTAGCTTTAGAATACATCAAAGCGAATGCAGAAGATCTTGGTATAAGCCAGGAAGTGATCTCTGGTTATAATGTACACATACACGTTCCTGAAGGTGCTACACCTAAAGACGGACCAAGTGCCGGTGTTGCAATGCTAACATCGTTAGTGTCGTCATTCACTCAAAAAAGGGTTAAGAAAAACCTGGCTATGACAGGTGAGATTACTTTAAGAGGAAGGGTATTGCCTGTAGGTGGTATTAAAGAGAAGATACTGGCTGCAAAAAGGGCTAATATAAAAGAGATTATACTATGTCAGGAAAATAAACGTGATATAGAAGAAATTAATCAGGATTATCTTGAAGGACTTACTTTTCATTATGTAACAGAAATGAAAGAAGTATTAAAGTATGCGATTACAGACCAACTGGTTAAAAACGCTAGGACACTTTAAAACATAGTATTATTGATATAAAAAACGGCTAAAATTTCTTAGCCGTTTTTTTATTTAAAAATAATATCTTCGCATTCGCGTTATAGTATGCAAAACCCTTAAAACCGCAATGTTTAAAAATAGGTATCTTTATCTTCTTCTGTTTTACACCGCTTTGTCTTTTAGTCAGATAGGAGGTAAAAGTACGTATCAGTTTTTAAACCTTGTTACCTCGCCAAGGCAGGCAGCATTGGGCGGAAAAATAATTACATTACACGACTACGATGTAAATCAGGCTATTTTTAATCCGGCAACCATTAATCCTGAAATGGATAATCACCTGTCTGCAAATTACGGAAGTTATTATGGCGAAGTATCTTATGGTACTGCTGCTTATGCTTATACCTGGGACAGGCACGTGCAAACGTTTCATGTAGGTGTCAGCTATGTTGACTATGGTACTTTTGAAGGCCGTAATGAAAACGGGCTTATAACCGGAGATTTTACAGGAAGTGAAATAGCAATTTCCGGGGGGTATGCTTATAATGTGCCGTATACCGATCTTTATTTTGGAGCAAATGCGAAATTCATATCATCTACACTGGAGAGTTATAACTCGTTTGGAGCTGCTGTAGATATTGGAGCGCTGTATGTAGATAAAGACAATGATATTAATTATGCTGTTGTTTTGCGTAATGCAGGTATGCAGATTACTACTTATGCCGGTATGCAGGAAAAATTACCGTTGGAAATTATTGCAGGTATATCTCAGGAAATGGAAAATGTGCCGCTTCGATGGCATTTAACATTAGAAAATCTTCAGCAGTGGAACATTGCTTTCTCAAATCCTAACCGTGCCGAGCAGGGCATAGATGGCGGAAGTACAGAAGAGAAAGTATCCTTTTTTAATAATGCCCTTCGCCACGTTATTGTGGGTGCCGAATTCTTACCGGGAAAAAGCTTTAATATCCGTGTAGGATATAACTTTAGAAGAAGTGAAGAACTGCGTATAGTAGATAAACGAAGTTTTTCGGGAATTTCAGCTGGTGTGGGCATAAGATTTGGTAAATTGCGCTTCGATTATTCTTATTCAAGATATACACTTGCAGCAAATACAAGTTTATTTGGCTTGATGATAAATTTACAGTAAAAGTTGGATAAAAAAATTACAATAGCCATTGATGGTTTTTCTTCTACAGGCAAAAGCACATTGGCAAAACAGCTTGCTAAACATTTGGGTTATGTATACGTAGATACCGGTGCAATGTACCGTGCTATTACATTGCATGCTATGGATAATGGTTTTATATCTGAAGATTATTTTAATAAACAGGGGTTGATAGACAGTCTTTCTGATATTACCCTGCAGTTTCTTTATAATCCTGAATTGGAGTATGCTGAAGTTTATCTGGATGAAGAAAACGTTGAAAGCAGAATACGATCACTTAATGTATCAAATCTAGTGAGCCGTGTTGCCGAAGTGTCAGAGGTTCGTGCCAAATTGGTGGAGCAGCAAAAACACATGGGCGAGAACAAAGGTGTTGTAATGGATGGGAGGGATATAGGTACTGTAGTTTTCCCTAATGCAGAACTTAAATTGTTTATGACTGCAAGTCCTGAAACCCGCGCACAAAGACGTTTTGAAGAACTTACCCAAAAAGGCGATAATGTAACCTATGAAGACGTTTTAAAGAACGTTCAGGAACGTGATTATATTGATTCCCATCGTAAAGATTCTCCTCTTGTAAAAGCAGCCGATGCTATTGAGATAGACAACTCTCATCTGTCTATACAAGAACAGTTTGACAGGGTTTTGACTTTGGCTAAAAAGCATATTTAACTTTACAATTTCTTAACAAACAAGCGTGTTATTTATTAATAGATTTGCACTTTTGAAGACAAAAGTAAATTTATGGGTATAAAAGCACGGCTTATTATAATGAACTTTCTGCAATTTTTTGTTTGGGGTTCCTGGCTCATATCTTTAGGGAATTATATGGGAGGTGTTTTAGGCTTCAGTGGTCTTCAGATAGGAAGTATTTATACTACTATGGGAGTTGCCTCGCTATTTATGCCCGGACTTATGGGTATAGTAGCAGACCGATGGATTAATGCCGAAAGGGTATTAGGTATCTGTCATATTGTTGGAGCTTTATTTTTAATTTATGCTTCTACCATTCAGGATTATTCATTGTTTTATTTTGCAATGCTTTTCCATTCTTTTGCTTACATGCCTACCATTGCACTTAACAACTCTGTTTCTTATACCGTTTTAGAGAAGAAAGGTTATAACATCGTTAAAGACTTTCCGCCTATACGCGTGTGGGGTACTGTGGGTTTTATTTGCGCTATGTGGGTAGTAGATATTTGTGGATGGACGCAAAGCCCTTACCAGCTATATGTAAGTGCAGGAGCTGCCTTGTTTTTAGGAGTGTATGCTTTTACAATGCCTGCTGCGCCGCCATTAATGGTACAGGCTAAAAAAAGCTGGTCTTCATCACTGGGATTAGATGCTTTTGTGTTGTTTAAACAACGAAAAATGGCGGTGTTTTTTATATTCGCCATGCTGCTTGGTGCTGCTTTACAAATAACAAATGCTTTTGGAGGACCTTTTCTGGATGATTTCAAATCGGCTTATCCTGACTCTTTTGCAGTGCAGCATCCTAATTTGCTGTTATCCATTTCGCAAATTTCAGAAACACTATTTATCCTTTCAATACCTTTTTTCTTAAGCCGTTTTGGTATTAAGCGTGTAATGATGTTCAGTATGCTGGCGTGGGCATTGCGTTTCAGTCTTTTTGGCTTTGGGAATCCTGATGACAGATTATACCTTTTGATAATCTCAATGGTTATTTATGGAATGGCATTCGATTTTTTCAATATATCCGGATCATTGTTTGTTGAACGCGAAGCAGACCCCACTATCCGTTCTAGCGCGCAGGGTTTGTTTATGATTATGTGTAATGGTGTTGGAGCCTTTATAGGTGGTCTAGCCAGTGGCTGGATAGTCGATTTTTTCACGGTAAACGGTGTAAAAGACTGGCAGAGCATTTGGTTTACATTTGCAGCCTATGCAATTATACTGGCGGTTATTTTCCCATTTGCATTTCGTTATAAACACGATCCCATGATTTTAAATGATAGTAAGGAATAAACTATCGTATCATAGAGAAATGCCCTTTTAGCTCCTGTCCGTTTTGGCGAATTACTACAAACCAATAATCGGTAGACGGTAATCTTTTGCCATTAAGTGTGCCATCCCATCCATTGCTGTTAGGGTCAAAACCGGTTATAAGTTTTCCGTAACGATCATAAATATAGATCTTCATATCCGGTTCTAAAACCGATAGCTTTATACGCCATGTTTCATTGATACCATCTCCGTTTGGTGTGAAAAATTTAGGGTAGGTAAGTATGTAAGCAAAACGTTTATCTATTCCGCAATCACCTTTATCTTTTACATAAACGGTATATTGTCCTGGTGGAAGCCCGGTAAAAGTTGGTGAATCCTGATAGGTGATATTGTCTATCGAATATTCAAAATCACTCGGGATATTTGTAGGCTCCATAACAACTGAAATAACATTGTTGTTATCTGTCCAATCGCTCACATTAACTGTGTTGATAACGGGTGGGGGTGAAGTTGTTACTTCTACTGTTTTTGATGCTTCACAGCCAAACTTGTCTTTAACAGTTACAGTATAAGATCCCGGCTGGCTAACGGAGGTACTTTGATTTGTCGATCCATCTGACCATATATAACTGCTAAAACCGCTATCTGCAGTAATAACTATATTTTCACCTTCACATCCATGCCATTTTTCGGCCATTTTTAATACAGGTTTTGGTCTTACAAGAAGATTGAAGGATGTTAGGGCAATACAGCCATTGCCGGAAATATGTGTAACTCTTACATGTATGGTTGTAGTTGCTGTTGTGTACTGTTGTAAATTTGTTATAGCATTGATGCCTTGCTGGGCATCATTTAAAGTAGCATGGTAGGTAATCGTTACATCGCTTGGAATCTGAGTATCTAAAATAATGGCATTGTGTACAGAAATATCAAATACTTCGGTACCATTATCATCATCATCACAATGTTCTAATGTGGGTATTCTGTCAGGATCTGGTGCATATACAAGCGAAGGAATATCTGCAATGTTAAAAGTGAGGGGTCTTGATCCGCATTTATCTGTTACAATTACAGTATATACTGCCAATTCTAAGTCGTTGAAAATATTATTTTCTCCATTATCAATAAGAAAAGGCTGTCCGTTTTTTGATACAATTTTATAGGTTATCGGGGCTACGCCAAATGCAGAAACCTGGATATCCCCATTTTGGCTAAAACAGCTAAGGTTTAGTAACCCGGTTATGGTTAACTCGTTAAAGTATTTAAATTCATAAGATACAGAGGTGCACAGTTTTTCATAGATTTCCTGGCTTCCGTCTCCCCAGCATTTGTATTGTTTTACGATTCTATAATTACCTGTTGGGTAAACAAGGCTGTAAGTGGTGTCATTGTTTTTTATTTTTAATGCATTTGGAGTGCCATTTAAAGGATCGTTTATAATTTTTGTGCCTTCGGTATATAAAACGCCTGTGTCCGGGTGCGACCAAAGTCCGGATACTTCATCCAGTTTTTGGAGAGAATAGGTAACAAATATCTGTCCGTTACTCACATGATCATAAAAAAGGTCGAAAGAACCGCAATGAGGGGTAAGTGTATGGTCATTAGTTGTTACTTTGTAGGCATTCACAGTAAAAACGGGGGGGAGCATCTCGACATCATTATCACATGTTGTAGAAGCTTTAAACTTATATTGGCCAGGCACTAAATGGTCCATATATAATGTTTCTTCACTTTGATTAACATAAGCAAAAACATCATGAGGAAGCGGATGCGGATAATTTGTCGGAGCTGAAACAATTGCTATTTGTGTAATATCCTCACCTATTGAAAGCCGTATTGTTCCAAAACCTTCTTCACAGTCTACCCGTGCGTTCACATCGGCTCTGGCGCCTTTATAAGGTGCGATCTTAAAATCTTTAGTAAGTACTATACCGCAGGTATCTATAAGTGTAACGCTGTATTCTCCCGGCGGAAGATTATTTATCAATACTTCATCTACAGGATCGTCGTCAGGATCGTATTCAAAAACAACATGAGGCACCGGATTGGCATATTCGGGCGGGGCAGCAGTTATTATTACTGTTTGCATATATAGTCCGGGAATAGAAACTACTGCGCTTCCAAGGCCGGTTGTACATAAAGCATTTCCTGTAAATACCTCGGCAGCTACTATGGGTTTGGCAATTTCAATTATTCCGGAAGAAGCTGTTCTGCCACAGGCATCTAAAATAGAGAAAGCATAACTGCCCTCGGGTAAGGGGTTGCCCGGACTTCCAAATACGGCAGGTAAGTCTGGAGTGTTATAAGGGCCGGGATATATGTCATTATAATCGGCCGGATTAAATCCGGGTGGGGTTGTAGTAAATTGCAGTGTAAACGGAGGCATGTACTTATTAGGATTAACTTCCATTGTTCTGCCTAAACATTCTACAAGCTTTAATTCTCCCATAACTGTAAGTAATGGTTTTACGGGATATAACGGACTTTGTAATTCTTTACCGCAACGGTCTACTATTTTAAATTTATAAGAACAGTTCTGATTATAATAATAAGGTACAACCTGAGTTATCGGAAAACCGTCATTAACACCTCCGGCAATTGTTTGGGTGTAAATAATAGGTGGGGCTCCATTTGGTGGGTAATAAGTAGAAGTAACCTCAATAGGGTAAGCTATAGCAGAAGTAGGATTGGTGTTTGCCACATCATTTAAGATCGTTAATAGATCACACGCAGCTAATTCATCATCAGGAAAACTTATAGAGCCTAGTTCGAGAACTGGAGTATCTAAAAAAAGTGTAACTACCTGAGAGTCGGCTGCACCGCAGTTGTCTGTAACTTTTATGGTATAAGAGCCGGGTGCAAGCCCTGTAAATATAGTTGATGTTTGTGCCGGCCTTATTATGGGAGTGGTTATTTCATACGTAACAGGATTTCCACTAATCATTACAACAGTAAGAATTCCGTCGTTACAAATTGCGTTTACATGATCTATTGTGAACTGTAAAGGAATGATGTTGTCATCTATAATTGTTTGTGTAACCGCTGGGGCTCCAAAAGGTGTACCTGCTACTATTTGTGTTGCTTCTACTTTATAGTTGCCACTTGTTTGTCCGATCACGTTTGGATCTGTACTACTCCATACAGGAGTTGTTACGTTAGGAAGTTTATAGACTCTATAATGTATTGAAGCACCGGTTTGTGCTCCGCTTGAAGATAATACCATACTGCCATTACCATTACAGGTCGCAGCTGTTGGTACAGCTGTAACTGAAAAGGTTTGTGCCCAAACAGAGGGAGCAAACATAAATAGTAAAAAAAAGCAAATGCAATTTTTTAAGGTTAATTGAATAACCTTTTGGGTTATTTTGTTTATGGCTAGTTTCATGATGAAAATTAAGTTTTTGTGACTTAATTTCAAGTTTTTTTCCGTGACTAAGTTAAAAAAAATATTTTATATAAAAACTATGTTAATTTTTTTGTTTTTATATGTTATATTTTAGATATGTAGATAAAATGATTTCGAATATCAAGCAAAAAGTATTTTACTTGCTTAAAAATCTGCATATTAATATTTGTAAATATTGAAAAAGGTAGTACCTTTGCACACCTTTTGGCAGATGAGGTTTCCTTAAGGTATTTAAATTATTTTATGTAAAACGCTTCTGTTGTTTTATACTGCATAAGAAACCATGTAAAGCACAGGATACAAATTTTTTATCAGCATGTCTGAACAAACAAAAACAAAAGAAGAATTTCTACAGGAGTTTAACTGGCATAACTTCGAAGAAGGTATTGATCCGGTAGACGAACAAAACCTAAGGGAATTTGAAACATTAGTTGAAAAAACTTTTATTTCAACTGATAGCGATGAAGTAGTAGAAGGTAGTGTAGTAAGAATTACTGACAGAGACGTAATCGTTGATATCAACGCAAAATCGGAAGGTGTTATTTCTCTTAACGAATTCCGTTACAATCCAAACTTAAAAGTTGGAGATAAAGTTGAAGTTCTTATCGACGTTCGCGAAGATAAATCAGGACAATTAGTATTATCTCACAAAAAAGCACGTACTATTAAGGCTTGGGATAGAGTTATCAATGCTAACGAAACAGGCGAAATCGTTAATGGTTTTGTTAAATGCAGAACTAAAGGTGGTATGATCGTTGACGTTTTCGGTATTGAAGCTTTCTTACCAGGATCTCAAATTGACGTTAAGCCAATCAGAGATTACGATCAGTATGTAAACAAAACTATGGAATTCAAAGTTGTGAAAATCAACCATGAATTTAAAAACGTAGTTGTTTCGCATAAAGCACTTATCGAAGCAGATATCGAAGTTCAGAAAAAAGAAATCATTGGGCAGCTTGAAAAAGGCCAGGTACTTGAAGGTGTTGTTAAAAACATTACTTCTTACGGTGTATTCATCGACCTTGGAGGTGTTGACGGACTTATCCACATCACTGACCTTTCTTGGAGCAGAATTAACCACCCAAGTGAAGTTCTTGAACTTGACCAAAAACTTAACGTTGTTATCCTTGATTTCGATGATGAGAAAACAAGAATCCAACTTGGTCTTAAACAATTACACGCTCACCCATGGGATGCACTTGATGCAAAACTTGCAGTAGGTGATAAAGTTAAAGGTAAAGTAGTAGTTATTGCTGACTACGGTGCATTTATCGAAGTTGCTGAAGGTGTTGAAGGACTTATCCACGTATCTGAAATGTCTTGGTCTACGCACTTAAGATCTGCTCAGGACTTTGTTAAAGTTGGTGATGAGGTAGAAGCAGTTATCCTGACATTAGACAGAGATGACCGTAAAATGTCTCTAGGTATCAAACAACTTTCTCAAGATCCTTGGACTGATATCACTTCTAAATACCCAGTAGGTTCTAAACATACAGGTATCGTTAGAAACTTTACAAACTTTGGTATTTTCGTTGAACTTGAAGAAGGTATCGACGGATTGATCTACATCTCTGACCTTTCTTGGACTAAGAAGATCAAACATCCATCTGAATTTGTAAACGTTGGTGATAAACTTGACGTAGTAGTTCTTGAACTTGATGTTGACGGACGTAAACTATCTCTTGGTCACAAACAAACTACAGCTAATCCTTGGGATAAATATGAAGAAGGATTTGCAGTAGGTACTGTTCATACAGGTGAAATCGCTGAGATCGTTGACAAAGGTGCTACTGTAGAATTTGGTGACGATATCGTTGCTTTCATTCCAACACGTCACCTTGAAAAAGAAGACGGAAAAAAACTTAAAAAAGGAGAATCTGCTGAATTCAAAGTAATTGAATTTAACAAAGAATTCAAAAGAGTTGTAGCTTCACATACTGCTACATTCCGTGACGAAGAAGAGAAAAACGTTAGAAACAATAACGAATCTAACAATAACAATTCTTCTTCTAACAACAATGCTGAAAGAAGCACTTTAGGTGATCTTGATGTATTAGCTGAATTAAAAGAAAGAATGGAAAAAGGAGAAAACAAATAATCCTTATCCTCTTTAAATATAAAAGTCCTCTGAGTAATCAGGGGACTTTTTGTTTATATTCGCTAAAAAATTCTTTATGTCGTATTTATTAAAGCGGCTCTTCCTGCTACTTTCACTTCTCATAGGCGCATGGCTTTTTGTATATGTAATTAGCTTTTTTGCTACGTTTAGCCCTGAAACAGAATTTACCCTGCAGCAATATTCTTTTATTACGGCTTTAATAGTATTTGTTGTAATTGTTGTTTACGAAAGAATTAAAGTCAGAAAGTAATAAAAATACATTCTTATTTGTGCTTTATCATATAAACAGCATCGGGCTCATAAGTTTTAGAATAGACTAAGAAT
Source organism: Flavobacterium cerinum (assembly GCF_004028155.1). Lineage (GTDB taxonomy): Bacteria > Bacteroidota > Bacteroidia > Flavobacteriales > Flavobacteriaceae > Flavobacterium > Flavobacterium cerinum. The sequence continues at coordinate 223,965 of NZ_SBII01000009.1, read as the reverse complement.
GCAATATCCAGTTCGGGCAGCAGGTAATAGTATAAGCCTGTGTCATATTCATAATCGGAGGTAAAGAGTAATGCACCGCTCTGGCAGGGTATTTTTACTTTTAGTAGCTCTCCGTTAAATTTCACATCATAATACGCAGGTCCATCCCAATAATACGTTGGTCTGCCTCCGGTAGGATTACCCATACCGTGAAACGGATTGAGTGATGGCATGTGGAAGTTCTGTTTTGTAAAATGCCTCATATAGATGACCTGTGAATCGTCATTCCATTTTTGGAAGGGGACAAGCTGGTTTTTTACACTAAGGAGTTCTTTTGGCAGGCTATCTATTTTATTAATGCCTCCGTTTCTATCGATACTATAATATTCTCTTACTTTATCATCTATAGAACTCTCCGGATTAGTCACATAATTTTCTGTCTCAACAATAATCTTTTTTTGTGCAGGGTCATAATACAAATGTCCGTCGTTGCCTTCCTTGGGTATTGTATCATTAATATCTACAACAGCGGCAGCAGTATCGTCAAAGTGATATTCTATGATGCCAGGTATAGCAAGTTTTTTAAATGTATAGTTTTCTGATGATGTGCCTTTATCAACATCACTGTATTTGGAGTTATAATAAAGACCTGTAAGGTTGTTAATTAATATTACCAATAGTGGTATGGCTATAATTATCGCAACTATAATTAGTGCTTTTTTGAGTTTTTTCATGGTAAGATTGACGCTTCTTTTATACTGTGGCTTTACAAGATAAATAATTATTTTAATAAACCCTTTTATTATTACGATTATAGCTGATTAGTTATTAAAGGGCTATAGGATGCCGTTCAAATCCAAATGTTATAAAAAAATTAAAATTTTCATTCTCTAAAACCATGATCGGGTTTATGGCGTATCTGCTTTTATAAACTTTAAAACAATAACCGATTATGAAAATTTCAAGAATTTTATCGACAGCCGTAATGGCACTTACATTAATGTTAGGAACAACTGCTTTTGCCCAAAAAACTAAAATGGTGGGCGGTGCTGCAATGTATCCAACAAAAAATATTATAGAGAATGCAGTAAACTCTAAAGATCATACTACACTTGTAGCTGCAGTTAAAGCTGCAGGGTTGGTTGAAACATTAGAAGGAAAAGGTCCTTTCACTGTTTTTGCGCCAACAAATGCTGCCTTTGATAAGTTACCTAAAGGAACTGTTGAAACACTGCTTAAACCAGAAAATAAAAAAATGCTTCAGGGTATACTTACTTACCATGTAGTTTCAGGTAAATGGAGTGCTGCCGATGTAGCTGCTGCTATTAAAAAAGGTGGAGGCAAAGCAGAGGTTACAACTGTACAGGGTGGTAAACTTTGGTTTATGATGAATGGAAAAGATCTTTGGGTCCAGGATGAAAAAGGTGGAAAAGCTAAAGTAACTATTGCCGACGTTAACCAGTCTAACGGTGTAATACACGTTATCGATACTGTGTTAATGCATAAATAAGAAATATTAGGTTTGTGTTAGACTAAAAATCCCCCATGTGAAAGCATGAGGGATTTTTGGTTTAAAATTATAGTGCTTTACAAATGGTTGCAGGGGTAATATCTGTAACAATGCTTTGTATTTCCAATCCCTTTTCATCATTTGGATGTAGTTTTTGGTAGTATTGGGAATAGTTTTTGTCAAAATTTAAATACAAATTGGCACGTGTGAGTTTATCTTTAATTTTTACATGTTCTATAAAAGCAGCAAATATTTTTTCCTTCATAATCTGGGTGTAATTTTTAGGTACTTCTATAAAATAATAAAAAGTATGGTATAGGTTTTTTATTCGCTTAAGACATTTTGCGGCTTTATCGGGAATTATTTTGTTGTCTTCGCTTTGTTCATACATGGTGATGTAAGAAACGCCTAATCCATATTTAGAGTAATCTATACTTGTATAACTTATGGTATCATTGGCAACTACAAATTTTTCGATTAATTGCTTTTGAGCGTAACTGCTGAATGATAAGGATGCTAACAAAAGGATAAATATATTTTTCATACTATAAACATAAGTAAATTCTTTTATTAAAAAAAAGCTGCCCAAGGGCAGCTTTTACTTATTGTTTTATGTCAAATTTGAATTATTCTTTAATCCTGATTTCAAACATTGTATCCCAGTCTTTACCTGTTATAAAGAAGGTTTTTGTTTTAGGATTATAAGCTATGCCGTTAAGTACATCTCTGCCTGGGTTAGTTACTTTTTTATCTAACTCTGCAAGGTTAAGTACGCCTTCTACAGCACCCGTTTTTGGATCTATAACAGCGATAGCGCTCATTTGATAAATATTGCCATATATTTTCCCGTCAACCCATTCCAATTCGTTTACCGCTTTGATTTTGGTTCCCTGAGTATAAACATTAACATAGTCTACTTCTTTTAATGTTTCAGGATCCAGTTTCCATATTTTTTCTGAACCATCACTCATGTAGAGATTCTTACCATCGTTTGTAAGTCCCCAGCCTTCAATATCTTTAAAGTAAGTGAATTCTCTTTCTTTCTTTAAATTATCTGCATTGTATATAAATCCTGTTTTTTCTTTCCAGGTAAGCTGGTAGATCTTGTTGTTAAGTATGGTTATACCTTCGCCAAAAAAACGCTGCTCAAGATCAATACTTTTATAAACTTCTCCGGTTTTGTAATTTACCTTGCGCAGTTTAGATTCTTTGTACTGCCCGGTTCCTTCAACTAAAGTATCCCTGTAAAACTCAAGACCCTGAGTATAAGAAGTAACATCGTGCGGGTAGGTGTTTACAATCTCATATTTAAGTTCTTTAGTCTTAACATTAGAAACAAGTTCAACTCTGCCTGTGGTTTCTATGTTTTCACCTTCAAAATAAACAAGAGCTTTTATATCCTGATATCCGAATTTCTGATTGTTAAGAGCAAAATCCAGCTTTTTGTTGTTAACTGATGTACCGATCTTTTTATTGTTTATAAAGTAAACAACAGAGTCGATTGCCTTTTCTTTAGCATTTATAACCGACAAAGGAAGGGTTTCCTGAGGCTGATATTGCTGTTTTAGGCCAGTTGTATCAATACTGAAAAAGTTTTTTTTCTCTTCTTCAGAGGTTCCGCAGGATACTACTGCTGCACCCAATAAAATGAATGCTAATAGGTTATGTTTTTTCATGGTTTCAAAAATAATAATGACAATATACAATTGTATTTTATATGTTGCAATTGCTTTGCAAAAATACAAAAAGATTGTATATTTGCGCCGGCAAGTCCTACACGACCAGCTCCTGCTTACTCCTCCAGGGTGGGAACACAGCAAAGGTATGTGGTTGAGCGGTGCGATGTAGGTCGCTTGCCATTTTTTTCTTTTTTAAGATTACTTTATTATCTCCTCTAGGGAGATTTTTTTGTTTATAGGCTTTTCCTAATTACTTCCTGAAGTAAAAGTGTTGTTTTTAAAATTGTCAAAATGATCACAGAATTTCATTAGTGAAATTTATGTAATTCGTACCAAAAAAAGTAATTTCGCCATTCATTTTCAGTAATCTGATAAACTAAACAAATGAGCAAAGTAATCTTAATCACGGGCGGATCATCAGGTATTGGCAGATCTATAGGCGAATTTCTACATGCTAAAGGTTATACCGTATATGGTACCAGCCGTAATCCTGATCGTATAAAAAACTCTGTATTTCCATTAATAGCACTCGATGTGCGTAATGTTGAAAGTATTCAGGCTGCTGTTGCCGAAGTAATTTCGCGCAGCGGTACTATAGATGTACTGGTGAACAATGCAGGAGTAGGGATTACAGGTCCGTTAGAAGAAATACCTTCAGATGAGATAAGAAACAACTTTGAAGTGAACTTATTTGGACCTATCGAAGTCATGAAAGCTGTATTGCCGTATATGCGTAGCCAGAAGAGCGGACTGATCATTAATGTAACTTCTATAGCCGGTTATATGGGGCTTCCTTACAGAAGCGTCTATTCGGCTTCTAAAGGGGCATTGGAACTAATCAGCGAAGGGATGAGGATGGAAGTAAAAGCTTTTGGAATTACTATTACAACAATTGCTCCCGGCGATTTTGCTACGAATATTGCAGATGGTCGTTATCATGCACCGCTGGTTAAAGGATCGGCTTATGAAGCGCCTTATGGTGCTACGCTTGATATGATGAATACCCATGTGGATGCCGGTAGTAATCCTTTAGAAATGGCCGAAGCTGTATATGCAGTAATGAAGACTCCGAATCCTAATGTGCATTATAAAGTAGGCGCATTCATGCAAAAATTCTCTATTGTTTTAAAGCGTATTTTACCCGACAAAACATACGAGAAACTTTTAATGAACCATTATAAGTTGTAGTTTTGCAGTGCAATAGCAAATAGCTTTTTGAATAAACAACAACATAATTACATACACATGAAATTTTTTATTGACACAGCCAATTTGGCACAAATTAAAGAAGCACAGGAACTTGGTGTTCTTGATGGTGTTACTACAAACCCATCGTTAATGGCTAAAGAAGGCATTACAGGAAAAAACAACATCCTTAAGCACTATGTAGACATTTGTAATATTGTTGAAGGTGATGTAAGTGCTGAAGTTAATGCTCTTGACTTTGAAGGTATGGTTAAAGAAGGTGAAGAACTTGCTGATCTTCACGATCAGATCGTTGTGAAATTACCAATGACTAAAGATGGTGTAAAAGCTGCTAAATACTTTTCTGATAAAGGAATTAAAACGAATGTAACACTTGTGTTTTCTGCTGGTCAGGCATTGCTTGCTGCTAAAGCGGGTGCTACTTATGTATCACCATTTATTGGTCGTCTTGATGATGTTTCTACTGATGGTCTTGCACTTATCGAAGAGATCCGTCTTATCTATGATAACTACGGCTATGAGACAGAAATACTTGCTGCATCAGTACGCCATACAATGCACATTGTAAACTGCGCTAAAATTGGTGCAGATGTGATGACAGGACCACTTTCTGCTATTACAGGTTTATTAAAACACCCACTTACCGATATCGGTCTTGCTCAATTTGTAGCTGATTTCGAAAAAGGAAATAAATAATATACTGATAGGTATAGATCCAAAATAAAACGGGCTGCTTTTTTTAAGCAGCCCGTTTTTTATATCCCTAATTTTAAGTAATGTTACTCAATTATCATCTCTTTTAGTTTCATTCTGTATGCTTCCAGTATCTTAGCCTTATAGATAAAACCATAATAGCGGTTTTCTTTAAGCAGCGGTAGATAGTCAGTATCTGTTAGCTCAAACTTCTCCATAATACTTTCTATGGAATCTTCTATCGATGCAATTTCTGTCGGTACTGTCATCATTTCAAGTATCCCTGTATATTTTACCTGGAACTGATTGAAGACAATATGTCTTGTCTTATTGAAATCAATAACGCCCAGCAGCCTGTTTCTATCGTCTACTACAGCAAAAACTGATTGTTTGGTTGTAGCCAGTAACCCAATTATATCTTCGGCTTTTTGTGTTGGACGTACCGTTTGCATATCGGTATCGATCACAGTAAGTATATCGATGCCTGAAAGTATATTCTTGTCTTTATCAGTAGTAAAAACGTCACCTTTAGCAGCAAGATGCTTTACATCCATAGAGTGTTTCTCGAATTGTTTGGATACTGCAAAACTTATAGAAGAAACGATCATTAGCGGAACCATAAGGTTATAACCCCCGGTTATCTCACCAATAAGGAAAATAGCTGTTAGCGGAGCATGGAAAAGCCCGCTTAATATACCCGCCATACCTACAATAGTAAAGTTACCTGTTGGAAGATTTGAAACACCTAACAGCGTGAAAAACTTGGCTACAAAAAAGCCAAGGTAAGACCCTACAAACAGGGAAGGCGCAAAGTTACCTCCGTTACCTCCACTGGATAGTGTGAGTCCGGTTGCATAGGCTTTTACCAGCATGGTTAATCCCACAAACAGGAGCAGTACCCATCCGTTATCTTCAAAACCCTCTAAAAGGGTGTTATTAAGCAGTATCTCCGGATTTGAGGTAGAGAGTGTTTTAATGGTTTCGTACCCTTCACCAAAAAGGGTAGGGAACAGAAATATCAAAAAAGCTAACGGAATAGCACCATATAACGCTTTACGGTAGCCGCTTATTTTGAGACGTGCAAAATGTCCTTCGATCTTCTGGAAGGTACGAGCGTGGTATATGGAGACGAATCCCGCAAGTAAACCTATCAAAATATAGTAAGGGATGTTATGGTAATCGAAAACCTGCTGCTGTTTGAAAGACAAGAGTACTTCTTCGTTAAGTAATATAGTAGACACCAAGGCACCGGTAGCTGCCGATATAATAATGGGGATAAAGGCAGTAATAGTAACGTCGGTCAGTACTACTTCTATGGCAAAAAGTACTCCGGCAATAGGAGCATTAAAAGCAGCAGCAATACCTGCAGCCACACCACAAGCTAAGAGCAATATCCTGTCTTTTTGCGAGAGTTTGTATTTTTGGGCAAAGTTAGATCCAAAGGCCGCACCTGTTACCGTGATGGGTGACTCAAGTCCCGCCGATCCTCCAAGTCCAACAGTAAGTGAGCTTGTAATTATCTGGGCATACATTTGCTTGCGTGGCATTATACCTCCTTTTTTTGCAACAGCATAAAGTATACGTGAGCTTCCTTTCTCTATTTTATTATCCAGTAGTCTTTTTACAACAAGTACTGTGAGTAATATACCTACAACAGGCAGTATACTGTTAATGTATGGCAGCTTAAGGTAGCCGTTTACATAATTGGCAAGCAAGAAAACGTTGTGAGCAAAACTTTTAAGTATTATAACGGCAAACGCAGTGGATATGGAAACAACAACACAGGACAGGTAAATAAAATGCCTTTCTGAAAGAAGGCTTTTTAATAAAAAGAACAATGTTTCAAGACGGCGAAGGTTGTGCCTGAAAAATAATTGGATCTTTGAAACTTTGCGGTTTTGCATTTTAGGCTGGTGAAAAATTGATGAAATCGGAATAAAGTGCTAAGTTACTTTATTTGCCAAAAATTACCTGACAATTATAAGTTTTTTAGCTATTTCAGCTTATAACTCTGCCGATTTTTCTTTTACAAAGGCTCTTAGCTCTTCGAAGAATTGCGTGAATTCTGATTCAAATTCGGTATAAAATTCATGAAGCTCATCGACCGATGTGCGCATACCCGATCTGTTTTTAGTACGATTATCCATCTGCATCAATATTTCGCCAATACCATCTACAGTTGCATAACTTGCCAGCCAGTTATACTTCGTCATGTGAGGCATTAGTCCTTTGGTACGTTCGGTAAGGATGTCATAATTGTCATCTAATGCTTTATAGAATGCAAGAGTATATTCTTCCAATGGAGTTGTGTGATACTTAGCCCAGTTCTTTGCAAGGAAGTGATCGTAATAAATATCCATGATTACACCCGCATAATGATGGTAGCGCGGATGCAGGCGTTTTGTTCCCTGCCTAAATATTGGGTGGGCATCGGTATAGGTATCTATAGCGCGGTGCAGGATAATGCCTTTTTGTACTTCGGCAGGAAAATCTTCCGGTTTTCCATGAATGCCGTCGGCCATGAAGTTTCCAATTTTTACAAGGTCGTTATCTCCCGAAAGGTATATGTGTGCTAAGAAGTTCATAGGTACAATTTAGTGATAAGTTTTGTACAAACAAAGAACCTGGTGTAATATGATCATTACTATTGCCTGATAGTGAAAAAATGCAGGTAACTTAAATGCTGAATTATCAGGGATAACTTATATTTGCGTTAGCAAAAAACAAACCAAAAAATGACATTAATAAAATCGATATCAGGTATTAGAGGAACTATAGGCGGCAAAACCGGCGATAACTTAACACCTGTTGATGCTGTGAAATTTGCTTCGGCTTATGGTACATGGCTAAAACACCATTCAGGTAAGGAGAAACTAACTGTAGTTATAGGCCGTGATGCACGTATATCAGGGCCAATGATACACAATCTTGTAATGAATACGCTTTTAGGACTGGGTATCGATGTGATCGATCTTGGCCTTTCTACTACACCTACTGTTGAGGTGGCTGTACCAATGGAAAAAGCAGATGGTGGTATTATACTTACGGCGAGCCACAATCCTAAACAATGGAATGCACTTAAATTACTTAACGAAAAAGGAGAATTTCTAAGCGGCGCTGATGGTGCTAAAATATTAGAGATCGCCGATAGTGAAGCTTTTGATTTTGCCGATGTAGATAATCTTGGCGAGATAACAATAAATGATGCCTATATGGATATCCATATCGATGAGGTACTTGATTTACCTTTGGTAGATGCTGAAGCGGTTAAAAAAGCAGGCTTTAAAGTTGTGGTAGACGGTGTTAATTCATCGGGAGGCATTATTATTCCTAAGTTACTGGAGCAAATGGGGGTTGAAGTTGTAAAACTTTACTGCGAACCTAACGGTCATTTTCCTCATAACCCGGAACCGCTTAAAGAACACCTTGGCGATATTTGTGAGCTTGTAGTTAAAGAAAAAGCCGATTTTGGTATTGTTGTAGATCCGGATGTGGATCGTTTGGCATTTATATCAGAAGATGGTGAAATGTTTGGTGAAGAATATACGCTTGTTGCCTGTGCAGATTATGTACTGAGCAAAACACCGGGTAACACGGTATCTAATATGTCATCTTCGCGTGCATTACGCGATATTACCCAAAAACACGGTGGTAGCTATGAAGCCAGTGCTGTAGGTGAGGTAAATGTGGTTGAGATGATGAAAAAGAACAATGCAATTATAGGAGGAGAAGGTAATGGTGGTATTATTTACCCTGAACTGCACTACGGTCGTGATTCACTGGTGGGTGTAGCTTTGTTCCTGACATATTTAGCAGAGAAAAAAATGTCGGTTGCAGCGTTAAGAGCATCGTATCCACAATATTATATGAGTAAAAATAAAATTGAGCTTACTCCACAAATCGATGTTGATGCTATTCTTGTAGCAATGACGGATAAATACAAATTGGAAGATATCTCTACAATTGATGGAGTAAAGATCGATTTTGCTGAAGAGTGGGTACACCTTAGAAAATCGAATACAGAGCCTATTATCAGGATCTATACCGAAGCGGCAACGCAGGATAAAGCGGATGCACTGGCAGTGCGCATAATTGACGAAATTAAAGCAGTAGCAGGAATTTAATCATGAAAAAAGCACTATTCACATCGTTGGCTTTTGTGCTTTTTGCAAGTGCATCGGCTCAAAAATTTACAGATGCCGAACGAACCCTGACCAATTCAGGGTCGAAGCAAAGCCTGATGCGTGTATTGCAGGTTACTGATGCTGCCGATCTAAAGGTGCTTAAAGCTCCATCTACAGATGTGAACCTTAAAGACGAATCGCTGCCTTTACTTATAGACAGGATGCTTGCAACAGTTAATGACCCTGCAAGCCCCGGAGTTGGTATAGCAGCACCACAGATAGGTATTAACCGTAATGTTATCTGGGTACAGCGTTTTGATAAAGCGGGAGAACCTTTTGAGGTTTATCTAAATCCGAAAATAACATGGCGTTCGGCATTATTAAGAAAAGGTACCGAAGGCTGTTTGTCTATTCCTGACCTTAATGGTGAGGTGCTGCGTAATTATACTATCCATATTACTTATTATGACCGAAACGGTAAGTTTCGCGATGAAATGATAGAAGGTTTTACGGCTGTGATATTCCAGCACGAAACAGATCACCTAATGGGGATTTTATTCACAGACAGGCTGGAACAGCAAAAAGCTCAGGAATATTCGCTAATCAATGGAGAAGTAAAACTTTACCTTGAGAACAAACTAAGAAGACAGTAATTTTTGATTGATTACTGAAGTATAAAAATACCCTCTGACAAAATCTGAGGGTATTTTTTTGATTTATAATTGAGTAATACCTACAAGGTCTTGGAGACCTTGCAGGAAAACTGAATGTTGTTGAGTTCGCAACCTGCAAGGTTTTTTTAACCTTGTAGGTTTTATAAAAAGGGAGTAGTGTTTGGCTGATATGTTGAATCTAACACTGCAAGGTCTCCAAGACCTTGCAGGAAATTGAGTATTATAACTTAAACCATTTGTAATATAACTGTGCGGCATATTCGTAAGCAGCAGCTTCAGTATAAATTATTTTTGCTGTTGATGGCCACCAGTTGTACCTATAGCCAGTTTCTTTTTTAAGAAAGAATCCGGTAGGGGCGGCTATGGGCTGCATTCCCATAGAACGGAAAACTTCCATAGCGCGGGGCATATGTGTGGCATTTGTTACGAGTATGAACTTGTTTTTTGTACCAAAGCGTTTTTTATAAGCCACAGCTTCTTCCCAGGTGTTGCGGGGTGCCGGAAATAAGATTGTGTCTTTAGAAGATACTCCCAAACTAACGGCAGCTTTTGCCATTACATTTCCTGTAGGTTCTTTTTTATTGACGGCAAATCCTGAAAAGGAAATACGGGTATGGTTAAAGTAATTATAGATCCTTATCCCTTCTGTTACTCTTTCCAAAGCCTGAAATGAAAGTTTCTGAGTTGGGTATAAAGAAGGATCGTCGGCGTGACCATTACCTAATATATGTATGGGTAATTTTTCATTTTTAGAACCTTTATAAACCGGGTATTGCTTTTCCAGTTGCTGGATCATAAAAACAGGCAACGGCGTTACAGAAAACAGGAACAGCTGTGCTGCGCCAAGAATAGCAATATACTTTGCTGTTTTTTTTCGGTTGAATTTATAGAGAAGCAGTGAAACTGCTATAAATAGCCAGAAAAAGGTAAGCGGGTTAACAATACTCATTAGTAAGCTTAAATGGTTTGCAGTACAATTTAGGGAAATAAATTACATAAAAAAAATCCTGCCTTTTTAGGGGCAGGACTTTCAAAATTAAAAAACACGAAACTAATATTACCCTATTTCACGAGTAATTTTTTCACTATTCCTTCAGATGTTTTTACCAGGTAAAGTCCTGATGCCATGTTTGAAGTGTCTATAGTTAATGCCTGTTTAGCTGAATGTACCAGCTTTCCACTGTAATCGTATACTTCGATATCTGCAACACGGTTAAAGTAAGATACACCATTTACAGATGGGTTAGGGAACACTGCAAATGTTTTAGGTTCAAACTCAAATTCACCATTTGATAATTTAGAAGAATCTACTTCAAAAATGGTTAGCGTACCGCTTATTTCGTTAGCTACAATGATATAATCTTTTCCTGTTGGGCTGTCAGCTGCTTTAATGTGCGTGATGCCTTCCGGTCCGTGGTCGCCTTCATAAGCCGAAACACTTCTGCTGTTTTTATAATCTACAAACTTAACATCAGCCGGATTGGTAACATCATATACCATAACACCGCCTACACGCTCCAGGCTGATAAAAGCAAATGTTCTTCCTTCAATCTGTGCCACTGTTACACCTTCCGGCTCAGGACCTTTTGCACGGCTGCGGCTTTTAAGGCTGTTGTCTTCGTGATCAGAGTTAAACAATGCACTGATCGATGGAGTAGAAGCAGTATACATTTCGAAATCATCACCACTGTCAAATACAATTTCTTTTGTATCTGCATTGAAGATAGAGAATGAACGTGATCCTACTGCAAACATTTGGTTGTAAGCTGTACCAGCATTATTTTTACCATCAAAAGCGGTAACTCTAAATCTACCTGCATTGAATGATTTTTTAAGCATTGCTCCCTGTGGGTAAGCAGCAGCGTCAAGTACATAAGTAGCAGCGCCTACAGTTGTTCTTTCTACAAAACCTGTGTATTCTTTTTCGTCACCTTCGTTAGCGGTAACAATATAATTAACACCACCTACGCTATAGTTTGCAACAGCATCCGGCATATAATATGTTTTTATCGGCCAGTTCGCAATTAATATTTCGCCGTTGTTATCAGAAATATCAAAACCGTTGCCCATTGCATTCATGTCTTTGGTTCCTAATGCCCAAACATCGGCTATAGAATTGTTTTCCAGATTAATTTCAGCAATAGCGTTGTTTTCCTGTAGTGTAACCCATGCTTTTTTAGAATCGGCACTTGTAGTGATGTATTCCGGTTCAAAATCCTGCGACAGGGTACTGCTCAGCTTCAGTTTCCTCACACCAGAAGCTATAAGTGCAGTTTCCTGTGCATTATATGCTGTAAATAATAGAGTAGTAACATTATTTTGAGTCAGGTTAGCAACACCACCGCTTATATCGATAATGCTCACAGAACCTTCAGGATCTATACTGTAGTTGCTGTTTGGCTGACCTTCATTTGCCGTAAGCACTTTTTTACCATCCGGAGTAAATGAGATATTGTCAGGAAGTGCACCTACAGTTACCTGTTTGATGAATGTACCTGCTGTAGTAAAGAATACTACCGATCCGTCAAGATGTTCATCTGTATTAGGAGAAGCGACTGCTACAACACCGTTTTTAACCGCTACGCTGGTAACACCACCGTAAACGTTCATGTCTATTGACTGAAGTACTTCAGGGTCTGTTGGATCTGTGAAATCGATAACATCAAGGAAACCTGCAACAGCACTTGTAGTAAATAATTTTTTACTTGGAGCATCATATACTACTATCTCACAAGTACTTGAATTTGTACCTGATGGATCGAAGCTTCTCACGTAAGTAAGTTCGATATCCTTATTAGGAACAGGAGCAAGCCTGTCGTTATCTTTTATGTAAATAGTAGCCATTGGCTCACCGGTAACGGTTACGCCTACAGCATTTTCAAGGCTAAGTACAAAATATTCTGCCTGCTGCTCTTCGATAGTGTCATCTATAATTGGAATAGTGATGGTATGCGTTAGCGGGCTGTTACCTATAAAAGTAAGTGTTTGTGTAGTAAGAGTGAAATCTCCTGCATCTGCTGTGCTGAAAGGTGCTCCTTTAACAACAAGATCTACAGATCCTGCCGAAGGACTAACAAGGTTAATTACAAAGCTTAATGATCCTGCATTTTCGTTTACTACAACAAAATCTTTTTGGAAAGAAACAGTTGTGTTGTAACCGAAAGTGAAAGTGTAAGCACAAGACATTTCAAGACCTGTAGCATCTAAAACGTTATCTACAGTAAGCGTGTAGTTTGTACCTGCTGTAAATGGGGTTGCATAGGTAAGGGTTACCGTATTACCGTTAAGAACCGCTGAGGTTAATCCAGGGATACCGGTATAGTTTGCAATTGTAGCTGCAGAAGCTGCCTGAAGTGCATTATTGAATGTTAATACAATTGTAGTATTGTTAGTTACCAAAGTGTTTTGTACTGTTGGTGCGCTTGGGAAAGCCCATGTAGGCCATGTTTGTGCTACTGTACCACCTGCAACACCTGTCCAGTTGGCAGGATTAAGTATTGATGCTTTAAGGTTAGCGATGTTACCTGTTTGAGGGCCGCTGTAAAAAGCATTTACGGTATTACCTTCTATGTTAGCCGGGTTAGTGCTAAGGTTAGATGCATTTACACCGTCTGTAAGAGCATCCGGTTTCATAGAAAGGCTTCCGCTGCATGAAGTATTGGCAGCAACCCATCCGTTTGATGTAAGAGCTGTAATGTAGTTTGGAGCAGCAGGAGTACCGCTGTAAACGATTACCTGGTCTCCACCAGAGCTTAATCCGAAGCCTGCTCCGGTAACTGTACCAGTGTTTGCTGTTAAAGTAGATGTTTGTAGCATGATAACCGATCCTGCAGGAACGCAGTCTGTAGCTGTCCAAGTAATACCACCAGCACATTGTGCAGGAGCATTGGTTGTATATTTACCATCTGTAAGCGTAATGAATGTACCCGGTGCAATGTTTACAAAGGTTACAAGAGCTATTTCATCTTCAGTAGATGATGCGTTCATTCTGTAAGCTATGAAAGCCATGTCGCCAGCAGCAATAGGAGATTGTACAGCAATAGTAGAAAAGTCTGCCGATTTAGTATCTGCAATGGCGTTATTGCTCATGTCTTCTACAGTATTGCCTAAAAGGGCAGCATAGTACTGCTGGTTGTTAAGCAAAGTTGTTGTTGGAACAATGGTAATTGTATTGTCAGCATAAGTAGCATCAAACGGAACTACAGTTCCAGCAGCGTTGTTTAAACGAAGTTCTACAACTGCATCTATATTTGTATTGTTTATTGCTGCATCGTTAACAAGACGTATCGGCTCATTAAAAGCAATTGTTGGGTGTGCAGTTACTGCAATGTTTATTGCATTATTTGCCGGAGTAAACAGGGCAACCGGAACAGCAGTATCGCCACCTCCCAGAGTAGTTCCATTTAAGGTAAAGTTGTCGAAACGGTTATTACCAACAGCTCCGCCACCACCTTGTTCGAATTCTACTTTTAATTTGAAGTTTGGATTGTTATCTGAAGCAGCGATAGCCGAAAAATCTAAAGTCGCTAATGCAGGATCACCGTCGTTTGGTGCTACTGTTGTTAACGGAATAAAAATAGTTCCGTCTACAGAGTATGACCATAACTGGTTTCCAGCTCCTGAACCTGAACGGCGTGTAGCAAATTTTACAACTACATTTTCATAACCTGTTGTAGGCAGGGCAAATTGTAATGCACCACCGATAGGGTTGTTGAAACGTAAGTGTGCACCAGCCGGATCACCGTTTTGTGTGTTAAGGTTTAAAACGTTGAAATTTTGCCCGGTTCCGTTTGCAAAATCAAGAAGGCTGGTACCTCCTGCAATAGCAGTAAGACCTGCGCCCGTAATAATGGATTGAGAAGGTGTAGTGATAGCCGTTAACGAACTGCTGTCGTTAAAGTTCCAGTAATGGACCAGGGTTTGTGCCCCTGAGAACTGCGTTATCATCCCGAAGGCAAATAACATCAATCCTTTTTTTGTGTAGTTGTTCAACATGTGTGTTTGAGTTGGTTTTTAATAGTGCTACAAAAGTCTACGATATAGATTACGCCATCATTACTCTAGTGATAAAGAAGTGTTATCATGAGATGGTTGGGTGTTTTATAATCGTAAAATTTAAGTTAAGCGGTTTACGATAGCTTAATGTAGGTATTGAAACCAATTCTAAATGACGTAAAAAAGGTATTTAGGATTTAAGCATAAAAAAAACGAGTGAAGGTGGCTTCACTCGTTAAATGTAATTTTATTAAAAAAGGCGGTAAGTGATTACCGCCTTTTTTAATAAAATATGTATTATATAGCGTTTACGATAGCAAGGAAATCATCTGCTTTTAGGGCAGCGCCGCCTATAAGACCACCATCAACATCCGGTTTAGAGAATATTTCACGGGCGTTATCAGGCTTAACACTTCCTCCGTAAAGGATTGATGTGTTTTCGGCAATTGCCTCACCTACGTTGTCTTTAATAAGTGTACGGATAAAGGCGTGCATTTCCTGTGCCTGCTCCGGTGATGCTGTTTCTCCAGTACCGATAGCCCAAACAGGCTCATAAGCTAAAACAACACTGTTCCAGTCGTTTTTATCGATATGGAATAAACCTTCTCTTAGTTGCGTTTCTACTACATTAAAATGGTTGCCTGACTGTCTGTCTGCCAATTCTTCACCAAAACAGAAGATAATAGTAACATCATGTTTTAAGGCTGTATTTACTTTTTGTGCCAAAAGGCTGTTGGTTTCACCAAAGTAAGCTCTTCTTTCAGAGTGACCCAGTATAACCGTATTTACATGGATGCTTTTTAGCATGCCTACAGAGATCTCTCCTGTGTAAGCACCGTTTTCTGCCTGGTGCATATTTTGTGCCGCAACAATTACATTAGTACCTGCCGTTTGCTGTACAGCTGCCTGAAGGTTAACAAACGTAGGAGCTACTACAATTTTAGCAACGTTATTGTCTTGTTTTTTATTCAGTATTTCAGCAAGTAAAGCTTCTGTTTGCTGAATATCGTTATTCATTTTCCAGTTTCCTGCAACGATCTTTTTTCTCATTATTTAAGTTTTTTTAGAATAGCTATAAGTTTTTCGTCATCGGCCTCAATGGCTTTGAACAACGCAATTTTACCGGTCTTGTCTATTACCATATAACGCGGAATCCAGTCCAGTTTAACGCTTTCGGCAAATGCGCCCTCTTTCATGCTTTTACCAACATGGTAGTTTTCACCTTTTACCTCATATTTTTCAATTCCATTCTTCCATTTTTCATCTACTCTGTCATACGAAAGGAATAGATATACAGCTTCAGGGAATTGTTTTTGAAGTGCATGAACCTTAGGCATACCTTTAATACAATCCGGGCACCATGACGCCCAAACGTCTATTACAACGGTCTTTCCTTTGTATTGGTTAAGGATGTCTTTAAAAGCTATCTGTTTACCATCCAGTGAGGTCATTTTAGAATTTAATGCTTCGGGAGTAAAAGATGTTGGCTGTTGTGCCTGTGTACAGGATATTACAGCAAATAACAGTATAGGTAATAAAAGTAGTTTTTTCATTTTTTCCTGATTAAGAGAAACAAATTTACAATAAGAAGCTGAACAAACAGGGCTTCGTTTTGAAATATTTGGCATCTGTTTATCTGTAAAAGTTATTATATCGTTTTCGTTGGAAAATAATTATCAGCTTAGGCGGATCCTTGGATCGAGATAGGCATAGATAAGGTCCACAATAATATTGATGATCACAAAAGTGGTTGCAATAACCAGTACCGATCCCATGATAACAGGAAGGTCTAGCGTGTTAAGTGCTTCGACTACTTCTTTACCAAGGCCGTTCCATCCAAAAATATATTCTACAAAAACAGCTCCGGCAAGCATAGAGGCAAACCAGCCTGATATAGCTGTTACAACAGGGTTTAAGGCATTTTTAAGTGCGTGCTTGCGGATGATCCTCAGTTCGCTTAAACCTTTGGCTCTTGCAGTACGAATGTAATCCTGACCCAAAACTTCAAGCAATGAATTACGCATTAGTTGGATGACAACTCCAAGTGGCCGGATGCCTAATACAATAGCCGGGAGGATAATATTTTTCCATTTGATATAAGAACCTTCCCCAAAATCGTCTACTTCATACAGGCTTCCGGTCATATCAAGATGTGTGTATTTGTGCAGGAGGAACCCAAAGAACCATGCAAATAGGATTGCTGCAAAGAAAGACGGCAGGCTCATGCCTAGCGTACTCACCAGCGCAATAGTTCTGTCGATCCAGGTATCTTTATATAAAGCGGATATGATCCCGAAAATAATTCCGACAACAATAGCAATAATGATAGCAAAGAATGCCAGTACAATAGTGTTAGGCAGTGTGTCGCCTATAACCTGGGTTACTTTTTTGCCACTTTTTTGGAAACTCTCACGCAGGTAAGGCGTTTTTAAAACAACGGTAGTATGACCAATTGTAAATAGGGATAGGGCATTGTATTTCCCTTCAGCCAGAAAGGTGTAATCACCTTGGGTAGTGCTATGAAAAGAAACGGGGCAGAGGTCGTTGAGGTAATACAGGTATTGTTTGGATACCGGTTGGTCGAAACCATATTTTTTCTTGATAATAGCGAGCTGTTCCGAGTTTTCATTCTGGTCCAGCATCATACGAGCCGGATCACCCGGTAGTACTGTAAACAAAAAGAATATGACAGTTACCACACCAAAAAGCGTGAGCAAAGCATATCCTGTTTTGTGTAAAAAGTATTTTATCAAGTGTATTTGGGTTTCAGATTTTAGATTTCAGATTGCATGTTCAATCTGAAATCTAAAGTCCTGAATTAATTAAAGTTCAACGTTATCAATATCGTTCCAGTGTGCTTTTTGTACAATTGTTCCTTTGTTAAGGATCACGATACTTGGGTTAGCCCTTTCGATGGTTTTTAGCGTAGTGGCGTCACAGAAGTAATAATCTAATGTTAGCTTATGATCTGCTTTCTTTTTCGCAATTGTGCCTTCATCCGATGAAGTCATTCCGATAACTTTATACCCTTTAGCCTGTGCCTGTTTAGCAAAAGTCTCCAGTTTGTTAAGACCTTCGTCACTTGCTTTGTTCAGGTCATAAGAGACAAGCAGTATAAGTTTAGGTTCTGCAAGCATAGCAGTTGTAAAGTCTTCACCATCTTTTTCTATAGAGAAATCGTGTATAGGCGGTACATAACCTTGTTTTACTACTTTATCTTTTCTGTCTATAAATTCAGCATCAGCAGGGATTTTGTCCAGTTGTTTGTCTGTAAATTCTTTTTCAACACCGTTTATTTTGTAGATAAACACCATTTCATATTCCGATTTTGGAGCACCTTCCGGTATCGCCATTCCTTCCGGAATGTTAGTCCCGATTTTATAGGCTCTAAAGTCTATTGCAGGCAGGTGGTTTAGTACATAGTAACCAAATAATCCGCATAAAGCGAAAGCTGCAATAACGGTAATATTAACGGCAACTTTACCAAATAGCGGCTGGATATACTGCCTGTTAAAGAACAATATGATAATTAGCAGTGACAGTACTACGTCTTTAGAGAACGATTCCCAAGGGGTTAATTTTAGTGCGTCACCAAAACAACCGCAATCAGTTACTTTATTAAAATATGCCGAATAGAAGGTAAGGAACGTGAAGAAACCTATCATGAGTAGTAAACTCCACATGGTGAAATTTCTCTTGAAACCTACTAATAGCATTACACCTAATACTACTTCAAAAATTACTACACCTACGGCAATTGCCAATGCGAGCGGGATTAAAAATTCAAGATTCAGTACGTTAGCCCCAAAGTATTCTTCCAGTTTAAAAGAGAAGCCTACAGGATCGTTTAGCTTTATAAGTCCTGAAATGATAAATAAAACGCCTACAAGTACCCGAGAGATTTGTGTAATTAATTTCATAGTAAGATTGTATGGATTAAAATTTCTTCATTAGTATTAGTGCAAAAATGGCATAGTTGATCATATCCTGATAATTAGCATCAATGCCTTCAGATACAAGTGTTTTGCCTTTGTTGTCTTCAATTTGCTTCACGCGAAGCAGTTTTTGAAGTATAAGATCGGTTAGTGAGCTTACGCGCATTTCTCTCCAGGCTTCACCATAATCATGGTTTTTAGCCTCCATAAGGGTTTTGGTAAGCAGTACTTTTTCGTCATAAAGTTTTGTAGCATCTTCAACATTAAGATCGGGCTGATCAACCACACCCTTGTCAAGTTGAATAAGTGCCATTATTGAATAGTTGATTATACCGATAAATTCTCCGGTTTCATCTTCGTCTATTTTGCGAACATCATTTTGCTGAAGGCTTCGGATGCGCTGTGCTTTAATAAATATCTGATCTGTAAGCGATGGCAGTCTTAGTATACGCCATGCACTTCCGTAATCTTTCATTTTATTAATATATAGCTGCCTGCATATGGTAATGACACTGTCATATTCCTGAGAAGTATTACTCATTTAAGTAGTATCTTTGTGTGAAATTTTTTCAAATGTAATAAAAAAGCCCCCTAAAGACAAGGGCTATTTAAAAAAAGGACGTTATGTTTATTAACTGTAAAGGTTCATTGGTAGACTTATCAACCCCTAAAGTTATGGGGATTCTCAACTGTACTCCCGATTCTTTTTTTGATGGTGGAAAATACAAAGATGAATCCCAATTATTACAGCAGGCAGAAAAAATGCTGGCAGACGGAGCCGACTTCATAGACGTGGGTGCGTATTCGTCAAAACCCAATGCCGATTTTGTTACCGAAACGGAAGAATTGAACCGTATGGTTCCTGTTGTAGAATTACTTATAAAACATTTTCCGGATGTATTGATCTCTGTAGATACCTTTCGTGCGGCAGTTGCCAAAAGCAGTATAGAAAGTGGTGCAGCTATTGTAAACGATATCGCTGCCGGGTTATTAGATAATAAGATGCTGGAAACTGTCGGCCAGCTAAAAGTGCCTTATATCATGATGCATATGCGTGGTACGCCACAAACTATGATAAAACTCACACAGTATGACGATATCATTAAAGAAATGCTTTTCTATTTTTCTGAAAGGATAAGTACTGCCCGAGATCATGGTATAAATGATATTGTCATTGATCCGGGTTTTGGTTTTGCCAAAACAACAGAGCAGAATTATGAAGTGCTTCAAAAAATGGAGCTTTTCCAGATGACCGAATTACCGATACTTGCCGGTATGTCAAGAAAATCCATGATCTATAAACTGCTGGGTATTTCACCTCAGGAAGCACTTACTGGTACTACTGTTTTAAATACTATTGCGCTGACAAAAGGTGCCAAGATACTGCGCGTTCATGATGTGAAAGAGGCCGTTGAAACGATTAAAATAGTCAATCAGTTATTTTAGCAGTACCCTTCGACAGGCTCAGGCTGATTCGTAATACTTCAAATATGGAGCATTTAAAATAAATCTTTTCTGATTTTAGGATTACCCTTCGACAAGCTAAGGGTGACTTGTTTGAGGATTTATAATTTATCGATTTTAATATTTTTTATTTCAAAAAAGCCCTTCGACAGACTCAGGGTGACTTGTGTGTGGATTTATAATTTATCGCTTAAAATGAATCTTTTCTTTAAGAAACAACTCTGCGACAAGCTCAGGGTGACTGTTTCTTACGGATTCAAATTTTTACTGATGGTGATAGGGTTCGTTTCTTAAAATGGTAAACGCCCTGTATACCTGCTCGATAAAGAATAAGCGTACCATTTGATGGGAAAATGTCATGGCTGATAATGAGATCTTTCCCTGTGCTTTACTGTAAACTTCCTGGGAAAAACCATAAGGGCCTCCAATTACAAATACAAGCGTCTTGATTCCTGAATTCATTTTTTTCTGTAATTCTTCTGAGAAGCCTACACTGCTAAAGTTCTTTCCGTTTTCATCCAATAAGATAAGCTGATCGGTAGGGGAGAGTTTTGACAATATAAGCTCGCCCTCTTTTTCTTTTTGCTGTGCTTCGCTCAGGTTTTTTACATTCTTGATATCAGGAATAATTTCGAGGTCGAACTTAATGTAAAACGACAAGCGCTTTTGGTAATCATCCATTAGCTGCTGCAACGCTTTATTATCTGTTTTGCCTATGGCAAGGAGTTTAATGTTCATCTTTTTAGAGGTGCTGAGATGTTTAGTTTCTTAGTGGCTTAGTTTTTAGGATATATTTATCGAGTTCCTTTATTGCTTTCTTCGTTACAGGATCTTTCATAGCTTCAGCATCCAATTGTTCGTTGTTTCGATAATAAACATTTTTATATTTAGCAATACATATACTCTTATTTGGTAGTATTTTAAATACTTTAGAATCAATATTGTTCATAAGACCAAAACGCATATCATATATGTGGTTTTTATCGCGTCCATAACAGTTGTTGATTATTTCAAAAGTTTTATTGTCAACTTCATCCACTATATAAAAGTTACCTCCTCCGGAATTTCCGAAGTAATGATAAATATGGTTCTTGTCTTTAAAATATCCTCCCCAAGCCCAGTCGCCGCCTATTTGTTTAAAAGTTGAAATATCAATAATATCTTTAAAGGGTTGACCTTCATTGCAACACCCAAAAGATGTTCTGTATGTTGTTATACTTTCCCTGGAAACAACGTAAGAGGTTTTAAATCCAATATCTCCAAATCTGCTGATTGATAATCCGTCTTTAAGTGGTTCCCACTGCATAACCTTCATGAGGCTGTCTTCATAAGCGAGCGCTTTTTCCAAATGCCTTTTATCCCTTTGCTCATTTGTCTGTGTCTGTGATTTGACTGTAAAAGAAGAAAAAAGAAATAATAGGATTATAAAATTCAAATGCAGTTTCATTTTTAATTTGTTTGATGATTAGTTACTTATTAAAGAAATAAAATCATCTTCACTGATTATTGCTACGCCCAATTGGTTTGCTTTTTCAAGTTTTGCAGGTCCCATATTGTCTCCGGCAACTACATAATGTGTTTTGGCTGATATGGAACTACCTACTTTTCCACCATTGTCTTCGATCGCTTTTTTAAGTTCATCACGGGAGAATTTCTCGAACACTCCAGATACTACAAATATTTTCCCTGCTAGCTTGTCGCTCACGCTAGTATCTGTTGACGCTAATGCTTCGAGTTGTACGCCGTAACCTTTAAGGCGTTCTACTATTTTTTTGTTTTCTTCATTTTCAAAGAAGGCAATTACGCTTTGTGCAATGCGTTCGCCAATCTCATCAACAAGTACCAAATCCATCAATGAGGCATTCGCCAGATTGTCGATGCTCTTGTAATGCTTGGCCAGTTTTTTAGCAACGGTTTCACCAACATAACGTATTCCTAAAGCATATAATACGCGCTCAAACGGTACTTCTTTAGATTTTTCGACACCGTTGATAAGGTTGGCAGCCGATTTTTCCGCCATTCGTTCCAACGGTATTACCTGTTCTTTTTTCAGGTCATACAGGTCGGCATAATTATGAATGAGATCGGCATTATAAAGCAGGGCAACGGTTTCGCCGCCCAGTCCTTCAATATCCATCGCTTTACGCGAAATATAATGCTGAATACGTCCTATTATCTGAGGTGGGCATCCGTAAAAGTTAGGGCAGTAATGCTGTGCTTCGCCTTCTTTACGTTCTAGTTCGGTATTGCATTCAGGGCAATGGGTAATGTATGCGGTAGGTAACAAGTCTGCTGGTCTTTTGGTAAAATCTACCGCTATGATCTTAGGTATGATCTCGCCTCCTTTTTCTACAAAAACTTCGTCACCTTCACGAACGTCAAGTTTTGCGATCTGGTCAGCATTGTGCAACGATGCACGCTTTACGATCGTTCCCGCCAGTTGTACCGGTTCAAGGTTGGCTACCGGAGTAATGGCACCGGTGCGGCCTACCTGATAGGTTATCGTGTTAAGGTGTGTAGAAACACGCTCGGCTTTAAATTTATATGCTATAGCCCAACGGGGTGATTTGGCTGTATAGCCTAATTCTTCCTGTTGGTGGATGTCGTTTATTTTGATAACTACACCATCTGTTTCGTATGGTAATTGATGGCGGTGGGTATCCCAGTAGTCTATAAAAGCAAAAACTTCTTCCATGTTTTTGGCGAGTTTTGTTTCTTTAGGGACTTTAAAGCCCCACTGTCGGGCTTTTTCCAGTCCTTCAAACTGGGTTTTAAAAGGAAGGTTGCTGCCAATTATAGAGTAGAGTAAGCAGTCTAACGGACGTTTTGCTACTTCGGCACTGTCCTGTAATTTTAAACTTCCTGATGCTGTGTTACGGGGATTGGAATAAGGTGTTTCGCCTATTTCGATCAGTTCCTGATTCATTTTTGCAAAACCTTCAAATGGCAGGATGATCTCACCGCGAATGTCAAACTTTTCAGGATAATCACCTTTTAGCTTTAATGGAACAGCACGGATGGTTTTTATATTGGTGGTTACTTCATCTCCCTGAAAACCATCGCCACGGGTAACTGCTTTTACAAGTCTTCCGTTCTCGTATGAAATACTTATCGATGCACCGTCGTATTTCAGTTCACACGTAAATTCAATATCTGTAGCACCCAAGCCTTTGTGTACACGCTTTTCCCATTCAAGAAGCTCATCTTTTGAGTAGCCATTGTCCAGAGAATACATACGGTACTCGTGCTTAATGGTATTGAAACTCTTAGTTACGCCACCGCCAACGCGCTGGGTAGGGGAGTCAGCATCAAAATACTCAGGGTGTTTGGCTTCCAGTTCCTGTAATTCTTTAAGTTTCATATCGAACTCAAGATCAGAAATTGTTGGATTATCCAGCACATAGTAGTTGTGGTTGTGCAGGTTAAGTTCTTCACGAAGCGCCTGAATGGTTTGAAGGGTGTCCATTTAATAAAAATTAGTTTACTCTGCTAATTTAGCTAACTTTTAAAATATGGGAAATGTTTTTTTATAATAGTTACTAAGGTACTTAGTAGTTAAGTGCCTTAGTAACTTTAAAATTAAAACATGTCTTCCAGCTGCTTGTACAACACGCCGTCACTTAGTATGGCACCTTGTTGTATAATGCTGAATATATCGGCTCTGCGGTCTTCTGTAAAGGCTTTAGTGCCGCGTTGTATCTCTACTTTGTCTGAGAATATATTCTCGTTTAGCCATTGCAGTCCGCCTTCCGTAAGGAAATCGGCATAAGGTTCGTGCGAATGTATGATGATACTCTCCATTTCCAACTCTTTGCATTTAAAAAGAAAGATGTGGTTTTTAGAGTAATGCTCCAGCCATTCGGCTTTTTCAAGTACGTTATCCCATATCAGGTCAGAGAATACATCCAGTTCCTGTTCGGCTACTTCTGGTTTTTCCTCTTTAAGGGTATCCCATTCGGCTTTGTCGATAGATTGTGATGCCAGGAAACGAACAAACTCCGGGTGTAGTTCTTCCAGCTGTTCTTTGGTTAAGCGGGCGTATTTCATTTTTTTCTAATTTAAGATTTGCCACGAATTGCACAAATTCCACCGATTAATCAGTAGATAAATGATTTGTGGTTAAAAATAGTATAAAAAAAAAGCCCCGCGAACGGGGCTTTAGCTATAATTTCAAGAATTATTTTTCTTGCTCAGCAACGATTTCGTATGCAAGCTCAACAATAACATCTCTGTGAAGTCTAACGTTAGCAGTATATTTACCTGTACGTTTAACGATTCCACTAGTGATGAATTTTCTGTCGATAGATTGTCCACCTTTAGCAAGTGCTTCAGCGATATCTATGTTAGTTACAGAACCAAATAGTTTATCACCACCTGCTTTAGCAGTAATTTTTATTTCGATAGCTTTAAGAGCTTCAGCAGTTGCTTTAGCTTCGTTAACTACTTTTTGCTCTTTAAAAGCTCTTTGTTTTAAGTTTTCAGCTAATACTTTTTTAGCTGTAGGAGTTGCCATGTGAGCAAATCCTTGTGGTATAAGGTAATTACGGCCATATCCGGCTTTAACTGTAACTACATCGTCCTTAAATCCTAGATTTTGAACGTCTTGCTTAAGTATAAGTTCCATAATATTGACTCGTTATTATTTTAATAAATCCGCCACGTAAGGCATTAATGCTAAGTGACGTGCTCTTTTTACCGCTACAGAAACTTTTCTTTGGTATTTTAAAGAAGTACCTGTTAAACGACGAGGAAGGATTTTACCTTGCTCATTCACGAATTTCAATAAGAAGTCTGGATCTTTGTAATCGATATATTTAATACCTGATTTTTTAAAACGGCAATACTTTTTAGTCTTGTTCGTCTCTATGTTTAAAGGCGTAAGATATCTGATATCTCCGTCTTTTTTGCCTTTAGCTGATTGCTCTATTGTAGACATAACTTAGTTTGCTTTAGATTTTAGTTTTTCTCTTCTTCTCTCTGCCCAAGAAATCGCGTGTTTGTCAAGGCTTACAGTTAAGAAACGCATAACTCTTTCGTCACGACGGAATTCAGTTTCAAAACCGATAAGGATGTCTCCAGGAGCTTTGAACTCTAATAATGTGTAAAATCCGCTTTTTTTGTTTTGGATTTCGTAAGCTAGTTTTTTAAGGCCCCAGTCTTCTTTCGATACAAACTCGGCTCCTTTAGAAGTAAGATAATCTTCAAACTTACTTACTGTTTCCTTTACCTGGGCTTCAGATAAAACGGGATTCAAGATGAAAACAGTTTCATAGTGATTCATAATAAGAATATTTATTTGTTATAAAATTGGGTGCAAAAATAGTGAATTATATTTAATGTGCAACATCTAAAATTGATTTTTTAACTGTTAAAAAGTTGATTTTTTCTTTATATTTGTATTCATCCAAAACCAGACCTTAAAATTTTACTAAACATTTATAACCAAGCTGCCAATGAAACTTAACTGTGTTGTTGTCGATGACAGCACAATACATAGGATAACTATCGCTAAGCTGGTCAATGAGCATGCGGATCTAACGCTGGTAGGCGATTTTTCCAATGCTTCTGAAACAAGGAACTGCATCCTTAATAAGAATGTAGATCTGTTGTTTTTAGATATTGAAATGCCGGTTCAAAGCGGTTTTGACCTGCTTGACGGACTCAAGACAAGGCCACAGATTATCTTTGTATCGTCTAAGTCAGATTATGCTCTCAAAGCATTTGATTATGCCGCAATTGATTACCTGCATAAACCCATTACTAAGGATCGCTTTAATAAAGCCGTGCAGAAAGCAATTGAATCTAATCTGCGTAAAAAGGAAAACCCAGACGACGACGGTGAGTTTATTTTTATAAAAAGCAATTTAAAGAACTTCAAGATCTTTATTTCTAAAATTAAATGGATTGAAGCCTTTGGTGATTATATAAAGATCAATACTGAAGATGAGACGCATTTAGTGCTTTCTACTATGAAATCTTTTGAAAATGATTTACCTGAAGATAAATTTCTGAGAGTGCACAAGTCTTTCATTATTAATGTTGATAAGGTAGAGCGTTTTAATAGTAAGTTTGCCGAAATAGGTAATACTAAAATACCGTTAAGCCGCAACAAAAAAGAAGATTTGGCAAAAGCACTTAATAAAGCTTAATAAGGGTCTACATTCGCTGTTACCCTTATTGGCCTGTATTGCGGAACGGCATCAAAGCTGGCTATTATTTTTTCGATAGATTTTTTTGTACCTCCCAGTGCGGTGCCTTGTGGTATTTTTATCATAATGGTACGAATATACTCATTCCTTATTCTGTTAATACCCGGTTCTTCCGGACCAAGTACGGTTACACCAAGGTTTTGCGACATCACGTTGTAAAGCCACAATGCGCCGTCTTTTAACTTTTCGTAATCTTTATGTCTGAGCGTAATTTTTACCAGCCTGAAAAATGGCGGGTATTTAAAATTATGCCTTTCATATACCTGTTCCTTATACATCCCGTCATAGTCGTTATCGGTGACCTGGCGGATAACATTGTGCAATGGATTGTAGGTTTG
This sequence comes from Flavobacterium cerinum, assembly GCF_004028155.1. GTDB lineage: Bacteria > Bacteroidota > Bacteroidia > Flavobacteriales > Flavobacteriaceae > Flavobacterium > Flavobacterium cerinum. The sequence continues at coordinate 197,159 of NZ_SBII01000009.1, read as the reverse complement.
TATGTATACTTTTCCCCTAACATCTTTACGCCCTGCACGCCCTGCAACCTGTACCATCATTTGGTAAGCTCTTTCAAAAGCACGGAAATCGGGTTGGTACAGCATATTATCAGCATTGAGTATGCCTACCATAGCTACATTGTCAAAATGCAGGCCTTTGGCAAGCATTTGTGTGCCTACTAAAATGTCTATTTCCCGATTTTTAAAGGCATCAATGATTTTTTCGTATCCATGTTTACCGCGTGTAGTGTCCTGATCCATACGCCAGGAGTTTTTATCAGGGAAAATGCTTTTTAATTCCAGTTCGATCTGCTCGGTACCAAAGCCTTTCGTATTCAGGTCTGTTGAATGGCATTTGTGGCAGTTAGTTGGGTTGGCAATATTGTACCCGCAGTAATGACAGCGCAGCTGATTTTTGTACTTATAATATGTTAGGCTTACATCGCATTGAGGACATTGCGGTACGTGTCCGCAGGTCATGCATTCTACCCAGGGAGAGAACCCTCTGCGGTTTTGAAACAGTATAACCTGCTTGTCCTGTGCAAGTGTTTCGGTAATGGCATCGATCATTTCGTCACTAAAATGCCCTGTCATGCGCTTGCGCTTGTACTTATCTTTTAGATCGATAAGTATAATCTCAGGCGGGGTAACATTACCAAAGCGTTCGGTTAGTGCTACATAGCCATATTTGCCATGTGTGGCGTTATAATAGGTTTCTATGCCGGGTGTTGCCGATCCTAATAGTACTTTTGCCTGATGCGAATTTGCCAATACAATAGCGGCATCACGCGCATGATAACGTGGAGCAGGATCCTGTTGTTTGAATGTTTGTTCGTGCTCTTCATCAATAATTATCAATCCTAAATCCTGAAAAGGCAGAAATAAAGCCGATCGAGCACCAATGACTACTTTGGCTTTTTCTGAACTTGACAATACCTGCTGCCAGGTTTCGATGCGTTCATTGTTTGAATATTTTGAATGGAATACAGCTACCTGATTGCCAAAGTAAGCCGTCAGCCGAACGACCAGCTGTGTGGTAAGAGCAATTTCCGGAAGCAGGTAAAGCACCTGTTTTCCTGTAGCAATGTATTCTTCTATGAGTTTTATGTAGATCTCCGTCTTGCCGCTCGAGGTGATACCGTGTAATAGTGTAACGTCTTTATTCGTGAAGCTGGTTTTTATCGACTCTAATGCTTCAAGCTGTTTTGAACTAAGTCCGAATCCGGCATTATCTGATCCTTCAAACTGTACGCGGTCTTCTTCAAGATGATATTCTTCAAAAATCTGTTTGTCTATTAATGACTTTATTACGGCTGCCGTAGTGCCCGCCTCTACAAGCCGTTTTACGGTTACTGGTTTTTTTTCTGCCGACTGTAATTGGAAATACTGCATTACTGCTTCACGCTGCTTTTGAGCTCGGGATAGCAGTTCCATTAATCCGTTTAGCTGATCGTTCTGCAGAAACTCAGGTTGAAGACGGATGTATCGTATTGTTTTTGGTTTGTATTTCTCTGAAATCTCTTCCTGGAGGGCTATGGCATTTTTAGCAATAAGCCTGTTAATTACAGGAAGTATGGTTTTTTTGTTGAGTATGGCTGCAACTTCTTCTACTTTAAGGGCAGATTGCTTTTGCAGTGCTTCATAAATCAGGTATTCTTCGTCGCTCAGATTGGCCGATTCTCCATCAAAGTCTTTATGAGAAGTGATTATAGTTTCACTTTCTAACAGAAAACCACTTGGCATTGCCGATTTGTATACTTCGCCAATACTGCACATGTAATAGGTTGCTATCCACTGCCAGTGGGCGAGCTGTGTTTTGGTTACTATTGGTGCATCATCAAGTATCTGGTGAATATCTTTTGCTTCATACAGTTGTGGCGGATTTTCATGTAATCCAATGACCAAGCCGGTATAGATCTTGTTCCTGCCAAAGGGCACTGCCACACGCATGCCGGGGTGCAGGAAAGCATATTCTGCTTCTGTAATGGCATAGGTAAAAGGTTTGGGTAATGCTAATGGGAGTACAACTTCTATGAAAAACGGCATATACTGGTTTTGAAATACAAATATAAGATTTTTTTAAGAGGGTAGAGGTTGGGAAGTCAGATGTCAGAAGTTGAATGTAATATACAGATACAAAAAAACACTTCCAATAGGAAGTGTTTTTTTGTATCTGTATATGTGATTTTTTTATTTAACCCTGTGCCAAACCTGTGTGCGGCCCAGCATAGATATACCCATGTAACCTCTTACATCCAGTTTGTCTTTACCGTCCAGTTTTATAGTACAGCTGTAAAGTTTCCCTTTTTGCGGGTCAAGGATATCGCCATCGGTATATTTGTCGCCATCTTTTTTAAGGCCTTTTATAATGATAAGCCCTTCAATAGGTTTGCCTTTATCTGCGCCATCGCATTTATCGCATTTAGAATTTTTCCTGGCAGGATTTAGAATTTCAACCACTTTACCATAAATTTTACCGTTTTGCTCATAAATCTCAACTATAGATTTTGCATCTCCGGTTTTATCATCGATGGTTTTCCATTTTCCGGTTACCTGTGCATTCACCGAAAAGATGCCGGCTACGGCTACGAATAAGAATGTAAAAAAGTAATTCTTCATAATAAATGCTTTTTAATTTTGTTAAATATATAAATTTTTTCTTTTTAATTTATGAATTAACGCATTTAATTCGAATCCTAATAACAGGATAAAGCAGTTGATCCATATATATAACATTAATACAAGTAGTGTGCCAATTGACCCATACAGCTGATTGTATTTTGCAAACCGAACTACGTAAATTCCAAATCCATAGGAAGTTAATCCAAAAAGAACAGTACTGAATATGGAACCGTAACTAAAAAATGCCGAACTGCGTGTTTCGGCTGCAGCAAATTTAAACAGCATTGAAGTAATGGTAAGCACCATGGCAATAAGTATGATGTAACGGCCTGATTTTAGCAGGTAAACATCATCTGTAAGGAGTCCGCTTGATGTAAGGCTGCTAATGATAACTTCCAGGGTTACAATAACGGCAACGGTTATAATTAAAAGTATGGCAAATACTAACGAAAGCCCAATTGCCAATGCATACTGGCGAAAAAATGTGCGTTTTATAGTAATGTGCATGCTGCTTTGAAAACCACTTAAAATGGCATTCATTCCGTTACTCATAAGCAGTATGGCAAGAAGGATACCTATAGAAAGAAGACTTCCCTGGCTGTTGTGCAGTATGTCATCCAGTATGCCTTTTATAGCGGCAAAAGTATTGGGAGGTACATTGTCTTCTACAAACATCATGAAATCTTCCTTAAAACCTTCCATCGGAATGTGTGGTATAAGGTTAAGAATAAACAGTGCAAAAGGAAAAAGCGACATAAAGAAGCTAAATGCAATGGCTCCGGCGCGGTAAGAAAGGTCGCCCTTAACAATCCCTGTAATGTAAAGTTCGCTCAGGTGGTAAAGCGTAAGCCCTTCAGAATAGGGAAGCTTAATACTTTTTCCAAATCGAACGATGTATTTTAGAATAGGGATCCGCTCCAGTTTATGTTCCAGTTCTTTCGACATTAAAATGCTTTTAGGCTTAAGTCCATATTGTATATCGAATGAGTCAATGCGCCTGATGAAATATAGTCTACACCACATTCGGCATATTTACGCATCGTGTCTTCGTTTATACCTCCTGATGATTCCGTCTGGCAGTAATCGCCAATGATAGCAACAGCTTCACGGGTTTGATCGTAATCAAAATTATCAAGAAGTATACGGTGCACACCAGGATTGGCGATAATTTCACGTACTTCTTGAAGATCACGTGCTTCTACAATAATTTTAAGGTCAAGGTTGTTTTCTTTCAGGTATGCATTTGTTTTTTGAATGGCAGGTGTAATGCCACCTGCAAAATCGATATGATTGTCTTTAAGCATTACCATATCATATAATGCAAAACGGTGATTTTCGCCTCCACCTATTTTCACTGCCCATTTTTCAAGAGCACGTATGCCCGGAGTAGTTTTACGGGTGTCTAAAACGCCTGTATTTGTACCTTCTAAAAGTTGTACATATTTTTTTGTTTTTGTAGCAATAGCACTCATACGCTGCATAGCGTTAAGCACCAGACGTTCGCATTTAAGGATGCTTAACGAATTTCCCGAAACGTGAAAGGCAATATCGCCATGAGTTACAGGTGTACCGTCATTAATAAAAACTTCTATTTTAAGATTTGGGTCTACATAAGCAAATACCTTCTTTGCAAAAGCTACGCCTGCCAGTATACCGGTGTCTTTTACCAATAGCTTTGCCCTGCCTGTTGCAGTAGGCGGAATACAGGCTAACGAACTGTGATCGCCATCTCCTACATCTTCTCTTATGGCATTAGCAATTATTAAATCTAACTCGTGTTGAAATTGAGCTTCGGATATCATTGTGTTTGTTTTGTCAGGCTAAAATAAGGGTTTTTTTTTGAAATGGGAATTTAGGCTGCTCCCAATGTTTTTGTTCGTCGGTAAATTCTGGTTACAAAATATAAAAAAGTGCGGAAATCCCGTAACGAAGTATTAATGGGATTATTTACCTTGGGGCCTTCTTGCTTAGGCATTTAATTATAATTATTACTGGTTTATGTTTGCAATTTCCCCCACGGATAACACTTGGTTTGGTTATTTAAAAGATAATGAGCTAAGCTCTTATGTAAATTTTTGGACACCTACCCCCTGGAATACAAAAGGCCTGAAAGAAGGTGACCGTTTTTATTTTATGCTAAAATCTCCTATTAGAAAAATTGGAGGATTTGGTGAATTTGTCGCTTATGAAAATATAACTCCTGAGTTGGCCTGGAATAAATTTGGCCATAGAAACGGAAATGCTTCCAAGCTGGATTTTATTAAGAACATTCAAAGTTATATTGATAAAAACAGTGAAAAGTATGGTAAGCGTAATTTAGATACTTATTCTTATAAGATAGGCTGTGTTGTATTGAGAAATTGTGAGTTTTGGGATGAAGAAGATTATAAAGATCCTGAAGATTATGATATTAAGTTTCCGTCGCAGATAGTAACGATTAAATGCTTTGAGCAGTATGACCCGTTTCTGCAGGATAATTTTGGTTCTGATGACTTTGGATTGGTGAATGAACCAAGGGAAGATAAGGTCTTTTTGATAAAACAAAGGGATGGCCAAAGTGTATTTAAAGGGAAGATATTAAAGACCTATAATAATGCCTGCTGTATAACGGGAGAAACTATTCCGGAGCTTTTAGAGGCGGCTTATATCCAGGGATATAAAAACAAAAACTCTAATCATACCCAGAACGGGTTGTTATTAAGGGTAGATATCCACAGGCTTTTTGACAGCAATCTTCTTTTCATAGATAAGGACTATACGATCCATTTGAGCAGTTTAATAACAGATGGCTGCTATAAGCAGTTTGATGGAAAAAAAATACGCCTCCCGCTTTTAGAACATGACCGACCTTCTACCGAAGCACTAGAATTAAGAGAGAATGAATTTAGGAGGTAAACATTGCTTTAATACTGTTTTAACTAGTTATTTGTTCAGATTATAAATAATTGATTTTCAGGTAGTTTTTTGTAAAGTTAAAACAGGTATTATTACCTGTATCCACGATTGTGGGATGGCTTAATTTAGTTGCACCAACTAATAGTCATTTATAATATGAAAAAAATTATCTATCCTTTTTTATTCCTTCTTGTTTTAACAGGCTGTAAAAAAGAAAAAGAAGAAAGCAAAGACACCCCGTTGACACAGGGAGAGTCACACAGGTTTGTTCGAAAAAACATTTACTCCCCGGAAGCACAAAAAGATGTTGAAGCACTTGAGAAGGCTTTGGCCATCATGCAAAAAACAGACTGCAGCGATCCGCTAAGCTGGTATTACCAGGGTGCAATGCACTGGATCCCGGAAGAAATTAACGGCAAAAATAAACTATGCAGTTCTTATCAAACTTATAAAGATCTTAAAGCGGCATGGAACAATTGTACGCATACCGAAGACGGGGCAGAAGAGATCCACTTTTTAGTATGGCACAGGATGTATACCTATCATTTTGAGAAAATTGTTCGAAAAGTGTCGGGCTATTCAGACTTTGCATTGCCTTACTGGGGATATACTAACGTTGAAGATTCTTTAAAAAACCGTACTATGCCGGAAAGGTACAGGGATAAAGCATCTGCTTTATATCAGGCTGCCCGTTTAGACAGTCTTTTAAATGGTATACCTATAAGTGGTAATGCTACGAGAAAACTTAGTCTAACCAAACTGAATGAAAATCATTCTTATGCCCTCTATAATAAAAACATTGATCGTGCGCCACATGGTGCCATGCACAATTATATTGGTTTTGGTAATGATACTTTAGGAAAACGTAAGTATAACAATGTGTGGCAACAGGATACTTACGGAATGATGTCTGAAGTTGCCACGGCAGCTTTCGATCCTATTTTCTGGGTGCATCACGCTAACATTGACAGGATATGGCAGCAATGGACAAACTCGCCAAACGGCCAGAAGGTACTGCTGGAAGAATTAAAGAAAGTGCCATGGAGCTATGTATTTTTTGATGAGAACGGTAAAAAAGTAGAGTACACCATAGAAGAAGTAGTAGACATGCTTTATAATATGGACTATGATTATGATGATACCAAAGTATACGCTAAGGAGATCCAAAAAAACGACCTGCTTGTTTTTAGTGTGCAGGACTTTACTAAAGGAGATACGCTTTCTGCTACTACTAAAAAGATCGCGTTAAATAAGGATATAAAGATATCTCTGCCAAATACTAAAGGTAAAAATGTAAGGCTGCTTAGCAAAAGCAATAAGAAAGGGGAGGTACTTATACTATCTGTAACTGTGTCTTTTGTAAAAGCACCGAAGGGAGATTTTGAGGTATATCTTAACCTGCCTACGAACGTGAAAGCAACACCGGAGAATAAATACTTTGCAGGTTTTATGACCTTTTTTGGTGCCGACCATAAACACGGAGTAGCTCATAATACCAATAAACCTCATAGAATTACTAAAACATTCAGTTTTGAAATAACTGACGAAGCAACAGATACAGATGCACTTAATAAGCCGGCATTTGATATATCGGTTATAAAATTTGATGGTTCAAGGGCCGATGATATCCAGATCGATAAAATCGCTGTGCTTAAACAGTAATCCAATTATTAATTCAATACATGTCCTGTTTGTGCTATAACACAAACGGGATGTGTTTTTATACTTGAGAACCGATGAAAATTTACTCCTATTTTTTATTATTCTTTTTATTTGGATTGTTGGGTTGTGAAAATTCAGAACAACAAACCGGATTAATAACTTCGGTGGTGGATTGTATTGTACCCGAAGAAACCGTAATGAAAATAGATTCGGTTATGGAAAGTAAAGTAACAGTTACGCCCATTGTCCAGTTAAAATGAAATTCGGGTCGATTTTTATTTTACAAATTTCGGGATTAAAAAAGATAATTTACTGCAATCGCTTTTGCAGTAAAATCGATCCAATTTTAAAAAAGGTGCCAAAAGTGGAAAGTGTCTTTGAAATTGATTGAATTTCAGTTGTTTATGGATGTATAATTGTCCACTCAAAAGGTGGATGTAAGGAACAAAAAGTGGAGAATTGAAACAACTTTTTTAAACTGAAATTATCCTCCCTTTGGATGACATTTTACCCGGTTCAAAATAGAAATCTATTTGGCCAAGATTGAGTCCGTAGCATCCCACCTGATTTACCAAAACTTCTTTACCATCTATATTTTTTTCGATATACGGTTTGTTCAAAAAAGTATGCGTGTGCCCTCCAATAATAAGATCGATGTCTTTTGTGTTGCGTGCCAGCATAAGGTCGTTCACCTTTGTAGGTTCGTTGTTGTACATGAAACCTAAATGCGAAAGGCAAATTACAAGATCACATTTTTCGGTATGGCGCAGTGTTTTTGCCATGTCCTGAGCTACTTTTAAAGGGTCGTTGTAAACTGTTTCTTTATAGTTAGTAGGGTCTACAAGTCCTTTTAATTCAATGCCTAATCCAAATATTCCAATTTTGATTCCGTCTTTAATAAATGTTTTATACGGTTTGATCATGCCATCTAAAATGGTATTCTTAAAGTCATAATTGGCATTTACGAATTCAAAAGAAGCGTGGGGCAGTTGTGCCAGGAAACCTTGTAAACCATTGTCGAAATCGTGGTTTCCAAGGGTGGCAAGATCATATTTCATCATGCTCATCAGCTTGAATTCCAGTTCGCCTCCATAATAATTAAAATAGGGAGTTCCCTGAAATATATCACCGGCATCAAGTAAAAGCACGTTAGGATTTTCACGACGGATGGATTCTATAAGGGTAGCTCTCCGGGCAGCCCCTCCCATATTTGGGTACTTGGGATCTGAAACAGGAAAAGGGTCAATGTGGCTGTGTACATCGTTAGTATGCAGTATCGTGATTTTCTTTGCTGGAGGTTCGGCAAAACTACTCAGTGATAATCCTCCCAAAACTAATGCCGAGCCGGCTGCTGTTTTTTGTATAAAATCCCTTCTTTTCATGATCTACTGGGTAATAATGCGTTGTGTTGTTGAAACAGGTAATGTATCGGTCTCTTTAAAGTAATCTATAAAGAGGTTACGAAGTTTGTAGTCAAGGCTGTAACTTCCGGTATTATTAAGGAAGAAATTCATCCTGTCACCGCCTCCGGATAGATAATCGCTTGTGGCAACGTAGTAGGTTTGGGTAAGATCCAGAGGTTTGCCCTGTACGGTTACGTTCTTTACCAGTCCATTGGCATCAAGTGTGATCAGCATTCCTGAAAGGGGATGTGGTTTTCGTTCCATTGCGATATAATCTGCCATTTCTTTTAGCTGTTCACCTTTAAGGGCTATAACTACTGTGCTGTTTTCGAAAGGCATAATATCATAAGCTGTTTTAGTGGTAACATTGCCCTTAGGAATGATAGCTCTAATGCCCCCATGATTAAGAAGGCACACGTTTATATGCTTGCCTTCTCTTGTGTAAAAGATCTTATCAGCTCTTTCAAAAGTAGCATCAGCAAGCAGGTTACCAATGTTGGTCTGCCATTTGCCTTTACTTTTGTCGAAAGTTTCGGGAGCATAAGCAAGTATGTTGTCAAGATCTTTATTAATATGAGTGCGGTAAGGGGCAATAAAATCCTCAATTTTTTGTTCTTCAGTAAGATCGCCGGTTATAGCATTTTTTTTTGCTTCGATCTTTGTATTTCGCAACCCCGTGCTGCTACAGGAGATAAGGCTTGTTATTGTTAAAAATAAAACAAACCTTTGCACGTATGTGGTATACTTTTTTAAGTTTATCATTGCGAAGACCTTTATTTGAATTATTTTTGTATTCGACAAGTAAAAGTACTATGTTTTTAAAGTTTATTAAAGATTTTGGCCTTAAAAAGATTATTAAGAAAAGTTTATCGGGATATAAACCGATATCTTCTCCAGACCCTGTAATTACCGTAGGTATACTGCTGGACGAGAGCTACTTTCTTGAAAAATATGGTCTTATGAAAGAATTGGCAGCAAATGGCATTGCCGCTAACAATATAGAAACGTTAAGTTTTAAGGAGAAGGTAAAACCTAAGGAAGTCTTAGATTATAACTTTTACACCCGAAAAGACATATCAGTATTAGGAACTTTTGATAAAGAAGCTGCTGCAGCTTTTGTCAATAAACCCTTTGATATGCTTATAAGCTATTATGATGTGGAGAAGGCTCCGCTTTTGCTGGCTACGTTAAAGTCTAAAGCAAAATTTAAGGTAGGTTTTTCGAGTATCGATAACCGCTTTAATAATTTTATGATAAGCAGCCAGGCTGAAAAATATCCCGAATTTGTATCGGAACTTATTAAATATTTGAAAATTTTAAACAAAATATAAGCATGCAGTCATTAATAGGTACGGGCGTTGCGCTCATTACACCCTTTAAAAAAGACCTTTCAGTAGACGTAGAAGCGTTAGAAAGAATTGTGAATTATCAGATAGACGGGGGTATAAATTACCTGGTAGTATTAGGTACTACAGCCGAAAACGCTACGCTGAATAAGGACGAAAAGGAACTTGTTATAAAGACGGTGCTAAAAGCTAATGCAGGTAAGTTACCTGTCGTTTTAGGTGTTGGAGGTAATAATACCCTTGAAGTGGTAGAAGAACTTAAAACCCGTGACTTATCGGCGTTTGTAGCGATACTATCAGTATCACCTTATTATAATAAACCAACACAGGAAGGTATTTACCAGCATTTTAAAGCAGTTGCAGAGGCATCTCCAATTCCTGTTATACTTTATAATGTACCGGGTCGTACAGCAAGCAATATGCTGCCGGCTACAGTTATTCGTTTGGCAAATGACTTTAAAAATGTAGTCGCGATCAAAGAAGCAGCCGGGGATATTGTTCAGGCAATGAAATTGATCCAGAATAAACCGGAAGGTTTCCTTGTAATATCAGGAGATGATATGGTTACACTTCCAATGGTTCTTGCCGGAGGAGCGGGAGTAATCTCTGTAATTGGAGAAGGATTTCCTAAAGAATTCTCTACAATGGTGCGTTTAGGACTTGAAAAGAAAGTAGACGAAGCTTATAAATTACATTATTTATTAGCAGATTCTATAGATATGATATTTGAGCAGGGTAATCCGGCAGGTATCAAATCGGTATTCAAACATTTAGGCTTATGCGAAGATGCTGTAAGGCTTCCATTGGTTACTGTTAACGAAGATTTAGCAGGCCGTCTGGGTGATTTTGTCAAAAAAATCCGTTAATTTGTATAGGTAACATTAAAACGACACACCATGCTATCGGAAAAAATGCAGGCAGCGCTCAATGCGCAGATAAAAATGGAGGCAGAGTCTTCTCAAATATACCTTGCAATGGCTTCATGGGCCGAAATTAAAGGCTTTGAAGGTATTTCAACTTTTATGTTTAAGCAGTCAGACGAAGAAAGACAACACATGCTTAAACTTTTAAAATATATAAATCAGCGTGGCGGCCAGGCTGTTGTATCAGCATTAGAAGAGCCAAGGCTTGACTATAGCTCATTCAGAACGCTTTTCCGTCAGTTATATGAACATGAGGTAAGAGTTTCTGAAGCAATCAATGAATTAGTAGATATAGCACTTACAGGAAAAGATTATGCGACCCATAACTTTTTACAATGGTATGTGTCTGAGCAAATTGAAGAAGAAGCTACAGCTAAAGTAATTTTAGATAAGATCGACCTTATTGGTGACGATAAGGGCGGGCTATACATGTTTGATAATGACATGAAGAATTTTACAGCAAATGCACATAATACAGTGCAATAAAAAAGATAGAATTAAGTTTTAAGAAGGTGCCTGCTAAAGGCATCTTTTTTTTATAGCAAACAAGCTGTAAAAAAAGATTTTGTATTCTCTAATTATTAACTAATTTTGCAGTTGCTTTAAAATAGCCGCTGACGTACAGCATAACCAACAAATATGAGAAGATACTTATATATACTTTTTTTTGCATTAGCTCTTACATCGTGTAGTGAATACCAGCAAGCTCTTAAAAATGATGACATTGCCAAAAAATATACAGTAGCCGAAAAAATGTATGACAAAGGCAAATATACTAAGGCTATTAGGCTTTTTGAACAAATTGCACCATCATACCGAGGTAAACCACAGGCAGAAAAATTGTTTTACATGTATTCTCAGTCTTATTATAAAACAGAGCAGTACTATACGGCAGGTTATCAGTTTGATAGCTTTACAGCAAATTATCCAACAAGCACAAAAGTAGAAGAGGCTGCTTTTTTAAGTGCTAAAAGTTACTATATGTTATCTCCAAGTTATTCGCTTGATCAGGTAGATACATACAAAGCACTGGATAAATTACAGCTGTTTATCGATAATTACCCTAATTCTCAGTACATGCCGGAGGCAAATACGCTGGTAAAAGAACTTAGGGAGAAACTGGAAAAAAAGGCATATAGTATTGCAAAGCAGTACAATGATATATCTGAATATAATAATGATCATACTGCTGCAATAAAGGCGCTTGATAATTTTATTTTAGATTTTCCGGGTACAATATACAAAGAAGACGCATTATACTATAAATTAGATGCTTCATATAAATTGGCAATAAACAGTGTTGAATCAAAAATGTTTGACCGTTTACAAACGGCAAAAGCAAATTATAATGCACTGATTAAATTTAAAGCTGATAGTAAATACAAAGAGCAGGCAGATAAAATGCTTGCAAATATAGACACTGAACTACAAAAAATTTCTAAATAAACGAGTCATGGATTTAAAGAAAACAACTGCTCCCGTTAACACGATTACCTACAACAAGAGTACGATAGAAGAGCCGACAGGTAACGTTTACGAAGCAATTACCATTATCGCAAAAAGAGCAAACCAAATCAATACCGAAATTAAAAAGGAATTGATCGAGAAGCTTGAGGAGTTTGCTACTTACAACGATAGCCTTGAGGAAATTTTTGAGAACAAAGAACAAATAGAGGTTTCTAAATTTTATGAAAAACTTCCAAAGCCGCATGCTTTGGCAGTTCAGGAATGGCTTGACGAAAAAATTTCGTACAAGAGAGAATCTAAATAAATAAAAGAGATGACTGTTTTAAGCGGTAAGAAAATTTTACTCGGCATATCCGGGGGGATAGCCGCATATAAAACAGCCTCACTCGTAAGGCTTTTTATTAAAGCAGGCGCTCATGTCCAAGTGATAATGACGCCTGCTTCTAAAGACTTTGTTACCCCCCTCACTTTATCCACACTTTCTAAAAATCCTGTGCATTCTTCTTTTTATAATGAAGAAGATGAAAATGCAGTATGGAACAACCACGTGGACCTTGCCTTATGGGCAGACCTTTTTTTAATTGCACCCGCTACAGCCAATACACTTTCTAAAATGGTATCGGGCAATTCAGATAATTTACTTCTGGCAACCTATCTTTCCGCTAAATGTCCTGTGTATTTTGCTCCGGCAATGGATCTTGATATGTATAAGCATCCTTCTACATTAGCCAGTTTTAAAGCTTTGGCGTCTTATGGTAATATAATGATTCCGGCTGAAAGCGGTGAGCTTGCCAGCGGTCTTTCAGGAGAAGGAAGAATGGCGGAGCCTGAAAATATTATTGCTTTTTTAGAAGCTGATTTGGAAAGTAAATTACCACTTCGCGGGAAAAAAATACTGGTTACGGCTGGTCCTACATACGAACCGATAGACCCGGTGCGTTTTATAGGAAATCATTCTTCAGGAAAAATGGGTTTTGATATTGCTCTTGCTGCTGCTAACGAAGGAGCTGAGGTAATACTGGTCGCTGGACCAACACACTTAAAGCTGGGCCATCCGTCTGTTAAAGTGGTGAATGTAACGTCATCTGAAGAGATGTATAATGCATGTCATGAGTATTTTGATGGTGTAGATGCTGCAATTGCTGCAGCTGCAGTAGCAGATTACAGGCCTAAAATTGTTGCATCTCAAAAAATAAAGAAGAATGACAGTACTTTTTCATTAGAATTGGAAAAGACTAAAGATATATTGTTTTCACTGGGTCAGATTAAAAAACAGCAATTCCTTATTGGATTTGCGTTGGAGACTGAAAATGAAATTGAGAATGCTAAGCTGAAAATACAGAAAAAAAACTTAGATTTGATTGTTTTAAATTCATTGAATGATGAAGGTGCCGGTTTTGGTAAGCCTACAAATAAAGTAACTTTTATTGATAAGGACTTTAATCTGGAACCGTTAGAGCTTAAAACAAAAGAAGAAGTTGCAAAAGATATTATAAATAAAATAAAATCCCATTACAATGCATAAATGGCTAGGTTTGCTACTATTAGTTTTCTCCTTTTCAGCTAAAGGGCAGGAACTTAATTGTACTGTGAAGATAAGTTTTGAACGTATTACAGATGCTAATCCGCAAATATTTAAAACGCTCGAAAGATCGCTTAATGACTTTGTGAATAATACAAAATGGACTTCCAGGGATTTTGAAAGGAATGAACGTATAGATTGTTCTATGTTTATAAACATATCTGCATATTCTTCTAATGCGTTTACGGCAACGCTGCAGGTACAGTCGTCAAGACCGATTTTTAATTCAAGTTATTCATCACCTGTTCTTAACTTTAATGATAAGGATTTTAATTTTAGATATACTGAGGGAGAAAATTTATATTACAATCCTAACAGCTACGACTCTAATTTAATTGCAGTAATTGCTTTTTATGCTAATGTAATTATAGGTTTAGATGCTGATTCTTTTCAAAAGAATGGAGGAACGACTTATTATCAGGCAGCCCAGAGTTTGGTTAGCCTTGCATCAGGAGGAGGAGCTAAAGGATGGAGCCAGCAGGATGGGGGAAATAACAACAGGTATTTTTTAATTACTGATCTTATGTCTAATACATATGCTCCGTTTAGAGAATCACTGTTTGAGTATCATTATGGTGCTCTTGATAAAATGTCAGACAACCAAAAGGAAGGTAAAGAAAAAGCAGTTGTAGCATTGAAAACATTGGCTAAGGTACAGAATGTGCGTCCAAATGCTCTTTTAACCAGAATGTTTTTTGATGCAAAAACTGATGAAATAGTAGCTATGTTTTCTGGAGGGCCAATGATGGCTAATGCAGATTTAATTGAACTGCTAAATAGGGTTTCTCCATTAAATTCTTCTAAGTGGAATAACATAAAGTAACTTACAACTATAGTATAATAATGCCTGCAGTTTCTTTAAAGAACTGCAGGTTTTTAATTTTATAATATATTTGATTTTAGTCTATTGTATAGCATTTTTCTTCTTTTAATTAGCGGTTAAATAGTATATTTGTTATGCTATTATACATGCACAATTTGATATGCTGCAAACATTACATATAAAAAACTTTGCTCTGATAGAGCACCTGCATATTGATTTTTCTAACAGGTTGTCCATTATAACGGGCGAAACCGGTGCAGGAAAATCGATTCTTTTAGGAGCACTAGGATTGATACTGGGAAACCGTGCCGATCTTACTTCGCTAAAGGATAAAGAACAAAAATGCGTTGTTGAGGCCTATTTTAAAATAGCCGATTACAACCTGCAGGAATTCTTTTCACAAAACGACCTCGATTATGAGGATGTAACGATTATCAGAAGGGAAATTCTTCCTTCTGGAAAATCACGTGCTTTTGTAAATGATAGTCCGGTAAATCTTCAGGAACTTCAGGAATTAGGAACTTACCTTATAGATATCCATTCGCAGCAGCAAACCCGTGAACTATCTGATGAGCAGTATCAAATGCAGATACTGGATGCCGTTGCAGGAAATAGCGATACTGTTGCTGTTTATAAAAAGCAGTTGACAGGATACAAAGCAATTCAGTTACAGTTAAAAAAACTTCAGGAACAAAAAGAAGCACTTACAAAAGAGCAGGACTATAATTCATTTCTATTACAGGAATTATTATCTGCAAATTTAAAAGCGGGTGAACAGCAGGAACTTGAAAGCGAACTTGAAAAGCTTAGTAATGTAGAGTTTATAAAAGAATCATTAGGCAGGGCATTGTCCATAGCTAATGATGAACAGATAGGTGCTGTGCAAAACCTTAAGGAAATAAAAGCAGCGCTGCAAAAGGTAAGTGGTATATCTTCTGAATATGCCGGTTTTTTCGAACGTATTTCAAGTCTGCTTATAGAGTTTGATGATATTACTGATGAACTGTCTCACGACTTCGAAAAACTTATAAACGATCCGGAACAGTTAGAACTGATAAACCATAAATTACAGCTTATATACAGTCTTCAGAAAAAACATCAGGCAGCTACTGTAGAAGAGCTGCTGGTTATTCAGGAAGCATTAGATAACAAAGTAGTAATGGCTGACGAACTGGAAGCCTCTATAGAAAAACTAACTGTCGAGATTGAAACTGTAAAAACGGCTATTGATAAAACTGCAGTATTACTATTTGATAAAAGACAAAAAGCCATACCTGTGCTTACCGATAAAATTACAGTTATTTTGGCACAGCTGGGGATGCCAAATGCACGATTTAATTTTGAAGTAAAAGCAACAGATAATTACCACAATAATGGTAAAGACGAGATGAGTTTGTTATTCTCTGCTAATAAGGGAACCGACTTTGGTTTGCTTAAAAAAGTAGCTTCAGGAGGAGAGATGTCCAGGATAATGCTTGCTGTAAAAGCAGTATTGGCTGAATATTCTAAACTGCCTACCATTATTTTTGATGAGATCGACACAGGTGTCTCTGGGGAAATTGCTCATAAGATGGGTGATATTATGAAAGTGATGAGCCGTGGTATGCAGGTATTGGCTATTACACACCTGCCGCAAATAGCTGCAAAAGGCGATCAGCACTATAAAGTATTTAAAACCACACAAGGCGAAAATACGGTATCGGAACTTAAATTACTCTATAAAGAAGAGAGAGTGAGGGAGATAGCAGAAATGCTGTCGGGTAAGGATATATCCGATTCGGCTCTTAAACATGCCGAAGCATTGCTTAACTAAAAAAACAATTTATATTTGTGGGTAATTACAATTATTACCCTGTTTATTGATAAAGATATAATTTCAGCGATATGATCATAGAACCTAGAATGAGAGGATTTATCTGCCTTACTGCACATCCTGCAGGAGCAGAACAAAATGTAAAAAACCAGATTGAATATGTAAAATCTAAAGGCCACATTGAAGGCGCTAAAAAAGTGCTGGTTATTGGAGCATCAACCGGTTTTGGTTTGTCTTCAAGAATTACAAGTGCTTTTGGAAGCGATGCGGCTACTATAGGCGTTTTCTTTGAAAAGCCACCTATGGAAGGTAAAACAGCATCACCAGGCTGGTACAATACAGCAGCATTTGAAAAAGAAGCTCAGGCAGCAGGTTTATATGCAAAAAGTATCAATGGCGATGCTTTCTCTGACGAAATAAAAAAACAAACACTTGATCTTATAAAAGAAGACCTGGGGCAGGTTGATCTTGTAGTTTACAGCCTGGCATCTCCGGTAAGGGTACATCCTAAAACAGGAGTAACACACAGATCGGTATTGAAGCCAATTGGTGATACTTTTTCAAATAAAACTGTAGATTTCCATACAGGAAAAGTATCTGAAGTTTCTATTGAGCCAAGTAAGGAAGATGATATAGAAAATACTATCACTGTTATGGGGGGCGAAGACTGGGCAATGTGGATAGATGCTTTAAAAGCAGAAAACCTTCTTGCTCCGGGTGCTACTACAGTCGCTTATTCTTATATTGGGCCATCACTTACAGAGGCAGTTTATAGAAAAGGTACTATTGGTCGTGCTAAAGACCATTTAGAAGCTACAGCTTTTGAAATTACTGACAGTCTTAAAGATATTAACGGTAAGGCTTATGTATCTGTAAACAAAGCATTGGTTACTCAGGCGAGTTCTGCAATTCCTGTTATTCCTTTATATATATCATTACTATATAAGGTTATGAAAGCAGAAGGTGTTCATGAAGGTACAATTGAGCAGATTCAGCGCTTATATCAACAACGATTATTTACTGGAAACGAAGTGCCTACAGATGAAAAAGGCAGGATTAGAGTTGATGATTGGGAAATGCGCGAAGATATCCAAAATAAAGTAGCTGCATTATGGGATCAGGCAACAACTGAGAATTTAGCAGAAATTGGAGATCTTGAAGGTTATAGAAAAGATTTTTATAACTTGTTTGGTTTTGATTATGAAAACGTCGATTATAAAGCCGAAGCTAATGAGCTTGTAAATATTCCAAGCATTAAATAATTTCTGACATATAACATAAAAAATAGCCCCATTTGGGGCTATTTTTTATGTTATATGTAAAATGTAATTAAGAATATACATAATGTAATTTGAATATTTATCACTATTAAATTATGTAATCATCAAAATAATCATTGATAATGATTTTTAATGCATAAAAATCATTAAAATATAACAAATTCAGTTTTTTCAATAAAAATATAACTCGTAATGCTTATTGGTGTATTCGTATATTAAATTTCTATAATTTTATGTTCTATTAATTTATCAACAATATTTTATGAAAAAAACTATTCTTTTTAAAGTTTTTATCAATAAAGTGGAGTTCAATAGACAAGTTAATTTTGTCTGTTGTATGCTCTTTTTATTGATTGGACAAATGACATTTGCACAAGGTTATGTCACCTTGGGAACACAGGTGAGTAAAAGTGGAAATTATAGCTCGAGTCCTGTTAGTGGATATTACACAAGCCGACGTATTCAGGTAGTTTATACTGCCGCTGAATTGATCGCACAAGGTGGAACTGCAGGAAATATCCAGCGATTGGCTTGGGATGTATCTGATTTATATGAAGAAGCATTACCAAATTACACCATAAAAATGGCTCATATTACAACACCAGACATTCCTACATCTGATTTTGTTACAGGTGCCACAGTTGTAAAAAATGCATTTAGTTATACGCCTGCTTTAGGTTTTAATGATATTACATTTGATGCTCCTTTTAACTGGAATGGTACTAGTAATGTACTTGTTGAAATTTGTTTTAGTGATGCACCATTTCTGGATTCTGACCTGCATGGACAAGCGTGGAATTATGCAGGTGTAACAAATAACTACCGTCATAGACAAGAGGATGGTGTTGACTCCTGTGAAAATCTTACTGCTGGAGATACTTCAGCTTTAAAGCCAAGAGTGAGATTCTATATGCAGCAGGCGTCATGTTTGCCTCCAGGAATTTTAACCGTTCCTACAGTTGGCGAAAATACAGCAACAATTAATTGGGGAGCATCAGCAAGTACTCCTGCTAATGGATATTCTTATTATAGAAGCACGAGCGGTACACCGCCAACAGCCGGAGCAACACCAACCGGATCTGTTTTGGCAGGTGTTACAACAGTAAATCTTACAGGTTTAGCTGCAAGCACTTCATATTATGTTTGGGTAAAAGCAAATTGTGGTCCTGGCTCATCTAGTTCATGGATAGGTCCTGTATTATTTGCAACACTTTGTGATGCTTATGATATAACTGCTACTACAGCAGGTACAAGATGTGGTCCGGGAACTGTAACGTTAGGAGCTACGGCAAGTGGAGGTACTATAAAATGGTATTCAGCTGCTACAGGTGGGCTTGCATTAGGATCTGGTAATTCTTTTGTAACACCTTCTATCAGTACTAATACTACGTATTATGCAAGTGCCGAAGTAATGGCCGGATCTGGTCTTATTGGTACAGGTACAACTTTTACTGTACAAGGTAATAATGAACCAACTGCATTTTGTAACCGTTATGCAAATTACAGGGCTCAAATGGTGTATACGGCAGCAGAATTAACTGCAGCTGGTTTAACTGCAGGTTTTTTAACATCTCTTAAGTTTAATGTTGCAACATTAGGTGATGCTGCTTTTAATGATGATTATACTGTTAGAATAGCATCAACAACTGGTAGCACTTTTGCTGATACAAACTTTTTAACAACTGGTTTTACAACCGTGTTTGGTCCTCAAACCTATACACATACAGCAACCGGATGGCAAACAATTAACTTTACAACTCCATATGCATGGAATGGTACATCTAACATTGTTATAGAAATTAGTCATAAAGGGGCTAATGGCACAAATAATGCTAGTACTAACTATACTACTACCGCAGATACAGTTCTTTTTGATCTAAATACTACTACTACTGCTGGAACACTTTCGGCTTTAAGACCAAATATTGTGTTTGGTAGCTGTGCTTCAGTAAGAACTGCTGTTCTTGCAACGGTTGGAGCATCTCCGGTATTAACTTTAAGTACGGCATCGGCTGCAATTTGTGTAGGGCAGACTTCTACAGCTGTTACTATAACTGCAGGTGCTACGGATTATGATACTTATGTTTGGACTCCTTCTACAGGTGTATCTGGAAATGCTGTTACAGGATGGACATTTAACCCGTCAGCAACTACTACTTATACATTAAATGCTTCTAAGTCAACTGGTACAATGTGCGCAGCTACACCGGTTACTGTAAAAATTACAGTTAATCTTTTACCTTCTACAATTACAGTTCCTGCAACTGCATCTGCATGTGCAGAGACTATATTGCCTATAACGGCTAATGGAGGTACTGTGCAAAGTGAAGCGGTTACAGGTTTAGGTACAACATTAACAGGAGACACTGAGCAACCAACGGCTTTTTGTAACCGTTGGCCAAATTACTGGAACCAAATAATCTATACAGCTCAGGAACTAACAGCTGCAGGATTAACGGCAGGTAACATAACCTCATTATCTTTTAACATTACCAGCTTAGGTAGTGGAGCAACAAATGATAATTATACTATTAAATTAGGTGCGACTAATGCTGTAAGTTTTGCTGATAGCAACTTTTTATCTACCACCGGCTTTTCAACAGTTTATGGGCCAACAACTTATACACATACAGAGAGTGGATGGCAACTTATTACTTTTACTGCACCTTATGTATGGGATGGAGTTTCAAACATAGTAGTAAATATCACACATGATGGAGCTGATAGTACATATAATACACAAACTTACTATACAGAAACAGCTGATAATACGCTGCTTTATACGTATTCATATGATAGTTCTACAACAACTTCAGGGTCATTATCAAAAAAGAGGCTGAATGTTAAATTCCAGTCTTCTCAGCCAACAACTATTGCATGGTCGCCTGTAACCAATTTGTATACAAATGCAACAGCGACAACTCCATATGTAGCAGGTACAAATGCAAAAACAGTATACTTTAAGTCTTCAACAGCAGCTCCTGCTGTAACATACACTATCACAGGAACTTCAAGTGCTAGTTGTGTGCGTACAGCTACGGTAGCGGTAACTGTAAGCAGTACTGTTGCACCAACTGTACCGGCTCCGGTACAGGAATTTTGTAATGCAGGAACTGTTGCTAATCTTAATGCTACAGGAACGGCTTTAAAATGGTATGCTGCAACTACAGGAGGAACAGCTTTAGCTGCTACAACACCTCTTGTTGATGATGCGGTTTATTATGTATCACAAACACTTGATGGATGTGAAAGTCCAAGAACAGCAGTTACAGTTAATATCAATGTAACTCCAGTACCAACTGTACCTGCTCCGATACAGGATTTGTGTAATGCAGGAACTGTTGCTAATCTTAATGCTACAGGAACGGCTTTAAAATGGTATGCTGCTGCTACTGGCGGAACTGCTTTAGCTGCTACAACACCTCTTGTTGATGATACAATTTATTATGTGTCACAAACATTGGGTGGATGTGAAAGTTTAAGAACAGCTCTTACAGCTAATATAAACGTAACTCCTGCTCCTACAGGATTAGCAGCACAAACGTTTTGTGGAGCTGGTACTGTAGCAGATCTTGTTGTTACAGGTGATTCAATTGTTTGGCATGATGCTGCAGCTGGAGGAAATCTTGTAGCTGCTGCTACAGCACTTGTAAACGGTACAACATATTATGCTTCACAAAGTATTGGAGGTTGCGAAGGTTTAACAAGACTTGCTGTTCAGGTAGCAATAACAACAGTTACAGTTGAAGATATAGAAGATGTAGATGCATGTTCTCAATACATTTTACCTGCTTTAAGTAATGGTGCTTACCATACAGCAGCAGCAGGAGCTGGAACGGTTATTACAGCTGGAACGGCTATTACACAAACCTCAACAATTTACATTTTCGCTTCGGCAGGTACAAACCCTGTTTGTACAGCGGAGAGCTCGTTTGTAGTTACAATAACAAATGTACCGGCTCCTACAGGAGACGCTACGCAGACTATTAATGCAGACGTTGCTGCTAATGCTACAATTGAAGATATAGTAATTGATCTTGAAGATGGTGGAACTGTTACCTGGTATGCGACACAAGAGGATGCTGCTAATGGAGAAAATCCTTTATCAGCTAATACGCAACTTGTAAACGGAGAGAATTATTTCGCTACACAGACTATTGGAGAATGTACAAGTACTGAAATATTTGTAGTAGTTATAGATGTTGTACTTGGAAGAGAAATCTTCAATAAAGATGCGTTTAATTATCATCCTAACCCTGTAAAAGATGTACTTAATCTTTCTTACTCAACAGAGATAACTTCTATCACAGTATTTAATTTACTAGGTCAGAAGGTTATTTCTCAACAGCCAAATGCTGCAGATGTTAAGGTTGATATGTCATCACTTGCAGATGGAGCGTATGTTGTTAATGTTGCTTCTGGAAATACTGTAAAAACAATTAAGATTATTAAAAGACAATAATTGTAATACATAATATATTGGCGTTAACGCGTCTTATTTAAATATAAAGCCCCATCCAGTATGGGGCTTTTTTTATGGAATAAATTAATCCCTTTCAAAAATCGGATTATTGTATCAATATTTTTTTATGGTTTTACTGTCGATTGCTGTAATAGAAGAAGGTTTTTTGTAGTGTAATACTATAAAAGGAAGGTGTGGGGTACTTATAATATAAAAATAATAGGAGAGAAGTTGTAGCTATATTTTTACAATTAAATTTTATAATTTTATTAACTTTTATAATTAAAATTATTTCATGAAAAAAACTATGGTTTTAAGTCCTTTTCCTGTGAAAAGAAAAAGCATAAAGCATTTGAATACTGCTTTATGCTTTTTCTTTTTAGCATTGGGACAGATAGTGTCTGCACAAGATTATGTTACGCTTGGTGCACAAATTCAAGACAGCGGTAATGAAAATAGCAGTCCGGTAAATGGATTTTATGCAGGGCGTAAAATTCAAATTATCTATTCGGCTGCGGAGCTGCTTGCCGGAGGTGCTGCTGCAGGAAATATTCAACGATTAGCCTGGGATATTATAGCAGCAAATGATGCCGAAGAGGGATTCCCAAACTATACTATAAAAATGGGACATACTACGGTAACTGGTATTTCTGGATCTAATTTCATTACATATCTTACACAGGTAAAAGCACCTTTTGATTATATGCCGGCTACAGGCTTTAATGATATTATATTTGATAGTCCTTTTAACTGGAACGGTATCGATAATGTGGTGATAGATATTTGTTTTGACAATATGTATTTTTCAGATAGCGATACCTTTGGAAAACTGTGGAATTATAATGGCGTAGCAAATAGTTATATTCATTCTGAATCGGATGATATTGTTTTATGTAATACTCCCCATGCCGATGGATCTCTGGCTAAAAAGCCCAGAGTTAGATTTTTTATGCAGAAACCATCCTGCGTAGCACCAACAACTTTTTCTACTTCAGTAATTACTGAAAATTCTGTAGTAATTAACTGGGGAGCATCCTCAAGTAATCCTGCAAATGGATATTCTTATTATAAAAGTGATAGTAGTGTAGCCCCCTTAGTAAATACAAGTCCTACAGGAACTGTAACAGCTGGTAATAGCTTTACGAATATTTCTGGACTTAATCCAAACACAGTATATTATGTATGGATAAAATCAAACTGTTCTACAGGAACATTTAGCAATTGGAATGGTCCAATTGTCTTTAGGACATTATGTGATTCTAATGACATAGTTTCCACCATAGAAGGTGCAAGATGTGGTGCAGGAAATGTGACTTTAGAAGCAGTGTCAAATGGAGGCACAATAAAATGGTATGATACGCCTACTGGCGGTGTAGCTTTGGCAGCGGGTAATAGTTTTATAACACCTGAAATTAATACAAATACTACTTATTATGCAGCTGCCGAAGCAATGGCAGGTTCTGGGATTATTGGTACAGCAACAACATTAATTGCCGCACAGGAGTTACAACCAACGGCTTTTTGTAATCGCTGGTCAAATTATAAAGCTCAAATAATATATACTGCAGGAGAGCTAATTGAGGCAGGCCTTACACAAGGAAATTTAACATCCATAGGTTTCAATATTGCAACATTGGGCAGCAGTGCAGTAAATCAAGATTATATCGTAAAAATGGGTACAGTTACAGGAGTTTCCTTTGCAACTACTACTTTCTTAACCACAGGTTTAACCACTGTGTTTGGTCCTCAAACATACACTCATACAGCAAGCGGATGGCAGATTATCAATTTCACTACACCATACTTTTGGGATGGATCTTCAAATATTGTTGTAGAAATTAGTCATAAAGGGGTAGGAAGCGATGATAATGCCCGAACTTATTATACAGAAACAACAGGTAGTAATACAGCTCTTGTTAATAACGGAATTACAAGTAAACTATCATCACTAAGGCCAAATATTGTTTTTGGCAGCTGCTCGTCGCCAAGGGTTCCTGTATTGGCAGCTTTAAGTGTATCACCTGTGTTATCCTTAAGTGCTTCAAATGTCATTGTTTGCGCGAATGAAGCAGCTGTGGTTACAGTGGCCGAAGGTGCAGATGATTATGATACTTATGTATGGACTCCTTCAGAAGGCGTGTCAGGAAATGCCGCTTCAGGATGGGTATTTGATACAGATGTAACAACTGAATATGTGCTTCATGCATCACAATCTACAGGAACACTGTGTTCAGCAAACCCATTAACAGTAAATATTGTTGTTCACTCATTACCAACAGCGATAATTACGACTCCCGAAATCAGTGTTTGTCCGGGGAGTATACAAGTCATGACCGCTGAAGGAGGTGTAGTTGCTAAACAATTATTTAAGGATACTTTTGATATTGCTTCGACACAATTTATCACACAAGATTTTGCAGGAACATCAAGTGCAGCCCTAAATACTTCGTACGCTTTTCAGGGAACAGGATCTGTATTGTTTAAAGCAACATCAAATAATGCAGATGTATGCTATAGTATGAATACAAACATTAATCTTTCAGGATATACTGTTGCACAATTAACATTTTCACATATTGCGGCTTTAGATGGTCCGGTTAAATCTCATGATTTGGGTTATGTACAGTATTCTTCTGATGGAGGAACAACCTGGGTTACATTTCCTGCATCAAGCTATGCAGGAGAGGGAGATTTAGTAACAATCCAAGGGGAAAATGTAGCTGTAAATGGTGTGATTTTTTCCTCAAAAAGTTATGCAGACTGGGCCCTTAAATTTATAGGGGATAATTCATTACCAGACGATCCGTCACTTTGGAAGACAGAAACAATAAACATTCCGGTAGCTGCCTTAACAAATGATTTTAGAGTCCGTTTTAAATATACTTCAGATTTCTCATCATTATTTTATGGCTGGCTGATTGATAACTTAAAAGTAACTGGTATTGGGAATAATCTGGTATGGTCTCCGGTTACAGACTTATATAGTGATGAAGCTGCAACAATACCTTATACAGGAGAGCCATCAGAAACCGTTTATGTTAAGTCTGATATCTCAAGGTCTTATATAGTTACAAGTTCTTCATCTGTAGTAGGGTGTGCAGTAACAGCAGGGATAGATGTTATAGTAAAAGAAGTTGCGGCGCCAACTGTTCCTGCAGCTGTTCAGGTTTTTTGTAATTCCGGCACTATAGCAGAATTAATTACTGATTATGGAACAGATATAAAATGGTATGCTAGTGCTGCAGGAGGAATAGTTTTAGCATCTACAACAATTTTAGAAGACAATGTTATTTATTATGCCTCACAAACAATAGATAATTGTGAGGGCGTTTTAAGAACACCTCTTACTGTACATATAAATGAGCTGCCACCAGCTCCAAAAGGCGAAATTATACAAACCATTACTTTAAATGGAGACAGTGTGGCTACAATAGAAGATATAGAAGTTATCCTTGAAGAAAGAGGAACAGTAGTTTGGTATAATACCCTTAATAATGCTGTGAATAATGAGGATCCTCTTGAAGCGTATACACAGTTAATAGATGGTGAAAATTACTTTGGTGTACAGGTGATAGAAGCGTGTGTAAGTGAAGAAGTTTTAAATGTAACTGTAGGTATTATTATGGGAAGAGATCAGTTTAATAAAGATCAGTTTACATACTATCCAAACCCGGTTAATAATGTTCTTAATCTTTCTTCAATTACCGAAATAACTTCTGTTGGTATATTTAATTTGTTAGGACAGCAAATTAGCTTTGATCAGCCTAATGCATTAGAAGTAAAAGTTGATATGACATCATGTATTGAAGGCATATATCTAATTAAGATAGGTGCGGCCAATAACACTGTAAAAACAATTAAGATTGTAAAAAAATAATATGACCTAATGTTAGGGTTACAAAACCTTTCACTATTAAGCCACCATTTATGGTGGCTTTTTTTATTGGTGTTTTTTTGTTAAAAGCAAAATATTGCTCTGGTTATTTAATTTTTAATTAGGTAATCTACATTATTTAACAGAAAAATAAAGGTAATGAATTGTTGCTTTAACATATTTTTCCATTAAAAAAGGTGTTTTTTATAGAAAAAATAAAATTTATTGCATTAAAGTTAATTAAATATAACATATACGGTTTTTTGTATAAAAATATCACGTCTATAGACTATTGTCTTATTTGCATATATAAATTTTATATTTTTATTAACTTTTAATTAATTAATAATATTTTATGAAAAAAATTACATTTTTAATTGCATTTCTGCTCTCCCTAATAACGGGAGCATATGCACAAACAGTGTTAATTGATCCTGCAGGAGGAGGAGGGTTTGCCAATGGCGCTACCTTTGCTGCTAATGGATGGACTGTAGCAAATTCAGCAAACAATCCCTGGTATGTGGGGCCTGTTGCTGCTTCAGGAGTAATGACTGGAAATGTTGCGTATATTTCCAGTGCTGTAAACGGTGCAACTTACACCTATAGCAATTCTTCTCCGGCTACAAACTTCTTTTGGAGGGATGTAACAGTTCCTGCAGGAGAAACAAAAATCACACTTAGTTTTAACTGGGGAAGCCAGGGAGAAACAGATTGGGATATGTGGCAGGTGTTTTTTGCACCTGTTACAGTAAACCCTGTCGCTTCTGCAACTCACCCTGGAGTTGCATCTACTAATGGTGTACCTGCAGGAATTGCTGGTGCAACTTACATTGGTAACGGATCTCCTCAAACAGGAGTGCAGTCAGTAACTTACAGCTTACCTGCTTCATTAGCAGGAACAACATTCAGGATTATTTTTTCGTGGAAAAGCGATGATAGCGTTGGAACACCACCACCTGCGGCTATAGATAATATATCATTAGTATCACGTATTCCGGGTAACTATATTTCTATTGCTTCAGGAAACTGGGATTCACCATCTACATGGAACTTAAATTCAGTTCCTGATAGTGGAGATGCTAGTGTAACTATAACGGCTGGACATACTGTTACAGTAAATGCAGCCGGACAATCTAGTCCAAACACTATAGTAAATGGAACATTAGCTTATGGTACTGCACCTGGTTCATTTATAATAGGCGGTAATTTAACCGTAGCATCAGGAGGATTAGTTAATGTATTTAATGGAACTACAGGTAAAACATTAACTGTAGGAGGTAATATTATTAATAATGGATCTATAGATGTTTCTGTAGGTACAACTACAGCAGGTAGCCTTATTTTTAATGGTTCAGCTGTTCAGACATTAAGTGGAACAGGATCTTTTGTTAATAACACAATAAGAAATCTTACTTTTTCG
The DNA here is from genome assembly GCF_004028155.1 of Flavobacterium cerinum. GTDB lineage: Bacteria > Bacteroidota > Bacteroidia > Flavobacteriales > Flavobacteriaceae > Flavobacterium > Flavobacterium cerinum. The sequence continues at coordinate 169,587 of NZ_SBII01000009.1, read as the reverse complement.
AACACAAGTACTGTTATACCAAACATTAATTGGCAAATGAACAATTTAAGTGTTGATTATAACCTTAATATTTCTAATGCTAAAATTAACTTAGGAACAAACAAGTTTACATATGGTACAAGCCTTACCTCAGCAGGTAATACTTTTACGATTACTAATGGAGGTTTTATGGGTACTGGAAAATTTGCAAGATGGTGGGGTAACACCACAACAGGTTATGTTACTTCGGGACCAACTTCTTTACCAACTGCACCTGAAGGAAGATATCCTTTTTATGCTGCAGATGGTCAGCAGAGAGTTTTTTTTCTAGGAAGAACTACTCCAACAGTTGGAGGTATATATGCTGTGTCATATAACGATGCAACGACTGTAACAACAGGGCTTTCAATTGTTGATGGCGCATATACTGTTACAAACAGATGGAATGGTAATTTTGTTGTAACTACTGAGGCTACATCTCCCGTAGCTGCATCAAACTGGGTTACAATTTTCGCACCAAATGCTTATGTAACTGCTTATGGAAACAGTAGAATTTTAGGTCAGAGTGCCGTAGTAAGTGGTACGCATGTAAACACTTCATCTGTACCATCAGCTCAAAGAAGCGGTGTTCTAACTGCTGATGTTACTGCTGCAACAGGTTTATATATGGGCTTTGATACTGAGGATACTCCTTATGTTTCTATAGTAAACGGTGACTGGAACAATGCTGCAACTTGGAATAGAGGAGCTGTGCCTTTATGTACAAGTACTGTTGTCATTGCAGCCGGAACAAATGTTACAGTAAATTCTGCAGCTAATGTTGTGAAAAATATGTCTATTCTTTTAGATGGTACATTAACAGTTGCCTCTGGCGACCTTACAGTTGGTTGTACATTAAAAAACAATAGTTTTGTAAATAACGGGACACTTACCGTAACAGGAGGGACACTTAATGTTAATGGTAGCATGCAGCATAATGCCGGAGCTACATTTAATCAAAGTGGTGGTGATATTAATGTTGATGGAAACGATGCAGGTGCTGCTGCAACTTCGGTTGCTTCAGGTGTATCAATTGTTCAGATCAATACACCATTGTTAAACTGGACAGGCGGTATGTTAACTATCGTCGATCCTCATGCTAATTCAACTGCATCAAATTCGTTTACATATACTAACTCGTCAACCCACGTAAATATTACAGCTGGGCATACAATACGTTTTGGTAATGGTGTATCAACAGATGCAGGTGGAAATGCAGCTAATGGTTTCCGTGTATCTACATTCCCTGGTTCAAACAGGATATCGTTTAACAACTTTGTTGTTAATGGAGGTACAGGTACAAATCGTTATGTTACATCGACTCATGCTTTTGGTATAAACGGTAACATGACAATAAACGCTAATAGTGAATATAGAGATAATGGTGTTGCTGTTAATATTACAGGTAATCTTGTAAATAATGGAACATATGTAGCAACAGGAACCTTGTCTTTTAGTACTTTTTTAAATGGTACCGCAGGAGCATCTACATTAGCACAAACAGTTACAGGAACAGGTATATTTGTTAATGCAGCTACAGCTGCTACGGCTAATATTGCTTCTTTATCAGTAAATAACAGCAATCCGGCAGGTGTTACTTTTGCAGGAGCATCGAATATTGCAACTCAACCGGCAAATTCAGTTTCAGTTAGTGGAACATTAACATTTGTTTCTGGTAAAATAAGTACTGTGGGTAATGCATCGTTTATATTAGGAGTTTCTACTACAACATTAGGAACGCTATCGTATACTGCAGGTGGATTTGCTTCAGGTGTTACTTTTGGAAGATGGTTTACAGCTACCGGAACAGGTAGCCCAATAGCAGCTGGTACTGACGCTTCAGCTACTACATCAAGATATCCTTTTGTAAACTCACTTAATCAAGACAGATCTACATTTGTAGAAAGAAATACGCCAGTTGCAGCAGCAGGTGTATTAGGTGTTACCTATAATAACATTGCAGGAACAACTGCAATAAATGTAACAGATACCAGTTCAACCCCTAACTTCGTGGTTGATACTAAAGCCAATGATACATGGACAGTTTCTGCGATTAGCGGTACGCCAACTGCAGCTACATCATTTGAATTACAATTGCTTGCTCCAGGTATCTTTGGAGGTGTAACTGTAACTCCAACAGCAAGGATTATTCAGGGAGCGTCTTTAGTAGGTACTTATCAGGCGGGAACTATTACTCCAGGAGCACAAAGAGTACTTACTGCGACTGAGCTGCTTGCTGGTCCTTTCAGTATGGCTACTGCGGCTGTTGATGTTCCTTTTGCTTCTGTAGCAAACGGTGACTGGAACAGTCCTGCTACCTGGAATAAAAATGCAGTACCTGCATGTACAGATCTGGTTAACATTACTTCAGGAACAACTGTTACAGTTAATACAGTTGGTGCTGTTTCTAAAAATACAACGATCGCTACTGGCGGTACTTTAACAGTTGCCTCTGGCGACCTTACTGTAGGATGTACATTAAAAAACAATAGTTTAGTAAATAATGGTACACTTACCGTTACAGGAGGTACACTTACTGTTAATGGTAATATGCTTCATAATGCTACTGCTGCATTTAATCAAAGTGGAGGTGACATCAATGTTGATGGAAGTGATATAGGTGTTCCTGCAACTTCAGTTGCTTCAGGTACAGCTATTGTTCAGATTAATACACCATTGTTAAACTGGACAGGAGGTACACTTACAATTGTTGACCCACATGCTAATGCTACAGCAACTAACTCGTTTGCATATAACTCGTCAACCAATGTTAATATTACATCAGGCCATACAATACGTTTTGGAGATGGTGTATCAACAGATGTAGGAGGAAATGCTACAAATGGTTTCCGTATAAACACATTTGCAGGTGCTGGAAGAATATCATTCAATAACTTAATTGTTAATGGAGGAATAGGTACAAACCGTTATGTTACAACAGCAAGTACTTTTGGTGTAAATGCTAATATGACTGTAAATGCTAATAGTGAATATAGAGATAACGCTGTATCTACTTATGTTACAGGTAATCTTCAAAATAATGGAACATATGTAGGAACAGGAACTTTGGTATTTGGTACTTATTTAGGAGGTACTGCTGCAGCATCTACTCTTGCACAAACAGTTTCTGGAACAGGAACATTTGCTAATTCGGCTTCAACGCCTACTGCAAATTTAGTTTCTATGACACTAAACAATACTAATGTTGCGGGTGTAACATTAAATGTACCATTATCTCTTAGCGGTACTTTAACACTTACAGCAGGTAAATTAAACACAACTACAGCTAATTTACTTACTTTAGGTACAGCTGCAGCTGCAGGAACATTATCAGGCGGTAGTGCTACTGCATATGTTACAGGTCCTATAGCAAGAACTATAGCTAATACAAATACAAGCTATATTTTATTCCCTGTAGGAAAAGCAGCTTATGCTCCTATTTTATTATCTCCGGCTACAACAGCTGTTTCGGTAATGAAAGCAGAAGCGTTTGATACAAATGCAGGAACTCAGGATGCATCAATAATCAACTTAGCAGCTAATAGAAGATGGGAAGCACCATTAGTATCTGGAACTATGACTGCATTAAATGTAAGATTAGCAGATGCTGTTTTCACAAATGAAAACATACCGGTAATGGCTCCGGCTGCTGACGGTATATATACAGGTTTATTTGGTAGTACTTCAACATTTGTTGCGGGAACACCAAATACCATACAGTCTAATACTGCTGTAACAGCTGCAAACTATACAGGATTTATTTCTTATGCGAAATCTAACCTTTGTGCTGGTACACCTGTTCCTGGCAATACTATAGCTTCAACTAATGCTATTTGTGCAGGGGCATCAGTAACTTTATCAGTACAAAATGCTACTCTTGGTTCAGGAGTAACATATCAATGGCAAAGTTCTCCGGATAATGTAACATATACTGATATAGCATTAGCTACATCAGCAACTTATGTTACTACACCTTTAGCTTCATTATATTATCAGCTAAAAGTAACTTGTGCGTCAGGACCTGCTACAGGCACATCTACACCGGTTCAGATTACTTTTTCTAATAATGTTCTAACTTCAACTCCGGGAGTAAGATGTGGTGCAGGAACTGTATCTTTAGCAGCTACAGGAAGTGCAGGAACAACAGTAAAATGGTATACTGCAGTAACAGGAGGTTCTTCAATTGCTTCAGGCTCACCTTTTGTAACCCCATCAATTAATGCTACTACAACTTATTATGCAGCAGCAGAATCTACTGGTGGCGCACCTGTTCCAGGTGGAAGAATAACTCCGGACGGAACATGGGGTGGTTCAACTTTCACCGATTGGGGTATTGTATTTAGTGCTTTACAGAATGTCACTCTTAATTCTGTAGATATTTATTCTACAACAGATGGTACGGTTACTGTAAAAGTTACTAACGCAGCAGGTACTGAATTGTTCTCTACAGGAACTATCAACGTTACTGCCGGAGGAACTACTACACCTACTGTTGTACCTCTTAATTTTAATGTAAATGCAGGTACAGGTTATAAAATATTAGTTAAATCATATAGTGGAGTAAGCCTTGTTAGAGGAAGTACTGATCTTGCTTTTCCTTACACAAATAGTAACATAAGTGTTACTTCAAGTGAATGGGGTGGTACAACTACAGGAACTTACTATTATTTTTATAATTTAAAAACAAGTGCCGGATGTTCTTCAGCAAGAGTACCGGTAGTTGCAACAGTTAATACGCCACCGGCTATTACACTAAGTGCGGCTCCAGCGGCTGTTTGCTCTGGACAAACTACAACAGCTGTAACAATTGTTACAGGTGCGTCTGATTATGATACATACGTTTGGACACCATCTACAGGTGTTTCTGGAAATTCAACAACAGGATGGACATTTAATCCTGCTGCATCTACAGTATATTCATTACAGGCAAGCAGTACTACAGGAACAATGTGTGTTGCTATCCCTGTAACAGTTAATATCGCTATTAATCCATTGCCAAGTGCAATAGTAACTGCTCCTACAGTGGCTGTTTGTGAAGGTACTGCTCAGGCTTTAGTAGCTACAGGAGGTTTAAATCCTACACCAGTGGGACAAGAGACTTTTGATGTCTTGTCTACACAGTTTACAACAGCTAGTGTTACAGGAACGGCTAGTGCAGCATTGAACACTACTTATTTCTCGCAAGGAACAGGATCTGTGTTATTTACGCCAACAGGTAACAGTTCTGATGTAAGCTATAGTTCAAATGCAAATATTGATCTTACGACATATGGAGGTGCACAATTAACATTCTCTCATATTGCGGCTATAGAAGGAAGTGCAACTTCTTGGGATTTAGGATATGTTCAGTATTCTTCTGATGGTGGAACTACATGGGTAACATTCCCTGCATCTAGTTATGCTGGTTCTGGTACTTTAATAACTACTCAGGGAACAACCAATCCTGTTGATGGTGTGATTTTTTCAACGAAGAGTTATCCTGACTGGATTACCCAGTTTACAGGAGCTACATCGTTACCAAATTCAACATCACTGTGGAAAACCGAAACAATTAATATTCCTGCAGCGGCTTTAACGAATCAGTTTAGAGTACGTTTCAGATATACTGCAGAGGTTTCTACACTTTATTATGGTTGGTTAATTGATAATTTAAAAATAACCGGTCTAAAAAGTAATCTTGTTTGGTCTCCAGTGACTAATTTATATACAGATGCAGCTGCTACTGTTCCTTATACAGGACAATCGTTAGGAACTGTATTTGTTAAGCCAACTGCAGCGGCATCATATACTGTAACGTCTTCATCTCCGGCAGGATGTTCAGTAACTGCTCCGGTAGCTGTTACAATAAATGTAGTAGCAGCTCCAACTGTTCCGGCTCCAACACAGGATATTTGTAATGGAGGTACTGTTGCAAATCTTGTTGCTACAGGAACGGGTATAAAATGGTATGCTGCTTCTACAGGCGGTACAGCTTTAGTGGCTACAACAGCTCTTGTTAACGGAACTATTTACTATGCATCACAAACGGTGGGCGGATGTGAAAGTGCAGGAAGGGTAGCTCGTACAGTAAATATTACTGTAGTGAATGCTCCTACAGTTCCTGCTCCAATACAGGAATTCTGTAACTCAGGTACTGTTGCAAATCTTATTGCTACAGGAACAGGTATAAAATGGTATGCAGCTGCTACAGGCGGTACTGCTTTATTACCTACGGTAGCTCTTGTAGATGATGCTGTTTATTATGCATCACAAACAGTAGGAACATGCGAAAGTGCTACTAGAATTGCACTTACAGCAAACATTAATTTAGCTCCTACTCCTACAGTTCCTGCTCCAATGCAGCAGTTTTGTAGTGCAAGCACAATTGCAGATCTTATTGCTACAGGGACAGGTATAAAATGGTATACAGCTGCTACCGGTGGTACAGCTTTATTAGCTACAACTGCTCTTGTAGATGATACTACTTATTATGCAGAATCTACAGCAGGTACATGTGTTAGCCCTGCAAGGACTGCGCTTATAGTTAATATCACTTTAGTAAATGCGCCAACTGTTGCTGCTCCAACACAGAATTTCTGTAGTGCAGCTACTGTTGCAGATCTTACTGCTACAGGTACTGCTATAAAATGGTATGCAGCTGCTACAGGTGGAACAGCTTTAGCTACTACTACACAACTTGTTAACGGTACAACTTACTATGCATCTCAAACTATAGATACATGTGAAAGTACTGCTAGAACAGCGCTTACAGCAAATGTTAGTATTGTTCCTGCACCAACGGTTCCTGCACTTGTTCAGCAGATATGTAATTCGGGTGCTGTAGGTGAACTTATCACTGATTCAGGAATAAATATTAAATGGTATGCAGCTGCTACAGGTGGAACAGCTTTAGAGTCTTCAGCATCGCTTATAGATGATACGATCTATTATGCTTCACAAACTATAGGTACATGTGAAAGTGCTGCCAGAACTGCTCTTACAGTAAACATAAATGTAATTCCTGCTCCTACAGGTAATGCTACACAAGCATTTTGTAGTGCAAGTACAGTAGGTAATCTTACTGTTACTGGAAATGCAATTGTATGGTATGACGAAGCAATTGGTGGAAATATTGTGGCTGTGACTACTCCTATAGTTAGTGGTACTACCTACTATGCTTCTCAGAATATTGATGGATGTGAAGGTATAACAAGACTTGCTGTTCAGGGTATGATTACTCCTGCAATAGTTGATGATCTTGCTGATGTAAGCGAATGTTCTCAATACACGCTGCCTGTTTTAACAAACGGTTCTTATTTTACAGGACCAAACGGAACAGGTACACCGCTTAACGCAGGTGGAGTTATTACACAAACAACAACACTTTATGTGTTTACTTCAGTAGGTACAAACCCTGTTTGTACAGCCGAAAGTTCATTTGTTGTAACGATAGCTAATGTACCAGCACCACAAGGAGCAGCTACACAAACTATCAGCGTTACTACACCTGGAGAGGCTACAATTGCGGATATCGTAGTTACTCTTGATGCAGGAGGAACAATTACATGGTATGCTACTGAAGAAGATGCTTCTAACGGTACAAATCCTTTACCGGCTACTACAGAGCTTGTAGATGGAGAAGACTATTTTGCAACTCAAACCATAGGTACATGTACAAGTATATTAACTCTTAAAGTTACTATAGATGTTGTACTGGGAAGAGATACTTTCAATAAAGATATATTTACATATTACCCTAACCCGGTAAAAGATATACTTAATCTTTCTTATACTTCGGATATGACTTCTATTGCAGTATTCAATTTATTGGGCCAGCAGGTTATATCTCAACAGCCAAATGCTGGTGAAGTTAAAATTGATATGTCATCACTTGCTGATGGTGCTTATATCGTTAATGTAACTTCAGGAAGTACTATTAAAACAATTAAAGTCATTAAAAAACAATAGTTGTACTAAACCGGTAGTATTAATACCGGTTTAAATTTAAAGCCACCAATTTTTGGTGGCTTTTTTTATTATAAAGAGTAACTTTGTTAAAAAATAAGATCAATGCTTTTTTCATTAATAATTCCTGTTTACAATAGACCTGATGAAATAGAAGAATTACTTGCCAGTCTTACTCTACAGTCATTTAAGGAGAAATATGAAGTCGTTATAATTGAAGACGGTTCTACAGTAACCTGTAGCGAAATAGTAATTGCATACAGCGAAAGGCTGAATATATCTTATTATTTTAAAGAAAATAGTGGACCGGGGGATTCCAGAAACTATGGAATGGCAATAGCAAAAGGGGATTACTTTATTATTTTGGATTCAGATTGTATCATTCCTCCAAATTATCTTGAAAGTGTATCTCAAAATCTTAGAAAAGATTATGTAGATTGTTTTGGAGGTCCCGATGCAGCATTAGACTCTTTTAGTGATATACAAAAGGCGATAAATTTTTCGATGACATCATTTATAACGACAGGAGGGATAAGAGGAAAATCTGAAAAGTTAGAAAAATTTCAACCAAGAAGTTTCAATATGGGACTTTCTAAAGAGGCTTTTGAGACTTCAGGTGGATTTGGTAATATTCATCCGGGAGAAGATCCGGATCTTTCAATACGATTATGGAAACTAGGCTATAAAACTAAATTGTTTACAAATTCTTTTGTTTATCATAAACGAAGAATTGATTGGGATAAATTTTATCGCCAGGTAAATAAATTTGGAAAAGCTAGACCAGTATTAGATCAATGGCACCCAGAATATAAAAAAATAACCTTTTTATTTCCATCGTTATTTATCATTGGTTTAGCCAGTTCTCTTATCTTATTGTTAATTAATATTTATTTCTTCTTATATATTTATATTTTGTACGTAGTTTTAGTATTTGTGGTATCATCTTTGCAAACAAAGAGTATTAAAATAGGAGGTTTTTCGGTCATTTCTGCCCTAATACAGTTCTATGGATACGGAACTGGATATCTAAAATCACTGATTTTGGTTCAAATTTTAAAGATGGACCCTAAAAAAGTATTCCCAGAGCTATTTTTTAAGTAATGATAACAAAAATTATAGGACTGACAGGTGGTATAGGAAGTGGTAAAACTACCATTGCTCAGTATTTTAAGTCGCAGGGAGTTCCATTATATATTGCAGATGATGAGGCAAAGAAAATATTAAACACGCCAAATGCAGTAAAAGATATTGTAAATGCATTTGGAGAAAGTGTATTAACAGGAGGTTTGCCGGATAGAGCCAAAATAGCAGCTTTGGTTTTTAATTCGCCTGATAAATTGCAAATACTGAATAGTATAATTCACCCAAAAGTACTTGAGCATTTTAAAGAGTGGCTGGAAAAACAAAAAGACACAAAATTTATAATTAAAGAAGCGGCAATTTTATTTGAAAGCGGCAGCTATAAAGACTGTGATAAGATAATTCTGGTAACTGCACCTAAAGAGGTCAGGGTTGACAGGGTAATGCAGCGCGACGGAGTAACCCGGGAAAAAGTATTAGAAAGAATGAATGCCCAGTGGGAAGATGAAAAAAAAACTAAGCTTAGTGATTACATTATTAATAATATTGATTTAGAGAATGCTAAAAAAGAAGCACTTAAAATACTGAATACTTTAAAAAAAATTTTAAATTAAGGCCCGTTGTTAATCTTTGGTTAATATTTTTAGGCTTTAAATGTTAAAATGTTAATTTTGTAAGGATGAATAAAACTAGATTTCGTTTACTGGTATTTTTTATGAGCTTATCCCTTGTGGGGATTATACTAGTACAACTTTATTGGGTTAATTCTTCTTTAAAAAATAACGATGAACAGTTCAGACTCAATGTTCAGCAAACTCTGGGGAAAACTTCTGAAAATCTAGAAAGACAGGAAGGGTACGAGTTTTTAAAACTTTACAATCATTATAAAGATAGTATTGGTCATCCGCCCTCTAGAAAAGAGATGTATCCGTTTTATGAGCGCAATGCAGGCGGTAAGAATGAGAATATAATATATTCAGATAATATTACCGGTGGAGATTACCGGGATTTGTTCTTTGATAAAGATGATGTTGAAAATTTGGCAAGAAGTAAAGCCAGGAAAGAGAATGGCGAAAGCGTCAATGATTTTAAATATAGAGCATTAGGGTACAGTCAACCCATGAAGTTGTTTAACTTTGAGCTCTATGTAAATGATTTTAGAAATTTTAATTCACTAGAGTCATGGTTAACAAAAGACAGAGTTCAGGAGATGCTTTATGCTGAACTTAAACAAAATGGTGTAGACACGAAATTTGAATTTGCTATTTACAATAATGGATTGCCAACTAAGATAAAGTCAAATAATTTCGCTTATGATAAAACCAATTTTTATGAGCGTCAGATTTTAGGAGGTGACACAGATACTAGCGGTTATAGGCTTTTACTGAATTTTCCTAAAAAGAAAACATTTTTGTTTTCATCTATATTAGGAATAACATCATTGTCTATCATATTTACACTGGTTATTATTATTGCTTATTTAAGTGCTATCAATCAGCTTATCAAACAAAAGCAGATATCGGAAATTAAAACCGATTTTATTAATAACATGACGCACGAGTTCAAAACGCCTATAGCTACTATTAATTTAGCACTGGATGCGATAAAGAGCCCAAAGATATTTGATGATAAAGAGAAGGTACAGCGGTACCTCCAGATGATAAGAGAGGAAAATAAAAGAATGCATGCACAGGTTGAAAACGTATTACAGATATCTAAACTCGATAAACGAGAATTAGAGATCACAAAAGACCAGGCAGACATACATGATGTAATTGAAGGAGCTATAGAACACGTAGACCTTATTATAGAAGCAAGACACGGTACGCTAACAAGACACTTTGGTGCACAACGCACTACAGCTTTATTAAATGATGTACATTTTACCAATGTTTTGGTTAACATTCTTGATAATGCTATCAAATATTCTCCGGATGAGCCCGTTATAGATATATACACTGAGAATGTTAAAGATTTTATACTTATTAAGATAAAAGACAACGGGTTAGGAATGTCTAAGATTTCTCAAAAAAGGATATTTGAGAAATTTTATAGAGAACATACAGGAGATATTCACAACGTAAAAGGGCACGGTTTAGGACTGGCCTATGTAAAGAGAATTATAGACGACCATAATTGCCACATTTATGTGGAAAGTGAAAAAGGAAAGGGGAGCACCTTTATAATAAAAATGCCATTAATAAATTAAAAAAAATATGGAAGAAGTAAACAAAAAGATTCTGTTAGTTGAAGATGATCCAAACTTTGGAGCAGTTTTAAAAGACTACCTGTTAATCAACGATTTTGATGTTACGTTAGCTAAAAACGGAATGGAAGGTTTTGAGAAATTCAAGAAAGATAATTTCGACTTATGTATTCTTGATGTAATGATGCCTTACAAAGACGGATATACACTTGCAAGAGAGATCAGAGAAAAAAATAAAGAAGTGCCTATCATTTTCCTTACAGCAAAATCAATGAAGGAAGATGTATTAAAAGGATACAAAGTAGGAGCAGATGATTACCTGAATAAGCCTTTTGATTCTGAGGTGCTTTTAATGAAAATTAAAGCGATTATCCAAAGAAAAGCATCAGAAACTAAAACAGATAATTCTAAATTTGAGTTCCAGATTGGTAAATTCCACCTGAATTCAAAATTGCGCTTCCTTACTTTTGATAAAGATGAGCCTATTAAGCTTTCTCCAAAAGAAAACGAATTGCTTAAAATGCTTGCGCTTCACGAAAACGATTTGATGCCAAGAGAGCTTGCTCTTACAAAAATTTGGAGAGATGATAACTACTTTACTTCAAGAAGTATGGACGTTTACATCGCTAAATTAAGAAAATACCTAAAACCGGATGAAGATGTAGAGATACTAAACATTCATGGTGAAGGATTTAGACTTGTTATAAAAAACAAAGTTGAAGAGAAATAGTATTAAAAAGCCCCTCGTTATCGAGGGGCTTTTTTTATTTCCAATTAAGCTCCAGCGCAAAGCAGGGGCTTTCTTTTTTATTTACGGTAAAGTAGGTTTGCTTTTCTTCTGTACCAGAGAATAACTCTATCTCATCTCCCAGCATCAGTTCACGCATATAGTTCATGTCAAAACTTAATAGTTGTTGTTTTAAGATAGGTCGGTGGTCTATAGCATCAAGACACCATTCCAGGTATTTTACATTGTTAGCATGAAAAACAATGTCAAGGTCAGACAGCACTACTTTTTTTTGAGAATTCAATGTCAATTCCCTTTGCAGGTTTATTTTTTTGAATGATTCTGCCGTAGCTTCCATCTCAGGATATTTTTCAAAATGTTCATGCGCTAAGGCCAGCGTTTCTGCTTTTCTCAGCTTTGTATTGAATACAGCCCAATAGGTTGTAGAACCTACAATTTTTTTATCTCCAACATACATTTCCAAAGCCCTTATGGAACGTGAACCCTGTAAGTCATAGATCCAGGTTTTTACAGTTACAGTATCTCCCCACTTGGGTAATTCATCAATTTCAACCCTCATTCGGCTTAATACCCATGCCTGATCAAATTGCTGCATGTCGGTAAAGCTTATTCCGCCTATCTCGGCATGGTGGCCTGCTGTAAGCTGTAAAAGGTTACAAAGCTCGGTATGTTTAAGTAATCCGTTTGGTGTACACTGAAGAAAGTTTATTTCCCAGTCGTGCGAATATATCGATGTGAATTTATCAGATATTGGCATTAGCGTTTCATTTCAATATAATTAATAATCTCCTGAGGGACTGTTTTAAAGTCAAACCATGCAGCGGCCTCATTGCGTTTAAACCATGTCATCTGCCTTTTGGCAAACCTACGTGTATTTTTCTTTATTTCTTCAAGAGCAAAATCAAGCGTACAGTCGTCATCAAAATGTGCAAATAATTCCCTGTAACCTACTGTTTGCAGAGCATTCAGTTTTTTATGCGGATATAAAGTTTTTGCTTCTTCCAGCAATCCGTTATTAACCATTATATCTACCCTTTGGTTAATACGGTTGTACATTAACTCTCTGTCAGCTTCAAGTCCAATGATAATTGGAGTAAAGTTTCGTGTGTTCTTCTTCTGATTTAAAAACGAAGAGTACGGCTTACCGGTTCCAATGGATACTTCAAGTGCACGCATTAATCGCTGCGGATTCTCTTTGGCTACTTTCTCATAATGTACAGGATCGCGTTTTTCCAGTTCCTGCTGTAAATATTCTAATCCATGCTGTTCATAATTAGTAACCAGTTCTGCTCTTATAGATGGATCAATATCAGGAAAATCATCAAAACCTTTCAGTACCGCATCAATGTATAGTCCGGATCCGCCTACCATAACGGCAAAATCGCTCGTTTTGTAGAGTTCATCCAGCTTTGTTATAGCTTCGCGTTCAAAATCACCTACGGTATATTCATCAAAGATGCTTATGTTTTGGATAAAATGATGATTTGCTTCTTCCAGTTCGTCTTTTGAGGGTACGGCGGTACCAATGTTCATTTCCTTAAAAAACTGCCTGCTATCGGCAGAAATGATATCGCATTTAAAATGTTTTGCAATTTCTATAGCGAGAGCCGTTTTACCTATGGCTGTAGGGCCAATTACAGTAATTAAATATTTTTGAGGAGTAGTATTCATTATTCGTGAAGGGAGTGGCCACATCTATAGCAGTACTTTGCATCATCCCTGTGTTTATCTGCACTGCAATTAGGGCACACCTGTGTGTTAAGATTTACTTTTTTTTCACCGCGCATTAACTCAGCAGTAACAAGCCCTGTTGGTACAGCAATTATACCATAACCTAATATCATAATAACAACAGATACCAGCTGTCCTAAAGGAGTGGTAGGGGTAATGTCTCCAAAGCCAACAGTAGTAAGAGTTACAATTGTCCAATAGATACTTACAGGTATACTTGTAAAACCATGTTCAGGACCTTCTATCATGTACATTATAGTTCCAAGTATGGTACAAATCACTAATACACAAAATAGAAATACAGCAATTTTTGCTCTGCTTGTTCTAAGTGCAACTACCAATTGGTTAGAAGCTCCTACAAAATGGGTTAGTTTAAGTATCCTGAATATCCTTAAAAACCGAATGGCACGTATGGCAATGAAAAAGCCTGTTCCAGGGAATAGGAGTCCAACATATTTAGGCAGTGTTGCCAGCAGGTCGATTAGGCCATAAAAGCTTAAGGCATATTTTAAGGGCTGTTTTACTGCGATAAGCCTTGCTATATATTCCAGCGTAAAAAATATGGTTACAATCCATTCTATTACGGCAAGTTCATACCCGTATCTGATTTTAATACTCGCAACACTTTCCAGCATTACAGCAACAACACTTATAAGAATGATGGCTAATAAAGCAAGGTCAAAAAAACGACCTGCCTTAGTATCGGCTTCATAGATTATAGTGTGTAGCTTTTTGCGAAAATCTTCGGATATAATACCGTTTTTCAATAGATTGGTTTTTTTGCGTCTATCAAAAATAACAAATCTCTTATAGACGTACTATTTTTAAGGCTTTCTTTTTTCGGATATAGTTTTGGATAATCACTTTTACATCCTTATTATTTTCCATCGGAACTATAATATTCTTAAGGATATCAATATTCGTTATTTGATAGTTGAGGTTGTAAAAAGCATAGCCTTTATAAACGCCATTTTCTATTAGTACAGCGCTTCGTTCTTCAACACTGCGGCCACGATCTATTATAATCATGCTTTGATTATTAAAGCTGTTGTTGTTTATAAATTCCATAACCCGCTCGTTATACTCATCGGGCATCTCTTTACTAACACAGGCACCATTACAATTTTCGAGGTCTAAAGCAAAGCAGTTTTCTTTATCAGAGGCGTCAATTCCGTTTATTTTTTGGCACAGTTTATATTTCTCAATAATAGCAAAAAGAGCATTTCGTCCTTCTACAATTCCGGGAAAAGAGACGATTTCTTTTTTACGTCCATCAGTTTTTTGCAGTTTGAGTGCAAGATAGCCCTGAGGATTTTTTTCGGCATAAAGTGACCACGGAAAAATGGTTTTTTTAAGTGCCCGGTTATAAGCAGGCTTATTTACCTTTATTTCCTGACATTCTTTAAGTAAGGCAATTAGCTCACTGCCGGTTGCTTCATATTGTACGCTAAAAGCTTCACGCTGAATTCGCTTGGATTTTCTTGCAGTACTTGTAAAATGCTGATTAACCCTCTTTTTAATATTTTTGCTTTTACCAAGGTAAATGATCTCACCTTTTTCGTTGTATATATAATACAATCCTGTGGTTGACGGAAGTCCTTCTAAGAGATCCATCAGTTTAGGAGATATACCTTTTTTGGTATCGCTTTTTATTAAGCTGGTAAGTATTTCTTTTTCGGTGTCTTTGGCAAGAAGCAACTTAAACAACTGAACCGTTGCCTGTGCATCTCCAGAGGCACGATGCCTGTCGCTCATGGGTATTCCCAGTGCGCGAACTAGTTTACCAAGACTATGCGATTTTTGTTCGGGTAGTAATTTTTGTGATAACTCTACAGTGCAGAGTGTCTGACTTTCAAAGTTATATCCTAAACGGTTGAACTCTGTTCGCAGTACACGATAGTCAAACTGTGCATTATGTGCGACTAAAACGCAACCTTCGGTAATTTCTATAATACGTTTGGCGACTTCAAAAAACTTTGGAGCACTTTGAAGCATGGCATTACTTATACCGGTTAGTTTTACCACAAAGGGCTGTATGGGTATTTCGGGATTTATAAGACTAATAAACTGGTCTACCACTTCATGCCCGTCAAATTTGTAAATGGCAATCTCGGTTATTCCTTCTTCATTATATTGTCCCCCCGTCGTCTCTATGTCAAGTATTGCGTACAAAGATTTTTCTAAGATTTAAAGTTCAATGTTTAGGTTACAAAGTACGTAAATTTTAATCATTTCACACGTTCAAATAATCAAATTACCTAATTGTCACATTTACAATTATCTATGTCCAAAAATACTACTGCCAATCCTAACCATAGTACTTCCACAGGCAATAGCTAACTTATAGTCGCCACTCATACCCATACTCAGTGTTTTAGGTTTCAGGTTTGCAGCTTCACGTTGTTGGTCCAAATTGTCAAAAATAGATTTAAGATGATCAAATTCTTTTTTGATCTGGGTTTCATCTTCAGTAAAAGTAGCCATACCCATAAGTCCGGTTACACGTATGTTTTTCATTTGTTGAAAATCATCAGAAGTAATTACTGCTGTAAGTTCCTTTTGATCCATACCAAATTTAGTTTCTTCTTCGGCAATGTGTACCTGAAGCAAACAGTCTATAACACGATTGTTTTTAGCTGCTTGTTTGTTTATTTCTGCCAATAACTTCATACTGTCTACACCATGGACAAGACTTACAAAAGGAGCCATATACTTCACCTTATTGGTTTGTACATGACCAATCATATGCCATTCAATGTCTTTAGGAAGCTGCTCATATTTATCGGCCATTTCCTGAATTTTATTCTCCCCAAAAATACGTTGCCCAGCTTCATAGGCTTCCATAAGATCGGGCACAGGTTTGGTTTTAGAAACCGCTACAAGCGTCACGTGTTCCGGTAAAGATGATTTTATTTCGAGAAGGTTATTTTTTATTGACATGCTTAAGATTTACTTTCTTTAATTTTTTCCTGAATTAATTGATATACTTCTTTATAATCTTTAATATATTCAATTACTGTTTTATCTCTTGTTAAATTTAATCCTCCTTTATAACCAAATGAAAATTCTTCATTTGGATCACCAAAAATATTTTCTTCTTCTCCAAAAATAATTGAACCATAGATAAATTTAAATGGATGATCAGTGTAACTAATCTTTTTTATCTCCTTAAATGGAATGGTAACAGTATTTTTTGGTTTACAGAGTATTACATGTTGTTCTGTAATATAATATTTTGTGTTTTTCCTATCAATGATATCTCGTATATATCTTGTGTATATAACATAGACAGTAAATATGACAAAAAATATACCAATGAAATTTATATAAAGCATAAATATTGATGCACAAATGAAAAGTAGTAAAAATGGAATGATAATTAAATCTTGTAAAATGATTTTAAACCCCTGTTTAGGAACTCCTTGCCATAGTATTTTTTCACTCTTGTTAAGCTCCATAGTATTTACTCTCAAAGTTCATAAACAACTAGACCACTCCTTATTTTTGGTTCGATATAGGTACTTTTTGGCGGCATGATAAGGTTGTTGTCTGCCAGTTCTTTTATTTCACTAATGCTGGCAGGGAAAAGCATAAAGCCTACTTCATATTCTTCTTCATCTACCATTTGTTTTATTTGCGTGATAGGTTTACTGCCGGGAATGTATTCAATACGTGAATCATTACGCAAGTCGGTTATACCAAGCAATGGATGAAGCACTTTTTCGTATAGTATCTGCGCATCCAGCGCTTCCAGTACCGATCCAAATTGTGTCTCTTTTAAACGCAGGGCATAAAACTCACTGTCCAGATACATTCCAAAGCTAAATTTAGCATCAGGCTTCCATAGTTCCTGTGCTTTATTCTCTACAATAAAATCTTTTGCGAGAGCATGAAGAAACTGGTGTTTTGTGAGTCCGTTCAGGTCGTGGATAATACGGTTGTATTCGTAAATTTTCAAATCGTTTTCTGAAATAAGAAAACTCATAAAGTAGTTCAGGTTTCCATTACCCGATATCTTGTCTTCTTCATACAGCATTTCTGCTGAAGCCGAACGGTGGTGTCCATCGGCGATATAAAGGCTTTCCATAGCGGCAAACTGTTCCTGAATCCAAAGTATTTCTGCTTTGTCTTTTACACGCCACAAGGTATGTTTATCCCTGTTAAGAGTAGTGAACAGGTACAATGGCCTCTTTTGTTTTTTAACGCCAATCCATTGTTCCAGTTCTTTATTCTCAGGATAGGTTATAAGCACAGGCTCTGTATTAAACCCTGTCATGTGTAAATAATCCTTAAAGTATTCTACACGGTAGGGCAGGGTATCTTCGTGCTTTTTTATAACATTGTTTTGATAGTCCTCTATAGAAGTTCCGGCAATTATTCCTGTATAAACACGGTTTTTGCTATGGATCTCATACAAATAAAAAACAGCGTCAGCCTCCTTTTTAAGTACGTGTTCTTCCTTAAATTCAGCATACTTATTGTGTACCGATTTAAATCGTGTTTCTGCTGATGCCTTTAATAAATTTATATAAGCCGGATTGAGCACATGTAAAAATGAAAACGGATTATAATCCAATTGCGAAGCAAGCTCGGCGGGATTATAATCGTCATAAGAACGCGATACTACAAGGCTTACCTTATCTCGGGCGGGACGTACTGCTTTAAAAGGAACTATTTTGGCCAATTTTATACGTATTGGTTAGTGTTGTGTCATTGTAAATGAAGAAGAATCTCATTAATCTAAATTAGTGAGATTCTTCGACTTTGCTGCACTCTGTTCAGAATGGCAAATAATTATTTTTTGTAAGCGACTTTTTCAGCTTTTTTACTTTCTGAATAATCATAGAAACCTTCACCGGATTTTACACCAAGTTTACCGGCTCTTACCATGTTTACTAATAATGGGCATGGTGCATATTTAGGATTTTTAAATCCGTCATACATTACATTTAGGATAGAAAGGCATACATCAAGACCAATAAAATCGGCAAGTTGCAACGGACCCATTGGGTGTGCCATACCTAATTTCATTACCGTGTCAATTTCATAAACACCTGCAACACCATTGTAAAGTGTTTCGATAGCCTCATTGATCATTGGCATTAAGATACGATTAGCCACAAAACCAGGATAATCGTTAACTTCTACGGGTACTTTCCCAAGTTTTTCAGAAAGTTCCATGATTTGTTTTGTAACCTCGTCTGATGTATTGTATCCACGGATAATTTCTACCAGTTTCATGATAGGCACCGGGTTCATAAAGTGCATACCAATTACTTTATCCTGTCTGTTTGTTACCGCAGCGATCTGGGTAATAGAGATAGATGAAGTATTTGTTGCCAGGATTGTTTTCTCTTCGCAAAAACCATCAAGGTCTTTAAATATTTTTAGTTTAAGATCTACATTTTCTGTAGCAGCTTCAACAACCAGGTCAGCATTAACAACACCGTCTTTAATATCGGTATACGTAATAATATTACCAATGGTCTTCGCTTTATCTTCTTCGGTGATAGAACCTTTTGCAACCATCCTGTCAAGGTTAGCGGCAATAGTAGCCATTCCTTTATCTAATGATTTTTCAGATATGTCAATTAGTTTAACGCTGAATCCGCTTTGAGCAAAAGTGTGGGCAATACCATTACCCATTGTTCCTGCACCTATAACTGCAATGTTTTTCATTTTGTATATAAATTCTATTGTTTGTTCTCTATTGATTTAATAATTCGTTCTTCCTCTTTCGTTAAAAGCAGGGAGTTGTTTTTTAGCCAGAAATTCTCGGTGTAATTACTGCCGTGATCGTATAAGGCTTTGTCTTTGTAGCGTTCTTTTTTATTGAAAGAAGACAGGTCAGATGTAAAATTAGTTACAATAAGGTCACTTTTAAATGTAATGTTATCATTGTATGTTCGCTTATTGCGAATATGAACTGTACCGTTTCTTGAAGAAAACGAAAGCAGGTATTTATCATCTACTATTTTAAAAGCACTTTTGTACTCCATATCTTCAAGGCTGGCTTTTATGATAAGGAAATTACGCTCTTTAATATATTTTTTATGCGATTCCGCCATGGAGAGGTCTACATTCAGGATAAGGAACTGCTCAGGGTCATAGGTTATAGTTCCTTCAAATAAAGCCTCCTGTACATCATCTTTAGGCTGTACAATTATACTGTGGGTTTTCTGGCCTTCTTTACCTTGCTGCACCTTAACTAAAAAGTCATATTTTTTGTATTCTTTCTTGTCCAGTAATACATTGTGTATCCCTGCAAAATTATAATCTTTTTCAACCGCTTTTCTTACATCCAGTGGAGAAACAATATCTATGTTTTCTTCGTCTTCACCAGGCAGCTTTGCTGCACGGCTTTGTTTTACAACAACTTCTGTATCCAGTTTTTTACCTTTTCTTCGCGCATTATAATCAATAAGCGCATCGGCAAATTTGGTATAGTTGTCATTTATTTTTACAAACTCCCTGTAATAAGTACTTAACAGTAAAGGAGCAGTAAATCGTGCCATAGATGTTGTAATAAGTTTATTAAGGACATCCTGGATGGGTTCTCCCATAATAACGATCTCATCGAGCATTAACTGCTGAGGTTCCATTAAAAAGATTCCGTCAGCAGGCAGTTTGTTTGCATCAACACTTAGAGTGGTATAGTTTAAGTGTGTTAATGTAATTGCTTTGCTGCTCTCTGGGCTTGATAAGGAAAAAGCACCTTCGTCGTTAGAAACGGTACCGTACTTCTGGTCTTGGGTAGTTATGGATACCTGGCCAATAACTTCATTAGTAATTAAGTCTTTTACAACTCCTTTAATCTGCAAATTTTGAGCGATAGCTGTATTTGCAAGAAATAGAACTATAAGTACTGTAAGTAGTTTTTTAGCCATGTTGTTATGATTTATTTTTTAAAGCAATCAATAATCTGGTAAGCAATTCTTAAGGCTTCGGTACCGTCTTCTAAAGTCACTACCGGAGTTGTGTTGTTGTTAATTGCATCGGCAAACGTTTCAAGTTCGTCAAGTATGGCATTGTTACTTTCAACATCAGGGTTTTCAAAATAAATTTGCTTTTTAACGCCTTCTGCATTTTGAAGTATCATATCAAAATCACCGGGAACTTCTGGAGCATCTTTCATTTTTACCACTTCACAGACCTTATCAAGAAAATCGACAGAG
Source organism: Flavobacterium cerinum (assembly GCF_004028155.1). Classification (GTDB taxonomy): domain Bacteria; phylum Bacteroidota; class Bacteroidia; order Flavobacteriales; family Flavobacteriaceae; genus Flavobacterium; species Flavobacterium cerinum. Next base: position 148,685 of record NZ_SBII01000009.1, on the reverse strand, counting down.
ATGTAAGCATCCTTTTGAAAAAACCTGGATTTGCGCATGTTCTTTAATGAGATCCTGCTCGAAGTAAGGTTTGCTACACAACCGTTCTCAAACTCGATACGGGCATTGGCAATATCCGGGGTGTCGCTAATAACCGAAACACCACTGGCATTAATAGATTTAACTTTAGATTTTACCACACTAAGAATAGCATCGATATCATGTATCATTAAATCCAGTACTACAGGAACATCTGTACCACGTGGATTAAATTCTGCTAAACGGTGTGTTTCTATAAACATTGGGTTTACGATCATGTTTTTAGTGGCAATGAAAGCAGGATTAAAACGCTCTACATGACCTACCTGACCTTTAACATTATGTTTTTTAGTAAGTGTAATAAGTTCTTCGGCTTCTTCTATGGTGTTAGAGATAGGCTTTTCTATAAAAACATGTTTTCCTGCCTGTATGGCTTCTTTAGCGCAGTCATAGTGAGAAAGGGTAGGAGTAACAATATCTACAACATCTACGGCTGCTATAAGCTCGCTGATGGTATTAAATTTTTGATAACCAAATTCGGCAGCAACCTTTTCTGCATTTTCATTATTTGGGTCATAAAAGCCCACAAGGTTATATTTTTGGGACTGGTTGAGCAAACGCAAATGTATCTTTCCAAGATGCCCGGCACCTAATACTCCAACTTTTAGCATAAAAATATATTTTAAACAAAAATAACATTATTTGTTTTGATATTACAATAACACCCAATCAAAAAAAAGACCTTTATTTTGATGCATTTTTAAATAGTAGAATAAGCTGTTTTGGGTTTGACAATGCCATTATTGTTTTCTATTTTTACCAAAAAATAATCCCCTTACATTGAAAGATACAGCCAAACACCAAGGTCTTCGCAATCAACTTGCAGCCGTTTTGGAGAAAAAAGGCATTACCGATAAAAATGTTCTTCAAGCCATTAAAAAAGTGCCCCGACACCTTTTTTTAAATTCGAGCTTTGAAGATTATGCTTATCAGGATAAAGCTTTTCCTATCGGTGCAGGGCAAACCATTTCCCAACCTTATACAGTAGCGTTCCAGTCGCAGCTATTAGAAGTTGAGAAAGGACATCAGGTATTGGAAATTGGTACCGGGTCAGGTTACCAAACGGCAGTACTTTGTGCTATGGGCGCTAAAGTTTTTAGTATAGAAAGGCAAAACGAACTATTTAAAAGTACCTCATTGTTATTGCCTAAACTAGGCATACGTCCTAAGCTACTTATGTTTGGTGATGGTTATAAAGGACTGCCTAATGATGCTCCTTTTGATAGTATAATTGTTACTGCAGGCGCACCAATGATACCTAATCCATTATTAGCACAGTTAAAAATTGGAGGCAGGCTGGTTATTCCTGTCGGTGAGGATCCGCAGATCATGACATTGCTTATCCGTAAAAATGAAACACAATTCGAAAAACATGAATTTGGAGAATTCAGGTTTGTACCATTGTTAGAAAATAAAAATTAAAAAGATCTAACCCCCCCAATCTTTTACCTTGTTATTGTATGAAAAAAATTCTACTTGTGTTATTATTGGCATGTAATCTTACCCATGCTCAAAACATTCAGAAAGTATGGGACCTCTTACTTGTCAATAAAAGAGAAGAAGCAAGGAAGCTATTCAATAAAGATTTTGGTAAGAAAAAAGATAGCGATATTGATTTACTTATTCTTGATGCCCTATTAGATAAAGAGCAGGGCAGATTATCTTATGATAAAGCTTTTTTGGAAAAATTATCAAAATTTAAAGAAAGTAAAAATTATTTATATCCATTATGGTACCAGCCTTTTGTAATAGGAAATGTAAAGTCTGACGGATTTGATGATCTTACTTTTGAAAAAATGGATTTTGTTTCTAATAATATTGAATATAGTAACGATCCTTTTATTATTTATTTTAAGTCAGTATTTGAAAGAAGGAGACAAAATTATACCTCATATGATAGTTATATTAAAAAACTCGGAATAATATCCAAATGGCAGTTTTGTGGTGTTTTTGAGAACATGAATGGTAGTGGTCTTGAAACTGAATATGAAGCAGAATATTACGCTAAGAATGACAAAACATTTAATGCTAATAGTAATGGTTTTGTGAGATGGTATATACCCGTAATAAAACAAAATGAAGCCTGCCATTATTATTTAAATGAAAAAGAGTACGGAGATGGGATTATGTATGCACAAACATTTATCGATTCAGATACAGACAGACAGGTAATTTTGAATTTTGGAGGGAGTGGTCCTTTAAAGATATTTCTGAATGATGTTGAAATTTATGTTAATGATAATATCAGTAACTCAGACATTAATTCTTATCATCTTAAATTCAATTTAAAAAAAGGAACCAATAGACTTGTATTAAAATCATCTATCCATGGTGCTGTCGATTATTTTTATGCAGCGATAAAAGATATCAACCAAAATGAAATTGAATCGCTATCATTCTCAGATGTATATAAACCTTATAATAAATCTACTATTGCAGAAATAAACCCTGTAGAGGCAAATCCTTATTATGAGGATTTTTTGCAGCAAAAGTTAATTAAAGACCCGGGTAATATATTAAATACGTTATTACTATTTGATGCCTATATGAATAATCATAAATATGAAAAGGCATATGATGTTATAGAAGGTCTTATCGCAAAATATCCAAACAGTTCATTGCTTAATGTAAAATTAATAGGTTACTATAATGGAATGGAAGACGTTCAGAAATCTGAGGAAATAAGAAAGAATATTGAACTAAATGATGAAGACTATTATTATAGTATTATCTATAAATTTCAGGATGAAGGCTGGTTAGGAAAAGCTAATATAAGTGAACTTGAGAAATACAGAGAAAAATCAAAAAAGTTACATTCAAATCTGTATGCCTTATTGTATGAATATATGATACTTATTAGAAATTCTGATATTGATTTAAGTATAAAAAAGATGGAGGAGATAATTGGGCAGTCATATAATAATGAATTATTTGTAACTCTTTTTTCACCATTATATACGACTTTTAAAAATGATAAAGCAAAAACTATTTCAATGCTTGAAGAAATAGTGAGTAAAAGGGATAATTCTACTGCCCAGGATTTACTTATTAGCAATTATAATTCATCTGGTAGAAAAGAAGATGCTAAAAAACTAATTGATCAGAGAATTCAACGATATCCTTATTTTAACTATGTGTATAATTCAGGAATATCCTATGCTAATAATGATAGTGATTATGAAAAATCAGTAAAATATGCAGATATAGCTCTTGGTAATTTCCCTTACTCCTTCCTTTTTATGGAAGAAAAAGGAAAGGCATACAATTCCCAGAAAAAAATAAATGAAGCTGAGAAACTTTTTAAAGAAGCTCTAGTTTATTATTCTGCTAACTCTTCCTTAAGAAAAATACTTTATGATATTACAAAAGTGCCAGACGAAATAGAGCAGGTAGCATCAAAAGATATTTATGCTATTATAAAGCAAAGAAGGAAATCTAAAATGCAGTGTGATTATGGTGTAAATGTATTGTTAGATGAATATATTGCTAGCATATTACCTGAAGGCGGAAGAAGAGCAAAAGTGATAAACCTGTATGAAGTTATTGCTGAAAACGGTATTGAAGAGCTAAAAGAATATAAAATTAATGGAAATAACTTAAATATTCTTAAAGCAGAAATTGTTAAGCCAGATGGTAGTATTGTTCCTGGTGAAAAAAATTATAATACTGTTATATTTACTAACCTTAAGGTAAATGATGTTATTTATGTTGAATATGAAACTTCCGATAATGGGTATGGACGTTTTTATAAAGATTTTAATATCTCTTATTATTTTAATGGAGTATATCCTTCACAGCAAAGCATATTTGGCATTATACATCCGATTGAAGCAAAATTCTCCTATGATGTAATGAATGGAGAGATTCCTTCAAAAACAAAAAAAATCAATAATAAGAATACTTATATATCTTGGGAAAGAAAAAATATTCCGGCAATGCCGCTTGATGAAAGTTTTTCACCAAGTTCATCTGATTTAGTAAATCAGGTAAGAATATCTTCTATTAAATCATGGTCTGATATTTCTAATTGGTATGCAGATTTGGTTAAGAAAAACATTAAAATGGATTATATATCCATAAAAACTTATAATGAAATTTTTCCTGAAGGAGTTGGCGGTTTAACTCAGTATCAAATTGCTTATAAGATATATAAATATGTAGGCGAAAATATTACTTACAGTTCTCTTGATTTTAGACAAAGCGGATACGTACCTCAAAAGCCATCCAAAACAATAAATACTAAATTAGGAGATTGTAAAGACGTTTCAACATTGTTTGTAGCTATGGCTGAACGTGCAGGATTAAAAGCAAATTTGGTATTGGTACAAACAAACGATAATGGTACACAATCCTTAAAATTACCGTCTATTAATTTTAATCACTGCATAGTCAGATTAACAATTGACAATAAAGATATTTTTGTAGAGATGACGGATAATTATTTACCTTTTATGGCAATGCCATCCACTCTCTATAAAGCAAAGGCTCTGGTTGTATCTTTTGATAAGAATGAGAATGAAAAATCAGGAATTATCAATATACCATCTGATAATGCTCTTGAAAATAAAATTGAAACTGTAAGTGTAATCACTATTGAAGACAATTTGAAAAAATTTACAAATACTCATATTTGTTCAGGAAGTAATAAATCATATTACAATGAATTATTTTCTCAGGCAACTACTGAAGATGTAAGAAAGAAAGAATTTGAGGAAGAATTAAAGAATGGACTCAATAAGGTGATTTCACTTGAATCTTTTAAGCTAATAGCAAATGAGAGATTTGGTGAAGAAATTAAATATGAAACTAAATTTTTAATATCGGAAAAGCTGCAATCTGTGGGTAGCTTAAAAATATTAGAAATCCCTTATATTGATAAACCATACACAAGAGATATTATTACTACAGATAAAAGAAATTTTGATATTGAGTATGCTACCTATGAGCGTGTGAACAATTATAAAACAGAAGTTATCCTTAATATACCTCCAGATAAAAAGTTTACTGAAATACCCCAAACTAAAAATTTAAAATATAAAGGACATATTTATGATGTTACTTATGAGTTGGTTAAACCTAACCAGCTAAAAGTTGTCAGAAAAGTAAAGACTTCATGGAATAATATACAGCCTGTAGACTACCCAGAGTTTAAAAAATTCGTTGAAGAAGTTATTGCATCCGAAGAAGAAATTGTAGGATTTAAATAGTATAAAAATTAAAGGCCTCAATTGAGGCCTTTTTTTATTTGTATTCTTTTTTGATTCTTGCTATGTCGCGTTTCACGTCCTGTTCTTTCATATTTTCACGCTTATCGTAGTTTTTTCTACCGCGGCCAAGACCAATTTCCAGTTTGGCAATACCTTTTTCGTTAGTAAACAGTCGAAGAGGGATAATAGTAAGTCCTTTGTTCTGGACACTTTTCAAAAGGCTTTTAAGCTCTTTTTTATTCAGCAGCAGTTTACGTTCGCTTTTTGGTGTATGGCTAAAGCTTCGGCTGTAAGCATATTCTTCAATGTTCGTGTTTATTGCAAATAGCTCATGTTCATGGAATTCGCAAAAACTTTCTGCAATTGAAGCTTTACCTAAACGGATCGATTTTATCTCAGATCCAGCTAAAACAATACCCGCAGTATAGCGGTCCAGGATCTCATAATCGAACCTGGCTCTTTTGTTTAGTATGTTAACCGTTTTTTGCATAAGGATTGCAAATGTAAGCACAATAGTTCAAAGGCGCAACTGTATAGTAAGTTACAATTTTTATAATTTTTCAAAACATAGGGTTCTTTACTTTAAAGCTGATTTGGATAACCTTGTGTAAAGAAAAGTGTCTTTTTTATTTGCTACATTTACAGCATGGAAAATACGACTTCAAAAGATCCGCTCCACGGTATCACACTTAAAAAAATACTCGAAGACCTTGTAGCTTATTATGGGTTTGATACACTCGGTGAACTGATAAAAATTAAATGTTTTATAGAGAACCCTAGCGTTAAATCCAGTCTTACCTTTTTACGAAAAACTGATTGGGCACGTAAAAAAGTAGAAGAGCTGTACATAAGGACTTTACCTAAACTAAAATAGTTATCCTTCTGCTATTCCTTTCCACTTTTTTATAGAAATAGTAAAGTAATACATAGATAAAATTACAAATATTAAATTAGCAAAAAACATTATGCCCATATATTGGTCCAGCCAGATGTATAATGGGTGTTCTACCATTACATAAGCTTCATCTTTTATATAGTCGGTATTTAAGGATGCTGCTAATTTATGTGAAACATCATATATAACAGGTAATAGGAAAGGAATAAGCCATAGCAGTAAGTTTAAGACAATCCCCAAAATTCCTTTCGATTTTTTTCTTAAAGCTATACAGTAGTATATCAATAAAATAATTGTGAGTACCGCCCAGATGGCAATAAAAAGGTATTCATTTCTTAATAGCAATCTCTCTCTACCTAATGTTTCGGAGATTATTACGGAAATTAAAGCAGTAATAACTACAAGAATACCACCAGACACAGCTGCAATAAGCCAACTTCTTCCGGATGTTACCCTGAAAGAAAATATAAGAACCGATAAGCCTAATGCAAAATATAAAAGCCCTAATAAAACAGTTGTATTAGCTTCAGGATTTACCCACGCTTTCGACATTTTACTATAGGCTGATTTTAGCTGACTTAAAGGAACATAATATTTAGGGTAATAAATAGTATCTTTTTTTACAATTTTCCGAATGTTTATCGAAAGGTCAATAGTGTTTTGTGTGTAATTATATTCGTCATTATACTCATCATAAATATAATTTGAATTGTATCCATATACAGGACTAAAACTGTCATTACCAACAACCTTATAATTTATAAATTCGGGATAATTATATACTAAATCCATCCACTGCTCAGTCGAAATGTTGCTTTTGAGATTGTGCTCAGTAGATATATTCTGGAATTGTGTCAAAATATTTTTAACAGAATCTTTCCTGTTTTCTACAAGCCAGTGCATCACTGTTCTTTTATTAATGGAGTCTTTTTCCCGGCTCTGGAGTGTAAAATTCTCCATAGATTTATTAAGCAACGAACCAAATTGATATTTTTTTCCAAAATAAATAAAGTTTTTTCTTTTTATATCCTGCTGGTTTATTATAGTGTCTTCGGATCTGTCGTAACCTCCCTGAGTAAATATTGAAGCTTTAGATAATATATCCAGTCTTTTTACCAATTCATTTTTTTCATAGTAATGTCTGGCCCGCAATTCATACGCATAGGTGAAAGAAATAAAATAAGAACAATTTACTATGCATAATATAAAAATAAGTCCCCATTCTTTAAATAGAGACATCCTTTTTTTTGGATAAAAAGTTTTAAAAGCATTATTTCGAATGTAGTATACAATCCAAATTATAAGAACTAAGAGTGAGAGAATAATGCTCAGGAATATTACAAATACAGGAGTGCTGTCATTATATCTGTAAGAGTCTTTTATTTTAGTAAAGTCTATAACGCCATATATATATCCACCAAAAAAGAAGAATAGATTTATAATAGCTGCTATAATAAATACAGGGACAAATTTTATGTTCCACAAAAGTGGATGGTTCAGCAGGAGGTAATTTTGTGTTTTTTTAAGCATTTTACTATTGTTATGAAACGAAAAAACGTCTTGTTGAATTTGATATGTTTCTCATGTAATTTACGGGAATGTTATTTTCGATAATATCACCCATGAAGTCATTCATGGTTTTTGTATTATCGAAGGTCGCTATATAGGTACCTCCATTAAACTGAAGTGATATAAGCTTTTTTTGTGATAAAACTTTATTTAGGCTGCCTTGACTCCATTCACTGTCAAATTCAATTATAAGATCGTTTTCTTTTTCACTATCATTTATTGTAGTATTATGTAGGTTTTTTTGAATACCGTTTTTTAGAAAAATAACCTGATCGGATGTTTTTTCAACTTCATACAGTTGTTGTGAACTCAGAATTATTCCGATAGGCCTGAAAGGTGATTTAGCTATTGCTTTGAAATCTTCTAGTATGGTTTGCTGCGCCAGTATATCCAGATTCGCCAAAGGTTCATCTATAAGCAATACTCGCGGTTTTCTTAAAAGCATCCTTGCCAATTCAAAGCGCATCTTATAGCCTGAAGAAAGATCTTTCCATTTATGATTTCGAAACTTTCTCAGTCCAAGACGGGCAATAGTGAGATTAACGATAAGGTTGTTTTCTTCGGGAGTGTATCCATAATATGCGGCTGTAAATACAAGATTCTCATACATAGAACCATGCCAGGTATCAGTGCGTTGTGGTATGTATACAAGCTTGGTCCTAAGATCATAGTGATCTTCGTAATCAAAATTATATTTAATGCTTCCTGATGAATTGTAAAGTTCACCACATAATAATCGTAAGAGAGTGGTTTTTCCATTTCCATTTTCACCTACAAGACCTACAATATCTCCTTCAAAAAGTTCCAGATTTATTGGGCCAAGGGAAAATGAAGAAGAATACTTCTTGATTAACCCATTTGCTTCGAGTATCTTTTCTTTAGTTTTTAAGGGTTTGTCAGATAAAAAAGCATAGAGATCATTAACTAAAGTCAAAATCTTTTCGGGTAATGTAGTGCTATTTTGATTCTCATCTATCCAATCCAGAAACTGATCGGTTTTTTTATAAAATTCGATGTTTTGCGTGTCAAGTGTAAAATCCAGGAGTCGTTTTATTGCCAGAGCATAATCTCCAAATTTTATAAGATCTTTTACTTCTTCAAAACTTTTTTGAAAGTCATTCATAATGTGTAGGTAGGTTCTCAAATATATTAAAGAAGTTCTTACAAAATTAAAAAATCTTCCATAACGGAAGATTTTTTAGTATTATTCTGTAACTGTAATTTTTTTGGTAACCGGAGAACTTGGGTCGGCCGTTTGAAATTTTAAAATATATTCCCCGGCTGTAGTTGCTGTAAAAGAATAAGGTATTGTTTCCTCTTTTTCCGTAGGTAAACAATTACAGCCTTCATAATCTACAAGTACTTTAATTTCTTTTGGGAATGTAGTTGACTCTGTAAATTGCTTGAATTTTCCACATGTGCCTAATGGTACATAAGTTACATTTATTGTAATAGCTGTATTTACAGCAGTTGTCTCAGGTCCGGCAACCGATTTTACAGCAGTATATACTGATCTGAAACAGTAGCCTTCATTTTTTTCAGTAGAGCAGGCACTTATACTTGCAAGGACAATTAAAAAAGCAATGAATTTAAATTTTATAGTTTTCATGTATTCTGATTTTTGTTTAGATGTAAATTTAATAAAGAAGTTGCGTTGACTACACAAAATTTAATGGAATATCTGTATAGAAAAGCCGGCATTGAATTTTTCTGCCGATTTTAATAGAATGATACCTTCTTTATCTAAAATATTTCCATTAGAGTCGAATGAATCAGAATATCCCTGCCATGGTTCGATACATAAAAAGGGAGCGTTTTCTTTTGTCCATATTCCCAGATGCGGAAAATCATTATAAGTAACTCTTAAAAACGGATCGTCGTTTTTAGCAATGTCAACATAATTTGAAGATGTGCTTTTTAAAATAAGGGCATCATTTTTAAAAAGGTTGTAAGATAGTGGCAATTTTCCGCCATGTGTAGGCAAACTAATCGTTTTATTTGATAACAGGTCATTTTCTAACTGTGTACTTACTAACGTTTTATCCTTTTCGAATGTAAGGCTATAATCATCAAAATTGCCGGGTAATGCAAAAGCAGGATGTGCACCTATAGAAAAAGGCATACTGTCGATTCCTTTGTTTGTTACCATATAATCTAATGTCAGCGTAGTGTTTACTAAAGTATATTTTAGTTCCAGTTCAAATTCAAACGGATACATTTTTAAGGTATCTTGATTTGAAGTTAAAGAGAAGACTATACTATTATCAGTGTGATGTTTTATTGTAAATTGATTATCACGCGCAAAACCATGACGGGTCATGTGATAGGCATCATCCTTGTAAGTGTACAAATTGTTTTTAAGTGTACCCACAATAGGGAACAAGATAGGGGAGTGCTTTCCCCAAAATTCAGGATTTCCTTCCCATATGTATTCATGGCTATCGCTTTTTAAGGAGTTGAGTTCTGCACCCTGTGGATTAATGGTTGCAGTTAGCAGTTCGTTTTTAATTGTAATGTTCAAAATAGTGTTTTTAGATGTAGTTCGTCAAAATTACTATTTTGGATCAATTAAATACTGTATAAAAAGCAAAAGAGTGCCCTTGAGCACTCTTCTGTTGGATATATTAGACGTGTTAAAATACTATTGTTTTTTTAGTCCATTCACTTTTCTTATCATCATTACATTTTGCTCTTACATAAAAATCATAGTCAATACCATTGTATAAATTATTGTAAACCGGGAATTCTCCCGATTTGCTGGTACGGATGTCTCCTTCTTTTATTACTTCGTTTTTAGGTACTAAAGTGTATTCATAGTTAAACGGACCATTAAAAATATCTACACTCCATTTTACTGCTACCTTACTGTAAGATGGCTGTATGCTTGTCGTTTCATAACTTATGTTTTTTGGAGATTCACATTGATTCACGCCATTGCCTGCATAATATGAAATAGGTCCTGCCCAGTTGCCATATCCTACATTGTTTTTACAATATGCTCTTACATAGAAATCATAATGCTGTCCTGCGGTAAGTGTGTAACCTGAAAAAACACTGTTATTAACGGTTACAATCGTACCTGTACCATGAGTAAAACCCAGAGGGCCATACTCAATCTGATAATTTGAAGCTTCTTCACCATACAGATGTGACTCGTTCCATCTAAAGAACTGACTTGTTATATAAAGATCAGAAGGAGTATCGCAGTATTGCTGTAGCGTAATTTTTTTTGGCCCTATCCATTTACCTTTATTACTGCCGTCGCAAACGGTTCGCGCATAAAAAAGATAATCGTGTGTGTTTAATAAATTCGCAGGTATCGATCCGATAGGAGAATTAGAGGTTATTATAGTACCGTTGTTGGGGTCGTAACTGCTTCCGCTCAAGATATAGCTTACTTCGTAGGTAAGTGCATTTGAAGCCGTAATAGAAAAGTTTATCTGATTTGCCTGCTGTACGATCTCAAAGGCTGTAATATCTGTGCATTTTATTTTGTCGTCATTGCTGTCACTGCAGCTGCTTATTAATAGAAAAGAACAAACTGATAAAAAAACCAAAGGTATTATTTTTCTCATGTAGAATATTTTGCGGCAATTTTACAGAAATAATCCTCGGGAAATGATTAGAAATAATGAAGGAATTGTTACCAATTTGATTGTTATTTAGCGCTATAGCGTTTTATTGTTTACTTCTTGAAATTTTATTTTTCTTTTAAAAAATCAAGTACTCTTTTATTTACATCCTCGGGTCGGTCTATAGTAAGAAAATGGCCTGCGCTCTCAATTACTGCTCCATGTGCATTTGGTATTTTCTCTGCAGCAGTTTTTATAATATCTATAGGATTTAAAATATCATGATCGCCTACTAAAACTAACACAGGAAGATTCAGGCTTTTTAGTTCTTCATCACTAAATGGTTTCATAGCAAATAAGTCCAATTTGGTTTTGCTATAGTCATTACCTAAATAGATTTGTTCTTTTATAATGGGGTCAATTTTTTCAGGATACAATGAAAAATCTTCAATAAGTTTTTTTAAACGTCTCCTGTTGGGAGCAATTTTAAAGTTAGCGGCATTTATCAGATCAGGTTTCATACTAATCATTCCAAAGGTTTGTACAGGAGCCAGTAATAATAACTTTTTGACTCTATCGGGATGTTTGATCGTATAGAGTGTTGCATTCCATCCTCCGCGTGATGTGCCTAATAAATTGATGTTTTTTAATTTCAGGTTATCAAAGATCTCATTGTACCAGGTAACGATCTCTTCACTGTTGAGGTTCTTATTTTCTTTAAGCACAGATTTTCCCGCTTCCATTATATAGTCAATAGCGTAAATTCTATACTCTTTAGCGAATGCTTTTATATTAGGGTACCACATGGTAGAAGTAGCATCCATACCATGAAGTAATACAAGGGGCTCACCATTTTTAGGGCCACTAATTATGATGTGGGCAGTACCAAAGCTTGTAGTAACGTCTTTTTCTTCAAAAGGTACCGGCCACAGTTTAAGACTTTTGTTATACGCCTTAATATACTTTTGTTCTTCTTTTTTTGATTTGAATAAAGCATGGTTGCTTTTGTCTTTGGCTGCAGAACAGCTTAGTAAAAAGAAAGGAAGTAGTAAAAGGGATATGTATCTTTTCATTGCAGTTAAACAGGTTAAAGGTGTGATTACAAATTTGAGACTAAATAGAGTATTATTATGTGTGATTAAAAAAATATTAACACAAATGATGTTTAAAGTCAGATTTTGTGTTAATGCTTTGTTTTAAAAAGGTTTTAGTTTAACATATACTACAAAGGCTACAAAAAAAAACATAATCAAAAGTTATAGCGTCACAAAGTTATACAGTATGGTAAATTAAATCCCGAACTTGTATCGTGTTTTGAGCGAATGTCTAACGATTAATATTTACGTGTATGAAACCACTGTACTATCTGTTTTTATTGGTCATCCTTCTGTTTACGGGTTATCTTTTTATAAATGACTTTAATTTTGATAATATAACCTTTAGTGATTATCTTATCAATACATTGTTTATCCTGTTTTTATCCTGCCTTGCTGTAGGGGTTTCAATATATTTTATTGCAATTAGAAGAAAACATCTTAACAAAGACATCCAAACCATACGACAATACTATGAATATAAAAGTGCCCGCTAAAATGATAGGAGCACCTAATAAAAACACCCCGCAATCGCGGGGTGTTTTTGTATTTGCTAATTACTAATCTTATTCTTTGTCAACCAGATCAGACTGATTTCTAAAGACAAGGTTTCCATCAAAACTATCCAGTAATATAATACTGTCTGTTGTGACTTTACCGGAAAGTATTTGTTTCGATAATTCGTTCATAACTTCTTTCTGAATAACTCGTTTTACCGGACGCGCACCAAAGTCCGGGTCATAACCTTTTTTAGAAAGGTATTCTATAGCCTCCGGTGTTGCATCGAGTGTAATGTTTTGCTGTGCTAATAATTTTGTAACCGATTTTATCTGTAAACCAACGATCTCTTTGATGTTATCGGCACTCAGCGGTGTAAACATTACAATGTCATCTATACGGTTGATGAACTCAGGACGAACTGTTTGTTTCAGTAAGCCCAGTACTTCAACTTTTGCAGCTTCAATAGCACTTTCAACATCGCCTTTCAGCGTTTCGAATTTCTCCTGTATGATGCTGCTACCCATGTTGGACGTCATAATGATAATCGTATTCTTAAAGTCGGCCACACGACCTTTATTGTCTGTAAGTCGGCCTTCGTCCAATACCTGTAACAGTATGTTAAATGTATCCGGGTGGGCTTTCTCGATCTCATCCAGTAATACTACTGAGTAAGGTTTTCTCCTTACGGCTTCTGTAAGCTGACCACCTTCATCATAACCTACATATCCAGGAGGTGCACCAACCAATCGGCTCACACTGTGACGTTCCTGATATTCACTCATATCAATACGGGTCATGGCATTCTCATCGTCAAACAAGTAAGCGGCAAGTGCTTTTGCTAACTCTGTTTTACCAACACCGGTTGTACCAAGAAATAGGAACGAACCTATTGGTTTTTTCTGATCCTGTAAACCGGCACGGCTCCTTCTCACCGCATCGCTTACTGCTTCGATAGCCTCTTCCTGCCCCACTACACGTCTGTGCAGCTCATCTTCCAGCTTAAGCAGTTTTTCACGATCACCCTGAAGCATTTTTGTTACAGGGATACCGGTCCATTTTGCAACTACTTCAGCAATATCCTCTCTGGTTACTTCTTCTTTAATAAGACTCTGACCATTTTGGTTTTCTGCAAGATGCTGTTCCATTTGGTTCAGTTTTTCCTGAGCATCTTTTATCTTGCCATAACGAATTTCGGCTACTTTACCGTAATCGCCATCACGTTCGGCTCTTTCAGCTTCAAGCTTAAAGTTCTCAATATCTGTTTTAGCAGCCTGTATGTTGTCTACAATATCTTTTTCGCTTTTCCAGCGCGCATAAACCTCGTTACGTTCTTCTTTAAGATTGGCAAGATCCATTCCTAACGATTTCAATTTTGCTTCATCGTTCTCACGTTTTATGGCTTCAATCTCAATCTCCAGCTGCATGACCTTACGATCCAGTACATCCAGTTCTTCCGGTTTGGAATTGATCTCCATACGCAGTTTAGACGCTGCTTCATCCATAAGGTCAATCGCTTTATCCGGAAGGAAACGATTAGTTATATAACGCTGCGATAATTCAACCGCTGCAATAATAGCTTCGTCCTTAATTCGCACCTGGTGGTGTGTTTCATATTTTTCTTTGATACCACGAAGCATCGATATAGCACTTTCGGTATCCGGTTCGTTTACCATTACCTTTTGGAAACGACGCTCAAGGGCTTTATCTTTTTCAAAATATTTTTGATACTCATCAAGCGTTGTAGCACCTATGGCACGAAGTTCTCCGCGGGCAAGGGCAGGTTTTAATATGTTGGCGGCATCCATAGCACCTTCACCACCGCCGGCACCTACAAGAGTATGTATCTCATCTATAAAGAGTACGATATCACCTTCGGCAGAGGTCACTTCTTTTACCACCGATTTTAATCGCTCTTCAAACTCACCTTTGTATTTTGCACCTGCAATTAGTGCACCCATATCCAGGGAGTATACTACTTTGTTTTTAAGGTTTTCAGGAACGTCGCCCTGAATAATACGATGTGCCAGTCCTTCTGCAATTGCGGTTTTACCCACACCGGGTTCACCTACAAGCATTGGGTTATTCTTGGTACGTCGTGATAATATTTGTAACACACGCCTGATCTCCTCATCACGTCCAATAATAGGATCCAGCTTGCCGTCATTGGCCATCTGGTTGAGGTTCTTAGCATATTTGTTAAGTGAGTTATAGGTTTCTTCAGCACTTGCAGAAGTTACTCTTTCACCCTTACGCAATTCTTCTATAGCGGCCTTAAAGCCTTTTTCGGTTACACCCTGGTCTTTTAATATTTGGGCTACCTTACTTTTTGAAGCAAATATTGCAAGTAGTAAATGTTCGATAGAAACAAATTCATCGTTCATTTTACGGGCAATATTGGAGGCTTCGTTAAGTGCAGTACTCGCATCGCGTGAAAGTGTCATTTCACCTCCCGAAACTTTGGGGAAGCTTTGTAGGGTACTGTCCAGTATTTGCTGGAATAAACCTAAGTTAACATTTAATTTTTTTAGCAGAAAAGGAGTTACGTTCTCGTCAACTTCCAAAATGGCTTTTACGATATGTTCGTTCTCTATCTGCTGGTGGCCAAAGCTTTGAGCGAGTTGCTGCGCCCTTTGTATGGCCTCTTGTGATTTTATGGTAAAATTGGCAAAGTTCATAATCTAATTTATTTATTTTTGATTAATGATTTCAATTTACGTTCCAGTATGATAAATATGACTAATTGTCTGTTTTGAGCTTGAAATCTCTTAATTTAACAGACAAAATGTCTTAAAATTGTCAATATGAGTATGTTTAATAAATTATTCGGGGATTCTACAAGTAAAGATACAGCATCTTCAAACATAGTATGGAGCGATTTAACACAATTGAAGCAATTGGAAGATATCATTGAAGAATCAGCAGAAACCCCGGTTGTTATCTTTAAGCATAGTACCCGTTGTAGTATCAGCCGTATGGCGCTTAAAAATTTTGAAAGGGAATATGCTGTTGAAGAGGGTAAGGCGAAGCCTTATTTTTTAGATTTATTGGAACATAGAGATATCTCTAATGAGATAGCCTCACGTTTTGAAGTACAGCACCAGTCGCCACAGCTACTTTTAATTAAAAATGGTAAAGCGGTTTACAATAGTTCACATAGTGATATTGATGCAGCTATAGTAAAAGATAAACTTTAAAATAGTATAAAAAAAATCTTCCTTTGGCAAAACGGAAAATAGATTAGCTTGAATAAAAAAACGCCCCAATTGGGGCGTTTTAAGTTGTATTATTTTTTGATGTATGGAGGAAGAAGCTTACTGCATACTTCTCCAAAACCAATACGTACTTCATCGTTTTGGCAATGACCGCGCATTATCACAGTATCACCATCATTAATAAATTTACGTTCAGTCCCATCTTTTAGTGTCAATGGGTTTTTACCTCCCCAGCTTAGTTCCAGCATAGAACCGTAACTGTCCGCAGTAGGGCCTGATATCGTTCCGCTTCCCATAAGGTCACCAGAGTTTACACGACATCCGTTTACTGTATGGTGCGCCAGCTGTTGCGCCATGCTCCAGTACATATATTTAAAGTTCGAATTCGAAATTACTGTTTCTTCACCATTTTCCGGTTCGATAGCAACCTGTAATTTAATATCGAAAGAGTGATTGCCTTCAAGTTTAAGGTAGTCTAAAAGTTCAGGTTCTTTTTGAGAAGGACCTGCTGTACGGAAAGGCTCTAAAGCATCAAGCGTAACGATCCATGGTGATACAGACGATGCAAAGTTTTTAGCTAAGAAGGGTCCTAGCGGCACATATTCCCATTTCTGAATATCACGTGCACTCCAGTCGTTAAACAGCACCATTCCGAAGATATGGTCTTCTGCTTCTTCAACCGGGATCTGCTCACCCATAACATTAGCATCGGTAGTGATAAATGCCATTTCAAGTTCAAAATCTACCAGTTTAGATGGGCCAAAAACCGGTTTGGTTTCTCCGTTAGGCAATGTTTGTCCCATTGGGCGGTGTACAGGTATGCCTGAAGGTACTATAGTAGACGATCTTCCGTGGTATCCTACTGGTAAGTGCAGCCAGTTAGGGAATAAAGCATTTTCCGGGTCACGGAACATAGTACCTACGTTTGTAGCATGTTCACGGCTTGAGTAAAAATCGGTATAATCACCTATAAGTACAGGAAGCTGCATTTCTACGTCCTGTATGTTAAAGATAACGACTGCTTTGTGGTCTTCGTTATTTTTAAGTGTAGTATTATTTATATCAAAAAGATCTGCTATACGGTTACGTACCAGTCTCCATGTCTTTTTTCCGTCAGATATAAAGTCATTTAGGGTGTCCTGCATGAACATATCGTCTGTAAGTTCAATGCCTTCAAAGTAATTTAGCTGCTGAAGAGCGCCAAGATCGATGGCGTAATCGCCAATTCTTGTGCCTATCGTTACCACATCATCTTTGGTTATGAATACTCCAAATGGAATATTTTGTATAGGGAAATCACTGTCTTTATGTACATTAAGCCATGACTTCCTTGAAGGATCGTTTGCTGTTAGTGGCATATTTGCTGTTGTATTTTTTTGTTTTTTTGAATTATCAAATATAGCTTTGTCTGTCG
This sequence comes from Flavobacterium cerinum, assembly GCF_004028155.1. Taxonomy (GTDB): domain Bacteria; phylum Bacteroidota; class Bacteroidia; order Flavobacteriales; family Flavobacteriaceae; genus Flavobacterium; species Flavobacterium cerinum. Next base: position 131,143 of record NZ_SBII01000009.1, on the reverse strand, counting down.
TTTTACCAAACGTTTTTCGTACTTTTGACGGCAAATTAACGAAATATTATAAAATGCAACGCGACGAACAAATTTTCGACCTTATTCTTGAAGAACAAGACAGGCAAATACACGGTTTGGAACTTATTGCATCAGAAAACTTTGTTAGCGACCAGGTAATGGAAGCAGCAGGTTCTGTGCTTACAAATAAATATGCTGAAGGGTATCCTGGAAGAAGGTATTATGGAGGCTGCGAAGTGGTAGATGTTATCGAGCAGCTGGCTATTGACAGGGCTAAAGCCTTATTTGGTGCAGAGTATGCTAACGTACAGCCACACTCTGGTTCTCAGGCTAATGCTTCTGTTTACCATGCATTCCTTAAACCTGGCGATAAAATTTTAGGATTCGACCTATCTCATGGTGGTCACTTAACTCACGGTTCTCCTGTAAACTTCTCAGGAAGGTTATATGTACCGGTATTTTATGGTGTTGAAAAAGAAACGGGTCGTTTAGACTATGACAAGATTCAGGAAATTGCTGAAAGAGAAAAACCAAAAATGATCATTGCAGGAGCTTCGGCTTACTCTCGTGATATGGACTTTGAGCGTTTCAGGAAAATTGCTGATAGCGTTGGTGCATTCTTATTTGCAGATATATCTCACCCTGCAGGTCTTATTGCTAAAGGACTTATGAATGATCCAATTCCTCATTGCCACGTTGTTACTACAACTACGCATAAAACCCTTCGTGGGCCAAGAGGCGGACTTATATTAATGGGTAAAGATTTTGAAAATCCATTTGGAATCAAAACACCAAAAGGAGAAACAAGAATGATGTCTTCTTTACTTGATGCTGCTGTTTTTCCCGGCAATCAGGGCGGACCATTAGAGCACATTATCGCTGCTAAAGCGGTTGCTTTTGGTGAAGCATTATCTGATGAATTCTTCCAATATGCTATGCAGATACGTAAAAATGCTAAAGCTATGGCTGAAGCATTCGTTAAACGTGGATATGATATCATTTCTGGGGGTACAGATAACCACATGATGCTTATTGATCTTAGAAATAAAAATATTTCTGGTAAAGAGGCAGAGAATGCATTGGTTAAAGCAGAGATCACTGTAAACAAAAACATGGTTCCATTTGATGATAAATCTCCATTTGTAACTTCAGGTATCCGTGTGGGTACAGCTGCAATCACAACTCGTGGCCTTGTAGAAGCTGATATGGAAACTATCGTTGATTTTATTGACCGTGTGGTTGTGGATCATACAAATGAAGAATTACTTGAGCAAATTGCTGACGAAGTAAACGATATGATGAGCGAAAGACCGATTTTCGTTTTCTAATATCTCATACATATATAATTAAAAATCCCTCTTCGGAGGGATTTTCTTGTTTTGTTAAATGTCTTTTCTCGGCAAAATGGTTTTGGTAATTTTAAAAATAACTTTAAACCATTTATTATGAAAAGATTATGCACAGCCTTACTACTATTAACGGGAATGTTTATAAATGCACAAACGTTTGGATCTACAGCGTTAAGCGTTAAAGGGACTTTAGATCCTTCTAAACCTGTAATGGGGCAGTGGCAAAGGCAGGGAAACTCCACCAGAGCTACAATACAGTTTGCTCAGACGCCAACAGGTATAAACGAAGCTATGGCGCTTGTTGATGGTATGCTATTAGATAACGGACTTACTTTTTCTGACCCGGATGTTTACAGAAGTGTAGAAGGTAAAGACCTTCAGGGAAATGTTAGAAATGCAGATTTGCTTAATAATTCTATACAAAAAGGTAATTCTAAAATAAACCTTGCCTGGAATGCTAAAGACGGTTCTGTACTGCAATTGTTTTTAGGAAAGAATGGTTATGAGGTTACTGTGATGAATGCTTACAAATAGGCTGTACAATTATAGCAATACAATTTGCCCGGTATCTGAAAAGGTACTGGGTTTTTTATTGTAAAATAAGGATTGTGCTGTAGCGAAAAAAAGAATCGCAGAGGTATATAAATAAAAAAGACCCGTGAGTGGAAGCCCCTGGGTCTTTAAACTATTAACCGTTGTAACATGGTTTATAGTAGACTGCAAATGTAAGCTAAATATTTAGTTATTCACCATAAATACAGGAATAATTTGAATATTTTATTTCACAATAATATCATATTTTTCTAATAGTCCCTTAAGTCCTGCTTGTGAGAACATTGCCTTTTTTAGTTCGTTCCTTTCCGGGTCAATAGAGAAGTTATAGCTGGTAGTAAAGTCGGCTTTGTTGGCAACAGCATCTACAAAAACCGCTTTATGAAGGTTACAATTGTCAAAAATAACACCAGTTAAGTCGGTACTCATGAAGTCTACAGCAGTAAGGCTGCAATTGCTAAAGATGGTTCCTTTAATTTTTAAGGTGTAAAATTTAGCATAGTCCAAAATACAGTCTTTAAATTCTACACCAAATAATAAGGAATCTACCATGGAGAAATTTACGCTGCTAAAATTGCAATCGGTAAATGATGCATCCCGTAATGATACATAATTGATTTTTGCCTCATTAAAGTTACAGGAGATAAAAATACAATCGGTAAATGCAACACCGGTAAAATCACATTGTGTAAAATCACAGTTTTTAAATGTACAGCGTTCAAAGTCTTTGTACATAATATCAGGATGGCTGTATATAGTATTTCTTATTTCCTGATCGATCAAGTAATTTAAAGACATGCTGACTCGTAGTTTTGTTAAGAATTAGAAGACCGAAAGATAATGAAAAAACTTAAAGCCATTTTAAGGGGTTTCATCTTGTTGATAGTCTCATGAAATAAGGGTTAATCAGATGTTGAATATTTTTTATCTGAAAAATAAATAATTAATCATTTAGAGGATAACTTTAGTAATAATTAACATTTTAACTTACTTAAGTTAAAATAATGAAAAGTTTTAAAATAACCAATAGCCGTGAATGTTTTTAAGTTAAATGTTTATTCTAAATTTGAGAATACATAAGTGTCTGAATTAAAGATAACTACCCTCAAATTTATATTCATGGCAAATAATCTAAAAAAAACACGCCTAATTCCAATGATATTAATGGTAGATCGCTACCTGATAGATGATATTGCCATAGTATCTATAGGAATTGGTTCTTTAAAATCTTTGATTAGCAATAACTTATTATTTAAGACTATAATTGTTGCTTTATATGCCATTCTATATATACTCCCCTTAAAAGGTTATGCACAGGATGTAACATTAGAACAATTGTTTAAAATGGCTAATGATAACAGTCTTACGCTGGAACGTGGTAGAATGTCGATCAGCTTTAAGGAACAAATGCTAAAAGCACAAAATGCTGCATTTTATCCTAAGGTAGATTTTCTTTCAGGCTATTATTATTTAAGTGATCCATTAGAAATTAACGTGCAGACTTTAAAGCCCGGAGTTGTAAATGGGGTTACCGATCTTAACCTTCAAATTGCCAATGATTTTTATAGTGATATTACAGGAAACCCATTACCGGAGCCTTTAGCCAATAAGGTTCGGGATTTTTCGCAATCCCTTGCAGAAAAATTATACCCTAAAGAGAATTTGCGTTTAAGCGATCAAAGTTATTTTCTGGCCAATGCAGCAGTAATAATGCCCTTATATATGGGAGGCAAGTTACAACGCCTAAAAGATGTTGCGAAAACTGAACTGGAGTCGAGTAAAACCGGTCTTGAAAGCTCTCAATACACACTTAACTATCTTATTACACTGCATTATTTAAGAGTACTGAGTTTAAACAGCCAGATACAAAGCAGTAAAAAAATAAAAGTAAGTTTAGAGAAAAACCTGAATTATGCGGAGTCTTTGGTTAAAAATGAGATTCTACCGCCTTACCAAAAAGGATGGGTATCTGTAGCTTTATTAGATGCCGAAAGCAGGATAAGTAATTTCGAACTATCAAAGAAAAATACTATTGTAGAGCTTAATGAATTAATGGGGCTTCCGCTTGATACTTTATTGGTTGTAAACGATACTATCAGGAAATTACCTTTTATGATTAAAAACGAAAGTGAGAATTTCTGGGAAAGGCATCCTGCTTATCATGTGGTTGAAACAGCTGTAAGCCTTGCTGAGATTAATAATAAGGCGAATAAATCGGGTTTTTTACCAGATCTTTTTGCTACGGGTAATTACCAGTTTTTGCAAAAAAACCTTCCGGTTGTTATTCCAAACTGGATTGTGGGGATCAATCTTAAGCTTCAGATTTTTGATGGCGGTGAAACGAGAAAACGCGTTAATGCCAGTAAATTAGTATTGGAAGAGAGTATACTCGTTAAGAATAAGACTCAGGAGATCATCAAATCGAAAGTATTGATAGCCAGGAATACCATCGAAAAGTTATCAAATGATATTAATTCTATTCAGCGGGCAATAAAACAGTCTCAGGAAACTACCCGAAGCATTATCAAAAGGATGGAAAACCAACTGGCATCTCCCAAAGATGTTACCGAATCTGTTATTATACAGGATAGCTTGTTTAAAATTTACTATGCAGCTGTTTTAGCCTATGATATAGCAGTGGCCGATTATCTTTTTAATTATGGCGAAATGAATGAAATTACTAAAATCTTAAACTAAAAAGATATGAAAACACTAAAAAAATACTGGGTTGTTTCCATACCTGTACTACTTATTGTTATTATCCTTATTTTCTTTATGAGTCGTAAAGAGCATTATAAAGACCAGTTTATAGGCATGGTAGATGCCGATTTTATCGATTTGGCCTCTCAGGTACCGGGACGATTGGACAGCTTGTATGTAAAAACAGGTGATACAGTTCATAAAGGGGATGTATTAGCTAAGATCAGTTCTGAAGAAATTGATGTTTTTAAAAATCAGGCATTTTCTATGGTTGAAGCATTGAAAGCTCAGCTACTATTGTTACAAACGGGGGCACGTCCTCAATTACTGGATGCTACACAAAACATATTGGATATCTCCAAAGACCAGTACGGGTTGTTTAAAAACACTAATGAAAGATTCCAGAATTTATACAACGACGGAGTGGTTTCGGGGCAGGAAAGGGATATCGTTAACTTTAAGTATGAAGCTTCAAAAAAAGAAATGTCTGTAGCCAGGCTTAATCTTGAAATGTTGAAAGAAGGTACTCGTCCCGAAGTAATTACTGCAGCCAAAGCGATACTTAAACAGGCAGAAGAAGGCCTTAGCCTTACTGAAATGGTTAAAGATAAAACGAAAATAACTGCACCAAGCGATGGTATTATAGTATCTACCATATTGAGCGAAGGGGAGTTGGCTTCTATTGGCTATCCGGTGATGTCGCTGCAAAAATTGAACACGTTTAAAATTAAGTTCAACATAAGGCAGGATAAGATCAAGGATTTCCATGTAGGCAAAAAGTTTACTGTTGAAGTTCCCGGAGTTACTCCCGAAGAATTTGAGGTAGTAGTAGATGAAGTTGATCCTACATTGGAATTTGCCAACTGGGTTCCGGTTAAAGACAAAGGAAAATTTGAGTTGCGGACATTTACCGTAGTCCTTAAGCCTGAAAACATAAAAAAACTAAAAGGACTGCGTTCAGGAATGACCGCTTCTTTGAAAATATAATGATAGAATCATTACAAAAAATATGCAAACGTGAGCTTCGTCGGATTTTTACAATACCGGCATTTTATATCGTGCTTTTTATTATTCCGCCTTTTCTGTTTTGTTTTTACGGATTGATCTACAGTAAAGAAAAAGTCCTGGATCTGCCCGTTGTTATTTGGGATGAAGATCAGTCGGCACTATCGAGAGAACTTATTTTTTTACTTCAGCAAACAGAGTCGATCAATTTTACCCATGTTGTTTCCGACAGGAAAGAAATGGAAAAACTTATTAATACAGGAGAGGCTTATGGAGGGATTCATTTTCCTGAAGATATGGAGAGGGATATAAAAAGGACCAAAGCGGTTACGGTAGGTATTTTTACCAATGCCGCGTCCTTAGTACCCAGTAAACTGATCTACAAAGATGCCATGCAGGTTTTACTCATGGCAAACGGTGGGGTTATATTAAAGAAACTCACTAAAAAAGGGGTGGAGAAATCGACAGCGATGTTTCTTGCCCAGCCTATAAAGCTTAATACATTGCCGTTATTTAATCCTACGTATAACTATATAAAATACCTGCTGCCGGGGCTTACCTCTGTAACCCTTCAAATGGTATTTTTATTAATAGGTGTACTGGTTATCAACTATGAAAAGAAAACAAAAACCGAAAAAGAACTACGGGAACTTTCCGGCTTTAATGTATTTGCAATTATAGGAGGTAAGTTTGTGGCGTATTTTGTACCAATGATCATTAATTATTTGATCCTTACGATCCTTATTTTTCCATTGTTTGGTTTCGGATTCGAATTTCTCAGTTTCAAATTCTTCTTTTTACTGATGCTGATGCTTTCGGCATGCCTGGCATTGGGGATGTTGGTTTCGGCACTTTTTGATGATATTATGTTCACTACAGATGTAGCTTTGTTTTTTTCATCGCCTGCATTTGTTTTTAGCGGGTTTACATTCCCCCGATGGGCAATGCCATGGTATGATCAGTATTATGCGGTATTAATGCCTTACACGCACTTTGTAGATGCCTACTTTAAGATTGGCAGCATGAACTTGCCCTTACGGTATGTAACCAAAGAAATAACTATTTTGCTGGCTTTTATAGTATTTAGCTTTTTACTGGCTAATGTGGTGTATGGAAGTAAAATGAGAAGGCAACAATTAAAACCTGCGTTATGAAAGCCATACTACAACTTTTATTACGTGAGATCCAAAAGATCGGCAAAGACCATAGTCTCTTACTGGTTTTGATGATTGCCCCTGTTTTATATGCTTTTTTTTATGGCAGTATTTATCAATATAAGGAAGAGGAGAGGGTGCCACTTGCAATTGTAGACGATGATAAAACACCATTATCGCAAACGCTTATTGATCAGATAAAAAAACTCCAAATCGCTAATGTTTATATTGTGAGCAATTTAGAAGATGCTCAGGAAGCCATGAATAATGGAGATTGCGTAGGTTATTTATACATCGAAAATGGACTGCAGAAAAAAATGCAGCAATTTAAACAGGCTAACACGGTTTTGGCTTTAAATTCCTCTAAATTTTTACCTTCTAATGACTTGGCAGGCGGAGTAACTAAAGTCGTTTTAACCGTAGGAGCAGGAGTAAGGCTCAAGTATTTTAATGCCAAAGGATTGGTGACTGATGTTGCTATGCCTGAGATCAATCCCATTACAGCAGATTATAAACCTTTACACAATGAGAGGTCCAGCTACGGGCAATTTTTACTACCCGGACTGATAGCCCTTATATTACAACAAACTTTATTATTAGGACTCACAACCAGTATCGTGGGTGATAAGAAAGAGAACGCAGAAATAGTAAAAATAACAGGTAATCCTGCTAATTATCTGGCTGGATTAGGTATTGTATACTTCTTGCTGTTTATGCTGTATGCTGTGTTCTTCTTTACCATTAACTTTTCGTTGTTAGAGATCCCTGTTAAGGGGAGTTTCTTCCAGCTATTATTGATCACAGCATTTTTTATTATGACTGTTATTCCGTTTGGAGTAGTGATCGGTACGCTTTTCAAATCTAAATTGATCGGTATGCAGATCATGGCTTTCTCGACCTATCCTATTTTTCTTGTTACAGGATATACATGGCCCTTTTCGAGTCTGCCATTAATCCTTCAGGCTTTTTCGTCTTTACTACCTACTACTCCTTTTCTAAAAATATACATTGCAATTACGCAGGCAGGTGTTTCGATCACAGAAATGCCAGGTACTGTAATTCATTTGTTGATCTTATGCACGGTATATACATGGATTGCAATTTTTTGTGTTAACCGATTCATTTTTAAAAGTAACATGGTTTCTTAAAAATGAAAATTTAAACAGTTACTAATACGCGCAGCAATTGAATAAAATTGACATCTATTTTTTATTAATAGGATGGCGAAACAAAAAAAGAGACCCTTTTGAGGTCTCCTTGATTGAATAATAACTAACAAAAATAACTTAAAAACAATCTTCAATAAGTTTTTGCCATTTTTTGGCTATTTGTTCATTTCCTGGCCAGTATATGTTTCCAAGTTTGTCACTTTCAAGATCATATAGAACGACTTCTTTGTTTTCTTTTGTGCCAGATTTAAAATGCATTATTATTTTAGAATTGGTTCCGGCATTTATCTCTTCGATCCTGCAGGAAGTAACTTCGTTTAAGTCTACAAAGTGAGTATCATCATGGTCTGCATCCAAATTAACAAACAAGAATCCTTTGTTTTGCTCATCTAAAGCAAATATCTTTTTAAAGTGAGTTTCTTTAGTCGTAAATATAAATTTCCCCTGATGATAGCGGCTGAAAATTTCTTTTATTTTGTTTTTAGTTTTTCCTTGTGCCTTAGCAATATAGATAATAGGCAATGCACAGACTAATGTCAGTACAAGGCCGATTATTAATGACGATGTATCCATTTTTTTATTTTTTGTATATGTATAATGTAATTATTGAACTGATATAGAATATCAATTCAGAATAGGTTTATAGCCTAAATGACTGCATTATAATGTGTTTACCAAAAAATATGGAAAGGAAAAAGGAGTATGGAGACATGTAAACAGCGGTTGATATCCTGCTTTAAAAAAGAAGCATAGGAAGTGAAAGCTGTAAAATGCGTGAATTTTAAATCGATATAAGAAACGAACCATTTTGCAGTTAACGGAGAATGGTCGCGATTTTCAGACGATATATTAGAACCGAAATGGGGCTTGACAAAAGCAGTAGTTTTTAAGTAATCAACCTTGTCAATGGAGTTTTTAGACGGCTTATGCAACAACTGATGAGAAGTCTTCTCTCCGGCACTGCAGAAGAGAAAAGCAAAAATCAGAAGCGAGAAAACCGCTATGTTCTTAAACCATTTCATTTTGCAAAGATACCCTATATATTAAGGATTCAAAAAGAACGGTGGGAATTCTGTTAATTTAGATTAAACTGTTTGGGTGCTTTGATAGAATTCACAGCTTTTGATGAAAATACTAAGGCCTGTATTATGAGTGCAATTATTACCAGTATAGCAATTTCAAAATGCGAACTTAGGTTAGAGAAGTTGTATAGGCTGTTTGCACTTTCCATTTGCAGTTTTGCTTCAGAAATCTGGATTGAAGAAAGGTTATGTAGTATTACTACCGCTTCACTAGATAATTCCTTTACCTTAGACAAACTCCCTGCTGATGAAGTTTGTGCAATCTCTTTGCAAAGGCTTGTAAACTTGTCGAAATTTAATTTTTCTTCTTCGGTTAGCTTTGTCTTGCTGTATAGCATGTTCAGGTCACTTATTTTGGCAAGTGATGCCGCAATATGTTCTTGCTTTTCGGAGATAGAGTAGGAAGGATTTTCTATAATATGAGTGATCTTCTGAAAGTATTGTGCATCCTGGAAGATATAGTTTCCTACTACAAGGCGGTCTTCATAAATAGAAGAAATCGCTTTGTTGATCTTAGTGGAATTACTTCGTTCACTAAAATTAATTATTATAACTACACCCAATACAGTGAAAAGCAATAACGCCGCAGTCATTTTACTTTTTATGTTGTATATCCAATTCATAATAATTAATGTTTAAGTGAGAGATTGAGTGGTATTCTCCGTGATCTTGTTATAATTAAAATCACCAGTAAGTTACAAATTTTTACAATTTAATAACCTGCAATATAGTGATTTATTCTCAAGATCATTTACTCTATTAAGTTTTACAGGAATCATTATGAAAATGCAATTGCAGGTTTTGTCTAATAAAAAAGCCCCGCTATAGCGAGGCTTCAGTGTACTGTTTGTGTAATTATGTTACTGGTTCACCAGTATCTTTTCGGAATTTAGGAAGGCTCAGGTTATAGCGTACAGCCATTATTCTTATAGCAGCGATAACCGTTCCTGATAACCAGAAATTGAGGTTTCGGTTTACATCAAAGTAAAATAAAAGCAGGTACAATACCGCTCCTGCAAGACAGGCAGTCGCATAAATTTCTTTATGAAAAATAATGGGTATCTCATTGGTTAGCATGTCCCTTAGAACCCCGCCCATAACAGCACTAAACATACCCATAATGGCTGCAGTTACAGGACCTGCACCAAGGCTCAGCGCTTTCTCTGTGCCTACAATGGTAAAGAGGGCAATACCCAGTGTATCAAATAGAAACATTGTTTTCCTGAGTTTGTGCAGTGTGGTATAAAACACACTGGCTAATATTGTTCCGCCTAAAATGGCATACACAAAATAAACATCTTTAACCCAAACAATGGGGTAACAGCCTAACAGTACATCCCTGAGACTACCGCCGCCAATAGCAGTAATGAAACCTATAAATGTTACACCAAACCAGTCTGAAGCTGATTTTTTATTGGCTACCAATGCCCCTGATATGGCAAAGAATCCTGTACCTAATAACTCGAAGAGATACTGTATCTGCATTATTTTACCAGCCTTTTATGGCTCCTCCTTTAAATTCTTTCTCAGCCGCCTTTTCTACCTCTACTGATTGATAGGCTTTTAAGAAACGTTGCACTTTATCATCTGTCTTATTGTCCTCTCTGGAAACGACGAGGTTAACATACGGAGAATCTTTGTCTTCTACAAATAAAGCATCACGGGAAGGAACAAGCCCTGCCTGAGACGAAAATGTGTTATTAATGATAGCGATCGTTACATTCTCATCATCCAGTGCCCTTGGTATTTGCGGTGCTTCAAGTTCCAGTATTTTAAGGTTCTTAGGATTCTCTGTAATATCGGTTACTTTTGGCAATAGACCAATGCCGTCTTTAAGTTTTAAAAGACCATTCTTTTGAAGAAGTAATAATGATCTCCCTCCGTTGGTAGGGTCATTAGGAATAATAATGGTGCTTCCCGGTTTTAACTCAGTAAGCGACTTGATTTTCTTTGAATATGCCGCAATAGGGAAAACAAAGGTTTTACCTACGATAGCCAGTTTGTATCCTCTTTGTTCAGATTGTGCATCCAGATACGGTTTGTGCTGAAAAGCATTCACATCGATATCTCCCTGGTTTAGGGCTTCGTTTGGCACAACATAGTCATTGAAAGATATCAGTTCTACTTCCAGATTGTATTTTTCTTTCGCTACTTTCTGTGCCGCCTGTGCCACTGCAAATTCAGGTCCGGCAGCAACACCTACTTTAATATGGTTAGAGTCACTTTTTTTATCACCTCCACAATTGGTAAGTGTCAGGCTTAATAATAGTATTCCTGTTAGTGCAGAAAATTTTATTTTAGTATTCATGGTTATTATTTTATTATTAGTTTTTATCTGTGATCAAAATATTTAGAAAGGGCATCGCCCGAGAATTGTATTATAAATACCAATGCAACAAGCAATACTAATACGGTATTCATTATAGTAACATCATAACCGATGTAACCATACTGATAGCCTATTTGTCCCAGTCCACCGGCACCAACAGCACCACCCATAGCCGAATAGCCTACAAGGGTAATTAGCGTTATAGATGCAGCATTGATAAGTGATGGAAGTGCTTCCGGTAATAATACTTTGTATACAATTTGTAATGGAGTAGCTCCCAATGCACGGGCAGCTTCAATTAATCCGGATGGTAAACCCAACAGGCTGTTTTCTACAAGCCTTGCAATAAATGGTGCAGCACCAATACTAAGCGGTACTAAAGCAGCACTAACACCTATGGATGTTCCAACCAGTGCTCTTGTAAAAGGGATCATCCATACGATTAAAATAATGAAAGGTATCGACCTGAAGACGTTTACAAGAACTGATAGGCCTCTGTTAATAATAACATTTTCTAAGATTTGGTCTTTTCGGGTAAGGAACAGCAATATACCAGCCGGAAGCCCTAAAAGGAATCCAAAGAAACCGGATACAAACGTCATCATGATGGTTTCCCATGTTCCTTTTAATAGTAATGTGATAATAGATTCAGACATAGCCCAGTATTTCAGTTTTTATATGTTTCGATTTAAAATATTCTATAGTTTCTTTTTGCTGGTTTTCATCACCGGACAATTCGATAATTAGAATCCCAAAATTGGTGTCTCCGGCATAAGCCGTTTGCGCTGTGATAATATTGGCATTGATTCCAAATTGTTTAGCGGCATCGGTTAGTATAGGTTCATCTACCGATTTACCATTGAGTTCCAAGCGCAGTAAAGGGTATAGGCCGGTTTTATATAGAGTAACTAATCGTTCCTGATAGATAGCCGGAATTTCGATATGCAAAGAAGAAGCGATAAACTCCCGTGTCAATTCATTTTTTGCATTGGTAAATATGTCACTTACCGTGCCCTGTTCTACTAATTCTCCATGACTTATTACAGCTACTTCATCACAAATGGCTTTAATAACTTCCATTTGATGGGTGATGAGTAGTATGGTTATATTAAGACGTTTATTGATGTCTTTTAGCAGATTTAATATCGATCTTGTAGTTGCAGGATCGAGTGCACTAGTTGCCTCATCACACAATAAAACCTTCGGATTATTGGCAAGCGTTCTTGCAATTGCAACTCGCTGCTTTTGCCCTCCCGAAAGATTTGATGGATAATCGTTTATTTTATCAGTAAGGCCTACTAACTCAAGTAATTCTTTAACCCTTTCTTTAATGAGAATTTTAGGAGTTCCAGCCAGTTCTAATGGAAAAGCAATGTTCTCAAAAACGGTTCGGGAAGATAAAAGATTAAAGTGTTGGAATATCATTCCTATCTGTCTTCTTTCCTGTGCCAGTTGCGAGTTAGAGAGTTTTAATAATGATTTACCATCTACTATAACCTCCCCCGAAGTGGGTTTTTCTAATAAATTAATGGTACGTATCAACGTACTTTTCCCCGCTCCGGATGTTCCTATCACGCCAAAGATCTTTCCGGGAGGAACCCTTAGGGAAACATCCTGCAACGCAGTTATTTCCCTTCCGGTCTTATAAAACTTTTTTGTTATGTTCTTTAATTCTATCATCTTTTGTATTTACGATCGTTGTTAGTTTGTGCTATGTTTGTAACCATTATTCCTTGAGAATATACGTTCCACTTTTCGCCATTTAACTTTAGATCTTTTTGTGATCTTATAATTTATCATGTTTGTTAATAGTACGCCAAGTAGGATTACAAGCAACCCAATTGTCTGCATACCGGTTATATTCTCATTGGCAATGATCCATCCAAATACAACCGCAACAACAGGGTTTACATAGGTATGCGTACTTACCAGTGCCGGAGGTTTTATAGAAAGCAGCCATATAAATGACAGGTAGGCTATAATAGATCCAAATACAATAAGGTAGGCAAGACCAGACCAGGCTTCTAACGGAATAGCACTCCAGTTAATAACGGTCCATTCGCCAAGAATCGAAGCTATTATCAGGCTCGTAACACCCCCAACTATAAGCTGTTGCCCCACGTTCATGAAAATAGAGTGGCTTGATGCCCTGTTTTTAGAAAAGAGCGAACCCAATACCCATAACAGTGAACTGATGAATAAGATTCCAAATGAAGCATACCTCATTGTATCATCTGCAGTATGAGCACCGTTCTGAAGGCTGTCTTTTAAGAATAATAGCAAACCACCCATACCAATAACAAGTCCGGTAATTACTAAAGGGTTAGACAGGTAGTTTTTCCAGTTCTTTTTGTCTAATAGAATAAACCAAAAAGGTTCGCTTGCCATGATAATAGCGGCTTCGGTAGAGCTAAGGTATTGCTCTGCCCATGCTACCAGACCTACACCAATAGCAAGGATAAATATACCAGGTATCAGGTTTTTATACCAGTTGGTTAATGAGTTAGGTTTTTCGCCTTTTTTCCAAAGCCAAAGCAGGATAATAATACCTGCAACCAGGAAACGCAAACCGGATAATATAAAAGGAGGGAAGCCTTTAAGGCCGTAAGATATTGCTAAATAGGTTGTTCCCCATATAATGTAGATACCTACAAAGGCGAGGAGGACACGAAGTTTGAAGTTGTTGACAATTGTACTCATATTAAAATTTATTAAAGGTGGATGGAAATGGTTTAAAAAAAAAGCCCTTTTACATGTGTTGTAAAAGGGCTTGAGCAGTTATATTAGTATAACTATATCGCAGAAGAACTCTTACAGGGCACGGGCATTGACATATAACAACATGTCATATTCATCATATTTTTAATAGTATGCATACACATATGATATCGTTTGCTAAAATGCATAGTATGGCCATGAAAATGCATGAAACGATTCGATTTTGATTCGAATTTGTTTGTCTTAGCAGTTGTGATTACTTTTTTCATGGTTTTTAATTTTAGTTCTGAATAATTCCGGTGCAAATATAAGTGATTTAAAAGTCTACTAATTTAGTAGAGTAATAATAAAATGTTATTTTTTTATAAATTTTGTTTTTTGTTGAGCTGAGAGGCTAAAAGTGTATAAAAATAAAAAGACCTTTCATTGTTATATGAAAGGTCTTTTTTAAAGTATATATACTCGTTTATGCTTAAGCCCGTTCATACCATAGATTCGTCATACAACGCATCATGTTGCACTTCTTCAAATAGGTAATATGTAGACTGTTGTTTCTCATTTCGAGTGCAAATGTATAAAGATGTTTTGGTAAATCGCATAACATTTGTGTTTTTTTTAATAATAAAATAACGAAATGAGGTTTTGTTGTGTTTTTGTTGCGTTTTTCGTATTTCTGTAAAAGAAAAAGCAATGCCTTGTGAGCATTGCTTAAACTAAATTTATATTGGATAAGGATTAATCTAAAAATCCAAATCTGCCCATATTTACATCATTGAATGCCTGCATGATCTCTTGTTGTGTATTCATTACAAAAGGACCATGTGCCACTATTGGCTCATCAATCGGCTCACCGCTTAAAATTAACACCACCGAATTTTCCAGTGCTTTAATAGTGAATTCTTCGCCTTCATTTGTAAATAACAGGAAATTGTCTGTAGGTACTGTTTCGCTGTCGTTCACTAAAACGCTACCTTCTATTACTAATACTGCCGAGTTGTGTTTTGCCGGAAAGTTAAACGTTGCAACAGCATCTTTGTTTAATTTGGCATTGAATAAATTTACAGGTGTAAAAGTTGAAGCTGCTCCAGCCACACCATTATATTCTCCAGCGATTATTTCAACAAGCCCTCCATTATCAGGAAGCTGATACTTCGTGATCTGGTCATTGGTAATGCCCTGGTATTTTGGTTTCGACATTTTGTCTTTTGCAGGAAGATTAACCCATAACTGTACCATTTGGAAATCGCCGCCTTCTTTACTAAACTGTTCTTCGTGGTATTCTTTGTGTAAAATTCCCGATGCAGCAGTCATCCATTGTACATCTCCTTCTCCAATAACACCACTATTGCCGGAACTGTCGTTGTGTGCTACTTTACCTTTGTAGGCTATAGTAACAGTTTCAAACCCTCTGTGCGGGTGTACGCCAACACCTCTTTGTTCTTTAGTAGGAGGGAAGTAAAACTTGGAGTTATAATCCATCATGATAAACGGGCTCATTCTCTCCATGCTCATTCCATTTCCATACGGAATAAAATTGTGTACTCTAAAACCATCACCTACCATGTGTGGTACAGGCGGTGCAATCACTCTTTCTATCTTTTTTGTTTTCATGTCTTTTTATTTTTTATCGTGAAATAATGAGTTGGCCTGATATTCAGGATGTTTGTTGATGTATGCATTGATATATGGGCAGTAAGGTTTTACCCTGAGTCCATTATTTTGTGCATACTCTAAAACATATTTAGCCAACGTAGATGCAATACCTTTACCTTCTAATTCGGGAGGTACATCAGTATGCATATAAGCGATGCCTCCATCAAATAATTTGTACTGAACAAATGCTATTTTATCCTCTGAATGGATTTCAAAACGCATGTCTTTTTCATTGTGTATTACATTATATTCCATGATGTTGTTTTTTAGTACTGTAAAATTAGTACCAATAAAACAGAATACACTTGACCTATGTTAAGAAATGAGGGGAACTATAATGATTGAATTTTGGTGAATAATGGATATGTAGAATCCTACCCATTTTATACAAATAAAATTAGCATGTATTGGATAGAAGCAACCTGATGTAGGTTAGGAAATAACTAGGGTTTAAAGTTCTTGTTTGCCAGTTCCCAGCGAACCCTGCTCAGGCTTTCGGGCGCAATACCAAGATAAGAGGCTATCATTTGCAAAGGTAGCCTGTAGGTGATTTCACGATGGGTTTCTATAAAATCAAGGTACTTCTTTTCGGCAGTGGCTGCGAGCAGATAGTTAATGCGCTTCTGCATCTGACGAATGTTTTTTTGTAGTGCTAATGTATTAAATGAAGTAAATTTATCAGAAATCTGTTCAAGCTTATTAAAGAAATCCTTCTTGATATAAATTACTTCAGAGTCTTCAATGGTATCAATAAAAAGTTCGGAAGGTTCGTCAAAATAAAAACTGCTCCTGTCGGCAATCCACCAGTTTTCTGAGGCAAATTGTATAATATGCTCTTTGCCCATTTCGTCTACAGTATACGATCGCAATAATCCTTTACACACAAAGAAAGCCCTGTCACAAATCTGATCCTGTTCTAACAGTATCGTTCCCTTTTTTGCTTTAAGGGTATATACCATAGGCTCTAATTCTTTATAGTTTTCTTCGGTTATACCGGCATTGTCCAGTATGTACTTTTTAAAATTATCAGGCATTTATAGCAAAGAGTTTATGTGGCTTATTTTATAGTATTTGTTTAATAGTAAAACAGGCAGGATTATGTAAAGATCCTGCCTGTTTTTAAGGTTATGCTTTATGCAGAAACTGCCTTAATACATACTGCAATATACCTTCATTTCTATAATATTCAACCTCAATTTTCGAGTCCAGTCGGGCAATGGCTTTAAAGGTGATTTTTTCACCGTTGCTATTTACGGCAGTAACATCTACTTCTTTTAGCGGCTTAATGTCGTTGGCGATTCCGGTAATGGTAAACTGTTCTTTTCCGGTTAGTCCAAGGCTTTCGGCATTTTCTCCATTTTTATATTGCATTGGTAATACGCCCATACCTACCAGGTTGCTCCTATGTATTCTTTCATAGCTTTCGGCAAGAACTGCCTTTACTCCTAATAGGAAAACTCCTTTTGCAGCCCAGTCTCTCGAAGAACCGCTGCCATATTCTTTACCCGCAAGAACCACCAAAGGTGTTTTGGCTTCTTTATATTTTATGGATGCATCATAGATGCTCATTTCTTCGCCTGTAGGCATAAATTTAGTGTAACCACCTTCTTTATCGGCAAGTTTGTTTTTAATACGTACGTTAGCAAACGTACCTCTCACCATTACTTCGTCATGACCACGACGGGAACCGTAAGAGTTAAATTCTTCTTTTGGAACACCACGGCTCAATAAATATTTACCAGCAGATGATGTTTCATTGTAAGAACCTGCAGGCGAAATATGATCGGTTGTTATACTATCGCCCAAAGCTAAAAGTACGCTTGCATTTTCAATGTCTTTTAGCGGTTGAGGCTGATCCGGTAAATCTTTAAAGAAAGGAGCTTCTTTTATATAGGTCGATTTATCGTCCCATTCATATATTTTCTCATTAGGCACTTCAAGGTTCTGCCATATTTCATTTCCGTCAAATATAGTTCCGTAGCTATTCGCAAACTGTTTCGGTGAAAGTACAGAACTCATAATTGCATTGATCTCATCGTCAGACGGCCAAATGTCTTTTAAATATACGGGCTGCTGATTTGGGTCGTAGCTTATCGGTTCGTTCAACAGGTCAATATCTACACGTCCTGCAATAGCATAAGCCACAACAAGCATTGGCGACATTAAGAAGTTCATTTTTATTTGAGGATGTATCCTTGCTTCAAAATTCCTGTTACCTGAAAGTACAGATGCCATTACTAAATCGTGGTCATCGATTGCTTTTGCAATGTGTGGAGGAAGCGGGCCCGAATTACCAATACAGGAAGTACATCCATAACCCACAATGTGAAATTTCATCGACTGCAGGTCATCCAGTAGATCGGCTTTTATCAAGTAATCAGTTACTACTTTAGATCCTGGTGCTAAAGATGTTTTTACCCAAGGTTTTACATTAAGTCCGTGCTCTCTTGCTTTTCGGGCCACCAAACCTGCTCCAATCATTACATAAGGGTTCGACGTGTTTGTACAGGAAGTAATTGCAGCAATTACCACAGCCCCATCAGATAGCATAAATTGTTCCTGGCCAATGGTAACGGTAACGATTTTCATACCGTCTTCAATTTTTTGTTCAATTTTGGTTTCCTGCTGCATTTGTGCTTCTGCCTTAAAGGGAAGTGAACTTCCTCCTTCGGCAAACCATCGTGTAAGCTGTTCCTGGGGTTTAATATATTTTCGTCCAAATGATTGATGCAGTACATCAATAAAAGTCGATTGGAAATTTTTAAGCAGTATTTTATCCTGCGGCCTTTTTGGTCCTGCCACAGTAGGTTCTATTGTAGAAAGATCTAATTCTAAAATATGAGTATAGGTAATGGTTTCATTCCCGGTACGCCATAACATATTTGCTTTACAATAGTCTTCAACCAGTTTCACCTGATCTTCAGAACGGTTGGTTAAGCGCATATATTCTAATGTTTTGTCATCAATAGGGAAGTAGGTTACAGTACATCCAAATTCTGGAGACATATTACCGATTGTAGCCCTATCTGGTACTGAAAGGTTATCTAACCCAGAACCGAAAACTTCTACAAATTTACCTACTACACCATATTTCCTAAGGAGTTCGGCAATGGTAAGTACCATGTCGGTAGCTGTAGAACCTAAAGGAATTTTCCCTGTTAAGCGAAGTCCGATAACCTCCGGCATGATAAAATAAATAGGCTGTCCAAGAATGGCGGCTTCAGCTTCAATTCCTCCAACACCCCAGGCAATAACTCCAATTCCGTTTACCATTGGAGTATGGCTATCTGTACCTACAAGTGTATCGGGGAATACTTCACCGTTACGTTCAATAACACCTTTAGAGAGGTATTCCAGGTTTACCTGATGGCAGATACCCATACCAGGCGGAACAACACTAAAATTACTAAACGACTGCTGTGCCCACTTTAAGAACTGATAACGCTCTTTATTACGCTTATACTCTTCGTCCATATTACGGTCATACGAATACTCGGTTCCAAAATAATCGACCTGCACGGAGTGATCTATAAC
The DNA here is from genome assembly GCF_004028155.1 of Flavobacterium cerinum. GTDB lineage: Bacteria > Bacteroidota > Bacteroidia > Flavobacteriales > Flavobacteriaceae > Flavobacterium > Flavobacterium cerinum. The sequence continues at coordinate 111,898 of NZ_SBII01000009.1, read as the reverse complement.
AAGGTCTACCGGAATGAGTGGATTTATCTCATCCGGATTTTTTCCTTTTCGGGCAATTTCTGCTCTTAATGAAGCAATATCTACTACGGCAGGAACACCTGTAAAATCCTGCATTAGTACACGGGCAGGCTTGAAGGGTATATCTTTATCCGACGCTTCGGGTTTCCAGCTAAGCAGGGTTTCTATATTTTCGCGGGTAATAGCAAAATCATCAAAATTACGTAATGCATTTTCTAATAAAATCCGAATGGAAAATGGCATCTTTTCAATGTCAAAACCCTGGTTTTGCATTTCCGTAAGGCTGTAATACGTATACGTGCCGTTTTTGGTGTTCAGTAATTTTTTAATCTTATAAATATCTTTCGGCATAATTCCAAGTATTAGTTAGTAGATAGCAGTAATTATAAAGGTAAGGCTAATCGATGATATGACAATAATTCAAAGTTCTGATTTTGAGCTGTAAATCATAAATTTTTGATAAATATTGTCCATAGAAAAGGGGAGAACTCAATTGAATTCTCCCCCTTTTTTCCTGATAAGTTTAATCTTCTGTTTACAGTTCTTAATTTATTATTTGAATTGTTCAATACCCGATTTCAGCCATTGTTCATATTCATCAACATCGGGCATATAACCGGCAGGTTTGTTCAGGCTATTTTCGTTTGTATCTAAAACAAGATAATACGGCTGTGCATTTGCTTTGTAGCGTGTAATTTGGAAATCGCTCCATTTATTACCTATAGATTTTATCTTTTTACCCGTTTCTTTAGAAACGTATTGTTCTGCAGCCGGGAGCTCTCTTTTGTCATCTACATACAGTGATATCAATACAACATCGTTGTTTAAGATGGATAATATTTTGGGATCAGACCAAACATAATCTTCCATTTTCCTGCAGTTCACACAGGCAAATCCTGTAAAGTCTAAAAGGATTGGTTTGTTAACTGATTTGGCATAAGCCAATCCTTTTTCATAATCTGTAAAGGCAATAATATCATGCGGTCCTCTATGGGCTCCATCTGGCAATATGGAGACTGCTGCTGTGCTTCCACCTTTTGAGCTTCCTACACCATGAGGCGATTCACTATAGGTCATTGGTGGTGGAAAACCGCTAATTAATTTTAGAGGTGCACCCCATAGGCCGGGAATCAAATAAATGGTAAAGGTCAGTACGATTAATCCCATCGATAAGCGACCTACCGAAATATAGGGTGAAGGCGAATCGTGCGGTAGTGTGATTTTCCCAAATAAATACAGAGCGAGTGTACAAAATATGGCGATCCAGATGGCTAAGAACAATTCTCTTTCAAACCAATGCAATTGCAATACTAAATCGGCATTCGATAAGAATTTAAAAGCCAATGCCAGTTCTAAGAAACCTAAGAACACTTTTACCGTGTTTAACCATCCGCCCGATTTGGGTAGAGTATTTAACCAACCCGGAAACATTGCAAACAGCATAAAAGGTAATGCTAATGCTGTAGAGAATCCAAGCATACCTACAATCGGCGCAATACCACCTTTTGATGCTGCTTCTACCAGTAAAGTTCCAATTATTGGTCCTGTACAGGAAAAGGAAACAATAGCCAGAGCCAACGCCATAAATAGTATACCAATAATACCGCCCCTGTCTGCTTGTCGGTCAACTTTATTGGCCCATGAATTGGGAAGCATTATCTCGAATGCACCTAAGAACGAACTGGCAAATACAACCAATAATACAAAGAAAATTACATTGAACCATACATTGGTCGATAGGGCATTCAGGGCATCTGCACCAAAAATAAGTGTAATAACAGACCCTAAGAATACATAAATAAGGATAATGGATATACCATATATAATGGCATTCTTAATCCCTTTTGCTTTGGTTTTACTTTGTTTGGTAAAGAAGCTTACTGTCATTGGTATCATTGGGAACACACAAGGTGTTAGCAGTGCAGCAAATCCGGATAAAAAGGCGATAAAGAAAATTTTGAATAGACCGGAATCTGATGATTCCGGAGCTTCAGGTGTTTTTTTTGCTATAGCTTTTGTTTCTGTATTAACCGTATTTTCAGTTATGAGTGCTGATGCTTCAATTTCTTTAGCCTCCAGTGTCTTTAAGTTAAATTCAAAGTATTTGTTTTCACTGATGCAGCTCTCTTTACATACCTGGTAGAACAGCTCAACCTGAATAATTTTGTTTTCAGCATTACTGTGTTTAATCAATTGAGTAAACGTTACTTTATCTTCAAAGAAAACTTCGTTTACACCAAAAACATCGCTAAATACCGTTTTGGTTTCGCTTTCGGTCGCTTTCCCTATCGCTTCATAGTTTCCTTTTGTATTATGAAAAATGAATTCGGTAGGCAGCGGGCCATCTTCAGGAGTGAATTGAGAATACACATGCCAGTCGGTTTCAATAACACCATTCAGGGTAAGCAAATATTCCGAATCCGATTTTTTCTCGACGGAAGCTTCCCATTTAACCGGGTTTAAAATTTGTGCCTGCACATTTGCAAATGCAAAAAGCAGTAGTACTAAATAAAATATTTTTTTCATTATGTTATGACTGCTTATTTAGTAACATTAAAAAAAGTGTATTCCAGTTTTAAGAAGATACCGTCTGATGTTATACGGTGCATAGAATTGTAAAGCTCTTTTTTATAAGCAATGTCTATTCTAGCCTGACTGTTAATGATAAACTGAATTGAAGGTACTATATCAAGATACGATCTTCCATTTTCTGTTATCGTCTGGCCCACAAATTCCAACATGGTGTTAATATTGGTTTGTTTGTAACTGGTGTATTTTTTAGGATGCATTAAACGTCCAATAGAGAATGTATAATTCACAGCATTGTTCCCAAGATTGTCGGGGAACTTGTAGTTGTTATTGTCAAAAGCCTGTCCGTAACTTACAGAAGAACTTATCGCTACTTTCTTAATTAACTGGGTAGCTACAATACCTGCCTCGAAGCCAGTATTCATTCCCATCATATCGATAGGTTCCTGATGAATTGCCGAACTATTCCAACTGTATCGTCCAAAGGCTGCCATCCTGAAATGGCTTTGAAGATCATCTACAGAGAAAAAACGGTATTTGGCATACACACCACCACCTCTAAGATCGAGTCCGTTATTCATGTCATTAAGGTAGGCAGAGGCACGAACCATTAAGTTTTTATTGATCCCCCAGGTAACTTCGGGTGATAAATTATATACGTTTCCATTTTCCATCTGGTTTTCCAATAAGGATTGTCCAACACGAACTGAAAGGGAACCCGCCGGAGCGTTGCTTGCGGGTTCTGTAACTACAAACAATTCCTGAGCATTTATTTTTAATGAAATAAACAGCAAAAATACAATTGATAGATATCTCATTATTAAATAGCTTTTATGTGATAATCATTTTCATTTTCGGCCATGTAGCTTGGGTGCTTAGAATATGATTTGGCTAATTTTTTATACTCTTTCTGGGTTACAAAACCTTTGTCTAAAACCCTGTATTGGGTTTCTTTATCAGAAATCGGGTTGTTAGGATCGATAAAAATAAACAAACCATCTTCAATTTTTAAGGTTGAATTGTCTTGTAAATTTTGAGGATCAAGTTTCATAGTTAAAACCATTGATCCTACAAAGAATCCTGCTTTTTCGACAGCCGTTTTTAATACTTTAGGCTGTAAAAGCGTATTCTCTTTAAAATAAACCGTAAAGGTGTTGGTGTTCAGATCAGTACTGATGCTATCTACCTGAGTCATGGATTTTAACTGCTTATTTATAGCATTCGAGCACAGAGAGCAGGTTAGGCCTGTTGCCATGATTTCTGCTTTAGATATTTGAGCGTATGAGTTTACACCTGATAGCAATGCTAAAAGTGTAAGGGCTAAGAATTTTATATTTAATGTTTTCATGTTATTTGTTTTTTTTGATTTGTGCAATTATCTGTGCTTCGGTAGGGTTGATGGCGATCAGTTTTCCTGATGCATCAAAAAGGTAGGCTGCCGGTAAAGCTTCTACTCCAAATGCTATGGATGTTTTGGCATCAAAACCTTTTGGGTCGATTAATTGCGGGTGTTTTAGTTTGTCTTTTTCAATGGCTTTTAACCATTTGGCTTTATCGGTATCTATAGATATTCCTACGATCTCAAAATTTTGGCTTTTGAATTTGTCATACAGTTTAACCAGCTTTTTGTTTGCCAGTCGGCAGGGAGCACACCAGGATGCCCAAAAATCGACCAAGACTGTTTTACCTTTAAAGGAGTTAAGTTTTACTGTAGTATTTTTGTCGTTTTGTAGTTGGACATCAGGAAAAGTATCTCCTAGTTTTATCTGTGCCGTTGCTGTATAAAAACTCAGAAAGATTAGGAATAAAGCGGCTATATTTTTTAGCTTAAACATAAAGTGTCAATTTAAAGTTTCTATTACTTACTTGTTTTTGGTTCTGCCTTTAGTTCTCTTTCATACTGGCAGCATCCGTGTAATTGTTCGTAAACAGCATCTTCAGCGGTGAACTTTTCATTGTCATATCCTGCGTCGGCTATACTTTTTAATATCTGGTCTAAACTGGTTTTCTTAGGATTATAAGTAACGGTTGCCATTTTAGTATCGGCATTCCAGTTTACTTTGGCAGTTTTGTTTTTAGCCGCAGCCGTTTCAATGATTTGTTTGCACATACCGCAATTACCATTGATCTTTACTGTTTCTGTTACAGTATTTTTGTTTTGCGCATTGGCGAAAGTGACTGATAGCAATAGGGTTATTGCTACCAATAATTTATGTATTGATTTCATTTTATATTGTAGTTTTTGGATAGATCAATCCTAAAGCATAACAGTAACAATAGCATATAAGGCTATGTTCTGAATAGTACAGGGATTAACTAATGTTTAATGATTTTTTAGCCAAATAAGGCTTAAGGTTTGACGTATTTATAGCTGTCGGGGAAGAAGTACTAGCTTATTTTAGGTGGAAGCCAGATAGATCGAAAATCTGATGAGATAAAGATTTCTGAATAAAAGTAATTTTGTTTTCTGTCAGAAAAATCAAAAAGAGAATCATTTTCTGATTGGAAAGCAAGCGTAGGGGTGAAGCCGCAAGACACCGAAGGGCAACCGCAGGAAACACTTTTACAGCCACTATCGCAACTGTGCTTTTTTTCTTTAGAATGGTGTTCTTTGCAACAATCTTTTTTAGAAGATTCCTTTTTGCAGCATGCCATCTCTGCTTTATTATTATGTGCATACGTTACCGTTGGTCCCAAAAGGAAACCAAGTGTAAGCAATAATAATATGTAGATTTTTTTTGTCATGCAGATTGCAAAAATACAATTTTATAGTTTAGGGCTAATGTTAAAAATTCAAAAGAGTTATGACCCCGAATGATTGTACGTAAAAAGTCTAAACAAATTCCGAGCCATTTTATTTCCGATTTTAAAAAACAGGCATGATTTTCAAGAAAAAAGTCAATTTTATCGTTTGATCATAAAAAAGGCCAGGTCTTCGTCATCTATAACTAAATCATCCAATCGTGTAAAACCTGCTTTTTCTAATACTTTTTGAGATCCAACATTGTCAAGATCTGTTACGGCAACTACTTCTTCATTATCTGTTTTTTCAAAACAATACTGTACTAAAGCCCTGCTTACTTCGGTACCAATACCTTTTCCCCAGTATCTTTTACTCAGGGTATAGCCAATTTCCAGTTGATCCGGATTATAGGAAAAATGACGGGCAAGGCACACGCCTATAAAATCATTATCGGCAGCATTGTAAATTCCCCAACGGTTAAATATTCCTTTGTTATTGTTTTCCACTGCCATTTTAAACAGCTCAGTATATTGTTCGGTAGTACGATAAGGTACATGGCGTGTAACTTCATTATCACTAAAATGATCAAGGAATAAAGCTTGCTCTTCAGCTAAAAGGTCACGAATAATAATTGACTCGCTTTTGTGTAGAATAGACATTTTGTTCAAATTTTGGTAAAGTTAAATATTACGGGTGAAATTAAAATAGTAAAAGTTTTAATGATGTGTTAAATACTATTAGACGTTATATGAATAGAATATTTATATTTTAAATATAGCCAACAACAGTAATGATATATTTTTACCTAAAATGTGTTTTTCTTAACATTTGTTTCGTTTTTATATATTTTTTTAGTTATAAAAATGTTAATATGTTAAATTTAATTCATTTCGATTAACAGTATATTGTAACCGATTAACGGTGTAACGAATTGGCTAATTTTATCATATTCAACCATATAAAATTATTTTAAAAATGAAAAAAAATCTTTACGTTGGCCTTTTTGGCCTAAGCTGTTTATTTGCCAATGCGCAAAACAATCAACAAAATAGTTTGGCAACGAGTGGTGGGTTAGAAGCCGGAACGACCTCTAGCGGCACAGGCCAAAATGCCTTTTATGGTTACCGTTCAGGAAAAGTGAACACTACAGGTGTGTATAACACTTTTATGGGAAACAACTCGGGTGTGGTAAATACAACAGGTTCTTCCAATACTTTTATTGGTAACTTTTCAGGTCAAAAAAATACCATTGGTGCGGGTAATACTTTTATAGGAGATAAATCTGGACAAAGTAACACAGGAGGAGCATCAAATACTTGTGTAGGAACTTTTGCCGGGGTAAGCATAACTAATGGACAGGCAAATACCATTATGGGCACTAATGGAGGAGCAGGATGCAGCGGATCAGGAAATACCATGATAGGTATGGAAGCAGGATGGAGTAGTTTTGGAAATCCTGGAAACAACAATACTTTTTTAGGTGCCAGTGCCGGAACTGAATCTGTAGGATCAGAAAATGTTTTCATTGGCTATCAGGCAGGGTCTGGCCAAACAATAGATGGTGCCTTTATTGTAGAAAACTATAATTATTTTCAGCCTGCACCGCTTATTAAGGGTGATTTTGCTACAGGAAAGGTAGGAATCGCAGTTTCAAGTTTTCCTTCAACAGCAGGTTCTGTAGATGTATCAGGTTATAAATTCTTTGTTAAAGGTGGTATCCTTGCCGAAGAAATAAGAGTAGCTACTACCTGGGCAGATTATGTATTCGAAAAAGATTATCAACTTCCAACGCTTAAAGAAGTAGAACAGCACATTACTGAAAAAGGACATCTTATAAATGTACCATCGGCTAAACAAGTGGAAGAAAATGGTATTTCGCTTGGTGAAATAGCAAAAATTCAGCAGGAAAAAATTGAAGAGTTAACATTGTACATCATTGAGCAAAATAAGGTCAATGAGAAACAAGCTGAAGAGATAAAAGAAATGAAAGAGTTCATGATGAACCTGGCTGCTAAAAAATAATAAAAAGTATTATTATGAGAAAATATATATTATTTTTTGCACTTTCACTTGGGTCAATGCACCTGCATGCCCAGGGATGTGTGCCCAATCTCACGCTTACAACACCTGAAACCAGTACACCTGTTTTGCATCAGGCATCAAACACGGTAGTAGCTTCTTCAAATTATGGTGTAAGTTCGGGTTATAATGCTACGCTTAGGGCAGGAACACTGGTAGAACTAAAGTCAAATACGCATATTAAATCCGGTTCACTATTTCTTGCAAAAATCGGCGCATGCACAAAGGCAAAAAACAGTGAACAGGGCATGTCAGATGAATTATCAGAAGATGTTGCGCTAACAATATATCCAAATCCTGTAAGATCATTTTTAACTGTTTCTATTGATAAAATGGAAATGTCTAAAATAACAGTATCTAACCTTGAGGGAAAAGTTATAACAACATATGATGCTAAAAAACAAACCTCTCTACAATTAAACTTTGAGAATTATACTCCCGGAGTTTATACAATTATAGTTGAGACAGTTGATGGTTCTGTATTTCGAGAGAAAATTATTAAAAACTAAATGCAAAGCCCCACAATTGTGGGGCTTTTTTAATATAACTATTGATTATTTGCTATGTTATCCAAATACAGCATTAATTTCTGAAAGCACCCACGTATAGCCGCCTCCGGCTAGCTGAACCTTTTGTGTTGCACCACTAAAAGCAACAATTGTCTGTCCAGACGGCGCTGTTACACTTTTTGTTTCCTGTCTGGATACAGAAGAACTGATAGATTTAGGATAACTAGTACCTGCTATCGTGATTTGCACGATTACATAATTGCCATACCAGTATCCTGTTACATAATTGAACTGTGATAAGCCACTACTAGGTAAAGTGATAGTAGGATTTTGATGACCGGTGTCACCTCCATGCTGCAGCATTTCTACAGTATAAGAACCATCTTTATTCTGATTACCTGACTGTATTGCATCAACTACTTCACCACTCCATACCGTTACACTTTGCATTAGTGTAGAGATCGATTGCGCTTTGATAATTACGTTATCATCAAAAGGTACGGTTGAAGGTGCGCCTTTAATATACATGCTTAACAATAGTTGTTGTCCCTGTTCGAAAGCCCAGTCATCTGAATCCAGACGCCAATTGCAAATAGTATTATAAGAATAAGTTTGTCCATTGATTTTAAAACCAGCCTGGTATTGCTGACTGGCTTGCAGCGCATTTTGGAAAGGCTTGTTGCCCGATGTCTCAAATTTGGCGCCAAATCCAAGCAATGAAGAATTGATTCCTATAGCTACGAAGTCATCTGGGTGAGTGAAGCCTGAATAGTTTTGCAGGTTAATAATGTTGCAGGTGTTATTAACAGTATTGCCGTCAAGATTATCCGCTACGGCAGGAGAAAGGCTTATGTAATAAGTTGATCCGAAAGCTTGCTTCAAGGCTTTAAGCCATGCTGACGATTGGGTTGATGATAAATAGCTTATCGGGCTTTCCCAATCAATATCAAAACCATTCATATTATTATTACCCAGGTAAGTTGCAATGTTTGCTGCAAAAGCCTGTAGCGTTGTTGGGTTGTTAATAATTGTTTGAAGATTACTTAAAATCTCATCGGTAAATGCAAGGGTTGCAAATAATTTGATGTTTGGATTCTGTGTTTTTGCATCAGTAACAATCATTTGCAGACCCTTATTGCCTGTGCTGATTGTGGGTTGCTGGGGATTGGTCATATCAACCGCATACCAGGCGATGCATAAATAATCCAGACTCTTATAAACATTATTGAGTCTCATCGAAACAAAATTGCTGTTAGGTGAAGCAGGGGTTGTAGCACTCGCAGGATGCAGTTCTGAATCAATCCATGCGCCTATAGCGCCGTTAAAAGTGTTGTTTGTTGCCATTTTTAATTATTTTAGTTGGAAATTTGATACATAAAAAAACCCCGATAGAGTCCGGGTTTCTAAAGTAGAAGCGGAATCTAGCGGGGAATTATGTATCTCTAAATTACTTTTATTTTTCAGAACCTACTATAAAGACCACAGAAATGATAATTAATGCGATTAATTGCAATTTATTACGATGAAATCCTACATGTTTGTCTTTAAGTGTCTGATTTTTAAATATGAAAATTCTCGAAATTATATAAAAAAGCAGCCCTCCGGCTGCCTTTCATTTTAACTAACTTCTAATTACATATCGAGCCTCCAACCAAAGGTCAAATTGTGTTCTTTGTAGGTAGATTTTTCAAATACCGGATTAAGATCATATTTAACAAATAATGAAATAGGGCCAAAACCTACATAACTGCTTATCCCGTATACAAAGGGAGTTACATTATAATCTCTCTTCATTCTGTCTATTATTCTTTCGCCGTCTTCTTTATATTTAAGTTTTTGAGTTGCACTTAAATTTACCCCCGCATATCCGCCGATACCTACTTTAAACTCGTTACTTGTATCGTAACGGAAATAATCTTTATACTCTCTTTTTCTTGATGGACCAAACTCAAAATGGAAAGGAGCGATAAGGTTGTTTATTAATAGTTCGTTTATTTTTAGATGGTTAGGGAACTCTTGCAATACAGTAGTACCATTGTTATTTACAAAATATTTATTATTTTTTGGTGATAACGAATTGACATAAAGAGAAATACCATACGCCAATCGCACTTTATTGGAATCTTTTAGCAGCCTGGTTCTAAAAGCAAAACCGATCTCGACATAAACACTTTTTCCAAAACGATAGGAGTCACCTATAGTTCGCCCATCGCCTACTGTGTTATTCCATCCAACAGCAAATACTACATCAGTGTACGTTCGCTTATCATATTTCTTTTTTCTATTCTCTGCATTATAGCGCACACCCAGTAAAAAACTACCTGCATCATCATAGGAATTACCAAATCCTACTTCAATATAAGATCCGGCATAAGGAGTAAAGTTATACTTAACATTTCTTTTTACAAGTTCTATCTGTCCGTCAATAATTGCAGTTTTACTATCAATAATAATTGCTGCATTTTTTGCTGCCTCTTCTTTAAGCGTTTGCGCTTTATCGGCTGTTATCTCTCCCTTTTCTAACTGCTCAGTAATTTTTTCCAGTTCCTTTTTAAGGTTAAATTTTTCGGTATCAATAATATTATTTTTTTCCTGTTCAAGGCTGGCCAGCTTTTGAGTTTTTATTTTCTCGGCATATTGGGCAGAATAATTTGGTTCTCCTTTAATTGTGTCCTTTACTGTTTTTGTTTCCTGTGCGGTAGCATCAGGCATGCAAAATCCTGTCGCCGCAAAGGCGAGATAAATAAATAGTCGTTTCATGGTGATTGATTGGTTAAGGTTAGTGTTTTTCTTTAATGGCTATTTTTATAGTCTTGAACTTAAGGTTAAAGATTTTTAATGTTTTATCCCTAAAAGAATTTTCCATTTCTTTTTCTGCTTCATTCAATAATGCAATATCGTTTGTTGGCAGGTTTTTATTTTTTAAGCGCTCCATTGCAATTTCCTTTTGCGCTTTGTGTAATAACGAATCGACCTCATCATTTGTTACACTTCCTTTTAATAGTACAAGTTCATTGATGGCAAGGGCAACTTCATTGGCTTTTACAGTTTCTGAATCAGGTTTTATATTTAGTGGCTTAATTTCCTGGCGGATAGATGTTTGTTTTTCTATTGCAACAGTTGTATTTAAGTTTGTTTTTTTATCCTGTAAAATAATTTCTCTTTTGAATTCCTGATGCATAATGCTTTCAGGAGCAGGCTCAATAACTGATGGTTGGCTTGGCTGCTCAACAACTGTTTGCTGAGGTATAATAATAGTATCGTTGTTGCTCAATACTACAAATAGCAGTCCGCCAAGACTTATAATCACGATTGCTGCGGCAGTCCAGTACCATGTCAGGCGCTTCTTTTTCTTTTTTTGCTGCTGCCTGTTGTAAGCAATACGGTTCCACGCTTCTGCCGAAGGTGTTATAGTACGCTCTTTTAGTTTGCGCTGCAGCTGTTCTTCTATATTATATTGTTTCATTTCCTCTTTTTTGTATTGATGTGAGCTGTTCCTGCAGCATTTTTCTGGCCTTAAACAATTGCGATTTTGATGTACTTTCTGTGACACCCAGCATTTCGGCAATTTCTTTATGGTTGAATCCTTCAATCGTATACATCACAAGTACCGTTTTATAACCGTTTGGCAGATTATCGATAAGCAACTGTAAAAACTCAATATCATAATCAGGCTCTGCGCTATGTGCGGGTAAGACTTCGGCCTCATCAATTTCGGCAAAATAAAGCTCCCTTCGGGTCCTTAAAAAGTCTATTGCCTCTCTTACCATAATACGGCGCAGCCATCCTTCAAAACTGCCTTCAAACCTAAATTTCGCTAAATTTTCGAAAGCCCTTGTAAACCCCTGTATCATTACATCTTCGGCATAATGTATATCCTTTATATAGGTCCTGCATACCCCCAGCATTTTTGCTGCATGCCTGTTATAGAGTATCTGCTCTGCCTTAGCGTCATTGCGCAGGGCTTTTTTTATCAGGGCATCATCAGATGTATGTAAAGCAATAATTTTCAAGTTGGTTCAATAGGTTGGTTATACTAAAGACGGAATATTATTTAAGGAAGTTGCCTGACCTTTTTATTTTTTTAGAATTAATCAATAAAAATAGTCTAATTATATCTTACAGCCAGGCTATCTCAGAGCATAAAAAAAGTGCTATACCTTGCGACTTAGCACTTTTTATTCAAAAACAGTTTATATATACGTTTCTCTTAATTAAAAGAAGCACGAAACAGGGTAGGAGACAGTTTCGTTTTGTTTTTGAATAGCTTGGTAAAAGATTGAGGATGCTCAAATCCTAATTCATAGGCAATCTCACTTATAGACTGGTTGGTTGTGGAAAGCATTTCCTTTGCTTTTTCAATAACTTTATCCTGAATGAACTGTTGTGTGCTTTGTCCTGTCAAATTTTTCAGCAATCTACTTAGGTAGTTAGGAGACACATGAAGTTCCTGGGCTACAAGCTGTACAGTGGGCAATCCTTTTACAGCTAAGGCGTCAGTACTAAAATAATCACTTAAGAATTTTTCTAAGCGGCTTAGCATTTGATGGTTTGTAATCTTACGGGTGATAAATTGCCTCTCATAAAACCGTTCAGAATAGCTGAGCAGCGTTTCGATATGTGAAACAATAATGTTTTGGCTAAACCTGTCAATGTTAGCCTGATATTCCTGTCTGATGTTATCAATGATAAGATTAACTGTTTTTTCTTCTTTTTCGGATAAGAACAGAGCCTCATTGACTGAATAGTCGAAGAAATCATAGTGTTTGATGGTTGTGGTAAGCGAAGTATTCCACAGGAAATCGGGATGGATAAGAAGCATCCAGCCCGATTTTTCTTCAATAACTTTTTCTTCCGTTTCGATCCTGAAAATTTGATTGGGTGATATAAAGAACATTACACCTTCATCGAAATCATATTCCTGCTGGCCGTATTTTAAAAGACCATTTATACCGCGTTTCAGGGAAATCAGGTAGAAATCAAGTACCCAGTTTATTTCACTGATATCGGCAGGACGTAGTACCTGACTATAATCAACCACGCTGATAAGAGGATGCTCAGGTTTGGGCAAACCTCTCAGTCTATGAAATTCACTGATCGTTTTTATCCGTTGAGTTTTCCTATGTTCCATTACGTAAAGTTAAGCATTGTTTTGTTTGCCATAAATGTGGTGAGAAGTCCAATCTGCGCATCAATAGAAACATAATTATCCCTTGTTATAAGCTTTCGCAAATTCTTTTGCAAAGTCTGCTAGTTTTACCTTTCCCAATACCGGCTTGTGGCGATAATAATCTTCATAAAGTTCTCCGGTTCCCTGACTTGCCTGCAATTCAACAAAACCATGTGCAACCTGAGCATTGAATCCTATATTGAGCCAGTTTTCTAAAAGCTGCCCGTCGGGTATTACCTGCCAATTCAAATTGGGCTTTCCAATAGCCTGACCCAATGCTGTTGCAATTTCATTTGGCGATACTTCATCACTTGCTACATAGCGCACTGTTCTTCCCTCAAAAGGGATCTCTATTTCCTGGGCAATTGCATCTGCAATATCCAATGGCGAAACCCAAGGCTCTTTTTTATCGCCTCCGTAGTTGGAAATGATAGAACCTTTTGATGTGATAGTGGGAATAAAGGAGAACATATTGATGTAAAAGCCAACCGGGCGTATGAATTTAATGGATACATCTTCGGGCAGTTCTCTAAGAGTCTTCTCAACATTGTGATGGAAGAGAAGTATACCTATGTTCTTGTCGGTATGAGCTCCAATGCTACTAAGGTGAATGACCTTTTTAACACCCGATCGTTGAACAGCTTTTTTGTAGTTAAGACCTATCTGGCTTATGGTAGCTATAAAGTCAATTTCTTTATCAAACATATCGCCTGCCGCTTCCATGGTTTCCATAAGATAAACGATATCAGTACCATGGAAGACTTCCGATAAGAAGTCAGTATCAAAGATATTCCCGATCAGGGCTTTTGCTCCCAGTGCCTCTATTACCGATGCTCTTTCTTTATTACTGCTGATCACAGTTACCGAATGTCCTTTTTGTACAAGCTCAGTTGTAAGTGGCTTTCCGATGTTTCCAAGTGAGCCTGTTAAAACAATTTTCATATTTCTATATTTTTGTTACTGCAAAGTTCAGTACAAGCAAAAAAGTAGAATTATCCGAATCTATCCTTGTATTAGCCTAAATTGTGAAAACTGGTATTTGCCCGATTTTAGTCTAATAGTTTTGTTGGCTGTCGTTATATTAAATATACCGATATATAGTATTGCTAATACCCCAAAAAATATATGCAAATTGGTAGTAAATGATTTTAAATAGTTGACATAATAAATATGGTCAACTATTTAAGTTATGTATTAATAGCCTTTTTATGTGTCTTTATTCTTTAGACAACGCCCTCTGGGAGCATCACTCTCATGAAGTACAATTTCTGAATGTAAGAATTGTGCAGCTTCTGCCGAATCTTTTACTTTTACAGCACTGCGCTCCAGCATTTCTGATTCAAATTCATTTAATACATTTTCTCTCAATCCGGCTTTTCTCCATTGAGATAGAGGTCTGCATCCTTTTGAGATTCCCCGAGCCAGGGTGAGCGCATCGAGCAGTGCCTGATTTGCTCCTTGTCCCTTGAAAGGACTCATTGGGTGAGCTGCATCTCCAATCAGTGTTACCTGGCCACCTTTTTCTAATAATTCTACCTTGAGTAATTCTCTATCATAAACGGGATATCCGGAAATTTGTGCTGCTTGTGTGGCGGCTAAAATCTGAGGAATAGGGTCATGCCACTGAGTTCTACGACACGCTTCTTCCTTGAGTGCATCAGGTCCTTGAGCACTTAATTCCTTAGCCTCTTTTTCTGGCATTGGGAAGCTAAGCTGCCACATCACCGAATCTGATGTATAAGGCATCATGTAGATACGCTCATTGCCATTGGCAGTTTGAAATACTGTGGCAGAATCAAGTAAAGAACTGGTAAGCCCTTCGAGTGCGCTCAAAGGACATATACCTAATATAACAATACAGCCCAGGTAACGTAGAGGGGTACTATCTTCGCCAATCAGCGACTTTCGCACCGAACTTCGAATACCATCAGCACCAACCACCATATCAGCTTTGAAGCTCTTTATATCACCGTTTACTTGAAAGGTCAGATCAATACCCTCATCCTTACATTCTTTAAAATCGATTAACTGGTGACCCCATTGTACCATATCATGTCCGCCAAGCTGCTCAAGTAGTGCTAAGCGCAGCGATTGTCGTGCGATATGTATATTGGAACGTTTGGAAGTTGTTTTTGTATCTGGCTGCACCCACTTTCGAATTCCCCATTCCCCAATCACTTTTCCTTCAGTAGTATGAACGATGTGTCTTGTTGAAGTCACTCCTTCTTTTAATGAAAAAATACCCAATCCTTCGATAGCTTTACTAGCTTGTTGCAAAGTGAGTCCGTAGCCCTGTGAGCGAGCATCAAAGTTATTATCCCGTTCAAAGATGGTAAAAGGGATTCCGCGGTGCAAACAAGCAACAGCTAAAGCGATTCCTCCTATACCACCGCCAATAATAGCAATATGTGGGTAATTTTCTGTATCTGCTATAGGTGGAGCAGCAGAAGGGAGTAATCCGGATCCTGAACAGTTTAAGCAGGAGTATAAGTGTGCCTTAGGACGAACAGGAGCCGTTCCTTCGTCTTTCGTTTTTTCAAATTGATCCAATGCTATTTGGTAGAGCAGGCGTATTTTCTTGCTGAGCTTCCGACTTTTTTTGCCGCTTCCATGACATTCCGGACAAATAGTCCAGCTTGCTTCTTCGTTTTCTACTTTTTCCACTTCCACTTTATCTTGACTCTCGTTATACCGATGTTTATGTGCTATTTGAATCTAGTAATTTCACCTTGAAACAAGTAAACCGTTCATTTATAGAGATAAACCTGTTTATATATTATGAAAAAGGCATAAAAAAAATGCTAAACTGTTTAGCTTAGCATTTTTTAAAGTGACCTCGACTGGATTCAAACCAGTAACCTTCTGAGCCGTAATCAGATGCGCTATTCAGTTGCGCCACGAGGCCTTAATTCGGGTGCAAATATAGGGAATTATGCTTAACTTGCAAGTGTTAATCAATATAAAATTTAAAAAACATGACATTAAACCAGTATATACGTGACATTCAGGATTTTCCAAAAGAAGGGGTTGTTTTTAAAGATATAACGCCACTTTTAGCTAATCCAAAGGCTGTTAGAGAGTGTATGGCGCTGTTAATGAATAATCTAAAAGACAGGAAGATTGATAAGGTAGTAGGAGTAGAGAGCAGGGGCTTTTTTTTCGCAACATTAATTGCTTATGAGCTTGGAGTTGGTTTTGTACCGGTACGCAAACCTAAAAAACTTCCTTTCGATACTATTTCAGCTTCCTATGAGCTGGAATATGGCACAGATACACTTGAGGTTCATACGGATGCCATAAAGCCAGGAGACAGGGTTTTAATACATGACGATGTATTGGCTACCGGTGGTACAGTTAAAGCAGTTTGTGAATTAGTAGAAAAACTAGGTGGAGAAATTGTACAATGTAATTTTCTTATGGAGCTTTCTTTTTTACATGGCAGGGATAAAATCAGTAAACAGGAAGTATATGCTCCGTTAGTATATTAACCTAATGCCCTTGTAGTCACAAAGTATTTCCAGGCAATAATGGCTTTTTGGACTTTTGTAGCTTTTGCAAGATCCAATTGTTCTTTTGTATAATTGGGCAATAGCCAATGATTGAGTTTTGCAAGAAGTTTATACATGGTTAGGAGGGTTTGGTAAATCAAATATAAAAAAAGACTGCCTTTTTAGGGCAGTCTTTAAGAATAAATTGTGTAATTGTAGTACTTATAATAAGCTGTTTATTATTTAATTAAGGTTTATTTTGAGTGGTAATTACTAAGAAACCATAGTAAGCTTTACTTCCATATTTTTCTACCCCTTTTTCATTTGGTGCTTTTCCTAATTCAATATTTTTTATAGACATTACATTACCTAATACTGTTCCAAGTTCTTTTTTGGTAACCTCTTTACTGTCAACACTTAAATAAGCTTTGTCGAAATCAAAGCCTTGATCCTGAAGTGTTTTTATAATATCATTACTCTCATTTTTTACTATGGCAATTCTTGTAGAACTATTATTTATTTGTTGTACTCTTTCAGTTATGGGTGTGTTTAATTTTCTGTTTGCCTCGGTAGTTACATGCAGTTCTGGTGAAACCTGATTACTGTTAAATGCCATTTTTTGGCGAACTTCATAATTTTTAGGAGTAGCATTTTTGTCTTCTTTTAGGGTAATCTCCATAGCACCGTGCTTAGCTGCTTCGCCATATTTTTCAACAGCTTCTTTACTATTTAAAGCTTTCACTTTATCAACTTCACACTGAAGAGGTATACTAATAGCTGATCCCGGATTTTGTTTTACTCCGTTAATAATGATTAGTGATTCTTTACCATTCTTAGTAAATGAGTTTACTGTCCAGTTTTCTTTCAGAGAGTCATCTTTTTTAGCGGACCCGTCAACTTTTATTTCTTCTCCTTTATGGTTTAAAACCTGTCTTTTTACAGGATCATTAAATGTTATAACGTTTTTATTTGTTCCTTCTTCTTGTTCGATAGCAACAGTAAATGGATGTATAGGACTGTTGTCATTTTTATTTTTTGTTACCTCATATACTGGATAGGAGGCTTGATTGTCTTTGTCTTTTACCGAAACTTTTATAGCAATGATTTCACCTTTGGCATTTCGAATAATATTTGAAAAGTAAATATCTGCATCAAATTCCTGTTTAAAGATCAATTTTTCCTCGTTTAGCTCTTTTTCGTCAGAATCTTTATTTACCTCAAGGGCAATTTTAAATTTCGTTGTATTTTTTGCTTTTCCGGTGGCTGCTTTTTCTGCTTTTTCCTGAGCGATTACTTCAGTTTGAAATAAGTATATAAAAGCGACAAGAACCGGTACTATAGTAATGTACTTCCAGTAGTTTCGTTTTTTCGATTGTTGTTTATTTAGCATCATAATTCGTTTTTTGATCAATGATTGATAAAAATGATTGGTAAGGCTTAGGCATTCCGGTTGTAATGTTATTTTTAGCAGTGTTTTCTGGTATGCCTGCACATCAGATATCTCTTTAGTTGCTTCGGCATCGGCAATGAATTCAAGGTTTTGGGAGATCGCTTTTTTATATAACCATACAAATGGATTAAACCAGAAGATGGAACAGAACAACTGGCTCAGCAACATATCTACCGAATGCAGTTGCCTACTGTGTACTTTTTCGTGTGCTATAATGTTTTTAAGCTCGTTTGGCTGTAATAAAGCCGAATTGTATACAATATGCCTGAAGAAAGAGAAAGGTGACTGTATGGCTTCTGAATCAATTAAAAAGAACTTATTTTCGTATTGAACTTCTTTTCCTTTTAGGAGGCGAACAACTTTAAAAAGATCGATAAGGAACCGGATCATAAAAAAAAGTACTCCTGCCAGATATACTCCAATTGCAATATACATCCAGTTAAATTCAAACGAAGGTTCCTGCAGTACAGGTTTTGATTGTAATATTGGCCCGTTGATAATAATTGTATTAATAGGAGGTAAGGGATCTATCCATACTATTTTTGTGTAAACCAGAAACGGTAATAGTACAGACGTAAATAGGCCTGTTAATAGGAAAAGCCTATTTGAGGTAAAAAAAGTTTCTTTTTTAATAAACAGATAATATGCAAGAAAGAACAAGGCAATAAGACCCGATGCTTTGGCTAAGTAAATAAAAAAACTTTCCATAACTAATTGTATATTAATATGTTTATTAAAATATAATATATAACAGTATTAAGGCGGCCAGGTATAAGGCCGCCCCTTTACGAATCAAAACTAACCTCAAATTTAATTTGATTTTTTACTTATTTCCTTCCTTGCTTTTTCCATCTCTTTTTTCGCCTTTATCATTTCTTTTTTGGCCTCTTTCATTTCTTCTTTTACATTTTCCCTAATTTCATTTTTCATTTCTTTCATTGCTTTGAAACTTTCACGATAAGCTTCGTTGTAAACTCTTTTAAATTCTTCTTTATCTTTTTCAGAAAAAATATTTTTCATTTCGATATCACCCATTTCTCTCTTAACATCTGCCTGAGCCTGTTTTATGTCGGCCTTTAGTTGAGCAATGTCCTGAGCTGAGAGTCCTTGATTAGAAAACTGCATTTCATTATCCCAGTTAATCGCACTAAGGGCTTTCATTCCTTCATTTACTCCCATAGCTGCATAACCCATAATCTCATCCAAATTTGGCATAATGATTTCGCTATTATTAAGTGCATAAGAGTAACTGCCGGATTTGTTGTTTGAAGATGGCGTACTTTTTTGAGTTGTAATTTCCATAGCTCCTTTTTTCGCCTCTTTACCATATTTCTTTTTCGCTTCTTTTGGAGAAAGAACGTTAATGATTGATATTGTTTGGCCGTTAGGAATATTGATTATGTCGCTTTCTTTTTGCTTCACACCATTTATATAAACAATGGCTCCTTCAAATGGGGTATTTATAAAAGTCCCCCCTTGGTTATTATTACGGTTGCTAGTTGTGTTGTTTACAGCAATAGCCGTTAATGCAGGAGGAGAAGGAGGCATTGGCGGTGCCACTGGCGGGTTTGGTATAGTACTATCTGCAGTGTTGTTCTCTGAGCTCATTCTCATGTTAGTACCGGTAAACGTAATGTAGTTCTTATCCGAACCGTCATTTTTTTCTAAGCCTATCGTAAATGTAACAATGGGTTTGTTATTTAATACCTGATATATTTTAGACTGGTTTTTATCTTTTACAGTAACTTTTATACCGGTAATTTCTCCTGCAGCATTTCGTTTTAAGTCGCTGTAGATAACATCGGCATCAAATTCATTTTTAAAAATGCTTGCCTGTTCATCCAGTTCACTGTCGGTGGCGTCTTTAGTAATTTCGAGAACAAGTTTTGTTTTTTCATTGGTAGTCATTGTGACTGCTTTTTCCTGTGCTACAATTTTTACCTGAAAAAGAAACATAAAGGCAACCAGTGCAGGAAGCACAGTAGCATATTTCCAGGAGTTTAGCCTTTTGGATTGTTTTTTGTTTAACATAACGATTCGTTTTTTGATTAGTGATTGATAAAAATGATTGGTGATTGCGATACACTCGGGTTGTATCGTTATTTTTAATAAGGTTTTTTGATAAGCAGTTCTGTCAGCCAGTTGTTTTATAGCTTCGGCATCGGCAATAAATTCCAGGTTTTGTGAGATCGATTTTTTGTACATCCAGGCAAAAGGATTGAACCAAAATGCCACACAGAATAACTGGCTAATGATCATATCTATAGAATGCTTCTGGCTGCTGTGTACTTTTTCGTGGCTGATGATACTGTTAAGTTCGTCAGGATTTAATACTGCCGAATTGTATATGATATAATTAAAGAAGGAGAAAGGCGATTTAACCTGATGAGAGTCAATGAGCCTAAACTGTTTATCTTTTACAATTTCATTTCCACTTAATAATTTTCTTATGGTCAATAGATCCAGTGTGAAACGTATGAGTAGAAACAATACTCCTGCAAAATACATTCCCGCAGCAACGTCAAACCAATTGATGTCGATGGTTTGAGGCTGAGGCTTTGCTGCCAGCATGTTTCTGATAAAAATAAGCTGGTTGAGATTTATTGGCTGTGCTGATTGTGGTGCAGCTGTTATCCATATTATTTTAGTGTATTCAATTGCAGGAAGCACAACAGAAGTCACCAAACCAGCCAGCATGAACCATCGGTTTGAGGTAAAGAAAGTTTCTTTTCTCAGCAGAAAATAATAAGCAAGGAAGAACAAAGCAAGAAGCCCGGACGCCTTAGCCATATAAATGATAAAGTTTTCCATATCACTTCTTTTTTTCGATCATATCCAGAATCTCACGAAGTTCATCGGCACTGATTTTTTCTTCCTTAGCAAAAAAGGAGATCATACTTTTGTATGAATTATTAAAATAATTCTCAATAGCATTGCTCATAAAACCTTTTCTGTAGTCTTCTTTGGTTACAACAGGGAAGTACTGGTGTGTGTTGCCATAGGCATTATGACTTACATAACCTTTCTCTTCAAGATTCCTTATAATAGTAGAAAGGGTATTGTAGTGAGGTTTGTCGTCTTCAATTTCGGTAAGCACATCTTTTACAAAAGCTTTTTCAAGTTTCCATAGTATGTGCATAATTTCTTCTTCCTTGTTTGTTAACTTTTGCATGACATCTTTAATTTATACTCCAAACTTAAAACTATTTTTTTAGTTACGCAACTATTTTTATAGTTAGTAAACTCAAAAGTTAGTTAGTTTATTGTCAGATGCCTGCAATAAAATATTTTAGGTGTTTTCTTTTGCGACCATTTTTTTTACGAGAAGCAGGATAGCAGCAGAGAATAGTCCAATTATTCCCATAACGATCCAGTTTGTATTATAGCCCCATTTAGAAATTACTTCCATACCTAATTTTGCACTTACAACGTGGGCAAGACTAAAGGTCATGGTGTATAATGCCATATAGCGGCCTTCATGGCCACGTGGTGCACGGCTAAGAGCAAAAGAGTTTGAGAAGGGAAAGTTGAACATTTCGGCAAACGTAAGCATCACGATACTTACTATTAGTATGCCTACCCACATGTCAAATAATAAAACAAAAAAGTTGAGAGCCATGAAAATGGCACCCCAAAAAATGATCTTTAATTTTTGTACTTTTTTACGTTCCAAATACCCCACAATAGGCATTTCCATAAAGAAGACCATAAGTCCGTTTAGAGACATTAGTAATCCGGTTTGAACTTCTGTAAGTCCATACCATTCTTTATGGTATAAAGGAAGGGTAGTAAACAACTGGAAAAAGATCATGGCAGACGCAAAACTACAGAACAGAAATAACCAAAAAGGAGTATCGCTGAATACTGATTTTACTTTTTTCTGTTCTTCTAACGGATGGTCGTCGATCTTTGGTCTCTTTTTCTCTTTTACCAAAAGGCAGAACAAAGTAATGGATGTTATACATGAAATGCCATCTGCCCAAAACAATCCGTGGTAACCTACACCAAGAATAACTAATCCGCCTAAAGCCGGTCCGGCAGCAAAGCCAAGATTCACCGCTAGTCGTACTAAAGTTAATGCACGGGTTCTGTTCTCCGGTTTGGCATAAGCACTTAAAGATACAAACATAGCTGGACGGAACATATCTGCAATGACCATGATACTGAACATGGCAATACAAAGTCCTGTAAACGTGGTTATAAACTGTAAAATAAAAAAGAACAAACCACTTGTAAGCATACTGAAAACCATTACTTTATAGAATCCTATCTTATCTGATAGTTTACCACCTAGCCATGAGCCAATCATAGAGCCCGACCCGAAGCAAACCATGATCCATCCTACCTGACTATAGGAAAAATGAAGGTCTTCTTTTAAGTATTTTGATAAGAAAGGGAACACCATTGTACCTGCACGATTGATGAAGGTAATGAGGGTAAGTATCCAGATCTCTCGTGAAAATCCACGAAAATTATTGATGTAACGGGTAAAAGCCTGCTGAAGCATTTGTGTGGGTTGGTTTGTTACAAAGTTACAAATGTTGGTTGTTTGGCAGGAATCAAATGATAAATAAATAATTATTTTTGTGAAAAATAAAAGCTATATGAAAAAGCTATTCACGATTGCCGCATTCCTCTCTGTATTTGCAATTAAGGCACAACAATGTTCTGTTGAAAACGCTATTAAATATCAGGAGAAATTAAATAAAGAATATGCCGATCCTGCAGAATCTCCATTAATAGAAGAAGATTTGAAAACATTCAAGTCGTTGGATTTTTATCCGGTGGATTTGGATTATTGTGTTAAGGCTAAACTGGTGCGTACACCTAACGAAAAACCGTTTGAAATGTTTACCACAACCGACAGAAAACCTATGTATGTTAAGTTTGGAGAGCTACATTTTAAATTGAAAGGTAAAAAATGCAAACTGGATGTTTTTCAGAGCCTGGACCTAATAAAACTGGAACAATATAAAAACAGCCTGTTCCTGCCTTTTACAGATTTTACTTCGGGTAACGGGAGTTATGGCGGCGGCCGATACATTGATCTTGAGCAGCCAAAAGGCAAAACGATCTATATAGATTTTAATACGGCTTATAATCCTTATTGTGCCTATAACCATCAATATTCATGCCCGATACCTCCAAAGCAAAATGACTTAAAAATAGAGGTAAACGCAGGAGTAAAAGAATATAAGAAGCACTAAAAAGAACAACCCCTTAAAGAACAAAGCCTTTAAGGGGAGTTTCCAAACAATTGACAGTAGATTGGAGATTATAGATCTTTACAGGGCTAAAACAGCTTCTTCAATAATAGCCTCCTGTCCTGTAACTACATGCAATAGGATAAAAGACCTATCACCCGTGTTTTCAGATTGTATTGTCCTTAGGTTTTTAAATGATATGGTTCCGGTAATGTACCCAACTTCATTATTTGTGTATGCTTCTTCAATGGCAGAAAACTGCTGTTTAAAGGTTTCACTGTCTTCTTTTTTATGGCGAAGCAGTACTTTTAGATTTACATCATCACTTAATAGTAAGTTTTCCTGCTGGCGTATCTTTTTATATTCATACCTATAATTATAGCTTAAAGCTGAAATGTCAGACAGTACTGCCGAAGCTGTAGGGTGTGCACCCGCACCTTTGCCAACAAAGAATTGCGTATCGGCAAAGCTGGTTTTTGCAAGTACACCATTAAATACATCGTCTACATTATAAAGTCGGTCTTCGGTTGATACAAATTTTGGGATCACAAAAGCGGACAAATTACCGTCTGTTCCTTTAAATGCCTGAGCTACCAGCTTTATCTTAAGTCCTTTTTCACGGGCATATTTAAGCTCCAGTTCGCCAATACCATCAATACCTATATTAAAGATATCTGCAGGTTTTGCTACATAGCCAAACGAGTGGGCTAAAAGGATAAGTAGTTTGTATTTGGCATCAAAACCACCGGTATCCAGTATTGGATTGCTTTCTGCAAAGCCTTTATCCTGTGCCTGTTTAAGAGCTTCATCATACGACAGGTTTTCGGCAAAGGTTTTGGTAAGTATATAATTGGTAGAACCATTTACAATTCCTTCTATAGATTCTAAAAGGTCATTGTCGTAGTACTCTTCAAGGTTTCGAATGATTGGTATACTTGCACAGCAGGCCGCTTCATACAATAAAGGGACATTGTATTTTTCCTGTAGTTCTAACAGTTCGGTAAAATGCTCAGCAATCATTTTCTTGTTAGCAGAAACTACTGCTTTACCTTTTTTAAGTGCCGCCGAAACAATTTCGAAAGCCGCATCGGCATCATCGATCAACTCTACAACTACATTTATTTCATCATCATTCAGGATATCGTTTTTATCGAATGTAAAATTCTCAATACCAATTTCCCTTGATTTATTTCGGTCTTTAACGCAGATATTTTTAATATTAGCTTTTAAGCCGGGTGTTTTTTGAAGTACTTCATAAAGTCCAAATCCTACACAGCCAAAACCATACAATCCGATATTTAATTCTTTTCTTGACATAATTGATAATTAAGCGGTTACTGTATTTTTTTCTGCACTTTGTTTAACAGCAGCCTCAATAGCCTGCTTTAGATCATCAATAAGATCATCTGCATCTTCCAGTCCAACAGACAAACGGATAAGGCTGTCGGTAACACCAGAGCTGTATCGTTTTTCAGCCGGGATCGATTTATGAGTCATTTCGCATGGTAAACAACACAAACTTTTTACACCGCCTAGGCTTTCTGCCAATTTGAATAACTTGGTAGAAGAAACAATTTGAGAAGCAATTTCTTTATCATCGATAACAAGATCGAAAGCAATTACACCGCCAAAATATTTTTGCTGGCTTTTTGCAATTTCATGATTGTGATGTGAAGGAAGCCCTGGATAGTAAACATTTTTTATTAATTTTTCTTCCAGTAGGAATTCTGCAATTTTTTGAGCATTTTCTGAATGCTGTTTAATTCTCAGTGTAAGGGTTTCGATTCCTCTTATGGCTAACCAACTGTCAAACGGACCCAGTATAGCACCCGAAGCATTTTGTATAAATTTGATCTTGTCGCCAAGTTCCTGTGTAGCAGTAACTACAAGTCCTGCTATAATATCACTGTGTCCTGCAAGGTATTTTGTAGCACTGTGCACAACGATATCTGCACCAAGGTCAATTGGTTTCTGAGCAGCCGGAGATGCAAAGGTATTGTCTACGCATAGCAGTACTTTGTTCGCTTTTGCAATTTGAGCAATGGCTCTGATATCTGATATTTTTAGAGTTGGATTTGTAGGCGATTCGATCCAGATCAGTTTTGTTTTATCGGTTACTGCTGCTGCAATATTGGCCGAATTTGTAGAATCTACATATTTGATACTGATTCCGAATTTTTGGTAGATGTGGGTAAACAACCTGAAAGCTCCGCCATAAATATCATCTACTGCAATAACCTCGTCGCCAGCTTCAAGTAATTTTATTACAGCGTCTATAGCTGCAAGTCCGCTTGCAAAAGCATAACCGTTTGTGCCGTTTTCCAGTTTTGCAATACAGTCCTCAAGCACTTTTCGGGTAGGGTTGTTACTACGGGCATAATCGTAGCCTTTGTGAACCCCGGGAGCTTCCTGCACAAAAGTTGACGTTTGGTAAATTGGGGTAGAGATCGAACCTGTTAATGGGTCTACCGGAATGCTGTGTAAAATTTGAGTCTGCTCTTTCATTTTGATATGAGTTTAGTTTTATTAAAAATGTTTTTGTCAATAAAAAACATCCTAAACCCAGGTATCGGTGAGAGCATAAAATAAAAAATGCTCCCCCGATAAGTCAGAAGAGCATATAATATTTTGAAGTATTATTTACTATTTTCTAAGCTTATCTTTCCCTGCCAATGCAGAGGTTGAATGTGGCACCTTATCGCGCAGAGCGTGACAGGTTGCCAAGACGTCATAGGGTCAATTCCCTCGGTCTTTCTGGATAAGAATAATTTTTTAAAGAACTTGCTGCAAAGTTAGCGTACAAAAAATGTAATTTCCAAATTTATTTTAAAAAATTTTAAAAACTACTGTTTTTCAATGTGTTGCAAGTGTTATTTCGCTGCGTAAATTTGAGATAGTGTGATAAAAACGATCGCTGTCAATGCTAAAACAATTCCTAAATAATTTGGTTTAGAGAGCTTTTCCCTAAAAATAAATATTCCGGTAAGGCTTCCCAAAACGATAACTCCCATGTTCATGGCAGCAAAAACTGTGGAAGGATTATCGGCGAATGCCTTGTGTGCTTTCAGATAAAACAGGATATTACCAAAATTAAAAATACCTACCAATGCTCCAAAAGCAAGGTTGATCATTTTAAGGCGATTGTTTTTAAATAGTATTTCGTAGAGTACAACAAATGTAATTATGGCAAGTGCGCCACAAAAAACAATGAACAATGAAGTTGTAAAAGGCAATGTCGTGTTTATGGCCATTTGTTTAAAGAGAACATCGATCACACCAAATCCTATCAGAACAATTGAGGGGTACAGCCAGTTCTTACTTTCTTTATCCTGTTTTTTAGAGAGTATCAGAAAGATGGCAGGAAAGCCTACACCCAAGCCGATAAGTTTTAGTAAATTAAAATCTTCCTTGAAAATAAGCCATGCAGCAAGGATAGGGATAAAGAGTGATAAACGCTGGGCAGCATCTGTTTTTACGATACCGATATGCCTTATGGATAGTGCTAATAAAAGGAATATTGAAGGCAGTAATATCATTAAAGGAATGTAAATACTCCAAGGGGATGAGGCATTTATTCCTTTCAGATTTGGTTCAAAAAACAGCTGGCAAAGTATAATGGCAAATACATAATTCCACGCTATAACCTGCTTTATACAGATGTCATAACGCCTGGCTGTTTTGAAGATTATTCCAACAGATACACTGCAAAAGATACTTAGTATTAAAAAGAGCATGGGCTTAAAAGTTTAGCATTACAAAAATAGGGTTTTACATCATTGCAGTGTTAAATAAATTCTTCTTTTGTATATTTGGATTCAAGAAATGACAAGCTATGAAAAAGCCTAAAATACGGAGTATTGCTGCCTGGTAACCTTTGCTTGATTTTGAAGTATAAAAACAATTTACATCAAATTTTATTTATAGAAATGTGAGGATATGGCAATAACTAAAACTCCCCTTGTTATATTCACGTAAATGATATAGGCAGGTTAAAACTATTCAACTAGGGCTTTGATTATAAAGGGATTTTATATTGTAGATTCAAGCCGAAACCTTTTTTGAATTTGGAAAAAGCATAAAAGAGTGATGAAAAAATTACTATTTATTATTGCATTGTTTTCGGTTGGCTTTTGCTATGCCCAGGAAGACGCATGGGTTTATTTTAGAGATAAGCCTGATGCCGAATTTTATCTTGCCAACCCATTAGAAATGCTAACCCAAAAGGCATTAGACAGGCGTACAAAACAAGGTATCGCATTGGATGATAAAGATGTACCAATTCATCAGGCTTATATTGATGAGGTAATTGCATCACAGGGCATAACGGTAATGGCTAAATCAAAATGGCTTAATGTATTACACATTCGCGGGAGCCGGGAAGATATACTTACTCTTAAGGTATTATCCTTTGTTGATAAGGTCGATTTTGCAAATAAAACATTAAATATACCGGGAAATATATCGGGTCGTACTGCTAACCAGCAGCAATATATGGCTGTTAATAAAGATTTTGAAACGCATACTGATTTTAACTATGGCTCTTCGGCTAACCAAATACAAATGCTTAAAGGGAACTTGCTTCACGAACAGAATTTTACCGGTAAAGGGATGACTATTGCAGTACTTGATGCCGGTTTTCCAGGGGTAAATACTACCCAGCCGTTTAAGCGCCTTTTTGATAATAGTCTTATTTTAGGGGGATATGATTTTGTAACGCGTTCTGATAATTTTTATGGAGGCGGAACTCACGGAACACTGGTGCTTTCTACTATGGGCGGATATATAGACGGACAATTAACGGGTACAGCTCCCGATGCTTTTTACTATCTTTTTATAACAGAAGATCCTACCAGTGAAAATCCTGTTGAGGAGTCCTATTGGGTAGAAGCGGCAGAAAAGGCTGACAGTCTTGGAGTAGATGTTATCAATACATCTTTAGGGTATTTTGGATATGATAATACTGCTTACAGCTATACTTATGAAAATATGGATGGACAAACGGCATTTATAAGCCGTGGTGCTAATGTGGCTTTTTTAAAAGGTATCATGTGTGTAGTATCTGCGGGTAATACAGGAACTAGTAATGCACCTCATATTGGTGTTCCTGCCGATGCTGCTAACTCTCTTACAGTTGGTGCTGTAGATGCCCAGAGAAATTATGGAAGCTTTAGTTCTATTGGTCCGTCTTTTGACAATAGGGTAAAACCTGATGTTATGGCAAAAGGAGCGCAATCTACTATCGCCACTACAGATGGAACGGTTGGTACAGCGAGCGGTACATCGTTTGCCAGCCCTATTACTGCAGGTTTGGTAGCCTGTTTATGGCAGGCATTACCTGATATGACAAATGTAGAATTGCTTCAGTTGATACGACAATCGGCAGATCGGTATGCAAATCCGACTAACCAGTATGGTTATGGTATACCTGATTTTAGTCTTGCTCTTCAAAATGGTAAGGACATAAAAAACATGAATACCCGTTTTATACTGTTTCCTAATCCCTGCAATGATATAGTAAATATTGCTTTTCCAAAAGGGGTACATAGTGCAACGGTTACTGTTTTTAATAATTTAGGACAATTGGTAGTAAATAAAGCAGTTTCTACTAATGAACCCTACTTAACTCTTGGGGCTTTGGCTACAGGAGTTTACAGTTATAAATTGGAGTCGGCTGCAGTTTCCCAAAGAGGCAGATTAATTAAAGAATAATAAAATTTTTAAAACATAAATGAACAGAATTACCCAACTTTTTAATATACAATATCCTGTAATACAGGCAGGAATGATATGGGCCAGCGGATATAAACTGGCAAGTGCAGTTAGTAACGCAGGTGGATTAGGCATCATTGGTGCAGGTTCTATGTATCCGGATGTGTTGAGAGAACATATCCAGAAATGTAAAAAAGCAACAGATAAGCCTTTTGCTGTAAACGTACCAATGCTGTATCCTAACATTGACGAGATAATAAATATTATAGTGGAAGAAGGCGTTAAAATCGTATTCATGTCGGCAGGTAATCCTAAAACATGGACGGGTTTTCTTAAAGAAAAAGGTATAACAGTTGTACATGTAGTGAGTAGTGTTAAGTTTGCACTAAAAGCCCAGGAAGCAGGGGTAGACGCTGTCGTAGCCGAAGGTTTTGAAGCAGGTGGGCATAATGGTCGTGAAGAGACTACAACCTTCACATTGATACCAATGGTTAAAGCACAGCTACAGGTTCCGCTTATTGCTGCGGGAGGTATAGCAACAGGTGAGGGAATGTTGGCTGCAATGGTATTGGGTGCCGATGGCGTCCAGATAGGAAGCCGTTTTGCAGCATCGGTAGAATCATCTTCTCATGCAAATTTCAAACAGGCTATAGTAAATGCTCAGGACGGTGATACCCACGTAACGCTGAAAGAACTGGCCCCTGTGAGGCTTATAAAGAATAAATTCTTCCATGACCTTATGGCTTTATATGCTAAGGCACCAACGGTAGATGACCTTAAGGATTTATTAGGGCGAGCCCGTGCTAAAAAAGGTATGTTTGAAGGAGATCTTGAAGAAGGTGAATTGGAAATTGGCCAGATAGCCGGACTTATAAATGAAATAAAACCAGCTGGAGATATCCTTAAAGAGATTATTACTGATTTTGAAAAGGTAAAGAAAGCGGTGGTTAACTTATAGTAAAAAGGCTCAGATATTATCTGAGCCTTTTGTTATCTTTAATTTGTTTCTACCGTGTATAATAGTTTGCTATTGAACATTATAGATGGTGATATCACTTTTTCGTTTTTTGGAATGTTAGCACCATAACGTTCTTTAAGTTTTGTTTTTACAGCCGGATTGCTTAAATCGAAATCCTTTAATTGTTCAAGGTTTCCTATTTCAATTCCTGTTCCTTCTTTATAGATTTTCCAAATCAGTTCAGAACAATAAATTCTGTCGTTGCTCCATTCGAAATACAGATCGTAATTTTTTCCTAACATCTTTTTTCCTGCTGATTTCATCTTTTTTAAATTGCCAGAAGTCAGTACTTTATCAGCATTTTTAAGGCGTTTTACAACATAATGGCTGTCTTTTCCTCGTGTAATCCATTGGTCTAAAGGTGTCGTCTGAACGGGTTGAATAGCTTCAAAAACAAAGTATTCATCACCTTCTTTGTAGATAATACCACAGTGTGAGTACTTTGATTTGGTAGCCAGTTGTATGGCTTGGCTTTGCGCCGACCGGGAGGTTTGGAAAATCAAATCTCCGTCTTTTAGTTTATTATTATATACAGCATGGTTTTCGGTTTTTTTACAACCAAAAAGGAGTAACATACTAAGTAATAATAATAGATTTTTCATATTTAAAATTTATTCTCAACCTCTGCTGCCTGAAGCATAAGGTAATGTAAGTCAGTGTTTTTAACGAATGGTTTTAGCAGTTCGCTGCCTGGCCCAAACATTGCCAGTTCTACATAATCTGCAGAGTGATCCATGCTTATCCATCCCACTGAATTGGTTTTTTGCTGCATCTGTGCAAAGGTTTTAAAAGGCACTTTTTTGTAATTATATAGGCCGCCTTCTTCTTTGTTCAATCCGTCATAATAGGTTAAAATGATTTTAGCATCTTCTTCAGAAACCGTTGTACCATTAGCATTTGCTACGATTTCGCGAACCTGGGCAACCGTATTATTTGGATGGATGGTATTAAGTATCCACTCGTTGGTATGGGTGTATTTCTGGATGCTGTCAAAGTTCACATTAGCATCTTTACCATAAATAACTCCTGGATTGGCATTACCGTGATCGGTAGTTATAATAACCAAGGTTTCTTTGTCCTTTTCGGCGAAATCTATAGCTACTTTGATGGCTTCATCAAAGGCAGTCTGGTCATAAAGTAAGGCACCAATGTCATTAGCATGAGCGCCCCAGTCTACCTTACCGGCTTCAATCTGAAGTACAAAACCATTCTTATTATTTTTCATGCGGTCAATAGCTTTTTGCGCCATTTCTGCAAGAGTAGGAGTAGTCTCTTTTAATGCAGTATCGTTTTGCCTGTCAATAGTATAAGGGAGTCCGTCATCAGCAAATACACCTAATACAGGTTTGTCATTGCTGGCAGCCATCATCTCTTTTCTGGTGCGGGCAACCTGCCATCCTTTAGCTTTATAATCGGCATAAATGTCTTTTTTGTCCTTACGGATCTCGGGACTAAAGTAGTTATTTCCTCCTCCCATCATGATGTCAAATCCTAATGAAAGGTATTGCTCTGCAATATCGTCCTGGGCATTTCTGCTTTTACTGTTAACACAAAAACCTGCCGGAGTTGCGTGTGTTATAGGTACTGTGGTAACACATCCGGCCATCTTTCCTGCCTTTTTAAACTTTTGCCAGATTGGCATATTCATTTCTCCGTTTGGGCCAACGTTCAGCGAACCATTGTTAACCCTAAAGCCGCCGCCCCATGAAGAGCTTCCAGCAGAAGAGTCGGTCACTATAGAACTTGCCGAAGCCGTGTCCATTAGTGCCCGGTTAATTCGTTGGTCTTTATAGAGTTGAATCCAGTTAGATCCTTTTCCTGTTTTTCGGTTAAGGTAAAGATCGGCCATGTTAAGTGTACCGGTACTCATACCGTCACTTACCATAAATATTATATTTTTGGCTTTTTTATTCTTATTTAAGGTGTTTATGTCAAGTATATTGGCAGTACTTTCAAAAGGATTAAGCAATGTTGCGCCAAGAGTGAAAAGCGAACCGTTCCTGAAAAATTTTCTCCTGTTCATTTTAATTTTAATTGAGATTCCAAAGTTAAAAAACTAATCGAAACGCATACTTTTTGTCGTGTTATTTATACGTTATTTGTTCCACTTTCCGGTTTTAAAACGCACTTTTTGAGTGAAACATTTATTTTTTGCAAGTGTCTGTAAAATAGAACTTTGTCTGCGTTACAATTTTTATATTCCACTTTATGTACAATTTTATCGGGAGTAACTACCAGATGATACCAAAAGCGTAAAAAATGATGAATCCTGTTTTTCTTTTTTACTGCAAAACTGCCTGCAGTACTTTGATCGTTATTACTGTTTAATTTTGCAGTGATAAATTTACAAGGGTTATTACTGTTTTAATGCATTTAGTCTTTTTTTAATCCTGTTGTATAAATGATGCTTCGGACCCCCAATAATCTGCGAACTGTAAATCCCGGTATGTCCAGAACATAAATAGGCTGCTATAGATGCTAATCCAATATAAAGGCCACATTCTATTCCAAATAATTCCATACCCATAATAGTACAGGCAATAGGCGTATTGGTCGCGCCGGAAAATACGGCAACAAAACCCATTCCGGCAAGTAAGGCTATTGGGAGCGGAACAAAAAGAAATAAAGCATTCCCCAGTGTTGCACCTATAAAGAATAACGGAGTTACCTCCCCGCCTTTAAATCCGGCACCAAGAGTAAAAGCGGTAAGTAGTAGTTTTAATATAAAATCGTAGACAGGGAGATTATAATTAAATGCTTCTGTAATGGTGGGAATACCTAAGCCAATGTATTTTGTAGTTCCCAGCTGCCATACTATAAGGGCTATAATGATACCACCTATAAAGGGGCGAAGCGGAGCATATTTTATCCTGTCTTTAAACAACTTGCTGAAAAAGTGCGTCGACTTAGAAAAAACCAAAGCTGTAATACCAAACAGTATTCCGGCACCTATGGTATAGAAAAAAAGCTCAGGATTAATTTTTGGTATATAAGGAATGGAGTAATGCGTATGAGATACATTCCATGTAGTACAAGTATAACTGGCAATTAGGGCGACTAAAAAACTAGGGAGTATCGCTTCATACCGAACTCTGCCAAGAACCATTATTTCCAATGCAAAAATAGCTCCGGCTAATGGTGTTCCAAAGACCGAAGCAAACCCGGCACTTATTCCCATTATGATAATGATCTTTCGGTCGGGATCACTTAATTGAAAAAGATGGGTAAATTGATCAGCAATAGCACCGCCCATTTGTACAGCAGTACCTTCACGACCTGCAGAGCCACCAAAAAGATGTGTTATTAATGTTCCCACTAATATTAAAGGAGCCATCTTTAAAGGGATAATCTGTTTAGGGCTATGAAGTTCTTCCAGTAATTGATTATTACCCTTAACGACCGATGTTCCCCAATAATGGTACATCAGCCCGATGAACAGTCCGCCCAATGGGAGTAGGGCTATAACCCACACATGGTTTTCACGCCAGTTGGTAATCCAATTTAAAGAAGTAAGAAAAAATGCAGAAACAGATCCAACGATGGTACCTATAATAATTGCAAAAAAGACCCATTTGAATAAATAGAGAAGAAAAGGGATTTGCTGTAGTGTAGTAATGTGTCTTTTAATGTGCTGATTTGTCATAATTATATTTAATTAAATACATCCATAGTGGCATAAGCCAGTAATAGACGTCATCAGCTCCAATGAATTGGTGGGCGGTTCAGGGCAGACATCATTGCCATATTGAACTGTAAAATTACAAAATTTCTTTATAGAACCAAATACCGAAAAGTTAGTTTATAGCAACAAAAAAACCGCACCTTTAGGTACGGTCTTTCTAACTAAAAAACAATCAATTATAATTACCTAAGCAGTTACAGCAGCAGGTTCAAATTCTATAATAACCTGGTTGCGAATAATATCTTCAAAGGTTTCTCTTTCTCTTATTAAATGACCTTTACCTTCATACCATAGAACTTCGGCCGGGCGAACCCTTGAGTTATAGTTCGATGCCATAGAGTAACAGTAAGCTCCCGCATTACGGAAACACAATAAATCACCTTCCTTAATTTCAGGAATACGGCGGTTGCTGGCAAAAGTATCGGTCTCGCATATATAGCCTACAACAGAGTAGAAACGTTCTTTCCCTTTTGGGTTAGAAATGTTCTCTATATGATGGTGCGAACCATAAAGCATTGGGCGTATAAGGTGGTTAAAGCCACTGTCTATACCTGCAAATACGGTAGAAGTAGTTTGTTTTACTACATTTACTTTGGCTACAAAAAAGCCTGCTTCGCTTACCAGGAATTTGCCCGGTTCAAAAGTTAGCGTCAGGTCACGGCCATACTGTGCACAAAAGGCATTAAAGCGTTTGGTCAGTTTTTTGCCAAGTTCTTCAACATCCGTCTGGATATCATCTTTTTTGTACGGAACTTTAAATCCGCTTCCAAAATCAAGGAACTCTAAGTATTTAAATTGAGCGGCAACCTCAAACAATATCTCTGCAGCATATAAGAATACTTCAATATCTAAAATATCCGATCCCGTATGCATATGGATACCATTAATGTGCATGCCGGTGTTTTCTACAATACGCAATAAATGCGGCATTTGGTGTATTGAAATACCAAATTTACTATCAATATGTCCTACAGATATATTACTGTTACCGCCCGCCATTACGTGAGGGTTAATACGGATGCATACCGGTATTGTAGGATGTTTTGTACCAAACTGCTCTAATATGGACAGGTTGTCAATATTGATCTGGACACCCAGAGCTGCTACAGTTTCAATTTCTTCCATAGATACACCATTAGGAGTGTAGATAATCATTTCTGGCGAAAAGCCTGCAAGCAGTCCTAAACGTACTTCCTGTATGGAAACGGTGTCAAGGCCGGCCCCCATCTGTTTAAGGAGCTTTAATATGGATATATTTGATAATGCCTTTACAGCATAGTTAATTCGTAAATGATTTACCTTAGAAAAGGCTTTCTCTAATCGAAGGTATTGTGATTGTATTTTCTCCGCATCATATACATAGAGCGGGCTTCCAAATTCTTCTGCCAGTTGCAGTAATTGTTTCGTTTCCATCTTCGTTTATCACTTTTAAGTGGTACAAAAGTAGCTATGAATGAACACTCTGGCAAAAAAACACATGAAGGTTAACAAAATATAACAAAATGTTATAAATATAACAATAGTTTTTTGTTTCGTTGTTTTGGTAACGGTTTTAGAGTTGTTGAATTCTAAATTGTGTAGTAGATTTTATTTATATACAGCGATTTTAGAAGTATCAATTGTTTTAGGGTTAAATAAATCTTAGATGGTATTGAGGAGTAAAAAATTACCCGGACTCATTAAATGGCACTAAATTATTGTAATTTAATGAGTCCAGGTAATAAATACATATGCTATATATAGGAGTACGCTATTAATATAGGTTAGAACTATCTTTGCATCCGGAAGTAAATAATAGCAAGGTGACTGCGATTAATAAGGATAGTATATTTTTCATAATTATATTTTTATCGTGTAAAACGGTATATAGGTCCGTCGACTGCAGCAGTGCTTAGTTGAAGCATGTTTCCATTAAGTTCTATGCAGCCAAAATTTTTATTGTCAAATGTTAGTTTCTTATCACATACAGGGTTCCATACTTCAACGTTGTAATTGTAATCCCCATCTTTTGGAAGATCAAAACCTACATGCAGAGGTATAACTTCCCGTTTGTCATTCACATTTACCTTTTGCTTGTTTTTATTAAACGTCCAGGTAATTGTCCCTTTCATAAATTCCTCATAGTTTCCATCCATAGGCGATGTTATTTTTATTAGATTCCATTTTCCATTAATGTCATTAGGTGTATTACCGTCGTCGTCATTCTTATTGCAGCCGGCCATTAAAAAGGCAGCTGCTATTACTGAGAGTAATTTTAATTTTTTCATAGCGGCTAGATTGTTTGTATAATAGTGTAATTATTTTGTACAAAATTTAAATCCAATACTATCGACTGAAACACAGTAAATAATGTAATGTGTAAGAATAATTTTAACGTTTTATTAATGATTTGTTTGCTTTAAATATAGATGCAATATATAAAAAAAGGTTGCGCATTTAATTTTATAATTAACATTCGTTAACACTTATTTAAGGAGATAAAACCAACTCATTTTGCATATAGATAAAAAATTAAAAATACTTTCGGTCATTGGATGTATTTTGCTATTTTTGTTCCACTTTTAATAAGATAAATGCAATACTTATGAATTTACACGAATATCAGGGAAAAGAAATACTGGCAAGCCATGGAGTGCGCATACAGCGCGGGATTGTAGCAAATAGTCCTGACGAGGCTGTAGCTGCCGCAAAACAATTAACTGCTGAAACCGGAACCGGATGGCATGTTATTAAAGCACAAATTCACGCAGGTGGACGTGGAAAAGGCGGAGGCGTTAAGCTTGCTAAAAACCTTCAGCAGGTAGAAGAGATTGCAGGACAGATAATTGGTATGGATCTAATTACACCTCAAACTCCTCCTACAGGTAAAAGAGTACATAAGATACTTGTTGCAGAAGATGTTTACTACCCTGGAGAAAGTGAAACTTCAGAATTCTATATGTCAGTACTATTAAATAGAGGTAAAGGCCGTAACATGATTATGTATTCTACCGAAGGTGGTATGGATATCGAAGAAGTTGCTGAGCACACACCACACTTAATCTTTACTGAAGAAATTGATCCAGCTGTAGGCTTGCAAGGTTTCCAGGCAAGAAGGATTGCTTTTAATTTGGGTCTTTCTGGTAATGCTTTCAAAGAAATGACAGTTTTTGTTGCTGCTCTTTACAAAGCTTACATTGACAGCGATGCTTCAATGTTTGAGATCAACCCGGTGTTAAAAACATCTGATAACAAAATTTTAGCTGTTGATGCTAAAGTTTCAATTGATGATAACGCACTTTACAGACAAAAGAAATATGCAGACATGCGTGATATCCGTGAGGAGAATCCAATCGAAGTTGAGGCTAAAGAAGTTGGTCTTAACTACGTGGATCTTGACGGTACAGTAGGTTGTATGGTAAACGGTGCCGGTCTTGCTATGGCAACGATGGACCTTATCAAATATGCAGGTTTTGAACCGGCTAACTTCCTGGACGTAGGTGGAACTGCAGATGCTAAACGTGTTGAGACTGCTTTCCGTATCATCCTTAAAGATGAGAACGTAAAAGCAATCCTTATCAACATTTTTGGTGGTATCGTTCGTTGCGACCGTGTAGCACAAGGTGTAGTAGACGCTTACAAAAACATGGGAGACACTATTAAAGTGCCAATCATTGTACGTTTACAAGGTACTAATGCAGAAATCGCTAAAGAACTTATCGATAACTCAGGTATGCCAATTCTTTCTGCAACATTGTTCCAGGAAGCTGCAGATCAGGTTAAAGCTGCTTTAAGCAAATAATACATAGCGTATTCTATATATAAAAAATCCCGAACGTGAGTTCGGGATTTTTTTTTTCTGTACTTTTTAAAAAGAAAAATAAGTAATGCCTATTTTTTAGAAGAGAAAGTGTTGATGTTCTCTTTCCAGTAATCGATCAGGTTCTTTATTTTTTCTTTGTACTTGTTATAGTCATTACCTTTATGAATAAACCCCTGGATAGAAAGCTTGTTTGCTTCCTTTACAGAATATTCATCCTGGGCATTAGAGATAATTATATAAGGTATATCCTTATCGGCAAGAACCTCTTCTTCAAGTATAATATTTCTCAGTTCAAACCCACCCAATTTAGGCATGTTAATATCTGATATTATAATAAAAGGT
Source organism: Flavobacterium cerinum (assembly GCF_004028155.1). Classification (GTDB taxonomy): domain Bacteria; phylum Bacteroidota; class Bacteroidia; order Flavobacteriales; family Flavobacteriaceae; genus Flavobacterium; species Flavobacterium cerinum. The sequence continues at coordinate 74,155 of NZ_SBII01000009.1, read as the reverse complement.
TCGATTTCTGGTCTTTTAATGTATTCGAGCGCCTCGATACTATCAGAGAAAAATAGAATGTTATTCTTATAGCCAAGATCTCTAAAGATCTCTTTTAAAATATCCCTGTCGTCTTCATCATCCTCAATAACAAGTATATCCCTGTGCATTTTCATAACGTAGGTCGGTTTTAGTTTTGCTTTTTTAAAGTATTAATATTCGGCTGCAAAGTATAAATTTTTTTGAAATTTGAGTTACGGATAAGTCGTAATTCTTTACAATTTATTACATAAAATTACGGTTTAATATGGTAAGTAGTATGTAATGCATATAAGTTATTTTCCTAAATTGCAGTTGTAAAACCAACTATATAAAATCTTTTCCATATGAAACTTAAATCGGTAATCATCTGCCTGTTATTATTAGGAAGCTTAACGTCAATGAAAGCTCAGGAACAGGCCTCTGTAATTATAGAAAAAGCCTATACGCAGGCTAAAAGAGAAAATAAAAAAGTCTTTGTCATGTTTCATGCTTCATGGTGCGGCTGGTGTAAAAAAATGGACAAAGCTATGGAGAGCGATGCCTGTAAAAGTTTGTTTAATGATAACTATGTAATTGCACACCTTACAGTACAGGAATCACCTAAAAACCAAAATCTGGAAAACCCGGGAGGCGAAGATTATCTTAAAAGATTTAAAGGAGACAGGGCGGGATTACCATTTTGGGTAATACTTGATAGCAGTGGCAATGTGCTGGCCGACTCTTTTAATGTTAAAAACGAAAATCTTGGTTGCCCTTCTACACCACCGGAAGTTACAGAGTTTACCGCAAAGCTTAAAAAGACATCTAAGCTAAACGATAAACAGTTAGCCGTAATCGCTAAAGAATTCACCATCAAAAAATAACATTTACCAAATTTAGTTATGGAAATTAAAACACTGGAAGGAAGTCCCATTTCTTCCATAGTTACTGCATTTAATAAAGCATTCTCTGATTATGCTGTAAACTTTAGCTTTAATAATGAGAGTTTCGAAAAGAAATTAGTGTCAGAAAATATAAAACTGGAAGCTTCTCCGGCTGCTTTTGTAGATGGAGAAATTGTTGGATTTATATTACATGGGCTCGATGAGATTGACGGTGTAAAACGTGTGTTTAATGGCGGAACAGGAGTTGTGCCGGAACAGCGCGGAAAAAGAATAGTGCAACAGCTATACGAATATATTTTACCAATCCTAAAAGATAAAGGATACAGCCACCATCAGCTCGAAGTACTTGGAACGAATACAAAAGCAGAGAAGAGTTATGAAAAAGTTGGCTTTTCCAGGGCAAAGAGCATTGCTTCTTTTAAAGGCACTGTACCAGAGTACAATGCTGAAGGTATTACGCTGAAAAAAGTAAAGGCTTTAGACTGGGATACGGCAAAAAACTTTTGGGATATCGAACCTACCTGGCAAAACAGCAATGAAACTGTTTTAAGGATGATAGATAAGCTTCAGTTTATTGCTGCATATAAGGGTGATGATTTTGTTGGCTACGCAGCCTTCGACCCTGTAGGCGGAAGGATCAAGCAGTTTGGAGTAAAGAAAGAGGAACGTAAAAAAGGCATAGGCAGAACATTATTTAGCTATGTAAATAGCGCAGTGGGAGAGGTGAGTTTTACCAATTACGATCAAAGTGATACAGCAAATATCGCATTTTTTAAAGCATTGGGCCTGAATGAATATTTTGAATCGTATGAAATGCGACTGGTTTTTTAACAATAGCCTATTACCATATTGGTATCGATAAAAAGCCGTAATTTTACATCAAACTTGAATATCATGAAAAGAGCAATTTATTTAGTATTGATAGTGTTTGCGTTTGTATCATGCCAGGCACAGCAAAAAGAAGAGATACAAAAGGTATCGCCTGAACAGTTCTCTCAAAAAATAAATGCTGAAAAAGGCCAGCTGGTAGATGTACGTACACCTAAAGAATACAAAGCAGGGCACATACAAAATGCAGTGAACATACATTTATACGATCAGGATTTTGAACAGCGTATAAACAAGCTGGATAAAGATAAAGTTGTATATGTATATTGTAAAGCAGGAGGTAGAAGTGCCGATGCTGTAGAAACCATGAAAGCGCAGGGATTTAAAAATATTGTTGAACTTGACGGTGGTACAGATGCCTGGGCCGAAGCCGGTAAGGAGCTGAAATAATAGTAGAAAATGATACCTTACTTAGGTCTGTCATCTTACTTCTGACATCAACATATCCAAACACTTAACCTCTCAATGACAACACCCTTCAATATAATATTGCTTGCTATCATAGTCGTCTTTTTTTTTATTTTGATGACAGTCATTATACGGCTTAGGAAATCAGAGAAGGTAAAGAAAGAACTTGAAACGCGTTTTGTAGAGTTAGAGAACAAGACTAATACATTACAGCTTCAAACGCTTGAGGCAAGGCTTAATCCGCATTTGTTTAAGAACATTCTTAACTCGATACAATCGCATGCATATCAAACGTATTTTGCAATGGATAAGCTCTCTAATGTATTGGATTATATACTGTACGAAAGCCAGAACCGTTTTGTGAGTCCGCGTGAAGAAATTGACTTTGCACTAAACCTTATAGAGATCAATAAGATAAAGATAAGTCCGCTTTTCTCTATCAATGTAAAAAAGAAGATAGACGAACAGGATGCCTTATACGATCAAAAGATACTGGCACCGCTAATTTCTATAGACCTTGTTGAAAATGCCTTTAAACACGCTGATTTACAAAGTCCTGATGCCTTTATTGCTGTTGTGATAGAGTTTAAAGACAACAGTTTTTCGTTAACGGTATCCAACAAGATATCACCAAAATCTACATTCTTAAAAGAGCATAGCGGTATAGGATCGGCTACTTTAGAGCAACGGCTTCAAATAATTTATAAGTCATGCTTTAAATTAGAACGCTATGTGGAAGAAGATATTTATATTGCTAAACTAAAGATAAACCTGCTTGAATACAAAAATCAAATGCTTACTGCTTGATGACGAGCTTCCCGGGCTTGCTTATTTAAAAATGCTTTGTGAACAACTGCCCGAACTGGAAGTTGTAAAAGCTTTTAATAGCCCGGAAATACTTTTGAACGAATGGAAATCGCTCGATTTTGACCTGCTTATTACCGACATCGAAATGCCCGGTATGAACGGTTTGCAGGTAGCTGATGCTGTTAAAGGCAAAGCTATTATTTTTACAACAGCCTATAAGAACTTTGCCGTTGATGCTTTCGACAGGGATGCTGCCGATTATGTGGTAAAACCCATACGACTGGAACGTTTGCAGCAGGCTGTACAAAAGGTTGTTGTTCGAATGGCGGCACCAAAAAAGGTGGTAAAACAGATAAACCTCAATACAGATAAAGGCAAGGCACTCATCAATGTCGAAAAGATATTTTGTATTGTTACCTCTACGATCGATAGCCGTGATAAGATACTTTTTCTTAATGACAGCTCAAAAATTACCGTTAAGAATAGTTCTTTTGAAAAGCTTATCGAAATGCTGCCAACACCCGAGTTCTGCAGGATAAACAAAAAAGCAGTTATTGCAGTAAAACATGTGCAGTACTACAGCCATGACGAAATAACAGCAGATATTATACATACAGATGGGAAAAACTATACCTTTCCGTTAAGCGAAATTTACCGTAACGATTTTATCAAGCTGGTTAAGATTTAGTAATCATTTGCCAATCACATCTATTATCTCACTACTGATATCTGGTTACTCTTTTCATTACATAATTCCCCCACTTTATTACAAAACCTGTTTTAAGAAATACTTAAAATGTATTTACTTACATAATTCTCTGTAATATTGCACGATATTTAACTATAAGCCATTAAGAAAGTTATGAAAAACTTTAGAAACAGTTTTTTTTATGTAAGTGTAATAGCCGTTTTTTCGGCATTAATATACTGGGCATTAAAAAACGGTAAAGAGCTGGAAAAAGGCCGCGACATTGTGGTAAATACATCCACATCAAATCAATGGGATGATTTTATTGACGCACTTTACCATAATCTTACCCACCCACTGGCCATACTATTGGTACAGATCATTACTATAATATTTGTTGCACGTCTTTTTGGATGGATATGTAAAAAAATAGGGCAGCCGTCTGTAATTGGCGAAATGATCGCCGGTATCGTTTTAGGCCCCTCATTAGTAGGTACATTATTTCCTGAATATTCTGCCTTATTATTCCCGGCAGCCTCTTTAGGGAATCTGCAATTCCTTAGCCAGATAGGACTTATACTGTTTATGTATGTTGTAGGAATGGAACTGGATCTTGGCGTACTGAAAAATAAAGCAAAAGATGCTGTTATTATTAGTCATGCGAGTATTATAATACCTTTTACATTAGGTCTTGTATTGGCTTACTTTATTTATGAGAATTTTGCTCCGGCAGGAGTAGAGTTTGCCTCATTCGGATTATTCCTGGGTATTGCTATGAGTATTACAGCATTCCCTGTACTGGCACGAATTGTGCAGGAACGCGGACTGCACCGTACCCGTATTGGTGCATTGGTAATTACTTGTGCCGCCGCCGATGATATTACAGCATGGTGTATACTTGCTGCAGTAATTGCCATTGTTAAGGCAGGATCGTTTGTAAGTTCATTATACATTATAGGTTTAGCAATAGGTTATGTATTCCTGATGCTTTGGGTGGTTAAACCATTCCTTAAGCGTATTGGAGATCTTTACAGCCATAAAGAAAGTATTACTAAACCGGTTATCGCCATTTTTTTCTTAACCCTGCTTCTCTCTTCGTATACTACAGAAGTTATAGGTATACATGCCCTTTTCGGAGCGTTTATGGCAGGTGCCATTATGCCGGAGAACATGCGTTTCAGAAGCATATTTATTGAAAAAGTAGAAGATGTATCACAGGTAATGCTGTTGCCTTTATTCTTTGTATTCACTGGATTACGTACACAGATTGGACTTCTTGACGATCCATATTTATGGAAAGTATGCGGACTCATAATTGCCGTTGCCGTTGTAGGTAAGTTCGTTGGTAGTGCATTAACTGCAAGGTTTGTAGGCCAGAACTGGAGAGACAGTCTTACCATTGGTGCCCTTATGAATACCCGCGGATTAATGGAGCTTATCGTACTTAACATCGGTTATGATTTGGGCGTATTATCTACAGAGATCTTCTCGATGATGGTTATCATGGCACTGGCTACCACATTCATGACAGGCCCTGCACTGGATTTAATAGGGTATATCTTTAACAGAAGGAAAAACTATATTCCGGCAGAGATCAGGCAGGTGAGCCGTTTCAAGGTACTGGTATCTTTTGACAGCCCGGAAGGTGGAAAAACATTACTGAAGCTGGCAAACGCCTTTGTAAAGAAAATGAGCGGTAATGCAATGGTTACAGCCATGCACATATCGCCAAGTAGTGAGATACATACCTTCAACCTTGAAGAATATGAAAAGGAAAGCTTTAAGCCAATTTTGGCAGAAGCCGAGAACCTGGGGCAAAAAGTAACTACGCTATTTAAAGCAACTACCGATATGGATAGCGATATTGCTACTGTTGCTAATAAAGGAGAATTTGACCTTGTGCTTATCGACATAGGACAATCTATATTTGAAGGAACGCTTCTTGGTAAGATCTTAGGATTTACCACAAGGATCATCAATCCGGAGAACCTGTTAAATACCTTTACAGGTAAAGAAAAACTGTTCGAAAATTCACCTTTTGATGACCGTACGCAGCAGATACTTTCTAAGACCGAACCTCCTGTAGGAATTTTGGTTGACAAAGATTTTAAAAGCACAGATAGGGTGTTTTTAACCATCTTCGATCCGGCAGATAGTTTCCTTATTGAGTTTGCTCAGAAATTAATCAGTAATGTAGGATCACAGGTTACGGTACTGGATGCAGAAGGATCTGTAAAAAACAATCCGGAAATCAAAGAAACAATTCGAAGTATAGAGCATAATGTGCCAAACCATATCAAACTATTAAGCCAGCGCACGCTTGAGAAAGAGTTCCTTCAGGAACAGGATCTTATGATAATAAGTGTAGACAGCTGGAAAAAACTGGTAGAATCACGCAGCCCGTGGTTAAATCATACGCCATCATTATTGATTATAAAAAAATAGGTTATTAATTCAGAGTTAGAAAGAAACTGTCTAAAAGTAATTTTAGGCAGTTTTTTTATGTAGTGATGTTGGTAATTTATTATTGAAACGTTTCGATGTTGTCACGCTGAGCTTGTAGACGTTGTTGCATCTTTGGAGGGGTGCCTGAAAGGCGGGGTGGTTTAATTAAAGATGTTACTTTATTACTATCGGAACGATACTACAAAAACCCTTAACAAATACGAATAAAAAAGCCCCCGGAAACCTTTGTTTTCCCAGGGGCTCAACCAAACATAATTAATTACTAAGAAAACTTCTTTTTCATTTAGTTTTTAATGTCAGTACCGTCTCTTAACTCTTCGGTACCAACTTTTATAAGTGTTTCGTTAGGCGTAAATTCACCAAATACTTCTGTACTGTCGGCTGTTTCACGTCCTTTTTTCACCATTACGCGTTGTGTCTTGTTATCTTTTACACGAATAACATAAACACCTTCGCTTGAATTTACCACGGCAGTTTTAGGTACTACATAAGTGCTGTCTTTTGCGTTAAGCGGTAACAGTACTTCGGCAACCATTCCCGGTAAAAGTTTATTATTGTTATTTATTACATCCATTTCCACACGTTCAGAACGCAGTTTTAAGTCTAATGCACCCGACATTCTTTGGATCTTAGCCTTGAAAGTTTCATTAGGCATAGAGCGAACGCTAAAGCTCAATTCGTCCCCATTCTTAAGATAACCTGTATACATTTCAGGAACAGATACGGCAAGCCTCAGTTTCTTTTGGTCCTGCACGGTCAATAGAGGCAGATCAGAGCCTTTTCCTGACGGCCCTACATAAGCCCCTATATTGATATTACGAGCCGTTACGATCCCTGTAAATGGCGCACGAATCTGTAAGTAACCTTGTATAATTTGTATCTCTTTATAAGAAGCTCGCGCTGCCTGTAGCTGGGCATAGTCGGAGCTTTTTCTGGCTAGTGCCACATCAAGGTCATTTTTAGAAATTGTACCTTCAACCTTACTGGTTTCAAGGATACGGTTGTAAGTACTGTTACTTGCCGTATAGATAGCTTCCTGCGAATGCAGTCTTGATTGTGCCGCAGCAAGCTGGGAACTGATCTCCGGTGCTTCAAGCACGATCAATAGCTGACCTTCTTTAACTTCTGAACCTATATCCACTTTTAGTTCTTGTACAAAACTTGCCACTTTAGCATACAGGTCTACCTGGCGGAAGCCTGATAATTCTGCCGGAAGGCGTATTTCAGAAGACAGTTTTTCTTTTTTAATTTGAAAAGTCTCTATTTGTGGTGCGGCTTCGGCCGGTTTTATTTCTTTTTCGTTAGGGCCGCAGCTGCTCAGGATAAGAGCAGATATAAAAAGGGCTGAGGCTGGTACTAATATATTTTTCATGTTATTGGTTTGATGTAGGTACATAAAATTTACTCTCTTTGTCTTCCGGATCCAGTGATACCGATTGGGTTGTGGCTTTGCCCTGTGCCCATGCAAAAATAAGCGGCAGGATAATAAGCACGGCAAAGGTAGAAAATACCAGTCCGCCTATTACAGCTCTTCCCAGTGGCGATACCTGTTCGCCGCTTTCACCATGTCCAATAGCCATTGGTAACATACCCGCTATCATGGCAACACTGGTCATAATAATAGGGCGAAGTCGTAGCGATGCAGCTTCCCTGGCTGATTGCAGTGCGTTGCCGTTAACTTTTCTGAGTTGTTCGGCATTGGTAACAAGCAGTACGGCATTCGCAATAGATACCCCAACCGACATGATAATACCCATGTACGACTGGAGGTTAAGCGTTGAGCCCGTTGCTAAAAGCAATAGTAGAGCACCAAGTACTACAGCAGGTACAGTAGTTAATATTACTAACGATACCCTGAAGGACTGGAAGTTGGCAGCAAGCATAAGGAAGATAACTACAACAGCTATCAATAATCCTGATTCTAAGCTTTTCATGGTTTCAGTAAGTACTTTACTCAAGCCAATAGGTTCTATAAACAATCCTCTAGGCAGTTCGCCAAGTCCTTTTATGGTTGCCTGTACATCTTTGGTAGCTGTACCCAAATCGGTATGGGCAATATTTGCTGTAATAGAGATATAAGGCATAGCACCAAGGTTATCATTCTGACCGCGTGTTTCAGACGGTGTAATAGTTGCTACATCACTTAACACAGGACGTGTAGAATTTTTAAGCAGCGGAATTTCGCCTATATCATTTTCGGTCATCATTTTATCCAGAGGCACTTGTACCTGTACATTGTATGATAAACCTGCTTTTTCGTCTATCCAGGTGTTCTTCTCGGTATAACGGGACGAAGAGGTAGAAGCGATAAGCGAACGCGAAATGTCATTCATATCCACGCCTAATTGTGCCGCTCTCGTTCTGTCAATATCAATATTCAATGCAGGATAATGTATTGGCTGCGCAATTTGGATGTCTCTGAAATAGTCTTTCGTTCTAAGCTGTGCCATGATCTTGTTGGCATACTCCTCATTACGCTTTTTATCTTTTCCGGCAATCCTTATTTCTATAGGTGTCGGCGATCCCTGGCTCAGTACTTTATCAGTAAGTTCTATTGGCTCAAACGATACGGTAACGCCCGGTACATTTTTCTTGATCCTGTTTCTTAGCTCGTCTTTGAATGTATCCATATTAGTATGGAAATCTTTAAGCGCGATCTGGAATACTGCCTCATGAGGTCCTGCCATGAACAGGTATATTGGCGATACAGAGAATAGGGACGGGTGATTACCCACATATACCGATGATATGCCAATATGCTCTTTGCCTACCATGTTTTCCATCTCCTTAAGTACAGCAAGGGCTTTCACCTCGGTACGCTCAATACGGGTACCATCAGGGGCACGCATACGCAGCTGGAACTGACTCGAATTTACTTTTGGGAATACATCCTGACCGATAACATTGAGCATTAATACAGCAAGGGCACTAATACCAATAAGATAGGCAAGGGCAACAAACTTACGCTTTGGCATCAGCCTGTCGATCATTCGCATAAAACTAATCCTGAATTTCTCAAAACGGCTTAATTTACCATCCTTATTATAATCTTCACGTTCTGCAAAAGCAGCTTTTTCTTCGGCTGTGCCATGATTGCTTTCAAGCGCATGTTGTTTGGCATGACCATTAGTTTTCATTAGCCAGTTGGCCATTACGGGTACAAAGGTTTGCGATAGAAGGAACGACATGATCATAGAGAACCCTATCGCCATTGCCAATGGAAGGAATAAAGCTCCCGGTATTCCCGTCATAATAAATGCCGGTGCAAACACAGCAAGGATACACAATAAGATAAGAAGCTTAGGAAGCGCAATTTCCTTACAGGCCTCCCATATCGCGACGGCCTTGGGTTTACCCATATCGAGATGCTGGTGTATGTTCTCTATCGTTACGGTACTCTCATCAACAAGAATACCAATGGCTAGTGCAAGTCCGCTCAAAGACATTAGGTTAATGGTCTGCCCGAATAATTTCAGGAACAATACCCCTGATATAATAGAAATTGGAATAGTAAGGATTACAATAAAGGCAGCCCTTTTATCACCAAGGAAAAGTACAACCATAAGACCCGTTAGTACAGCACCAATTACACCTTCGGTAACAAGACTTTTAACCGAGTTGATTACATATACCGACTGGTCAAATTCATAGGTCATCTGTACATCTTCGGGTAGTGTGCTTTGGATCTTAGGCAGGTTGGCTTTAAGATTTTGTACCACTTCCCATGTAGAAGCATCTCCGGCTTTTGCAATACTCACATATACCGATCTTTTTCCGTTTACTAAAGCATAACCGTTTGTAATATCGGCACCATCTTTAATAGTAGCTACATCTCCTAACGAAAGGTTTTGAACACTGCCCTTAAATAACGGGATCTTCTCAAAATCTTTTATTTCCTTAATGGTATTGTTGGTAGGGGTAAGGTAGTTTTTATCGCCTATCCTAACGTTACCTGATGGTGCTGTTTGGTTGTTCAGCTTTATAGCTTCAACAATTTGGTCTGGTGTAAGGTTATGGGCACGAAGCTGTGCAGGGTCAACATTGATCTCAATCGTTCTTGGACTTCCCCCGAAAGGTGGAGGCGACAACAGTCCGGGTATTGAGGTAAAGGAAGCACGTACATATACGTTAGCCAAATCCTGAAGTTCATTGTTACTGCGTATTTTACTGCTTAGTACCAATTGTCCTACCGGAAGCGATGAAGCATCAAATCGGATAACGAACGGAGGCTGTGACCCCGGAGGGAAAGCCGCCTGTATCCTGTTGGAAAGCGCACTCAGCTCAGCTGCTGCCTGTGCCATGTTAGTATCTTCATAATAGGTAACCTTCATTAAGGTTAATCCCTGTATGTTTTTTGTTTCTATCGATTTTACCCCATTGGCAAACAACATGATGTTTACATAGTTCTTGGCAAAATAAGATTCCATCTGGTCTGGTGTATATCCTCCAAAAGGGTGTGCCAGGTATATTACTGGCAGGTTCATTTTTGGCAGGATGTCAACCTTAATATTGCTTATAGCACCTATACCAAAGAAAAATAGTCCGGCTACAAGTACCAATATGGATATAGGCTTGCGGAGTGCAAAACGTATTAAATTCATTATTTAATAAAAATTAAAATTCGTTGATAAAAAGATTAAAATCGCCCGTTGCGGCAGCTTTCATAAGCAATGCCTGCCATACATTAGTGTAAATAATATCGCGGTCGGTCTCAGCACGGTTAAGCGTATAAAGAGCCTGTGTAACATCTACAAGATCGGTAAGGCCGTTGTTATAAAGGGTGGTACGCTGCAGGTAAGCCTGTTGTGCTGCTCTAACCTGGCGAGGTGCTTCGCTGTAGTTTTCTGTAGCAAAACCCATACGCACGTTGGCTGCATCTTCCTGTGCTTTTAATTGCAGGTCTACCGCTTTATACTCTTCTTCAAGACCCTGTGATATAAGTTTCTGGGCACTTATTTTTTTAGACGAACGTGCTATCGTGGTAATGTTCCATGTCATACCAATACCAAACAGGTAGTTTTGGCGTGTTGGGTTTATACCGTCAAGATAGCTTTGTGTAAACGAATTCTGGTCTACAGCGTAGTTGCTGTTAAAACCGGATGCTCTTGTTTGGTAAATACCAAATAGGCTGAAAGTAGGGTAGTATTCTTTTTTAAATAGTGCGAGTTGTTTGTTGCTTAATTCAATACGGCTTTTGTAAAACTGACGGATTGGGTTGTTTACACTATCAGTTTGACTTTCGCGGGTAAGCATTGCTTTTGGAACGGTAGTAACAAAGGTAGTATCTACAGCAAAGTCGGCAGGTTCTACCCCCATAAGCTCAACAAGCCTGTTGTTTTGCAGTTTTACCTGTTCGCGTATCTGGTTCAGTGCAATCTTAGCCCTCGATACTTCGGCAGCAGCCAATGTAGAATCGACTCCCGGTAATAGTCCATTCTTAACACGTACGGCAGCATTTTTATGTACTATCTGTGCACGGCTAAGATTTTTTTGCTGGGATATTTGCAAACGCTGGCTTGCTAATAGGTTAAGGTAAGCCCCGGCAATTTTTACTTTATGCTGAAACTGTTCCTGTTCAAAATCTTTCTGCTGTCTTTCTGCATCTGCTTTGGCAATGGTAATACGTTGTTTTGTTCGCCCAAAGGTGAAAAAATCCCAGTTCATGTTAACCAGGTACAGTGCGCCAAAGGCAGCATTCCAATTTTGTTCCGGCAGCGGAAGCCCTGATGAAGCAACTCCAAGACCGCCCAAACCATAAAGAGGTCCGTTTTGGCCATTTACAGTTCCGTAGTCCTGTTGTGCCGATAAGTTTAGATTGGGCAGGTAATCGCGTTTGGCCTGCTTTACAGTTTCCTGCGCTGCCTTAGCATAACTGCCTTTTGCTTTTACAAAACCGTAGTTGGCAGTGCCTTTGTCTACAGCTTCCCTAAGCGATAAATTTTGACTAAAGCTGCCTATTGAGTAGAGCAGTAACAGTAGCGTTAATTTTTTTAAGTGCATTGAAGTGATATTAGTAAGATAATTGTGGTGATAATGATGCGCAAATTTACTGCGTGTATCTGGGTTGTTATGGTATTAAATGATGAATTGAACTCGTCATATGATGAATTGAATTCGTCACACAAATTGACTGCTATTACGAGATTAGTGCGTACTTTGCAGTAAGAAAATGAAATTGATGAATAAATTTTTTAGAAATATAATTGAGAACAAATGGTGGCAGGAAGTACTTATACTTGTTTTCTCTTTTATACTTTTCACGTTAAACGACTGGATATTAATTAAGTCATGGCGCGGTATATGGTCGGGCTGTGCATATTTCCTTATACTGTTTGCCCATGCTCAGATCAATCGTTTTTTTCTGCTGCCACTACTTTTAAAAAAGCATAAACCATTGCTCTATATTTTATTGAGTGCTATGCTGCTTCTTGCTTTTTCAGTAATACTGTTTGAAGTATCTTCCCTCTGGATCTATAAAAACTGCTTCCTTTATAAATCGTCCGAGCAAAAAAGCTATGTGTTTCAGATGGCAACACTGGCAGCCACGCTTATTTGTATACTCTCGGTAATTATCATACTTAAGTTTTACCGCGAACGAAAAGATCTTGATAGCGAGAAATTATTGTACAATCAGGCACAGCTTAACTCCTTAAGAGAACAGCTTAACCCGCATTTTTTGTTCAATACGTTCAATACGTTGTATGGTATCAGCCTGCAATATCCTGAACGTACACCAGAACTGATCATGCACGTATCGCAGCTTATGCGTTATCAGCTGGAAAGCAATCAAAGGCAGTGTGTAGCACTGGAAGATGAGATAAACTTTATAAGCAGTTATATCGAATTAGAGAGGGAACGTGTTGGGTATCGTTGTGATATCAAATTCAGCAGCAGTATAGATAACGATAATGCCTACAAGATACCGCCTATGCTGCTTATCTGTTTCGTAGAGAATGCTTTTAAGCATGGCACCTGCACTATAGAAAAGTGTTTTGTAGATGTGAACCTTACAGTACACGAAGGTAAACTGGAGCTTGTGGTTAAAAACTCACTGCCCGAGAAAAAGAACGATGTCGTGTCTACAAAAATTGGTATCAAGAATACTACCGAACGTTTAAGGCTGTTGTATGGCAGTGATTATTCACTGGATATAAAAGAAACTGATATTTATACCGTAAATTTACAATTACAGCTAAAAAGGTTATGAATCAGTCTGTTAAAAAATGCATTATCATAGATGATGAGCCTGCTGCACATTATGTGCTGGCAAATTATATTAAGCAAAATCCCTCGCTGGAACTTGTTTTTCAGGGATACAATGGGGTAGAGGCGATGCACTATCTTGAAAATAACACACCCGATCTTATGTTCCTGGATATTGATATGCCCCAGATATCGGGTATAGAGATGCTGCAAAAACTGGCAAAACCACCACGCACTATCCTTACTACTGCCTACAGCGAATTTGCTCTGGAAAGTTATGAATACGGTGTACTGGATTATCTGCTAAAACCCATATTTTATCCAAGGTTCTTAAAGGCAATAGAACGCTTTTTTGAACTGGAAAGTAATTTGCCTGCAGCAGAAACGGAAGAAGAAATCACAACAAGCATAAGTGTTAAGGTAGACAGCGATATTATTGATATTGATGTAGATGCCATACTATATGCCCAGAGTTATGGTAATTATGTAAAGATCTTTACGCAGAAACGCAATTATCTGGCAACGATAACAACCAATGAATTCGAAAAATGCCTGCCTTCTTCACTGTTTATGAGAGCACACAAATCATATATTATTGCGCTCAATAAAGTTGAAGAGGTCATGAAAGACCATGTAACCATTAAAAACATGCCTATCCCCATAGGTATTACTTATAGGAGGGAACTGGCCGATAAGCTCAGGCTGATCTGTAAAAACAAAACCAACGAATAAACCAAAAACGCTATATAATGATACAAGTAAAAGCTTTTGCAGCATATGATGCTGAGACTCCTTTAAAACCATTTGAGTTTGAAAGAAAAGAAGTAGGGGCTAACCAGGTACAGATAGAGATATTGTACAGCGGTGTATGCCATTCAGATATCCATACAGCTAAAGGCGATTGGGGTCCTGCTATTTATCCGTTAGTACCCGGTCATGAGATCGTGGGAAGGATCATAAAAACAGGCGACGATGTAAAGAACTTTAAAGTAGGTGAGTTAGCCGGAGTTGGCTGTTTCGTAGATTCATGCAGGCAGTGCCAAAGCTGTCTTGAAGGCGAAGAGCAATACTGTGATGAAGGTATGACAGGAACTTATAACAGCTACGAAAGAGGAACAAAGATCCCTACTTATGGTGGTTATTCTACTACTATTACAGTAGATGAAAAATATACGCTTCATGTGTCAGACAAATTGCCGTTAAGCGGCGTAGCACCATTGCTTTGCGCAGGTATCACTACTTACTCGCCATTACGTCATTTAAAAGTAGGTAAAGGTCATAAAGTGGCTGTATTAGGTTTGGGTGGATTGGGTCATATGGCCGTTAAATTTGCAGCCTCTTTTGGTGCAGAGGTAACAATGCTTAGTGGATCTCCATCTAAAGAAGCCGATGCAAAAAAACTGGGAGCACACCATTTTGCACTTACATCAAACCCGGAAGTTATGGCTTCATTGGTAAATAGTTTCGATGTTATACTAAATACAGTTTCGGCGAAACATGATTACAACACATACCTGAACCTGCTTAAGAAAAACGGAACTATGATTGTTGTAGGTGTACCTCCTGCAGGTGAGCCTTTACAGGCTTTTACACTTATAGGTAAACGCAGAAGCATTATGGGAAGCCTTATTGGCGGTATAGCCGAAACACAAGAGATGCTTGATTACTGTGCAGAGCACAATATTGTATCTGAAGTTGAAGTGATCAATATGGATTATATTAATAAGGCTTACGAGCGTATGGAAAAAAGTGATGTAAAATACAGATTTGTAATTGACATGGCTTCTTTGAAATAATAGTCTTTGAAGTAAAGTAAAAAAGGACAATCATTTGATTGTCCTTTTTTTATTATGATAACCAGATAATTAAAAAACTTACCGCCGCAACAGTTAAGCATAGTGGACTGTAATAATGGGTGTCGTTTTTAGCAAACAATGTCCCTTTTACCTTTTTAAAGAATCCAACATATTTAAATTCACCTATAGCCCTTAAAAGGAATAAGGCTCCGATCGCCAGAGTAGCATATTTTATAAAAGTATGGCTTAGCGACTGATCAAATATTCCTGTGTTTCCAATGGTTATAAATGCACAGGCTCCCATTGCAATACCTACACCCATTGTTCCATGAAGGCCGGGCTTAAATGTTTTCTTTCCATCCGAAAATGTAGGCACCACACCTTCCATTCCCCAGTTACCGCCTAAAGCCCAGTAAAAGTGCAGGAAGGAAAGCAAAATAAAGATCACGGTATTTATAAGTACTAAGAAATTCATTCTATAGTTTGATTAGGGATTTATGCAAGTACGTCGCGTATGCTTTCCGTTCTGTCAAACATCTTTTTGGCAAAAGGGCAAAGTGGAATGATCTTCACGTTGTTTTCACGTGCATAATCAACGACTTTGTTAAGCATTTTTATACCTACACCTTTAAACTCAGGGTTTCCTTCGGTATGGTCAATTATTATTTTGCCTTCTCCGGCCCATACGTAAGTCATTAGCCCGGCTTCAACATCATTTTCTACAGCTTTAAAATGGCCTTTTTTACCGTCGTCAAATCTTTCTATTTCCATAAGTGGTTTATTTTTTAATATTAAAACTTTTAATTTCTTCGGGTAATGGTACAAAACCGGTTTCACCTTCAATTTTAGGGAAGGTTTGTTCTTTCCATCGTTTTTTAGCATCTTCTATCAATTCTAAAGAAGTAGCAACAAAGTTCCAGTAAATATATCTTGGTTCTTCAAAAGGCTCGCCGCCAAAAATGTATACGGTTGTATTTTCGTTGATTGTAAACTCACAAAGGGAAGTGTCTTTTGCGACTAATAACTGCTTAGGTAAAAAAGTATCACCATCGCTTTCTATACTTCCTTCAAGAATGTAAAGACCGCTTTCTCCATACAGCTCACTACCAATGGTCATTTTTTGTTTTGTAGTACTTTTAAATTCTAAAAAGTAAAGTGGGCTGTAAACCGGTACATCTGACTTTTTTCCAAAAGCTTCACCAGCGATAAGTTTTACCGAAACATCGCCAATTTTCCATTGCGGGAGTCCGTTTTCCTCAATGTGTGCAAATGAAGGTTCTATCTGTTCCAAATGCTTTGGTAATGCCACCCATATTTGCAATCCATGAAGGTGCTTGTCGGAGTGGCGCAAACGTTCCGGTGTGCGTTCCGAGTGAACAATACCTTTACCCGAGGTCATCCAGTTTACCTGTCCGGGTTTAATTTCTATTTCGGTGCCTAAACTGTCGCGGTGCATTATATTTCCTTCAAACAAATAAGTAAGCGTAGACAGTCCAATATGTGGGTGAGGACCAATATCAAGGTTTTCATGATCGTTTAATGCCGTAGGCCCCATGTGGTCTATAAAGGCAAAAGGTCCTACAGTTCTTTTACCTCTAAAAGGTAAAAGTCTGCCTACCATAAAATTACCAATATCACTGGGACGTTCTTCGAGTATAAGGCCAATATTTGACATAGTATGTAGTTTTGTAGAGTTAAAGTTAGTGATTTATAATTTATAATAAGGGTTAAATTGATAGTGTAAAACTACAGTATCAGCTAATCCAAAACCTTGAACCAGGACAAGAAATGACTACATTTAAAAAATTGAGAATAGTTTTAAATTAACTATTTAAGTTTTTTTTAATAAAATTATGGGAATACTTAAGTGTTTAAAGTTTTAACTTTGAGATTAGTCTAATATTAATCTAAAAAACACACTACTTATGAGAAAGGCATTTTTAAGAAATACTCTAATGGTTTCTTTGCTAGTTGCAGGACTTAGTTTTACATCTTGTAAAGACAAAAAAGAAGTTACCACCGAATCAGAAACTGTTATTGAAGGAGACGGTGATACGATCACTTCTACTGAAACGACAATTGACGAGACTGGAGCTAAAGATACTATATCGGTTACTACCGATACTATCACGGTTAAGAAACCAAAATAATATTAAAGAACACTCTGCCAAACAACAAATGTTAGGAGCAGAGCCGACAATTATTATTGTAGAAAGGACGACCAAATGGTCGTCCTTTCTTGTTTATTAAAAAAGTGCGGATTTCCCGCAATTGTTCTTAAAATTAATTAATTAGATTTGTCTTGTCAGAATTTACATTGTAAAAATGTTTTTTCTCTTTATCAATTACTAATCATTAAAATTACTAACAATGAAACAAAAATTGCGAATGATTATCAGGATAACGGTAATCTGCTTTTTTACTTTTTTTTTATCATGCCAAAATGAGGATATTAATTTGCATGAGATAAATGAAAATAAAGCTCCCCATCCTGAATGGGTCAATGCCCGGGATTTATTCTCAAGACTTAATACTCCTGAAATTAGAAATTCTCTAACTGAGATTACTTTAAGAAAAGAATTGCAAAAGAGTAGTATTACTGAATATGATGAAAAGTATTTTGAAAAGATCGTAACTACAAATTATACGAACTATTCTTTATATGTAAGTGAATATTCTGAGGAACAGCCTTATCATTTATTTTTTGTAGTAACAATAGATAATAAGAATGTTGAAAATGCCCTGTTTGTTAAGTATTCTCCTAAAGATGGAACAGCTCCTTTCAACATAAAGATGTTTACAGGCTTAATGGAGGTATATGATATAGACTATAATATTCAGGGAACAGCTCAATTTGTTTCAGGCAAGGTGACCGACGGAATTATGGTTACAGAAGAATGTACGACTACAACTTTTATTAGTGAGGTGCCATGCAGTAATGGAGGTGGTCATATGATAGGTGATACTTGCGATATAGGATATGTTAATAATGCGCATTATCAAATAAGTTCTGTTACAGAATGTCATAATGTTTACACTTTTGTTGGTGGTACTGGTGGGGGAGGCGGTGCTGGTGGAGGTAGCGGAATTTCTTATAATCAGGTATTTTTAAATAGCCTAACAGCTCCTCAAAAAGCCATTATGGATAAATATCCTGAAGTTTCAGAAGCTATTTTTAAACATATTCAATACTATGCAAATGGACTTGAATTTCCCAGAGAGATGCTTACTATATTAGCTGAAAGTGAAATTAATGAACCTCTAAAATCAGAAGGAATTAATGCTCTGAAAATGGCTTTGGCTACTAAAACTGGAGGTTATTTTACAAAACCCTTTGATACTAATTATCATCAACTCATAGATCCTTTTACAGATGTAAATTTAAATAGTGCACATATTGAACCGTGGATAATGTATTTTTCTGTGCAATGTGCTGTTTTACGACTCGAACATCCTGAATGGTCTACTGCAAAGGTATATTGGCATGCCTCGAAAGAGATGATCCATATTGGTCTTGATCTTGTTGGTCTTGTTCCTGTTGTTGGGGAAGTAGCAGATTTAGCCAATGGTGTTATTTATACGATTGAGGGTGATGGTCTTAATGCTTCATTGAGTTATGCTTCGGCAATACCTGTTGCAGGATGGGCAGCAGTTGGGGTCAAATATGCAAAAAAAACGATTGATATAACGAGTAGTTCTAAAACCACTCTTAAATGGATGGTAAAAACAGGAGATATAATAACTTTTGGTGATAGAACTCAATTGAGAAAAGTATTAAATTTAGCAAACGGAGATCCTAGGCAGGCGCATCATATAATCCCTTGGGCTAAGAGTACTCATCCAGCAATTCAAAAAGCAGCAAAATCTGGTAATGAATTTCATATGAATGAAGTTATTAATGGTATACCTTTGAATACTATTGTGCATAGTGGAAGTCATGCTGCTTATGATTTAAAAGTTATACAAAAGTTAAATGCCATACCTGCTAATGCGACTCCAGAACAGGCATACAATGCAGTATTAAATATTGTTCAGAATATTAGAGCAGCTATAATACTTAACCCTAATACTCATATAAATAATATTATATTCTAAATTCAATGAAATATTTTTGTTTAACTGAGAGCTTGGATACTAAGATAATAGGCAAATATGTGCAGGCTGAAAAAGCCGAATATCATTGCAGTGTATGGGATGAACCCAGATTTATTGAACATACACAATTTGAAAAAATCCATTTTGAACCTATAATTGCTAATGCTATCCTGTATCCTAAAGCAAAGATCACTGATCTCATAAGTGTAGTGTCGATGGGGTTTACTTTAAAGCTACTAATAAGTGGAAAACTAAAATCAATTCTTGAAAATTATAGGAAAACCGGGCTACAGTTTTTTAAATCGGACATTATACATAAAGGAAATTTTATTTCTGATTACTGGATTTTAAATGCTTATGAAATTGATATGCAGTTTATAGACTACAAAAGATCTGAAATTGTTTCAAGAAAACGTAAGTCTGAAGGAGGAACATTTTTGGTTACAGAGGATATAAATACGTTTGAAGAATTTAATAGAAAACAGAATGAAATAAAAGATTCTGATCCGGGAAGTATGTTTATAAAAAAAATCCATTTAATTGAAAATATAGATCAGGATTTCTTTATTTTATTACATGTTGAAGGAGCAGTTAAGTACGTTGTTTCTGAAAAACTTAAAAATGAAATAGAAGAGGCGGGTTGTACTGGCATTGAATTTCAACCAAGTGAATTATCCTACGACGAATGGTTAGCCCAAGAAGGACCAAGAGAAAAAATATATGGTAAAATTTAATTAGATTTTAAAAAGTATGGAGGGATTTCTTTCTGAAAATGTAATCCAGCAATGGATTGCTGAAGATGAAAAATTAAGTGATGCTTTGGTGGAAATCGAAAATCTTGGACTTTCAGAAAAAGAACAGGCAGAGGTAGTATTTCATAGAATATCAGATATGTATCAATTGCCAAAAATGCCTAATGATATTATAGATGAGGATGAAGACGAAGCTATTGTTGAAACTTATACAGGTGAAGGCGAAGATTATGATCCTTCGTCTGTATATCAGGAATTAGGACTAATTAAATACCTGAACCCTGATGAAGATCCTCGGGGTAATGTGCTTATGGCAATATATTTAGTGAAAAACAAATTACATGTTGATATTGATGAGGTCTATATAAAAAAATATGGCAGTAAAAAGAAAAGCAGAGGAATTGGATTTAAAGGCGAGAATACTAATGTTGAAATAGTTTTTGTAGATGAAGGCAAAAGCTGGTTTGAACTGGGATGTATATTGTTCATGAGATCAGTTGACTGATATTCTCTAAACAAGAAAGGACGACCAAATGGTCGTCCTTTCTTTATTTGCAAGTGTCATATTGAGCCTGTCGAAATAGGCACTTAAAGGAATTTAATTTCTAAATGATGAAGGCGTAGCGTTTGTAAGTTTCTTGAAGAAATGGTTAAAATGTGCCGACTCATCAAATCCAAGGGCATAACTGATCTCAGATATGTTCCAATCAGTATGGCGCAATAGTGCTTTGGCTTCGCTTAACAGACGTTCAAAAATATGATCTGATGTTGTTTTCCCTGTTGTTAGTTTAATGGCACGGTTAAGATGGTTAACGTGTACATTAAGCTGTCCGGCAAAGTCTTTGGCACTGCGCAATGCAAATTGTTGTGCCGGCGATTCAATTGGAAACTGTCTCTCCAATAGCTCTGTAAATACAGCAGTAATACGTGAATTGGCATCAATATGGGTATATAGTGTCTCGCTTGGACGCATTTTTATAGAGTAATGTACCATTTCCATAATGTAATTGCGTATCAGGTCAAACTTGAACTGATAGTCGCCTTTCATCTCTTCTACCATTTTTGTGAATACATTACTTATGTATTCGTCCTGTGAGTCGTCAAGCACATAGGCAGGACTCGCTCCCGGAGTATACATAGGCAGGTCTTTTAGGCTGCTGCGAAGGTGCTCGCTAAAAAAAGCATCCTTGAAGATACAGAAAAAACCGCTTGCCGAAGCTGTTATTGCTTCAAAAGTGTAGGGCACAGTTGGATTAAAGAATAACAATGTTGTTCCGTTTACCTCTAAACTTTTATCGGCATAATGGTATATATAATGACCGCGTATAAGTGCTATCTTGTAGTAATCCCTTCGGGTGTATTTAACAGGTTCTTTGCCCGGGCCCACACAATCTTCATGTCTAAAAACATTAAAGTGGCCAAGGTCTTTTTGAAGCCCTTCGGGCATCCAGTTAAATTTGTGCTGGTATAAATCTTCAAGTGTTTCTGTCTTTGGCATGATTTATAGTGTTTTAAGTAGTAGGTGAGTTAATTTTGTTACTACAAAAGTAAAACGAACTTCATCATAAAGATATGCAAAATGCAAATCATTGATTGTATAATTCAAACAATTTTAGTGGACTTCATTTTATTGATGTTTGAATCCTACAAGTATTCATTTGAAACGGGTAACGATCAATAAAAGCATCAGGAATATCTTTGCTTCATAA
This sequence comes from Flavobacterium cerinum, assembly GCF_004028155.1. Taxonomy (GTDB): domain Bacteria; phylum Bacteroidota; class Bacteroidia; order Flavobacteriales; family Flavobacteriaceae; genus Flavobacterium; species Flavobacterium cerinum. The sequence continues at coordinate 52,438 of NZ_SBII01000009.1, read as the reverse complement.
TTTATCGTATTGTGAAAAGATGCAGCACCTCATTACCGGATTACCAGATTAACACATCTATTGTTCCAAAACAAGGCTGGTACACCTTCTGTTTTATTCGCGGAAGCGAAGACAATGCGTTATTATTTTTTAACCCGGATGCTAGTGTGGTACCCAAACTGAAGGGTTCACAATGCACTTTTGCCATTAAAGAAGAACTATTACCCAAACAGGTGCGTGAAGGATTGTCGCAATACCCTTTGTTTTATCAGGACGGCAACGGACCCTTTATAATAAGTAAACAGGAATTCTGTACTGTATCAGGTCTTTTCGAGAAACTTACTTCCCATATGAGTACGGCCTATATTTATAAAGACCAATTACTCATCAATCTTACGCTGCAGCTTATTCATTTTGTGATCAAGCATTTTGTAAAGCTGAAAAAAGCAGAATAACAGTTCGTTTTGTAAATTAGGGTTTGGTATTCTAAAGCAATAAATGAAATACATACAATAGGATGAAAACATTAGACAAAAAAGTAATATTGATCACAGGATCTTCAAGAGGAATTGGTGCTGCAATAGCAATAAAAATGGCTGGTGCAGGGGCAAAAGTAATCGTTAACTATGCCGGAGGCAAAGAAGCTGCTGAAGATGTGGTAAACCAGATAAAAACAGCGGGTGGCGATGCAATAGCCCTACAGGCAGATGTGAGCAAGTCGGTTGAAGTAAAAAAAATGTTTGATGAGGCAATTGCCTATTATGGTAGGATCGATGTATTGGTTAACAATGCAGGAGTTATGATAACCAAAACAATCAAAGAGACTACCGATGAAGATTTTAACCGCCAGTTTGATATCAATGTGCGAGGTACTTTTAATACCATGCGTGAAGCTGCCGATAAGCTTGCTGATAACGGAACGGTCATTAATTTCTCAACATCGGTTAATCGTATTATGATTCCGGGTTATGCAACCTATGTGGCTACAAAAGCAGCTGTAGAGCAGTTAACCCGTGTGTTCTCTAAAGAAGTTGGAAGTAGAGGGATCAATGTGAATTCTGTATCTCCGGGGCCAACGAACACTGAATTGTTTACCAATGGTAAATCTCAGGAAGTTATAGATCGTTTAGCTGCATTGTCTCCTTTTAACCGTATTGGTGAACCTAATGATATTTCGGAGATCGTACTGTTTCTTGCCAGTGATCAGGCAAAATGGATCAATGCACAAAACATTGGCGTAAATGGTGGAATGGCATAAAAATGATGGTATATAAAGCAAACAACTGGAAAATGAGGTAATTGACCGTGAAAACCTATTATTTGCTAACAGAATACAGTAAATAAATTATATTTGTTAAAGATAACAAAATGTAATTTTTATTATGAGAAAGTATCTCTGTTTCGCCTTATTATTAGTTTTAAATACTACATATTCTCAGGTTGCACCTAACCTGAATAATAATCCTAAATGGCTGCGCAATGCAGCCATATCACCCGATGGATCTCAGATCGCTTTTTCATATCAGGGCGATATCTTTAAAGTTCCTGCAAATGGAGGAGAAGCTATACGGCTAACTATTCACGAAGCTTATGACGGCGATCCGGTTTGGAGCCATGACGGTAAGCAAATAGCCTTTTCATCGATGCGTTATGGAAATAAAGACGTTTTTGTAATGCCATCCGGTGGAGGTATTGCAAAGCGGCTGACCTACCATTCAGCAGATGATATTCCGAGTGACTTTTCGCTTTCAGATGATAAGGTAATATTCAACTCTTCCCGTTTGGATGATGTGTCTTCTTCAATATTCCCTACTGCGGTTTTATCAGAACTGTATGAGATCAAAGTGAGTGGAGGTCAGGAAAAACAAATTATTTCTACTCCGGCAGAAATGGCAAACTACAGTGATGATGGTTCAATGCTGTTCTTCCATGATAAAAAAGGGTACGAAGATCCTTGGCGTAAACATCAAAACTCATCAGTTACCCGTGACCTATGGCTTTACAATACAAAAAGTAATACTTATTCTCAGGTTACTGAAACTTCTACTGAAGAGCGTAACCCGGTTTTTGGAAGTAACAATGGTTATTTTTTCCTTAGTGAAAGAGATGGTACATTCAATGTATGGAAAGCAACTTTGCAGGGAAATAAAGAGAGCAATGCTCAGCAGGTTACCAATTTCAAAAAGCACCCTGTTCGCTTTTTAAGCCGCTCAAATAATGGTGTTTTATGTTATACATGGGATGGCGAAATTTATACCCAGACCGAAGGAGGTCAGCCTAAAAAATTAGATATTCATTTACAGTCAGATGAAAGATATAACGAAAAAGTGATGGAGCCTATTCGTGAAGGTGCCGAAAAATTCTCGGTTTCACCTAACGGAAAAGAGATCGCTTTTATCGTGCATGGCGAAGTATTCGTTGCTTCGGTTGAATTTGGACAAACAAAAAGAATTACTGATACTCCGGAACAGGAACGTGATATACAGTTTAGTACTGATGGTAAAAAGCTGCTTTACTCTGGTGAGCGTGGAGGCTGTTGGAACATTTATGAAGCTACTATTGTAAATACTAATGAAAAATATTTCTTTGACGCTACACAGATAAAAGAAACTACTGTGATCAGTTCGGGCAAAGAATCGTTCCAGGCACAATATTCACCGGATGGCAAAGAGATCGCTTTCCTTGAAGACCGTACTACAATAAGGATACTTAACAGGGCATCAGGTAATGTAAGGACTGTTTTGGCAGGAAAATATAATTATTCATATAGCGACGGAGATCAATATTACACATGGTCCCCGGATAGTAAATGGCTATTGGTAACGTATATGGCTTATGAGCGTTGGAATACAGATATCGGACTGTTGAATGTTTCGGATGGCAAAATGCCGATAAATCTTAGTGAAAGCGGATACAACAACCAACAGCCAAAATTTGGCATGAATGGAGAAATGGTATATTGGTCTTCTGATAAAGAAGGATACCGCTCTCACGGTAGCTGGGGTTCTGAAAGTGATGTATATGCGATCTTCTTAACGGAGAATGCCCAGAAGAAATTCCAATTGAATAAAGCAGAGTATGCTTTATGGAAAGAACAGGAAGATGCTAAAGACAAGGACAAAGATAAAGAGGCGGATAAAAAGGACAAGAGTAAAGATAAAAAGGAGAAAAAAGAGGAAGCCGTAAAAACTTTAAAAATAGATTTCGAAGGTTTGCATGACCGTAAGGAAAAGTTAACCATCCATTCGTCTAAACTGTCTGATTTTATTTTAGATAAAGATGGTGAAAATCTGTATTACCTAACCCGTTTTGAGGAAGGAACCAACCTATGGCGTACCAAGTTCAGAGAAAAAGAAACTAAATTGTTTGTTAACCTGAACGGTATTGGATCTGATCTTGAATTCGATAAAAATGAGGAAAATCTATTCCTGCTTGATAGAGGTGGTAAGCTGGCTAAGATCAATGTTAAAGACGGTAAAAAGGATATTATCAACTTCTCGTCGGATATGAATCTTAATGAAACAGCCGAACGTAACTATATGTTTGAGCACGCCTGGAGACAATTCAAGAAGAAATTCTATCTGGAAGACCTGCACGGTGTGGATTGGGATTTTTATAAGAAAGAATACGCTAAGTTTTTACCTTATATAAACAACTCGGTAGATTTTGCCGATTTGCTTGGAGAAATGCTTGGAGAAGTGAATGCATCTCATACAGGAGGACGCTACCGTCCGCAGCCTACCAAGTTTAATGACTATACCGCTTCACTAGGTATTTATATCGACAATTCTTATACAGGTAATGGTGTAAAAATTGCTGAGGTAATGGATAAGAGTCCGCTATTAAAAGCAAAACAAAAAATCACATCAGGGGTAATTATTGAGGCTATTGATGATGTTAAGATCACCCCTGAGCAAAACTACTATGCTCTTTTAAACAGAAAAGCCGATAAGAAAACGCTGGTTTCTTTATATGATGCTAAATCGGGTAAACGCTGGAATGAGGTTATTGAACCAATAGCACTTTGGCAGGAAAATAGATTGGCCTATGAGCGTTGGGTAAAGAACAGGGAGAAAGATGTGGAGAAACTATCGAACGGACGTTTAGGGTATGTTCACGTTACCGGGATGGACTCAGAAAGTTTCCGTCAGGTATTTGAAAAAGCACTGGGTAAGTACAACAACAAAGAAGCCCTTATTGTAGATACACGTTTTAATGGCGGTGGATGGTTGCATGATGACCTTGCTACTTTTTTAAGCGGTAAGCCCTATATGAGCTTTGAGCCCAGAGGGCAAAAAATGGGATCAGAACCGTTGTTTAAATGGCAGAAACCCTCTGCAGTATTAATTAGTGAAGGTAATTATTCTGATGCGCACATGTTCCCATATACCTATAAAGCACTGGATATTGGTAAACTTATTGGTATGCCGGTACCAGGTACAGGAACTGCAGTATGGTGGGAAAGAATGATAGACGGTAAAACTATTTTTGGTATTCCGCAAATAGGAATGCGCACAACAAAAGAAGGAAAGCTAATGGAGAATTTCCAATTGGAACCGGATGTTAAAGTAAAAAATGAACCTGCTAAAACAAATGTAGGGGATGATCAGCAATTGCAAAAAGCGGTCGAAGAACTACTTAGAAAATAAGATTCAAGGATCATAGATATAACTTTAAGATAACAGCCGCTTTATGCGGCTGTTCTTTATTGTTTGAATTTTGAAACAATTGCTTTGTATCCTACAATTATTTAGGTTTAGTTGGGTAGTATGTTTGTACCGTCAAATAAACCATAGTGCAAAATGAAAAACGAAGAGAACAGGAGTGTTATACAAGGATTGTATGCTGCCATAAACGTAAAAGACTTTGAGTACATAAAAACTCTGGGGCATGAAAAAAGCGAATGGTTTGATATACCTTTTAACAGCACTACAATTGGGGAATCATCGATTGTAGCATCGTGGGAAAAAAGGTTTACAATTTTTCCGGATGTAACTTATGAGATCAAAAACCTGATCGCTACAGATAGTTACGTTATTGTACAGGGTATTGAAAGAGGTACCCATAATGGGACATTGAAACTTTATGAAAAAGAGGTAGAACCCAAGGGAACTGCAATTGAAGTAGGGTTTTGTGATGTATACTATTTAGAAAGCGGCAAGATACTTAAAGCCAATTCTAATTTTGACGTATGCAGCCTGTTACGCCAGCTTGCAGCCTAAAACAATATATTTTCCTACTACTATAAAGCCGCTTCGTGTGGCTTTTCTGTTTTTTAATATTTCATGGTTTTTCGCAAGTAAGCTGTTTGTTTGAATACTGCAAATATTGCTTTGGATGCTGCAATAATACCGCTTTACTGTCGCCATAACTTTGCTGTATCAAATTATAACAATCAATTATAAAGACAAATGGAAAATTCAAATCAAAAAGTATGGTTTATTACAGGAGCTTCTAAAGGATTAGGACTTGCTCTTGCGAAACGATTATTAAACGAAGGCCACAAAGTCGCTGCGACTTCAAGAAGTATAAATGATCTTGAAACAGCAATAGGCAATCACACCAATTTTTTACCGCTGGCAGTTAGTATTGTAGATGAAAACAGCGTTGCCCAGGCTGTTGATAAAACAGTAAATTACTTTGGACAAATCGATGTAGTGGTAAACAATGCAGGTTATGGACTTGCGGGTGCACTGGAAGAACTTACCGATACCGAAGCCAGACAAAATTTTGATGTAAATGTATTCGGCTCATTAAATGTTATCCGTTATGTATTACCTCATTTAAGAAAACAGGGATCAGGGCACATTTTTAATATTGCCTCTATAGGTGGGTTTACCGGTGCTTTCCCTGGTTTTGGAATTTATTGTGCTACAAAATTTGCAGTACATGGATTTACCGAATCTCTTGCGGCTGAGGTTAAACCTTTCGGTATCTATGCAACTGTAGTTTCACCCGGTTATTTTAGGACCAATTTCCTAAAAGATTCATCACTTAATATTCCCCAAAATCCATTGGATGCTTATGCAAGTGTAAGGGAGATACAGGCATTGCATGAAAATGAAATTAATGGGAATCAGCCTGGCGATCCTGAAAAAGCAGCAGCAGTAATGATAGAGGTAGCTTCACAACAGCAACCACCATTACACCTTTTCCTGGGAGCTGATGCTTATGGCTTAGCCGAGACCAAAATTGAATCGGTAAAAAATGACCTTGAGTCAGTACGTCACATTGCTACGGCAACCAACTTTGATAACTAATTAAGAACATGGCTCCGGGTTTCGGAGCCATATTTTTTAGTAAATGTTTGAATTATACAGATAATGATGTTTTTAATACAATAATATAGCTGTATTGGTGTTGTAAATTTGTTTGATAGAAATAACCTTTAATTTAAAACATATGAAAGCAGTTTACATGATGCTCAGCGGACTGATACTCTCATTAGGAGTAACAGTAGCAATGGCCGGGCTTTTATCAATAAGTTCACTAACAAAGTCTAACACTAAAAATAATACCGAAAAGCAGGAGCAATTTACAGGAATGTGGGTAACTAAAGAGGGGCATGTCCGTAAGGATCTATTACCCGATGGGCGTTATGATATAACACTGGAAAATACCGCTGGTGCTTATAAGGACTGTTATGCTGTAAATAGTAGTCACATTGATTATAAAGAAGGTAATAATAAAAAAGGGCAATCAAATTGATTGCCCTTTTTTATGCATAATCTTTTTCTAATGCAGTGAATATTTCGTTATTGAGGAGTCCGCTTCCACCACCATAATGCTGAACGATTTTGCATTTCGGATTATGAATACTAAAAATTTCCCTCAATCGGTCTTCATCATCCTGAGGAATGCCACAGCCCAGTAACACAATACTGAAATTGATCTTCATGAAAAGTTGAATGGCAATGATGTTACTTTCAGACCCGATAGCATTCCAGTTTTCATTCTTATTGATCAGTCGCACAACAGTTTCCAGTATCTCCGGATGCGTGCCTATGTAAAGTATGTTTATCTTTTCCATAATTAACTGTTTTAATAGGCAAAGGTGTGGTCTATACACAAAGCCTGCATTGAACTAAGACAAGAAATCACTATTTAGCTTACGATAGCTTTAATGGTCTTTTTTACTTTTAGTACTGCCGTTCGATAGCCTGAGTTGATGAGGTAAACACCATACAATGTTGTAACCAGTGCCAATACCGTTATCCAGGTAATTTTTTCATTAAGGATAATTACGCCAAGTAGTATTGCAATTATCGGGTTTACATAGGCATAGGTAGATACCATTACTATTGGTAAATGTTTAATAGCATACAGATAGCTTAAATAGGATAATAATGAACCTATGAGTATTAGATACAGCAATGCCCAAAGGCTGTCTGATGTTACGGCTGATAACTGACTGTAATCGTCAAAGATTAAAGAGAACAGTAATAAACCCAATCCACCACTAATAAACTGTATAGTAGCATTGGTATACGGATTGGTGTTAAAGGTAGTATGCTTCATGTACACACTTCCCAAAGCCCAGAATACCGAAGCACCAAAAACAGCCAGTACACCCCACATATATTCTGGTTTGGCAAGATCAGCAAGGTTGTCTTTAAATATCAATAGGATACCGGTACAGCCCAATACGAACCCTAAAATAATTTTGAGGTTAAATTGTTTCTGCTCTTTTCCTGAGATAACATTGATGATCACAAGAAAAATTGGCATTACTGAAATGATCAGTGCAGCAAGCCCGCTAGGTATATAAAGCTCTGCCCATCCTACAATTCCGTTACCTAAAGTAATAAGCAGTATACCCGGTATTACCTGTTTTATAATATCGGAGAAATTTACTTTTTCGGTCTTTTTAAAAATGAATAAAAGCGTTAGAAGCAATACCCCGGCACTAACCTGTCGTATAGCCGAGAATAAAAATGCAGGAAATGTTTCTACCCCTATGCGCAATGCCAGGTAGGTTGTTCCCCAAAATATACATACGATAAGCAATGCTATGATCGCTTTTGTTTTTGTTTCCATACGTTTTTACTATTGATTGATGTCATACAAAATTCAGTTAAATTTTATTACCAATACAGATACAATTTTAGTAAATTTGACCAGTACAGTTTAATTACTATGGAAAAACTAAAAACAGACTATATCTACCGTAAGATTGCGGGAAATATTGAGAAGAAAATAATGGACGGCGTTCTTAAAACCGGTGATAAGCTGCCTTCTGTGAGGCTTATAAGTCAGGAGAACGGCATAAGTATCAGTACGGCATTACAATCCTATTATGCGCTCGAAAGCAAAGGATTGATTGAAGCAAGACCACAATCTGGGTATTATGTAACCCATTGTACCCGTACATTACCTGATCTTGTAACAACGAGTCAGCCTAACAATTGGGCAGGTCACGAAGAGACCGAAAACATTATTGCAAGGGTATACTCTGAAATAGGGAAGAAAGGAAATATTCAGTTTTCATTGGGTGTTCCGGCTATAGAGCTGCTTCCTGTAGCCAAACTGAATAAAGCAATTGTGCATGCACTACGCGAAATGGATGATAGTGGTACATCTTATGAGCCGGTAGAAGGGAATTTGCGCCTCAGGCGCCAGATAGCCCGACATTCTTATACCTGGGGAGGGAATTTAAAAGAAGATGATATTATAACGGCTTCAGGCTGTATGAATGCATTGGCAAATTGTTTGGTATCATTAGTATCTAAAGGTGATACGATTGCAGTAGAAAGTCCTGTGTATTTTGGGATATTGCAATTGGCACAAAGCTTAGGATTGAATGTATTGGAGCTTCCTACCAATGCCTGTACGGGTATAGAGATTGAGGCTTTAGAGAAAGAGCTTAAAAATAATAAAATACAATTATGTTTACTGGTAAGTAACTTTAGCAATCCGCTAGGAAGTACCATGCCCGATGAGCACAAGAAAAAGGTAGTAGAACTGATGGAACATTATAATATACCCCTTATAGAAGATGATCTTTATGGCGATGTGTACTTTGGTGCACATCGGCCGAAATCATTAAAAACCTACGACCAGAGCGGTAATGTACTGTGGTGCGGATCGTTTTCTAAAACATTGGCTCCCGGATATAGGGTAGGCTGGATCGCTCCGGGGAAATTTAAGGAAAAGATCATAAAAACAAAATTGTTCCACAATATCTCGTCTACAACACTAACGCAGGAAGCTATAGGCGGTTTTCTTGAAAACGGACGTTATGAAAATCACCTAAGAAAGATTAGGAATACACTGCATGGCAATTCGCTTAACTTTTTAAGGACTATTGGAGAGAGCTTTCCTGACGATACTAAAGTAACCAGACCACAGGGAGGATTTATACTTTGGGTGGAACTCAATAAAAATGTAGATGCTTTTAAACTCTATGAACAGGCTCTAAAACATAAAATAAGCATAGCACCGGGCAGAATGTTTACCCTGCAAAAGCAATACAATAACTGTGTACGTTTAAGTTATGGCATGCATTGGGATGAACAGGTTCAGGAAGGGTTAATTAAAATTGGAACGTTAACAAAGGAGCTTATTTAGCTCAGGGTAAGACTTAAGAATTTACTAACGAAATTACACGTGTACCTACCAGATTGATAGCTTTTAGCAATTGTTCGTGCGATAGCTCGGCATTGTCCATCTGGAATGTAAATCGCGATATACCGCCTAAAGCTTCGCTGTGGCGTAATAATTTATCGGCTACTTCTTCGGGGCTGCCCACTAATAAAGCACCTCTCGGTCCATTTTGAGCATCAAAGTGCTGACGCGTTATGGGTGGCCAGCCGCGCTCACGCCCAATGCGGGTGAAGGTTTTAGCATAACCAGGAAAGAAATCTTCAACGGCTTCTTTAGTAGTTTCAGCGACATAGCCCAGTGAATGTAATCCTACTTTTAAGGTTTCGGGAGAATGCCCTGCTTTTTCTCCTGCCTCTTTATACAGGTCAATTAGCGGACGAAAACGATGTGTTTCACCGCCTATAACAGCCACCATTAGGGGTAAACCAAGTGTACCGGCACGCACAAACGATTCGGGAGTACCGCCTACACCCAGCCAAACAGGTAATGGGTCTTGCAATGGTCTTGGGTAAATAGGTTGATTGTTCAATGCCGGCCTGAATTTACCGGACCATGTTACATATTCATTATCACGAATAGTAAGTAAAAGATCAAGCTTTTCGGCGAAGAGCTCATTATAATCATGAAGGTTATACCCAAACAACGGGAATGATTCGGTAAAAGAACCGCGTCCTACTACCATCTCAGCACGTCCCTGAGAAATAAGGTCCAGCGTAGCAAAGCTTTGAAAAACCCTCACAGGATCGGCAGCACTAAGAACGGTAACTGCACTGGATAGTTTTATGCGCTTCGTTCGGCTTGCAGCAGCAGCTAGTAGTATTGCGGGAGCAGAATCCAGAAATTCTTTACGATGGTGCTCTCCAATACCAAACACATCAAGTCCGGCTTTATCTGCCTGTTCTATACGTTCCAGTAACTCATTAAGTGAATTCATGCTGTGAACAGGAGTACCTGTTTCGTTTGTAACAGGCGTTGCGGCAAAACTATCAATCCCAATTTCCATGGTGCTTCTTTTTTGTAAATTACTACGAATATACAAAAACATTGAAAGCTGCCGATTGGCTTTGTCTATAAGGATTTCATAAAATAAATATATGGGCAGTAGTGAATGGGACTTAATAAATTGACAGTGATAAATAATGTAAAATAAACTCTAAATGCGTAGTTTTGATGTTTTAGATGTAAATTTAAGGTCTGCAGGATTAACACCTGTTTAACACATCTTTTTTATACTTTTGAAACGTGGGTAAAAAAATGAGAACAATACTTTTTGTAGATGATGATCAGGACGATCAGCTACTTTTTCAGGAGGCTCTTTCAGAGGCAGATAGCACGGCTGTATACCTTAGTGCTACTGATGGTGTTGACCTTTTTGAAAAACTTAATACTGGTAAAACAGCAACACCCGATCTTATTTTTATGGATATTAATATGCCAAAAATGAATGGTATAGAGAGCCTTAAAGAATTAAAAAGATCTGAACGTTTTAAATCTATACCGGTTATTATGTATTCTACATCTTCGTCTAAAGAACATCAAAAAATTTGTCTTGAAAGCGGAGCAATAGGATATGTTGAAAAACCTAATGATTTTGACCAGATATGCGCCAGGATCAAAAGTATTTTACACAACGGATTACTTTTCCGCCAAAATGATGTGCCTTTATGATATTAATTGTAGATGATATAAGGGCAAACATTATAGCCTTAAAAAAAATACTTGAAATTCAGGGTTTCGAAGTTGATACTGCCGAATCGGGAGAGGAAGCTTTGAAGAAAATACTCAAGAAGAACTACTCTCTAATTATCATGGATGTGCAGATGCCCGGCATGGATGGATTTGAAGCTGTAGAAACCCTGGCAGGAAGCAATAGAACTAAAGATATTCCTGTAATCTTTTTATCAGCAGTAAATAAAGAAAAAAAGTTTATCTCTAAAGGATACGCAAGCGGAGGTGTAGATTATATAACTAAACCTGTTGATCCAGATTTGCTTATCCTGAAAGTAAAGACATTCTTAAAGCTTTACGACCAGCAGAATGAACTTAAAAATATCAGGGATCTCTTATCTAAAGAAATCGAAATAAGAAAAGAAGCACAGGAAAACCTCGAACTTAAAGTTACCGAAAGAACGCAGGAATTGCTTGTTAAAAATGAAGAGCTGGAATTTAGAAACCATGAACTGCAACAATTTGCATGGGTAGTATCTCATGATCTTAAAGAACCTTTAAGAAAGATCGAGATCTTTGTTAAAATGATCCAGGAACGTTATTTAAAAGATGATGATACTGCCAGAGATTATGTACAGCGTACCATACGTTCTGCACAGCGAATGGCCAGACTTATTACAGACCTTCTTGATTATTCCCGACTGTCTTCGACAGTCGTTCCTGTAAAAACCGATCTGAACGAAATTTTCAATGAAGTTTTATCTGATTTTGATTATGTAATAGAACAGAAAAAGGCGGTTATTACAATACAGCCGATGCCTATGGTAACAGGAGTTTCCAGCCAGCTGCGACAGCTGTTTCAAAACCTTGTAGGCAACTCTTTAAAATTTGCAAAGGTGGGAATAGCGCCCGTAATAGAGGCTACTGTCGAAATTATTGAAGAGAAAAATTTTGAAAGTAAAATTTCGCAATCGGGCAAATTTTGCAGGATAGTAGTAAAAGATAACGGCATTGGGTTTAGTGAAATTTATCTGGATAAGATATTTAAAATTTTCCAAAGCCTTAATGATCGTAATAGCTATGAAGGCACCGGAATAGGTCTTGCAATAGCAAATAAAATAATAGAAAGACACAATGGTTTAATAACAGCAAAAAGCAGCCCCGATAATGGTGCAAGCTTTATTATTGTATTGCCATTATAATTTAAAACCTTTATGGACGGTAATTTTAGAAGAAATTTAATTGTAAGTTCAGGTATTTCGATACTAATACTTTTAGTTAGTTCAACAGCATCTTATTTAAGCATCAGGAGCCTTTTAGACAGTAATAAGTGGGTTACGCATACACAGGATGTTATTTATAATATTAATGAAGGTGCCTCTGTAATGATAGATGCACAGGCAGGAATGCGCGGCTTTTTAGTAACGGGGAAACAGGATTTCTTAAAACGTTATGATGATGCTGAAGCAGATGCCGAAATGTACTTTGATAAAGTACAGGAACTAACTTTAGACAATCCGACGCAACAGGCGAGTATAAAAGAGTTAAAACCGTTAAAAGATGAGTTTTTTAAATACCTGCAGTTAAGGGTAAATGAAAAAATGAAAGGCGATGCTATAACCTCTGATGAACTGGATACCGGGCGAAAATTAATGGAAGGCATGCGTAAGATCTTAAAACGCATGGAAAACCATGAACAGCAGTTGTTAACCGAAAGAACTGAAGAGTCTAAAAAATATGGAATGTATAGTTCTATATTAATTATATCGGCAGCTTTAGTGGCATTGCTTATAAGTATCATCTTTTTTTCCAGGATAATAAGAGATTATAATGAACGTATTAAACTGCAAAAGCAGCTTGAAGACAGCGATAAGGAAACTGCCGCTAGAATACGGGTTATAAGTAGTATAGCGCAGGAAATTTCCCAGGGTAACTATGACGTTAGGGTAGAAGACAGCGAGACAGATGCTTTAGGCAGTGTTGCCGGGTCATTAAATAATATGGCACATGAACTAAATAAGTCATTTAAATCTTTATCAAATAATGAATGGCTGCAATCAGGTATAGCAAAGTTAAATAACGTAATGATTGGCGAAAAGCCAATTGAAGTTTTAGCTACTGATATAGTCGATTTCCTTGCGATGTATATTAAAAGTGATGCCGCAGTTTTATACATACAGGAGAGAGATGAACTGATTTGGTCTGCAGGTTACAGCTGCATCCTGGACAATAGCCGTAAGCACTTACGCTTTGGCGAAGGATTAACTGGCCAGGCGGCAGTTTCAGGTAAAATGCTAGAGTTAAAATCATCTTCACCGGAAGATATTAAAATATCTTATGCCCTTGGAGAGATTAAGCCTGCCCATATAATAGCAGTACCGTTAATAGATGATAAAGTTACCGGTGTGATAGAATTGGCTGCTGCCAAAGAGTTCTCCAAACGCGATCTTCAGTTTTTAGCCATGGCAGCAAATAACATAGGGATTGCCATAACAGCTGCACAAAACAGAAAACGTGTTCAGGAACTGTTAGAAGAAACTCAGGCACAATCAGAAGAGTTAAGAACACAGCACAGTGAAATGGAAAGCATAAATGCTGAACTTGAAGCACAGACCCAAAAATTACAGGCATCTGAAGAAGAGCTAAGGGTACAGCAGGAAGAGTTACAGCAAACTAATGAAGAGCTCGCAGAGCGCAGTGTGTTGCTGGAAGAAAGAAATACTGAGATTCAAAAAAAATCAGAAGACCTCGAAATAAGCACACGATACAAGTCGGAATTTTTAGCAAACATGTCACATGAGTTAAGAACACCACTTAACTCTATATTGCTTCTTAGCCGTTTATTATCAGAGAACAATGATAAAAACATGAACGATGAGCAAATAGAATTTGCAAAAGTAATTCAAAGTTCAGGTAACGGACTGTTAGGGCTTATTGATGAAATTCTTGACCTTTCTAAAATTGAGGCAGGAAAAATGGAACTGGAGTTTATAGATATTACAACGAAGGAAATTACAGATACTTTAAAATCACTGTTCAATGAAGTTGCTAAAGAAAAAAACATTGAGTTTAATATTATTGCCGATAATGCTCCCGTAGTAATTAAGAGTGATAAAGTAAGATTAGAACAAATTCTTAAAAATCTTATTTCTAACGCTATAAAATTCACCTCCGAGGGTTCTGTTACACTCGAAGTTAAGAAACATGAAACGAATGATAAGTTAGTTTTGTTTACTGTTAAAGATACAGGGATAGGTATTCCGCTTGAAAAACAGCCGCTTATTTTTGAAGCATTCCAGCAAGCCGATGGATCTACAAAACGTAAGTATGGAGGAACCGGTTTAGGATTATCTATAAGTCGTGAACTGGCAAAATTGCTAATGGGTGAAATAACACTTAAGAGTAGTGCTAACGAAGGAAGTGAATTTACTTTAACGATCCCGATTGCAGGATTTGCCGTAGAGCATCTGAATGATAGATCTGAAAATGAAAGTTTTGTTTCTCAGGAAACAGTAGCATTGGTAGAAAAAATAGAAGAGCAAAAAAGTAATATGTATTTAAGTCCTTCTATTCCTGAAGATATCCCTGATGACAGGGAAGCTATTAGCGAAGAGGACAAGGTAATACTTATTGTAGAAGACGATACTAATTTTGCCAAATCATTACTAGAGTTTACACGTAAGCGAGGTTATAAAGGTGTAGTGTCTGTACGAGGAGATTATGCACTTAATCTGGCAATGATGTATAAGCCTGTAGGCATACTGCTGGACATACAGCTGCCTATTAAGAGCGGATGGGAAGTAATGGAAGAATTAAAGAACAACTGGCAAACCAAACACATTCCTGTGCACATTATGTCATCACATAAATTAAAGCAGGAAAGTTTACTAAAAGGAGCAATTGACTTTTTAGACAAACCGGTAGCATTTGATCAGCTGCCAGAAATATTTAAAAGGATTGAACATATAGTAAATAAAGAATCGCAAAAAGTATTGATCATTGAAGACAACCCAAAGCATGCTAAAGCACTTGCATATTTCCTTGAAAGCTATAATATTAACTCTGAAATAAAGAGCGATATTGGTGATGGGGTACATGCGCTTCAAAGAGCAGAGGTAGACTGTGTAATACTCGATATGGGTATTCCGGATCAGCATGCGTATGAGATACTTGACGGAGTTAAAAAGAATCCGGGATTAGAAAATCTTCCTGTAATTGTATTTACAGGTAAGAGTCTTTCCATGAAAGAAGAGGTGAAAATTAAAAAATATGCCGATTCAATTGTTATAAAAACGGCGCATTCTTATCAGCGAATGCTGGACGAAGTATCCCTATTTCTTCACCTTGTTGAGGAAAATAAAAAAGGCGGAGGTAAAAAAGACAGTTATAAAAAGCAGAACCTTTTAAATAACATTCTTAACGACAAAACAGTCCTTGTAGTTGATGACGATGTGCGTAATATTTATTCGTTAACAAAGGCCCTTGAAGTACTTAAAATGAATGTTGTCACAGCGATAGATGGTAAAGAAGCACTCAAAGCCCTGGAAGAACACCCTCAGGTTGATGTTGTTTTATTGGATATGATGATGCCTAATATGGATGGCTATGAAACAGCAACCCGGATTAGAGAAAACAGTAAATTGAAAAACCTGCCGGTTATAGCGGTAACAGCAAAAGCAATGACCGGCGACAGGGAGAAATGTATAAATGCCGGTGCATCAGATTATATAACGAAACCCGTAGATATAGACCAGCTCCTGTCATTACTCAGGGTTTGGCTTTATGACAAAAATTAATTTAAATACTTAGTGTTTATTACATGATGATGAAGAAGAGAATTTTAATTGTAGATGATGATTCGCGTAATATTTTTGCGCTTTCTGCCACACTTAAAGCAAAATCGTTTGAATGCCTGTCGTGTTTGAGCGCTGAAGAAGCTTTAAAGTTGCTGGAAGGCGACGAACATATAGATGCTGTGCTTATCGACATGATGATGCCGGATATGGATGGGTATGAAGCAATACCTCTCATAAAGAAGATACCGTCAAGAACAGCTACTCCGGTAATATCAGTTACGGCACAGGCAATGGTGGGAGATAAAGAAAAATGTCTTCAGGCGGGTGCAGATGATTATATCTCAAAACCAGTAGATGTAGACAAACTATTGGTAATATTAAGCACTATATAACGCTTTTATGATAGACGATCGTGAACTCGAAGTATTGATTAATGAAGTGTATGAATACCATGGATTTGATTTTGGAGGTTATTCACGTGCATCATTAAAAAGACGGGTAGACAGGCTTTACCAGTTGGATGGATTCAGTAATTTTTCTGAGATGCTTTCAAAAGTAAGATCTGAGCCAGGGTACTTTAAACGTATGGTAGAAGAGATCACAGTAAACGTGACAGAGATGTTTCGTGATCCATTATTTTATAAAGTACTCAGGGAAGAAGTGTTGCCAATATTAGGAACCAAACCTTTTATCAGGTTTTGGCATGCAGGCTGTTCATCAGGAGAAGAGGTGTATTCGATGGCTATCTTATTAAAAGAAGCCAACTTATTACACAAATCTCTTTTGTATGCTACAGATATTAATCCAATTGTTTTGGATACTGCAAAAAAAGGGATTTTTCCTTTACAGATGATGAAACAATACTCTGAGAATTATATGACATCGGGCGGGAAGAAAGATTTTTCCCACTACTATACGGCGAATTATGGATTTGCTAAATTTGGAGAAGACCTGTCGGAAAAAATGGTTTTTTCCGAGCATAATTTGGTTTCCGATGGCTCCTTTAATGAATTTGACCTAATATTGTGTCGAAATGTACTGATCTATTTTGATAAAGATTTACAGGAAAGGGCTTTATGTCTTTTTGATGAAAGTCTTGCAAAGCTTGGGTATTTAGCATTGGGTACAAAAGAAACGATAAAGTTTTCTCCAATTCAAAATAGGTTTAGGCAGCTTAACAGGGAAAAAATATGGAGAAAAACAGAATAATTTCGGGCTGTAAACTTTTAATTATAGGTGGTTCGGCTGGAAGCCTGGAAGTACTTATGAAGATACTACCGGGTTTAAATACTCTTCCATCTTTTGCAATTGTATTAGTATTGCATAGAAAAAGTACAGAAGATACAACACTGGAAGAATTAATAGCCATAAAGACAAACATACCGGTTAGAGAAGTAGAGGATAAAACACCGCTTTTACCGGGGTATTTATATGTTGCCCCATCAGATTATCATCTGCTATTCGAAAAAAATGATGTTTTATCTCTCGACATTTCCGAAAAAGTAAATTACAGCAGACCAAGTATAGATGTATCGTTTGAATCGGCTGCAGAGATATATGGGAAAAGCCTGGTTGGCTTATTGTTATCGGGAGCAAATGCTGACGGAACCGAAGGGCTATTGGCAATTAAAAAGGCAGGGGGTACTACAGTAGTACAAAATCCAGAGTCGGCGCAAATGCCTACTATGCCTCAAAATGCGATAACTTATACAGCACCGGATTATATTTTAGATATTGAGCATATATTAAAATTTATCACCCTGATCAATTCATAAATTAATGACTGTTAATACAGATTTGAAATGTTACTGCGGATCTGAAAACATGTTTTCAGATTGTTGCGAACCTTATATAATTGGTGCCAAGAAAGCCCCAACTGCCGAAGCACTTATGCGTTCACGTTACTCTGCTTATGCAATTCATGCAGCAGATTATTTATGGGCTACTACGGCTCCGAAAGAAAGAAAAAACTATAGTAAGTCGGCTATAATGGATTGGGCAAAAAGCAACCAATGGCTAAAATTGGAGATATTAAATACAACACTTACAGTTGTTGAATTTAAGGCTTATTATCTTGATAACAGGCTAAAGGCACAAATACATCATGAAAAATCTACTTTTCATAACGAAGATGGAAATTGGTATTATGTAGATGGCGAATATTAAATTTCTACCTTAAGACAAAATGAAAACACTATTTTAAAGTAATTACTTGTTAAATAAAAAGTTTTTTATGAATTTAAAGCGATTTTCAGGAGTTACAAGGTACTATGCATAGTTTAAAAAGTTTTTTTTAGAATCATAAATCCATGAAGCCAAAACGCTTACAGCCCCCATATAATTTATTAACTGGAAGGTTAAGATAATTTGTTATCTTCATATCCTGTTTCTCAGGTTAAAAACCTTAATTTTGTTAAATTCTTACTAAAATATTTATCAATCACTTATTATTAATCAACTCAAATATTTTTATGGATTCAATGACTATCAAAGAAAGCATTGCAGCTTGGGAAGCTATCCGACCGGATAGCACATTGCTTTTAAACTATTTAGACCAAGGTAACTTTTTTACATTTGAATTTCCTGATTACCCAAAAGAATCACCTGCAATTCATGCGTATCCGGGGATATATGAAGGTAAACTTTACTTTTTCCTTATCCCATCGGCATATGATACGCAAGAGTACAGTGAAGAAATCAATAAATATACCACAGTATGTCCGATAAGGTTTTTATTGGGCGGTGAAGAAGACAGAATTACAGATATTGAGGCAAAAAAGAGAATAAACGCCTGGAAGAAAAATTACAAAACGTGGGTTCCGGTTCAGGTAGCATCCCAGACAGGTATTTTTATGGCATTTTCAATTCCATCACAGGATTTTGAATGTCTTGATGCCCAGGTAACCTTTGGACTAAAGGTTAAACCGGAAATGCCGGGTGGTTATGAAGTTGATTTGATTGTTACCAATAATATGGGGAAACAAATATATTATGATGATTTTGTAACTTCTGTACCACCATTTAGTGCAAGTCTTCTTCCTCATAGTTTTTATTTATTACCATAACGAATATATATTTGATGACTTTTTCTGAAATTGTACAATTAATGGGCTTTTTGTCTCCCGCTGTGTTATTAGTGGGGCTTTGCATTGGATTTTATTATTTCAAGTCACTCAATCTTATTCATAAAGCAATTACGTGGTATTTATTAATACTGCTAATTGTAGATATTACAAGCAGGATATTTGCTTATTTTGGAAATAACCTTTTTGTCCTGCTTGTTTATAGTCTTATAGAGTTGGTAGTGTTTGTCTATTTTTATTATAAATATATATTTAAAGCACGGCACAGGCTGGTATTAGGGCTTAGTATTGCAGGTGTGCTTTATATTATTTGGGAGATTTTAGTCTTTAAAATTGATGTCAAGCAGTTTCAAACCTATGCTAAAGTTGTTGATGATTTTATTGTGATAACTTTAGTCCTTTCATTTTTTCATGAAAAAATTAATATATTTAAAGAATCGAAATGGGATAATTTTCGTTTAAATGCAGTAATTCTATTTTTTTTCTCCGTTAATTTAATTTTCTTTTTGCCATATAATTTTATAATTAATAAATCTGCAGGATTACAGTTTTATTTTTGGTTAGGAATTTTAATTATAACAGTACTATTTTATTTGTTTTTAATTTATTCTATATGGAAAAATGGCAGAATCCTGAAGTAATAGCTTTTTGGATCGCAATAGTAATTGTATTCATTATTACACTTCTCTTTTTTGTAATAAGGATATTGCATTCAGGTTATAAACGTATGACTGAGGCCAACCTTAAAGAAAATAGTATACGGCTGGACCATCAAAAAAAACTTATTGAAACCAACTTACATGCGCAGGAAAAAGAACGCATGCGTATAGCGGGTGATTTACATGACAGCCTTATAGGTAAGCTTGTTGTGATACGAATGAAAAGCCAAATTGGGGCAGCTGTTGCAGAATTAGATGGACTAATGGAAGAAAGCATTGCAGAAGCCCGTAGAATATCTCATGATCTTACACCCCCTTTATTGGAATATTCTAAAATCCAGGAGTTGATAGAAGATTTGCTCAACCCCTGGAAGCAAAAATTAAAGATTATATATTATACAGATATACGTACCGATATTGATCTTCCCGCAACATCTAAAATACAATTGATACGTGTTGTACAGGAGCTATTAGTAAATATTTTAAAACATGCTAAAGCAGATACTGTATACGTGCACTTACGACATACAGAAAAATGTCTTACTTTAGCTGTTAAAGATAACGGGTGCGGATTTGATACTTCTCAGCTTAAAAAAGGACTTGGACTTAACAATCAGGAACTAAGAATGCAGTATCTAAATGCGTCACATAAAGTAAAATCAAGTCCTGGTAAAGGAACCACAACTATTATTGCTACTATTATATAAAATATTTACTTATGGAAAACATATCTATTGCCATTACAGATGATGATGCTTTAATTGTAAGCCTTTTACAAGGATATCTGCAAAATCGTGAGGGCATTGATGTAGTTTTAACTGCCGGAAGTGGAGAAGAATTAATTGCCTCACTTCCTTTAGCTGCCAAATTACCGCAAATAATATTGCTTGATCTCAAAATGACAGGCATGGACGGTATTGAAGTGACTCAGCATATAAAAGAAAATTATCCCGATATAAAGATCATCGTTGTTTCATCTCATTACCAGCGAATGTTCATGGGTTTTATGCTAAAAACCGGGGTATCTGCTTTTTTACCAAAGGGTATTTCTCCTGTTGAGCTGGTAGATATTATCCGTATTGTTCACAAACAGGGATATTATTTTAAAGACGATCAGTTGGCTACCATAAGAGAACAAATCCCTACCAAAGCTCCTAAACCAATGTTACAGGAGGAAGGCCTTTTATCTGATAGGGAAATAGATGTGCTTAGACTTATTTGTCAGCAAAAGACAGCTAAAGAAATAGGAGATATGCTATTTATAACACAGCGTACCACAGAAGGACACAAAAACAACCTGTTTGCTAAAACCGGTGCGAAAAACATTGCAGGACTTGTAATTTATGCCATACAGCATGAAATTATTAAAGTAGAAGAGCTTCCGGTAATCTAAATTTTAAAATTTTATTAACACGTATTTTTACCTGTTTTTTCACAACAGGTAATTTCTACCTGTTCTCTTGTTCGATTTATGCTGAATTTTGACTTAACAAAACAAGTGAAAAATAATGTAGTTTTTCAAATTGAAAACACATTAATAATATACCAATAAAAAGCAAGACAGGGTAAATATAAAGTTTTTCGCCCCCAAAAAGACTTATTTACTAGAACCCAATTTCGAGTTATCCTGTCTGTTTTTTTTGGAGAAAAAGACTTTTAATAGTAGTATTAAATTTTATTAGATGTTAGAGCAGCGAGGTAGTAAGCCGCTGCTCTTTTTTTTTGCCATAAATTTTTCTCTTAGTATTTTTCCCTCAAATATTTTATATCATTTTAGAGTAGCAAACTCTAAAAGTTTTTAAAAATGTTTTAATAACAAGAAAGCCTGTAGAAATATTTCTGCAGGCTTTCTTGTTATTATTTTATAGTATTAGTTAGCTAAGTAGCTAGTCACTATAGTTTAAAAGTAAAAAGCATCCCATATGGGATGCTTTTTTTTATAAGGCTTTTGCAACTACTTAAATAGTAGATCCTGTTCCCCAATCAGTATTATCCATACTTTAGTAGTTGCTAATCCTTTTTTCAATTTTAAAAAGTATTATTTGTTTTTAACGATTCGTTTTGTGGTTGTACCATTATCCGAAACAATGTTAAAGTTATAAATGCCTGATTCTAAGTTAGAAATGTCTACAGTTTGAATTTCAGTAGTTACATTACTTTCTTTAACAATCCTTCCGTTCATATCATAAACGGTAATTTTAATATTAGAATACGTTGCAAATTCAGGGATTTTTACAAACACTTCTGTAGAAGCTGGGTTAGGATAAATACTTACATTAAATATTTTGAAATCTTCTCTTTCTAGTGGAGGAGAGACCACCACTATAGCCTCAGCAGAGCTGCAATTTGTAGCATCTGCAACTTCACATATTGAATAGGTTACAGTATATGTTCCTTGCGTAGCTGTTGTAGGTACCATAAGTTCACCTGTTTCATCAATAGTAACACCGGCTAAACCGCCATTATTAACTACAGTAATAGTAATATCTGTATCATTAACAGGAGCATTGTTTAATAAGTCATTTGCAGTAACATCACCTGCTATACCTGCTATACCTGCATTAATAACAGTTGCGCTGAAATCATCATCTACTGCTTCAATATCATTGTTAACAGTTAATAACGCAAACGTTGATGTAGTAACACAGTTTGTTCCGTTTGTTAAAAGAACTCTGTACTCATATCCATCAAAATTCACAGGAATATCTGTTACATTCAATGTATTTGTTGTAGCTCCTGAGTATGTTGGGTTTGTACCACCATCTGTAATATCAGTCCAATCAGTTCCATTACTAGTAACCTGCCATTGGAAGCTGTCAGCATTAGTAGAATCAATTGTGTAGTTAGCATCTTCATTTGTTTCAATACTAACATTTATCGGGTTAGTAATAATTACGATAGCAAGAGGCTCACTAATAGTTACACTATTAGTAATAGTACATCCGTTAGCATCTATTATTGTTACAGTATACTCACCAGCAATAAGATCTGTTGCTGTTGCATCAGTTCCTCCAGATGGAGACCAAGAGTACGTATACGGAGCAGTACCACCTGTAGCTGTTACAGTTGCCGATCCATTCGTCCCTGCATTACAAGCTACGTCAACTTTTGTGATAGTACTTGCTAATGCTGTAGGTTCAGCAATTACAGCAGTTGCTGTTGTTGTACATCCTTTAGCATCCGTTACTGTTACTGTATAAGTTCCTGCAGTAAGACCTGTAGCCGTAGCCGCAGTTCCACCAGAAGGTGACCAAGAGTACGTATAAGGAGCAGTACCACCAGCAGCAGTTGCAGTTGCCGATCCATTCGTTCCCGCATTACAAGCGACATCTACTTTAGTAGTAGTAGCAGAAAGAGCCGTTGCAGGCTGAGCAATTACAGCTGTAGCAGTAGTTGTACATCCTTTAGCATCTGTTACTGTTACTGTATAAGTTCCTGCAACAAGACCTGTAGCTGTAGCTGCAGTTCCACCAGAAGGCGACCAAGAGTACGTATAAGGAGCAGTTCCACCAGCAGCAGTTACAGTTGCCGATCCATTTGTTCCTGCATTACAAGCTACATCTACTTTAGTAGTCGTTGCAGAAAGAGCAGTTGCAGGTTGAGCAATAATGGCCGTAGCAGTCGTTGTACATCCTTTAGCATCTGTTATCGTTACTGTATAAGTTCCGGCAGTACGACCAGAGGTTGTAGCAGCAGTTCCACCGCCATTAGACCAAGAATAGGTATAAGGAGCAGTACCACCAGCAGCTGTTACAGTTGCCGATCCATTCGTTCCTGCATTACAAGCGACATCTACTTTAGTAGTCGTTGCAGAAAGAGCAGTTGCAGGTTGAGCAATAATGGCCGTAGCAGTCGTTGTACATCCTTTAGCATCTGTTACCGTTACTGTATACGTTCCAGGAGCAAAACCTGTAGCTGTTGCAGCAGTTCCGCCACTAGGAGACCATAAGTACGTGTAAGGAGCAGTACCACCAGCAGGAACTGCCGTAGCCGATCCATTTGTTCCTGCATTACAAGCTACATCTACTTTAGTAGTAGTTGCAGAAAGAGCAGTTGTAGGCTGAGCAATTACTGCTGTTGCAGTCGTTGTACATCCTTTGGCATCTGTTACTGTTACTGTATACGTTCCGGCAATAAGACCTGTAGCTGTTGCAGCAGTTCCGCCACTAGGAGACCATGAGTAAGTATAAGGAGCAGTACCACCAGCAGGAACTGCCGTAGCCGATCCATTCGTGCCACCATTACAAGCTACGTCTACTTTAGTAGTCGTTGCAGAAAGAACAGTAGGCTGACCAACAACAGCCGTAGCCGTAGTTGTACATCCGTTAGCATCTGTTACCGTTACTGTATAAGTTCCTACACCAAGACCTGTAGCTGTCGCTGCAGTTCCACCAGTTGGAGCCCAAGAATATGTTTTTGTTCCTGTTCCGCCCACCGCTGTTACAGTAGCCGATCCGTTAGTACCACCATTACATGACACATCTGTTTTTGTAGTTGTAGCCAAAAGAGCAGTAGGCTGACCAACAACAGCTGTAGCCGTAGTTGTACATGCGTTGGCATCTGTTACCGTTACTGTATACGTTCCGGCAATAAGACCTGTAGCTGTAGCTGCAGTTCCACCAGTTGGAGCCCATGAATACGTTTTTGTTCCTGTTCCGCCAGTAGCAGTTACTGTTGCAGAACCATTCGATCCACCATTACAAGATACATCTGTTTTAGTAGTAGTCGCCGAAAGAGCCGTTGCAGGTTGAGTAATTACTGCTGTTGCCGTAGTTGTACACGCATTAGCATCTGTTACCGTTACTGTATAGGTACCTGCACCCAGGCCTGAAGCTGTCGCTGCAGTTCCTCCCGATGGAGCCCATGAATATGTTTTTGTTCCTGTTCCGCCAGTAGCTGTTACAGTTGCTGAACCCGTAGTTCCACCATTACAAGATACATCTACTTTCGTAGTAGTTGCAGAAAGAGCCGTTGCAGGCTGCGCAATAACAGCTGTAGCCGTAGTTGTACATCCGTTAGCATCTGTTACCGTTACTGTATAAGTTCCTACACCAAGACCTGTAGCTGTCGCTGCAGTTCCACCAGTTGGAGCCCAAGAATATGTTTTTGTTCCTGTTCCGCCCACCGCTGTTACAGTAGCCGACCCATTAGTACCACCATTACAAGATACATCTGTTTTAGTAGCAGTTGCAGAAAGAGCAATGGCTGGTTGGCCAACTACAGCCGTTGCAGTCGTTGTACACGCATTAGCATCTGTTACCGTTACTGTATAGGTACCTGCACCCAGGCCTGAAGCTGTCGCTGCAGTTCCTCCCGATGGAGCCCATGAATATGTTTTTGTTCCTGTTCCACCAACCGCAGTTACAGTAGCTGTACCGTTCGATCCACCACGACAAGATACATCTGTTTTTGTAGCCGTAGCCGAAAGAGCAATAGCCGGTTGACCAACTACAGCCGTTGCAGTCGTTGTACACGCATTAGCATCTGTTACCGTTACTGTATAAGTACCTGCACCAAGGCCTGAAGCTGTAGCACCAGTACCACCTGATGGAGCCCATGAATACGTTTTTGTTCCTGTTCCACCAACCGCAGTTACAGTTGCTGTACCATTCGATCCACCATTACAAGATACATCTGTTTTAGTAGCAGTTGCAGAAAGAGCAATTGCGGGCTGTGAAATAACAGCTGTTGCTGTCGCTGTACATCCATTAGCATCTATTACCGTTACTGTATATGTTCCGATACCAAGACCTGAAGCTGTTGCCCCAGTTCCACCTGATGGAGCCCATGAATACGTTTTTGTTCCTGTTCCGCCAGTCGCAGTTACAGTAGCTGTACCGTTAGATCCACCAAAACAAGATACATCTGTTTTAGCAGCAGTTGCAGAAAGAGGAGCAGGTTGTGCAATTACAGCTGTTGCTGTAGTAGTACATCCGTTCGCATCTGTTACAGTTACTGTGTAAGTTCCCATCCCCAGGCCTGAAGCTGTTGCTGCAGTTCCTCCCGATGGAGCCCAAGAATATGTTTTTGTTCCTGTTCCGCCGACTGCTGTTACAGTAGCCGATCCGTTAGTTCCATTAAAACAAGATACGTCTGTTTTAGTAGTAGTAGCCGAAAGAGCAATAGCAGGCTGGCCAACAATAGCAGTAGCTGTAGTTGTACATGCATTAGCATCTGTTACGGTTACAGTATACGTTCCTGCAATAAGACCTGACGCTGTTGCGTTAGTTCCACCCGATGGAGCCCAAGAATACGTTTTTGTTCCTGTTCCACCCACAGCAGTTACTGTAGCTGTTCCGTTAGACCCACCATTACAAGATACATCTGTTTTAGTAGCAGTAGCAGAAAGAGCAATAGCAGGTTGACCTACAACAGCAGTAGCTGTAGTAGTACATCCGTTAGCATCTGTTACCGTTACTGTGTACGTTCCAGCACCAAGTCCTGAAGCTGTAGCTGCAGTACCTCCTGTTGGAGCCCAAGAATATGTTTTTGTTCCTGTTCCACCCACAGCAGTTACTGTAGCTGTTCCGTTAGTTCCACCAAAACAAGATACATCAGTTTTTGTTGTAGTAGCAGAAAGAGCAATAGCGGGCTGACCAACAATAGCCGTAGCTGTCGTTATACATCCGTTAGCATCTGTTACCGTAACTGTGTACGTTCCAGCACCAAGTCCTGAAGCTGTAGCTGCAGTACCTCCTGTTGGAGCCCAAGAATATGTTTTTGTTCCTGTTCCACCCACAGCAGTTACTGTAGCTGTTCCGTTAGTTCCACCAAAACAAGATACATCAGTTTTTGTTGTAGTAGCAGAAAGAGCAATAGCGGGCTGACCAACAATAGCCGTAGCTGTCGTTATACATGCATTAGCGTCTGTTACCGTTACTGTATAAGTACCTGCAGTAAGACCTGAAGCTGTAGCTGCAGTACCTCCGGTTGGAGCCCAAGAATACGTTTTTGTTCCTGTTCCGCCAGTCGCAGTTACAGTAGCTGTACCGTTAGATCCACCAAAACAAGATACATCTGTTTTTGTTGCAGTAGCCGAAAGAGCAATAGCAGGCTGACCAACTACAGCAGTAGCTGTCGTTATACATCCGTTAGCATCTGTTACTGTTACTGTATACGTTCCCGCAATAAGACCTGAAGCTGTAGCTGCAGTACCTCCTGATGGGGCCCAAGAATACGTTTTTGTTCCTGTTCCGCCAGTCGCAGTTACAGTAGCTGTACCGTTAGATCCACCAAAACAAGATACATCTGTTTTTGTTGCAGTAGCCGAAAGAGCAATAGCAGGCTGACCAACTACAGCAGTAGCTGTCGTTGTACATCCGTTCGCATCTGTTACCGTTACTGTATACGTTCCCGCAATAAGACCTGAAGCTGTAGCTGCAGTACCTCCTGATGGAGCCCAAGAATATGTTTTTGTTCCTGTTCCGCCAGTCGCAGTTACAGTAGCCGATCCGTTAGTTCCACCATTACAGGATACATCTGTTTTAGTAGCTGTAGCAGTAAGAGGAGCAGGCTGCGCAATAACAGCTGTAGCTGTTGTTGTACATGCGTTCGCATCTGTTACCGTTACTGTATATGTTCCTGCACCAAGTCCTGAAGCTATAGCAGCTGTACCACCGGTTGGAGCCCATGAGTATGTTTTTGTTCCTGTTCCGCCAACAGCAGTTACTGTTGCTGTTCCGTTCGTTCCCCCATTACAGGATACATCTGTTTTTGTTGCAGTAGCCGAAAGAGCAATAGCAGGCTGACCAACTACAGCAGTAGCTGTCGTTGTACATCCGTTCACATCTGTTACTGTTACAGTATAAGTTCCCGCAGTAAGACCTGAAGCTGTCGCAGCAGTTCCACCGGTTGGAGCCCATGAATACGTTTTAGTTCCTGTTCCGCCCACAGCAGTTACAGTTGCGGCACCATTCGACCCACCAAAACAAGACACATCAGTTTTAGTAGTTGTAGCCGAAAGAGCAGTAGTAGGCTCACTTATAATAGCTGTAGCTGTTGCAGTACATGCGTTAGCATCTGTTACAGTTACGGTATATGTTCCTGGAGTAAGACCTGAAGCTGTAGCTGCATTTCCTCCAGATGGAGACCAAGAATATGTTTTTGTTCCTGTTCCGCCAGTAGCAGTTACCGTAGCTGTTCCGTTAGCTCCACCATTACAAGATACATTCGTTTTAGTAGTTGTAGCACCGAGTAGTGAAGGTTGAAATACAGGAGAGTATTGAGCTAGTACTGTGCCTTCGCTATCAGTAATATTACAGGTGTAAGCACCAGCGGATAAACCTGAAGCTGTCGCAGCAGTTCCTCCAGTAGGAGTCCATGAGTATGTATAAGGAGGTAAACCACCTGATGGAACTACGGTAGACGTTCCATTTGATCCTGAGTTACAAGAAACTGCAACATATGATGCCGTAGCACTTAAAGCAGCATTTGTTGTAAATGTCATGCCGGCACCATAACTGGTTCCTCCACTGTTTTTAGCATACGCTCTATAGTGAATAAGGGTTGAAGGTGGAAATGATGAAACTAAGCCACTAAATGTTCCAGTGCCAGTTCCAATTTGGAATTTATTATTAGAAGTAGTAGGATTCACGGCTGTTCCCCAAACTATTCCTCTTTCTATAGTTGCATCACCACCATCGGCAGTTACATTACCTCCCATCGTTGCTTTTACAGCACCAGTGTTAGTTGCTGTTGTAGTTGTTACTGTTGGAGCTACTGCGCCATTTTGAAATCTAAAATCATCAACAGCAAAATAATCATAATTATTGCTTAGTTGAATTTCAAGTTGGTCTATAATGACATTTGTATTATTTGAACCTCCTTCTGTAGCGAAGTTGATCGACATAAAACCATTACCAGGAAGAGCACTTCCTGTATTAGTACCAGTGGTATTTTTAACAACTGTAAATTGTGTAATTCCGGCTAGTTTACCTCTAAAAGTAATTGATCCTGCCAAACCATTGCTGGTAACTCCGGGAGTAAAACCAGCATTACCGGTTACATAAATCCATAGGCTACTGACCTTAAAACTACCAGTAGCATCAGAAATAGTTCCCGTTTGACCTAAGCCCTCGGGGCCTGCTGAGTCTTCAACCTGGATAAATTTGCCCGAGGAATTATAGCCTCCATTTGCAAGAGGGAAGACTTTAAAACTAAGATAGCTGCTGGTTAAGTTAAATGTTTTAGTGCCGTTTGTAAAATTGGAAGCGCCTGTTGTTGCGGTTTCAAATGTTTCTGTAGTTTGTGCCGTGACTAGGTGCAGGCAAAAAAACAGAAAGATGAGTAAAAAGTAATTTTTTTTCATGGTAATGGGGATTAATTATTTTTGTATGATTGCATTATCTTTTCAATCTTAGAGATTATAATAAACGTGTATAAAATGTATAAAGAGGAACTTGTATTTATTGTTAGATCGATAGTAGAATCAAATACTTATAAGAGTCATATAGCAGCTGCAGAAAAACTTTCTCTTTTTTATAAAAAAGTAACTTCAATCCAGGATCTCCAGTACAAAAGCAACGAAACCATTGTTACAGGAGGCGTTGCATTGTCCAGTTTTGAGGCTGGTTCTTGTGTTGATGATTATCTACGAACAGTTTTTTTTATTAAAGGAATCCATAAAGCAATAACTAAATTATGTATAGACTATCCTGAAAAAAGCATCAATATACTTTATGCAGGTTGTGGTCCCTATGCTACTTTATTACTGCCTTTACTTTCGTTATTCCATAAAAACAGAATTAATGCTATTCTGCTGGATATTAATGTTTCATCTCTTAATTCGGTACAAAATCTTATATCGATTATGGGTTTAGAAGAATATAAACTGCAACTGATCGAAGCTAATGCTATAACCTATAGTAAACCGGAAAATTTTATTATAGATTTGGCAATATCAGAAACAATGCATTACGGTCTAACGCGTGAGCCTCAAGTTGCTATAGTGAAAAATATTATAGCTCAAATGCCGGCTCATGGTATACTAATTCCGCAAGAAATAAATATAGATCTTGCGTATACTTTCTATGCTAAAGAACCCTTTGTTAAAGATGCAGTACATAATGTAAAGGGCCGCAACGAATTGCAGCCCTATGCTTTTCGTATCGATCTAGGTCGGTTATTCACAATAAGTAAAGAACATTTTAACGGGCAGATAAAAAGCGAATCGAAATTTGAAAGCAATTTTTATAACCTGCCGGATGATTATAGTAACCATCCTGATCTATGTATATTTACCGAACTCGTAATATTTGAAGACATTGAGCTTAAAACTGCCGAATCTTATATTACTAATCCTTACTGTGTAACTTCTTTATACAATTTTAAGGATACTTCTGTTTTTCAACTTGTTTATGATATTACAGATATACCTCAGTGGACATATAATTTACAAGATAAATACTAGTTAATCTCTTGTAGGGAAAATTCCTTCAAGGCATATAATATAGTTCATGGCCATATAAGGCTGCATGAGTGGAACAGCTGAGTTTGCACCTGCAATTGAATTTGTTACTGTTGTACCAACCAATTGAACATCTGGTGTTGCAGAATTAAAGCCTAAAGTAGGTACAAATGCTCTACTTACGATACTTCCTGGAGTAGCTATAGAAGCACCAGGAGTTGCAGTATCAAGTGTTGCATTTGCTGAACTTACTTTTACAGAAGCTGTGTGATTATGTGCTGGCATTTGATTTACAGTAAGTACAATTTGCTCTGCACCTGAAATTTGTCCTTGTACATAGTTTGATAGTCCTGGCCCTTGACCCATTCCTATAGGTACCCTGCTTTGCAAATTTGGTAGACCAAAAGTAGTTTGTCCATCACCACCATATGTTGTTCCTAAAATAGCAAACACAGCATTGTACTGGTTTATTGGTAAAAGTTGTCCATTACACATTGCCCAACCTCTAGGAGCAAAATTTCCTGCAAATAATTTGATAACTCCGATGAATTCTTCCATACGTTTTGGTATTTAATTGGTTAGTTGATTTTATCAAGTAAAATTAAATAATAGGTTTAAGGTGAAGCCACGTACTTTTACCTGTTTTTGTTTTAGTAGTACATTGAGTATTTTTACGTATTTATGCGTGTATAATAATTAATATTTAAATAAATGTTAATCATTCATTATTTTAATTAATTTTTAACAAATATTTAATCACATGTGCTTCCTGTATTTCATAATATTGCCCTGCAATTAAATAGAAAATAAATTGTTTTTTTATAAGTTATAACTTGTTAAAAATAATTTTATTTATTATATTGAATATCAACCAACCAACCAATAATTATGAAACAGGAAAGATTTATTATCACTTTAGAAACTGCCAGAAAATGGGCAAAAAGATGGAGAAAAGCAGAGGGAGATTATAACAAGCACCATGAGCTCCATGCTTTTTTAATTCCTAAAGACGATTTATTAGAGGTGCTGGCAGAAGGAGTAGATTCTGTACGTGCTTATTTGGGTGTAGATGAAAATAATGTTGAAAAACTTATGATCGTCGGTACCAAATATGACGAGGTGACCGAGACCTATATTGATATGCTTCCCGGAGGGCAGATCGAAGGAAGTATTTATGACTTTACAAGACCATGCCCACCTGCATGCGACAAAAAAAGTAAATTAAACGACTTATACATCTAATGTATGTATTAAAGATAATTTCTTATATAGGTTTAGTACTCGTGTTTATAAATACAATTATTTACTTTATAGGTTTTGCTCCAAAAAGCAAAGCCTATAAGTTTTTTGTCATATATCTTTTTGCTTTAACGGTTATTCAAACCACTGCCGAAATTTATGCTGATAAGGGTCTGAATAACCATTTTTTATCTACTTATTATCTCTTTTTGCAGTTTATATTATTAAGCTGTTTTTTTTACCATCTTTTTAAAGACATTAAAAATAAAAAGAGCTACATAATTAAGTACACATCACTATCAATCCTAATTGGATTGATTGTACAGTATACTATTTATCCTGAGCTTTATTATGTTTTTAACTCCATTGGTTTTTTACTTACTACTTCGGCAATTATACTGTATTCTGTTTTTTATCTTTTTGAACAAATGTCTAAAAAGCTGCCATTTTATTATACTAATATTGGAATATTCATCTATTTCATCAGCAGCTCTTTAATCTTTGCTTCGGCAATAGCCATAGTGTCATTTAACGATAAAACGAATATGTTAATCTGGAAAATAAATGCATTACTGTTTATAATTTATCAATTGTTAATTTTATGGGAATGGATGCAGAATTTTTATCTGAAACGAATAAAACAGGGTTAATTTTAATAACAGGCATATTTTTTATGTTCTTTATGGGCATGATTTTATTACTGTTCTTTTATTTTTCAAAAAAGAAAATAATTCAGAAAGAATTAGAGAAAAAAAATCTTGAATTAGAATACCAGCGGGATCTTTTGCAGGCGACCATTGAAGTACAGGAAGAAGAACGTAAACGGATAGCGCAGGATCTCCATGATGATATTAGTTCTAAGCTTAATATTGTTTCATTAAACAGCCATATGCTTACAACACCCGATTTAACGAGTGACGAAGTTTCTGAAATTACAGGAACTATTATTAATCTTGTTAACAAAGCACTTGATAATTCCAGAAGGATAGCTCATAATTTGTTACCTCCTGTATTAGATAAATTTGGACTAGCAGCAGGATTGGAAGAATTGTATTTTGAACTTAAAAGCAGTAAATCATTAGTAGTTAGCCATGAAAATAATGTAACGTTTAATGATGCAGATAAAGACAGGCATCTTCATGTTTTTAGAATTATACAGGAATTAATTAATAACTCTTTGCGCCATGGTAAAGCAACTGTTGTCTCTATAGTTTTTGACGAAAAAGATGGTAAGATTGTTTGTAAATATTCAGATAACGGAATTGGCTTTGATGCAGAAAATCTTAAAAGTCAAAAAGGACTTGGAATGAAAAATATAGAAAGCAGAATAATTTTTTTAAATGGTTCTATTGCCATTAAATCAGCCATAAATAAAGGAACAAATGTTGTTTTTAACTTTTAGATTATGAATGATAATATTAAAATAGTACTAGCAGACGATGAAGCTTTGTTTCGAAAAGGAATATCTTTTATCCTCGAAAAACAAAAGAATATCAATGTTATTTTCGAAGCTTCAAACGGTCAGGAACTCATTACGTTTTTAAACGGGCAAAGCACGCTTCCCGACATTGTAATTATAGATCTTAAAATGCCTGTTCTTAATGGAGTTGAGACTACAAAAATTCTCAGGGCAACTTATCCGGATATTAAAATAATAGCGCTCACAAGCTACCATACAAAATCATTTATAGCAAATATGATCGATGTAGGGGCTGTATCCTATTTGGTAAAGAACACAACACCTCAGGAATTAATAACTACTATTAACGAAGTTCACACTAACGGGTATTATTATAACGATTATGTATTGAAGGTAATACACGAATGCATTATTCTTCCAAAGAAGAAAGCCAAAAGCAGGTTTGACGACGAACAGTTAACTAATAGGGAAGTAGAGGTTCTAAAACTAATATGTAAGCAGTATAGCGGTGTCGAGATTGCCGAAAAATTATTTTTGAGTTCAAGAACAGTAGAAGGTCATAGAAATAATTTACTTAGAAAAACCGAATGTAAAAATATGATTGGCTTAATAATATATGCAATCCAAAATGAATATGTTTCTATGGAAAATTTAGTAGATTAATTTGGCAAAGATTAAATTTCAATAAAAAAGAGCCACTTGTTACAGTGGCTCTTTTTTATTGAAATTTAATCTTGATACGATTATTCTCCAACTCTTGGATTTGTTAGTTTAATATCGTCTTCAGATCGGGCAATGAACTGGTAATCTGAGTTGAACTTGGTTAACACACCTCTCACTGTTCCAGAACCGTTTGGTACTTTACTGTCTTTGTAGTTAGCAAAACTGCTCGTTCTGAAAATAATTTGGTTTCCAGTATCATCAACTATATAATAGTTTGTAGCACCACCAAGCTGATTGTTTTTGTCATAATACGTTTTGCCAACTGCAACTTTACTAAACTTTACATTTTGAAGTTCAATTAGTGTATTTATACGCTTATCTGATAATGCTTTTTCTATAGTAACTCTCTGTACAAGATCTTCTTCACTTACTTTAGTACATGAACGAACGACAACTTTTTCAAAATCTGTTGCAGAAAGTCTTCCAACTTCAGCATTTGATGTATTTGCATTAAACAAAGCTCCAATTCTTAATGAGCCAAATTTGATATCTACATATGTATTGTCCAGTTGAATAAGGACTTTTCTTCCCGGTTCAAATTTTTTAAATACAGTAGAGACATCGGCAGGAACACTAAAACCAAAAGTTCCGTCCAGAGTTTGTAATGAAACTGATTTAAAGAAGTTACCGCCAATATCACTAGAGGTAACGTAGGCTTCTATAATGCCGTTTTTAAGTCCGCTGTAAGGTTTAACCGCGCTTGTCGCTACAATGTCTTTAGGCTCCATGTTTTTTACAAGAGAAGTCTCAGTACAGGCTAATACAGGAGTTTTGTAATCGTCGTCGTTTGCACAGCTCATTAATAAACCAGTTGTTAATGCAAGTGCCAGTATAGATGTATTAAATATAGTTTTCATAGTATAGTGTTTTTTAAATATTGATATAAAGATTTACAAAAAAGGTTCTTCCGTAACCATAGAAGTATTTTGGAGCAAAAGAAGGAGTTCCGCTGGAAACGTCCTGGTTTAATTGTCTGTAAGTAGCATTACGTCCCTGTTCAAAACCACCGGTTTTATACGTTACGTCAAATACGTTATTTATACTTGCAAAGAATCCAAGAGTGCTGTTTCCAACTTTCCATGATTTCCCGCCTGTAAGATTAAACAAATAGAAATCTTCAAATTTTTCCTGTTTAAGCAATTGTCTTGCTCGTGTATCTGTAGCTTCAGAAAATTGATATCCTGTTTCCGGGTCTTTAAGGAAATTACTTGTTCTTAATAAAGCAGAAACATCAATGTAGTTACTTGCTAAGAAGTTAGCATTTGCCCCAATCCACCAGTATTTAGGATCTCTGTATTCAATCCCTATTGAGTAAGCCTGTTGTGGCATACCAGGAAGTTTGTAATCTTTTAAGCTTGCTTTTCCAAAATCTGTTGCTGCTGTTTGTCCCGGTACCGGCTGTACATTAACTTCTTCAGCTAAGGCAGCAAAAGCATCATTATTAACAGAAACATTTGGGTTGTTAGCATAAGTGTATTGTCCGTAAGCTGCAGCTGCAGTCACTTTTATACTTGGAGAGAACTGGTATTCGATACCTAACTCAAGTCCCATTTGTTTTTTAGAAATATCAGTTACTGTTTCAGCAATAAATGCATTAGCATCAGATCCCGATCCTTCAACAACTCCTTCAGCAAAGAAGAAAGAAGTTTCGGTAGCATTGTCTATTTTAGAATAGAAACCTGTTAATCTCGCTTTTAATTTAGGAGTTCTTATAATATAGCTGGCATCAATGCTTGAAATATTTTCACTGTCAATATCATTAACGATAGTGTTGTTTAATCTTGCATTAGGGAAAGTATTTCTAAGTGTTGGTGCTTTGGTCATGTAAATACCATTAACAGATAGAAGATGTCTTCCTGTTAGTTTATAAGTTAAACCACCTTTTACGCCATAATTATTGAAATCAATTTTTTCGCTTTTTCCAAAAGAGTTATTCGCATAGATACCATTTTTGTATAAACCTTCTCTTTGGTAATCAGATCTTGAGTAATTTCCTGCAGCATAAAAATCTACTTTATTGTAAGAGAATTTAAATTGTGCAAATGCGTCATAATAATCGGCCGTTAAATTATAGTTGTAGCCAAAAGTATCTCCAACACCTACCTGTCTGTTAGGATTGTTTAAATCTGCCTGTCCCTGGTTACCAGCATAGAAAGGATCAATATCATTATAATAAGCACCACCTAAAAGATCAAGAAGGTTCTGGAAGTTGTGCGACTTTAATTTTTTTAAAGTTACCCCTGCATTTAATGCTATATTATCCGACAATTGTGAGTTCAAAATACTATTTGCACTCCAGGTTTTATCATCTGTTCTATCTTCATATAATACATATCTGCTCACACCTGGTGTTCTTCCTATTTCATTATTGTTAGCATCGGTTACAGCATTTGTGTTAGCCATATACATACCGTTCCAGTCTATT
Source organism: Flavobacterium cerinum (assembly GCF_004028155.1). Taxonomy (GTDB): domain Bacteria; phylum Bacteroidota; class Bacteroidia; order Flavobacteriales; family Flavobacteriaceae; genus Flavobacterium; species Flavobacterium cerinum. The sequence goes on along the minus strand of NZ_SBII01000009.1, from coordinate 16,438 downwards.
TGTTTGTTTGCTAAAAAACGTTCTCGTGTCTGGTCGGTTAAGTACTTGTTTGATTCGTTGTTACCAATGTAGTGTCCGCCAAGACCGCCCGGCTGTAATTCAGAGGTATTTAAAGGATCTCCAAATTGAGAGCTGTAATAGCTTGGAAGATTCCTGTAATAAGTAGGATCCGGGTTATCTACATTTTGATAATCGATACGGCTGTTACCAATTTTCCCAAACTGATAGGATACATTTGTATTTAATGTCGTTCTCTCACTAATTGTCCAGTAATGGCTCAACATAAAGACAGGCTCTTCAACATCTTTATCTCTAGAGTTTCTTTTTTGGCCATTCTGGTAACCCCAGTATGAATTGTATTTTTCGCCAGCCAAAGCAGTAACTTCTTTTGTATTAGGAGAGTTTTTTCCACGGCTGTTTTGTGCATAGATACTGGTAAAGTTTAAACTGTGTTTGTCGCTGAAACGTTTCTCTACACTGGCAAAGAATGAATTTGCTCCATAATCTGTACCTTCAAAATAACCTTCATTGGCCCACCTGCGTGAAGCAGAAATTACATAGGCAAAACCATCTTTATCCATTCCTGAAGCATGGGTAGCCATTGCTCTCCAGTTGTAATTGGTATTAGTTCCTGCAAAAGAGATACGTGTACCCGGTCTGAAAATAGATGCCCTTGTATTAATTTCCTGAGTTCCAAGAATACTACCAAAAGTATAATCAGATGTACCTGAACCCATTGTGAATTCCTGGTTTCTTGTAGCATCGTTTAGACCTCCCCAGTTACCCCATTGTGGTCTTCCATCATAAAGTTTATTCATAGAGATACCATTTATCATGGTAACACCATATTCGTTATCTAATCCTCTTATTCTATAACGAGCCTGTCCCCAGTTAAATGCAGCTGTTTGCTGAAAAGCATCTCTTGATGCCTGTAATAAACCTGCGGTGTTTTCAGAACCACTGTTATCATCACCAAGATCATTCTCTGTAAGGGTTATAAGGCTTAGCTGCTGTTCAGATGTAATATCATACTGAAGCACAATAGTACCTAAGTCCAGTTGCTGTCCTTTTGTGATTTCAACATCAAATGTTTTAGGTGTGTACCCGGCACTGCTTATTAGTACTGTGTGTTTACCTTCGGCAACATTGTCAAATACAAAAAGACCTTCAGGGTTTGTAGTAACTACAAGATTTACGCTTTGAAGTGTGGCAGCTACATCTTGCAATGCGCGCTGCGTTTTGGAGTCAATTACGGTACCTTTTATTACTGAATTTTGCTGAGCCCAACAGGTGAATACCTGCGCAAACAGTAAAAGGCCAAAGAATAGTTTTTTCATAGATTTAGTTAAAGTTAATCCTGCAATCATTAAGTTAAAAATTTCTTAACGCGAGCAAAATTAGATGTTTTGATAAACCTATTTACTTTTGCTCCGGAGTTTAAACTAAACTTGATATTTACTTAATATACCGTCAAAATGATTAAAAATTTATTAACCTTATCTTTCACTATCGCTGCAATTCTGCAATTGTCGGCTCAAGAAAAACAATTTAAGGTGCACACGATCGCATTTTACAACGTAGAAAATTTCTATGATACGATTAATGATCCAAAAACAAGAGATGATGAATGGGTGTATACACCAAAAAACTTCAAAAAGAAAGTAAGTAACCTTGCAAAGGTAATTTCATTAATTGGTACCGATGAAAATCCAAATTCGCCTACCATAATAGGACTGGCAGAAATAGAAAATCAAAGAGTACTGGAAGCATTAGTTAAAGACCCTCAGCTTATAGGTAAAGATTACGGAATTGTACATTTTGATTCTCCCGACAAAAGGGGAATTGATAATGCTTTGCTGTACCAAAAAAAGCATTTTAAACCTACCTCATATATAAATGTACCTCTACTTATATATGATGAGTTTGCTAAGCCGGAAAGCAAAGAAAAAGTTGAACAGGCCGATAAAGACGACAAAGCAGAAGTTGACCCAAATTCAAACAGGATTTTTACGAGGGATCAATTACTGGTAAGCGGCTTGTTGGATGGGGAAGAGGTTCATTTTATTGTGAATCACTGGCCATCGCGTAGAGGAGGAGAAGCGGCAAGCAGCCATTTGCGAGAAGCGGCAGCAGCTTTAAACATGAAAATTATAGATTCCCTGTATAAGCTTAACCCAGATGCTAAAGTGATCACTATGGGCGATTTAAATGATGGGCCTTACAATAAGAGTATTAAAAAGGTTTTGGGTGCTAAGGCGAGAAAAGAAGATGTAAAACCTTTTGGAATGTTCAATCCGATGGAAGAAATGTCTAAAAAAGGAATTGGTACACTTGCCTATAGAGATGCATGGGATCTATTTGATCAAATGATCATCACAGAGCCGTTAATAAGAAAAGATTATACCTCATTTCGTTTTTGGAAAGCAAGCGTGTTTAAAAAGCCTTATATGTTCCAGGCATCGGGGCAGTATAAAGGGTATCCTAACAGAAACTGGAATGGTGAAATAGGATATAGTGACCACTTACCGGTTTACCTTTACCTGATAAAGCAGATGTAAATAGCAATTGCCTAAATAAAAAAAGAGTTCGTAAATCACGAACTCTTTTTTTATTTTCTATAAATATGAAATTAGCGTAGTAAAGAAAAATGTCCTTTAATAGTTCTTCCTGTTTCAAGATGGATTACAAACCAGTAGTCTGTTGCGGGTAAGGGCCTGCCGTTATAAGTTCCATCCCATCCCGGCCCCGTGCCTTTAAATCCTGTGAGAAGCTTTCCATAACGGTCAAAGATCAGTACTTCCGATTTTGGAAGTAAACTCAAATACGGTATTCTCCAAACATCGTTAATATTATCATTGTTGGGAGTAAAGAATTTTTGATAATCAAGAATGTAAATAACCTCAGAATAATTTCCACAGCCATTTTTGTCATTAATATAAATGGTGTATTTACCAGTTATCAGGTCTTTAAATACATTCTCATTCTGGTAATTTTTTCCATCAATGGAAAATTCATACTTACCGATCCCTTGTGGAGTTATTGTAATTGAATTGTTGTTTCCTCTAAAATCGTCAATATCTATGATAGCTCCGGTTGCAGGAGCAGAAGGAAGTACTGTAAATGTTTTAGAACCTTTGCAGCCATTGCTGTTTACAGCTGTAATGGTATAACTGCCAGGTTGATTGATATTTATTGTTTGTGTGTTTTGTATCGGAACTGTATTCCAGCTATAACTGGTAAACCCGGCACCTGCATCAAGAGTTATGATATTGTCTTCACATAAAATAACATCTTCGTTTTTAAAGCCGTTACCAAAAGTATATACAATGAGATTAAGTTTTATAATACTGTAACAATCACTGCCATTATAAATTCTGCCATAAATGGTTTGGTTATAAGCTGCGGTGTTTATAAAGTTCTCCGGAGTACTTATAGGATTTATGGAAGCCAAAGCATCAGCTCCTGATGTAAAGTAACGTAATTGCAGATTGGCAGGCAGGTTTTGTAGTATTTGCGCATTGCTAATTGTGAGGTCAAACGAAGTAAGACCGTCTTCAATTCCGTCTTCATCACATTTTGCCTGAGGATCAGGATTGGTTAATCCGTTAGCAGATGTTAGTAGGGTTAGCGTACTTATAGCAAAGCATCCATATTGATTTGTTACTCTTGCAGATATCTGTTGATTTAGAGTTATATTCTGGAATGCTGTCGTATTAACGATCGGGTTGATATTGAGGTTGGCATCAGTTGAATCTACAAAATACTGTACAGTAAATGCGGTGTTGTTATTAGTAATAATCTCAGTAGCAAGATTCAGGTTAAAGTTTGTAATTCCATCGTTATTTTCATCGCACTGTAATAGTGTATATGTTTGTGAAGGTGGGAGCGAAGCATATTCTATTTTGATCTTTCCTTTAGAAAAACAAGTGGCTGTAATCTTTATAGCAACAGTGTATTCTCCTTCTGAGGTTACAGTGTAAAGTGGAGCAGTTTTTCCGGGCAGCTCAGCACCATTTTTAGACCATTGGTAGCCTGAAGCATTCATAGTAGTAGCATCTAGTGTAATGGTCTCATTTGGGCAAAGCGGATTCTTAGTTGCCAGTAAACGATCGGGTCCAAGATCTGTAGTGTTTCTAAAACTCCCGCCGCCTAAAAATATAGCCGAATCATAAAGGTTATTTCCCTGATCTGCCACTACCAGTTTTATATGGTATAAAGACCCTGCATTTACATCAGTTTCTGCTTTTAAGGCGATTGTTTGGCCATTAAAGTTTATAGGGTGGTTAGGGCCGCTAAAACCACCAAAATACTGTTCGTTTGCCGATGGGCATACACCTTCTCCTCTCACTGTATTTACTTTTACAGGTATATTAGTTCCGGGTACTACAGCAAGATTTTTGTAAGGAGCAGAACCACTAACTTCTTTAATAAGAAAAGCAAAACCATCTGTGTAATTACATTGGTTTTGAGAGTTTATACTGGTAAGATATTGCTCTGAAGCAAAGATGTAATCAAAACTGATTTTATCTGTAAAAGGAACAAAGTCAAATTCTAAAATAGTAGCATTAATGGTATTGCTAACGTTCAATGCAGTTTCAAGGTCATTATCTCCCAGCCACTCGGTGCCACCTTCGCTAAGCAATGAATCATTAGGTCCGGTAACCGAAGCAGCATAACCGGAACTCAATACGATACCATTGCTAAAAGGAAATGTAGATCCACCATTAGTAAAATAACCGGAACTTTTTCTATTAGGAGCACCTTTAAAAGTAATATTAGAAATTTGGGCACAAGAACCATCTACTAATGCATCTACCAATTGTTGTGCGGTATAAGTATCATTTACCTGTACATACTGAGCTAGTAGGCTTTGTGTAAATGCTAAAAAGAATAATGCCAAAAAGAATGTAAAACGTGTTTTCATGATCGATAATGATACACAGTACGGGGTTGATATAAAAATAAAAAGCATCCGTTGTGGCGGATGCTTTTTTAACTATTGTGATGAGATTATTTTACTACTAATTTTTTTGTAGCAACTTTACCTTCTTCAGTAATTCTAACAATATAGATTCCACTGTTTAAATCTGCATTAACAGTACCATCAGTAGTTGTAGTGTTTACTACTTGTTTACCAACTACATCATAGATAGCTACAGTTTTTTCTGTATTATTATCAGATGTTATGTTAAGTACATTTCCTGTAAGTGGGTTAGGGTACATTTTAAGACCAGAGATGTTGTTTTCATTAACTCCTGCTACACCATTATCTTGGAATGATAAATCATCATAGTAAATGTAACCTCCGCCAATACCACCCTGGTGGTAAGCTCTAACCTGGTATCTGAAAAATATAGCTCCTGCAGGTGCAGTAACAGTAACTACTTTGTTTACCCAGTTTGGACCGTCTGTAGAATAAGCTTCAAGTTGTACAGCAGCTTGTAGTTCAGTTGCTAATGCTTTTTTATCTGCATCAAGCCATGTAGACCATAATCTTGTACTTGCTTTATTGTCATTGTCCAGATACCAGTAACTGATAGTGTAAGATTTTCCGGCAGTAACAGGTAGTAAGTTACTGTACTCTAAATACTGTGTAGATCCTTGTGCTTTTGATATTTGTTTTACCGAATTACCACTTTTTGATATTGTGGTTTCTTTAGTTAAAAGGTCATTATAAAGAACTGTAGTTCCTGCTTTAGTGAAGTTTACAGGATTTTCCGCTGTCCAGTTTTCAAAATTTCCATTAACAATTAAATTTTCCTGAGCATTTACAGCAACAGTAGTAAGTGTAAAAGCTGCTGCTAAGATGTAGAATTTTTTCATTTTCTGATCGTTTTTATTTTGATGTAAAATTAGAAATGCAAAGAAGTAAATACCGAAAATGAATATTGTGAAATTGTTAGTTAATGGTTATTTAATACGGGGTAAAACACTTTTAGTTTACCGATACTTAAACAAAAGGTTAGATTTAGTGAAAAAGGTCATAAAACAAAAGCGGCTGCCTGAAAAGGCAGCCGCTTAAACATTACATTTTGACTCTATTTGTGGTTTCTAACCACTTTGATTATTTTTTCGAATGTGCCAAAATTTACTTTTACCAGGTATATTTCGGCTTGCAGAGAAGACATATCAAGAACGCCTTCTTCTTTATTCCATTTTTGGTTCATTACTTCCTGACCTGATAAACTGTATACAGTAACATTAGTTATTGTATTTTCAGCTTTAATGTGCAGTTCGTTTATAACAGGGTTAGGGTAGTAGCTAAAAGTGAATTTTTCAACTTCATGTACACCTAATGTTATTGTCACTGTTACAGCTAAAACCTCATTACTCTCACAACCTATTGTCTGCGTAGCATAGTAAGTTGTTTCGTTCACAAGAACTGTGTTAGCAGGTAATTGATTAGTGCCTGCTATTGCATCAGCTTCAGTAGGATACCATTTAATATTTTCTCCCTGAACTTCAAGATCAGCAATTGTTGAACCTTCGGTAAACAATTGTTCAGTTTGGCCTTGTGGTGCAATTGTTGTATTTGTTGTTACAAATATCATTTTACGAGGGCTCTCACAACCATTTATAGTTTGTGATACATAATAGTTACCTGTAGTTAGTGATGCTGTATTTTCTAATACTGAACCACCTGTAGGTGCAGTGTACCATTTTAAATCAGTACCTGTTGCAACTAAGTTAGCGACTGTAGCATTTTCACAAAATGTTTGTGCTACACCAAAAGGAGCCGTTGTTATAGTTATTGTCACTGCTACCAGCGTTCTTGTACTCTCACAGCCATTTATAGTTTGTGATACATAATAGTTACCCGTGGTTAATGATGTTGTATTTTCTAATACTGGACCACTTGTAGAGTATCCATACCATTTAAGATCTGTCCCGGTTGCTATTAAATTAGCTACAGTTGCAGAGTGACAGAAAGTTAATGGACCGGCTGTTGGAGCAGGAGTTATGTTTATAGTAATTAAAACAGCAGTTCTTAAACTTTCGCAGCCATCTATAGTTTGCGATACATAATAGTTACCACTAACAAGTGGTGTTGTTTCGGTTACTAAAGTGCCACCAGTAGCAGCTGTATACCATTTTAAATTTGTTCCCGTAGCAACAAGGTTTAAACCAAAAGCCTGCTGGCAGAAAACCATTGGAGCAGCAGTAGGAACAGCAGTTGGGTTCATGTTAACCGCAACTTCAGTTCTTGCACTCTCGCATCCGTTTATAGTTTGTGATACATAATAGTTACCTGTTGTAAGTACTTCTGTATTTGCTAATATCGAACCTCCGGTAAGTGAGCTATACCATTTAAGGTTTGTACCTGTAGCTGTTAAGTTCGCTACTGTTGAAGCCGAACAGAAAGATAAAGGAACAGCCGTTGGAGCCGGAGTTACATTAACAGTAACCGCAACTTCAGTTCTTGTACTCTCACATCCGTTCATGGTTTGCGATACATAATAGTTACCTGTTGTAATTGCTTCCGAATTTGCTAGTACCAAGCCACCTGTAAGAGCAGCATACCATTTAAGGTTTGTACCTGTCGCCATTAGGTTCGCTACCGTCGAAGCCGAACAGAAAGCTAAAGGAGCAGCCGTTGGAGCCGGAGTTACATTAACAGTAACCGCAACTAGTGTTCTTGTACTCTCACATCCGTTTATCGTTTGCGATACATAATAGTTACCAGTTGTAATTGTGGAAGTATTCACTAATACCGAACCACCTGTTAGAGCAACATACCATTTAAGGTTTGTACCTGTAGCTGTTAGGTTCGCTACTGTTGAAGCCGAACAGAAAGCTAAAGGAGCAGCCGTTGGAGCCGGAGTTACGTTAACACTAACCGCAACTTCAGTTCTTGTACTCTCACAACCGTTCATGGTTTGCGATACATAATAGTTACCCGTTGCAATTGCTTCTGTATTTGCTAGTACTTGTCCACCTGTTAGAGCAGCATACCATTTAAGGTTTGTACCTGTCGCTGTTAGGTTCGCTACTGTTGAAGCCGAACAGAAAGCTAAAGGAGCAGCCGTTGGAGCCGGAGTTACATTAACAGTAACCGCAACTTCAGTTCTTGTGCTCTCACATCCGTTTAATGTTTGTGATACATAGTAATTACCCGTTGCAATTGCTTCTGTATTTGCTAGTACCAAGCCACCTGTAAGTACAGTATACCATTTAAGGTCTGTACCTGTCGCAGTTAGGTTAGCTACTGTTGAAACTGAGCAGAAAGCTAATGGAGCAGCCGTTGGAGCCGGAGTTACATTGACAGTAACCGCAACTTCAGTTCTTGTACTCTCACATCCGTTTATCGTTTGCGATACATAATAGTTACCTGTTGTAATTGTGGAAGTATTCACTAATACCGAACCACCTGTTAGAGCAGCATACCATTTAAGGTCTGTACCTGTAGCTGTTAGATTTGCTACTGTTGAAGCCGAACAGAATGCTAAAGGAGCAGCCGTTGGAGCCGGAGTTACATTAACAGTAATCGCAACTTCAGTTCTTGTACTCTCACAACCGTTTACTGTTTGAGATACATAATAGTTACCCGTTGCAATTACTTCTGTATTTGCCAGTGCTTGTCCGCCAGTTAGAGCAGCATACCACTTAAGGTCTGTACCTGTAGCTGTTAAGTTAGCTACAGTTGAAGCCGAACAGAATGCTAATGGAACAGCCGTTGGAGCCGGAGTTACATTAACAGTAACCGCAACTAGTGTTCTTGTACTCTCACATCCGTTTATAGTTTGCGATACATAATAGTTACCCGTTGCAATTACTTCTGTATTTGCCAGTGCTTGTCCGCCAGTTAGAGCAGCATACCACTTAAGGTCTGTACCCGTAGCAGTTAAGTTAGCTACAGTTGAAGCAGAACAGAATGCTAAGGGAGTGGCCGTTGGAGCAGGTGTAATAATCAAGGCAACTGTGTTATTTGTTGAGAACACAGTATTACAAGCAGGAGCGATATCAGTTCTGATCAACTCTGTTATTGTTACGATCTGACCGCCATTCGCTGCCGTAACAGGGATGTTAAATGTTGCATTACCCAAAGCATCAGCTAGTACATCTAATACTTGTACTACAGAACCTCCATTAATTGTGTAATTAACAGTAAATGAACCATTAGCCAGTAAGCCTGCTAAATGAATTGGAGCACTATTTTCGGTACACGCTGTTGTTACAGCAGATAATGTAGGCAACGCATTTATTACCACATTACTACCATTGTCATTTGTACTTGGTATTACAAGACCCGATGAAAGATTTACTACACGTAGTTTGTAATTACCAGCAACTAATGTAGATGGTAATGTAGCTGTTATTGTAGCACTTGCAGATGCAGTACTTATTATATTAGTGAAATCGTTTGGAAACACTCCAGTAGCATCGGAGTGCTGAACATAAAAACTCGTTGTATTAAATGTTCCCTGGGTTGTATAGCTCAGACTTACAGTATTAGTGCTGCCTGCGCAATACGGACCAAAATTAGCAGCAGTTGTTGTAATTTCCGGTGTATGTTCTACAGTTGCATTTAATGGTATTGTTAATGTTGCATTACCTCCGGATAAGGTTAATGTACCTGTATAAGTACCCACAGCATGTCCTGCTGCAAGTCTTACATATATAAGTGGATTAATTTGGTTTATAGCACCTCCTGTATAGGTAAAGCTGCCGGAATTTCCATAAGCACCCATGTCGGTAGCTATTTCAAACCCAGTTGTTACGGTAAGGGATATAGTACCCGCAACAGGAACAAGGTCAGTACCTGTAACAGCTGTTAATTGTACAGCTGCAGATGCACCCTGTCCTTCTACAGCTATTATTGTAATAGGTGTTGGGGTTGCAAGAAGAATAGGTTTAGGAAGTACTGTTAACAGTCTGCCTGCTGATACCGGATTATAAGAGGCATCTCCTAAATTTGAAGCAGTAAGTGTAGTTGTACCCACACTTAGAATTGTTACTGTACCATCTGCAGCAATAGTTGCAACAGCCGGATTAGAACTAACCCATGATGTAATCGGTAGTGCTGTTGAACTTGACGCTTCCAGAACAAAATCAGGATCTCCCATGAATTTTGTTGGTATAGGGTCTGGATCAAATGTTAATATCTGGTTTATTTTGTTTACAGTATATACTAATGTCTTAGTATTTGTACCATAAAAACTAGTTGCATTTAATGTGATGTTATACACACCTACAGGTGTAGTACCATCAAAACTTATTAGTCCTGAATTGTTTATTGAAGCACCTGCTGGTAAATTAGCAGCAGTAAGTGTAATTACAGGAGTACCGGTTGTTGTAATTTGGTAAGTAGCAGTATTGCCTGCATTTGAATTACCCACCAGTGTACTGTTTATTACCGGAGCCACAGGTGTTGGAGCCTGTATTACTGAACCGCTAAAACTAAAGTCGTTAATACTAAAAGTTCCTGTAGCACTATTTCCACCCCATGCATACACACGGAAAGTTATAGGCTGTGTTACATTTTGATATGTACCTGCAGAAAGATTAATTGTGCCATTTGCACCACCACCGGCAATAGTAGCAGTATAATTATCTGCACTGGATTTTACTGCATATGTATTTGGCCCTGTGCCCGAAGCTTGTCCACTATATATGAAATTGGTTAAATTAAGCTTGTATCCTGCTTTAGGAGTTATAGTAAAATAGAAGTAATCATTACTATCAAATGTTAATCCCCAACCATTTGCATTATATCTGCCGGTTGCTGCGTTTCCGGCTATACCGCTTCCACGGCCAATACCGCTTACATCTATATAAGTACTAGCTGGTACATTATCTCCAATAGTGTAAGGATTATACAAATATGGAGTTCCATCAGTAATACCATTCGACCAAATTGTTCCTGAAGGGAACAGTGTAGTTGTTGGCGGGCTTACAATTAGCCAGTCATTAACAAGGTTTAGATCATAGTTGTCTGAAGTTCCTCCTGTAAGTGTTATAGGATATGCTCCCATTGGTGAACCTGTAACAGCAGTTGTATTAGCTGTTGGCGCTATAAATCCTGAAGCATTTGCTGAGGTTTGCCCGGTTACGAAACCTGAATAAGTAATTGTAAGGGCAGGATTAGCAGCTCCCTGATTTTTAGTTTTATTGTCTGCCGTAGCAGTTAATGCCTTTTTACTTATAGTTCCTGAAGGAGCAGTTGTAGGTTGTGTTAGTATATAATTTGCTGCCTGCGCACCAGATAAGGTAATGGTTACAGGAATACCTGTACCGGCATTTGCCGAAGCAAAATTACCTGTTGTTGCATTTACCGTATCTCCACTTAGTACACCATTTAGTACTACTCCTGTTAGTACTGCATTAGTATTGTTGTCGTATATTTTTGTTGCTACCAATGCATTAGTAGTATCGGCAGTAAGAGTTAGGTTTGTAATAGCAGCAGGATAAGTCTGTGCAGTAACTGTATAATTAGCCGCGTCAGTTCCTTGTATTAAAAATACTGCCGATACCGGTTTTCCGGTACCTACGTTTGCATTGTTAAATGAACCTGCAACCGACGCAGATACCAATGTAACATTATCACCAGGAAGTATAGATCCTGCGGTTATCTGTGCACCGTTAACAGTAGTATCCGTATTACCATTATATTGCTTATCCTGTGCTGTTGCAGTAACAGTTAAGGCAATAGGAGTAATGTTAGCGGTAAGGCCTGTTGGCTGTGTCAAAACATAATTCGAAGCATTAGCACCGCTTAGAGATATTGTAGCGTTAACGGTAATACCATTAGCAACATTTACAGATGCAAAAGTTCCTGTTCCGTTAAAAGTAACAACTTCAGCAGGTATAATACCAGCTAGTGTTCCTGTAATTATAGCTGAATTTGTTTTGTCATATATTTTATTTTGTGCTGCAGCACTACTTATTGTAAGTACCGCCGGAAGAATAGTTCCTGTAAGCGATCCAGGTTGTATAAGAGCATAGTTTCCAGCAGCACTACCTGTTAGTACTAAACTATTTACTGTGATGCCTGTACCTGGGGTAGTTTGTGCAAACGCACCTGTTTGGGCAGCAACATTAGCTTCATCACCTGGTACAATACCGTTAAGTACTGTGTTGGTAAGTGATGCTGTAGCTGTACCATCATAGTTTTTTGGAGTTACTATTGTAGTGGTAACATCTACAGTAAGGTTTTTAGGGGTAATAGAAGCTATTAATCCGGTTGGTTGAACAAGTGTATAATTATTAGCTTGTAATCCTGATAATACTAAGTTAGAAGTTACTGGCTTATTGATTCCTACATTAAAGTTGTTAAACAATCCATTCCCGGTAATTTGTACATCATCTGTACCAATTACTCCATTTAATGTGGCTGTGATTACAGCATTAGTAGTACGGTCATATGCTTTATTATTGGCTATAGCATTAACTGTTACATTATGTTTAGTAATATTTGCAGTTAGACCTGTTGGTTGTGTTAAAACATAATTTGCAGCATCTGCTCCGGTAAGTGTAGCTGTAGAAGTAACAGTAATACCTGTTCCTGCATCGGCGGATGGAAATGTACCTGTTCCGTTATATGTCACAGTATCACCACTAAGTATACCTGATAAAGTACCTGTAATTGTAGCAGTAGTTGTAGCGTCATACATTTTATTATTAGCAGCCGGAGTTGCCAGAGTAAGTGCTTTTGGGAGAATGTTTCCTGTAAGTGCTGGCTGAGCAAGAAGATATTTTCCAGCATCAGCACCACTAATAGAGTACTGTGGAGTTACGACTATACCATTTGCTACATCGTCGCTGGCAAATGTTCCCGTAGAACCATCAAGAACAACAACATCCGTACCTACTATACCACTAAGCGTACCATTACTTAATACGGCATCGATAGTTTTGTTGTATGTTTTACTATCTACAGTTGCTCCTGCAACTGTAAGCGTTTTTTTGTTTACAACAAGTGACTGAGTTACGGTAGGAGCAGGGTTAAATGAAGCATTTCCTGCCTGATTAGCAGTAATAGTTGTACTTCCGATTCCAACAACTGTAACAATATTTCCAGACACTGTGGCAACATTTTCGTCAGAACTTGTGTAAGTTACTGTTAATCCAGACGGTACTGCTGTAGCGGTTAGCACAAAAGGTGTATCGCCATAAGTAACAGTAGTAAGTGGATCAAAAGTTATTGTCTGATTTTGTAAAGTAGCACTAGTTATATTAGCTATTAGCCCCTGTGGCTGCTGTAGTGTATAATTACCAATAGCCGTTCCGTTAAGCGTATATCCGGTAACTGTAACTGGTATTGCAGCACCAACAGATGCCGTTGTAAATACTGCAGTTGCAGCACTGCTATCTAAGGTTACATCATCACTATTAATTACTCCAACCAATGCGGGAGTACCTGTAATAGTTGCAGATGTTGTACCGTCTTCAAGTTTATTTTGTATTTGTATTCCTGAAATGGTCAATTCTTTTGCAGTGATATCCGCAGTAAAACCAGAAGGTAGTTGCAGTGTATAATTGGCAGATGTAGAGCCACTTAAAGTGTAACCTGATACTGTTATTGGTATAGCTGTACCTGTTTGATTTGTTGCAAATAGAGCAGTAGCTGTAGCAGCATCTAATGTTATAGCTTCACTATTCGCAATACCATTTAATATCGGTGTACCCGTAATAGTGGCTGTTGTAGTTCCATCATAAATTTTATTTCCTACAAGTATTCCTGTAATGGTTATTTCACCGGCAGTTATAGTTGCGGTAAGTCCTGTAGGTTGTTGAGGTAGGGTTAATGTATAATTTCCGGCATTGGTTCCCGTCAAGGTATAGCCGGATGTTATCGCAATAGGATGATTTCCTGTTACTGAAGTTGTAAAAGCACTAACCGGAGTTCCTGTTAGAGTTACATCATCGCCCATTAATATTCCGCCCAGTGATGGGGGAGCAGTTAATGTAACATCAGTTAAACCATCATATATTTTATTTTGTGCTGTTCCACCCGTAAGAGTCAGCGCTTTTGCTGTCCTTGAATATACCAGAGTTGCTGTGACAGTACCAAAACCATTGGTTGCAGTGATAGGTATATTATAATTCCCTACCGGAAAATTATCAGCAAATGAGATTGTACTTCCCGTAAATGTTGCACCAGCTGGTATACCAGTTAAATCGGCACTATAAATAATAGGGGCAGTTCCTGTACTTGTACTAATATTATAAGTGTCTGTAGTACTGTAAACAGTACTTTTTGTAAGTACACTACTAATAACAGGAGCAATTCCTATTATTCCTTTAACAGAAACGATTTTACTAGCAACACCGGTGCTGCTAAGAGCTACCGATCCTAATTTAGTTCCTGTTGTAGAAGGGTTAAAGCGCACATATACTGTGCGTGTCTGACCCACAGCAGGATTAGCAAAGCTTACACTGCTGGTAAATGTAGAATTATCTAAACTTACAAAAAAATGTGCCCCGGCAGTTGCTGTAATATTTCCGGTTATACCCGTGCCACTGTCTACAGTGAAACTTTGTGAATCAGAAGGTGTTCCTAAAGTCGTGGAAAAGTCAGGTAATGTTGTAGGAGTTACTGCTCCTATAAAAACAGTAGGAGTTACTACACCTTTAATTATAAAGGTTTTCATATGACTGTAACCTGAACCACTTCCACCACGAACAACATTAATTGTCGCGGTATTTCCTGCTGTTACTGTTTGATTGGCTGTTGCTACTGTAATTGTAGGAACTACTGTTCCACCACCACAGCTGCTTGTTGAAGGTATATTATTTACAGGAGTACCATTTACGGTACCATTATTTATTAATTGAAAATTAAAATTTGGTAAACCTGCACTACTTCTTACAGCTGTTCCTTCAATAGAAGTAATTGTAAAAGTGTAACCGGCTTGTGCCGTTAAGGTCAATTGAAGGTTTGTGCCAGAATTTGCTGTTGTACTGCAACCGCCACTTACACCATTATAGGAAGCTGTTATTCCTGTAACGGTAGTTGCGGCCTGCCCTGTTCCATGAGTAAGGGTGTAGGCTGTTTGCCCCCAGGATACTCCAACCGAAAGAAAGAGTAGGGTTGCCAGGAGCTTCCGCAGCATTTTTTGATGTAATAATTGAATCATTTTATTTGAAATTTAATTAATAGTCTTTATTTGTTGTTGATTTTCAATTGGATACAAATGTTATACTCAGATGTTAACTGGGAATGTTGTTTCTGTGAAAAGACTGTTACGATTGTGTTAACCACATTAAAAAAATAAACCCCATCTTAAAAAGACAGGGTTTAAATCAAAAAACTATATCAAAAACTATTTATTTCAGTATTATTTTAAATGTTTTATTAGAATTATCGTTAGTAACGATTAAAAAATAAAGACCTGGTGCATTGCCTGTTATATTAACAGTGTCGTTAGATATTACGGCTTTTACTTGTTGACCTAAATTGTTATATACATTATAGGTATATTGATTTGAAGTAGTATTCTCAATATGTATTTCTCCAGTTGTAAGAGTAGGATATACAGCTATGGTATTTAAAGAATAATCTTGAGATGATAAATTACTCCATGTATTTTCTGCTGCCGGTCCTCCCCATATAATAGTTGCTAAATAAGGATTATCGATAAAAGGATTACGGTTACCCTGCATGTTTTGCAAAACTGTATTTCTATTTTTTTCATACTGGCTTACTGGGTCTTCTTTGTTCCATTCTAAAAATATATTTGGCATATCTACATTATAAGTAGCGCTTCCGGCACCTACAACAATAGCTCTGCATTGCGTTTTATAACGCATATACATGTACATCATCATTCTTGCAATATCACCTTTCCATTCGTCTCCGGGATAAAAATATCCTCCTGTTACTGTAGCAGCGTTGCCAGAACCGGCTCCAAAACGCTTGTTGCCACGATCATTATTCATATCATAATCAATAGCGCGTAGGTGGTGTGCATCAGATCCTGGACCATCAAATTCAAGATTGGGACTACCCAATGAACGCGGAAAAACATGCTCTCTTACCCATTTTCCGTCACAACTTTCAGAGTGGCAGGTAAGATATTTACTTCTTGTTCTGTCGTTATCATCATCTGCATCATTATCATTATAACCATAAATAAGAAAAACGTTTTGGTTACTTCCGGGTACAAGATCAGCTTGTTCTAAAGCATCCCATACCTCAGGAGTATATACAAGGTTGTGTGTATGTGTAGTAGTGATTAGTTGTGCAAGCTGGTCTTTAAGGTTATTTCCAGTTTGGCTAAAATTAATTGAATTATAATATGCCGGCATTTGTGCAAGGCAATAATAGGGTAGTAGTAACAGAAGTAAAATACGTTTATTCATTTTTTATAATTATCGTTTTAAAGAGAAATGTGCTTTAAATTCTTTGTTTATCACGGTTGTTCCCACAGTTTCAGGGTAGGTAACAGTGAACCAGTAATCGGTTGCCGGTACCGGGTTACCGTTAAAGGTTCCGTCC
>NZ_SBII01000008.1 GCF_004028155.1 Flavobacterium cerinum | reverse complement strand
ATGCTTACGATCATATCATCTCAGATCTTAATGTAACAACTCCTGCATCGCATGAGATCATGTTATTATTCGATCTGAACTTCCCGAAAAAAGTATCCCGTTCACCACGTTATTTTTAATCTAAAAGCGACTTAAAAAATGAAGAACTTATACATTACCCTAAGTTTTATGCTCGCCACTATGGCAATGAGCGGTCAGACAAAGGAAACTAAAGCAGCGGACAAGCTATATGCTAAACTGGATTATATTGATGCAGCAAAAGCATACGAAAAGCTAACGCCAAGCCCTTATGTTTACAAACAGATAGCAGAGAGTTACTATAACATCTTTAATTCTAAAGATGCAGTAACCTGGTATGCAAAAGCAACAGCAACGCCACAGGATGCTGAAACCTATTACCATTATGCTCAAATGCTAAAGGCAGAAGGTAAATATGAAGAGGCTAACAAGCAGATGCAAAAGTTTGCATCGTTAGCACCAAGTGATCAAAGAGCAGTTTTGTTTAACCAGGACCCAAACTATTTACCAAAGCTAAAAAGCCAAAGTAAATTGTTTGATGATAAAGTACTTGACATTAACGAAGACAAATACGGATCTTTTGGAGGTGTATTAGCTAATGATAATACTTTCTACTTTGCAAGTTCAAGAAATACATCAAGAAGAAATGCTGTAACAAACGAACAGCCTTATCTTGACCTGTATAGCGCTACTTATAATGCAAACGGTACTTTCAGTGCTCCGACAACAGTATCAGATCTTAATACGAAATGGCATGATGGTCCTGCTGCAATAAGTGCAGACGGGAACACGATGTACTTTAATAGCGAGAGCTTTAACGAGCGCAAGCAGTTTGAAAGAGATAAAGCAAACAATATTAAAATTGGCCAGATCTATCTTTACAAATCGGTAAAAGAAGGTGGTAAATGGGGCGAGCCTCAATTGCTTCCATTCAACGACAAGCGTTGGTCTACCATGAATGCATCAATCACTAAAGATGGTAAAACACTTTATTTTTCATCAAACAGAGAAGGTACTCTTGGAGATCAGGATATCTGGAAGGTAGAAGTTAAAGGTAACAACAGTTATGGTGAGCCTGTAAATCTTGGACCTAAAGTGAACACTGAGGGTAAAGAAAGCTATCCGTTCATTACAGATGATAACAAGCTATACTTCTCGTCAGACCGTCCAACAGGTTTTGGAGGACTTGATATATTTGTTATGGATCTTACAAAAGGTGGAGAAATTAAAAATGTGGGTGCTCCTGTAAACACAAACAAAGACGACTTTGCTTTTTCATTTAACACAACAAAAAACATTGGTTTCTTCTCAAGTAACCGTGCTGGGATCGATAAGTTATACATGGCTACTCCGGTATGTGGTGTAGAAGCTATTGTAATCGTTAAAGATGCTAAAACAGGAAGAGTACTATCTAACGCTAGTGTTTCTATACTTGATGATAAAAACAACGTGATAGAAACCCGTGCAGCTGGACCGGACGGTAAAGTTACTTACAGTGTAGATTGTAACAGGGCTTACACGATCCAGGCTTCTATGAGAGGTTATGAGAACAACAGCTTCCCTATTGCTAAAACAAATGGTGGTATTGTTAACGTAGCAGCAGATCTTGTTCCTATCGAAGTGCCTATCGTAACTCCGGTTATTGTACTTAATGAAATATTCTTCGAATTCAATAAGAGTAACATAACGAGAGAAGCGGCATTCGAATTAGACAAAGCTGTAGAGGCTATGAAAGCTAACCCAACCATTGTTGTTATGGTTAAAGCACATACAGACAGCAGAGGTACTGATAAATACAATATGAATTTATCAAACCGCAGAGCTAAATCTACAGTTCAGTACATCATCTCTAAAGGCATTGCTAATGAGAGAATCTCAGGACAGGGTTATGGCGAAAGTGAACCTAAGGTTAACTGTGGCGACAACTGTACTGATGAGCAGCATGCACAAAACAGAAGAAGTGAATTCCTTATTGTGAAGAAATAATTTTCTAAGCAATCATAGAATATAAAAAATCCCGCCATTGGCGGGATTTTCTTGTTTTAAGGCATTTTGTTCTTTTGCTAAGCAAAGTATGTGGATTTTGCTAAACAAAGTCTTAAATGGCTTTATTCTGTGCTTTAGAGCTATTTTAAGGTTGGGTTTGTAATTAGTAAACTTTAATGTTGTCGATAAAGTATCCTGTGCCGGATGAACCGTTTTCAATCGTTGCTTTTAAAGCAAGATGAACAGTACCCGAATGTCCCGAAAGATCGATAGCGCCAGAGTATATAAATTTATACCAATCGTTATATAAGGTTGGTGTTATTGCCTTTAGAGGTATCCATGTTGCAGTAGCTACATCGGTACTATTATAGTTGGTAGAAATAAAAACTTCCAGTTTAGCGCCCTGTTGTGCAAGATGATGCTGTGCCGATTGAAAGCTTAATGTTCTTTTTTCGTTACCCAAGGTTATTGCAGGCGTTATCAGCCATGTAGTAACAGCATCGGTAGTTGCAGCGTTTGCAACAAATTCGGTGTAGCCATTTTTGTCGAACACTTCTTCTTTCCAATATAGGCTTCCTGTTTCGGAAAAGTTGGTGAATCCCGGAATGTCAAGTTGAGTGCCATCCTGTGCTTCCTCAAAATCTTCCAGGTATACAAGAGGGGTAAAGGGGGCTAATGCGGTATCATCATCCTTAACACAGGAAGTTAGTGTCATCACTATGGCTGCCAATAATGTTATCTTAATTGAATTCTTCATGCTAATTAAAATTGATGTACAGGTTGATAAAGAAGGTACGGCCATAGCCATAATAGTATTTAGGGCCAAAAGAAGGCGTTCCACCTGCCATATCATTTTTTAGTTCTTCATAATTAGTATTCCTTGATTGCTCAAAACCGCCTGTTTTATAGGTTTTATTCAGGAGGTTATTTACGCTTGCAAAAAATCCGAAATAGGTTTTTCGGGCTACTTTCCACGACTTGCCTCCCACAATATTGAAGAGGTAAAAGGCATCAAATTTTTCCTGTTTTAGTAAACTTCTGGCTTCTTCTTCGCTTATACCTTCAAAAACATTTCCGGGACTATCCGGATTTTCAAAAAAATTCTTTGTTCGAAGTAATGCAGATGCATCAATATAATTTCCTGCAAGGTAATTTACATTTGCGCCTATCCACCAGTAGTTGGGGTCACGATATTCTAGTCCTAAAGACGCAGCTTGTTGTGGCATTCCTGGTAGTCTGTAATTTTTTAAATAAGCCTTGCCAAAATTTACGGTTGTTAAAGGCGAACCTATTACGGTAGTGCCGTCATCGTTACTGTTTATAACTGCGAGCGCATCGTTGTTTAGTGTTACATTAGGGTTGTTATTGTAGGTATATTGCCCGATTGCCAGCGATCCCATAATTTTAATGGTTCTGCTAAGCGGATATTCCATGCCAAGCTCAATCCCCATCATTTTCTTATTGATCCCGGTTACATTTTCGGCAACAAAAGCATCGGCATCTTCACCTTCAAAAATGCCTTCACCATAAAACGAAGACGTTTCGGCTGCATTTTGTATGGTCGAATAATATCCGGTAAGCCTCGCTTTGAATTTTTGCATCCTGATCACATACGTCATGTCGATGTTAGAAAGTGTTTCGTTTGTAATGCCGTCCATAACCGCGTTGTTAATGCGCGCATTAGCAAAGGTGTTGCGCAGTGAGGGCGCTTTACTCATACGAAGGGCATTAAGAAAAAACAAATGCCTGCCACTTAATTTATAGGTCAACCCTCCTTTAAAACCAAAATTCTCGAATGCCATTTTTTGGCTTTTGCCGAATGAATTAGCAGGGTACAATCCGTTACGATACAATCCTTCCCGTTGATAGTTGGATCGTGAAAAAGACTGAGCCAGATAAAAATCTACTTTGCTATAGGTGAACTTAAACTGCGTAAAAGCATCGATTACATCGGCAGATAAGTTATAATTGTAGCCAAAGGTATCGCCTTTACCCACTTGCCTGTCAGGGTTGTTAAGATCTGCCTGGGCAAAATCGCCTCTGTAAAAATGATCGATATCCTTAAAATACTGCCCACCTAAAAGATCAAGAAGGTTTTGATAATTGTGTGAGCGTAGCTTTTTATAAGCAGCTCCGGCATTTAACGTAATAACAGAAGACAGGCGGGTGTATAAAATAGAATTTGCGGTAAAAGTCTTGTCATCGGTACGGTCTTCATACAAAATGTAACTGCTGTGCCCATCGGTATTCAGGCTGTTAGCCATGCGCATTGCCTGCCAGTCCAGTTGCCTTTGGGTTAAAAACGGAGCATTTGCTGCTTCTGCCGGATCATCAAAATAATTTGGCGTTTTAGTGTAATAGGTTGGATCGGGGTTGGGTGCATTTTGGTAATCCAATCGGCTGTTGCCAATTTTCCCGAACTGATAAGCGATGTTAGACGTAAGGTTCGTTTTGCTGTTTATTTTCCAATAGTGGCTAAACATCATAACGGGTTCTTCGATATCTTTCTCTCGCGAATTACGCTTTTTGCCATTATCCCATCCCCAATAGGCATTGTATTTTACCCCGGCAATATTGGTCACTTCCTGTGTGTTGGGCGAGTTGCGGCCGCGGCTGCTTTGCGCATATATTCCGGTAAAGTTGAGGCTGTGTTTTTCATTGAATCGTTTTTCGAAACTAAGAAAGAGCGAATTGCCTTTATAATTGGTACCTTCAAAATAACCATTATCTGCACCGCGATGCGAAGCAGAAACAACATAGGCAAATCCATTTTTATTTAAACCTGATGCATGAGTCGCCATTGCGCGGTAATTGTAATTGGTATTTGTACCTGCAAACGATAGCCGCGTGCCTGGTTTGTAAATTGAAGCTCTGGTGTTAATTTCTTGTGTGCCCAGCAGATTGCCAAACGTATAGTCAGACGGTGCCGAACCCATTGTGAACTCCTGATTTCGGGTGGCATCATTAAGTCCGCCCCAGTTGGCCCATTGCGGTCTGCCATCATACACGCGGTTCATAGTAATGCCATTTATCATTGTTGTTCCGTACTCGCTATCGAGGCCGCGAATTTTAAACCGTGCCTGTCCCCAGTTAAAAGCAGCTGCCTGCTGAAATACATCGCGCGAAGCCTGTAATAGTCCGGCAGTAGTTTCAGATCCGCTGTTGTCATCACTAAGGTCATTATCTGTTAAGGTAATAATTCCGAGCTGCTGTTCTGTAGTAATGTCTTCTTCCAGAGTAATTATGCCGAGGTCAAGCGGTCTTCCGTTAATAACCTTTAAACTGAAAGTTTGTGGTATGTAATTGGGATGGCTGATAACTAATAGATGTTCACCATCTGGAATGCGGTCCAGTACAAAAATACCATCGGTATTAGTAAAGGTTGTCTTACCTGTGTTCTGTAATGCTATAGTTACAGCAGTCATGGCTTCCTGCGATTTTGAATCGATCACCCTGCCCAGTACCGTTGCTGTTTGTGCCTGTATT
Organism: Flavobacterium cerinum; assembly: GCF_004028155.1. Lineage (GTDB taxonomy): Bacteria > Bacteroidota > Bacteroidia > Flavobacteriales > Flavobacteriaceae > Flavobacterium > Flavobacterium cerinum. The sequence continues at coordinate 273,672 of NZ_SBII01000008.1, read as the reverse complement.
CCCTGTGTTTGCAGTAATAAGAAAATGAAGAGTAAAAGTCTGCCCATTAAAAATATCTGTAGGTTTTACCATGTTAAGTATGCCAAATGTAAATTAATTAAATATAATATTTACTTTAGATGAAAAATAACCATTAAAATGTCTAAAAACCTGACTGCCATTATTCTTGTACTGATGTCTGTGCTAACTACAGCAGGGCAGGAGAAGAAATTTAAGGTGCATACGGTAGCATTTTATAATGTCGAGAATTTGTTTGATACCATTAACGATTCCGGTAAGAGTGATGACGATTATTTACCCAATGGGTCTGAAAGCTGGACAGGCAAAAAGTACCGGAATAAACTACACAATATTGCAAAAGTGCTGTCGGAAATTGGCAGGGACGATGCTGCCGATGCACCTGTAATTATAGGGATTGCCGAAATAGAGAACCGTCGGGTTTTAGAAGATCTGATAAAACAGCCCGTGTTAATGGCTAAAGAATACAGTATCATTCATTTCGATTCGCCCGACAGCAGAGGTATCGATGTGGCACTGTTGTACCGCAGGAAATATTTTAAACCTACAAGTTACATCAACAAACCGTTGATCATTATAGACAGCCTTTCGGCGAATAACACTACAGGTAAAAAGAAAAAATCCCAGAGGATTTTTACCCGTGATCAACTTTTGGTTACCGGAGTATTAGATGGTGAAGAAATGCATTTTATTGTGAACCACTGGCCGTCGCGTTATGGTGGAGAAAAGAAAAGCAGCCCCAACCGTGAAGCTGCGGCTGCGCTAAATAGAAAGATAATCGATTCACTTTATCGCATTAACCCCTATGCAAAAGTGATCAGTATGGGTGATTTTAATGATGGTCCTTACAACAACAGCATAAAAAAAGTGCTGGGAGCTAAAGGATTAAAAGACGATGTTAAACCGGGCGGACTCTTTAACCCTATGGAAGAACTTTCAAGAAAAGGTGACGGATCTGTAGCATATCGCGATGCATGGGATCTGTTTGACCAGATGATCGTATCCGAACCACTTTTAAGTAAAGATTATACGTCCTATAGGTTTTGGAAAGCCCGCGTTTTTAATAAAGACTATTTAACGCAGCTAACAGGACAGTACAAAGGATATCCGTTACGGAACGGTAATGGGGAAGCCGGTTACAGCGACCATTTCCCGGTGTATTTGTATTTAATTAAACAGATGTAGAGGTGGTTAAAAACATATTTTGCATCTTTTGTTTCATGGCAAAAGAAAACAACTTACCTTTATTCTAAATTCAAAAAACATCCGCTCATGGCACTCATGAAACCCTTTAATCTTACTAAATGGATAGACGATAACCGCCATCTTTTAAAACCACCTGTTGGGAATAAAAATATTTATCCAATGTCCGACGATTATATAGTTATGGTGGTGGCTGGGCCTAACGCCCGAAAAGACTACCATTACAATGAAACCGAAGAGTTGTTTTACCAACTGGAAGGCAGTATAAAGGTCATTGTACAGGAAGATGGTGAGCGCAAAGAAATGGAAATGCATGCCGGCGATATGTACCTGCACCCCGGTAATATACCGCATTCTCCTGTAAGAAGCGAAGGGTCAATAGGGTTAGTGGTAGAAAGAGTAAGAGCCGGACGCGGATTTACCGACGGACTGCTATGGTTTTGCGACAACTGCAACCACAAACTTTATGAAGTGTTTTTTGAACTGCACAACATCGAAACCGATTTCCTGCCACACTACCAGCACTTCTATAATTCGGAAGAATTACGTACCTGTAACAAATGCGGAACGGTTATGGAAACAGACCCAAGGTATGTAGCCGAATAAAAAACGTTATCATAATATCATCTTTTTTTGCAATTCACCACATTGCAAACAATTAACCGTATCTTTGCGCCAAAATTATTTAAACCCAAAAATGGACGGATATCCCCCCATACGATTAATTGAATAACACATAGAGAATAATTGCATTCTCTATGCTAATAGAGTATGCATTATGATCACTTTCTACAAAAACAACAATGGTTTAGTTGAAACCAAAGACGTTGCAGGCTGCACATGGATAAGCGCAGTATGCCCAACACCACAAGAGCAAAAATACCTGCTCGAAGACTTAAAAATTCCAATTGCTTTTTATAATGATATTGAAGATATAGATGAGCGCCCCCGTATTGAAATAGAAAACGGCTGGTGCCTTATCGTACTGAGAATTCCTTTTGAAAGCGGCGACGAAAGACTACCATACAATACCACCCCGTTGGGTATTATCTTTAAAGACAATATTTTTGTATCGGTTTGTTTTACAGAAAATCACCTTATTCCCGACTTTATTACCTACAGCCAGCGCAAGCAGGCAGACGTAGAACATCATTTTGACCTGGTGCTTAAACTGCTCCTGTCATCAAGTATATGGTTCCAGAAATATCTTAAAAGAATCAATCATCGTATAAAAGTAGCCGAGAATAACCTTGAAAAATCCATTCGAAATGAAGACCTACAGGAATTATTGCAGATAGAAAAATGCCTTGTGTTTTTCATTACTTCGCTAAAAGGCAATGATATGGTGTTTTACAGGATCAAGAACCTAAAGAACCACAAAGAAACCTACGATCAGGAATTGGTTGAAGACGTTGAGATCGAATTAAGACAGGCTCAGGATACCACAAATATTTACAGTAATATCTTAACGGGAACGATGGATGCCTATGCTTCGGTTATTTCAAATAACCTCAACATTATCATGAAAAGGCTAACGTCTATTTCCATTATCCTTATGATACCTACACTGGTAGCGAGTCTTTATGGAATGAACGTACCCAATTCGCTACAGGACAATCCGTATGGTTTTGCGGTTATACTTTTGGTATCATTACTATTATCGATCATTGGTGTAATACTTTTCAGAAAAAAGAACCTGTTTTAAGAGCCGTTAGAGGGCACATAATCAATAAAGATTATTAAATTCTTATTTTTTAAATGGATAGCAGTTCATAAATTGCCGATATATCAAAAATCCATTATATTTGTAAAATATAACAATTCATAACAAAAAAGTTAAATGGCAACACTTACCGACCAATTTGGTATTCAGGACGCCTTATCCCAATTAGGCATAAAGGAGATTAACGATGGTACATCAACCGGAAGCAAGAGTTTTGCTAACGGCCATATTATAGAATCATATTCGCCGGTAGACGGTACATTGATAGCAAAAGTAAAAGCATCTACTGCAGATGATTACCAGGCTGCAATGGCAAAAGCAGAAGAAGCTTTTAAAACATGGAGACTGGTTCCTGCACCTAAAAGAGGTGAGATCGTTCGCCAGATGGGTAACGAACTACGCAAACACAAAGAGGCTTTAGGTCAGCTTGTTTCTTATGAAATGGGAAAAAGCCTTACCGAAGGTCTTGGTGAAGTTCAGGAAATGATAGATATCTGTGATTTTGCAGTAGGTTTATCACGCCAGCTTTACGGACTTACAATGCACAGCGAAAGACCAATGCACCGTATGTATGAGCAGTGGCATCCGTTTGGTACTGTAGGTATCATCTCTGCATTCAACTTCCCGGTAGCGGTATGGAGCTGGAACTCAATGCTTGCATGGGTTTGTGGAGACGTTTGTATCTGGAAGCCAAGCTCTAAAACACCATTGTGTGCTATTGCCTGCCAGAACATCATCAAAACAGTATTAGAAAATAATAACATCCCGGAAGGTGTTAGCTGCTTAGTAGTAGGTAACGAGTCTGGAGATTTAATAAACAATGACAAGCGTATTCCATTAGTATCTTTCACAGGATCTACAAGAATAGGCCGTCACGTATCTAAGACCGTAGCAGAACGTTTTGGTAATACTATCCTTGAACTGGGTGGTAACAATGCTATTATCGTTTCTGAGCACGCAGATATCTCTATGGTATTAGTAGGTGCGGTATTTGGTGCTGTAGGTACTGCAGGTCAGCGTTGTACTACAACAAGAAGACTTATCATCCACGAAAGTATATACGATAAAACAGTAGAAGTTCTTAAAAATGCTTACGGCCAGCTTAAAATTGGTAACCCGTTAGACAGTAATAACCACGTAGGTCCGCTTATTGATAAAGGTTCTGTAAAAGATTACCTTAATGCTATCGAGAAAGCAAAACAAGAAGGTGGAAAAATTATTGTTGAAGGTGGTGTTATGGAAGGCGAAGGCTACGAAAGTGGTTGTTACGTTAAACCATGTATCATTGAAGCAGAAAACCACTTCCATATTGTACAGGAAGAGACATTTGCTCCAATTCTTTACATCATGAAATACAACACTATCGAAGAGGCTATCGCGCTTCAAAATGGTGTTCCTCAAGGACTTTCTTCTTCAATATTCACTAACAACATGAGAGAAATGGAATTATTCCTTTCTCAGGCAGGTTCAGACTGTGGTATTGCTAACGTAAACATCGGTACATCCGGTGCAGAAATTGGTGGTGCTTTTGGTGGTGAAAAAGAAACAGGTGGTGGCCGTGAAAGCGGATCTGATGCCTGGAAAGCTTACATGAGAAGACAAACGAACACAATTAACTACGGTAAAGATTTACCATTAGCACAAGGTATTCGTTTTGATCTATAATCATCGTTCTAAACTATAAAGTGTTTATATTGAGGCTGCCTTTGGGCAGCCTTTTTTTATGCAGGAATTTATCTTGTATACTTAACAATACTTTATAATACCTCGCTACCCTATTTTGTACCTTTGGGTAAATTTTTAAAGACTATGCTTAATTTTGAACTTTATAACCCTGTAAATCTTGTATTTGGCAGGGGCCAGATTGCTAAATTATCGTCACTTATCCCTAAAAATGCCAAAGTACTTTTGGCCTATGGTGGCGGAAGTATTTTTAATAACGGTGTGCATGCCCAGGTAACAGAAGCCCTTACCGGATATGATATTACCGAGTTTGGTGGAATAGAACCCAACCCACGCTATGAAACCTTAATGAAAGCGGTTGACGTAATCCGTGAAAAGAAGCTCGATTTTATACTTGCCGTGGGTGGAGGATCGGTAATAGACGGGGTGAAATTCATCTCAGCAGCCGTAAAATTTGAAGGAGATCCTATCGATATTCTTCAAAAGAGAATAAGGATCGAAAACAATACCATGCCATTTGGTACCGTGTTAACGCTTCCGGCAACAGGCAGCGAGATGAACTCCGGATCGGTAGTTACGATTAACAAAACAAAAGAGAAACTAAGCTTTGGCGGACCGGCAGTTTTCCCGCAATTCTCTATTTGCGACCCTGCAACCGTAGCATCACTACCTAAAAAACAGGTACAAAACGGTGTTGTAGACGCGTTTACCCACGTTATGGAGCAGTACTTAACCTATCCGCACGATGCTCTTTTACAGGATAGGATCGCCGAAGGGATTTTACAGACGCTTATAGAAATAGGTCCGGCTGTAGCCGAAAATCCTGCCGACTACAAGCTGGCGGCCAACTTTATGTGGTGCTGTACTATGGCACTTAACGGATTGATACAAAAAGGCGTACCTACAGACTGGGCTACACACATGATAGGCCATGAACTGACTGCACTCTATGAAATAGACCATGCGAGAACATTGGCTATTATTGGTCCTAATCTATATCGCGTGCTGTTTGAAACTAAGAAAGAAAAATTAGCGCAATACGGCAGAAGAGTATGGAATGTAATGGAAACAGATACTGACAAAGCGGCTCTTGAAGCAATTGAAAAAACGGTTCAGTTTTTCCATATCATGGGAATGGACACTAAAATTTCCAACTATACCGCGGATTATAAGAATACGGCCGATTTTATAGTAAAACGTTTTGAAGAAAGAGGCTGGAAAGCTTTGGGCGAACGCCAAAATATAACCTTAGATAAAGTAAAGACCATCGTAGAGATGAGCTACTAAATAATAAAAGGCATTCCGGAGTTAACCGTGAATGCCTTTTAAACACCAAAAACAAAAATTTTATTTTAACCTTGTTGTACCCCCAATTGTAAACAAAAGTCTAATAGAATAACGGGGTGAATGCCATTAGATTGCAGGCCTTATTCATAATAAAAAGTTAATATTTTCTTAAATAGTTTTTTAACATATGCTCTTTATAAGCTCCTGAATTAAAAAACGGGAATACGTTTGTTAATTTTTGAGTATTTTTGGCTTCTCAAATAATTTTAAGTAAACATGAGTGATACTCCTAAGTTCGCTGTTATAGGTGGTGGAAGCTGGGCAACAGCTATTGCAAAAATGCTATGCTCTAACGTGTCGCAAATTGCCTGGTACATGCGTAACAACGATGCTATAGAACACATAAGGCTTCAAAAACACAATTCAAACTATTTGAGTTCTGTTGAGTTTGATACCAATAAACTATTGCTTACCAGTGATATTAACGAAGCAGTAGCCTATGCCGATTATATAATTTTTGCCATACCATCGGCATTTTTAAGTACCGAGCTGGAAAAGCTTACAGTGAGCCTTGAGGATAAGATTATCTTCTCGGCGATTAAAGGTATCGTTCCCGAAACCAGCCTTATTGTAGGCGAACATTTCCATGAAAAATATGGTATCTCTTATGATAATATAGGGGTTATTACAGGTCCATGCCACGCCGAAGAGGTAGCATTAGAGCGTTTATCGTATCTTACTATTGCCTGCGGAAACGAGAAAAAGGCAAAAATTATGGGTAAAAACCTTAATAGCCATTACATAAAAACAAAAACGTCTGACGATATTGTAGGTACAGAGTATGCTGCCATGCTTAAAAATATCTATGCTATCGCTGCCGGTATTGCACACGGTCTTGGTTATGGAGATAACTTCCAGGCACTGCTTATGAGCAATGCGATACGCGAGATGAAAAAGTTTATCCGTAAAGTGCATAAGATGAAACGTAACATTAACGACTCGGCTTACCTGGGTGACCTTTTGGTTACCGGCTATTCTGTATTCTCAAGAAACAGGATGTTTGGTAACATGATAGGGAAGGGATACACGGTAAAATCGGCACAAATGGAAATGAGTATGGTTGCCGAAGGATACTATGCGGCAAAAAGTGCTTACAATCTTAATAAAGAATATGAGGCAAAAACACCTATCATCGATGCCGTTTACAGCATTTTGTATGAAGGTAAGGATGCCAAATCTGTTTTCAGCAAACTAACCGAAAAACTGGATTAAAAACCACAGCTTATGGACCACATGATCAACCATCCCGGCGTATTGACAGCATTTTCAATAATAGTGGTAATCATGCTCCTGCTGGATCTTGGTGTTTTTAACCGGAAAAGCCATGAGATCTCTAATAAGGAGGCCTTAGCCTGGTCTATTGTATGGATATCACTGGCTATGATCTTTAGTGGTGTTATTTATTATTTTCTGGGTTTTGTTCAGTTTACGCAGTTTCAAAGTGCCTACTGGATAGAAAAGGCCCTCTCTGTAGATAATCTCTTTGTTTTTATACTTGTCTTTGGATTTTTCAATGTACCCAAGCACCTGCACCACAAAGTGTTGTTTTGGGGAATCATTGGCGCATTAGTATTCCGGGCGATATTCATCTTTACGGGCGTAGAGCTCATAAACATGACCTACCTGCCCTCAATGGAGGTTTTAGGCTACAATGTGCGCATTAACGTAGTTTTGTCCATATTTGGCTTCTTTTTGGTTTTTGCGGGTATTAAATCGTGGTTTGCCAACCAGGATGACGATGAGAATAAAGATTTTTCTAAAAGTCCCGGAGCGCGGTTAGTTTACCGTTTCTTTAAAGTGAGCAAAAACTATCATGGCGATAAGTTTTTTACTAAGGAAAATGGAGAAAAAATTGCCACACCATTACTGGTAGTGGTTGCTGTTATTGAATTTACCGACCTTATTTTTGCTGTAGATTCTATTCCCGCCATATTTGCCATAGCACCAAACGATCCTTTTATTCTGTATACCTCAAACATTTTTGCCATACTTGGATTAAGAGCATTGTATTTTTTACTGGCCAACTTTATGCATATGTTTAGTAAGCTTAAGTATGGTCTAGCAATTATACTGGCGTTTATAGGTGTAAAAATGCTTATCAATCCGTTTTATCATATATCTTCACCACACTCCCTAATTGTTGTAGGCAGTGTGCTTATACTGGCTGTAATAATATCGTTGCTATTCCCAGAACCTAAAAAGGAGTAATTGTATTAAATATTGTGAAATAACTATAAATAAAAAGGAATGCAGATTGCGTTCCTTTTTATTTATAAATCGGTAGATAAATGAATTTACTTAACCCATAAACTATCTGTATAATAATGCCTGCAGTCCAGGAAGTTATTTTTTACGGTAAAGCCTGTAGCTTCTGCAAGGGCATTTATTTCTTCAAAGCTGTATTTTCTGGAAAGCTCTGTCCATATCAATTCGTCCTTTTCAAGATGAAAGGTTGTGTCCAGTACTTTACTGTAAAAACTTTGTTTTTTAAGGCTTACTAAATAACTGTTTACCTCCCCGTTTTTAGGGTTGTAATTGCTGTAAAAGTCAAACTGGTCTGATAAAATATCGGCTTCAAGTTCACGGCTCATGCGTTGCAGCAGGTTCATGTTAAAAGAACGGGTAATGCCATGCGGATCATCATAAGCCAGCTGAATTATTCTTGGATTCTTTTTAAGATCCATGCCCATAAGCAGCATATCGCCTTTTTTCATATCGGCATTAAAACGCTCAAGAAGGTCTATGGCTTCATCTTTCTTATAATTACCGATGTTGCCACCCAGAAAAAGAAATAAGTTGGGTAATGTACCTGCAGATAGTTCGTTAAGTACTTCAAAATAATCGCCGGTGCGGGGCTGTATGTCCAGATTCGGTAAAGCGGTTTTCATATTTTGCTGTAGAGCATCATTAGCTTCCTGCGATATATCGATAGGAATGTAAGTAAACTGAGCTTTTTTGTCCATAAAAGCCTTAAGCAGCTGTCGGGTTTTTATACCGTCGCCACTGCCAAATTCTACAATATTAAATTTTGTGGTAAAATTAATGGTATCAAATATGTTACCTGATTGCTGCGATAGTATTTCAAATTCGCATGCAGTAGGGTAATACTCCGGCATTTGCATGATCTGCATAAAAATCCGACTGCCATTATCGTCATAGAAATATTTAGACGATACATGTTTTTCTTTGGTAGTCAGTCCTTTTAGCACATCTTCGGCAAAGTGAGAGTGTTGGGGGGTATTCATGAAATTACAATTTTGCGAGTCGGATGCCATTAAATTGCCAACGTTCCTCAGGGTGAAAAAAATTACGATATGTAGTGCGGCTGTGATGTGGTGGTGTAGCGCAAGAGCCGCCGCGCAACACCATTTGATTGATCATGAACTTGCCGTTATATTCGCCAACAGCCCCTTCTGTTTTTCGAAAACCGGGATAAGGCAGGTAAGCACTATGTGTCCATTCCCAGCGTTTGCCCCAGTCCAGGCTGGGTGCAGCAACTTCCCACTCAAATTCTGTAGGCAGGCGCATCTTTTTCCATTCGGCATAAGCGGCTGCTTCATAAAAACTCACGTGGGTAACAATAGCATTAGGGTGAATATCCTGTATACCGGCAAGGGTGTAGTGCTGCCATTTGCCATCGGCTTTATGCCAGTACAGTGGGGAATTGATTTTGTTTTCGTTTACCCATTTCCATCCTTCATCCAGCCAGTAGTTAAAATTCTCATAGCCGCCGGCTTCCATAAACTCAAGGTATTGAGCATTAGTAACCAGTGCATTTTCAATTTCAAAAGGCTGCAGGTATACTTTATGTGGGGCTAGTTCATTATCAAAACAAAAACCATCTTCTTCAAAACCTATGCCATACACACCTTCGGAAATTGTTAAAAAACCGCTCGATTCATTTTGCTGATTTTCCCATTCTACCTCATCACTATACACGGGAGAAATGGGATTACAGGAAAAAATATATTTAATATCGGTCAGTAACAATTCCTGATGCTGCTGTTCATGGTTAATACCCATTTCGGTAAGGTCATGGAAATCGGTTTTTTCGGCTTTCATTTGTAATAACAGCTCCATGTGCATGTCTACATAATTGCGGTACTTCATCACGGTAGATGTTGCAGGACGGGTTATAGACCCTCTGTTTTCACGCAACACCCTTTTACCCACATTGTTGTAGTAGCTGTTAAATAGAAAACAAAAATCTTCATTGAAAACCGTATAGCCCGCAAGATATTTCTTTAGGATAAACTCTTCAAAGAACCAGGTTGTGTGAGCAAGGTGCCATTTGGGCGGACTCACAAACGATACCGGCTGCGGAACATAGTCTTCAGGATGTAAAAGACTGCATAATTGTTCAGTATGTTTTCTGGCAGAATGGTATTGGTCTAAAAGTGTCATGATCAAAATATTAGTCCTACTAAATTACACATTATGACGGGGGTGTAATTTTTTCTCATTTCTTTTAACACAAAAAATAACAATTTTCTGTACTGTCCGCGCAACCTTTTTAATTTTTGTGTATCTACTAAAAAAGACTGCTATGAAAAAGACTATAATCCTGTAAGGAATATAGAAGTAAAGGTCTTTTTAGTTTCATGTGCTAGCCCATTAGCCTGTGGAATTATGATAGAATAGTTCAAAAGTTGTGTTTTGTAAAAAAGGGTCGTGTTAACAGCGACCCTTTTTTTTACAGGGTTTTAGCCACAAGTTTATATTTATTCTAAATATAAATAAACATCAACATTTTGTTTATTAAGAAATTGCTCTACATTTGCACCCGAATTACAAACAAATAAAAAATAAGCACAATGCGTTTTACTCAACCTACATATAAGCTAACAAATACAGGTAACATTGTTACTGTATCAGGGCCGGGTTGTGTGTGCCACGTTTTTAGATAAGAAATTACTCTATTAAATATACAACCCGGATCTGTAAAGCTCCGGGTTTTTTTATGCTATGATGATAAATAAATTACATAATCTATACAGCTCCTCAAGTGATTGGGGGTACAGCAATTATTGTAAGGAACCGATTATTCCCTTGTGAAAGGAGGAATGTGCCTATGTGTAGGCTAAAGCCCGGTTCTGTAATGGTTCCGGGCTTTTTTATTTTCTCAAAATTCCATGATAGATAGCATAGCGAGATATAGAAGGAGCAAAAAGATAAAAACATAAAATAAATAAATGATCAAAAGAACAAAGGGTATCACTTAGTAGTAAGTGCTGCCGCAAATGGCAAAGCGATGGAAACACAGGCAGTAGCAATAGCAGTAAACAACAGGGCATCAGTATTTGAAGCCCTTGTAGAAAGAACATTCAGGGAGCAAAATACATTCCAGGGGTTTGAAGGCACGATAGAAAGCGTGCTGAGGGTTCATTTCTCGAGAATGAGCGCGCAAAACCATGTATGGAAAAGGGAAACCTTTAGGGATTTGCTTTTAATGTTCTATGCAAAAAAATGCTACACCGTGTTAAGAAACCCCGCTTATATTGAGGTATTGGCAAACATAAGTGCTTTTGGAAACAAAACAGTAAGAGACATAACAAGCTGGAAAAAAGACAGTTTAACGGCCGAAGGTCAGTTGTCATCTATCATAAGGCACTGTTTTGCACAATTTGAAGTACCGGCATTTATGGAAAATGCTTTTGGAGACGAAAGTAAAGTACAAATGTTGTGGTACATACAATTGGGCAGGGGCGATAGTGTACAGCAGTTGAGCGCTTTCCCGGTGGCGTTTACCAAAAGAATGGCGCACGAATTTAGGTCTACTATAAGAGATTGCAGTATACCAAAAGCGATTAGAAGGGCACAGGCTTTAGGCTACAATGCTACTGTAAACAGGGCCGATGCTATTGCGTGGTCTACATTGTCTGACAGTTTTGAGAACGAAGCATTTTACAGTACAGTAGTACAGTTTATGGCAAATGTAACTGATGATGTAACCTTCGATAAATTGCAGGGAGTATTGGAATTCATTGCATCCGAAAAAGCGGCTAGTGCTGCATACAGCATGAAAGGCAGAACATGGGGTGCCTTGGTGAGACAATCTGCCGAATGGCATATACAAATGGCCAAAAAGCGTGAAGCCGAAGGGTTTAGTGAATGGAAGCTGGCCCCAATAAGCAACTATGTAGTTGATGAAGGCGATTGTGTGATAAAGATTGTTCAGCTTACCACCTCTTTAGCCTTGTATGAAGAAGGTTGCGAAATGTCGCACTGTGTGGCAGATTATGATGTTGATTGTGCGGAAGGAATAAATGCAATCTTTTCTGTTAGAAGGTTTACAAAAGGCGAAACAGCCTTTGAAACTCTTGCAACGCTTGAGGTTTTTTTGAGAGGCATGGAAATAGTTGAGGCCAAAGGCAGGTTTAACGAAATGATTTGTGAAACCTCTCATCAAATAATACGCGAGTGGGCATTAAGAGAAAGGCTTGCATTGTGTTATGATTTTATAACATCTGCACAAATGGCTGCGATGCAGGCTGCAGTACCGGCATTTCCCGGAGTAGGCAACGAGCAGGAGATACAGTTAAATAACTATGCAAGAGCACTTGAAGAAAGGCCTGCTTACAGGAATACCAATGACAGTTCTGGCTGGGATACAAAAACAATTTGTATGATCATTTTTATTGCTGTCAAGATATTGATCGCATTTTCAAGATGCAGTAACTAAGGCAGTGTAACTGCTGCCTTGGTTTAATGAAAATTATAAAGAAATAATGGCAAAATTAAGATTAAGAGGCAAAGACCTCATCGATATAGGTTACCCACAAAATACATCCATCAGCATTGCTATGGAGGTTATGCTAAGGCATTTTAAAAGGGAATCTAAGGACAAAGTACTATCACTTTTAAAAGAAGTGCTTCTTGATCCTGAAAAATTTAAAGGAGATGGTATGTATGGCAAAATTGCCGAAGCATTAATGGGAGCTAAAAAAACCGAAGCGCGAAAGCTAAATGCTACAAGGGCTCCATTTACCATTTTTGGTGAAAACGAAATTGAAGAAGGAGCTAAAGAACAGTTGTTTACTGCACTAAAGCTTCCTATTAGTAAAGCTGGGGCCTTAATGCCTGACGGACACTCAGGGTACGGACTGCCGATAGGCGGAGTATTGGCTACAGCCAATGCTGTTATTCCTTATGGTGTGGGTGTAGATATTGGCTGCAGGATGTGCCTTAGTATTTATGATATTAACCCATCGTTTATAGATGGGCATAAGGATAAGTATACTAACATACTGCAAACACAAACCAAGTTTGGTGCTTATGAAGTGCACAAAAGCCCCAACGACCATGAGCTTTTTGAACGTGATGCTTTTAAAAACATTCCGTTCTTAAAAAAGCTTAAGGATAAGGCTTTCCAGCAAATGGGAAGCTCCAGCGGAGGAAATCATTTTGTGGAGTTTGGTATTGTTGAGGTACTGGAAAAAGACAATCAGTTTAAAGTGCCTCCGGGGCGTTATGTAGGCGTGCTGTCGCACAGCGGTTCGCGCGGTTTAGGTGCCAACATTGCAAAACAATATACTACCCTTGCCATGAAGCAAACACCTTTACCGGCAGCTGCAAGGCATCTGGCATGGCTGGATCTCGATACCCATGACGGACAGGAGTACTGGATCGCTATGAACCTTGCCGGAGATTATGCATCGGCGTGCCATCACGATATCCATAAAAGGATAGCAAAAGCATTGGGCGAAAGGCCCTTAGCCATGGTAGAGAACCATCATAATTTTGCATGGAAGGAAACGATAAATGGCGAAGAACTGATTGTTCACCGCAAAGGTGCTACTCCGGCACAGGAAAATGTGTTAGGTATCATTCCGGGGTCTATGACTGCTCCGGGCTATATTGTAAAAGGTATGGGTAATGCACAGTCGTTAAATTCGGCAGCGCATGGAGCAGGCAGGCAGATGTCACGCTCGCAGGCAAAACAGTCCATAACACAAAGCGAACTTAAAAAAGTGCTTAAAGACAATGGAGTAACCTTGCTGGGAGCCGGACTGGATGAAGCACCTATGGCTTATAAGGATATTGCTAAAGTAATGGCAAACCAAACAGAACTGGTTACTGTAGTAGGTACTTTTTTACCTAAAATAGTGCGAATGGACAGAGGTTAGTGATATTCCCCTTCCTAAAAAGGGGAATATCTAATAGTAAAAAATCAAAATAAAATAATTGCCCATGCGGGTTAAAAATAATAACAATGGGAATTAATACCTATGAGATAATGTACATTCAGGCAAGGGATAATTACCCGTATAATGTAGAAGAATGTATAGAAAAGCTGCAGTATGTAATTGCAGCAGATGAAGACCATGCCGGGGCGCACTGCCTTATGGGACACATTTATGAAGAACAGCTGGAAGATTATAAACAAGCCGAGTACTACTACAGGATGACTTTATATCTTGATAAAGACTATATGCCTGTTTACTATCAGTTTGCCCGTATGCTTATAAACGCAGACAAACTGGAAGAGGCACTTAAAATAATCGAAGCAGGGTACAGGGTACAGGGCATAGACAAAAGCCGTCTGGCAATGCTGCACGGTTTTTTGTATGAAAAATATGAGATGTATGCCACGGCAATCGAGTATTATATTCAGGCGAAGAAGTTATGCTTAAACACTTTTTTTATGGACGGAATGGACGATCATATTAAGAGGGTTAAGGCTAAAAAGAGCCTGAATAAAAAACCGAAAAAGAAAGACAAAAAAGAAAAGTCCGAATGATAAAAAGGCTGTCCTAACAAGGGCAGCCTTTTTATTTTTAATTAATTTCTTCCGTCTTCATCGGGATGTAAAGTATGTACAGGATCACTTTGCCAGTATTCTTTAGTATCGGCATCCATTATGGTCAAAACGCCTTTAAAAGCCGCTCCGGTATCTACATTCCACACATTTGCCATATTGATAGGAACCGTTTGCTTAATGCGCGTAACAGGAGTATGCCCTATAAATATCTCCTTATAAAGGGTAAGCCTTTTGGGGTACTGCGGATGATTTGAATCTATGGTTTTATCAAGAGCCAGTGCCATTTCCCAAAGGGTGCGGTCCCAGTAAAAAAGAGGCTTAAAGAATTCATGAGTTATACCGTTAAGATTGGTAAATCCGGCATGTATAAAAAGGCGGTTGCTTTCGTCAAGATGATAATCATGCAGGCTCTCTAAAAAGAGTATGTGCAGCTGTTTTTTATCTTCGGTAAGCGCATTATAGGTTACAGTAGTTATATAGCCACCTCCGGCAGTAAACCATTCATCATTATAATTGCCTGTTTTTAGCCATTGCAATAATAAGTCATCATGATTGCCACGCATAAAAATACAGTTATGAGTTGCTTTAAGATGAATTAAAAAATCAATCACTTCGGGCGACTGCCCCCAGCCATCTACATAATCACCTAAAAAAATAAGATGGTCATTTACAGTAACGGCTGCGTGCTCCATTATCTGCTGTAAAGCATTATAGCTGCCGTGTATATCGCCTATAACAAGAGTTCTGCTCATAGTACAATTTTACGATAATTCTTAAAGCCTAAAAAATAAGGAGTATTAAAGTTTTGTACTGTTCATGAATAATAATTCTTACAGTGTTTAATAGTGTTTTAGCTTAAAATACTGCATAACATCGATATAGGTGTAAATTTATGTAGGAATTAACAAAAAATTAATAACTTTAGGGAACTTAAACTAAACGAGAATAAATTATGAAAAAAACACTACTTGCCGTAATGGCATTGGCATCTTTGTGCAGTTATGCACAACAGCCTATTGAAGGTTTTGAAAACCCCTGGACAGGATCGCCGGCAGCACCACCCGGATGGACCGTTGTTAATGAAGCAGGACCTGCTGTTACCTGGAAACAATCAACGGTAGATGCTGTCGACCAACCCGCTTATCAGGGCAATTATGCGGCTTATCTTAACAGGGAAACTGTTTCTTCCGGAGTAACTAAAGACTGGCTTATTTCTCCTCTTCTTTATGTTCCTTCAAACGGAATAGTCGAATTTTACTCCAGACTTACCCTTGCCGGAGATCAGGGGAGTATTTATAAAGTACTTATAAGTACCAACCCAGATGCATCAAATTTAAGCAGCTATACTGCGCTATACACAGCAACAGAACTACAAATTAACCCGGTGCAAACAGAATATAATAGAATAGAAGTTGCTTTGCCCCCTGCTTTAGTAGGAACAACAGTTCATGTTGCCTTTTATATGGAAGGCAATAATATGGATAGATGGCTTATTGATGATGTTCAGATTAGGAGTCAATGTTCTAAGCCTTTAAATCTTAATGTAAACAATATAACTATTAATACAGCTACTCTTGCCTGGACTGAAGCAGGTACAGCCACTATGTGGGAAGTTGCTGTAGTTCCTGCAGGCGATGTGCCTCCTAATCAGGGAGTAATTGCCTCTGCGAATCCTTTTGTAGTAAACAACCTTGTTGCGGGCGATTATAAATTTTATGTTAGAGCGATCTGTTCTCCTGCGAATGTAAGTGAATGGTCAGGGCCTTTCAGTTTCACTACAATAATCACAGAAAATGTTGTTTCGGGTATTGTAAAGTATGATGCCAATGGCGATACAAACTGTGGCGCAGGAGACGCTGTACTTCCGGGTGCTGAGATACTTGTAAGTATAGATGGAACATTTGCTTATTCAATATATACCAATGCCAATGGAGAGTACAAATTATACAATCTGCCTGATGGGGTTAGTACTTTAAACCTACAAGTGGTTGGATTAGCAGGGTTTCCCGCAATCCCGGTGCTTGTAGAAGAAGTAGAGTTTGATGCAGAAACCCATGAATTGGATATAGCACATTGTCTGCCCCAGCCTGCGGTAGTTAATGACCTTGCCGTATCAATTACTCCAATTAGCGTTGCCCGTCCAGGTTTTGATGCTACATATAAATTAGTCGTTCAGAACAAAGGCAATACAACCGTTGAAGGTGCTACGGTAAACCTTACTTTTAATGATGACAGGATGAATTACCTAAGCGGTGATTTTACTTCGCCTGTTGTTACAACAAATAATATGGTTATCACTCTTGGTGATCTTACTCCTTATTCTATGCAAACGGGTAATATTGTTTTCTCTGTGCTGCAGCCGCCGGTTAATATAGGCGGAGAAACATTGGCATTCACAGCGGTGTTGTCTGAGGAGGAAGATGATGCAACACCGGATAACAACACCGCATTGCTTAATCAGGTAATTGTGAACTCTTTCGACCCTAACGATATTACGGTACACGAAGGCGAGAAAATTTATCAGCACCAGGCAGAAGGGTATCTTACCTATACCATTCGTTTCCAAAATACAGGAACTGCCGAAGCAGTAAATGTAAGATTAGAAAATACGCTTGATGAGTTATTGGACTGGGCTACTTTTGAACCGATAGCATCAAGCCATGTTAATACTGTAATGCGTACAGATGATCAGCTGGAATTCAAATTTGACAATATCAACCTGCCGGATGATAAGGCAAATGAGCCGGGCAGCCATGGATATGTAACTTACAGAATTAAGCCTAAAGCGACGTTTGGAGTAGGTAACACTGTATTTAATACAGCCGAGATCTATTTTGATTTTAACCCTGCGATTGTTACAAATACAGCTAAGACTACGGTAATTGAAATGTTAGGCGTAAACGAAAATCAATTGGCTGTTGCCAGATTGTATCCTAACCCGGTACAGGACCAACTGCAGATTGCTGTACAACAGGGCGACCTGCAAAGTGTAAATGTGTATGACCTTAACGGAAGACTTTGTATTACTTCAACAAATGCTACTGTAGTAAACACACAGGCACTTGTAGCGGGAATGTACTTTGTAAAAGTTACTACAACTACCGGTACGGCTACTTATAAGATAATGAGAAACTAAGTTTTCTTGATATTATATTCGGTCCCAAATTGTTGCAAAACAGTTTGGGGCTTTTTTTATGCATATTTCATTTTGCGGAGTACGCGCATCGCTTCTTTAAAAGACAGGTAGACCTGTTCTTCAGGATAGGCTTTTAAAAGATGTTTGGCGTCGGCCAGTTTTTGTTTGGCGTCATCAAAACCGTTAAGGTAGCATATCATGAGGGTAGAAGGCAGGTTTTGCAGGTCGCGCTGTTCCCTGTTCGATAAAGTAACTCCCTTTTGAAGTTTGGCAAGCAGCGACAGGTTTGCATTATAAATGTGGTACATCATTTTACGGTTGTACTGAGGCGGTTCAAACAACAGTACCGAATCGATCTTGTAATAGCCGTTATCCTGAAAACGGATGCTCACTTCCTCCAGTGGGTAATAGCTCGTTTTGTCGTTAAGCCCTAGTGAAACATATTCGGTTATCGAGAAAGAATCGTCGTTGTAGCTAATACTAACCTCATCGAGTGCTGAGTAAAATAGTTTTACCTGCTCGTTTATAAGCTCGATATCTACACGGGAGTAATAGGTTTGCCCTCTCACCACTTTTTTATGGCCTGCCCAGCAAACTACAAACAATTCCTTGAATACCTTATACTTGGCACTCATGTCTTTATGGCGGTTGTTTATAAAATCCATTACGCCTTCCAGCGTATATTCAATACTGTTGCGTGAGCTATTTTCTATACCGGCTACCGTTTCGGCATTTTGGTGCGCCATGTTGTTTACACCGTTGTCTTCTACCGGAATAGAATTACTCCCGCGTCGCATAAATACTGCTCCGGCGGGTATGGTATAAATGTTTTTCTTAAAATAAGAAGTACCGCTTTTAGGTTTAATTGTTACCAGTCCAACTACCTTATCTTTAGGCAGGTTAGGAAAAGGTACGTTTTCATACTGAATACTGGGCGGATTAACCAAGTAGGCATTAACAAGGTTCTGGATGCGGCTATCGTCATAAAAATCGGTACCTGTAATCTCATTATCATGATCTTCCACACCCACCACAATGTAAGAGTTGTTCTCCGGGTTGGAGTTAGAGAGCGCACAAATATGCTTAACAAATTTTGCTTTGCCCTCTTTGGTATGTAAGTTCAGCTGACGCTTTTTATCATAAAAGCTGCTCTCATCGTTGTGAGCCATCAGGTTTTTAATTAAAAGCCGCTTATTGATCATAGTATTACTGTTCCGGGTTCTGGGTTTGAGATTTCGAGTTGCCCGTTGAGGTCTTAGAAAACTTATTTCCTCTATAATCGGAGCTGTTAAGGTAGGCAATAAACGCCCCTATTTTTCTATTCTCGAAGTCAGTTTTAGTTGCGATTTCTTCAAACTGTTCTTTTGTGATATGGTTTCTGTCAAAAGCTCTGTAGAGCTGCGATCTTAATTCTCCGCAAGAACCTTTGGATATGCTAAGAAAATGAATGAACTCGCGGTTTCCATTTCTTTCAAATCCTTCGGCAATATTATCCATTATTGATCCGGATGACCGACTCATTTGATTTTTTAATTCGAAATCTTTTCCTAATGATGTGTTTTCAAATAACAACCAAACAGCCTGACTGATTTCTCTAGCCAATAACCAAACCTGTAAATCTTCAAATTTCTCAATTTTTGCCATATACAACGTTAATTACATACTAATGAGAAACTCTGAACCCGCAACTCTGAACTCATAACTTATTATAATTTTTTGTTTACTAAAGTTGCACTTGCCTGTGCAGTTGGTAATATCAATAGATCGGCAATATTAACGTGGTAAGGGCGTGTTACTACAAAATAGATAACATCGGCAATGTCTTCGGCTTTAAGCGGCTCAAAACCTTTGTAAACATTACTGGCACGTTCGGTATCGCCTTTAAAACGCACCTCGCTAAACTCGGTGTCTACCATGCCCGGATTAATTGCGCCTACGCGGATGCCATATTGGTTAAGGTCCATACGCATCCCCTGATTTAAGGCATCTACTGCGTGTTTGGTAGCGCAGTACACATTGCCGTTAGGATAAATTTCTTTTCCGGCAATAGACCCGATGCTGATGATGTGACCACTTTTGCGCTCAATCATTCCAGGGATAACCTCTTTAGATACATACAAGAGCCCTTTAATGTTAATGTCTATCATAGCGTCCCAGTCGTCTACATCACCATTTTCTATAGGATCAAGGCCATGGGCATTACCGGCATTGTTTATAAGAATATCGATGTTTTCAAACTCTTTAGGCAGCGATCTTATAGATTGAGCCACTGCTTTTTTATTGCGCACATCAAAATTTAGGGTGTGTACTTTTGTTAGTGCCGAAAATTCGTCCTGCAATTCGGCAAGGCGGTCTTCACGGCGTCCGCAAATAATTAACTTATAGTGATGTTTGGCAAAAAAGCGCGCAGTAGCACGGCCTATACCGCTTGTTGCACCTGTTATGAGTACTGTTTTCATACTTTATGTAAAAATTGAAAAGATTTAGTAATTTAAAGATTGGATGCTGCATTCTGTAATTTTGAACACTGAACACTGAACACTGAACACTGAACACTGAACACTGATTATGGCACTTTATTCCCAATGCTCTCTGTCCACACGGCAAACCAGTCTTCCAGTTCAAGAGTAAGCTTGGCAGCCTTCATTTGGTTTTTAAGCCTTTCGGTATTAATAGACCCAGATACAGGTGTTACTCCTGCCGGATGCTGAAGTATCCATGCCATAAGGATCACATCGGCAGTAACCTCATATTTGGCAACCAACTCGGCAAGCAATAGTTTTAAACGGTGGGTTTGGTCGTTATGTACTTTAAACACACTGCCTATAGGACTCCATGCCATCGGTTTTATCCCGTTTACCATCATATAGTCAAAACTGCCATCGAGCATAGGTTCAATATGAGTAGCAGAGAATTCAACCTGATTATAAGCTACTTCAGTACGGGAGCGGATGAGGTCAGTTTGGGAACTGGTAAAGTTAGAAAGTCCAAAGCTTTTAATTTTTCCGGCTGTTTTTAGTTCGCTTACCGCTTCGGCAATAACATCAGGATGCATCAGCGGGCTTGGGCGGTGCAGCAACAGAATGTCCAGATAATCGGTCTTTAGGAATTTAAGGGAGTTTTCTACACTCCAGGTGATATATTCTTTAGAATAATCATAGTGTTTTACTTTGTTTGGCCTGCTGCCAATGGTGTGCTGAATACCACATTTAGAAATAAGCTGAATGGTATCGCGGTCAATGCCGCTTTTGGCAAATGCCTTTCCAAATTCGGCTTCGGTAGTATAGCCTCCATAAATGTCGGCGTGGTCAAAAGTAGTAATGCCATACTCCAGACAGGAGTGGATCATGCGGGTCATTTCGGCAGTTGTAAAATTAGCCTGCCAAACACCCCAGTTCATGGCTCCGGCAATTATGGGCGAAAGTTGTATGTCTTTATTCAATGTTAAGGGTTTTTTGGAGTATAAAAATAATCAAATGATTTTTCCCTTATGTACTTGTTACTATTAAATTAATTGAAAAAGCCTGTCTTCTGTAAAAATACAGAAGGCAGGCTTAGTTTAACGTGGCTAAATTTAATCTTTAGAAACCAGATATTTAATCTTGTTTAGAAGTGTAAACTCCGCACTTAATTTTAAATATATGTTTAGTCTAAGTATAGTAGTAACAGTCAAAGTGAGTTTTACCCTACATTGAATTTTATTTTTGGCATTATTTTTTCTGTATTGTTTTTATTCAAAGAATCATTAAAAATGCTTAACAACTCATTAACAAGATGAATTATATTAAAATTCTATTTGTTTCGTTAGTTTAACATTACTAAATTCACACTCCAAAATACACTTTAAGGATATGGAAGAAAATACGTCAACGCTGGACATAAGGGCGATCAACGAAAAAATAGAAAGAGAAAGCGCCTTTGTAGACATGTTAGTCATGGAAATGAATAAGGTTATAGTAGGTCAAAAGTACATGATCGAGCGACTGCTTATTGGTCTTTTAGGTCAGGGGCATATACTGCTTGAGGGTGTACCGGGTCTTGCAAAAACACTGGCAATTAATACATTATCACAAGCGGTACACGGTAGCTTTAGCCGTATACAGTTCACTCCCGATTTGCTTCCTGCAGATGTTGTGGGTACGATGATATACAACATAAAGCAAAACGAATTCACCATTAAAAAGGGTCCGATATTTGCAAACTTCGTGCTTGCAGATGAGATCAACAGGGCTCCTGCCAAGGTACAATCGGCATTGCTAGAGGCGATGCAGGAAAAGCAGGTAACCATTGGCGAGGAAACTTTTAAACTACAAAGACCATTTTTAGTAATGGCTACCATGAACCCGGTAGAGCAGGAAGGTACTTATCCGTTGCCGGAAGCACAGGTAGACCGTTTCATGCTAAAAGCGGTTATCGATTATCCTAAAATGGAAGACGAGCGCCTTGTAGTGCGTCAAAACCTTAAAGGATCGTTCGAAAAAGTAAACCAGGTAGTATCTGTAGAGCAGATATTAAGAGCGCAGGAAGCAGTGCGCGAGGTTTATATGGACGAGAAAATAGAAAAATACATTCTTGATATTATATTCGCTACCCGTTACCCAGAGAAATATAAGCTGGCAGAACTTAAGCCACTTATCAGCTTTGGATCTTCACCAAGGGGTAGTATCAACCTTGCTAATGCTGCAAAATGCTATGCGTTCATTAAACGCAGAGGTTTTGTTATACCGGAAGATGTAAGAGCTGTAGTGCACGACGTGCTTAGACACAGAATAGGGGTAACCTATGAGGCCGAAGCAGAGAACATTACATCAATGGATATCATTAACAAGATCGTTAACGAGATCGAAGTGCCATAGTAGTTTAGGGTTAAGTGTTACGAGTTTCGGGTTTTAGAACCCGGATAGTTATGGAAAATGTGTTATGGGTTGCAATTGGCAACTCTAAACCTGCAACCCAAAACCCAGAACTTAAAAAATTATGGATACAAAAGAGATATTAAAAAAGGTACGTAAAATAGAGATCAAGACCCGAAGGCTGAGCAATCATATCTTCTCGGGTGAATACCACTCGTCTTTTAAAGGACGTGGTATGACCTTTAGTGAGGTGCGCCAATACCAGTTTGGTGACGATGTACGTGCTATAGACTGGAACGTTACCGCCCGTTATAACGAACCTTATATTAAGGTTTTTGAAGAAGAGCGCGAGCTTACCATGATGCTTATGGTAGACATCTCGGGGTCTGAAAGTTTTGGTACTAAAAATCAGTTCAAGAAAGATATTGTGACTGAGATCGCTGCTACAATGGCTTTCTCTGCTACACAGAATAATGATAAGATAGGCTTAATCCTGTTCTCAGACCAGGTAGAGCTTTATATACCGCCTAAAAAAGGAAAATCGCACGTGTTGCGCATCATTCGTGAGCTTATTGAGTTTCAGCCAAAAAGCAGGAAGACCGATGTGGGGCTGGCCTTAAAATTCCTTTCGGGCGTGTTAAAAAAGAGAGCCATTGTTTTCCTTATTTCCGATTTTATGGCAACACCCGATTACGAGCATACGCTTAAGATCGCTTCAAAAAGGCATGATATTACGGGAGTGCGTGTGTATGACGCTCGCGAAGAGCAAATACCAAACCTTGGGATTGTAAATATGAAAGATGCCGAAACCGGAGAAACCATGCTGGTAAATACAGGGTCTAAAACGGTAAGGCAGCAGTATTCCAATTACTATCAGGACAGGCTTAAATATTTTAAAGACACCTTTAGCCGCTGCGGTGCAGGTACCGTGAGCACAAGAGTAGACGAGTCGTATGTAACCAAACTGCTGGGCTATTTCAAGTCCAGGTAAATCCTTGGTTAAAACAAAATAAAAATGATTAGGACAAAATTGTATACAGTACTTTTCCTGTTGGCCGCTATAACTGTCTTTGGGCAGAATAAGCAGGTTCAGGCAAGTATTGATTCCACAAAAATTAGAATCGGGTCGCAGTTTAACCTTACGCTAAAAGCTAAAGTAGATACTTCTGCAAGGGTGAATTTTCCTGAAGGCAAAACCTTTGGAAGCCTTGAGGTGCTGCAATCGTATCCGATAGATACGATCAAGGACGGCGCTATGTATGAACTGGTAAAAAAATACGGACTTACACAGTTCGACTCCGGTCGCTATGTAATACCGTCACTACCAGTTATCATTAACAATAAAAGCATTCGCACCGATTCGCTTCTTGTTGAGGTTCGCAATATTGAAGTAGATACCCTCAAACAAAAAATGTTTGATATTAAACCCGTGCTGGAAGCAAAGTCAGACACGGCTTTTTGGTATTGGTTATTGGCGATACTTGCAGGTCTTGGTGTTGCAGCATATGGCGTATGGTGGTATCTTAAAAAAAGAAAAAAACCGGCTCCAAAAGCAGCGAAAGAAGTATTTGTTTCACCTATTGAAAAAGCAACTATCGAACTGCAGAATCTTGAAAAGAAAGAACTTTTACAAAAAGGAGCTGTTAAAGATTACTACAGCGAACTTACTAATATTGCCCGTACTTATATTGAAGAAGCGATACACGTTCCTGCAATGGAAAGCACTACCAGTGAGCTTATAGAGGCCATGCAGATGGCAGTTCGTAAAAAGAGAATGAACCTTACTCAGGATACTTTCGAGCAGCTTGAAAAAATACTGCGCACGGCAGATATGGTAAAGTTTGCCAAATCGCGTCCGCTTGATTTTGAAATTGCCGAAGACCGCAGCCGTATCGAAAAAACCATTGTAGTTATTGATAAAAGTATTCCTGAAGAAAAAGAGGAAGACGATTTACATACCCATTTGTGGCTGGAAGCGCAACGCAAAAAGAAAGAGAAAAAACGCCGTAACCTGATCATCGGCGGATCTATTGCAGCAGTACTTATCGCAATTATAAGTACCGTTGGAATTTTTGGCATGAGTTATTTAAAAGACAACATATTGGGTCACCCTACAAAAGAACTGCTGGAAGGCGAATGGGTAAAGAGTGAATATGGTAATCCGGGTGTAATTATAGAAACACCAAAGGTGCTTAAACGTGCCGATGTAAATGCTATGGTAGGCAAGGAGGCTTTGGCAAGTATTAAAGACATCAATATGTTCCTGTATGGATCTATGTTCGATAAGTTCTATGTTTTGGTTTCGACCACTACCTTTAAAGAACCGGCAGATGTTGACCTTAATGCTACACTTGAGTCTACTCTTAAAGCAATGGAAGCCAAGGGAGCATCAAACGTATTGGTAAAAAGCGAAGAGTTTAATACCGATAAAGGCATAACAGGATTAAGAGCCTATGGTAACCTGTCTATGCCGGACCCTATTACTAAAAAACCGACAAGAGCCTATTATGAGATCTTATTCTTTAAACAGGCACAGGGATTACAGCAGGTAATGATACAGCACGAAGAAGGCGACGAATATGCGATGCAAATATTGGAGAGAGTTAAGAAATCTGTTGAACTAAAAGTAAATTAATTATGAAAGATGTTACTTTTTTACATCCGGGTTTCTTTTGGCTGTTTGCCCTGCTTCCATTGGCTATTGGCTGGTACATCTGGAAAAGGAAAAAACAAACAGCGACATTAAAAATAAGTTCGATCAATGCTTTTAAAGCAAAACCATCGCTACTGGGCAGGTTAAAACCACTGCTTTTTGTAATGAGGATACTGGCACTGAGTTTTATTATCGTGGCACTGGCACGACCACGAAGTGTTGATGTGAATAACAGGACCAAAACCACAAAAGGTATTGATATTGTTATGGCAATGGACGTTTCGGGGAGTATGCTGGCACGCGATCTTAAGCCCAACCGTCTTGAAGCATTAAAAGATGTGGCGGCAGATTTCGTAGATGCACGGCCTAACGACCGTATCGGACTGGTTATTTATGCCGGAGAGAGTTATACAAGAACACCTGTAACCAGCGATAAAGCTTTGGTAAAAGAGTCGATCAAATCGATAAAGTATGACGAAAGCGTGCTTAAAGATGGTACCGGTATTGGTGTGGGTCTTGCAACAGCTATTAACCGTTTAAAAGACAGTAAGGCAAAAAGCCGAATCATTATCCTGCTTACAGATGGGGTAAACAATGCAGGGGTTATAGACCCAAGCATGGCCGCCGATATGGCTAAAGAATATGGTATTAAAGTATATACTATTGGTATTGGTACAAATGGTAATGCCGAGTTCCCTTATGCTAAAACGGCCGATGGCAAGTTCCTTTACAAAATGCAAAAGGTAGAGATCGACCAGGAGCTTATGAAAGAAATTGCTAAAAAGACCGATGGCAAATACTTTAGGGCAACGACCAATAGTAAGCTAAAGTCTATTTATGACGAGATAAACAAACTCGAGACTACAGAGATCGAGGAGATGAAATATTATAATTACGACGAAAAATTCCGACCATTTGTTTGGGCGGCATTAGGATTACTGCTTGCCGAGATACTGGCAAGGAAAACCCTTTACAGAAGCTTTATTTAGTATGTACGAATTAGACGAATCAAAATACTTATACCTGCTGGGTATAATCCCGGTACTGGTGTTGTTGTTCCTGCTTAATTTATATTGGCAGCGCAAAAAACAGCGCGAGTTTGGCGACTTGGACCTGGTTAAAAAACTAACGCCCGAAAGGTCGGTTTTTAAACCTGCTCTTAAGCTGGTTATATTAATGCTGGCATTGGCGGGCATAATAATTGCATTGGTAAACCCAAAAATAGGCACTAAGATAGAAACCGTAAAACGCGAAGGTGTTGATATTGTTTTTGCTGTAGACGTGTCTAAGAGTATGCTTGCCGAAGATATGGCACCTAACCGACTGGAAAAAGCAAAGCAAATTGTTTCTCAGATCATTAACCAATTAGGTACTGATAGGATCGGGATCGTAGGGTATGCAGGAAGTGCCTATCCGGTACTGCCTATAACAGGTGATTATAGTGTTGCAAAAATGTTCCTGCAAAGCATGAATACCGATATTGTTTCGTCTCAGGGAACAGCTATAACCGATGCGTTAGAACTGTCATCTTCCTTTTTTGATGATCCGCAAACCAGTAAATTGGTTATTTTAATATCCGATGGAGAAGATCATGGCGAAGGCAGCGGCGAGGCTGCACTTAAACTGAAAGAAAAAGGCATTAAGCTAATAACCGTAGGTGTAGGTACAGAAAAGGGCGGACCGATACCTTTAAAAGCAAATGGCCGTGTAGAAAGTTTTAAACGTGATAATGAGGGTAATGTGGTGGTAACCAAGTTGTACCCGGATGCGCTTAAAGCTATTGCCACAGCTACAAAAGGCGGTTATGTATATGGTAAGAATACCCGTGAGGTGTCAGACTATGTAAAGAATGCACTGGATAACATGGAAAAAACCGAGTTTGAATCTAAACAGATGGCCGTTTATGAGCCGCAATACCAATGGTTCCTTGGGGCTGCATTTTTACTGCTGTTCCTTGAAGTGTTTTTCCTTGAAAGAAAAACAGCATGGATAAGAAAGCTTAACCTGTTTAATGAAAAAGAATAATGAGGAGACTATTAACATACAGCCTGCTATTATGTACAATGCTTTCATTTGCGCAGGCAAAAAAAGTAAAAGACAATAACCTGCCGAAGGGTAACGAAGAGTTTTTAAAGAAAAATTATGTAGATGCCGAAGCAGATTACAGGATATCGCAGTCCAAACAGCCTACAAGGGCTACGGCTGCTTATAACCTGGGGAATGCCATTTACAGACAAAAGCAAAATGCTGAGGCGTTTAATGCCTATGCTAATGCATTAAAAAATGCAGCTACAAAACAGCAAAAACACATGGCTTACCACAATATAGGTAACCTGTATATGAAAGAGAAAAAGTATCAGGAAGCGGTAGAAGCCTATAAGAATGCACTGCGCAATAACCCTATGGACGATGAGTCGAGATACAATTTTGCATTGGCTAAAAAAATGCTGAAAGACAACCCGCCGCCACCGCCAAAACCTGAAGATAAAGATAAGAAGGACGACAAGAAAGATG
Organism: Flavobacterium cerinum; assembly: GCF_004028155.1. Lineage (GTDB taxonomy): Bacteria > Bacteroidota > Bacteroidia > Flavobacteriales > Flavobacteriaceae > Flavobacterium > Flavobacterium cerinum. Next base: position 245,781 of record NZ_SBII01000008.1, on the reverse strand, counting down.
ATAAGAATCAGCCGCCTAAAGACCCTAAAGGCGGAGATGATAAAAAAGATAAAGGCGATAAGGGCGACGACCAGAAAGATAAAAACAAGGGCGGAGGCGATGATAAAAAAGACCAAGGCGATAACGGAGACCAGAAGGATAAGGGCGAAGACAAAGGCAAGCCTAAACCGGAAGCAGGACCAAGCCCGTCTAAACAGCGTATGGAAAACCTGCTTGACGCCATGAACAACGAAGAGAAAAAGATCCAGGAGAAGATCCAGGCTAAAAAAGCTAAGATCCAATCTAAAAAACAGGAGAAAGACTGGTAACATTTTAACGGGAACCGACACTAATAGAATTGATTGTTGCCATTTTGAGATTTTTCCTCCGTCGAAATGACAGTCGTTTTGTCATTCTGAGCGAAATAAAATGGAGTCGAAGAATCTCTTTGAAGGAACATTTCAAATAAAAAGATTTAAAAGGATCTTGACGAAAATTATAATTTGAAAACGAAATATATTTCAGGTTAAGGATTTAAAAAACGATGAAAAAATACATCTTACTACTATTACTTTGTGTGCAGGGACTTTATGCACAGGTAGAATTTAAAGCTACACCCAGCAAAACCTCGCTGGGCATAAACGAACGCCTTATCGTGGAATTTTCCATGAATGAGGATGGTGATAATTTTACGCCACCTCAGTTCCCCAACTTTAGGGCACAGGGACCTCAGCAAATGATAAGTAATTCCTGGGTAAATGGGAAGCGTAGTTTTAGCAAAAGTTATAAATACCTGCTTATCCCAACTGCAAAAGGTACATTTACGATAGGTTCGGCAAGTATAGAAATAGGCGATAAGGTGTATAAAACGGCTCCAATTAAAATTAAAATTGGCGATGCAGTACAGGGTGCAGATCCTACAAACCCGTATGCCAACAATCAGGCACAGCAGGTACAGGAAAACACGGCACAGGGTGTTCACCTGGTTGCCGAGGTGAGTAAAACGAATCCGTATCTAAACGAACCGGTAACGGTAGTCTATAAATTTTATGTAAGCCATAATACGGCGGTGAGCGGCTGGAAAGAGGTTAACAGCCCGCGATACAATGATTTTTGGAGTCAGAACATCGATATCAAAAACCTTGTTTTACAGGAAGAAAACTATCAGGGGCAAAGCTACCGTATGGTAGTGCTACGCAAAACCGTACTGTATCCGCAAAAAGACGGCAGGCTGGAAATAGAACCGCTTACTCTTGATGTGAATATGGAAGTACCGGATGGGAGAAGGGACTTTTTTGGAAGACAGTCTACCATTGCTACAAACAAGGTAGTGTCGGCAGGCAAGAAATTCATTAATGTAAAACCATTACCTGAGAAAGGGAAACCGGCAGGCTTTACTGGAGCGGTGGGGAGTTTCGACTTTAAAGTTACACCATCTAAAACAACAATAAGCAATGGCGAAACGCTGCAGCTTGACGTAGTGGTATCGGGTAGAGGAAATCTAAAATTATTTACGCTGCCTAAACCACAGGTTCCGTCTGCGTTAGAATTATACGATCCGGAGCACAAAGAGAATGTTACAACGCCGTTAACCGGCATGGAGGGCAGTATATCTGATATTTATACGATAGTGCCGCAGAGCAAAGGAAAATACCCTATAAAAGAATTGTCATTCTCATGGTTCGACCTGGCCTCAGGCACTTATAAGACTATTACGCATAATGAGATTATGGTCGATGTGCTTAATGTACCTGAAAATCATGATAGTGCTTCTAAAAATGCCACTGCCGATAAGAAAAAAGCAGGGGCTGTAGAGCCATTCCGTTTTATAGCGTTGGATACTTCGTTACAGGCAGTTGGCAAAAGCGATTTCTTCGGGTCAGGATTGTTCTACGCACTGTTATTTATTCCGTTCCTGCTAATCCCGGTTATTGTATTGGCTAAGAAGAAAAAAGAAACCTATGATAACGATGTTACAGGTAACAAAATAAGAACCAACAATAAGCTGGCGAAGAAATACCTTTCGGAAGCCAAAAAGCAACTGGGCAGTAAAGAACCGTTCTATGTAGCGCTCGAAAAAGCCCTGCACAATTTCCTTAAAGGGAAGCTTAGCATAGAAACATCAGAAATGAGAAAGGAAAACATACAGGAATTGCTGCTTTCGCGTAAAGCAGATGCGCAAACCGTAAATGATTTCCTTAAGCTGATGGACAGCTGTGAGTTTGCCAGGTACGCGCCTTCATCAGGTGTGGCCATGCAACAGGATTATGATAATGCCGTTACCACAATAACTGCACTGGAAAAGCAAATGTAAGTAGTACAAAGTATCGATACAGAAAAATGAAGAAGCTAGTATATATTTTAATCACCCTGTTATTCGCTCAGGCATCCTTTGCTCAAAACGCTTTTGAGAAAGGGAACGAACTGTATCGCAAAGGCAAGTATGAAGAGGCGGCACAGGCGTATGAGAGTATCCTTAAAGACAAAAAAGAATCGGCAGAGGTATATTTTAACCTGGGCAATGCCTACTATAAACTAAACCGTATTGCGCCTTCTGTTTACAACTATGAAAAAGCATTACTGCTAAATCCAAACGATAAAGACATTACTGTAAATCTTGGCTTTGCCCAAAAAATGGCTATTGATGATATTAAAGCTGTTCCAAAAGTGGGATTCACTAAAATGCTTTACAACATTACAGGCAGTTATCACTATGATACATGGGCTTGGATAGCTGTAGCGTTCGCTTCACTGTGTTTATTATTCTTTTTGGGATATTACCTTGCCGCAACTACTTTGCTAAAGCGTATCTTTTTTATTGGGATGTTTATATCGCTGCTGGTTATTGTGATTAGTATCCTTTCGGCGGTATTTGTAAAATCGGTAACACTAAAAGAACGTCCGGCCATTGTGTTTGATGAAGTGGTGTCTGTTAAGGGCGAACCATCAAAAAGCGCTCAGGATGCCTTTATACTACACGAAGGCACCAAGGTTTTTGTAACCGAAGAAGTAGATAACTGGAAAAAAATAGAACTTGCCGATGACAGCGTAGGCTGGATTGAAAGCAGTGCTATTAAAGAAGTTAAGTAATTTATTTACAGTAAACATAAACAGTTCCTTTCAAATTATAAACTCATGTATAGCTTCGACAAGATCAGCATGACAGTGTGATGTCATTCTGAGCGAAGTGCAACGGAGTCGAAGAATCTATCCTTCTTTTTTAGAAACAAGAAACATATCAGCTATTCCAATTATTGGTGGGATGGTGTTACTTCGTATAAAAAAGGTTATGCTCTACATATTCCCATACATTACCTGGAAGCAGCGGCCTAACGTTTTTACCTTCTTTTATACTATCACGAATAAACGTAGACGATAGTTCCAGTATAGGTGCATTAATGTGTTTAATGCGTGCGTGTGTCATTAATTCAGGGTCTGTTTCGCCTGAGTTTAAGCGTGGGTAAACATAAATGTCGTGGTTTTGAATAATAACCTCATAGTTTTTCCATTTATGCAGTGAGTTCAGGTTGTCTTCGCCCATAATAAGCGAAAACTCATAAGTTGGGAATTTTTCCTGTAAATGTGCCAGCGTATGAACCGTATAATTAGGCTGAGGCAGGCGAAACTCAATGTCGCTTGGCTTTAGTTTCGTATAATTTTCTGTTGCCAGAAATACCATTTGTAAACGATGATGATCGTCCAGCAGGGTGCTTTTTTTCTTGTGAGGGTTATGAGGCGTCACTACAAGCCATACCTGATCCAGGTCGCTGTATTCGGCCATGTGGTTGGCAATGATAAGATGCCCGGCATGTATGGGGTTAAATGTCCCGAAGTATAGCCCTACTTTCATGGTGTTATTTTAAATAGGCGGTGCCGTGTTTGGCAGCCATTTGCTTTAGCAATTCCTTATTTTCCATAGAAACATCTTTTGCTTCAGAGAATTCTTCCTCAAAAGTGTTTTCTGCGGTCATTTTCTTTTTCTCCTTTGCAATATAAACATCAGTATGCATCATAAACTTTGCCGGATTTCCTGCATAAAGGCAGTTGTTTGGTATGTCTTTTGTTACAATAGACCCTGCCCCAATAATAACATCGTTACCAATAGTTACCCCGGGCATTATTATACTGCTTGCGCCTATAAAAACACGATTCCCTATTTTTACATTCTTAATCTTGGTATATTCAAGAAAGTTCCAGGTGCTGGCATCATGAGCAAGGATATGCACATTTGGAGCAAGGGTAACGTTGTTACCAATTTCTATGTGATAGGAATGCGAACCGTCAATAATACAGCCTTCCTGAATATTGAAATTAGTGCCTACTTTAAGGCCTTTTCGCTTTAAAGCCTCAAGGGCATTCAGGTTTTCCATGCCTAACAAGCGTTTTACTATAGGCTTGGCCCAATTGATAAGTTTACGCTTCATGGTTCACATTTAAGATTTTATAAAATCTTTTACTAATTGATAGGCTTCCTGCTTGGCAATATCCAGGGCATAATTTTTTATAATAGTATCAAACTGCGGCGCTGTAGCCAGTTCTACTGATGCTTTAGCGATACGCATATTGATTTTATCTTCACTTTCTGTAGAACGTTTTTTAAGACGTATCTTAAGTTCGTCGATACTTGGCGGTTTTACAAAAACAGCAAGTGTTTCTTCGGGGAATTTACTTTTAATACGCAATCCTCCGGCAACATCGATATCAAAAATAACGTTTTTACCTTCGGCCCAAATGCGTTCTATTTCGGTTTTTAGTGTGCCGTAAAAATTATCACGGTATACTTCTTCCCATTCTACAAAATCTTCGGCTTTAATATGTTTCTTGAATTCTTCAAGCGATATAAAGTGATAATCCCTTCCGTCAACTTCTCCTTCACGCGCGTCACGTGTTGCTGCAGATACCGAAAATGCCAGATTTAAATCCGGCTGTTCCAGCAAGTGTCTTACTATAGTGGTTTTTCCCGACCCGGATGGCGCCGAGAATACTAATAATTTGCCTTTCTTCATTGTATTGTATGCTATTCTGTATGCTTAATTTATGCTAATGGCGCGGCCTATAGTTAAAGCACATTAAGTACCTGTTCTTTAATTTTTTCAAGCTCATCCTTCATCTGTACAACCAGTTTCTGCATTTTTGCATGGTTAGATTTAGAGCCCATTGTGTTGATCTCGCGACCCATTTCCTGCGTGATAAAACCAAGCTTACGTCCGTTTGCTTCGCTTCCAGCAAGTGTTTCGATGAAATAGTTAAGGTGGTTTTCCAGTCTTACTTTTTCTTCGGTAATATCCATTTTCTCAAGGTAATAAATAAGTTCCTGCTCAAAGCGGTTCTCATCTACCGTTACCGTAAGTTCGTCTATCGCGGTGCGAAGTCTGGTTTTTACATTCTCGATACGTTCACCATCAAGTGAAACAGCTTCGTTCATGTAAGATAGTATATTGCCTATTCTTAAAAGGAATTCTTTTTCTAACGCTGCACCTTCAGAAACCCTGAAGTTGTGAATGTTCTCTAATGCCTGAACGATAACACCCTGTATGGTACTCCATTCGTTTTCGTCGATTTCCTCACGTTCTGTTTTAAGGGCATCGGGCATACGCACAGCCATCTTCATTAGTTCAGTCACATCAGCACCCGGAATTACATCCTGCATTTGCTTAATGTAAGCCTTTACAATAGGCACATTGATCTTAGATGAAGTTTCTTCGCCGGTAACCTCAACAAATAGCGAAAAATCGACTTTGCCGCGTTCCAGTTTCTGCGCTATCTGGTTTCTAAGTCCCAGTTCCATTTCCCTAAGTGCAGAGGGCATTCTTACGCTAACATCAAGACCTTTGCTGTTTAGCGATTTAATTTCTACGGTAATCTTTTTTGTAGGTAATTGTAAAGAGGCTTTACCAAAACCCGTCATCGATTGTATCATGTAAAAAATTTAGTGCGACAAAGTTAATAAAAATAAACTATGGGCTTCGTTTTGAAGTAAATTCAGGTAAATTATACTGTTTTTATCTTTCCCGGAGCTGTAACCAGGTACACCCCAACAAAAATGAGCAATGCTGAAAGCAGCTTTACAAGACTCAATTCGTCCTTGCCCAGTGCAATGGCAAATACCGTAGCAAAAAACGGCTGGAGGTAAATAAAGACAGCTACAGTAGTAGGTTTTAGCTCTTTCATAGAAAGCAGGTTAAGCAGGTAGGTTAGAAAAGTGGAGATTACCACGACAAATATTACCTTAACGGCAACATCTACAGGCATTCCCGGCCAGTTTACCTGAGACAGCTGTTTCCATCCAAAGGGGAGTACCATGATAAACCCAAAAAGATAGATCCATTTTACAAATGAAAACGGGTTGTACCTATCCATAAGTTTCTTGACCAGAATAAGGTAAAGCGCATAAGACACTGCATTTACAAACACGAGGAAATTACCCCAAAGTGCATTTTCGCCATTGCCAACTGCTTTGCCATACAAAATAAGCAATACAGTACCCACAAGCCCCAGTAGGATACCTATGGCTTTTTTGCCTATTATTTTTTCTTTAATAATGAATGCCGAAAGTACCAGTACCAGCATGGGTGTAGTGACCATGAGTACTGATGCCATAATAGGCGAGGTAAGGCTGAGCCCTTCAAAAAAGGTAAGCATGTTTAGTGCTACACCAAAAAAAGCGGCTGCTACAATGCGTGGAAAATCGATTAGGGCGATTTTTTCTTTGCGAACGAATAACGAACAGATCCAGAAAAGTATTGCCGAACCGCCCACACGCAGTACAATAAAACCAAACGGTTTTACAAAAGCAGGCATTACGTCTTTAGCAACGGTAAACGTTATACCATAAATTATAGACACCAGTGTGGCGGCTATAAGAGCAAGATTGCGTTTGCTCATTTAAGACAAATGATCGATGGCTGCCTGTACCACTTTTGGGCTGTTGCCCACAAATATGTTTTCGCCGTCTACAATTACAGGGCGGCTCAAAAAAGTATAGTGCTCTAAGATGAAACCCTTGTAGTCAGCTTCGGTAAATGTCATGTCTTTCATGCCACGCTCTTTGTAAAGGGTTGCTTTTCGGCTAAAAAGTGCTTCATAGCTTCCGGCAAGGCGGTGCATTTCTTCAATATCTTCAACAGTTATAGGCTGGCTTTTAATGTCCTGAAGTGTAAAGCCTTCAATATTAGGAAGCGATTTTATAATGCGTCTGCATGTATCGCAGGTTTTTAGATGGAATATTTTTTTCATGGTGCAAATGTAAAATTTAGCCACGAATTGTGCGATTTTTTAATTGAAATTTCTAATGATCCAAATTGAATAATTCATAGTAAAAGCACTATTTTTATTCCGCAAAAAAAAGAAACAATATGGAAACCGAATTCAAGATTACACGCACCAGCAGGGAGATATATACCAAACTGTTTGAAAAATATACGCTAGAGCAGCTTAACAAGATACCGGATGGTTTTAGCAATAACCTCATCTGGAACATTGGGCACATTATGGTATCACAGCAAATATTGGTATACCGTGGTGCAGGGCAGCCATTATCAATAAGCGATGATCTTGTAAGTTTATATATGAGGGGTACACGACCGGAGCGCGATGCTACCCAAGAGGAAGCAGACCAGATAAAAGAACTGCTATTCTCTACCATTTCTAAAACCGAAGAAGACTACCGCAACGGATTATTTACTACTTACAGTGCCCGCAAAAGCGAACTGGGCTTTAGCCTGGACAGTATAGAAGACGCTATTGCGTTTAACAATTACCACGAAGCGATACACCTTGGGATTGTTATGAGCCTTAAGAAGTTTGTTTAGACTCTGAATATAGATCTTAACGATTCTTCTACCTCTAATTCGATAAAAAAGGAATCGTTAAGATTATCATAAAATCTGTAAAGAACTCAAAACACCGATTAAAATCGTTGTTTTATAATATTCTCTTACAAATAAAAAAGCTATATTTGTTAATAAGGCATTTTTTGTTAAAATTATTAACGTATACGGCTTATGAAAAAAATACTACATTTTTTCATCCTTATTCCCTTTCTCTCTCTGGCTCAGCATGATCCTAACGATACTATCACCGATTATTCCAGCCATGGCCGAAAATTTTCTACCGCTGTTTTCTTTGTTGGGCGTTATAACATGTCAGCCGATAAAGATGTAGATTATAAAGGCGTTCACCATACAGAACCTGATGAAGCTGTAACCAATTCTTTCGATTTAAAATATGTGCGCCTTCAGGGTGTATTTCATGTTAACGATAAGATAAGCACCAATATACTGGTTAATCTCGCCGATTTTAAAAACAATCCTACAAACAAAGTACTCGAGAATGCCTTTGTAAAATATGCTTACGATAAGCACATTAATGTACAGTTTGGGCAGTTCAGGCCTTACTTTGGGCTTGAAGATGTATTTGCTTTCCAGCTGGAAAACTCATACGACTGGTCTAATCAATATACCCTTTTTGGCAATAACAACTGGCAGTCATTCCAGATAGGTGCCGCCCTAACCGGTAGTCTTCATGATATAAAAATTCCACTTAGCTATTATTTTACTGTATACAATGGAAATGGCAAGAACCAGATAAGCGATAACAACAGCCAAAAAAATTATGCGTTGCGGTTTGAGTACAATCTGTCTAAAAGCCTTCGGCTTGCTGTAAATGGCGCTACATCACGACTGGGTAAAGTAACGGGTAATGCTTATGGCGGTGACGCACAATTGCACTATGTACTATCGCCCCTTTTAGAAATTAATGCTGATGCCGAATACAAGCGCGGAACCAATTTTTTAGATTATACAGCCTCAACGCTTGAGATACCTAACCTGAACGATTTTGTGATGCAGGGTTTTTATGTTGCGCCTAAGGTGCGGTTTAATTATAATAAACCCCGTATAAGGGCATTTGAAGCAAGCTTTAGGTATGAAGCTCTCGATCCTAATACCAATGTAGGGCGCAATTCCTACCAAACATTTACGCCTGTATTAAGTATTATAGGATCGGGCGATTATCACGCGAAAATCTCTCTTGTGGGGGTATTTAACCGCTATAAGACCAGTATCCCTAATACCGGTAATTATAACAGTAACCTGTTCCTTACACAAATACAGGTACAATTCTAATACTTAAAATTTCCTGCCAATGAAGTCTGAAGTAAATTACAAAATGATGGCGTTAAGCGCCTTGATTGGAGTGATACTCTGGTACATTCCCGTTCCCGAAGGGTTAACCGAAAATGCCTGGCATCTGTTTGGTATTTTTGTTTTTATCATTATGGGTATTATTGTTAAGGCAGCACCTATGGGTACTATGGCCATGCTGGGTATAGCACTTTGCGCTTTCTCTATGGTACTCGCGCCGCCCGATTCTAAAAACCCTGCTGCCGACGGTATTACAAATGCCCTTAGCGGTTTTGGCAGTTCCATCATCTGGCTGATAGGGATGGCGTTTTTCATAGCTCGCGGATTTATTAAAACAGGACTCGGTTCCAGGATTGCCTATTATTTTGTAAGCAAAATGGGCAAAACTACGTTGGGATTGTCTTACGGGCTCAATTTTGCCGATTTACTGCTTGCTCCTGCAGTACCCAGTAATACCGCAAGGGCGGGCGGGATAATATATCCCATCATGAAATCGGTAGCGATGAGTTTAGGGTCTGATCCTGCAAAGCCCGAAACCCATAAAAAAGCAGGTTCTTTCCTTACGCTTAGTACTTATAATGCCAACCTTATAACCTCAACCATGTTTCTTACAGGTACGGCAAGTAACCCTATGGCACAGCGTTTTGCTGCCGAATTGGGTATAAAGATAACCTGGGGAAGCTGGGCAATTGGTGCAATAGTGCCGGGATTGCTGTGCATGTTGTTAATGCCTTGGGTGTTATATAAGGTAAGTCCGCCACAAATGAAAAGTACGGGCGATGCCCCGCAAATGGCAGCTCAAAAATTAAAAGAGATGGGTCCTGTGTCCAGGAATGAATGGATAATGGTAGCTGTTTTCTTCCTGTTGCTGGTGCTTTGGATATTTGGTGACCTGCTGCATATAGATGCTACTACAGCGGCACTGCTTGGATTGTGTATCCTATTGCTGTCACAGGTATTAACCTGGGAAGATGTAAAAGCCGAAAAAGGTGCATGGGATACGGTAGTTTGGTTCTCATCATTAGTCATGATGGCGAGTTATCTTTCTAAACTTGGGTTTATTCCGTGGCTGTCGGGTAATATCGAGAATTACATTAAAGACTTTAGCTGGTACCTGGCATTCCCTATAATAATATTGCTTTATTTTTATCTGCATTATATGTTTGCCAGTGCCACGGCACACGTTGCAGCTATGTATTTTGCCATGCTGTCTGTAGGGGTGAGCGTAGGGGTGCCTCCTGTAATGTTAGCTTTGTTTCTAGGATATTGCGGCGGTATATTCGGTACGCTTACACATTATGGCCACGGTCCGGCGCCTATTCTATTTGGTAGTGGGTATGTGCCTATTAATACCTGGTGGAAGGACGGCTTTATACTTAGTGTTGTTTACCTGCTGGTGTTCTTTATTGCAGGTGGTGCCTGGTGGAAAGTGCTGGGTTACTGGTAAGAAATAATTCACAAGGGTTTTTATATAACAAAAAGAGCGTCATACTTTATGACGCTCTTTTTTATTTAGAACCTTTTTGAGGCTTATTTGATCTTTAAAAATTGTTCTATCTCACTGTATGGGAAAAGTAACTCTTTTTTACCTTCAGCATACGATGCGATCTCGTAGGAGTTATAATAAAGCAACAGTCCGTTTTCTTTAAAGAAGATGTTTTGCGGTAAGGCAAATTTTTCGTCCTCAAACATCAGTCCGGTAGCATTGATATTCTTGCCTTCAGGAATTTTAAAGGTCTCTCTGAATTTCTTTTCGGCATAGGCTGTAAAACCGGCCTCATCTTTAAAAATATCAGATCGTTTTAGTTCTTTTCCTGTTTCCGGATTGTACAGCAATGAAGTATTACCTTCATAACCGTGAGCTCCGCCGGTATAAGTGTAATGGTTAAGTTTAATATTAATCACCTTATCGGTATTATAATCTACAGATCCTTTTACTTTTCCTTCCCAGCCAATGGCATCTTCCGGGAATTTCTTTTTAAGTTCTTCATACGACCCAATGAACGATGCATTAAGATCGTCATAGGTTGTTGCAGTATAAGGTTTTTCGCCAAAGAAAATAATTCTTCTAATGGTATTAAATACGTTTTTGTTAATGCTGTCTGCAACTACAGGAACACCTTCGGCCACGGGTATTTCAATATTCACACTGGCACATTGATCGGTGCACGGCAGTGAGGTTTTCTTGTTATGGGTTTCGGTTTTAAAAGTAAGTGCTGTTTCTTTTTTGTCTTTGCCGCAGGCTGTAAGTAAAACCGCCACAAAAAACAGGGAGAGGTATCGTGTCATAATCATTAAAGTGTTATTGTTTTGCAAAACGCGTCTTTCGGTATAGACGGAACAGGCAATTTACAGTAAATTTGCTCAAAATAATTGACAACGAATTCAAGATTATATGAAATTTAACACTAAAGCCATACATGGTGGGCAGCATTATGAAGCCCACACCGGCGCAGTAATGCCTCCGGTATTTCAAACATCTACTTTTGCACAAAAAAGTCCGGGTGTACTTATAAATGGATACGAATACAGCCGTGGTGCAAACCCTACACGTACTGCCCTGGAAGATGCTTTAGCAAGTATTGAAAATGGTGCACGCGGTCTTGCATTCTCGTCTGGTCTTGCAGCTACAGATTGTGTTATGAAACTGCTTAAACCTAACGATGAAGTTATTGCTATGGACGACCTTTATGGCGGTACCTATCGTATGTTTACCCGCATCTATCAGGATATGGGAATTAAGTTCCATTTTGTAGATATGAACGACCTGGATAAATTCCAGTCGCTTATTAACGAAAATACTAAACTGGTTTGGATAGAAACACCTACTAACCCGTTAATGAAAATTGCCGATATCGAGGCTATTGGTAAAATAACAAAAGCTAACAACATCCTTTTTGCTGTAGATAACACTTTTGCAACGCCTTACCTGCAGCGCCCTATTGATATGGGAGCAGATATCGTTATGCACTCTGCCACTAAATACCTTGGCGGACACAGCGATGTTATTGCCGGAGCACTTATTATTAAAGATGCTGAGCTGGGCGAAAAAATGCACTTCTTGCAGTTTGCAACAGGGGCAACCCTTGGGCCGCAGGATTCTTACCTTGTGCTAAGAGGTATTAAAACATTACATATTCGTGTACAGCGTCATTGTGAAAACGGACAAAAAGTGGCCGAATATCTTGAAAATCACCCTAAAGTAAAAACAGTATACTATCCGGGTCTTAAAAACCACCCGTTCCATGATGTTGCTAAAAGGCAGATGCAGGGCGGTTTTGGCGGAATGGTATCATTCACATTCGAATCGGGAGCAAAGGCAGATTCTATTAAATTCCTTGAGAATCTTAAAGTGTTTACACTTGCAGAATCGTTAGGCGGAGTAGAATCGTTAGCAAATCACCCGGCTTTAATGACACATGCCTCTATACCGGAAGCGAAACGAAAAGAAATTGGAATATCTGACGATCTTGTGCGCCTTAGCGTAGGAATAGAAGATATCGAAGATCTTATTGCCGATATTGAACAGGCCTTAAAATAGTCTGATTTTTTTAACGATATAAATGTCCGTAGATCAAAGTGTCTACGGACATTTTTTATTTATATTCGGAACGAAAAATAGTACAAATAATTAATTAGCAGTCATTTATGGCTTATGTTTTTATGTGTTATTCTATAAAAATGTATATTTACTAGTATGATTCACTAAGCTTTTTAACGAATAAAACCTACCAAAACATGAGCAATAGTTTACAAACTTTTATGGATGCTGTTACTGTAAGGAACAGCCACGAACCGGAGTTTCTTCAGGCTGTACATGAAGTCGCCGAAACGGTACTTCCGTTTATAGAAAAAACACCAAAATACCAGGGCAAAATGCTTTTGGAACGGATGGTAGAGGCTGAAAGGATTATTATGTTCAGGGTTACATGGTTAGATGATAAAGGAGATATACATGTAAACAGGGGGTATAGAATACAAATGAACTCGGCAATTGGTCCTTACAAGGGAGGGCTTCGATTTCATCCGTCGGTTAATCTTAGTATTCTTAAATTCCTGGCTTTCGAACAAACGTTTAAAAACAGCCTGACTACGCTGCCTATGGGGGGTGGTAAAGGTGGATCGGACTTTGATCCTAAAGGGAAATCAGATAATGAGATCATGCGTTTCTGCCAAAGTTTTATGACAGAGCTTTGTAAACATATTGGTGCTGATACTGACGTCCCTGCCGGAGATATTGGAGTAGGAGGCCGTGAAATTGGTTTTATGTTCGGGCAGTATAAAAGGCTTAGAAATGAATTTACGGGTGTGCTTACAGGAAAAGGGGTTAGTTACGGCGGATCGCTCATTCGCCCGGAAGCTACCGGTTACGGCTGTGTATATTTTGTAGAAAGTATGCTTGCTACAAGAGGAGAAAGCTTTAAGGGTAAAATAGTGGTTGTGTCGGGATCTGGTAATGTGGCACAGTATGCGGCAGAGAAAGCAATGCAGCTGGGCGGCAAAGTGGTAACTTTTTCAGATTCTGCTGGGTATATTTATGATGAGTCCGGGATTGATGCAGAAAAGCTTGCCTATGTTATGGAAATTAAAAATGAAAACTACGGAAGGATAAGCGACTATCTTACTAAATATCCAAATGCTAAATATATAGCAGGTGGCAAACCATGGGAAGTTAAGTGTGATATCGCACTGCCCTGTGCCACCCAGAACGAACTTGATGGAGACGAAGCAAAACAATTATTAGCTAATGGATGCATCAGTGTTGCCGAAGGTGCTAATATGCCCTGTACACCCGAGGCTGTTATAGCCTTCCAAAATGCTAAAATTCTTTTTGCACCGGGTAAAGCATCAAATGCAGGAGGTGTGGCAACATCGGGGCTGGAAATGTCGCAAAACTCGCTTAGGCTTAGCTGGTCTAAAGAAGAGGTAGATGACAGGCTTAAAAATATTATGAGTGCTATTCACACATCTTGCTTAACTTATGGCAGTGAAGGCGGAGGATATATAGATTATGTAAAAGGCGCTAATATTGCGGGTTTTGTAAAAGTAGCCGACGCTATGCTGGCACAGGGAGTAGTATAATTTTGTGTAGGATACAAGCAGCATGCACCAGAAACCGGTAGTAAAATAAATATTTAAACCAGATCAAAACAGCCTAACTTCTTTATTTTAAGCAGTCCTTATACAAAAACCGCTATAATTGCGTTTTAGCTTATATTTGCGCAAATAAATGCTTTAATGAAAAAGGTTCTATCACTATATTTTTTATTGCTTTCGTTTACTATCCTTGGGCAGGAAAACCAACCCTGGAGAAGTTTTTTTTCTTATAACGATATTGTAGATGTTACAGAGTCTCCAAGCAAAGTGTTTGGTGCTGCCGGCAGTGCCATTTTTGAAAAAAATCTTGGCAATAATAACCTAAAAACAATAACATCTGTAGATGGTTTAAAAGTAGAAACGATTACAGCGATTCATCATAGTTCTGCATTCAACAGAACGCTTGTAGGCAATAGTAACGGTTTACTTTTGGTTATTAAAGGAGATAATACTATAGTTAACAAAATAGGTATTGTACAGGAAACCACAGTAGCAGCAGCAAAGAAGAAAATAAACAGCATTTATGAGTACGAAGGCAAAGCTTATATTGCCTGCGATTTTGGTATTGCAGTTTTTAATCTCGAAACGTTAGAGTTTGGTGATACCTATTACCTCGGTCCAAACGGATCTGAAGCTGCTGTTTCACAATGTACCATTGCAAACGGAATTATTTATGCCGCCTGTACTAACGACGGAATCAGATCGGCATCCATAGCAAACCCAAACCTTAACGATTATAACCAATGGCAGCAATTATCGGCAGGTCAATGGACAGGTGCCGTAACTTATGCAGGAGGAGCATGTTTTTCGGACACAAATGGTACATTATTCAGGCTTATAAATGGTAATCTTGTTTCTTTTGTTTTAATGCCAAGTCAAATTGTAGATCTTCGTGTTGCAAATGGTTACATGATAGTAACAAGCTCAAACGTTGTGCATGTATATAATCCGCAGTTAACGCTAGCAGCGAAGCTTGATTATTGGTCGCTGCCTGAAAATATGGCCAGTATTTTTACCTGCGCAACAGTAACATCTGAAACGTTATTTATTGGAACTCAATCTAAAGGAATGATTGCAGTAGGTTTTAATGGGTTCAATCCAGAGAATATAACTCCTAATGGACCGGAACGAAGCAATATCTTTTCCCTGGAAAAAACACCTAATGCTTTATGGGCGGTATTTGGCGGATATAGCTATACTTATGAGCCTGATTATTCAGAATATGGTGTTAGTAAATTTAATACAAAAGGCTGGACTACTATTCCGTATTCTAAACTAAATGGAACAAAATCCATATCGGATATTACTGTAAGTCCGGCAAATGAAAACCTTGTATACCTTAATTCATTTCACTCAGGGCTTCTAAAAGTAGAGAATGATGAGGCAGTATTGCTTTATAATCAAAGTAATAGTACGCTGGAATCGCAAATGTTTGTGCCGGGATTTACAAATGTGAGGGTAAATGCGGGAGTTTTTGATAAAGCAGGAAACCTTTGGGTTACTAATAGTATGACCGAAAAGGTACTTAAAGTACTAAAACCTAACAGTCAATGGGGAACGTCTTATTCATTTAAAAATCTTACCCAGAAGACAATTACAGACAATTACAGACAAATGGTAATTGATAAAAATGGTACAAAATGGATAGCATCACTATTAAATGGAGTAATAGGCTTTAATGAAACATTAAACAATAAACTTATAGTAATAACCGAAGGTCAAAATGGTAATTTACCATCTTATACGGCAACATGTGTTGCAATAGATAATAATAACCGTCTTTGGATTGGTACCAATAAAGGGTTAAGAGTATTGCCGGGGATAGATCGCTTTACTACAGAAAATGAATTGACTACAAATCCTATAATCATTATGGAAGATGGTCTTGCTCAGGAGCTAATGTACGAGCAGGGAATTATAGACATTGTTGTAGACGGAGCAAATAATAAATGGATAGGTACGGCTAATGCAGGTGCTTTCTTAGTCTCTCCGGATGGGCAGCAGACATTGTTTCATTTTACAAAAGAAAATTCTCCGTTACCCAGCAATTCGATTAATGATATAGAAATAGACCATGCAAGTGGGGAAGTTTTCTTTGCAACAGACAAAGGAATGGTATCTTACAAAGGTACATCTACAGAAGCAGCGACCGATCTTAGTAAGGTATATGTTTTTCCTAATCCTGTGCGTCCCGGTTTTGAAGGTGATGTCAATATTAGTGCACTTATAGATAAAGCGAATATTAAAATTACCGATATTGAAGGAAATCTGGTTTTTGAAACCACATCAGAAGGAGGAACGGTTTTATGGGATACACGGGCTTTTGGTAAATATAAGGTAGCATCGGGGGTTTACATGATCTTTATATCTTCAGAAGATGGTACACAAACTAAGGTTAAAAAAGTAATGATCATTAGATAAATTACGAATAACAAAAAATGCTCGTTAAAACAAAAGCCATAGTAATAAGTTCTTTACGATATCAGGAAAAAAGCCTTATTGTAAAATGCTTTACCGAATCTGACGGATTAAAATCATACTATGTTAGAGATGCCTTTTCTTCAAAAAAAAACAGCCAGAAAACAGTTTATTTCCGGCCGTTAAGTATTCTCGAAATAGAAGCATCACATAAAAATAAAGGCACACTTGAATATTTTAAAGAAGTGCGCCTGGCACATCCCTATTATTCTATCAATACAGATATAATAAAGACGTCTATTGCCATTTTTGTATCAGAGATGCTGCATCATTGTATCAAAGAAGAAGAAAAAAACCAAAGCTTATATTCTTTTTTAGAAACAGCATTGTTGTGGCTTGATAGTCATGATGAAGCAGCAAATTTCCATTTGATATTATTATTAGAGATAACTAAATTTCTTGGCTTTTATCCCGACGGATCGCAGCAGGAGCATTCTTTCTTTGAAATGACCGGTGGCATTTTTGCTCCTTATCAGTCAATAAGTTGCCTTTCGGCGGATGAAACTACGCTTTTGAGAAGGCTTATGGTGCTGAAATTTGATAATAGCACTAAAGCATTTCATGTTACCGAAAGGCACATATTATTAAAGATATTACTGGATTATTATGCTTTCCATCTGGATGGATTTAAACGTCCAAAATCGATCGATGTACTTAAAGAGGTTTTTGGTTAATATTCTTTTCATTATCGAGAAGAAAAAATCCCTGCAGAAATCCCCACGGCCAACCACACATACCATTTTTTATACCAGGGTTCAGGAACTAGAACCTCTGCTGATTTAATTTGTGTTACTTCAATATACGGATTTGAGTTTGTAATGTTTGTAGTTACTGATTCTCGACCCAAGAACCATTTCCGTTTAAATCCATTTATAATAGTTGTTTCAGTATGAGTACTCAAAGCATTAATTGTTATGCCTTTTTGATCTGAATTATAACTAAAGCTATACCAATTCTCTTTTACTTCGCCAGAACGCCTAAAAAGGCACGGAGTCGTGTCTTTGTAGGCAATTCTTATGGTGTCAAATTGCACTAGTGTTTTGTATTTTACAATGCTTTTTACTTTTGAGAATTCTTTTGCCAGTAATGCCAGTTCCTTGTCTTTGTTTAGAATTAAATCTTGGAGCTGTTCTTTATTTAATTGCAATGTTTTTATTTCGGCAGTTTTTGTACCCAGCTTGTTTTTAAAATGAGTTAAAGAGTCTGTAAGTGCGTTTAGGTTGGCAACATCTCTGTTATGAATATAACGACACTTTTCGATACTAAATAGTAGAGTTACAACTAAAGCTATACTTATAATATAAGTTATATAGTTTCTCATTACCATCTTGCTTTAGTTCCGCGAATATCATAGTGTACGAAGCCTGAATAAATACCGATCCCTCCCTGCTTCATCTTACCGTCATTAATTAGTTTTTCAATTATAGCAGCCAGTGCTTTCGGAGCATGACCTTTAGCATTGATATCTGCTGCTTTAGCAATTAAATGCTGACTGTTTGCGGCTCCCTTTACTTTTTTATTATGTGATGGTGTTCTGTATCCACTGCCGGTAATTTCAACAGAAACACCCAAATGATCTCTTAGTATCTGTAAGTTGTTTGCAAGTTCCTGTACATTGTCATAATATACCTTTGGTACAGGAGTTCCGTCTTTACAACCGAATTCTTTTAATGAGAAATTTTTAGTTAATTCCATTGTTTTCGTTTTTTATGGTTTTGTATAGTTTCCAGCTTTCGGATGAAATTTTTTGTATCTTTAAAAGAATATCAAATCCCATTCGTTTTATGTTCTCGAAAAAAATGGAGTAGAATTCAATAGCACAAAAAAAGGCAATTACGACTGTTGTAAACGTTAGATTTTGAGTTGAAATAGATCCTGAAGGGATTTTTTTAATGACAAATACTATTTCTATTCCCCAGGCACATAAGATGCCCAGAGCATAACAAATAAATTTAACAGCTGATAGCCTAAGTTTAGAAGATTGAATTAGGTATCTTTTTTCAGAAGCAGAATTAGTTTTCTTAAATTCGATCCAGCTAGCCAGTATTCCGGTAATAAAATCCAATATAAAAAATAAACCGAGTAAGATTACGGCCTTTTGGGAAGTAGTTAGAACTAGAATAGGAATGCAAGGAAATAAGATTAAAGGTTTATTTAGCATTTTTTTTGAGGTAAAGTATTGTTTATGTATATTATTGGCCCTATTTAAGGATTTTTATTTTTATAATGCGAGTTCCGGAGGCTTGTTCTGTTATTGATCCATTGAGTATTCCGATAAATACCGTGTTTTCTGCAGTTGATCTAGCATAAACGATTTGACCACCGTCTATAGGATCGGATGTAGTGGCTAGAATAAAATCACCTGCAGTTACTCCATTCACGGTAACAACTATGCCTCTTGTTTGCCCAGGAGGAATAGCTAGAAATATTAAAGAAAGTGTTGCTTCTATTGTTTTATCTATAGTTACTGCGTTTAACTGCCCTAATGTAACAGCATTATTAGGCAATGTAGCAGGAGCGATCTGAACTTCTCCCGAAAATTTCCCTGTACCTCCTACCTCTAATGTTGCTGTTGGTGTTGCTGCTATACCAATACCGACACTTCCCCCATGTTTTTGCATTATTATTGGTTTAACACCAGTTCCAGCATAATTAGTTCCTTGTATATTAGGTAATGAGAATCCAGGTTGTAATTTAATTGATGAATCATTAGCTAAATCTTTACTAATAATAAGACCATTAATGTCTGCATTACCGGTTAATTGGAATTTTTCTCCACTATCATCTGGTGAACCTATTAGTATATTTTTAGCATATATAGCTAGATTTTGACTAATATTTATATCTCTGGATTGTATGAATGAAGTAGTGGGATTCAAAGTTCCCCCATACAATCTGGCTTTTCCTTTAGTCCCTATTGCAAATGCACCTTCAACCTGAAACTTATATCCGGATTCGAAATCATTACTACCAACAATTATACTAGAGGCAATAATATTCTCGTTAAAATTCTGGTCACCACTAAATGTATTACCTCCGTTTAGATTTGCTTTTAGATCTAGCTGGCTTTTATTTACGGCACTTCCTAAGGCAGTTCCATTAGGAATAGTTACTTCTCCAGAAAACTTCCCTTTCCCATTAACATCTAATTTTGTGCCTGGCGTTAACGTACCAACACCAACATTTCCTTCTTTACTTAGTTTTAATGCAAGTGTAGAACTTCCGGCATTATATGTCCTAAATTCAAGACTGCCTGAATGTGCTCCTGATGTACTTGAATCGATATTGGCTGATATACTACCATAACTCACCTCTGACTCCAATGTGTTATGTCCCAGAAATGATTGTGATATCGCATCATTGGCAGTTTTTGCATCAGAAGAAATTATCCCTACTGTTGCTAAACCTCCACCGTTTACACCAGTTCTTTTGAATCTTCCTATGCCGTTTACATCTAATGAATACAAAGGATCAACCTTATTAATACCAATGTTTTTTTGATGTGTAATATATAAGGCAGTGTCCTCTCCTGATGGATAGAATCCGATTCCGCTTCCATTTGCTGCAATGGTTGGATTACCTGATTCATATGTTCCTCCCCAGGAAAGATTGTTACCGCTTGCTATATTAATGTTTCCATTAACATCTAGTTTTGCACCAGGTGTCTTCGTTCCAAAACCAATATTACCACCATTTATCCAGCTGTCGCCGGTCGAGTACAACCTAATTACATCGTCTCCGGGAGTGCCGTATAATTGTAAAATACCATTAAGATCTGCATTATTTGAACCTGATCCTATAGAACTTA
Source organism: Flavobacterium cerinum (assembly GCF_004028155.1). Taxonomy (GTDB): domain Bacteria; phylum Bacteroidota; class Bacteroidia; order Flavobacteriales; family Flavobacteriaceae; genus Flavobacterium; species Flavobacterium cerinum. The sequence continues at coordinate 225,276 of NZ_SBII01000008.1, read as the reverse complement.
CGGCCTGACCATTCCTGTATGTTTTTTGGGTAAGTGCTCCGTTAGGAACATCGGAGAGTATTTGTCCATATACCCCAAAATCACCGTTTATTGTTTGGCTTCCAGAGAACGAATTACCACCGGTTAAATTAGCTTTACCCACCAGTGAAGTAGCAATGTCTGCTAAAGTAGTAAAGAGACCGGCAATGTCAGTTATTGTTATTGAGAGCCATGACTTAAAAGTTGAAGCGGTATACCTTTTTGCAGTGTTAGAAGCGTCTAAACCTACAGCTTTTGTTAATACTGAACCATCAGTACTGAAATCAGCAACAGCACCACCCCAATTTGTAGTGCTCACAGAAGTTCCAGTAACGTTGATTGGCCATGTACCGGCAGCATTACTTCCGTTATTATTTGCTTTTGCATTCAAAGCTGCTTGTAAACCGGCAATATTGTTGATTGTAAAGGTCGCCGAATCGACTACATTACCTGCTGCATCCTTAAATTCTAAGATAGATGGATTGGCTCCATTGAAATCAACCGTCTGCATTAGATTAGATACAAATGCACTTACCGATACTTCGCTTAAAATTATCCCGGCATCGTTTTTTAATTCTAATTTTTGTGTAGTTTGATTATAAAAGAACGTAGTTCCTTCATTATTCAGAAAAGCAAGATTTACCGTGGCAAGCGTAGTTCCTTCACTATTTTTAAGATACATTTCGGCAGCAGCCTGGTTAACAGTAATGGTCAGTCCGTTTAGTTTAGCAACAGTGGTGTAAGGGGAAACTCCATCACCATTATTGGTGAGTTGTGATATATTTTTATTACCTCCTTGTGCTAAGATCTGTTCTAAGGTAGGGGTGGGGCTAATACCGCTATTTGTAGTCGCTACAAAATCTTCCTCTTCAAAAGGGGTATTATTTAGTCCATAGATACCTGGAATGCCTTTAAATTGTGCAAAATATAAAACATCGTTTACAGAATAACTAAAGTAATAGGTCTTTATACTATCATCTTCATTTATATACCCGGAATCGCTAAAATCCCAAAGCGAAGTATTTGCTTTTAATAAATAATCACCATTCGTAACCGGATCAATATTATAAATAATCGCACCGGGATCATTCTGTATGTCATCCTGAGTAAGATTTAATGTGGCCAGCTGAGTGATCATTGTGGTAGTAACTGTTGTCCCTCCTATACCATAAGTTCCTGCTCCCGGCCTGAACAGGTATAAGTATTTTTTATTATTGAATGAGGACTGACCAATTTCTGCAGATGTGAAAATAGAATTTAGTGATAGAACAACCGGAGTATCAGTAGCTGATATCACTGTAGTTCTATTGTTCATTTTTGCGACAATTGCAGTAACACTGGAATCACCAAGATAGAGACCAAGATTAATGCTTCTGCCAATATTGTTTTGAGCAAACGTACTCCCGTCACCCATATTTATTCGGGAATAAATTATAGGAAGCAAAGCTTCCTGTAGCAGTGCCGCCGATGTATATACAGTTCCATCAACAGAGAACTGATTGTAATGTGTCAATTCTACCAGCACATCTTTTCGTTCATAGCAGTTAAATATTTCTATTTTATTACCACGAACCACCGAAACGTAATTTTTGAAATATTGTATCCCGTTAAGGATAAACCGCTTGTCGTTAAAGGTGTTTATAATGTTCATGCTATACTATTTTTTTGAATTTTAAACCTCTAGATGTGAGTTTGTTACAATGAGTAAAATCGGGGTGATGGGTTCTGGCAAGGTATTTTTTTACGTTTTCCCAAATTTGAAATGCCGCATCGCGATTCAGTCCATAAATGGTTTTTTTTGCCGATGCATCTACCGGACGACTGTTGTCACCTAATTTTTCGACGATAGAATAGGGCGTATCTGTAATCGATGAAAACATAATATGACGGGCATAAGCAAAATAAGCTAACACCATTTTTAGTCCGTAATTGGTATAGCTAATGCCGTCAATCTCATAAACACCTCCTGTTAATAGCTCTTCATGCTCTGTGGGGTTTGCCAGGACTTTATTATATAGGCTTTCGCCCAATAAAGGCTGCAGGTCGAGTATTTGTGCATCGAGTATCATTTCGTTAAGCTTGTCATCATTTGGGGTCTTAGATACCTGTCTGTACTTCGCTATGTCATTCCGTGTTATTAGTTTCTGCATTATTTATCAGTTTTAAAGGTTCTATTTTCAATGTCGAATAATCCTGTGAGCGTTCCAATAATCCGTTAATCACAGCTGTAAGCAGATATCGTTCTTTGGTTGTGTTTTCCCAATAGGTGCGTTTCATTTCGCGAATGGCTTCACCCGAATTACCAAAAAGAGAAGCCTCATTGGTCTTTAGCAGCCCGGCCGGAAGGTTATTAAAAGCAACCAGAATGTTTTCGCGAACACTGGTTTCGGTATAATTAAAAAGCTTGTCGTCTATTTTGCTTTCAATTTGTTTGATCAGGATGGCATCTTCCAGTTTTTCTCCTGCAAAATCCATTTCCAGGCATAGTACACCTCCCGTATTCTGCGCGCCAAGGCTGTCTTTAATAGCTTGTTGAAAACGCTCTCTTTCGCTTTCGGCATCCATAAGTGCAGTACTACCGGGTTCAAGGCCATCGCCCACAAGCGGACGAGTTACTACCAATGTATTACCAAAGAACCCTTTGCGAAGCAACCTGTTTTTGTATATCGATGCTTGTGCTTCACTATCACAATCTTCGGCAACCGAGTCAATTCGCGACAGCGGATACAGCAATTTGGTATCCATATTTACAAATAGTACCTGACCCTTGTAGTGCTCCCAGCCTCCAGCTTTTTCTACCTGTGCATCGATCACTTTTTTACGCGGATTAAAAACATCGATAAGCTGAATGTCTGATTTTTTAGGTTTGAGCCATTCTTTGCAAACAGCAATTTTTCCGGTATAGTCATTACTGTCAGTTTTACCTATGCGGCACCATTCGAACGGAATGACACTAAAATCAGATATCTGGTAAAGGGCATTCCAGTTTACATGAATGAATACACCACGTTGTTTTACCAGATCGTCGGCTACATCATCGGCAAAGTCAATTAGCTTTAGGTTTTGTTCTTTGTTAATGATAAGGGGGTCTACCTCTGTTCCATATCCTTTACCTATTAAGTACTGCACCATTATAGTAGCAGCAGATTTTGCTGTAACACTATTGTTTATCAACCTGTCCATTCGTTCAGGGTAGGCATTGTCAGTATCGTTTGCATATACATCTGCCGATTTATTCCAGGGTGTGAGCCTTTTCCATACCTCAATCAGCAGTGTTTTCATTGGTAATTTCGTTGACAGAAATATCAGGGGTATTGGTTAACGGTTTGTCTTTTTTTTTATCCTGTTTTGCCTTTTTGACCGGAGGTGTTGGTATTTGCGCAAAATACCGTTCGCCATTTTTGTGAAGCAGCAATTGCTGGGCATATTCATTGGTAATATTACCGTTGTTAACCAGTATGGGGGAGCCAAATTCCAGCGGAATGTTTTCGTATTTGGCATGGAGCCTGTAATGTGATGTATTTGCCATGGCTTTGTAATGGTTTTTATACCGTGTTAGGTATTCGGTTAAACATTTTGGACAGGCAGGGTTTACCTTTTCCTTGAAAATGGAGGTGTATTCCTGAAGAAACAACTCCAGGTACCGCACACCGCTACCCGTAATGGAATGGGTAACGGTGGCAATATCCATAGAGATAAAATCCATAGATTTATCCTGCAGCCTGTAAAAACTTGTTGGTAAAGGCCGTTTTAGTAGCTGCGTAGCTTACGTCAAGTAATGTTCTTGGCATCGTAGTTTCCTCATACCCGTCTGAGCTGGAAAGTTCGAACATGATCATGTTGTCGTTTTCTTTAGAGTTATTTGTCATGGTCATTAATTCAAGACCTGATGTTAATCCTAAGATCTCGAATGCATCTTCGCTGTTAGTACCTTTCCATACCTGCTCAATAACAGCGACATATTTAGAACCTTTAGAAAGACCATCGGCCTGTTGCTTGTTTGCTGCACTTGGGTTAAAGATCACTCCGGAGAAAGTATGCTTGAATTTATCAGGTGCGTTTTCTTTTTTAACCAATTCCCATGCTTTACCATTACTTTGCTTTACACCGCTTAGTAAATAGCCTGTTTTACCCGGTTTTAACTGAAGGTTAGTTACTAATACTCTGTTTGTAACATCGGTAGTGGTGCTTACCACATCAATGTCGTCTTTATTAATTAGGATTACGTTTTGTTCTATACCACCCACTGGTGCATTAGAGCAATTAAATAATATATCTGCGGTTAAGTTTCCTGTGCAATCTACTGGCATGTTGTTTTTGTTTTTTATTGAAAAATTGAGGTTTGTAACACAGATTCGCAAAGGAGACGCAGTGATACACAAAGATTTTTATTTGCGCTTCGACAACCTCATCGTGACTACACTCGAACGCAGACAGTGTTTGTAGCACTTCGACAGGCTCAGTGTGCCTACATTTAGAATCAAAAAAAATTTTGAGAGTTGAAATGTAGTTTTATAAGACTGGAACGTTAATGACACGGATCGAACTGATATAAAGGATTTTTTAATTATCGCTGATTAGCGGTTATCTGTTTAATCGGTGTTATCGATATTCCTTTTTGAAATCCTTTACTTGCCCTTCGACAAGCTCAGGGTGACAACGTTACTTTCGTATTTCGACTAATATGCCGCTACAGTCATGTAAGCTTCAAGGTGTTTGGCATCCAGTGTATAGGCTGCATCCATGATGTTTGTTTTAAGGGTTTTATCATAAAACACATCAAGTTTTGTAAGGTCTTCTTCGCTTAATGTGCCTACAGGGATGTTCGATTTTGTGGTAAATACTGCTCTGTGTGGCAGGTTCCATTTTGTTCCGTTGTCCTGGTAGGTTTTAATGTAACGATCCCAGTCGTAGCGCACTTTTACCTCAAATCCGTCAAAGTACAGTTTTGGGCGGCCTTCCTCTACCACTTCAAGGAATCCAGATCCCAGGTTTTTGTTGCGCAAGGTTGCACGGTAGTTGTCGGCTAATGACCTTGTTGCAAGGATAAAGCTGTCTTCGGCAGAAACCAAACGTTCATCGGCAGCAGTAACCATTTTTTCGAAGATGGCAAGTGCAGCATCTTCTGCCAGTGCCTGACCTGCATAATTGGCTCCGGCATTTGCCGTAATGGCAACACGGTTTGCAGCATTGCTAGGCAGTTCGACAAAAATTTGTTTGAACAATCCGTCAAAAGAGTTAAAGTAACCTAAGTCGGTACCGTTTGTAAACACTCCGCTGTCGGCAATGGTTTTAGCTGTAGTATCGTTAAACCATATTTTGCGGTGCATGTTTTCTAACATGGCAACTTCTACTGCCGAGATAATTACGCCAAATTCCTGTGTGCCTACAGCATCAAAAAAGTCGGGGTTAATGCGCTGCGATTTTCGAAACAGCTTAAGTAGTGCCGGCATATCTGCCTGGCAGTGTTTTAGTCGGAAATCTTCCAGTACGGGTGTCCAGTATTTTTCTGTAAGCTCAAAACCGCCTGCTTCGTTTGGAGTACAGCCTGTAGTTTTTTTACCAAGCAAACCTAATCTTCCGGCAAAGGCAATTTGAGTTTTTACATCAATGCCTGTTTCCATTTCGTGGTATTCGGCAAGGTCTGAATCGTTATATATCCTTTTAAAGATTACCTCGCTTACCGTTTCGGCTTCGCGTGGATTAAGTGTTAAGCTGTCTGCGTTTATAAGTGCCATTATTTTGCTTTTTTAGATTTTAGATATTCTCTCATTCCTGCCATTTTATCGGCTTCGCCCGGTTTCCTGTAGGCTGCTTTTTTGCCATTTACGCTATAGCTTGACGTTACCTGTCTTTTTAATGCAAGCACTTCGCTTTTTATGGTAGTAAGCTGGCGTTTAAGGTTTTTGTTCTCGTTGCGCAGTGTTGCTGCTTCGGTATCTTCTTCGGGTTCAATAATCTCTGTAAGTTCGCCGGCAGTGAACACATACGTAAATCCGTCGGGTAAAAAAAATTCGCCTTCGGCAGGTTTACCGTCTACGGTTGCAATGGCTCCCAGTTCTATAACCGCATCATCGGGCAAATCTGTAAAGTCAATTTCGGCACCTGTGGCATCCTGTATTACTTTGTTAAACATGGCGTTGTGCTTGAATTTGCCCAACACTTTTTCGAACAGGCTTTCCATCCAGTGCCTGTCTTTTTCGGTAAATGTTCCGTTCATAGGTAAATTTGGTTTTAAGAATGCTTTAGCTGCGGCTTTTACCTGCCGCGAGGTTGTAAAGCCCAGAGCACTTAACTGTTTGCCTGTGAGCCACGTTTCGTTCTTTAAGAGGGGAAGCAGTGCCTGTTCCTCGAGGTTGAGTGCTTTTTTGTAAAAGCCCACCATTTTTTTCTCTATAGCACGAAGCTGGTCGGCAAACTGCTCGAGTTCGTCGGCGGTGCCCATTGAGCCTCCCCAGGGTAAGTGAATCATAAAAGGGGTGTTTTCACGAATCTGCCTTTCGTTGCCTGCCATAAAGATTACAGTGGCGATCGAGGCAACAATTCCGCTCCCAATGGTGGTAATGGGTTTGCCTAATGCTTTGAGGTAATGGTAGATGTCGAAACCCACATCTACCAGGCCGCCTTCAGAATTGATGTGCACATTAAAGGCGGAAGCTTGAGGCTGCTTTTTTACCTGGCCTATTACATCGATAAGCTCTACACCGGGAACACCGTCAAAAGTGCCTATCTGGCCGGAGATATAAATGTTTCCTGTCATCCATCAGATGTAGTGATTGAAAGATTGAGTGAAGGATCGGATTGAAGAATTTAAAGGAGAAACTGTAGCGCTAAAGTTCCTTTGTTTTGATAGTACAAAGATACGGCGACTATTGAGGCAAAGTACTGCAAGGGGTTTTGCAGTGAATTATTAACACATAACAGAAAGTTTGGTATATTTGATTTAGAACCAATTTTAAATGAAACACTTCTTAATTATATTTCTTTTTATACCTCTGCATTTTTATGGACAAGGCTTAGGTTTCGATGCTTATTACCATAAAGGCTATATTATAAATAGACAAGGATGTTTGTTTTTTTATGAGATTGAGAAGAATATATTAAAAGCTCCGTTGCTTGTGGAATTTGATTCTTCAGTGAATGTTGCTAAAATTGATTCGCTTACAACGTATCATGATCCAAGGGGTTTTACAGAGCAAGTACTTGTTAGAATATCAGGTAAAAAAAGCGATAAGAATAATTTTGAATGTAATGATTTAGCTTATGGAAAAGTAGTAGTTAGCGAAATTACATCAGCTAGCTATACCCTGACGGATTTTGTTAGTACTACAGGACATATAAGACAGGAGATCGAAGAAGATTTTGTTGAGGAAGGTTTTTATAGTAAGGGTTTAGAACATTCTGCCTTTATGGTATTAAAAAATGGTTCACTAGAGAATTTGAGAGGCTGGGTATTTTTTGATGAAGATGTAGCGAATATAGATTCAATTAGAACGATAACACAACATAGATCTCCTGAGATGAGACGTGGCGTATATATGAAAGTAAAAGGCAAAAAGAAATATGGCGCTCATTACGGATACGGACATTTTGGAGGAAGCAATTATGAATTATATGTTTCACAAATTCTTGCAATAGATACAACAAGAACTTACTTTGATTATATTAATAACAAGTTGAAAACAGATGGATATTATATTGCTCGAAATGATACGCTTACTGCTCCTAGGTTATTAAAAGAAGATAAGGAATATTTATTTAAGGCTCGTTCTGGCAAATATGATATTGTACTTACAGCAAAAAGAATTAATAAAGTAGATATAACATATACTCTTACATATCATAAAGGGAAGAGGCAAATTAAAAAGGTAAATGGATTATTAAGTACTGATTTGTTTAGAAACAAGATGCATTATTCGGAAAGTGGGGGAGAGTTAACTTACGTATATGAGAGTAATGATGATAAATACCAGTATGGACAATCTTTGATTACTTTTTTTATTTATGATATCCCAAACAATACAAAATTTACTATTGAAGACAATTATAATAATATTGTTGAGGGTGGATATATTGAAATGACTGAAATAATAGAAAAACAATAATCTTTCTATTAACTCTCCTGTAAAGAGGGCAATGAATTTAGTTTTGTAGGCTTTTTTGAGGTTTGGCGAAAATTATTACATTTGGCTATCAATCAAAAATCAATCAATCATGAAAAAACTACTATTGGCATTACTACTGCCGGGGCTTGCCTTTTGCCAAATGAAAACGATTACTGCTACGTCTAACCTTGTGGATATTAAAGATGGGGATGACTTTAAAAAAGGACAATGGAGCATTATGCCCGATGTAAACCCCGACGTATTTACCACCAATAACGAAAAGGTTACTTTTATTACCGATAAGGAATCGGTTAGTGTGAAACTTAAAGCGGGTGAAAAGTATGATTTTATCGTGCTTTTAAACGGTAAAGAAGCACACACGCGCATTGAACGAATGCCGGATTATATAGACAGGCTTAAAAAAGGTTCTAAATATAATACGTCCGATAACCGTTCTGTTCCTGCGTTTACCTATCAGGATATGAATGATCCTAACCTCGTGAAACTAAGAAAGGATTATAAGCTGGACTCTATTGCCGGACAGGGAAATGAGGTTTCTAAAATAATCAACCTTATGAACTGGGTGCATAACACGATAAGGCATGATGGAAGCAGCAATAACCCGGATGGCAGGAATGCCGATAACATTATTAAGGTCTGCAAGAGTGAAGACCGTGGCGTAAACTGCCGTATGATGGCTACCGTGCTAAACGAATGCTACCTGGCTATGGGCTTTAAGTCGAGATATATTACCTGCATGCCTAAAGACCTGAAGTTTGATGATTGCCACGTTATAAACATTGTATACTCTAACGAACTTAACAAATGGCTGTGGATGGACCCTACTTTTGATGCTTATGTAATGGACGAAAAAGGCACATTGCTTAGCGTAGAAGAGGTAAGGGAAAGACTTGTAAAGAACAAACCGCTTATTCTTAACCCAAATGCCAACTGGAACAGAAGGAGCAGCCAAACCAAAGATTATTACCTGGATTACTATATGGCCAAGAACCTTTACAGGATACAAGCCGTTGCTTATAGCTGCTATGACAGTGAAACAGAGAATAGTACTAAAGAAATTGCTATGATAGAGCTTTTACCGCTGGACGGTTTAAACCAGTCACCGCAAAAAAAGGAAATTGCTCTTGGCAGCGGAACAAGATTTATTCAATACATAACGAACAATTCTGCAACATTTTGGGCAAAGCCGTAAAGATGACGATCTTTAGCTCCCTTCCATAAAAGATATAATATAGAACATATTGCGTTCGCTAATCTTGTAATCGTCTGCAACGATACCGGCGGCCCGGGTTTTCTTGGGTCTGCCGTATTTTTTGCAGAGTATTTCGGCTTCTTTTAAATAAGCTTCATAATATACCTTCCAGTCCAGTACATGAACGGGGATGAGGTTTTTACCCATTAGTTTTATAAAATCGTCTCCAAGGTTAAGTATGGTTTCATATCGGGTCATTTATGAGTTGTAATTGAGGCAAATATTGTAAGAATGGATTACTTTGTTATATTTGAAAAAAGAACTTAATGAATTTAATCGCTTTTACTTTTCAGGCTATTATCCCGTTAGCAGCAGTGCCTAAAAAAGGTTTTACAATGGAGCCTTTTATGTATTTAGGAGGCGGATTAGTTACTGTAGTCGTTGCGGCAGTTTTGATGCATTTTTTTATTTACAATCCGGTACACAAAAAACTCAAAGATGTAAAGCAGGATAAACCAACTCCCTTTCAGGAAAATGAGCAGTTTTATACCCAATACCTTATTTGGGTTTCTCAAAATGGGCTAAACCTCCATTTCGAGAAAAGAGATGTAGATGTTAATGCGGTTTATGACGAAGACGACGAATAATTATGAAATATTTTATCAATAACGTAACTCTTATACTTATAGGGATTGTATTTTTATTAATGTGCCTTGGTTTTTTAACCACTTACATTGGTAACAAGCAAAACCCTAAAGCTAAAAAGAAAAAAAATACCGATCCTTACCGTGAAAATCCTTATGTGCATGCTCATAAACAAATGGTTAAGAACTTAAAAAATTATGAGGATGATCTTGCAGACCTTGAAGCAGATGAGGTTGAAGATTATAAAAAGAGACATCCAAAACCAAATACCAGCACAAATTTTGATGTATGGCGGAATTCAGATAAATAGCTTTTTTCTGGGGATAATCTACCATTTATTTTCAGGGCAAATATCGTTCGAGCGTATTTTTGCCGATAACGGGCAACTGCATTTACCGCAATAATTTCCTTCTACTTCTTTAAGGGTATCTTTTACAAAAGCGAGCAATTTGCCGTGTTTGATATGTGGGCAGGCTATACAAATTGCAGCTCTCTGCTTTGCAGCGGCTTCGGTTATTTCGCTTTTATCGAGGTAGTTTTTCCAGCCGGTTAAAATGTCCTGTAAATGGTTCATTATAGTGTATTTAAAAAATATTGGAGTATATATCTTCCTATAAGATTTTTATTATATTTGGCCTTCAAATTATTTATTAATCAAATTATTATAAGCCATGAAAAAAATTATTGTAGTATTCGCCTTATTGTTGAGTTTAAGCGCTATTGCGCAGGATTTCCCAGGTAAAAGACCTGAATTACTTCTTGGAAAAGAAGTTAAAGTAAAAGCATTATCGGGGATTGCCTCATCCCTTGGTTATGTAGGTTTTTATACTGATCCAAAATTGAAAAATATTTATGAGCAAACTAGCTTTGAAACCAAGGCTGAAGCTATTTTTGGGCGTCAGTTTAAAGTAGAAAATGTCGAAAAAACAGAAAGTGCGGAGTTATCAAAACTAACACTTAAGGATGATAAAGACGAGATATTATATTTTAAGTATAATAGTTCTTCAGAGTATTATTACCCATTTACAGTTGTCGGAGGAATAAAGTATCCTGCAGATTTTTATTGTGATTATATTGATGAAAAAACCGATAAATTTAGCGGTAAAAGTACATTTACTACATCCAATACCGAAGGTGTCTTTTTTTATAAAGTTAAAAATGGTGCAGCTGCCAAATATTATATGCAAGTTAAAGCACTCGGTAAAGAACAGGTTGCTGGCAAAGGGGCAATAGTATTGCTAAAAAACAATAAACGTATTGATAAGCCTGAGTCTGTTGTAGAAGTAACTACAAATCGTGCAGGGAGTTTTATATATACATCAACATTTGAATTATCATTGAAAGAAATTAATGTATTAATTGATAGTGAAATAACAGATGTTAGGGTAATTAAGTTTGATAGTGAAATTAAACTTAGCGGAATGCTTAAAGGAATGCTTGACTGCCTTATCACGAAATAATAACAGTTTACAATTTTATAAAGGCTCAGCAATTGCTGAGCCTTTTTGGTTTGAAAATTAGCAGTCTCTCCCACTTTTACATAACTGTTGCCCTGGTTAATAATATCCTGTACCGCTACAACGGGGGCAGGGATAGCACGGTTGGCTTCGGTTATTTTTAGGGCAAGCTCGTCCATGTTCATGCCCTGTTGTGCAATTTCACGCGAAACGATACCATCGCTTGCAAAATAGTTTGGTGCTGACGATCCGCCTGCCGGGAAAGCATTATTAAATGCCATAAAATAGTTATGGTATTTTTTATATTTTTGACTTATTAATCAATTAATTATACACCATGAAAAAAATTATTGTAGTATTCGCCTTATTGTTGAGTTTAAGTGCTATTGCGCAGAATTTCCCAGAGAAAAGACCTGAACTACTTCTTGGAAAAGAACTTAAAGTGAAACCTTTGAAGGAGAATAAAAAGGGGGAAGGTTATGAGTATTTTTATTCTGATCCCAAAATGCGTGATAGCTATTTAAGAGAGAAAGTGTACTTTAGTGTAACTCCTGCAGGAGGATTAGTAGGACGAGTATTTAAGGTAACTGCTGTTGACGCTGATCCTGAACGTAAGGGCAAAGCAAGGCTAACACTCGTAGACGAAACTAAAGGAGAAACTATATATTACAGCTATCTTAGTTATTTAAAACATGATTTTTATTTTGAGGTTATTGGAGGGCTTAAACTTCCTACCGATTTGTATTGCGATTTCATAACGGAGAAAAAAGATAAGTTTACCGGTGAAACTATTTACACTACAGAATTACTTTATTTAAAGACATTTACAAAAATAAAAAAAGGTGCCGGTGCAAAATACTATATGAGTATTAGCGATTATAATAAGGAAGAATATTTAGGAAAAAAAGGTGTTATTATTTTACTGGAAAACAACAAACGTATTGATAAACCAGAAGTGGTTATTGAAGTTTCTCCTGATGGTGATCGTGGGTTTCGTTATACTGCCACATTTGAACTTACTTTAAAAGATGTTAATTTGTTGATTGATAATAAAATGACAGATACACGCATTTATATTTTTGACAATGTAGTAAGCGATAATGACTGTTTTTATGGAATGTTTGGCTGTTTAGTTACTAAATAAGACTAGCTTATAATTTTATATAAGGCTCAGCAATTGCTGAGCCTTTTTGTTTTAAAAATTAGCGGCCTCTCTCACTTTTACATAGCTGTTGCCCTGGTTAATAATATCCTGTACTGCAACTACAGGTGCAGGGATAGCACGGTTGGCTTCGGCTATTTTTAGGGCAAGTTCGTCCATATTCATACCTTGCTGTGCAATTTCGCGTGATACGATACCACCGCTTGCAAAATAGTTTGGTGCAGACGATCCTCCTGCCGGGAAAGCATTATTAAACGCCATGAAATGACTTGCCGCGTTTCGGTTCATAACCCCTATAAGTTCGCCGCGTTCGGCTTCAAACTGGGTACCGTCGGCTCCGGTAAACAGGGTGCCTCCTGCGCTGTGCCTGTTACCGCCTATGTTAAATAATGCTCCTTTTTCAGCCTTAGGTGGTTTAGTAGCCGTTATCTTTTTTACGTTGGCAATACCCGCGGCTACAGCGGCTGCGGCTGCCACAGCTCCCAGTGCAGGCCCTACAACGGGAATTGCAGACATGGCAGAATAAGCAGATACCGCCGACTTATACGTATCTATCGTTGCCTGTGCTACTGCCATTGCTTTGCCTGCAGCACTTTCTTTCCCCATAATAGTGGCAAGACTACCAAAGGTAGAAGAGGCAAGATCGAGCTTGTTGTTCATTACTGCCGTTTGGGCATCTTTTTCCAGTTTGTTGTACTTTTCGTTGATAAGGTTTTTATCGGCACCCGTTTTATCGGCATCGGCAAGTTCCTGTGCCCGTCTTAAATCAAGCGCCTGTTGTTGGAACTCAAGGTCATACTCCATATTGGCCGTATCGGCGGCTCTTTTGTTTTCGAGGTCTATAGCCTGTCTTGCCATGTCTGACTCATCTCTTGCTGCGGTTAACTGTTTTTGAGCTTCCAGATTGGCAGCATCAATATTTTTCTTTTTAGAGTCAAATTCTTCTTGTGTTAAATCGTGAGTAATTAATAATTTTCGCTGTATTTCTATCTCCTCTGCCGCAATCTTATTAAGTCTTTCTTTTTCCTGTTTATATAATGCATCCGATAAAAACTGGCCCTCTTTTAGTTTGCTTTGGTTTGCAGCAATAAAAGCTTTTAGTTCTTTCTCGGCATTTGCAACGGCGGCATTTGCATTGGCTTGTGCCAGTTCGTTTGCTATTGCCTGGTTGGCTATATCGAGTGTTAATTTATCGTTAGCTGTTTTTTTAGTGGCATTGTATTCTGCGAGGGCAATGGCCTTTTTCCTTTCTGCCAATTTTTCTGCCAGTTCCAGTTCTTCCTGCATCGATCTTGCCTTAATGCCCTGCTGTTCTATAAAAAGGCTCAGCTGCAGTTTTTGCTTCTCTATGGCATCCTGCATTATCTGCTGTTCTTTTTGCCTTCTTTGTTCTTCTCTTTCCTTTCTTTTTTCTTCTGCGGCATCGCGTTTGTCTTTTTCGGCCTGAAGCTTTGCAGCGGTATCTTTCTGTATTTTCTCTAATGCCTGGGTTTGTTTTTCGACCATCCCTTTTTCTTCATTGGTAATTTTAGAACGTTCCAGCTGAGTTTTCTTGAGCATTTCTAATTCTTCTTTGCTAATGCTCTTTCTTTCTGCCAGTTGCTGTGCATAAGCAAAACCCTTTTCTGACAGGTCTTCAAGTTCTTTTTTTGTAAGGTTCTTTCCGGTCGCTATTTGCTTAACCGCATTGGCATACTCTTTATCGGCTATGGCTTTTCGCTGGTTATAGTTTTCTTTTTCAATTTTATTGGCTTCCTCTAGCACAGTAATTCTTTCTTTTTCAGACAGGGTTTGGTCATTTACTTTATCCATATACCCCTCAATACTTTTTGCGGCTTCATCGTTTTTTATTTCCTGTAGCTCCATTTCTTTTGCAAGTTCCTGTAGCGATTTTTTAAGATCCATAGCAGCATTTGCCGCTTCTGCTGCGCCTGTTGTAATGCTGGAAAAGAAACTGCCTCCATCGCCGTTAAACAAGCCTATAAAGGCATTTGTAACGGTTTCTACCACTGCACCTACAGCGGCCATTACCTGTTCCACTTTTTCTACTACTGGTGCAAAATTTTTAAATACTGCCATTCCTATTTCTACAGCCTTTACTAAAGCCGTAATTATTGCTCCAATAGGGTTAGCAACAAAGCCCCAGGCAGCTTTAGTCATGCCGCCAATACCACCTGCTATACCGCCAAAACCATTTTTTACCACAGCACCCAGGCCTCCGGCTTCTTTAATATTCGCAGTTAGCCCGCTAAAGCCTCCGCCAAAAACATTAAGGGTATCTATACCATCTTTGATTTGATTTTTAAAATCGCTCATGGTAGCGGTAAGCTTTACATGCTCTGTTCCATTTTCCTGTAGCCAATTGTTGTTTTCGAGCAGCTTGCTGTTTATGGCTGCCAGCCTTTTTTCATAATCTTTATCATTGCTGTTCAGGTCTTTTTTAAGAGCAATTAATTGCTGATTGTTTTTTATATAATCGTTCTCGCTATTGTTTACTTCTTTTACAGCTTCTTTCACGGCCTTTTTTACCGATATAAGTTTGCCGTCTTCGCTTATTTGTGATGCTATTGCTGCGATTTGCGATCGATGGGCTGTTTCGAGCTGTTTGAGTCCGGCAGCATTTGCAACAAACTGGTCTGTGGCTTCTTTGCCCTTTCTAACAAGTTTTTCCTGTTGTTCTTTTAAGTTTTCTATTGCTTTAGCTGTTTCGGCGGCACTTTTTACTAAAGATGAAGTGTTAAGGTCGAGATTTGCAATTACTATGTTTTTTGCCATTGTATTAGCTTTTAAATTTTGAAGTCTTTATGGCTTTGGTAGTGTGTTACGAAAATAAGAGGGTCTGTGTAGAAGGTATTGTTATGGTTACCTTATTCGATACTTCATTTGCCGCGAGTCTTAGTTGTATAGAATACTCTCCTTCGGTAAATTGCTGTGTCCAGGGGTTTGTTGCAGCAGGTATGGGCAGGGCAGTCCAGGCGTCATTTTTTCCGTACTCAAAAATAACAACGTTTGCCGGGTTACTGAGCTCAAAAAACACCCTGACGGTGAACAGGCTAACAATAACTTTTTTAATTTTTATACCCGTTGCTATTTGCGGAACCTGATTCTGAACCCTAATCATTTCGCATTTTACAGGTTTACCGGGAATATAATTGTTTATTTTATTCATTATAAAATTGCCTCCCAGCTGTTCTATATAATACCGTTTCTTAAAGTCGAAATTTATAACGTCGGTATCTTTTAAAAACAGATCGGCAGAAACTACACAGGCTTTGTTGAGTATTTTTTGTATGGGCGTGTAGTAACTGTTTATAATGTCCTTAAAGGACAGTCCTGCAAACGATTCAGAAAAATAAGAGTTATACGGCACGGCTTCGTTCAAAAGGTCAGATTTAAGCATGATAATGCCTTCCCTTTTTTCTTCCCGTATAAAATAGTACCTCTTGTCCAGTGCTTTATAGCTTATGGTCTGCTCGTTGGTCTCTGGATCTACATCTGTTTCTTTATTCCAAAACTTGTATACATTAGTTTTTCGGTTAAGATAATCTACCTGTTGTTTTTCGGGGCTGTATATTTTAGACTTAATGATGTCACGGCTCAGGCCAAGGTTTATGTTGCCAACAGGTATAAACGCATCGTTGTGGGTACTCTCTTTTTCGTTGTAGTTATAGCGCAGCCAGTTTTGCTGGGCGTAGTTGCCATACAAATAGTTTTCGGAGGTTCTTTTTGCAAATTTATCGCTCCAGTTCACGATCTCCGATTCTTCAAGCAATTCCCTGAGCGTTAAAAACGTGTAACTGTTGGTATAAGGGTCTTTGTACATGGTCAGCCCAAAACGATGTATAATTTCGTTTAAAAAGTCGCGCATGCTAAAATCGCTGAAAGCCATATCAAAGTCGAACACTCCAGTCTCTACTTTTGAGAGCTTAACGGTTAATGTACTCCCCGAATCTATGTTAAACATTTGACGGGAATTTTCCTCTTCTGCAGCTATAACCAGGCAGATGGAGTCGTTTTTGTTAAGTGTAAGAAAAACAGATTTGCTGAAAGATGTATTTGATGCCTGTCCGGTTACAAGGGTTTCTGTTGCAATAACGGTTAAAGGCGATTTAGACTGGGCGTTTTTGCCTACAATGATGCTGCATGATGTAGGTATGGTACCCGGAGAATTACCCTGATTGTCATATAAATATTTTCGTGTATTTAGTTTTCCGGAAATTTCGAGCCTGTATTTTGCGGTTTCGGGTACAATAAGGTGGATATTGCTGCTGTTTCCTATCCCACCACTATATTCGTCTGTTTCAATGTACTTTGCAAAAAACTTACGTACATAAGGATAGGGCTGTTTAGACTCCCCTATAAAGCTGTATTTCGAGCTTTCAAACAGCAGGTCTTCGTTTTCTATAGTTTTTATACCTACAGGGTAGGTCATCCAGAGGTTCTTAAAATCCTGCGATTCAAAAACTTTCCCGGAATAATAAGCGTTATTAGAACTGAATATTTTGCTAAACAGCCAGGGCACCTTAACCGCCGGAATCAGGTAATCGATATTTATAGAAGGGAGTGTGCCTTCAACATATCCGCTTTTCCCATTAAAATCGGCCAGGATATATTTATAGGGGTAAATACCTCCGTTTATCCATGTTTTTATTATTTCGTTTATATTTTTCTCGTGCTTAAGTTCATTCAGGCCAAGATCGGCCAGTGTTTTGTTTTCGATAGTTTTATACAGGTTTATGATGCCATCGTATACCACTACCTCATAATCGTCACCGCCATCGGTCACTACTGCCCATCCGTTATACACAAAACATTCACCTGTATCACTATACAAACTGCATTCGTTTTTTTGATAGGGTATGTTTGAGGTATTTCCGGTAAGGGTAAGAAAATCCATTATCCTTATGTTATTTGCCGTTTTGGGCAATTTGAATTTATTGGTATAACTGGCCTGCCTGTTCTCCAGGCTGTTCAGGTCGTTTACCTGTTTGGTTTGGGCAATAACCTGTCCGGCATCCAGATCGGTTAGCTGCCCGTTTATGTAGAGTAGTAATGCCATTTGTAGGTTTTGAAGAAATATTTTAAGGAATACCCAGAATCCAAAGACTATAAAGTTTGAGTATAGCGCAGTGGCAGCTCAATATCAAAAGTAAAGTTTGTTAAAGGCTGTTTTGGGTTTTTAATGCGGGTGCCCGAAGTTTTAAGAACAACTTCTACCCAGTCGTTAGCACTGTTGCGCGATAGAGGTTTACCGGTAAAGAGATAGATCTTCGGGCTGTCTATAATGCCTTCTACAATGCGCCTTTCGTCTTCGGTAAGCAGTTCGGCTATAATTTTCATGGTATCCTGAGACTCTTTGCCAATTTGAATAGTACGCCCAAAAGTGGTTTCTACATTCTCGTTATCGCGTTCCAGCTCGCCCAGTTGTTTTATGTTTCTGTCTATGGAGTAGGTGTCTTCAAAAAGCCAGTAGCTGTAGCCTCCGTAACGGTTAAGCCATTTTAAGTATACACCGCATTTGTAAGGAATCTTTTCCAATACAATATCTTTTTGAAGTGCTCCTGTGCCCAATCGCAGTTTGTTAAAACCTTCTACCAGTGGCAGGAATGATTCCAGAGTTTCATCGGTACGCCCGTCAGAAAAAAATAAACGGTTTACAACACTCAGGCCGCTCAATTGCTGTCCAAGTCCGTTCGTTTCATTGTGAAGCGTGATAAAGTTTATGCTTCCGGTATAAAAAGCCATGTCAAAGGGATAGCCCTGCCAATATTTTAAATAATGGTGGTTTGCTGTATCTCTTCTAAAAGGCGAGAGCACAATAGCCTGATTGGCTGCCAAACGGGTATAATCATCCGGCTGTTCTACACCTGCAAGCCATGAAAGGCTGTAGGCAGCATCGGCATACGTTCCGTCGGCATGCATAACTGTGAAGTGTAAGATCTTATTGAGATAAGTGCCTAGGCTAAAACTATATAAAAATGAGGAAAAGGCCTGCCTTCGCAGATTTGTTTCCAACTTGTCTTCAAAGTTCCGGGTATTTATAATGGACGTAATGTAAGGTTTAAGGTTAACAAAGAATCGACCCTGAGGGTTAGGATAGAGGCGCACATTGAAAAGGTCTTCCTGTGCCCCGGCTGTTCTAAGGGCTACCTCTGCCCATACGGCAGGTGCTGTGCTGTTGTTGTAAAACCGGATTATGTCGTTATTATAGGCCATTCGCAGCCTATCTGCATCAATAGCATTTACAAATTGTATCATAGGGCTGTGGTTTTAAAATAAGTTAAGATGGTTGCGGTAAAATCGTTTAACTGGTCTTCGCTGATTTTGTCTATTATCTGCTGTATGCGCTCCGGGGTTACTACACTCCTTACCAGTGGTGTGCCTTGTCTTTTCCAACCCTCGCGGCCAATTTTTCGGGCAATAAGATAAGCAAGACTGGTTATGGATATTTCTTTTTCCAATCGGGAGGCGATACCCTTGTCCTTTAGCCACTGCTCAATAGCTTCGCTGGGCGGTTGTTTGCCTGGTTTACGTCCGTCAGGAGAATAAGGTCCCCATAATGTTACACTATCCTTTGATGCTTCTACCTCCAGATTTTCTGCCCAGTTGCCCGATACCCTAATGTTTATTTCGTCATATTTGGTGACCAGCTCGTTTTTAAGGGCTTCAAACTCGAATGCAAGCAGTTTGGACAGCTTACTCATGGTTTATCGGTATACGAAGCTTATAAGAGCATAAAAGCCCGTCCATGTTAGCATCGAGCGCATCGGTAACATCGATGTTATCCCATTGCGAAACTTCGAGTCCAAGGCAGGCTAGACTATTGCCAATACTTTGGAATACCTGCAGCAGCGGCTCAATGTTCACGGTATATTTTGACGTTTCAGGTGTGCCGGTCTCGGAAAAATACTGCTGATCGAGGTCACTGTGTTTTACAAGGAAGAACTTGCCTTCATAATTTGCAGCGATAATCATGGTGCCGCTGTCGTTGTATTCGCTTTTGCGGTTGGTAAACTCGTGCAGTAAAAATATTTTATCGGGATCGAGAGAGCCGTCCAGTAAGTTGAGTGCGGCTTTTTTGCCGTAGTGGTAGGTAATGCCTTTATCTAAGGCAATGTCCTGTAATATGCGTACGATGTCTTTCATTTTTTGTTGATTTTTTGTCATTTCGACCGGAATGAAATGGAGAAATCTCTGGTCCAAAGGCGGAACGCGGATGACGCGGATTAGAAATTTCAGTAGGCGCTTCGACAAGCTCAGCGTGACATAACTGAAAAATCCGCGTCATCCGCGTTTCAATTTATTTGATTGCTTTTAATAGTGTGGCGCTTCGACGGGCTCAGCGTGACTACACTCAAACCCTTCATTTGGAATAGTTACTTTGAAACCAGTTTTTGGTATTCGGTTTCTACTTCGTTTTGGGTTTTGGTCTGTGCCAGCAGGCTGAATATTTCACCATAAGGCTTACGGCCAAGATCGAACGGGTATTGCCCGAAGAGCTTGCCCAACTGCAATAGCGGAAGCGTGTCGCTGTAAGGCTTTAGCTTATCGGCGCCTGCCATCTGCCATAAATGACCGTCGGTATATTGTGTGGCGAGTAGCTTATTCTCGGTTTCAATGATGCGTTCAAACTCGGTAATCACAAATTTTTTAGCAGCAAAGAACTCCGTTACCGGAGCCTTCCAAAAATCTGCTTCTTTTACATCAAAACAAATTTCAAACAGTTGCTGTATGCCCTGCCAATTATCGATTTTTGGCAGCAGCTTTATGCAGTATTTTATATTGGCATAAGGCATCTGGGCACTGTTCATCTGTTGATTCCTAAAGCTGTTGCAGGGGTTGAGGTGCTCCAGGATACTGTCATATTCCAGCGTGCTGGGCAGGGTGGTGTAGCGCCTTAGTGTTATGTTTTTCATTTTAGTTGATGGTTAAAGTCTTATGGTTAAAAAAAACATATTGGAATAGGAAAACTGATTACATAATAAATCTTATTTTAGCATATAATACTTTCTTAATATGGCATTTTTACAACTAAAGAAGCATTTTTTTTATAAAGGGCTCTTATTACTCATTGCAAATGTTTGTAATGTGTTATTTATCTATGTCAATGCAGAATACATTTGTGATCGCTTTAATCCTTATATTTTGTTCGAATATCTTATGGCTGGATTTTCATTAAACGCATCACTTTTCTCAGGATTTGCAGCTGATAATGCGAAAAGAGGTTCATTTTTGTATGTGGCGCTATTGGTCGCTCTTCTATTTACATTTGTAGGAGAAGGAACCTTTCAAATTAGATTTGTCTGGTTTTTGATTCAAATAGTTTCCATAGCTGTGGGTGTACTGCTTATAGGTTATAAACGATTTTTATAATTATTCTTTTGTCTTGAAACAAAAGAACCAAAAGTTCAAGGCTTAACTTCTTAGGCTACAAATCCAGACTTTCGACTAAAACATTTGAACTTGCTTCGCTTCAAACAGCAAATCTTTTTTAACGTCTCAAGTTCAGATTTGCTTACGCCACAAAGTTTAAGGCCTTAGCTTCCATGTGGCGCTTCGACAAGTTCAGCGTGACAAGACGGTAGTGATGGTGTGGCCGATGTGACATAAACTAACTTCCAACCCTGATTCGGGTATTGAATGTTTTCCTGAGGGCAAACCAGTAGCGCATCATGATGCTGTCCCATTCATCGGGGGAGCGGCCAATCATTTCTTTTACCCTGTCTTTTGGGATTATGCCCTGCCTGCCGTCTTTGTCGATATCCTTTAGTTTTACCTGTTCCATTTCTTCGGCAGTACCTTGCTGTACGGCAGCGTTGTCGCAAATTTCGCCTGTTTGGCGGTTCACGATCATCTCGGCCATTTTTATGGAACACTGGCTTTTAAGATTGTCGTAATTGGGTTTTACAAACGCTGACCCTTCACGCATTTCGAGGGGGGAGGAGTTGTTTACAAAGCCTTTGCATTTAAGGAAGTCGACAACCCCGCCACCCACACCGTCTTCATCGGCTACAATGTTCGATAGTGCGATACCGTGTTTTGCCTGAAGCACTTTTGCCCTTGCCACAACTTCATCCAATCCCGATTTTGAAATGTCTTCCCGCTTTATGCACAGCCATCCGTGCCAGATCCTGAACACTGTTTTGTCCTTTCCTTTTCGGGCTACATCGATGGTCATGTATTTTATGCCTTCCGGCGAAAGGTGGGTAGGGTTGAAATAGTCGGCTATACTGTCGTTGTCAATCAGTGTTGCCGGATCATCGTCATACTCCCAATTCCCAAAGTACAAACGCTCCCGGCTGTTTTTGTCCAATCGAAGCAGCGACTGTAAGTAACTGGGGTGCAGGTGCGGATTATCGGTCGGCAATGACTGTATGAAACGTCTGTAAGGCTGTAACTTGCCATCCCGGCTGGGTTTGTAGAATTCTTTGTACGTCCAGTTTTTAGACGGATTGCAGCTCCCCAGCATTTTAGGAAGAATGCCAAATTCGGTCAGCTTGTAACGGATACGCGATTTTACGATCTGCCAGGCGGCATAGGCAACCTGATTGCATTCGTCTATAAAAGCGCCGCTTATTTCGAGGGAGCCAAGGCTGTCGAAATTAGGATCTGAAGGATATAAGAACAGGTCTTTGAGGATGATCTCACTGCCATTCTTCCAGTAGATAATATGCTCGGTCGCTTTGTAGTTGAACTGACCGCCCAGCTTTAAAATCGTTGCCAGCTCAAAGAAGGTGTTGAGCGTGGTTTCCCGAAGCGTTTTAAGCTTACTCCGTCCCATAAGCCAGCGTGTTCCCGGGTGTTTCTGGCACATTTCCATAAGCCATAAACAGCCCAAGGCACTTTTGCCGCCGCCTGCCGCTCCGCCATATAATATCTCTTCGGTTACGTTGTCTTTGAGAAAGTAAATGGCGTGTTCCTGCTTAATCAGCAGCTTCATAAGGGTCGAGGCCGGAGCCCAGGTTTAGGGTTACGCCTTTTGGGGCAGTATCATCGTCATCGTCGTACTTGTCGCTCCACATTTTGGGGTTGCGGTTCTTGAGCCAGAATTGCTGACTGCGAAAGTCGGCCGGAATGTGTTTGTCTACCTCCACGATCTCCACGCGTTCCTTC
Source organism: Flavobacterium cerinum (assembly GCF_004028155.1). Classification (GTDB taxonomy): domain Bacteria; phylum Bacteroidota; class Bacteroidia; order Flavobacteriales; family Flavobacteriaceae; genus Flavobacterium; species Flavobacterium cerinum. The sequence goes on along the minus strand of NZ_SBII01000008.1, from coordinate 202,563 downwards.
TCTACGCGCTTGCCTTTTTCGTCATAGTAAATTTCTTTGCATTTTATGGCCTGTCGGGTGGTAATAACCCTGTCCAGCGTTGCCTGATAGAGTGATGCCGCCACCTCCATATCTGCTGCTTTTTTACCGCGCAGTACTGCATCCCTAAAATCAGGATGGTTTTTCTTCCAGTTGATGATGGTTTCCCGGCATACGCCAAAAAAGGTAGCCAGATCACGGTCGAGTGCGCCAAGCAGACACATTTTGTGCGCCTGAACAGGGAAGTCGTCGCGATACTCGGTTTTTACACCGCGTTTGGTTTTTGGAGTAACAGGTAAATGCAAAGAAGCGCCCTTAGCGGGTGATGCTTCGGTTTTCATTTTTTAGGGTTTGATGGAAATATTGGGGAAGAGAGATGTAGAAGTGCTACGTCTCTACGGTTGGGGATTTGAAATGAATTAGGTATTGATTCTCTAATGAGAAATTTTCTGATTGTGTTTTTTAATGATACCGAAATATGATTTCTACGGGATTGTCAAATAAGTTAGATTGCTATATTTGCCAATATGAAGGAATTTATAGTTAGTCACAGAAATTTTATTTTGGGGATTTTGTTTGCGCTTTTGTCTTATTGTTTACATTTAGCTTTCAGATATAAAAACGAAACAAATTATTCCGATTCTCTCAAATTCCAAAGAAGTATTAATTATTGGTTCTTTATTATTTTGATGGCTGTTTTGGCATTAGGTTTTTTTATTATTGCTTTACCTGATTCAAATGTTTTAAGATCATTAGTGTATAATAATCGTTTTTTTATTCTGTTTGTTTTGTCTTTGTTTACCATGATTAATGCTTTAATAACGCGTAAATACTGGCTTTACGTAAATGAAAGGCAGTATAATGATGAATGGTACAAATTTTATAAATCGAAAAAGAAGCGGCAGTATTGGGGGTTAGTGATAATGACGGGTATGGCTATAATATTTCTTTTGTCTTTATTACTTTGAAATTTTCTTCTTTAATCGGTTTTTGATTTTGCATTTTAGTCGAAATGACAATCGCTTTGCGAGCTTCGACAAGCAGCGTGACATACGATAGCGAATAATTGGTATATTGTTATATTTGGGCAATTAAATAGTAATATGGATCTTCAAATTTTTCTTCTTAGTGTGCTTTTTGCATTGGCGGCTTTCTTTATGTACCTTGCTCATAGGTTCTGGCTTGATAAAATGCAAAATGACACATCATATAGTAATTTTTCAAAGAAGATACGTATTTTTCAAAATTGGTTAGCAATTGCTTTCCTTACTTTTTTTGCAATAATTTGTTTTTTTCAGTCCTTTTAAAGAAACTAAAAGATTTCTTAGCTTCGGTTGAAATGACAATCGCTTTGCGCGCTTCGACAGGCTCAGCGTGACTCTAGGTTAATATTGATTATGAGTGATATAATTTACTATATTAGATTTGATAATCATTGCTCTATGAGGAAAATACTTTATTTATTTGTCGTTGTATTACTGCTTTCTTTTAAAGGAAAAACAAACGATTGTGATAATCTTGCTAAGGTCATCAACTCTCCAGAGTTTAGTAAACATTTTAATTTGAGTAATAAATCGAATAATGTAATTACTATTTATAGCGATTTGGATCAATCGAAATTATGTGATAAACTTAAAATCTCTAATGGTAAAACTATTGTTTTTGCAAAACTTAATTTTCAGGTTAAACTTAATGATAATTCAAGGGGGAAAGTAACAAGTCCTCGAATAGTAGTATCGAAGCAAAATAATGAATATCATTTTTTTGAAACGGAAACCAATTTAAAATTCCAGGCTTCCGTGAAAAAAGGTAAAGTAGTGAATATCAGCTACGGTGTTTTTTGATGAGCACCCCGATTTTAGTCTCAAGTCTACCCTTTGCTGTACTTCGGTCGAGATGACAATCGTTGTGCGCTTCGACAGGCTCAGCGTGACAACATTCGAACTCTAAACTCGTAACTCAAAACCATAAAGGTTATAATTTTCCCATGGGGGAATAACTTTTGTTTTTTTATGATTCACTATGTCAAAGAACGATTGTTGTTTTTTACTCTTGTGACGCTTCGACAGGCTCAGCGTGACATACTGTTATGAATATCGTTGTGCGCGCTTCGACAGGCTCAGCGTGACTACACGTTACACTTAAACCTGCAACACTTAACTCGTAACCAAGAGGATTATAATTTTCCCATGGGGGAATAACTTTTGTTTTTTTATGATTCACGATGTCAAAGAACGATTGTTGTTTTTTACTCTTGTGACGCTTCGACAGGCTCAGCGTGACTACACTCAAACTCTAAACTCGTAACGCGAAATCCAGAACTCGCAATCAGTATTTATTGCTTTTTCCGTTGAAGGTGCGGCGCAAGTTGCCCGAATAATTAAAGGTTTCGTCGCTGGCAAAATCGGCATGCGAACGGATGGTTTGCTGTTCGGCATGGTCACAGCGTTCATCAAAATAATCCCGGAAGAACGTGAGAACTTTTGGAATTGTCAGGCTTTCGTAGAACTCGCCGTAGTGTCCGCCAATGATCTTCTTGAATAAAAATGTCAGGTCGCTCATCTTCAGGCTGTAAAATGTGTCGGTTACTTCTATCGCACACAACTCGATCTGGTCTTCGGTCATGGGTTTGTTCAGGTTCAGAATGTCGTTGAGGTACACCAGCCATCCCATGAGTAGTCCAATGGTGAAATCGGTTCCCTTTTCACGCTTTAATGTGCCCAGGGTAGGAGCAGCGGTGTTCATCGCCTTTTCGATAGTACTCAATTTCCCTGCGTGGCGCATGCAGTTAGCCGGACCGTAAACGCTCAGCAATCTTTCGTTTGAAATCGTCGCTATACTGAACTTTGCCTTTTCCGGCAGGTGGTTTTGTGGTTCCATGATCGTTTTTCAGTTCAAAAAATCCTTTCCAGCCTTTGGCAATGCTTTGGTGCATGATGGCTATGGCGTTGGTTTCGCTGCCGTTTGCCAATGTGCCCAGTTCGGCTAATGCTGCCTGTTCGCTCATAACTGACCTGAACCTGAACTTGTGTTCTTTTGCCCGGTACTGCTTCCAGATGCTCCACTGCCCGCTAAAGGCTTCCGACTCGAAAGGGTAAACCGCAATTGGTTTTTCTCCCGTACCCTCTTTTCCTTTTTCAACTGCATTTACATTTTCATATTCACTCTCATTTTCATATTCTAAAGGCTTTTTTTGGTTTTGTTTTGGGTTTATAATTGGGTTTTGGTTTTTATTGATGTTTAATGATTCTAATTCAGAATTAAATGACTGATCATTAGTAGTATTAGCTTTTGGTCGACCTCCTTTTTTACCATTTTCGGTTTGTTTTTGTTTGAATTGTGCTCTTTTTTCGCGTTCAATTTCTAGCCTCTCATTATAAAATACATTTTCTTTTTCGATGAATTTATCTGAAATGGATTGCCAGATGCTTTCCCAACCCGAACCCAAAACAGACCCAATTCGGTTTTTAGGAATACCCAGATTTACCCATTGGTAAGCCAATAGTTTTATATAAGCACCTATTTCTTCGAAGGTCATGTGCATGGTGCCTACCAGGAAATCCTGAGCGTAAAATGGGAATGCAGGGTCTTTCATTATATGCGTACCAGGTTGTCTATTATTACATTGTTGTAGGTGCCTTTTGAGCCGGAAATATGGAATTCGAGTTCGGCGACATCGCCCGGAAGGAAATCTGACAGGATTTCAATCCTGGTACCTAATGCCGAAGGGTAGAATATCTTTCCGGTTTCCTGCTCAAAATGAAGCTGCTGCACTGCGGTGCCTAATTTGGTGGTTTTTATTTCGCCTATGGCGGTGATAATGCCTTTGATTTTGTAACACATGATCTTGTCATTTAAAGATTTGAAATTGGATTATTGTTGACTGTTCTTTTGTCTTGAAAGAAAAGAACCAAAAATTCAAAGCCTTGGCTTCACTCGGACACTCTTATCTTGGTGAACTACCCCGACCTTTGGGCACCCCTCCAGAGGAGGGGAAGGCTCAGGATGATTAGTCTTGTTTTATAACTACGTTTTGAAAACACAGTTTGTTGGCCAGCTGGTTAAAGTCGAGCGAGCCTATTTCTCTTTGGGTGAGTTTTGAGTAAACCACAGCAGGGGCAAGGTTTGCCAGGGCATGGAAGAAATCGGAAGCATTGTTGTTTTCTTTTAGTTCGTCGATTTGAATACAGTTTTCGTTTTCGTCTTCAAACAGGTTTTGCAGCTGCTCCAGTATTTTTAAAGTGTATTCTTCCTGTTTTGTTTTGTTGTTTTCCATAATGATTGATTTAAAATTTAAAAAATTCAATTATTGAAAGATTGGGGAGGGGGAAGTTTGGTGGTCTGATGTCCAAAGTTTGTCATTTCGATCAGAGGGAGAAATCTCAAATGTAACGAGGAGATTCTTCGACTTCACTGCGTTTCGCTCAGAATGACAGACCGTGAAGCACTTGATGTTTAATTTGGCAGGATCACTTCCTGGGCTACAAGGTTGTTGTACTGTATGCCGCTGCTTTTGGATATTTTGCCTTCAAGGGTTACGGCTACCTGTATTTCGTCGTTTTCTTTGTAACGGTCAAGGTCAGCCATGCGGCGGCCCCTGAATTCTACAAAGGCACGCTGGCGGTGATCGGGTACCAGGGTTACTACTTTTTTCTCGTGACCTGCTGTGTTGCGGTACTCAATTGTTTCGATTGTTCCTGTAATTGTCATTTTATTTATGATTTAAGATTGAAAGATTCTGGTTTTGTTATTTATCTATTTAGTGTGGACAACCCCGGCTTTTTGCCATCCCTCCAAAGGAGGGTAAGTGGTAATCCTATTGCTTTTTTGTTTACGCTGCCTGTTTGTTTATCGTATGCTGTGCGTTTACTATTTTTTGTTTTAGCTTTTCTAAAAGGGCTGCTCTTTTAGCGAGTAGCTCCTGTATGGTTGCGTTTAGCGATTCTTCATCGCTTTTGCGCTGTGTTTCCTGCTTAAAGAGGTTATAAAAAGGCAGCTGTCTGATGTTTTGCAACTCTTTACTGCATTTTTTGAGGCTTTTATTGACCTGCCTGAGCTTTTGAAAGGTTTTTTCCATGTTACTCGGTTATTGTAAATCGTTTATCGCGGTTAAAGTGCAGTATTGCATTTCTTTCTAACGCACTGTATTCTACTGTTTTTATTGCTGGCTGTGCTTTTAAAGCCGAAACTGCTTTGCCTGACTGCTCTAACTCGACATAGAGCACACGTAGGGCTGCTGTTATGATCTTTTTGTTGTGTTGTACCTGTGTGGTATTTTCAACTTCAGTTAAACCTCTGTGTGAGCCTAAATAGTGGTTGTATGCTGATCTTATTTCACTTAGTTCCACAATTTCTTTGGCTATTATACCTTTATTTCGCATTTTTGTGTATCTTTGTTGAAGTATGATGCAAATATATGTGGAATATTCCACATTTCAAAATGAATCATTGTTAAATTTTGCACTTTTGAGTGAAATTTATTTTGTTGAACACCTAAAGTTTTGATTATGGACGGATTAGAGATTAAGCAGAAGCGCGAACAGTTTGGCCTTACTCAAAAGGAGTTGGGAGATCTTATTGGGTCGAGTAGGGAGACGATTATTAACTATGAGAAGGGAAAACCGATTCCGAAATCTAAAAGTGAAATATTGCACAAGGTGTTAGCGCCTGAGAGTCCTTATCTTAAGCCTGTGAGCCAGGAACATTTGGTTAAGGTGAGCGAAGATTTTGAAAATAAGAACGGAAATAAGTTTATTGAGCTGCCTAACGGGCAATATTATATGCTTATGCCTTTAGCCGAATTTAATATTCAGGCGGGCTTCCTGAGCACCTATCAGGATGCTGATTTTTTGATGGACCTTAGTCAGCATGGTATCTTGGTAGATAAGCCGGTACAGGGACGCTATGTGGCGTTTAGGGTTAATGGCGATAGTATGGACGATGGCAGCAGTAATGCTATTACCCGCAACAGTGTTGTGTCTACCCGTGAGCTGCAGCGCCATCACTGGAAGGACAAACTGCGTTTTCGCGATTTCCCGTATTGGGTTATTTATACGACACAAAATAAAATGCCTCTGCTAAAAGAGATCATTCATCACGATGTTGAAGACGGTACTATTGTTTGCCACTCGCTTAACGACAGCCCTGAGTTTACCGATTTTACGCTGCACATGAATGATATTCAGGCGTTGTTCTATGTTATTGATGTAAACAGGACTGTGAGCAAGAAGAGTTTTTATTAAATAAATCTAGTATGTAAAATAAAAAACCCGCCTCAAATTGGGGCGGGTTTATTTTATAAAATAGCTTGAATATTATTTTGCTTCTTCGGCGAATGCCTTTTGCAGTGTGTCTAAGAACACGGCAGTTTCCTGTGCGCCCGAGATGGCATATTTTCTGTTCAGTACAAAGAAAGGAACGCCGCGTATACCCAGCTCCTGTGCTTCGTCTATATCGGCCATAACGTCTTTTGCATAAGCACCGCTGCCCATAACATTAGCAAGTTTGGTAACGTCCAGCTCAAGCTCTGCAGCCATTGCCATAAGCGTTTCGGCGTCGTCTATGTTTTTGCCTTCGGTAAAATAGGCGGCAAATAGTTTTTCTTCGGCTTCGTTTTGCTTACCATACTGTTTTGCGAAGTGGCTAAAACGGTGTGCGTTAAAGCTGTTTGCTACTATTGCTTTATTAAAATCGTAGGTTAAACCTGCCTGTGCAGCCATATCGGTTACATAGTTGTTCATTCCTGTAGCTTCTTCAAGGCTTATACCTTTGTGTTCGGCAAGAAACTGATTGTTATTTTTAGAAGGATCGGTTTTTAGATCGGGCGAAAGCATAAAGCTTTTCCATTCGATCTCTACCTCGTCTTTGTGCTCAAACTGAGCTAATGCGTCATCAAATCTTTTTTTGCCAATGTAGCAAAACGGACACATGATGTCACTCCATATCTCTATTTTCATGATGTGTTTTTATTGAATGCAGTCGCTTTGAATCTTATGGCAACTGCTAATTTACTGCTGCAAAGTTAAGGGTATTTATGCAAACAGGTGCTATCATTGAGTATAGTCCTAAAAAGCAATTGCCACCCGGTTATGGATGGCAATTGTATATCGTATTCTGGGGGCAGGGTACGATTGTTATTCTACTGCTATGGCTGCTTCTTCAGTAATTTCTGCCTGCTCGTCTGCAAGTAGTACTTTTTCTGCCATTTCATATAATGTTTCTACCTGATCATCGGTTAAGAAACGGATGTATTTAGAGTCGATCTCTACAAGGTTACCTGTATTCGCATCTTCAATTAGTCCGAAGAATTTTTCGTTACCTTTTTTATCTGCATTGGTTCCCCAGATGTGGAAGTAACCGATCGCTTTTATTTTTTTTGATGTAGATTTTTTACTTTTTTTTGATTTTACTTTTTTGGTAACAGAAAATTCTACCAGTCTTAAGTCTGCTCTGTTCATGGTTAACGGGGTTTGATTTACAATTTGATAACGCAAAATTAACATTTGAAAAAGAGAAAAGGCAGGTTTCAATGTTAAGTCTTTCGTTGTGGGATAAAACTTAACATTGGAAGGTTTTGAAAATATTGATTTAGAACCGGTATTATTCTGTTCTTTTGTCTTGAAACAAAAGAACCAAAAATTCAAGGCTGAACTTCTTAGGCTGCAAATCCCAACTTTTGCCTAAAAGATTTGAACTCGCTTCGCTTCAGACAGCAAATCTTTCTTAACGCCTCAAGTTTTGATTTGCTTTACGCCACGAAGTTTGAGGCCTTAGCTTCATTCTTGCCCCAGTCTTTTGTTGGTTCTGAGTATCGATTTTAGATGTCCTCTATCCTGCGAGTTCACGAATTACACACGCTTAATCACAAAAATTATACATATTATTCTCTTTGTTCTTCCCGGTCGCTATAATGGTATGCGACTGTTGCTTTTCTTTATTGAGTACGCTATTTGTAAAATCGATAACCATTTGCGGAGTTTTAGAGAAAACTTTGTCGCTGTATTCGTGTGCGCCGCCACAGTAGGTAATTAGTTTGGTGCTGCCGTTAAGTGCTATAATGTGATTGTAAATGGAATAGGAGCCAAAAAGCATGAGCCAGCCTGACGAATTAGGCGGGCAGCTGTGGTGGGCCGCTGTGGCATAAGGAACTGTCGTGTCGGCACTGCCATGAAATAAAAGTACCGGTACCAGGTTGTTTTTGTTGATAAGGTTTAGATCCATAATGGCACCCGCTCCCGATATTACTCCTGCATACTTAAAACCATCGGGTAATCGGTCACGGTAAATTTTCATCATTTTATCGTCCCAAAAAGCAGCGTGAAGTACGGCTTCTGCTCCCGCACTACTGCCTGAAAGGAATATCTTAGTTGTATCGATGTTAAATACATCTTTATTCTTGTTGAAAAAAATTACTGCCTGCTGTAACTGATTGGCTGCAATTTGTATTGCTTTTATTTTTTCAGGCAAACTGCCATCACAGCTAAAGTTTTTATCTTTCATATATAATGAATAGCTTATCGATGCGGCTGCATAATCCTTAGTGGCTGCATATTCTGAGATATGGTGTCCCCATTCGCGCGTGCCTATGGCAAAACCTCCGCCGTGAACATGAATGATAAGCGGTAGTTTTTCTTTACTTTTTGTTTTGGGTAAAAACAAATCGAGCTGCAGTTCTATGGTATCGTTTATAAAGTAAGTTAGGGTTTTAAAATCCTGTGCTTGTGTGGTTGAAAAAGAGATAAGGGCGAGTAGTAAAAAGACGTGTTTTTTCATTCGTATAAAGTAATTATACAAACTTAAGAATTATTAATCTGACGAACGTCATCAGTATTAAACCAATGGTATAAAAAGGCAAAAGGCAGTGCCAATGCCGGGTTCGCTGGTAACAGTTATTGTGCCGTGGTGGTTTTCTACTATTTTTTTGCAGAGAGCAAGTCCTATGCCCGTGCCGGAGGTATTGCTAAGGCGTTTAAACATTTTAAAGACCTGATCGCCATATTGCTGCTCAAAGCCCAGTCCGTTGTCTTTAAAGATGATTTTTGTGTAAGGCACCCCTTTATTTAATATCTGGTGCATTTCGATGTCTTCAGCAGATGGTTTTTGGGTAAAAATCTCTATTACGGGTTTTGGACTTCTAAATTTTATGGCATTGCTTATAAGGTTAGAAAACAATTGGTGTAACTGTATGGGTATGCCTTTTATAGTAGGCAGTGGAGTGCCTACTATGGTTACATTTTGCTGTTCTATAAGCAGGTCGAAATCTTCCAGTACATTTTGAAGTATTACATTAAGGTTTGTAACTTCAAAAAGATCCTCTGTGCGCGATAACTGTGAGTATTTAAGCACGTCTTTTATAAGGGTGGTCATTCGGCGGGCTGAAGAGTTTATTTTTTCTGTGTAATGGAGCATTGCTTCTCTATTGTCCAGGTTGTTTTCCAGCATTTCGCCAAAAATCTGGATTTTTCTTAGAGGTTCCTGCAAATCGTGTGAAGCGATATAGGCATATTCTTCGAGCTGTTTGTTGCGAAATTCAATATCCAGGGCGTAATTTTTAAGTTGGTCTTCGGCAATTTTTCTTTCGGTAAGATCACGTGATACTTTAGAGAAGCCTATTATACCGCTTTCGTCATCACGCAGAGGGGTTATTACTATCGAACTCCAAAACTTTGTACCGTCTTTGCGCACCTGCCATCCTTCGTGCATGGAGCGACCGTGTTTAATTGCCGTTTTAATAAGTGATTCGGGTACTTTATTACTGCGGTCTTCTTCGGGGTAAAAAATCCTTATGTTCCTTCCTATAATTTCTTTTTCGGTATAGCCTTTAATGCTTTCGGCTCCTTTATTCCAGTTGAGTACATGACCTTCACGGTCCAGTAGTAATATAGCATAGTCGTGTACTTCGCCTACCATGCTGTAGTAGCGGTCTTCTACCTTTTTTTCAAGCTGTTGTGAGAGCAGTTCGTTTTTGCGTTTTTCGGTAATATCAACCAATACATTTACAATTCCGGTTATAGTGCCCTCATTGTTTGTAATAGGCGCAGGGCGTGACTCTACTGTAACCCGCGAACCATCCAGGCGTTCTATTATAATTTCTTTATTGATGTAGGATAGATCTTTATTTAAAGACAATGCCGTTGGATATTCTTCCGGCTGCAATAAAGCTCCTTGTGTATTATAAATTTTCCATGATCCGCACCAAAGGTCTTTGTCTGTTTGTGGCTCGCGTCCCCATAATGCTGTAGCTGCCGGGTTGTAAAAGGTTATTTCTCCTTTTGGACTGCAGCTATAAATAGCAATGGGAAGATCTTTTATAAGATCCTTATTAAAGCTGTCTTTACAGGTGGCGTTTTGGGCGCTATTCATTATACAGAATGAGTTGATTAACGTAAAGATAATCAATTTAAAATGCTAAAATATACAGCAATGTAATTTAATAGCAGGCTCTTACACTTCTGTGTACAGGTAGTAGGGCAGGGTAATTCCACTAAATATGTCAGACAAAATACCGGTTAATGCGGTTACGCTTGTAGGTTTTACAAGATAATGTGCTGCGCCAAGTTTTTTGGTTTCTTCGACGTCTTTACAGTTGGATGAGGTCGTGTAAACAATAACAGGAACGCTGGACAGGCGGCTCTTTTTTAAGGCGAGAAGGCATTCTTTACCAGACATTAAAGGCATGTTTAAGTCTATAAAAATGTAGGTGGGTATAAAATCGGCTTCATTAACTATTTTAACAGCATCTACGCCGTTTTTTGCCATAATGCAGCGGCTTACGCCGTGGGCGTTTTCTAAAGCAAGGGCAAATATTTCGCGATCATCATCATCGTCGTCTATAAGAAAACAAGACCGTATGCTCATAAATTTGGGGATTCAGTTGCATTGGCAGGTGCCATAAAACTAATGTTAAAAACAAATATAGATAATTACTAAAGTATTTTGATGTAACTTCCTGTAAAACCGTTGAAATGCTCTAGATATTGGATGTTAAAAAAAAGCAATAAAAAAATCCCCGCAATTTGGGGGATTTTAATTTACAGAACCTACTGTGTTATTTTTCTTTCAATCTCAACAATTTTCTTGCCCTTTTTGCCTAAATAATGAACAAGCAGCTTATTGTAAGTTTTGTAACCTACATCAGAATTGGTAAAGATTAAAATGCCTTGTTTGGTTTTGGGAAACAGGACCGTGAGACAGTTCGTTCCGGAATCTGCACCACCATGTGAAATGGCATATTCTCCCTCTCCCAGATCATAGATCACGAAGCCTAAGCCAAAGTATTTGTTTTTTCCGGTTTGTACCTGTTTTTTGATCATTTCCTGATAAACACTATCGCTTAAATTTGCGCCATTCAGGATATTGACAAGAAAATTTCCATAATCCTGAATCGTGGTGTGCAAATCATCTGCTGCATTTGCTGTTTTGTTCTTAATGGTCTCGTAAGGTTTTGCGTTTTTATCGTAACCAATTGCAAACCTTGTTTCGTCTGTATTCTTATTCCAGATGTAGTCTGTATCTTCCATTTTTAAAGGCTCAAAAATCAGTTCTGATGCAAGTTGCTGCAACGGTTTTTTAAATTTATTTTCGAGTGCTTTACGCAAGTACTCAAAACCTTCTCCTGAATATTGAAATTTTGTTCCGGGTTCAAATTCAAAGTTGAGTTTTTTATTTTCATTCATCCATCTCCAGTTAGGAAAACCGGTTTGATGGCTCAAAATTATTCGCGTTGTTAGTTTTTTGTTCCTTGGATCATTTGCCACATCGGGGTCTGTCCAGTACTTGTAAAGAGGCTCGTTAAGATCCCATTTCCCTAAACTTATCAAGCGTAAAGCCACGAGGGTAGTAACTGGTTTGGTAAGGGATGCTACATTAAAAATGGTATTATAAGGTGCGGTATTACCTTTTTTTATTTCGCCAAAAACTTTAATTTCTTTTAATTTTCCGCCGTCAATTATACCAAGTCCCAGTGTTTGGATGTTATTTTCTGTTAGCCAGCTTTCAATTTCGGTGTCATTGTCAAAAATTGAGTTTTCTTCTTTTTGTGCCTGGTTGGCCTTGTGGTCGAAACTTAGCGATGTTGTAAGTTTCCATTCGCCTTTTTCCAGCATCCAAACGTTTGTAAATTTTGCAGCACCGGGTTTGCTTTCCGGATTTTCATAAAATAAATGCTCTCCGTTTTGAATTGCTCCATAGAGGGCATTGTTTTTATAAAGCGGAAAAATTTCTGTGCTTTCTTTTACTAAAACTCTTTTTACCTGACGGGTTTCGGGACTCTTGCATAGTCCGTTTTTTAGATCATGAAGAAATTTTGTTCTGTCGGATATTCCGTCTTTATCGTGGTAAAACTTTAAATCAGTACTTAATAATGCTTCATACTGCTTAATGTCGCAGGTATTGAACCCTACCGAAAAGAGTAAACTGTCTTTGGCTAAAATAGTTTTATAAAGCGGGTCTGTTGTTGCCACTTGTGCGCAACTGTACTGTAAAGAAAGGAGCAGGGAAAAAAATAAGAAACAGCTGTTTTTTGTCATCACTAAAGTTTTTAGCAAAGATTTGACTTTTGGGGTTTTGATTCCAAAAATCATCCCGACAATAACCCGCCAATTTTGCGACAGGTTTATATGATGCTGAAATTCAGCTTTATGAGTAGGTTTTTTTTGCTGTCGATTCCTGCAGCGTTGATAAGAATAATTACGATGTTTGATAAAACAATTGTGATCATCAGTACTAAAGTGAAGGATGATTCTAGTTTTAAAAAGATACCCAGCATAAAAACAATAGGCGCTAAAATAGTCCAGAGTATTTGAACCGAAATAATTTGCTTTGTTATTTCATTCTTTTGTTTGAAAAGAGAGCTCAATAGAATCGGAGCCAAAATATTTAGCGGCGGAAGCACCACGAATAAAACGGAAGACAGATTAATTAACTTGATCTTTGAAAAGTCTGCAGTAACGATGTCTGCAGTAATTGCATTATCGTTTTCAGTCATTGTTTTAGTTTCAACTATCCCATCTTTAGCCTGTAGGGCGCTCTGCTGAATTTCTAAAGATCTGGAAAGCATTTTAAGCGTATGTCCTTTTGGCAGCGTTCCTGCTTCGATCCTTTGAATGGTTCTTACAGAAATTCCTGATTTTTCAGACAGTTCTTCTTGTGTTAGGTTTTGCTGCTCTCTTATTTGTTTTAGTCTGGACATACGGATAGTGTAAAATTGCCTGGAATGCTAAACTTCTAAGCTAAGATAAAACAAAAAATCCCTGCAATTGCAGGGATTTTTCTCTTATTGTGAGTCAACAACCTATTCTTTTATAAATTTAATATGCTGTTTTGTTTCGCCTGTAGTAATTTCTAAAAAGTACATACCGGCAGGCAGGTGCTGTACATCAATTTGTGATGTATTGTTTCTTTGCTCTAAAAGGGTTTTACCTGTAACATCTATAACTGTTAGCTTTTCTATGTTGAGGTTATTGGCATTCGCCAGATTTAGTAGACCTGAGGTTGGATTAGGGTAAACACTTATAGTACTTAGTGTGTTTTCGTTAAGGCTTGCAGTACTATCGCACATCGTGCCAAATAACGTTTGATTTGGGTGAATATTAGTGTCTCCCAGTCCTAATTCTCCATATTTATTATCTCCCCAAACAAATATGTTGTTATTTGTTTTTGTAATAAAAACAGAGTTGTCTTTTACAACTTGAATTTGTTTCCAATTTGTGTCTTGTCCTACTTTTGTAGGAGCTAAAAGTGAATTTATAGGCTCATGGTTTTCTGAAAATTCTCCTGTTCCCCATTTCCATAATGTTCCGTCAGACTTTATTCCATAATTACTCATGAAATCGGCATAAACATTTATCCAGTTGTCTGTACTTATGTTTACAGGAGAATATCTATAAGTAGCACCTGAATTGTCTCCGAGTCGTCCATAGGTATGGTCTCCCCACGCCCATAGGGAGCCATTATTTTTTACACCAAGAGCATGATAATAACCTGCCGACATGGTTTTCCAATCATTGTCAGTGCCAATTTGAGTAAATGTAGTTACAAATAATTCTTGTGTATTGATTCCTAATCCGCCATCATTAGCCCCACATGACCATAGTGTTCCATTTTGTTTTAGTGCAAGTGTAAAGTATGCACCTCCGGAAATTTCTTTCCAATCTGTTGCTGTGCCTACTTGTGTAGGGGTGTTTGTTGTTTCTGTAGTGTTGAGTCCCAATTGTCCATATGCATTGTAGCCCCATGTCCATAACGTACCGTTATTTTTAATGGCAAGTATGTGTCTTCCAGGGCATTCAACAGTCTTCCAGTTGTTGTCAGTACCAATTTGGGCAGGGATATTTTGATATGTTTGACCACCTGAAATTTGACCATCAAGATTTATGCCCCATGCCCATAAAGTTCCGTTGGCCTTTATTGCTGCATTAGTTTTAAATCCTGAAGAAATAATTACCCAATCGGTATCTGTACCTATTTGTACGGGGATGTTTTTATTTTCCAGAGTTCCGTTTCCTAATTGTCCGGAGTTATTTAGTCCCCATGCCCATAAAGTCCCATCGTCTTTTATGGCAATAGTATGGGTACCACCTCCGGATATTTTTTTCCAGCATTGTGCCTGGAGTTGTAATGATAAAAGTGTAAGTAAAGTAAGTAATAGTTTTTTCATTTAATTTGTTTATAATTTTCGGCAAAGATATTGTTTTAAATGGTAAGAAAAATAACAAAAAAGCCCTGCAATTGCAGGGCTTTTTTGTTATTGAGAGGCAACCTATTCTTTTATAAATTTAGTATGTTGTTTAGTGCCATTTGTTGTAATTTCTAAAAAGTACATACCGACAGGTAGCTGCTGTACATCAATTTGTGATGTATTGTTTCTTTGCTCTAAAAGGGTTTTACCTGTAACATCTATAACTGTTAGCTTTTCTATGTTTAGGTCATTGGCATTCGCCAGATTTAGCATGCCAGAAGTTGGATTAGGGTAAACGCTTATAATGTTTAGTGTGTTTTCTTGAAGGCTGGCAGTACTGCATATTACTGTGGTAGGTGTAGCTACCGAAAATATATCTGGATTATATCCAATTCCTAGATGCGGGCCATTATCTCCACACATCTTTAAACTCCCATTGGTATTAATAAATGCCGTGAAATAATGCCCTACACTACTTACGGCTTTCCATCCGGATTCACTAAAAATTTGTACAGGTGTAAGTATCTTTTCAGGTTCTGCAGGGGTATTTTCTCCCATACCGATTTGTCCGAATAAGTTATATCCCCATCCCCATAATGACCCATTTGTTTTTGTGCCATGCATATCGCCCATTCCTGCTTCAACTAATTGCCATGTATCTGTTCCAACCTGAACAGGGTTTTCCTGACCAATTTGATTTCCTATTCCCAGTTGTCCTGCACCATTATCTCCCCATGTCCACAAAGTACCGTTGGTTTTAATTGCAGCATTAGAGTCTTGTCCGGCAGATGCAATTTCCCAATCGGTATCCGTTCCTATTTGTATAGGAGACAGAATATTTTGGAATGCTCCATTTATAGAGATTCTACCCCATACCCATAAAGTTCCGTCAGTTTTTACCGCTACGCTATGCATAACTCCGGCATCTACACATTTCCATGTATCTGTGCCTATTTGTTTTGGATATGACTCAGCACCTCCTAAGTAACCAGCGCCTGCTTGCCCGAAAGAATTATCTCCCCATCCCCATAAGGTTCCATCATTTTTAATTAGTATAGCAAAATGAGGGCCGCACGAAAATGATTTCCAATCGGTATCTGTATTTATTTGGTATAACGTTTTGATTCCGGTAGAGAATATTAACATACCAGATCCAATACCACATGTCCATAGGGTTCCGTCATTTTTTTGGATAAGATTATACCATTTCCCTGCACTTATTTTCTTCCAATCATTATTGGTTCCTACTTGTTTTGGGGTGTAGTGGAAATTATTAGTAGAATAGCCTAACTGATTTTGCGTTCCTGCTCCCCAGGACCATAAAGTTCCGTTGTTTGCAATAGCCATAGTATGTTGTTCACCTACTACAACCTCTTTCCAGCATTGCGCCTGTAGTTGTAATGATAGGAGTGTAAGTAAAGTAAATAATAGTTTTTTCATTTAGTGTGTTTGTGATTTTGTTAGCGCAAAGATATACTGTTTCTTGTAAGAAAAACACTTGTTTTAAATAAGAGAAGAAGCCCTCCAATTGGAGGGCTTCTTCTCTTATTATGAGTCAACAACTTACTCTTTTATAAATTTAATATGCTGTTTTGTTTCGCCTGTATTAATTTCTAAAAAGTACATACCGGCAGGCAGTTGCTGTACATCAAGTTGTGATGTATTGTTTCTTTGCTCTAAAAGGGTTTTACCTGTAACATCTATAACTGTTAGCTTTTCTATGTTGAGGTCATTGGTATTCGCCAGATTTAGTATACCTGAGGTTGGGTTGGGGTAAACGCTAAGTTGTGTATAGGTGTTTTCTTGAAGGTTTGCTGTACTGCATATTACTGTGGTAGGTGTTGGGACATTACCGGTGATGCTTGAAGCCAAACAACCTGAGGCGCTCCTTCCGCACATTTTTAAAATATTTTCATTATTTATAAAACCGGTATAGTTTCTAATTCCTTTAGCTATTTTAATAACACCCTGTTGAGATATTGCTGTAGGGCTGTAAAATGATGATGTTGAATCATTACCAAAGGATCCTTCGGTGTTTGTTCCCCAAGCCCACAGGCTTCCATCGCTTTTAATTGCATGAGAAGAGTATAAGCCAGCATGGGCAGTTAACCATGTGTCTGTTCCTACTTGTTTAGGACGAGAGAAAAGAAAATCTCCATTATTAGTTCCATTCCCCAGCTGTCCTTCTGAGTTACGGCCCCATGACCAAAGTGTTCCGTTTTCTCTTATTGCCAATGCATAATAATAGCCACATGAAATGTATTTCCAGTCGGTGTAAAATTCAACTTGTAAAGGAATATTAGATCCTGGAATATCTTCGAACTGATATGTGTTTAGAAGTACTCCCCATGACCACAAAGTTCCATTGCTCTTTATTGCTAGGCCCGAATTTTGACCGGCACTAACAGTCTTCCAAGTAGAATCTGTACCTATATGTACTGGTGTATTGCTGCTGTTTGCTGTAGAGCCATTACCTAGTTGATCATTTTCATCGCTTCCCCAAGCCCACATAGTTCCGTCATTTTTTAATGCAATAATGTGAAATTCACCACATGAAAATTCTTTCCAGTCGGTTCCAGGAACAATTTGTATAGGTGTTTTTATAATTCCAGAGCTAACCCCCAATTGGCCAAAGCTATTATTTCCCCATCCCCATAAGGTGCCGTCATTTTTTTGAGCAATTACAAAGTCTGAACCCGCACTTATTTTTTTCCAGTCTAACGCTGTTCCAACCTGAACGGGAGACTCATATTTTTGTAAATCACTGCCTGTACCGGCCTGTCCTTCTGAGTTTCGACCCCATGACCATAGCGATCCGTTTTCCTGAATGGCAACAGTGTGAAAATTACCAATAGCGACCTCTTTCCAGCATTGCGCCTGTAGTTGTAATGATAAGAGTGTAAGTAAAGTAAATAATAGTTTTTTCATTTAGTGTGTTTGTGATTTTGTTAGCGCAAAGATATACTGTTTCTTGTAAGAAAAATGCTTGTTCGCTTCGATTTGGTTTTTACGAAATCGTTATCTGTTTCACATAATCGGCTATAATTACCATTGCACAAAAAAAATCCTTACTTTCGCAAATTGATTTTTACAAGGCATACAAAATGAGTAAGGAATTTACTGTATATAAGGGGCTTGACCTGCCCACTGTAGCAAGCGAAGTGCTTGATTTCTGGAAAAAGGAAAATATATTCGAAAAAAGTGTAACCACACGTGAAGGGAAACCGCAATATGTGTTTTATGAAGGGCCTCCTTCGGCAAACGGACTACCTGGTATTCACCACGTTATGGCACGTGCTATTAAAGATATTTTTTGCCGTTACCAAACTCAAAAAGGGTTTCAGGTAAAACGTAAAGCAGGATGGGATACCCATGGTCTTCCGGTAGAGCTTGGTACCGAAAAAGAACTTGGTATTACTAAAGAAGATATTGGAACAAAAATATCGGTAGAAGAGTATAACGAAGCGTGCAAACGCACCGTAATGCGCTATACTGATGTTTGGAACGACCTTACCGAAAAAATGGGCTACTGGGTAGATATGGAAGATCCATATATTACTTACAAGCCTAAGTACATGGAATCGGTTTGGTGGCTGCTAAAACAAATTTACGATAAAGACTTACTATACAAAGGATACACGATACAGCCGTATTCGCCAAAAGCGGGTACAGGGTTAAGTTCGCACGAGGTAAACCAGCCTGGAACCTACCGTGATATTACCGATACTACCATTGTAGCGCAGTTCAAGACCATTGCCGATACACTCCCGCAGGCCTTTACAGGTTTTGGCGATGTAGATATCATGGCATGGACTACAACTCCGTGGACACTTCCAAGTAACACCGCATTAACCGTTGGCCCAAACATCGACTATGTTTTGGTGCAAACGTTCAATCAATATACGTTCCGCCCTATCAATGTGGTGCTGGCTAAGAACTTAGTAGGCAAACAATTTGGTAAAGGCTATTTTGAAAGCAGCGAAGAAACCGACTTTGAGAACTTTAAAGAAGGCGATAAAAACATACCATTCAGGATTTTGGCTGAAACCAAAGGAAGCGATATGGTAGGCATCCGTTATGAGCAGTTATTGAAATATGTGCTGCCGTACCAAACACCGGAGAATGCTTTCCGTGTTATAGCGGGCGATTTCGTTACAACTGAAGATGGTACAGGTATCGTGCATACCGCGCCAACTTTTGGTGCAGACGATGCCAAGGCTGCAAAAGAAGCTACACCGGAAGTACCGCCAATGCTTGTACTGGATGCCAATGGCTTCCCAGTGCCACTGGTAGATCTTCAGGGACGCTTTATTGACGGATTGGGCGACCTTTCGGGTAAATATGTAAAGAACGAATATTACAACGATGGTGAAGCTCCGGATCGTTCTGTAGACGTGGAGATCGCTATTCGATTAAAAGAAGAGAACAAGGCGTTTAAAGTAGAAAAGTATGTGCACAGTTATCCGCACTGCTGGAGAACAGACAAGCCTTTATTATACTACCCGCTAGACAGCTGGTTCATTAAAATAACCGATGTTAAAGACCGTATGTTCGACCTTAACGAAACCATTAACTGGAAGCCTAAGGCTACCGGAGAAGGCCGTTTTGGCAACTGGCTTAAAAACGCAAACGACTGGAACCTGTCGCGCTCGCGCTACTGGGGTATCCCGTTACCGTTATGGGTTACAGAGGATAAAGCTGAGGTTAAGGTTGTTGGTTCTGTAGAAGAGCTGTATAACGAAATAGAAAAAGCAATTGCTGCAGGTGTTCAGGCAGAGAATCCGTTTAAAGGATTCGAGCCGGGTAACATGAGCGAGGCTAATTATGATCTTATCGACCTTCATAAAAATGTGGTAGATAAAATCGTTCTGCTTTCGCCGAATGGCAAACCAATGAAACGTGAAAGCGATCTTATCGACGTTTGGTTTGATAGTGGCTCTATGCCTTATGCACAATGGCACTATCCGTTCGAGAACAAAGAAATGATCGATAATAATGAGGCATTCCCTGCCGACTTTATTGCCGAAGGGGTAGACCAGACACGCGGATGGTTCTATACGCTGCATGCTATAGGTACACTTGTTTTTGACAAGGTGGCTTATAAGAATGTGGTTTCTAACGGATTGGTACTGGACAAAAACGGACAGAAAATGTCGAAAAGGCTGGGTAATGCGGTAGATCCGTTTACTACACTTGCCGAATATGGCCCTGATGCTACCCGTTGGTACATGATAAGCAATGCTAACCCATGGGATAACCTTAAGTTTGATATTGAAGGTATTGCTGAGGTGCGCAGGAAATTCTTCGGTACGCTGTACAACACGTACTCTTTCTTTGCCTTATATGCAAACATTGATAAGTTTAGCTATGCCGAGCCTGAGGTTCCGCTTGCCGATCGTCCTGAAATTGACCGTTGGATTCTAAGCGAACTAAATACGCTTATAAAAGATGTAGATACATTCTATGCCGAATATGAGCCTACAAGAGCTGCAAGAGCAATATCAGATTTCGTTCAGGAAAACCTGAGCAACTGGTATGTTCGTTTGTGCAGAAGACGTTTCTGGAAAGGTGAGTATGCACAGGATAAGATTGCAGCTTACCAAACACTATATACCTGCCTTGTTACCGTAGCCAAACTAAGTGCGCCAATAGCACCGTTTTTTATGGACAGGCTTTATAAAGATTTAACACAGACTTCACAGTCAGAGAAATTTGACAGCGTACATTTGGCCGAGTTTCCGCAATATGCTGATAACTTTGTTGATAAATCGCTGGAAAGCAGGATGCAGAAGGCGCAGACCATTTCGTCACTTGTACTTTCGTTAAGGAAAAAAGAGATGATCAAGGTACGCCAGCCTTTGCAAAAGGTAATGATACCAGTACTTGACGCGAATCAGAAGGCAGAGATAGAAGCTGTAGCAGAACTGATTATGGCTGAGGTTAATGTGAAAGAAATAGAGCTGATGGATGATGCAAGCGGTGTGCTTGTAAAGCAGATTAAGCCTAATTTTAAAGCACTTGGACCACGTTTTGGTAAAGATATGGGATTGATTTCCAAAGAGATACAAAATTTGTCGCAAGAACAGATAGCGCAACTGGACAAGACGGGAGAGCTGAATGTAGAAGTGTCAGGAAAAAGTATTACTTTAACATCTGAAGATGTAGAGATCTCATCGCAGGATATACCTGGGTGGTTAGTAGCAAATGCAGGCGGTATCACGGTGGCATTAGACATCACATTAACAGATGAGCTTACAAAAGAAGGTATTGCCAGAGAGCTGGTAAACAGGATTCAGAACATTCGTAAAGACTCTGGTTTTGAAGTAACTGACAGGATAAAAGTCTTTATAAAAGATAATAAAATCTTACAGGATGCCGTTATGGCAAATGAAAGTTACATTAAAAGCGAAACGCTTACCGATGAACTGATATTCAAGGAAGAAATTGCCGAAGGAATAGAAATAGAATTTGACGACATAAAAACTTTATTATTAATCTCAAAATAGATTGACAATGGTAGATGAGCAAATAAGATACTCTGATGCAGACCTTGCAGAGTTTAAGGAACTAATTATTAAGAAGATTGATAAAGCTAAAGCAGATCTTGACCTGATAAGAAGCGCCTATATGAACGACCTTAATAACGGTACCGACGATACGTCGCCAACGTTTAAAGCGTTTGAAGAAGGCAGCGAAACCATGTCTAAAGAAGCTAACTCTCAGCTGGCTATCCGTCAGGAGAAGTTTATTCGTGACCTTAAAAATGCCCTTATAAGAATTGAAAACAAGACTTATGGTGTTTGTAAAGTAACAGGAAAGCTTATCAATAAAGAAAGATTAAAGCTGGTGCCACACGCTACTATGAGTATCGAGGCAAAAAACATGCAGCGCTAATCAATCCCTTACGTAAAAAAACAATCAGGGCTGTCTTTAATTAGACAGCCTTTTTTTATTCTGTCATTTTGAGCGAAGTGCAACGCAGTCGAAAAATCTCAGATAATTGTAGGTTCTTTTTTAAACCTGCAAGGTTCAAAAAAACCTTGCAGGTTAGTATCGCGTACCATATTACTTCGTCGTTCCTCCTCGTAATGACTGCGCATGAAATCTGTGTTAATCAGCTTAAATCAGCGTTATCCGCGTTCCATTTTACAGAAATTTTTGTTTCTGTTGAAATGATACGGTGCTTTGATTCTCAATAGAGTGAAGCATAATGTGAAAATTACTGTAATTAGTAGGGGTAAAAAACATTTCTTTAATAAATTCCATTATTTTTGCGGGTAAAATGTAATAGAATGTCCTTAAAGAAAGCTTACCTTATCGTTATCCTTGTATTGTTGATAGACCAAATATCTAAGATCTATATCAAGACGCACTTCATGCTTGAAGAAAGGGTAAGGGTTTTTAGCTGGTTCCAGATCTATTTTATAGAGAACGAAGGCATGGCATGGGGCGCAGAACTGCCTTCATGGCTTGGCGGCAAGCTTGCGCTTACTGTTTTTAGGATTTTTGCTGTAGTAGGAATTGGCTGGTGGCTTAATGATGCAATTAAAAAAGGGCAGTCTAAGTACTTAATCGTTTCTATATCACTTATACTGGCGGGTGCTTTTGGTAATATTATCGACTCTGTTTTTTACGGACTTATATTTGACCACAGCCACGGGCAGGTAGCTACTTTATTCTCTGATAATCCTTACGGTACTATGTTTCACGGTAAAGTGGTAGATATGCTTTATTTCCCATTGTTTGACGGTAATTTTCCCTCATGGTTCCCAATTTGGGGAGGTCAGCATTTTTCTTTCTTTAATGCTATCTTTAATGTTGCCGATGCTGCTATCTCTATAGCTGTAGGTATCCTTATTGTATTCAACAAAAAGGCATTCGCTAAATAGGTTTTATTATTCCTTTAATCATCGATTTATCGTGATCTTGTCACACTGGGCTTGTCGAAGCGCAATTTGTTATTTAAAACGATATACCCTGGTAGGCGTAACGCAATAATCCAACGGTACATCGGTGTCCTGAACTTCAATGAGCTCTTCTTCGGCTTCAAAGAAAGATAATCCTATCTTTATAACATCGGGTTTGCATTCTTTTAGGAAACGGTCGTAAAACCCTTTTCCATAACCTACGCGTTGCCCGTTCTCATCAAAAGCAAGTAAGGGTACAAACACCACATCAATGCGCTGAGAAGGTACTTCTATGCCATCTATAGGTTCAGGAATACCATACAGGTTTTTTTTAAGTTTTGTATTGTCGGTAAGCAGGTAGTGAATCATCTTGAAATGCTCAAAATCAGATCTCGATACAATAACTTCTTTGTCTTTACCGGCAAGAATATTCAGGATATGGCTTGTTTGCACTTCGTGCTGTTCTTCCATTGTTAAGTACAGATGGAAATAGGTGTTTTTCTTCCAGATGTCCAGATCCAGTACATTGTTAGCAATATCGATGCTTTTATCTTCTATCTCTGTAAGAGGAAGTGCTTCTCTAAGGATCTTGTATTTAAGGCGTAGTTCTTTTTTGGTCATAGTTAAGGTGTGTTGATAGCAAAACTTCTAAATAACTCTAATTAAACAGTAGACAGTGAGATGTGAAATATCGCATCGCCCTGGTATACAATAGGTGAGTCGTTTGCATTGATAATATAACCGCTGCTTGGTGCTTTTACCTTTTGCTCGAATTTGCCAAACGGATCAGTTATACAGGCAATTACCTCGCCTTTATGTACAAATTGCCCTGTCTGTGCCTTGTGCTGAAACAAACCGGAATGCCTGGCGCGTATCCATGTCGACTTATCGATATAAAGGGTTGGAGCAGCAGCATCTACAGGTTTTTTGCGTGGTGTAAGCATATCAAAGTGCTGTAGGAAACGCTTAACGCCCTGCACGCCTTCGTGCGTAATATCATGGTTGATGTCGAGCGACTTACCGCCTTCAAACAACAGCATTTTTACACCCAGTTTGGTACAGGAGTTCCTGAACGAACCGGTAATGTTTTTAGAGTAAAGTGTAAATGGTGCATTAAAAACATCCGCGAGGCTTTTAAGCTCTTCGTTACCCGGTACAATGCGTATCTGAGCAGCGTTGAAACGGCTGGCGCCACCGGCATGAAAATCGACACAGTAATCGACATTAGGGATGATCTCTTTTAAAAGGAAATAAGCAAAGCGGCTGGCTAATGACCCATTTTTGCTTCCGGGAAAAACGCGGTTAAGATCGCGGCCATCGGGAAATTCGCGGCTTTTATTTACGAATCCGAACATATTGATAACGGGAATACAGATAATAGTGCCGCACTTGGGTTTGTTTATCTTCCGGACGATGAGCTGACGTACAATTTCGATTCCGTTAATCTCGTCACCATGCAGTCCGGCACTAAAAAGCACTACGGGACCATCTATTTTAGACCGCTCCACAATAATGGGGATCTTTAGTTTTGTCATGGTGTGAAGGCGGGCAATTTCCATGGTAATGGTCTTGCTTTCGCCGGGTAAAACCTGCTCTTTGAGTATTGTGATGTTTCTATGTTGTGTCATACGCTTTTGCGAAAGTATAAAAATAGCAAAATTTTAGTTGTGTAGGAAGTTGGAAGCAGGAAGTAGGGTGGAATAGTTGATGAAGATGAAGTTTCTATGGGCGTCCTGTCACACTGAGCTTGTCGAAGTGCAGTCTGCATTCCATTTAATTCTGTTCTTTTGTCTTGAAACAAAAGAACCATCCGCCGCGAACAAGGCAGTAACTTTTTAGGCAGCAAATAATGAGCTTCGGCTAAAAGATTTGAACTCGCTTTACTCAAACAGCAAATCTTTCTTAACGCCTCATCTCAATTATTTGTTTATGCCACGAAGCTGAAGGCCATAGCTTCACTCATACGTATCAATCGGTAAGTACATAAATAGATGTTTCCTAAAGTGACAAAGAAAGATAAATCTTACTGCGCAACATTTTCATATTCACAAGCGTTAATGAATAAAGATTAACCCAATAATCAAATGGTTTTGTGACCCAAGATTGCCGATTTGTTTTTAACTTTGCATTATGCGTACCCCTCTAGAACTCCAAATACAAACCTTACCTGATAATCCGGGTGTATACCAGTATTTTGATAAAGACGACAAGCTCCTTTATGTAGGTAAGGCAAAGAACCTTAAAAAAAGGGTGATGTCTTACTTTAACAAGGTACACGACAACGGTAAAACCAATGTACTGGTTAAAAAGATCGCGTCTATAAAGCACATTGTTGTGCTTACCGAAAGCGAAGCGCTGCTGCTGGAAAACAACCTGATTAAAAAACTTCAGCCGAGATACAACATCCTGCTCAAGGATGATAAAACCTATCCTTGGATATGTATTAAAAGGGAGCCTTTTCCGCGTATATTCTCTACACGAAGAATTGTAAAAGACGGTTCGGAATATTTTGGACCTTATACGAGTTTTAAAACGGTGCATACGCTTTTGGATCTTATCAAAGAGCTGTATCCGTTACGAACGTGCAATTATGACCTTAGCGAGGCAAATATCCGGTCAGGCAAATTCAAAGTGTGTTTGGAATTCCATTTGGGCAACTGTAAAGGTCCGTGTGAAGGGCATGAGCCTATGAACGTGTATATGGACCATGTGCATGCCATTCGTGAAATACTAAAAGGGAATTTTAAAGAAAGCCTTAAAGACTTTAAAAAGCACATGCAGGAACTTGCAGCCGACATGCGTTTTGAAGAAGCCCAAAATATAAAAGAAAAAATAGAGGTACTGGAAAATTACCAGGCACGCAGTACGGTATTTAATCCGCGTATCTCTAATCTTGATGCGTTTACCATTATTTCTGACGAAAGTATGGCTTATGTGAACTTTATTCAGGTGTCGCATGGGGCAATTATTCGCAGCCATACAATGGAGATCAAGAAGAAACTGGATGAATCTGACGAAGAACTGCTGGAGCTTGCAGTGGTAGAACTGCGAGAGCGTTTTCAGTTAAAATCGAAAGAAGTACTGGTTCCTTTTCCTCTTAATCTGGGTGAAAATGTAAACGTTACCGTGCCTAAACTGGGCGATAAGAAACTGATACTCGACCTTTCTGAGCGAAATGCCCGTTTTTACAGGATGGACCAGCTCAAGCAGGAAAAGATCGTTGACCCCGACAGGCATACGAACCGCATCATGGCGCAGATGAAAAAAGACCTTCGCCTGCCCGAAGAACCACGCCATATTGAGTGTTTTGATAACTCGAATATTCAGGGTGCAAATCCTGTTGCAGCTTGTGTAGTGTTTAAAGACGGAAAACCTAGTAAAAAAGACTACCGCCATTTTAATATAAAAACCGTAGAAGGGCCTAACGACTTTGCTTCTATGGAAGAAGTCGTTTTTAGGCGCTATAAACGACTGCTCGATGAAAACGAACCGTTGCCGCAGCTTATAATTATAGATGGTGGCAAGGGGCAATTATCCTCGGCATTAAAAAGCCTGGACATCTTGGGGTTGCGTGGTAAAATTACTATCTTAGGCATTGCTAAAAGGCTTGAAGAAATATTCTATCCCGGCGACTCTGTACCACTGTATCTGGACAAGAAATCGGAGACATTAAAGATCATTCAGCAGCTGCGAAATGAGGCACACCGTTTTGGTATCACCTTTCACCGTGACAAGAGGAGTAAGAGTGCGCTGCAAACATCGGTAGAGACCATACCGGGCATTGGCGAGAAAACAATGGTAACGTTGTTACAGCACTTTAAATCGGTTAAGCGGATGACTGCTGCCCCCGAGGAAGAGATCGCTAAGGTAGTGGGGCCAAGTAAAGCGAAGAAGATCACTGAATTTTACCAAGCAAAGAACAAATAATCAATGAAAAAAATAATTCTCCTGTTATGCATTATCGCTTTTGGCTCTGTTATGGGACAGGAGAAAAAGGATAAGCCTAAAGTTGGAGTGGTGCTGAGTGGCGGTGGGGCAAAAGGCCTGGCACACATTGGCGTACTTAGGGTTTTAGAAGAGGCGGGTGTTGAGGTATCTTACATTGGCGGTACCAGTATGGGTGCTATAATAGGTGGTTTATATGCAGCGGGATACTCTGCAAACGAGCTGGATTCTATCTTTAATTCGCTCGATCCAGATGCCATGCTGCGCGACTTTACACCGCGTGGGTCTAAAAACTTTTTCGAAAAAAGAAACGACGAACTTTATGCGCTTTCTTTACCCTTTAAAAAATTCAAGATAGGCTTTCCAACAGCTTTTTCTAAAGGATTATACAATTATACTACCGTAAACAGGCTTACAGACCATGTGCGCTATGTGCGTAATTTTGATGATCTGCCCATACCGTTTGTATGTATCGCTACCGATATTGAAACGGGTACCGAAGTGGTATTGCGCAAAGGTGTACTGCCCGATGCCATACTGGCAAGTAGTGCTTTCCCGTCATTGTACTCTCCGGTAGAGATAGACGGCAGGCTGCTGATAGATGGAGGTGTAACCAATAACTATCCTATTGAAGAGGTACGCGCTATGGGTGCTGATATTATTATTGGGGTCGATGTGCAGGATCCGCTCAAGACCCGTGACCAGATCAAGGGGGCAACCGGTGTTTTGATCCAGATCAACAACTACCAGATGATCCAGAAGATGGAAGGCAAGCGTGAGGCTACAGATATTTATATTAAGCCTGATATTGCCGGATTTACCGTTATCTCTTTTGAAGAAGGCCGTGAGATCATAGCAAAAGGAGAAGAATCCGGAAGGAAAATTTTAGATCAGTTACAAAAACTAGGCATAGGGCACCCAATAGTAAGAAAACATATTACTGTACAGGACTCTATTTGTGTAGACCAGATCAAGATCGAGGGACTTAAGAACTATACCAGATCGTATGTAATAGGTAAGCTTAGTTTTAAGCCCGGAACACGAATTAGTTATGAAAAGCTAAATAACGGAATAACCAGCCTTAATGCTACCCAAAACTTTACATCCCTGTCATACAGTTTTGAAAGGGATGAAGACGGTGAAGTACTTAAGCTAAGGGTAAGAGAAAACCCTATGGATCGTTATATAAAATTCGGACTGCATTATGACGGACTTTATAAAAGTGGTTTACTGGTAAATTATACCCATAAGAACCTGATTTGGCGAAATGACGTGGCTTCACTTGATGTTATTCTGGGCGATAATTTTAGGTATAACTTTGATTATTATATTGATAATGGTTTTTATCTGAGTTATGGGCTTCGTTCTTACTTTAGCAGCTTTAATAAGAACATCGCTGCCAGTTATGGCGTAGAGAAGTTTGATGGCATAGGGAATGTAAAATCTGTAAATATTGATTTTACTGATTTTACCAATCAGGTGTATATACAAACCATATTTGCACAGCGTTTCCTTTTAGGCGGAGGTTTGGAATACAAGCATTTAAAAATAAAGTCGGAAACTGTAACGGATGCTGAGCCGGTGTTTGATGATAGCGATTATGTTTCGGCCTATGGCTATCTGAAATACGATTCTTATGATAATAAATATTTCCCAAGTAAAGGATACTTTTTCTCGGGTGAGGCAAAAACCTACGTGTATTCATCAGATTACACCGATAGTTTTGAGCGTTTTACTATTATAAAAGGAGAAATTGGGGCTGCAAGAAAACTGGGCTGTAATTTCACGCTTAGTGCAGAGGCCGAAACTGGCTTTACACTAGGGGAGCAAAGAGTGGGTTCGTTTGACTTTTTCCTTGGCGGATATGGGTATTATATGACCAATGGTTTCCGTCAGTTCTATGGATATGATTTTTTAAGTGTTTCGGGTAACAGCTACATAAAAGGTGCCATTACATTGGATTATAAACTGCTAAAAAGCCATCACTTTAATATAACAGCAAACTATGCTAACATTGGAGATGATCTTTATAAAGAAGGTGAAGTATTCTCGATACCCGAGTTTAGCGGATATGCCGTAGGGTATGGTATGGAAACCGTTATTGGCCCTGTACAGCTAAAGCACAGCTGGTCTCCGGAAACAAATAAGCATTTTACCTGGGTTAGCGTAGGTTTCTGGTTTTAATGCGGGGCTTTATTGTTACAAAATCATTCTGGTCACTTCAAAACAGAATGTTATATCCTTCAATCAAATAAACATAAATGAGTAGTTCCTGATGCAAATTTTTTTTGTGTCCGAATAGGCCAAATTGCACAGTAAACTATTTGTTTTTAGGAAGAAAGAGCCTACCATAAATGCATATAAAAAATCAATTTCTTGAGATAAATTAGTTAAAACCGTCGTGATTTTATTAAAAAAGCTATATTTGGCACTTTAAAACAAATTACTACTATGTCTATCTGGAAAAGAAAACCATTACACTTATTGCTGGATGAAGCAACCGAATCTGAAAAAGGGCTCAAAAAGACCCTTACTGCAAGCGGCCTTACAGCCTTAGGAGTAGGTGCTATTATTGGGGCGGGTCTGTTTTCTATAACAGGTCTTGCTGCTGCATCAAATGCAGGTCCGGCTATTACCATTTCATTTCTTGTGGCTGCACTTGGCTGTATTTTTGCAGGCCTTTGCTACGCCGAATTCTCATCAATGATACCTGTTGCAGGTAGTGCTTATACCTATTCGTTTGCTACAATGGGCGAATTTGTAGCATGGATCATCGGTTGGGATTTAGTTCTTGAATATGCTGTAGGAGCAGCGACCGTATCCATAAGTTGGTCGCGGTATCTCGGTAAGTTCCTCGGTAATTATGGTATCCATTTAGATACAGATTTTATGCTTTCGCCTTTTGAGGGCGGTATAATTAATCTTCCGGCAGTATTTATTGTCATGGTAATGTCGTTTGTGTTAATGAGAGGTACAAAAGAATCGGCTTTTGTAAACGGAATCATCGTGTTGCTTAAAGTAGCTGTAGTTTTAGTGTTCATTGCACTTGGATGGCAGTACATAAGACCTGAAAATTATACTCCATATATCCCACCTAATACAGGAACATTTGGTGAGTTTGGCTTTAGCGGAATTATCCGTGCGGCAGCTATTGTGTTCTTTGCTTACATTGGTTTTGATGCCGTGTCTACAGCAGCTCAGGAAGCTAAAAACCCTAAAAGGGATATGCCTATCGGTATCTTACTTTCATTAGGTGTTTGTACATTGTTATATATATTATTTGCTCACGTAATGACGGGGGTTGTAAACTACCAGGCATTTGCCGGTGCCGATGGTATTGCTCCTGTAGCAATTGCTATCGATGCAATGGGTGTTCCTAATGCTGCCGGTATGATCATTCCTGCTTACCCGTGGTTGAATAACCTTATATTACTTGCTATCCTTGCAGGATATGCATCGGTAATTCTTGTAATGCTTATGGGGCAGAGCCGTGTGTTCTTCTCGATGAGTAAAGACGGACTTATGCCAAAAATGTTCTCTGATGTTCACCCTAAATTTAGAACACCGGCAAAAAACAATATGTTGTTCATGGTGCTTGTAAGTTTATTTGCTGCATTTGTGCCGGCAAGGGTTGTAGGTGAGATGACCAGTATTGGTACCTTATTTGCTTTTATCCTGGTGTGTATCGGTGTAATAATTATGCGTGTAAAAATGCCGGATGCTCCAAGAGCTTTCCGTACACCTTTAGTTCCATTAGTACCTATCTTAGGAGTTGCCGTATGTTTATTCATGATGGTATTCCTTCCGTTAGATACTTGGATCAGGCTTATTGTATGGATGATAATAGGTTTTGACCTTTACCTGTTCTACGGTATGAAAAACAGTTTCCTGAACAAAGGTACTTTTACAGGCAGCAGTTATAAAATTGTATCTATCTCAGGTATCGGTATGGTAGTGTCGTTAATCATTGTAGCGATCATTCACCATCATGGTGGAGAGGCAGATGATAACGTACTGTACTATTTCTCATTGATATTTGCAGCGATCCATGCTTTGGTTTATGGATTAAGCTATATGAAAACAAGGTCTTTAAAATAATACGGCCATAAATATATTTTAAGAATCCCAACGGTACTACCGTTGGGATTCTTTTTTTAGAGTCCCTATTAACAGGATATTATATTCAAAATAAGTAGGGTATAACTTTGGGAATCGTTATGGTATAACATCAAAATTCATTTTTTCGCAAAAACATACCCTAAAAATTAAATTTTTACGATATTTGTGTAATGAATGCACAATGGCAGGGTTTACTGGGCTATTTAAAATTCCTCATCAAGAGAAATCCTGAGTGAGGCTGCTTTGTATTTGGAACTGTTTAACATTCATTAAATTAATACATTTCAACGATGCCCATATATCATAAATTGGGGGACTTTCCTCAAAAGAGACATACACAGTTTGAAAAACCCGAAGGCGGCCTTTATTATGAGCAGCTTTTTGGTACAGAGGGGTTTCACGGCCACTCATCGCTGTCGTATCATGTGCACAGGCCAACACAGGTAAAAGAGATCTTAAAATCATATTCTGTAGAACCTAAGATTGCAATAGGCAAGAACATCAAGTCGTTACTGTTTAAAGGTTTTGAATTAAAGCCTGAAGATGATTACCTGGACAGCCGTAAGGCCATGCTGGTAAACCGCGACTGTATTATTGGTCTTGCTGCGCCAAGAAAATCGCTGCGCACCTATTTTTACAAAAATGCTGATGCCGATGAGATGATCTTTATACATAGAGGTACCGGGAAACTGCGCACTTTTATGGGTAATATACCATTTGAATATGGCGATTATCTTATTATACCCCGCGGTATGATCTATCAGATCGATTTTGATACTGAAGATAACCGTTTGTTCTATGTAGAGTCTATCGCGCCATTTTATACGCCAAAGCGTTATAAAAATTCAAGTGGTCAGCATTTAGAGCATTCGCCATTTTGCGAAAGAGACTTTAAATTACCTACAGAGCTTGAAACATATGACGAAAAAGGCGATTTCCTTATAAAAATTAAAAAGGAAGGCATGATGCACGAAGTGGTATATGCTACACATCCTTTTGATGTTGTAGGCTGGGATGGGTATAACTTCCCATACGGCTTTAGCATTCACAACTTTGAGCCTATAACAGGCAGGGTACACCAACCGCCACCGGTACACCAAACGTTTGAGACATCTACTTTTGTAGTTTGCTCATTCTGTCCAAGGCTGTACGATTACCATCCAAAAGCGATTCCTGCTCCATACAATCACAGTAATATTGACAGTGATGAGGTATTGTACTATGTAGATGGTGACTTTATGAGCCGTAACAACATAGAACAGGGCCATATAACGCTGCACCCTAAAGGGATACCTCACGGACCTGCACCAGGCGCTATGGAAAGAAGTATTGGTCATACCGAAACGCATGAACTTGCGGTAATGGTAGATACTTTCCGTCCGTTAATGGTTACTGAAGAGGCTATGGGCTTAGACGACGGGCAGTACTACAAATCGTGGGTAGAGTAACAGATCCGGCTTAGCTGTTCTGGCTTCTCTCATAAGAGCGATGGAGTATTATTATATTCCGAAAAAAAAAAATTAGAATAAAACAAAAACAACAATTACCACACCGAGGTGTGA
This sequence comes from Flavobacterium cerinum, assembly GCF_004028155.1. Taxonomy (GTDB): domain Bacteria; phylum Bacteroidota; class Bacteroidia; order Flavobacteriales; family Flavobacteriaceae; genus Flavobacterium; species Flavobacterium cerinum. The sequence goes on along the minus strand of NZ_SBII01000008.1, from coordinate 170,335 downwards.
CAAAATAAAAGATTATCATGAGTAACGAAATAAAAAACGTTGAATACGGATTAGAAAAGATATTTGAAGGCGCACAGGATTTCCTTCCGTTAATGGGTACTGATTATGTAGAATTCATTGTGGGTAACGCTAAACAGGCGGCTCATTACTATAAAACAGCTTTTGGTTATGAGTCTTTGGCGTATGCCGGACTTGAAACAGGTGTTAGAGACAGAGCATCTTATGTGCTTAAGCAGGATAAGATCCGTATCGTTCTTACTACGCCATTAACTGCAGAATCTCCACTAAACGATCACCTTGTAAAACATGGGGATGGTGTTAAAGTGGTAGCGCTTTGGGTAGAAGATGCAAGAAAATCTTTTGAAGAGACTACAAAACGTGGTGCTAAAGTATTCATGGAGCCAACTGTTGAAACAGATGAGTTTGGTGAAGTGGTACGTGCAGGTATCTACACGTATGGGGAAACGGTACACATGTTTGTAGAACGTAAAAACTACACTGGTGTATTCTTGCCAGGCTTTAAAGAGTGGAAAAGTGACTACAACCCGGCACCTACAGGTCTTAAATACATTGACCACATGGTAGGAAACGTGGGATGGAACGAAATGAACACTTGGGTAAAGTGGTATGAAGATGTTATGGGCTTTGTAAACTTCCTTTCTTTTGACGACAAACAAATTACTACTGAGTACTCTGCATTAATGAGTAAAGTAATGAGTAACGGTAACGGAAGGATTAAATTCCCTATTAACGAACCGGCTGAAGGTAAAAAGAAATCACAAATTGAAGAGTATTTAGATTTTTATGGCGGACCAGGTGTACAGCACATCGCGATCGCTACAGATGATATCATTAAAACAGTAACTGATCTTAAATCAAGAGGAGTAGAGTTTCTTTCTGCGCCGCCACAGTCATATTATGATGCGGTACCAGCTCGTTTAGGTGCGCATAAAGATGCATTTAAAGAAGATATAAAAGAGATCCAGAAGCTTGCCATCATGGTTGATGCTGATGAAGAAGGGTATTTATTACAAATTTTCACGAAGCCTGTAGAAGACCGTCCAACGTTATTTTATGAAATAATCCAGAGAATGGGTGCAAGAGGATTTGGTGCAGGTAACTTTAAGGCTCTTTTCGAGTCTATAGAGAGAGAGCAGGAGTTGAGAGGAACGTTATAAAAACAATCCATTTTTGCAGATAATATAATTTTTGACCACTTTGAAGCTAGTTTTTTGAAGAATAAGTGTTAAACTGAAAATTTAACATACTAATTATCAGTCTTAATACTACCTTTGCACTCGCAAAAAAGGAGGGATTCATAAGCCTCCGGATTTGTCAAGTAAATTTTTCATAATTTATAGTTTTTTGGTTGGTTAATAGCATAAAACCCCTGTCATTATTTGACTGGGGTTTTTTGTTTTCTTATTTTTGGAACAGAAATTGCATTTATTGGAACTTAACAACCCATAAAAAGGAAACCAAGATGAAGAAATGGATAGGATTGATATTGCTTCTTACTGCTTTTAATGCTTTTTCGCAAAGCGCCTTTAATAATGGTGAGGTTTTTAAATTCAGGATACATTATGGTATCGTGAATGCCGGCTATGCTACGCTGGAGGTAAAAGATGCTACAAAAAACAACAAAAAGGTATACCATGTTGTAGGCAAGGGGCATACTACCGGTATGACAAAATTTTTCTTTAAGGTAGAAGATATCTATGAGAGTTATTTTGACAAGGTTACAGGTAAGCCCTACCAGTATGTTAGAAAAATAGACGAGGGCGGCTACAAAAAAGATCAGGAAGGTTTTTTTGATCAGAATGCCAACCAGGTTACAGTAAAAGATTACAAGAACAAAACGACCAAGACATTTTCGGTTACTGAAAATGTCCAGGATATTGTTTCTACCTTTTATTATTTAAGAAATCACCCTAAGGTTGATAAACTGAATGTAGGCGAATCAATCGCTGTAGACATGTTTTTTGACGATGAGGTGACAAAATTTAAGCTTAAATTCATTGGTAGGGAAGATATAAAAACTAAATTTGGGGTCGTTTCTACAATGATATTCAGACCTATGGTACAAGCGGGCCGTGTATTTAAGGAAGAAGAAAGTTTAACTGTTTGGATATCAGATGACGAAAACAAAGTTCCGCTAAGGATAAAAGCAAGTCTTGCTGTTGGTTCTCTTAAAGCAGACTTAGAAGAATATAAAGGACTCGCGAGTCCTTTAAAAGTAAAATCAAAATAATAAAATGGACATTACAACTCCGATACAGGAAAAACTGGATTTACTTGACGAAAAATTCAAAGCCATAAATCAAAAAACTGAAACGCATCTTGAAGGTTTGCTTTGGTCTAAACCAATTACGTATTGGGACTATATACAAACAGATGCGCTTTTAAACCTGCAAATACAAAGAACCACTCTTCCTGACGAAATGGTTTTTATCATGTACCATCAGGTAAATGAGCTTTTGTTTAAAATGATTTTATGGGAAGTAGAACAGCTTTGCCACACGGAGAAGCCTGCAACACCATTTTTTACAGAGAGATTAATGCGCATTAGCCGCTATTTTGATATGCTTACCACCTCGTTTGATATTATGGGCGATGGTATGGAAGTAGAGCAGTACATGAAGTTCCGTAATACATTGACACCTGCAAGCGGTTTTCAGAGCGCACAGTACCGTCTTATAGAATTTGCATCTACAGACCTGATCAACCTGATCGATTACCGTTTCCGCGCTACGATAGACCGTAACACGTCTTACGAGCATGCGTTAGAGCACCTGTATTGGCAGGCTGCGGGTAAAGATCATCAAACAGGCGAGAAATCATACCTTTTAAATGCTTTCGAAAAGAAATATAAAGGAGAGTTTCTTCGTTTTATGGAAGAGTACAATACGACCAACATCTGGCAGAAATTCAAACAGTTACCGGAAGAAAGCCAAAAAGATGTTATGCTGATAAAAGCAATGCGTCACTATGACTATACAGTAAATGTTACCTGGGTTATGGGTCATTTAAATGCTGCAAAAAAATATATTGAAAGCAAAGACGGGCCACAGGAAGCGACCGGAGGCAGTGACTGGAAAAAATACATGCACCCAAAATACCAAAGAAGGATATTTTTCCCTGCACTTTGGTCTGAAGAAGAATTAAGAACCTGGGGTGAAAATGTATAACCGAACAAAACAAGACGACACAATTGAGATACCTAACTGCCATACTATTACTTTTAACCTTAGTTGCCTGTAAAAAAGAAGAAGAAACCGCAAAACCCAAACAAGCTGCTGTAAAAAAGGAACCTGTAGTAAAAGAATTTGGCTTTACGCTAAATGATTTTAAAGTGGTTCATGACACCATTAAAAATGGTGATACTTTTGGAAAGCTATTGGGCGAAGAAGGTTATGACGCTGCGGCAATTCATAAGATTACAGAGAAAATAAAGGACTCATTTGCCCTTAGGGACATTCGTGTGGGGAAACCTTTTACCATGCTTAAGCAAAAGCAGGCGCCAAACGCGTTGCAGGTATTTGTATACCAGCCGGATGCTATGAGTTACTATGTGGTAGACCTTAGAGATACTATTGCAAAAGCTTACAAAACAACACGTCCGCTTACTATAAAAAGAAGGGTTATTGCTGCCGAGATCGAAGGATCATTATCTGAAACCTTAAATGCAGCCGGAGCAACCAGCCCGGCATTGGCGCATGAGCTATCTGAAATGTATGCCTGGTCTATTGACTTCTTTAAAATACAAAAGGGTGACAAATTTGCTGTTGCCATTAATGAGCGTTATATAGACGGCGACAAATATGCCGGAATTGAAAATATAGAGGCTTCTTATTTTGAATACAAAGGCAAACGTATTTATGCGTTCCCTTTTAAAAAAGATCCGAACTCCAAAAAAGTAGATTATTATGACGAAGAAGGAAAAGTGCTGAAAAGCATGTTCCTGAAAGCGCCATTAAAATTCAGCCGTATTAGTTCGCGTTTCTCGCCAAGGCGTTTCCACCCTGTTCAGGGGCGTTGGAAAGCCCACAATGGAACCGACTATGCCGCGCCACACGGAACGCCAATTATGACTACCGCAAGCGGTACAGTTGAGCGCACCGGGTATACTGCCGGGAACGGTAATTTTGTAAAAGTTAGGCACAATGGTAATTACTCTACCCAGTACCTGCACATGTCTAAAATATTAGTTAGGCAGGGGCAAAGGGTAACACAGGGTGATGTTATTGGTAAAGTGGGTAGTACCGGTCTTGCTACAGGTCCTCACGTGTGCTACCGTTTTTGGAAAAATGGTGTACAGGTAGATGCACTTAGGCAAAAACTACCAAGCTCTGAGCCTATGAGCGCTGCCGAAAAGCCGCGTTTTGTAGCCTACATGACTCCGCTTAAAAAGGAGTTAGACAGCATCTCGAACATCAAATTCACAAAATAAATTCACATTTGCAATGGCATTACAAAACATTAATCCGTCCGGTACAGCTGCCTGGCAGGAGTTGCAGCGTCATTTTAATGAGATGCAGAACGCATCCATGAAAGACCTGTTTGCTTCTGACAAAGACAGGACCGAAAAATTCAACATTCAGTGGAATGATTTCATTGTAGACTATTCCAAGAACATCATTAGCGAAAAAACACTTTCTCTTTTACAGGATCTTGCTAAACAGGCAGGTCTTGCGGGGGCTATAGAGAGTTATTTTGCAGGCGATATAATAAACCGTACCGAAGGCCGTGCGGTATTGCACACGGCACTTCGTGCACCATCTAACGCCAACGTTAAGGTAGACGACGTTAATGTTATGGCCGAGATCTATTCGGTTAAAAACAAGATGAAGCAGTTTTGCGATGCAGTTATCGGCGGAAGCCAGAAAGGATACACAGGCAAAGCATTTACCGATGTGGTAAACATAGGTATCGGAGGGTCAGACCTTGGTCCGGCAATGGTAGTAGAATCATTAAAATTCTACAAGAACCAGCTTAACGTTCGTTTTATATCTAATGTAGACGGCGACCATGTTATGGAGAGCCTGAAAGGCCTTGATCCTGAAACTACATTGTTTGTAATTGCTTCTAAAACCTTTACGACTCAGGAAACACTTACCAATGCCGAAACCGCAAGGGCGTGGTTCCTTAAAACGGCAAAACAGGAAGATGTGGCAAAGCACTTTGTTGCTGTATCGACCAACATACAAAAGGTAACCGAATTTGGTATTGACCAAAACAACATTTTCCCTATGTGGGACTGGGTTGGAGGTCGTTTCTCCCTATGGAGTGCCGTAGGTTTAACCATAGCATTAGCTGTAGGTTTTGATAATTTTGACAAGCTGCTTAAAGGCGCAAACGAAATGGATAACCATTTTGCTACTGCCCCTCACGATAAGAATATTCCGGTTGTACTGGCACTACTTAGCATTTGGTACAATAATTTTTTTGGTGCCGAGAGTGAAGCGCTCATCCCTTATACGCAATACCTTCAAAAGCTGGCACCTTACCTGCAGCAGGGTATTATGGAAAGTAACGGTAAGAGCGTAGGCCGTGACGGTAATGATGTGAACTATCAAACGGGGACTATTATTTGGGGTGAACCGGGAACGAACTCTCAGCACGCATTTTTCCAACTAATCCATCAGGGAACAAAACTGATCCCTACCGATTTTATTGGATACATTCAGCCACTTCACGGAAACAAAGACCACCACGATAAATTGATGTCGAATTTCTTTGCACAAACCGAAGCCCTTCTTAACGGTAAGACAGAAGCTCAGGTACAGGCAGAGTTTGATAGACAGGGTTTAGCAGGCGATAAAGCAGATTATTTGCGTCCGTTTAAAGTGTTTAAAGGCAATAAGCCAACGAATACTTTGTTGATCAAAAAGCTTACGCCTGAAACATTAGGGTCACTTGTAGCATTATACGAGCACAAGATCTTTGTACAGGGTGTGATCTGGAATATTTTTAGTTACGACCAATGGGGTGTAGAGCTAGGCAAGCAATTGGCCAATTCTATTCTTGACGAAATAAATACCGGTGATGTAAAGGCACATGACAGCTCTACTACTTTCTTGCTAAAGAAGTTTTTAGGAAGATAATAGCGCATTTACCTCCTCTAAATAGAACCCCAAAGAGCAATCTTTGGGGTTTTTATATTTCCATGTTTTTTTGATTTAAAGCCTATAAACCCACTGGGTGTCAGGGGGTAAAATGGGTTAATATGTTCTTAGACAGGTTCTAAACTAGCTAAAATTGTTAATTAACAATTTTATACAGGCTGTTTTATATAGGTAATTCTTTATATTTGTTGTTCCAAAAAAATAAAAATTATGTACAAAGGTGTTTTAGATTTACATTCTTATTTGGCATTTGCAGTACTTGCATTGCTGTTATTAGCTATATTAAATGCCTTTATAGGCTTATCTGCTAAAAGAGCTTTTCTGCCTAAAGACAGGCAGATATCAATGCTTGCGCTAATCTTTACACACGTACAATTTGTAATAGGACTGGTACTTCTTTTTGTTTCTCCTTACATGGAAACAGCAAAACAGCTGGGCATGGGCGCAGTAATGAAAAACGCTGAAATAAGGAAGATGGTAATAGAGCACCCGGTTATCAATTTGATAGCTATAGTTTTCATAACGATAGGATGGTCTACCCACAAAAGAACAGAAGACAGTACTACAAAATTCAAGAAAATAGGAATTTTTTATGTCATAGGTCTGGTACTGCTTTTAAGCAGGATTCCGTGGAGTCAATGGTTATAATCTAACCGCAAACAAAAAGCCTTTAGGGGCTTTTCGTGTCTATGGCATGTTATTTGTTAAACAATAGAAAATTATATATTATGAAGAATAGTATTATCGTTTTTAGTGTTTCATTATTATTGTTAATAATAACGGGCTTTTCGACGGGGACTACACTTGCTCCCGAAGTAAAAAAAACTGAAACCAAAATTGCTCTTGCTCCTGCTAAGGTTGCAGATACAACCGAAACAAAAGCAGACGAGCCAAAACTAACGCTTTACAAAAAAGATGTTCTTGCAACTTATTATCATGATAAATTTAACGGCAGGAAAACTACAAGCGGCGAACGTTTTCACAATCAAAAATACACTGCTGCCCACATGAAACTGCCTTTTGGCACCATGCTTAGGGTTACCAATGAAAACAACGGTAAGTGGGTAGATGTAAAAGTAAACGACCGCGGACCCTACAGTAAAAAACTGGAGATCGATCTTACCAAAAAAGCCTTTATGGAGATTGCTTCAAAAAAAGGATCGGGAACGTTTAAAGTGAAAATGGAGATAATAGAACCGGAAGCATGATAAAACGCATAGCGCTTCTTGTTGTAACACTCTTGTTGCTTGTAAGCTGTTCTTCTTCTAAAGGTGCTTTTACTACTTATAATAAAAAAGCCACCGCTACCTATTATCACGATAAGTTTAATGGTAAGAAAACCGCCAGTGGCGAAAAATTCAGCAACAGTAAACTGACTGCAGCACACAAAAAACTACCTTTTGGAACAAAAGTGAAAGTAACGAATACGGCCAATGATAAATCGGTTATCGTTACGATCAATGATCGCGGGCCGTTTACCAGAGGCAGGGATATCGATCTTTCTAAAAAAGCCTTCATGGAAATTACCGACAACCAGAATCATGGTGAGATTAATGTTATCCTGGAAGTGGCTAAATAAGCATTCGCAAACACCTTTGAATAATCAGTCATTACTACAATTTGATTATTTTTTATATATTTGAATTCGTTTAAAAAACAAACCGATGGAATTAAAATCGAACAACCCATTTTTAGGAAGTAAAGCATTTAAAAACGCTGAAGCTGTAGATGCAGATGGGCGTACAGTGCTTATTGATTACAATAACACAATGACCGTGAGCGGGGCAATAAACAAAAGTTTTATTTTATTGCTTTTATTGTTAACAGGTGCATTTGCTACCTGGTACATGATCATTAATGGGGCTAACGCATTTGTGCCTACAATTGCCGGCGCTATATTAGGTTTTGTCGCTGTTATTGCGGCAAGTTTTAAACCGCAGTACTCAGGCTATCTTGCACCGGCTTATGCTGTTTTTGAAGGTTTGTTCATTGGAGGTATCTCTGCCGTATTCGAATCAATGTATCCTGGTATTGTTGTTCAGGCAGTAGGAGGAACATTTGTAACGTTTGCAGTATGTTTTGCATTATACCGATTTAAAATTGTACAGGTAACCGAAAAATTCAAATCGGTAGTAATTGCAGCTACACTTGCTATTGCTACTTATTATATTATCTCAATACTTGCTTCATGGATCTTTAATTTCCAAATGGTAGGAAGATCTGCTACAGATGGTTCTTGGATGAGTATTGGTATCAGCGTATTTGTTATTGTTATTGCTGCATTAAACCTTTTCCTTGATTTCGATTTAATTGAAAAAGGAGCACAAAGAAAAATGCCTAAATACATGGAATGGTTCAGTGCAATGGGTCTTATGATCACACTTGTGTGGCTTTATGTAGAATTCTTAAGATTGCTATCTAAAATATCAAGCAGGAATTAATTTCTTAGCATGTACATATACAAAGGCTGTCCATTAGGGCGGCCTTTTTTGTTTTACTACAGTCTTTTAAAATCTGCGGAGATCAGTTTGATCCGCGTTCTATTTTAATTGATGTTGTAAACGCGCCTGATAGCTATCGGGAGTTGAAGGCCATAGCTTCACTCTTATGGTTCAACCTTTCTCTTAGGATTAATCAAAAATCGAATTTAAGCTGTACAGCGACCGTTTTTTTTGCGCCCGCTACTTCGTTGTTAAGATTGGCTAAAGATATCCCTAAGAGCCTCACAGAGTCCTTTAGCTTCTCCTGATAGAGCAGTTCTCTAACCGTTTCCATAATAAGGCTTTTATCCGAGATAAAATACATCAGTGTCTTGCTTCGGGTTTGTACGGTAAAGTCACTGTATTTAATTTTAAGCGTAACGGTTTTACCTGCAATTTTGCTTTTTTTGAGTCGGCGGTCCAGTTCGTTGGCAATGATCTCGAGTTTTTCTTCCATAAAGATCTCAGACGACAGGTTCTCGTTAAAGGTATGTTCTGTCCCTACCGATTTTACAGTTCTGTCGGGTTTCACTTCACTGTTGTGTATACCGCGGACTACATAGTAGTAATAGGCTCCCGATTTACCAAAATGCTCGGTAAGGTATTCTATCGATTTTAGCTTTAGGTCGGCTCCCGTAAAAATGCCGAGCTGGTACATTTTCTCTTCGGTTACTTTTCCTACGCCATAAAATTTTCCAATATCAAGAGCTTCCAGGAAAGGTTCTACTTCATCCGGGTTGACTGTTTTTTGTCCGTTTGGTTTGTTGTAGTCGCTGGCGACTTTGGCAACAAATTTATTGATGGATATTCCTGCTGATGCAGTTAATCCGGTAACTTCCAATATCCGCTGCCGAATTTCTTTAGCAATCATTGTAGCACTTGGATTTCCTTTTTTATTGTGGGTAACATCAAGATAGGCTTCATCCAGCGACAGTGGTTCTACCAGGTCTGTATATTCATGGAATACCTGGCGGATGCGTTTTGAAATTTCCGAGTAGCGGTCAAACCTTGGACGTACAAAGATGAGCTGCGGGCATTTTTTCTTGGCCAAAAACCCGCTCATGGCACTACGCACACCAAACTTTCGTGCCTCATAACTGGCAGCAGAAACCACACCACGGGTTTCTCCGCCGCCTACGGCAATAGGCTTGCCGCGCAGTTCGGGGTTGTCCAGCTGTTCTACAGACGCATAAAAAGCATCCATATCTACATGGATTATTTTTCGTAAAACCGGTATGGGGTCCATGCTGTAAAATTAAGCAAAAGCAGAGAAATAAAGTCCTCAGTCACAGTAGCAGTTTTCAGTTATTCGTGTTAAACTGTACCATTGTCACACTGTCCCAATAGCTATTGGAGGTAGAAGCATACTTAGAAATATATTTTTAGTTTGTTCTTTTGTCTTGAAATAAAAGAACCAAAAATTCAAGGCAGGAACTTCTTAGGCTTAAAATTATCATCTTCAGCTAAAAGATTTGAACTCGCTGCGCTCAAATAGCAAATCTTTTTTAACGCTTCATCTTATATTTTGCTTACGCCACGAAGCTGTAGGCCGTAGCTTCACTCGCATGTTGTCACGCTGAGCTTATTGAAGCGCAACACTTTTAAACTAAAGGCAACCTCTTAAATCTTCTTGAACGGTTCTTGTCCTGTCGCAGTTTTGTTGTAATTTCAATAATTATTGATAAAACCATTGTTATGTCAAAAACTGCAATTGTATTAGGGGCTACAGGTGCTACGGGTTATGAAGTACTAAAGTTTTTATTAGCAGACAGCCGTTATGAAAAGGTAAAACTGTTTTCCAGAACCCCAATTACTACGATCATACACCCTAAGATCGAAGAGCATATTATAGATATGTTCGATCTGGAAAAAGAAAATGAGGCTTTTACTGCCAATGAAGTGTATTGCTGCATTGGTACCACAAAAGCAAAGACTCCGAATACCGAGACCTATTATAAAATTGATTTTGGTATTCCTGTTGCAGCAGCAAAACTGGCAAAGAAAAATAATATCCCTGCCTTTTTAGTAATATCTGCTATTGGTGCAAATAAAAACAGCAGCGTTTTTTATACCCGTACCAAAGGAGAAATGGAAGAAGCAGTGCTAGATCTCGCTATACCTAAAACACATATACTTCAACCGTCGCTTATTGTTGCCGACCGTAAAGAATCGCGCTTAGTGGAAAACCTGGCATCTGGATTTATGTGGCTTATCAATCCGCTGCTTTTTGGTAATGCGACAAAATATAAGAGTATTAAAGCAACCACTATTGCAAAAGCTATGGTGTGGCTGGCGAATAATCCTTATCCTGAAAATATCGTTACTTCAGACAAGATCGGGGAAATAGGGAAGGGTACTTAAGATGTATTGTTAATCTGTTCGATTGTCACACTGAGCTTGTCGAAGTGCAATTTGTGCTCATTTAACTCTGTTTTTTTGTCTTGAAACAAAAGAACCAAAAATTCAAGGCAGCAACTTTTTAGGCTACAAAATATAAATCTTCAGTTAAAAGATTTGAACTCGCTACGCTCAAACAGCAAATCTTTTTTAACGCTTCATTGTATGATTTTTTACGCCACGAAGCTGAAGGCGATAACTTCACTCAAATGTTGTTGCGCAGAGCTTATCGAAGCGTAATAGTTTTTTATGCAATTTCGAGATCTGCGAAAATCACTTCAATTCGCGTCATCCGTGTTCCGTTAAAGCCAAAGTTTAATCTTTACTCTGTGCTCTGAAATTCGGAAAAAAGAAAGAACCCGGCTTGCGTTTAAAATGCCTCCAGATAGATCCTGCTACGATGCGCATTTCGGATAACGGAATGTTACGGGAACGGAAAGCAAGACCCATTGAGAGTCCGAAACTTACAAGGAAGTTTACAAGCCCGATGATCCCTATCCCGAAAATCCCCCAAAAGAGCATTTCGTTAGATACATTAAAATTGGCACCATACATTCCCAAAGCAAGGTTGCCACTGGCAAAAGTAATGTGCCTGATATCAATGTTCAGTCCCAGGAACACACCTATTGTTCCGGTAGTACCCATAAATACACCAAACCAAAAGTTAGAGATAATACCGGCCCATTTCTTTTCGTACAACTTGGCAAACTTTTGTGTGCGGACACGGCCAAAGCTCATTTTAAGCAGCGGATGTTCCTGTATACGGTAGTAAATGTTTTGGTGTTTGTCGCGGTTGGCAACACTTCCTGCAATAATACCCGAAAGGAACAGGAACACCCCGGCAATAGCGGCATGCAGTATGGCCAATGAGTTTATTGGGTTAAGATCGTTTATAAGGGTGTACCATTTGGTTAATGCCAAATTGTAGTGAAAACAAATATCAATAAGCCAGATGCCCAGTAATGCCACAGGGAATGCTACAATAACATTACCTACAAAGGCAATGAACTGGGAACGGAATACACGTGCAAAAAATTCGGCGAATGCCTGATGTTTCTCATGTTCGTCGGCATTCTTGTTCTTGCGGTCGGCTTCAAGGGCGCTTATTAGTGCCGATGCCGTCATGGCTGGCTGTTTTGTAGCAAGTGTAAAACCTAATACATAGATAGCAATAAAACCAAGTGAATAGTTAAGGCTGTAAAAAAATGCATGCCCAAAGGCACTGGTATCCATTTTAGACAGGAATACCTTGATGATGCACAATACGGCAACTACAATACCTCCACCTGCAGCCGTCCAGAACATTTTAAAGTATTCCTTTCGGTCTTTGGTAATATAATGCTCTCCGGTTTTTGCCGTATGCTGTGTTACTTCATACGATAGTAACTGTGTACTCTCGTTGATAAGCTTACGCACATTTGTCTTATCGCAATTGTAGGTTATCAGGTCTATGCCAAGTTGTATGCTGTTTTTCTTAGCATCCTCAGGATTAGTGAGTACTAAAAGCGGCAAAAGTGTTTCTAAACGTTCTAATTGCTGCCTGATACGTAACAGGTTTTGGTTTACGCGCAACGATATTCCATATTTTTCGCTATTGCGAAAAGCATGCTGTACATAATCCATACATTGTTTGTGCAATATGAGGAGTTGCTTGTATCCAAGGTCTTCGCGGGTAATAAAATTAGGAGTTTGTTCCAGTAGTTTTTCGGTAATAAGGGCAAACTCTTTTTGGAATTCCAGGAACGGACTCTCAAGATTCTCATACTCAGGAACCATTTTAATGACTTCCGATTCCAGAGCACGTCCAGAAATACGGTGAATAATAACTTCCATACTAAAGAGCAGTTCGGCAAGCGGACTCCCAGTAGCACTCGTTACATAAATATCCCTGAATTTTAAGATGTTTAAAACCTGCTGTATCTGTTCCTGCGGAATGGTCTTTATCCAAAGCGGGTCTGTTTTTATAAAAAACACTTGGTTGAGCACATATTCTAACGTGTCTTTTTCAGGCTGATCGGGGATAAGTTTGGCAAAAAGACGTTTTTTAACCTCAAAAATAAAATCAGAGTCGGTTAGTATGCCGGCATCGGTAAGTATCTTGCTAAATTTCTTATTTTTAAGAATACCCCTAAGATAAAGCGCAAGGGCTTCGCGATAGCGTTCATTTTCTGAAAGCAGCTGCAAGAGTTCTGTAAGATCTACAGAGAGTATAGTTTTTAGGTTTTTAGGCCTGATAATGTTTACCAGTTCGGCAAGCAGGTCTATTTCTTCGGCTTTGTATTCCCACAGATTATTCTCGTCAAAATTAATTTTAAAGAACTCTGCAAGGGTAATTCTAACTTTTGTTTTCCTGAACTTCATGGGCAGTTATGCTATCCTTATTTTGTAAAAATACAAATCGAAGTTTATATAACCTTAGCTTATTTGTGATTTAGGATATGATTAAGAGTAAATTTCCTGATATTTAGGTTGTTCTTTTGTCTTGAAACAAAAGAACCAAAAGTTCAAGGCAGCAACTTCTTAGTAATTTGCTTACGCTACGAAGTTGAAGGCCTTAGCTTCATTTATGTGTACTTATCCTTATTATATTTGGATGTAGATTTCCCCTCCTTTGGAGGAGTGGCTGAAAGCCGGGGTGGTTTAACACGATATTAAAAAACAAATCAATCCTTATAAATCCGTAACTTGCCGTTAGAATTAGCAAATGAATTATGATCGAGATTGAACGTAAATTCCTCGTGTTGTCAGACAATTACAAAAAAGAGGCAGCCACAAAAAAAAGGATTGTACAGGGCTACCTGAACTCCAACCCGGACCGAACGGTGCGTGTGCGCATAAAAGGCGATCAGGGGTTTCTTACGATAAAAGGGAAAAGCAACGATGCCGGAACCATAAGGATGGAATGGGAGAAAGAAATTCCGGTTCCTGATGCTGAGCAGTTGCTTACATTGTGTGAGAAAGGTGCGATCGATAAAATTCGGTACGAAATAAATTCGGGCATCCATACTTTTGAAATAGATGAGTTTTTTGGCGATAACGAAGGACTTACCGTTGCCGAAATTGAACTTTCGGATGAAAATGAAGCGTTCGAAAAACCATCATGGCTGGGTAAAGAAGTTACCGGCGATCAGCGTTATTACAATTCCCAGTTAAGCAATAATCCGTTTAAAGCATGGGAGCAGTAAAAACCTACGACCTTATTATCATTGGCGGAGGCCCCATAGGTATGGCGTGTGCTATTGCTGCCCAAAAGAAAGGACTCAACTACCTGATTCTTGAAAAAGGAGCATTGGTAAACAGCCTGTTTAACTACCCTTTATACATGACGTTTTTCTCTACTGCCGAACGTTTGGAAATAGGTGATATTCCGTTTAGCTGCATTGCCCCAAAACCGGGCAGGCAGGAAGCACTGGAATATTACCGGAATATTCACAAGTATTTTAAACTCAACATTAATTTATTCGAACAGGTATCTGCTGTTAAAAAACAGCCTAATGGTTTGTTTGATGTTACTACAAATAAAACCGCTTATTCTGCAAAGAATGTGGTCATTGCTACCGGTTTTTATGACATTCCTGTTTACCTGAACGTTTGGGGCGAAGACCTTCCCAAGGTGCGCCATTACTACAAAGAAGGGCATGAGTTTGCTTTTAGAAAAATAATTGTGGTGGGGGCAAACAACTCATCGGTAGATGCTGCGCTGGAATGCTGGCGCAAAGGTGCCGATGTAACTATGGTTATTCGAAAAGGCGAAATTAATGACCGTGTAAAATACTGGGTTAAACCCGATGTGGAGAACCGCATTGCCGAAGGAAGTATTAAAGCGTACTTCTATTCTGAAATTACAGAAATAAGGGAAGATGCTGTAGACATTCTTACACCGGAAGGCACAATTACGCTAGAGAATGATTTTGTGCTTGCGCTTACAGGCTACCGTCCTAATCTTGAATTTTTACAAAATTCAGGAATCGAAATTAGCAATGAAGCTACCAGAACACCCCGCTATAACCCGGATACTATGGAAAGCAACGTTAAAGGGCTTTACCTAGCCGGAGTGGTTTGTGGAGGTATGGAAACGCACAAATGGTTTATTGAAAACTCACGTATTCATGCTGATATGATTATTAATGCTATTGTTTAATTAGCACTGCTGTCACGCTGAGCTTGTCGAAGCGCAATCGAAAAATCTTAGGTAATTATAGTTTTTAAAAACGTACAAGGTTTTCGAAACCTTGCAGGTTGATGCTGTGTGCTGTCATTGCTAGCGCAGCGTGGCAATCTCCAGGCTTGAATTTATTATTTCGCTTCGACAAGCTCAGCGTGACTGTTCGCTTAAATACTTAAATGGCAGTAACTACAACGTTTTCGTGAGATTCCTTAACGAATATTTAACAAAAACTTTAGTTCGGTTGGTTCGGTTGTTGTCGAACCAAGTATTATCTTTGCACCAATTTTTAAGAATAGATGTAAGGTTTTGCAAACAAAATTATACTATAACAGGATTTTGACTAAGATTTGTTTGGTTATGATGTTCACTGTGCAGCATTTTTAACAGGAATAAATCGCGAGATCAAGACTGTTTTTAAGTGTATTCTTACAGCTACTATCTTGATAGTGAAATTATTGCATTGTATTCCGTTAAATGTTTGTTAAGGGGATTAATGCAGGAAAACGAAAACGGATTACCTTTGTATAACCCTTTTTAAGAAGAAATGTCAGACATAAAGAAAGAGAAAGAAGAGCTGGTTGAAATGTTTGGAGTTCATTTTGAATCGCACCATAATTTGTCCCCACTGGGCTCGCGAATACTTGCCACCCTTATACTGGATGGCTGTAAAAACGGATTAACCTTTGAAGACCTTACCGAACGTATGGGAGCAAGTAAAAGCTCAATATCTACAAACCTTAATTTGTTGCTTAAAACAGGCAAGATAAATTATTATACAGTAGCTGGCGACAGGAAAAAATATTTTAAGCCATCACCTTTTAGTGAAAGGCTTGATAATTACCTGAAGATCATAGCATATGAGAAACAGATTATTGATAAGATGATCATTTATCGTCAAAAAACCATGAGTAATGTAGAGGAGCAGGTGAATTTTATAAATATAAGAGCTTATAAAGACCATATTGCAGAAATTGAAACGCTTTTCCTTAAAACAATAGATAAGTTTAAGGAAATCGAAAAAATTAGAGAAATCGAGAAAAATAAAATCACAAACATCAATCCAGCATAATTTAATATATACATGAAAAAGACAACTTTTTTGGGCGCAATAGGAGCCCTTTTGATAGTAGCCGCTTGCGGTAAAAAAGCAGAGCAGGCTCCTGCTATGGGACCAATGCCTTTTGTAGTTCAAACTATCGCTAAACAGGATGCCGTTATTTATGATGAATATACAGCTAACCTTGAAGGCGAGCAAAATGTAGAGATTCGCCCAAAAGTGAGTGGCTATATTCAGGAAGTATATGTTGATGAAGGTCAGCAGGTGCGCAAAGGCCAGATTCTTTTTAAGTTGGAAACACAGGTTCAGAATCAGGATGCTGCTGCAGCAAAAGCTAATGTAAATGCTGCACAGGTAGAGGTAGACAGACTTAAACCGCTTGTAGACCGTAAAATTATATCTGTAGTGCAGTTAGAAACTGCAAAAGCAAAACTGGCGCAGGCAAAAGCATCTTACAGCGGTGTTGCGGCTAACATTAACTTTGGTACAATAACATCTCCGGTAGATGGTGTAATAGGCACACTGCCTTTTAAAGCAGGAAGCCTTGCAAGCCCTACTATGGAAATGCCTTTAACTACAGTAGCAGATACAAGAGTGGTGCGTGCTTATTTTTCTATGAACGAAAAGCAGATGCTAAACTTTACAAGATTGTTTAAAGGCGCTACACTTCAGGAAAAACTTAAAAACACACCTCCTGTAAGCCTTATTTTAGTAGATGGCAGCGAGTATGAAATTAAAGGTAAAATTACAACAGTATCAGGATTAGTTAATGCTGCTACAGGTAACAGCCAGTTCAGGGCCGATTTTAAAAACCCTGAAGCTGTACTTAGAAGCGGAAGCAAAGGGTCTGTTCGTTTACCGATAGAATATAAAGATGCGATATTAGTTCCTCAAAATGCAGTGTTTGACCAACAGGGCAAGCAAATGATCTATGTTGTAGCAAAAGACAATACAGTAAAAGCGAAAGTTATTACTACGACAACAACATCAGGTCTTAACTATGTTGTAACCGAAGGCCTTGAAGTAGGTGATGTAGTTGTAGTAGAAGGTGCTTCTAAACTTAAAGACGGTATGCAGATCGTACCACAGGATGCAGGCAAAAAAGAAGATGTTCCTGCAACTGCTGCTGCAACCACTACTACTGTTACCGAAAAAACAACCGTTACCAAAAAATAACATAAGATGCTAAAGACATTTATAGAAAGACCGGTATTATCTACCGTAATTTCGATACTTATAACCATATTGGGTGTTTTGGGACTAATGTCCCTGCCCGTTGAGCAATACCCTGAAATTGCTCCCCCAACCGTTCAGGTAACAGCCGTATATACGGGTGCAAATGCTGAAACGGTATTAAATAGTGTTGTGATTCCGCTGGAGGAAGAGATCAACGGTGTTGAGGGAATGACATACATGACCTCGAGTGCTGCCAATGATGGATCGGCAAATATATCTGTATACTTTGAACTTGGCGTAAACCCGGATATTGCTGCGGTAAACGTACAAAACAGGGTATCTCGTGCAACGAGTAAACTGCCACAGGCGGTTATACAAACTGGGGTTACAACGCTAAAGAGCCAGACGAGTGCACTTATGTTCGTTTCGTTGTTTAGTGATAATAAAGATTATGATGATACCTATGTGCAAAACTTTGCCAAGATCAATCTTGTGCCAAGGTTACAGCGTGTAAAAGGTGTGGGTCAGGTAAACGTTTTTGGTACGAAAGATTACTCGATGAGAATCTGGATCAATCCTGAGAAAATGTCTGCCTTTAACCTTTCGCCAAAAGATGTACAGGCTGCATTACAGGAACAGAACGTTGAGGCTGCTCCGGGTAAATTTGGAGAGAATGCACATGGCGTTTACGAATATGTAATTAAGTACAAAGGACGTTTGTCTAAAGTTGAGGAATATGAAAACATTGTTGTAAAAGCAGCCGGAAACGGAAACTTTATACATCTTAAAGATGTTGCAACGGTAGAGCTGGGTGCCTTTAATTATGGTTCTAACAACTATGGTATGGGTAACAAAGGGGTGGCGATTGGTATTTTCCAAACGTCGGGCTCTAATGCAAATGATATTATCGAAGAGGTAATGTCTATCCTTGAGCAGAGTAAGCCAAGTTTCCCTCAGGGTATTGACTATGTTGTACCTTTTAACACTAAAACATTCCTTGATGCTTCTATAGAAAAGGTAATTTCTACATTGGTAGAAGCCTTTATATTAGTGTTTATTGTGGTATTCCTGTTCTTACAGGACGTTCGTTCTACACTTGTACCTGCAATTGCGGTACCGGTAGCGATCATTGGTACCTTCTTCTTCCTGCAGGTCTTTGGATTCTCTATCAACCTGCTTACCCTGTTTGCATTGGTACTGGCCATTGGTATTGTGGTCGATGATGCGATCGTCGTCGTCGAGGCGGTGCACGCCAAGCTGGATGAAGGCGAAAAATCGGCTAAAAAAGCAACACTGTCTGCGATGAGCGAAATTACGGGAGCTATTATCTCGATTACGCTTGTAATGTCGGCGGTATTTATTCCGGTATCATTCCTTAAAGGTCCGTCGGGGGTATTCTACCAGCAGTTTGCTATTACGCTTGCGGTAGCGATCCTTATCTCGGCAGTAAATGCACTTACACTGAGCCCTGCTCTTTGTGCGCTGTTGCTAAAACCGCATCCGGAAGGAGAACATCATAAAAAGAAAAATCTTAAAGACCGTTTCTTTGTTGCATTCAATGCAGGCTTCGATTCGATGAACCAAAAATATGTACGTTCGTTACATGGTCTTGCAAAAAGAAAATGGATAACAGGGATTGCACTTGTAGTATTTTGCGGAATCACTTATTTCTTATTCATAACGACACCGGCAGGATTTATCCCTAACGAAGACAGGGGTATTATCATGGCAGATATTACCATGCCTCCGGGAACTACACTTGAAAAAACAGATAAGGCTGTAAAACAGCTTGACTCTATATTAGCGTCTATGCCTCTTGTTGAAGCAAGGATGAATGTGGTAGGTTTCAGTTTACTTAACAGGATTAATGGTGGTTCTTACGGGTTTACCGTATTAAGGCTGAAAGACTGGAAAGAAAGAAAAGAGAAAAATCAATCGGTAGATGCTATCGTTGGTGAATTATTCGGACGCGCATCTGCAATTAAAGATGCCAGAGTATTATTCTTTACACCTCCAAGTGTACAGGGATTTGGATCGGCAGATGGTTTTGAGTTTAAAATTCAGGATAAAGGTGATGATGACTGGGGAACTGTAAGTAAAGTGAGCAACGAGTTTCTTGCGGCACTTGCTAAACGCCCTGAGATTCAGTATGCTATGACAAATTTTAACCCGAACTTCCCTCAGTATCAAATGGATATTAATGTGGAAAGGGCTAAAGATGCAGGCGTATCTGTAACCGATATCTTTAATACTATGCAGGGTTACTATGGTGGTTTGTATACTACAGATTTTAACCGTTTTGGTAAACAGTTCCGTGTAATGATCCAGGCGAAGCCGGGTGAAAGAGCAGACGAACGATCTATTAATAATATCTATGTGCGTAATGCAAGTAACCAGATGGTTGCTATAAGCCAGTTCATTGACTTTAAAAAGATATATGGCCCTGAGGCTGTTGCACGTTTTAACATGCTTAAAGCAGTAAACGTTAATGGTAAAGCCAATCCCGGATACAGTTCCGGAGATGCTATTAAAGCGATTCAGGAAACAGCAGCACAGCATTTGCCTAAAACCTATGGTTATGAATTCTCTGGTATGACCCGTGAAGAAATTATTGCAGGAAGCCAGGCGGCAGGTGTATTCCTGTTGAGTTTGATATTTGTTTACTTCCTGTTAAGTGCGCAGTACGAAAGTTATGTAGTGCCATTCTCTGTACTGCTATCGTTACCGGTAGGTATTGCAGGAGCTATTGGTTTTGTGAAGCTGGCAGGATTAGAAAATAACATTTACTTCCAGGTAGCCCTGATAATGCTTATAGGACTCTTAGCGAAAAATGCCATCCTTATTGTCGAATTTGCCATACAGCGAAGGCGACACGGGATGAGTCTGGTCGATTCGGCTACCGAAGGTGCAAAAGCGCGTTTACGTCCTATCTTAATGACATCGTTTGCCTTTATATTTGGTTTAATGCCACTTGCCCTTGCTACTGGTGTAGGTGCTGTAGGTAACAGGTCTATTGGTATGGGTGCTGTAGGTGGTATGCTTGTAGGGACAGTATTAGGGGTATTTGTTATTCCGATATTGTTTATCATTTTCCAGGGATTACAGGAAAGGATGTCGGCAAAACGTATTGCCAAAGAGGCCGAAGAACACAACAGTGAAGCATAAAACATATGAAAATGAAATTTGTTAAGACATATAGAATACTGGTACTTGTAAGTGCAGGTATCGTTGCACAATCCTGTTTAGTGGCAAAAGACCCTAAAAAACCGGATGTTAAAGCAGAAAACCTGTACCGTACCGAAGTAGTGTCGCAAGACACGACATCGATGGCTGATATTAGCTGGGAGAAAATGTTTACCGACCCAATATTGCAGCAGCACATTAAAAAAGGACTGCAGAATAACTTTGATATCAGGATCGCTATCCAGAATATTATTGCTGCCGAAGCTAATCTTAAACAAGGAAAAACAGGCTATTTCCCTACGTTAAGCCTTGGAGCCGACTGGACACACCAGGAGATGTCTAAGAACAGCCAGTTTGGCCGTGTTATTAGCGGAACCGGAGGCAGTACCAATACAGATCAGTACCAGATTACAGGATCTTTTGCCTGGGAAGCCGATATTTGGGGTAAGATCCGCAGTAACAAGCGTGCTTTTAGTGCTGCCTACCTGCAGACTATTGCTGCAAACCAGGCAGTGAAAACACAGGTAATTACAAATATTGCCGGATTATACTATCAGCTGCTTTCGCTGGATGCACAGTTAAAACTGGCTCAGGAAACGCTTATTAACCGTGATAAAAGTGTAGAAACTATTTTGGCACTTAAAGATGCTGGCAATGTTAATGAAGTGGGTGTAAAACAAACTGAAGCGCAAAAATATGCTACTGAGCTTATTATAGAAGACCTTAAGAACAGGGTTGTATTGCTTGAAAACACATTAAGCATACAGCTTGGAGAGGCTTCCCGTAAAATTGAGCGCAGTACTTTTGAGTCGCAAAACCTTAATCCTGAAATTAAATTAGGTGTTTCAACACAGTTGCTTAGAAACCGTCCTGATGTTGTTGCAGCCGAGTACGGTTTAGTAAATGCATTTGAACTTACTAACGTGGCACGATCTAATTTTTACCCACAGTTTAGGATTACGGCTACAGGCGGACTTCAAAGTATTGAACTTAAAGACTGGCTTAGTACAAATTCATTGTTTGCTACGGTAATTACCGGCTTAACACAGCCATTATTTAACGGAAGGCAGATAAGAACACGTTATGAGGTGTCTAAAGCCCAGCACGAGCAGGCTTATGTGCGTTTTGAGCAAACGCTTATTACTGCAAGTAAAGAGGTGAGCGATGCATTAGCACAATACAATAATGAAACTAAAAAATTATCGATAAGAGAAAAACAGGTAGATGCATTAAGCAAAGCTGCAGATTATTCTGATGAGTTGCTGGAGTATGGCCTTGTTAACTACCTTGAGGTGCTTACTGCAAAAGACAATGCACTTAATAGTGAGTTAAGTCTTTTAGATAATAAATACCAACAATATTTAGCCATTATCAACCTGTACAAAGCTTTAGGCGGCGGATGGCGATAACAGTATAGTTTGGTGTGTCTATCCAAATTATTTAGATTAATTGTTTGTTTTATATTTGTTACCCGGTACAGTTTACTGTACCGGGTAATTTTTTTACGTTATTTTTGTGAATCAAAAAAGTATAACTAAATGAAAACATTTTTAAAAATAGGGTTGCTTTCTCTTGTTGTTATGGTAGTTAGCTGTAAGAAAGAAGAACAGAATTTATCCATTCATAATGCTTCTTCTAAAGGGTTTTATTTCCTGACAAAGAATAAATTGGAAGGCGGTATCGCTATAATGAGTCTAAGGGGAGATGAAGATTTGATGCTGGCAAATGGAAATAAAGAATTTAGTAAAGCGATTACCGATGAGTTTCTTGATAAATTCAAAGTGAATAACAACTACGTTTTTTATATGGTAAATAAAGACGATCTGGCTATGCCTCTAATGGAGCTTAAAGCTGCAAAAATGTATGATAGTATTGTTATTCCTGCCGGGAATGATATTACTAATGTAGATTTATATGTTAAAGATACCATTGGTGGAAAATTATCACTTTCGTCAAGAGTCAAGTCGGTTACTTCGCCATTTTAATAAAGTAAATTAGCTAAAATATCCTCTTAATCATAGATTTAAAAAAAACCATCGTTTTAAAACGATGGTTTTTTTATGCATGCATAGAAAACCAAAATTTATTTTTAACCGTAAATGGATGCGCGTATAATATTTATTTTATAAATATATTACTGCTTTTGCTGAAGTAATTTAAATCAAATATTGAATAATTTTAACAAATTGATCGATGAGTAGTTTATTTATGTCGATGTATTGCAAAAGCAGGCCGTAAAAAATAACAAATATTTTACGGTTTGTATTTATATTTTAGATATTTTTGCTCCGATTTGAGTTTTTAGCATTGAAAATCAGTGATTTATATGTTAAAGATCGGATTCCTAATAAGGCGTTCTTTGGGTGTAGCGCCAACAGTAAACGGGATGAAGAGGAGATTTAAAAATGCTATGTAAAGCTTTACGAATGAGAGGAACAAAATTCCTGATGGGTATATTGTGTATTATTGCATGGAACACAAATGCTCAACAAGATAACAACTGGTACTTTGGCCGAATGGCCGGATTAAATTTTAGCAACGGCAGACCTGTTGCAATTACAAACAGCAAAATGACAACTATGGAAGGGAGTGCTGCAATATCCAGTCAAAATGGAGATTTGCGGTTCTATACCAATGGTATTTATGTTTGGAATAAAAACAATCAAATAATGCCTCATGGCAGTGATCTTTTAGGAGATCAGTCTACTACACAATCGGCAATAATAATTCAGAAGCCGGGACAAAAAGACCGTTACTATATTTTTGCAGCCGATGATGCAGGTGGTCCAAACGGGCTGACCTTCTCTGAAGTGGATATGACTGCCGACGGAGGTAAAGGAGATGTAATAAGCAAGAATACCAGGCTTATTACACCTGTTACAGAAAAAATTGCGGCAGTACAGCATTTTAACGGTATTGATGTTTGGGTAACTACCCATCAGTGGGGCAGCAATGCTTTTTATAGTTATAAGGTAACAGCCGCCGGAGTAAGTACTACACCTGTAATTAGCTATGCGGGCTTAGTTGTAAACGGTGCAGATAATTCCGGGCATTATGCCGGATGGATGAGCTTCTCGCCAAACGGTACACGTATTGCGATGGCAAATGGACTTTTTGCAGCCGAACTGTTTGACTTTGATGCAGCCACAGGAATTGTTAGCAATGCAGTAACTGTAAAATCGCCTGCAGAGTGTTATGGTGTGGAATTTTCACCAAACAGTAAGCTTCTTTACCTTTCAAGCGACAATAAAATATATCAATATCAGGTAAATGCTCCTAATGTAGCACAAAGCCAGATAGAAGTGGGTAAAATAGATGTAGCGAGTTCTCTGAAATTGGGTCCCGATTCTAAAATTTATGTGGTGCATAAATACCTGGCTAAAAGTTTATCGGTAATTAATTACCCTGATGTTGTGGGTACAGGCTGTAATCTGGTTTATGAAGCAGTAGATCTTGGAGGTAAAGAAACCTTTGTAGGACTGCCAAATTTCATGACAACTCCCTTTTATGTATTGGATATCAAAATGGCATCGGATTGTTCTGATACCGCCGTGTATTTTACGGCTACAACCACTATGGATTCTGATACCGTGCTTTGGGATTTTGGAGATGGTAATACGTCTACTAGTTTAAATGTTACCCATACCTATGCTAAAACGGGGATTTATGTCGTAAAAGCTAAAGCGAAAAGAGGTACTTCTACCCGATATTATACTAAAACAATAACTGTTTTAAAAGCTCCGGTTGCCATACAGCCTGCTGACATGATTACCTGTGGCAATGAAGAAAGTGCTGCGGTATTTCACCTGAGTGATCAGGATGCAGCTATACTGGGCGAACAGCAGGCAGTTAATTATCTTGTTAGTTACCACATATCATTATCTGATGCTGAGACCGGAAATAACCCGCTGCCAAATAATTATACGGTTAATACAGGCTCACAAACGCTTTATGCGAGAGTATATAGCGATACAGGTATTTGTTATGCTGTTACTTCATTTAAGCTCACTGTAGCCTCAAAACCGATAATTGACATGAAAGATAGTTACGGCTACTGCCAGGGCAGCAGTATTATACTTTTGGCTCCTGCAGGTATGGACAGTTATTTGTGGTCTACGGGTGAAACAACACCTTCTGTACGTATCGATAAAGCAGGAACTTATACACTTACAGTAACTAAAAAAACAGGTGCAACTGTTTGCGAAACAACAAAATCGATAACGGTACACGAATCCTATCAGCCGGTTATAAAAGACATAGAGGTTAACGAATGGACCAGTAATAACAACTCTATTACAATAATTACCGAAGGTGAAGGTGATTATGAATATTCTATAGATGGCAGTAATTATCAGGAAAGTAATGTATTTAACCAATTGGTACCAGGGCAGTACAAGGTTATTGTGCGCGAAAAAAATGGTTGCGGCTTTACCGAAGATAAGGTAGTACTGCTAATGTATCCTAAATATTTTACTCCAAATGGAGATGGTTTTCACGATACCTGGCAGGTAGATAATGCCTATTATGATCCTAAAATGATCGTTTATATTTTTGATAGATATGGTAAGCTGCTTACTTCGTTTAAAGGAAACACCCCGGGATGGGATGGGACTTTTAATGGAAATAAGCTTCCGGCAACCGATTATTGGTTTATAGTACATCGCAGTAATGGTAAAGAATACAAAGGGCATTTTGCAATGATGCGATAAATAGTCACTTTTGTAAGAGTATATTTTAATCCCGAAACCCCAGTGTTTTCGGGATTTTTTTTATTTTTTTATTTTTTTTACTTGTTTATCAGTATTTTAGTGTAGGGTTTTAACATTTTAAACTGTTCATAGTTTGCTATGAAAAACCAACCACAACATGAATGTACAAAACTTCACACGGCCTTGCTATGCCTTATTGCGCCCCGGCGCTTTTAGGTTAAGGCTCTGTTTGCTTTTAATTTTCTTCACCTTTTCTCTATCTCATGGACAACAAATAGGCAGGATATGGTACTTTGGTAATAGTGCCGGACTGGATTTTAACAGCGGTAGTCCTATTGCACTTACAAACAGTGCTATGAATACCATTGAAGGCTGTGCGACATTAACAGGCCCTGACGGCGCGCTTATGTTTTATACTAACGGAGAAACGGTATGGAATAAAAACCATCAGGATATGGTGAACGGGAGCGGGCTGTTTGGACAGCAATCGGCAGTCCAGTCGGCCGTTATAGTTCCAAAACCAGGATCGAATACAATTTTCTATATTTTCACGGTAGATGCGCCCGGCTGGTCGGGTGTGCCCTCAAAAGGATGTAATTATTCTGAAGTAGATATGTCGCTCGACGGAGGACTTGGTGCTGTTACAGTAAATAAGAACATCGCGGTAGTAACAGCATCTACAGAGCAGCTGGCTATGGTGAAGCACAGTAACGGTATAGATTTTTGGGTAATTACTCATGGGTTTCCGGGTAATAGTGTACATGCTGTACTGGTTACAGCCTCAGGTGTAAATACCACTCCGGTAGTTAGCAGTCTTGGAATGAACCTCACGTCTCTTTATGATCTTTTGGGTTGTATTAAAGTATCACCTGCAGGTAATAAATTGGCATTAGGCCATCATGGGTCGGGAATGCAGCTCATGGATTTTAATACAACAACCGGAGTTGCCAGTAACGATCAAACGATACTTTCCAGCTTCATGGTGTATGGTGTTGAGTTTTCGCCATCGGGCAAACGCCTCTATGTGTCTTATACCCAAAATGCTGATTTGTTTCAGTATAATCTTGATGCAGCAGATATTCCAGCTTCGGCAGTTGCGCTTTATTCGGCAGATATTGAGGAAAATTATGGGGGTTTGTTACAACGCGGCCCTGACAATAAGGTGTACTTTTGTATGCGAAACAGATCGGCATTAAGTGTTATTAATAACCCAGATGCTTTAGGGATAGCCTGTGGTTTTCAGTATGACACTGTAAGTCTTGGTGGAAAAATTAGCGAAAGCGGCCTGCCTACACCTACGCAGGTAGAACAGGATCTTGCCATACAGGTGGTTAATTTTTGCCATGGGGATACCACCGTTTTTTCTGTTATACCGGCTATAACACCCGATACTATTGTTTGGGATTTTAATGATGGAAGTTTTTCGAATGAACTTAGTCCGTCTCATGTATATGCTGCTACGGGAACTTATAATGTATCGGCAACCATTCAAATACAGGGAGAAACAAAAATTATTTTTAAAACAATAGTAATATTAGAAACGCCTACAGCAACTAAACCGCCCGATATGACAGCTTGTGGCGATGAAAACGGGCAGGCAGTATTCGATTTGAAAACCCAGCGTGCCACGATTTTAGGCCCCTTACAGCTTATAGATTTTACTGTTGGTTTTTATACTTCTATAGAAGATGCCAGAGCAGGAATTAATTTTATTCCCGAACAGTATACGAACATTTCAAATCCGCAGACTATCTATGCAAGGGTATCGCCCGATGCAGGGATATGTCATGCTATTACTTCTTTTCAACTTAATGTAGTCTCAAAACCGGTTATAACAATGCCCAATGCTTTTGCTTTTTGCCAAAACAGCAGCGTTACCATAACTGCGCCGGCAGGTTTTTCGTCTTATTTGTGGTCTACAGGAGCAACATCGCAAGCTATTGTAGTATCTAAAGCAGGAAGTTATACGGTAACGGTTTATGAAGTAACGGGAGGCACAACCTGCGAAGCTACAAAGACTATTACCGTAACAGAATCGTTAAAACCCAAAATAACCCATATTGAAGTTAACGACTGGACAGACAACAACAATAGTATTGTTATAACTGTATCGGGCGGCGGGAATTATGAATATTCTATCGATGGAATTAATTATCAGGCCAGTTCAGTATTCACCAAATTACTTCCCGGAAAATATACAGTTTATGTAAAAGACATGAACGATTGCGGTACAGATAAACAGGAAGTAGTACTGTTGATGTATCCGCGATTCTTCACGCCAAATGGCGATGGAGTAAATGAGCTTTGGACTATTAAGTATGCTTTTTTTGAACCTAATATAAAAGTTCACATTTTTGACCGCTATGGCAAGCTTGTTCATTCATTTAAAGGGAGTGAACCCGGTTGGAATGGAGAACTTAACGGGTACCGTTTACCGTCTACCGATTATTGGTTTGTTGTATATCGCGGAAATGGAAAAGAATACAAAGGACATTTCTCTTTGATGAGGTAGGACTTTTGAAATACAGTATGTTATAATTTTATTATTTTTACATTGCTAAGAAAAAGAAAAAAAAATGGATGGAAAAAAACTTCTATCGTTTTTCCAAACATGCCTGCATAGTTTTATGAAGGTGTGGCAAAATGCATTTTTATGCCTATTCTTTTCTTGTTTATCACTCTCATACGCACAGGAAATTGGTCCGGTATGGTATTTTGGTAATAATGCAGGGCTCGACTTTAATAGTGGTGTTCCTGTAGTACTTACTAATGGTGCTCTGGTGAGCGATGAAGGCTGCGCTACACTAACAGATGCCAATGGACAGATCATGTTCTATACTAACGGGAATACGGTATGGAATAAAGACCATGTTGTTATGGACAATGGTACCGGATTGTTTGGTAATGTATCGAGTGCCCAGGGAGTGGTGATAGTACAACGACCGGGATCTAATACTATTTTTTATGTTTTTACTGTCGACACACAGCCTGTTGATGCGGGTTATAAAGGGCTTAGGTATTCTGAAGTGGATATGACGCTGGATAGCGGCCTGGGTGCAGTTACCTCAAATAAAAATATATTTATAGCCACTGCTATTGGTGAAATGTTAACTATAGTAAGGCATAGTAACGGTACAGACAGATGGGTAGCCGCAGTAGGGTATCCAGACAATAAAATATATGCTACACTAATTACAGCAGCAGGGGTAAATACAACACCTGTTGTTAGCGATGGAGGGCCTGCACTTTCAAACTATGGCTGGATGGGAGCAATGAAGGTTTCGCCCGATGGCACAAAACTGGCGCACAGCCATTTATTTTCGGGAGTACAATTAAGTGATTTTGATCCTGCTACAGGCTTGGCAGATAATTACATAACATTGACTACAGACAGCATGTATGGTGTTGAGTTTTCGCCATCAGGTAAATTATTGTATACATCAAGTTATACTTCGTCAACTATAAATCAGTATAATCTTGAAGCTGCTGATATTGCTGCTTCTGCCATAAATATATCTCCGGGGAATCAAATTCATGATGGCGGCGGATTACAGCTTGCGACTGACGGAAAAATTTACTTTTGTCGTTATAATCTTTTAGACGCTTTAGATGTTATAAATAGCCCGGATGTTCTTGGAATAACCTGTAATTATCAAATAAACGCACTATATCTTGGCGGGAAAACAATAAATTCCGGTCTTCCTGCTGCTACACAGGTACAAAAGATGACAGCCGTAATAATGGCAGATAAATTCTGCCTTAGTGATGCTACAGAATTTTCTTTGTCTTCTGTAGTTGATGCTAACAGTGTTACATGGAATTTTGGTGATGGAAACTTTTCTAATGAAGTTAATCCCACGCATGTGTATGCTTCCATTGGCACCTATACTGTGTCGGCATCTTTTACAATAGGCGGCGTACCCCAAACACTGTTTAAAACCATAGAAATATTAGAAATGCCAACGGCAACCCAGCCACCGGATATGACAGCTTGTGGTGATGAGAACGGACAGGCAGTGTTTGATTTAAGTACCCAGCGTACCACAATATTAGGCCCGTTACAGCTTGTAGATTTCTCTGTTGGCTTCTACACTTCATTAGAAGATGCTAAAGCAGGAGTGAATTTTATTACCGAACAATATACCAATACTTCAAATCCGCAGACTATTTATGCAAGGGTATCACCCGATGCAGGTATCTGCCATGCTATTACCTCTTTTATACTCAATGTAGTGAGAAAACCAGTTCTTATTATGCCTGATGCTTTTGCTTTTTGCCAAAATAGCAGCGTTACCATAACAGCGCCGGCAGGTTTTTCTGCTTATGTATGGTCTACAGGAGCAACATCGCAATCTATAGTGGTATCTAAGGCAGGAAGTTATACCATAACAGTCTATCAGGTATCGGGCGGCATAACCTGCGAAGCTGTAAAAACTATTACTGTAACAGAAGCCGCAAAACCCGAAATAACGTATATTGAAATTAATGACTGGACCGATAATAAGAACAGTATTGTTGTAACCGTGTCGGGCAGCGGGAATTATGAATACTCTATAAATGGGATTAATTATCAAACCAGCCCTGTATTTAACGGATTACTTCCTGGAAAATATACAGTTTATGTAAATGACATAAACAATTGTGGTACTGATAAGCAGGAAGTGGTGGTACTAATGTATCCAAGGTTTTTTACACCAAACGGCGATGGAAAAAACGAAGTTTGGACTATTAAAGCCGCTTTTTTTGAACCAAATATGAAGATTCATATTTTTGACCGCTACGGTAAGCTTATCTATTCTTTTAATGGAAGCGAGCCTGGTTGGAATGGAGAATATAACGGGCATCGTCTTCCATCTACTGATTATTGGTTTTTAGTAGAACGAAGCGATGGACGCGAACATAAAGGACATTTTTCGATGATCAGGTAATTTTAATTTGCAGGCTTTATCATGTTTATTGTTTGTTATAACGGTGTTAATTAGCTGTTTGTCGGTTTTTTACTACGGTATAATTTATTTTTATACTTATATAAAAAAAATGAATAGCTTAGTGATGATTTAACGCTTATTTAAGATAAATTTGTGATAGTAACAACATAATGCACCCCCCCGAAATGCACAATTATATATTACTAATCGGCCTTGTGGCTACCGTATTTTTTTTCTTAGTCGATAAAAACCTGCTTCCTGCAACGCTTTTAGCTAGAAGGCATATGCTTTCTAAGTTAGAGAATAATAAAAACAAGGATTTGCAGATGCAATCGGAATTAGAGCAATTAGTTGACGAGAACAATGCCTGGTCGTATGTTGCTTTTCCTGATAGTGAAGTAACCTATAAAGAATATCTCGAGCTGCTTCGTGAAAAATTTAGCATAGAGTATTCTGATTCTGAGTTTGAATCGCTTAGAACAAACAGGATGACAAGAAAGCAGATGGCAGATTATATTCAGAAAATTAAAAATCAGGAAGAAGCTGCTCAAGCATTACGCACGGATATAAATTACCAAAAAAGCAATTTACAGTCACTAAGTATTTGTCGCGCGTCATAAATTTCTTATAGCGATTTTAAATAAAACAACAGCGTTTATTGTAATCAATAAGAGTTTCCTCACTAATAAATATATACATTTTTTATAGCCCCTTTGTTCTTGGGGCTTTACACGTTTGTTAATAATCTGTATGGTGAGTAGGCACAAAAAAGCCTGCTAATTTCTTAATTTGCCTGTAGAAAAAGAGAGGCAAAAATGGAAAAAGATAAGATAAAAGGGCAGGGGGCGGTTACTAATATTCACAATCATTTTATTAAAAATCGCTATGAAACGTCCATCTATCAGGACGATTATGAAGAGGAACTGGCTAAAACCCGTGTTATTGAGGTGTTTCCAAAAACCTTAGTGAACGAGGTTAAAAGCCCTGATCTTTTTATGGCTTATTCTATGAATCCGTATCAGGGATGCGAGCACGGCTGTGCTTACTGTTATGCCCGTCCTACCCATGAATATTGGGGATACAGCGCAGGGGTCGATTTTGAACGAATTATACTTGCCAAAAAAAATGCACCGCAGCTTCTGGAAAAATTCTTTAAAAAAAGAGGCTATAAACCCCAGCCTATACTACTGTCTGGAAATACAGACTGCTACCAGCCCGTAGAGCGTAAACTGGAAATTACACGCGGTTTACTGCAAATGTGCCTCGATTATAGGCATCCGGTACATGTACTTACTAAAAATGCCATGGTTATTCGTGACCTTGATATTTTAACCCAACTGGCCGAGAAAAATCTGGTGAGTGTTTCATTAAGTATCCCTACTATAAATGAGGACCTTCGGCGAAAGCTGGAGCCCAGAACATCATCGGTAAATACAAAATTAAAAGCTGTTGAGACGCTTTCGCAAAACGGAATTCCTACCCATGTTATGGTAGCCCCAATGATACCAGGACTCAACACGCCCGAAATCCTTTCGATCGTAAAAACGATTGCCGAGAAAGGAGCAAAGGGTTTTGGCTACACACTCGTTCGGCTAAATGATACGGTAGAACCTGTTTTTATCGATTGGTTAGAGCAGCATTACCCAGACAGGAAAGAAAAGGTATTGCAACAGATAGCATCCATGCACGGAGGTAAGTTGGGCGAAAAACAAATTGGTAAACGAAGAACAGGCGAAGGTAATATTGCCAATATGATACACACTACTTTTAAGATAGCGCGCCAAAAGTTCTTTAAAGATAAAGAGATGCTTCCGCTGGATGTTCATCATTTTGACGGAACCAGAGGGGAGCAGCTGAGTCTTTTTTAGGTTTAAGGCTAAAATGTATAAAGTTCTGGTCACGCTGAGCTTGTCGAAGCGTTTTTTATGAATGTTTAAATATGTTCTTTTGTCTTGAAACAAAAGCTTATGACATGAATCTGAAAGTCATACCTTCCCCCGAGTTTCTAAGGATCTGCTAAAATCATCTAAATCCGCGTCATCCGCGTTCTTTTAAATCATTGATTTTAAATGTTGTAATAGAGTGTTAATTCCCTGTGGGAAATATTTGCGTTTCGATCGTTGTTACCGAAATATAATCCTTCCGGGATAAAAGAATAGCATAGCTGAAGATACTTTAATACTATGGAATTATTGGCGAGTCTTTAATTCCAAGATCAGACATCCAGCCTCAAATAAAAAAGCCACCCTTTGCAGGATGGCTTCGCTCTTTTTTGGAAAGAAAGCTGTAATTATTCTATTTCAGATACCCTTAGGGTGTTTACCATACCTTTTTCTATAACCGGCATGGCTGCAAGGTTAATAAGGATATCTCCTTTTTCTACATAACCTTTATCTCGTGCAATATTATTCACATCTTCAACAGTTTCATCTGTACTAAGAAATTTATCATAGTAAAAAGCATTAACGCCCCATAGCAGGTTTAGCTGTGTAAGTATCCTTTTGTTTGATGTAAACACCAGGATGTGTGAGTTTGGTCTCCATGCAGAGATCTGGAAAGCAGTATAGCCACTGTTTGTAAGTGTGCTTATAGCCTTTGCTTTGATCACGTTTGCCATTTGGGCAGCGTGGTAGCATATTGATTTTGTAATAAAACGTTTTGTTCTTACCTGTGGTGTGTTTTGAGGAACCGTGATTAGCGGAGAATCTTCTACAGCTTCAATGATCTGTGTCATTTTCTCGATAACCTGAACCGGGTAGTTACCTACAGATGTTTCTCCCGAAAGCATTACAGCATCTGCACCATCCATTACAGAGTTGGCAACGTCATTTACTTCGGCGCGGGTAGGTGTTAGGCTCGTGATCATTGTTTCCATCATCTGCGTAGCGATGATAACAGGGATACGGGCTGTTTTAGCGCGATTTACCAGCTTTTTTTGTATAAGCGGTACTTCGTGTGCCGGAACCTCTACACCAAGGTCTCCACGAGCTACCATAAGCGCATCGCAAAAAGCAACGATCTTATCGATATTCTCTACTGCTTCAGGTTTTTCGATCTTAGCAATAATTGGAATTTTGTATGATGAGTGTTCTGCAATAAGATCCTGAAGTTCTTCCAGGTCTTTTGGCGTTCTTACAAACGAAAGCGCGATCCAGTCTACCTCTTCTTTAATAGCAAAAAGCGCATCTTTAATGTCTTTTGGCGTAAGAGCAGGCAAAGAAACCTTAGTGTTAGGCAAATTAACCCCTTTTTTAGATTTTAACGGTCCGCCCTGTATAACCATAGCTTTAACTTCGTCTCTTCTGTTTGTTTCCAGTACTTCAAACATCAGCTTGCCATCGTCAAGTAATATTTTTTCGCCAGGATTAACATCGTTAGGGAATTCTTTATAGTTCATGTACACCCTTTCGGCAGTACCTAAAGTATCTTCGGCAGTTTGAAATGTAATTATATCGCCACGGTTTACAATAATGTCTTCTTTCATTACCCCAACGCGCAGTTTTGGTCCTTGTAAATCGGCCAGAATAGATGTATTGTAACCAAACTCGCTGTTAAGGCTTCTTATCATGTCTATTCGCTCCTTAACATCGGTATAATCGGCATGTGAAAAGTTGATCCTGAATACATTTACACCTGCATCTATCATGTCTTTCAATACTTCTCTGGTGCTGCATGCAGGCCCTAATGTGGCTACAATTTTAGTTTTTTTTCTTGTTGGCATTCTTTTAAAAAATTAAATTGTTCTTAGATTTTAATTTCGTGTGATCAATTGTGTAGGCTGTGGCGACTTGTTTTATCGTAAGTAGTTTTTCTACTATGTCATCCAGTTCTAAATGAGCAGGAATGTTTTCGATTTTAAGCACATAATCTACTTTCTTGAGCTCGGGCATCAAAAAAACGTTTGTCGTTAATGACATGTCCGTGTCTTCAAATAAAGAAGTAGAGGTGTTGCTTTGCATGGAGATAACCTTCGCCTTGTTCTGGATAAGATTCCACATGCTGTCGTCGTCGGGGTTTTCAAAGATGAATCTTGAAAAACAGCTTTCCCCTTCGTTAATAGTAACCCCAATATCGTGGTTACTTTTTTCAAGCAGTATAGATAATTCCCTGTTCATGAAGTAGGCAAGCCTGTAGTCTTCGAGGGATGAATGAATGGCAATCAATCCGTAATCGATCGTAACAAAATCGTCAATCAATAGTCTGTGAACTGCCATAACAAATCTAAATAAGCCGTAAATATACTACTTAATGTTAATAAAAAACAGGCTTATAAATTAAGTTTATGCTATTTTCTTTACGAAAACGTTTTAGTTTGCTGGGAAGTTGGCTTATTTTTTGTTAATTTTTTCCTGAAATGCAAAAAAGGCGCGTTGGGATGCTTTTTCTTCTGCTTTCTTTTTTGAAGTTGCACGTGCACGCGCAATTATCCTGCCGTCTATTTTAAGTTTTACGGCAAAATGTTTCTGGCCTTCGGTACCGTTATCTTCATACACTTCATATTGAAATGCTTTTTTTTCTTTTTGGCACCATTCTATAACAAGGCTTTTGTAGCTAATAACCTTGCCTTCCAGTTTTGCAATATCCACATAAGGGAGTATTACTTTTTTATGTATAAATTTTTCGCAATAGGTGAAGCCGCGATCCAGGTAGATGGCTCCAATTAAAGCTTCAAAAAGGTTACCGTGTATGTTTTCGCCAAAATGCTGTGTAGATACTTTGCTTTCTACCCATTTTATAAGGTCAAGATCGCGTCCCAGTTCATTTAAGTGTTCACGGCTTACAATTTTTGAGCGCATTTTGGTCAGGTATCCTTCGTCGCCGGTAGGCACCTCATTAAAAAGGTGTGCAGCAATGACTGATCCCAGCATGGCATCGCCCAAAAACTCCAGTCTTTCGTAGTTTATTGGATTTCCATTCTCATCTGTTTTGTTAGATGATCTGTGTATGAATGCTTTACGATAGTGGCTGAGGTCTAACGGTTGAAACCCCAGCATTTTATAGATCTCGTCAAAAAAAATCCCGTCTTCCGGAGAGAGACGGGTATTTTTTGTGAATATTTTTTTTATGATACCCATGCCCCGTCCATTATAGTTCGAGTTTCTTTACTAATACACATGCATTGTGTCCACCAAACCCAAATGTATTGCTCATAACCACTTTCATGTCCCTTTTTTGGGCCTTGTTAAAAGTGAAGTTAAGTTTAGGGTCTATGTTCTCATCATCCGTAAAGTGATTGATGGTAGGCGGAACGATACCGTGCTTTATAGATAGTATAGAAGATATGGTCTCTATAGCACCGGCAGCACCAAGAAGGTGGCCTGTCATAGATTTTGTAGAGTTAAGGTTAAGCGTGTAAGCATGCTCACCAAAAACTTCAATTATAGCTTTAGATTCTGCAATATCACCAAGAGGAGTAGATGTACCGTGCATGTTCACACCATCTACATCTGTAGGCAGTAAGCCTGCATCCCTAAGGCAGTTATTCATAACATTACGAGCGCCAAGCCCTTCCGGGTGTGGAGCTGTGATATGGTGTGCATCAGCGCTCATTCCGCCTCCGCCTATTTCGCAGTAAATTTTAGCGCCCCTTGCTATAGCGTGCTCATACTCTTCAAGTATAAGAGTACCGGCACCTTCGCCAAGTACAAAACCTTCACGGTCTTTATCCATAGGTCTTGAAGCAGTTTTAGGGTCGTCATTTCTTGTAGATAGCGCATGCATTGCATTAAACCCGCCCATTCCGGCAATGGTTACAGCAGCCTCGCTACCGCCGGTTACCATAGCATCTGCATGGCCCAAACGGATATAGTTGAAAGCGTCTATTAAAGCATTTGTAGATGATGCACAGGCAGAAACTGTAGTAAAGTTAGGGCCTCTGAAACCATATTTTATAGAAATATGGCCACCAGCAATATCAGCGATCATTTTTGGTATAAAGAAAGGGTTAAATTTAGGTATACCAGGACCTTTAGCCCAATTGATAACTTCCTCCTGGAAAGTTTCAAGTCCGCCAATACCAGATCCCCAGATAACACCGACTCTATCTTTATCTAATTTTTCAAAGTCAAAGTTTGCATCTTTAACGGCTTCTTCCGTAGCAACCATAGCATATTGTGCATAACGGTCCATTTTTCGTGCCTCTTTTCGGTCTATAAAATCTTCAACATTGAAATTTTTTACCTCACAGGCGAACTTTGTTTTGAAGTTAGTCGTGTCAAAGTAGGTTATAGGGGCTGCGCCGCTTACACCGTTAACAAGATTGTTCCAATACTCCTCAACGTTGTTTCCAATAGGGGTAAGTGCGCCCAGTCCTGTTACTACAACTCTTCTTAATTTCATAAGGTCAATTTTATAGTTTCAAATTTAAAGAACAATACCCATGCGTCTCTAATAAAATGATAAGAAAACATGGGCACTGATAATATTTTTTATGAAGGATCTTTGTTTTTTTAAAAGTCATTCATTTTTTCAAAGCGTTTTTGGCCTTAAAATCCAATAAATAATAACATCCATGTAATATTATAATTACATGGATGTCAAATATTTATTATTTTTTTGCTTCTTCGATGTAAGAAATAGCTTGACCAACTGTAGAAATGTTTTCTGCCTGATCATCTGGAATCTGGATATCAAATTCTTTTTCAAACTCCATAATAAGCTCAACAGTGTCTAAGGAATCAGCTCCTAAATCGTTAGTGAAGCTTGCTTCTGTTACAACTTCGTTTTCGTCAACACCTAATTTGTCTACGATAATCGCTTTTACTCTTGATGCAATGTCTGACATAATCTTTAATTTTAGAATTTAAATTGAATGGCAAAAATAAAAAACTTTATTTTAAAACCACGTTTTCGTCAAAAAATGTGGCACTAAATTAAAAAATTAATTTTACAATAATCTCAAAACACCTTTATTTTGCGGTTTATTATTCCGTTTTTTGCACTATCAAATTCTTGTCACAAAATGAAAAATATTATTCTGTTTGCTTCTGGGGGTGGCTCTAACGCTGAACAAATCATGCAGTATTTTGCACATAAGGAGCATTATGCAGTGGTTGCTTTGTTTACAAATAACCCAAATGCAGGAGTGCTGGATAAGGCAAAAAAATATGGTGTTCCTACCGTTATTTTCTCAAAAGAAGAGCTAAATGAGGGCAAAGTACTGTTAAAATTAAGATCGTTTAACCCTAGTATCGTCGTACTGGCGGGTTTTTTGTGGAAGTTTCCGTCAGATATCATTGCGGCCTACCCTGGGAAAGTGATAAATATACACCCGGCACTGCTGCCTAAATATGGCGGAAAAGGCATGTATGGTATCCATGTTCACAAGGCAGTTTTAGAGAATAAAGATGCCGAATCGGGTATTACGATCCATTTTGTGAACGATAATTATGATGAAGGGAACGTAATTTATCAGCACACCGTAGCAGTTTCCGATTGTCTTACTCCAGAAGATGTAGCACAAAGAGTACTGGAGTTGGAGCATGAACATTTCCCGAGGGTGATTGAAGAACTACTAAAGGATCTATAGATAGTTAGATGGCTGGATTTTTAAAGAAGATCCAAATAGTGTATAATGAATAGTTTTTCGAATAATCTACCAATCCAAAATAATAAATGAGTCACCAAGTACATATATATACAGACGGCGCTGCAAAAGGCAATCCCGGACCGGGAGGTTATGGCGTTGTCATGGAACTTGTGGGGCAAAATTACCGCAGGGAATTCTATGAAGGGTTTAGGTTAACGACCAATAACCGCATGGAATTACTGGCAGTTATTGTAGGGTTGGAAAAACTTAAAAACCCCGGAACTACAGTATTAGTGGTTTCTGATTCTAAATATGTAGTAGACTCTGTTGTAAAAGGCTGGGTTTTTGGCTGGGAGAAAAAAGGTTATAAAGATAAAAAGAACCCCGACTTGTGGCAGCGTTTCCTGAAAGTGTACCGTAAACATAAAGTCGACTTTAAATGGGTAAAGGGGCATAACAGCCATCCGCAAAACGAACGCTGTGATCAGCTTGCTGTTATGGCATCTACATCGCCTAAATTAAATATTGATGCCTATTATGAAGAGATAGGTTCGAAACAGGTGTAATTAACGGTTAGAATATATAGGTAAAGATTTCTTTTCAGCGAAAAGTACAGTAAGTGATCTTTTTGCCTGACTCGTAAGCATACTTTTTATGATCAAGTTTGAAGATTTTGATGGATAGATAATTTGGCGCAAATACAGAGAAATACACTGTTAAAATGTTAATTATTTGATGACAAATGCCAGTGATGGATGTTTGCGGATTAAATAATATAATAGAGGAACGCAGTGTTAGTGTTGTTGCAATAAATTCATTGTAATCTATTGATTTTGTATATACTAGCATTGATGAATTTGATCGTCAATTTTTTGTAACTATTGAAGATATGAAGTATCTTTGCATCTTCAAATTTCACCGCCTTTATGAATAAATTACTGATTGTTGGCTCTGTTGCTTT
Source organism: Flavobacterium cerinum (assembly GCF_004028155.1). Classification (GTDB taxonomy): domain Bacteria; phylum Bacteroidota; class Bacteroidia; order Flavobacteriales; family Flavobacteriaceae; genus Flavobacterium; species Flavobacterium cerinum. Next base: position 131,623 of record NZ_SBII01000008.1, on the reverse strand, counting down.
TGATGCTATCGAAACGCCTTTTGGCAAAACCGATAAGATTCTGGGTGGAGCAGGTACTTATATTGGGCTTTCGGCCTCATTTTTTAAACACCAAACGGCAATCGTGTCTGTTGTTGGCGAAGACTTCCCTCAGGAATACCTTGACCTTCTAACAGCAAGAAACATTGATGTTTCTGCGATAGAAATCGTTAAAGGCGGCAAGACGTTTTTTTGGAGCGGACGCTACCATAACGATCTTAATTCCCGTGATACTCTTGTAACGGAGTTGAATACCCTTGCGGATTTTGAGCCTAAAGTTCCCGAAAATTTTAAAGATGCCGATGTGGTAATGCTGGGTAACCTGCATCCGCTAACGCAGATAAGTGTACTGGATCAGTTAACTAAAGCACCTAAACTTGTAGTGCTGGATACCATGAACTTTTGGATGGACTGTGCATTGTCTGAGTTAAAACAGGTTATTGCGCGTGTAGATGTGATTACAGTAAATGATGAAGAGGCCCGTCAGTTAACAGGTGAATACTCGCTGGTTAAAGCTGCGGCTAAAATACAGGAGATGGGGCCCAAATTTGTAGTGATCAAAAAAGGAGAGCACGGTGCATTGCTTTTCCATGAAAAACAAATATTCTTTGCTCCTGCATTACCACTGGAAGAAGTGTTTGACCCAACAGGGGCAGGCGATACTTTTGCAGGAGGTTTTACCGGTTATATTGCACAAAGCGAAAACATCTCTTTCGAGAACATGAAGAATGCTATTATTTATGGATCTAACATGGCATCCTTTTGTGTAGAAGAATTTGGAACTAAACGAATGGAACGCCTGCAAAAAGAAGAGGTGCTGGAGCGCCTGCAACAATTCAGAGCGTTAACGCAGTTTGACATTGCGCTGGAAAAATAAAGAAACATTAAGCCCTCATGGGCTTTTTTTAATAGAGAACACAACAACTACAACACATACACAACGATTATGAGTGACGCTTTAAAACATGAATGCGGTATTGCGCTGTTAAGATTATTAAAGCCATTAGAATACTATAAAGAGAAGTATGGTACTGCTTTTTACGGTATACAAAAAATGTACCTGTTAATGGAAAAACAGCACAACCGCGGACAGGATGGTGCAGGTTTTGCCAGCATTAAACTGGACATTGAGCCCGGTCAGCGATACATTAGCAGAGTGCGTTCCAATCAGCAGCAGCCTATTCAGGATGTGTTTAAGCAAATCAATGAAAGAATCAATGAAGAGCTTACACAGCACCCGGAATACAATGATAGTGTGGCTTTACAAAAAGCAAACATACCTTATATAGGTGAATTGTTCCTTGGTCACGTTCGTTACGGCACCTTTGGTAAAAACAGTATTGAGAGTGTTCACCCGTTTTTACGCCAAAACAACTGGATGCACCGAAACCTTATTGTAGCGGGTAACTTTAACATGACTAATGTTAAAGAACTTTTTGATAGCCTTGTAGAGCTTGGCCAGCATCCTAAAGAGCTTGCTGATACCGTTACTGTAATGGAAAAAATTGGTCATTTTCTTGATGGCGAAGTGGCAGACCTTTACCAGGATTGTAAAAATGAAGGATATACAAAACAGGAAGCTTCTGCTGTAATATCAGAAAGGCTTAATGTTGCTAAAATTTTACAGCGTGCTTCTAAGCAGTGGGACGGTGGTTATGCAATGGCAGGTTTATTAGGTCATGGTGACAGTTTTGTATTTAGAGATCCTGCGGGCATCCGTCCGGCTTACTATTATCAGGATGATGAGATCGCTGTTGTAGCTTCAGAAAGACCTGTGATCCAAACCGTGTTTAATGTTCCTTTTGATAAAGTACAGGAACTTGAGCCGGGTAATGCAATAATTATTAAAAAGAACGGAACTGTAAGCATCGAAGAGATCATTCCTGCGCTGCCAAAAAAAGCTTGTTCTTTTGAAAGAATATATTTTTCAAGAGGCAGTGATGCCGAAATTTATGAAGAGCGTAAGCAATTGGGCAGATTAGTATTGCCACAAGTGCTTGATGCTATTGATAGTGATACAGATAACACTGTTTTCTCGTTTATACCTAATACTGCCGAAACTTCTTTCTATGGTATGGTAGAAGCGGCTCAGGATTTCCTGAACCAGCGAAAAAACAACCATATATTAGAGAATAGGAACACGCTTACTGCAGAAACACTTCAGGAGCTTCTTAAAGTGAAAATACGTACAGAGAAAGTAGCTATTAAAGATGCTAAACTGCGTACCTTCATTACCGAAGACAGCAGCCGTGATGATCTTGTTGCTCACGTTTATGATGTTACTTACGGTGTTATTAAACCGGAGGATAATCTTGTTATTATCGATGATAGTATTGTGAGAGGTACAACACTTAAGAAAAGTATACTTAAGATGATGGATAGGCTTAATCCTAAAAGTATTGTTGTAGTATCGTCTGCGCCACAAATCAGGTATCCTGACTGTTATGGTATCGATATGGCTAAGCTGGAAGGATTAGTGGCTTTCCAGGCAACACACGAACTACTCAAAGAAAGAGGACTGGAGCATATAGTACACGATGTGTACAAAAAAGCAAAAGCTCAGGAAGGTTTACCGGACAGTGAAGTTGTAAACTATGTAACAGAATTTTACGCTCCGTTTACAGATCAGGAAATTTCAGATAAAATAGCTCAGATGTTAAGCTCTGAAGGGATTAAAGCTGAGGTGAAAATTATTTTCCAAACTGTGGAAAACCTACACAAAGCTTGCCCTAAGAATCTGGGTGACTGGTACTTTACAGGAGACTATCCTACAGCAGGCGGTAACCGTGTAGTAAACAAAGCATACATTAATTTCTACGAAGGAAACGACGCCAGAGCTTATTAATTGCGTTTTAACGACTTTTGACGTCATTGAACGAAAAAGTTTGTGCGACACGATGAAAGAATATACTTTTGGCCTAAGAAAATAGCATTAGTAAATTAATTTTACAGTATTTTTGGGGGCCAAGAAAGGGAAAACGGAAACGTTTTCCCTTTCTTATTTTAATACGGTTTGTAATGCCAGGGCATATCTATATTAGGTCATTATTATCATATTTATTTAATAATTGAAATTCATGTAGTTCATCTATTTTTTGTGTATTTCAACGACTTTTATTGCATTTTGTCTAAAAGACTTGTGAAGTAGGTCATAAGATTATATGTTTACAGAAGAAAATAGCATTAGTAAATTAATTTTTACGGTATTTTTGGGGGCAAAAAAAGGGAAAACTGCAACGTTTTCCCTTTTTTATTGTCAATAATGTTATTTTTGTAACATTCGAAGCTTCCGTAGTTATATTTTGATTTTAGCGATTGGATTTTGTGTTTTACATAACAATTGTGTTTGCTCTAATTACTGATAAAATTTATATCACTTCGGTAAACGGGATTTCTTCATTTAAGATCTCATTGATAAGCAGTACAAGTTGTGTTTTAAATTCCTCGAGCATTTCTGAATCCACAAAATCTTGTGTCGCGGCACCTTTGTCATGGTTGTCTTTATAAGAAAAATTCATAAAGCCGCTTTTCATATTTTTAAACGATATAATTCCGGCTTCTGTTTCCAGTCCGTCATTATTGGGTTCATACATGAAGGCGTAGGTGAGGAGCTGAATTATCTTTTCGTTCTTTACATCTGTCGGAAGGCCATTCCAGGTTTTAAGCACAAGATTTCCTTTTTCTACTTTACCGGTTTTATAATCTACAATTCTAATACGCCCATTGCGGTGTTCAATACGGTCAATATTACCTGCAATCATTACAGGATAGGGTAGTCTGTTGTCTTCCAGTAATCGTTCAAACTTTTTTTCCAGGGCAAGTATCTTAACCGTATCGCCATTCAATAATTGTTGTTTTTCCTGTTTCAGGAAGTTATGCACGTTACGTTTGGCAACTTCAAAGGCTAATAAGTTTCGCCCTTTTTTAATTTCGCCTTCCTTGTATACGAGTACAAATTGGCGCATTACTTCGTCGTCGGCCAGTGCTGTCATGGCATCTACATTGTGAGTGGCTAAGAATTTATCGACATAAGGTCTGTAGAGCTCCTCTAAGGCACCGTGAATGATTGTTCCTAGGGTATTTAGGGCAATGCTCTCTTCAACCTCTTCAACCTCGCGTATGCGAAGCACGCGCTGGTAATAGAATTGCATTGGGTTACGGATGTAGCCTGTTAATGCCGATGGCGAAAATCCTTTTCCTGTAGCGATCTCTTTTAGGCGTTCCATAACCTTGGGTGTTTTGGGTACAACCATAGGTTCATAAGCCTTATCAGGTAAAAAAGCATTGTATATACCTGTCTTGAGGGTATGTTTGGGTTTCTTTTCTATTTCAAGCTGGGTAAGGAAACGGCTGCGCTCCCCGGCATCAAGTCCTTCACTTTCGGTATTGTATAATAGGTAAATGTTTTTAGCACGCAGCATTAAATGATAAAAGTGATAGCTGTATATGGCATCTTTTTCTTTGTAGGTAGGAAGTCCCAACTCACGCTTTACGTCATAAGGTATAAATGAGTTTTGGGTTTTACCTGCCGGAAATTTCCCTTCGTTCATTGAAGTGATAATAACATTCTCGAAATCCAGCACACGGCTTTCGAGAACTCCCATGATTTGAAGTCCCGACAGTGGTTCACCTTCAAACGAAACTTCTGCCATATCAATTACCTGTTTGTATATGGAATAAAGAACGGGCAGGCTGTCCATTTGCGGGTAGGCCTCATAATAATTGATAAGCTTATTGATGACTTTAAATATCGAATACAAAAATGCTTTGGTGATCTTGTCTTCCTCATCATCTGCGCTCATGAAACCTTTCAGTGCAATAAGAATTTCTGATAATCGGGCAAGTATAGTTCCGGCATTGCTGTCCCATCGTTCAAACAGGAGTTTAAAGAACGGTGATGCATTGCCGTGCAGCGCAAATAACTTATCGAGTGAAAAGAAGGTAAAGTTATCTCGGTTGATAATTTCGAGTAGCTCTTTAGCTCCGGCATAGGGTTCTACCAGTGGATGCGTAAGGATGTCGAGTACCTCGCGATAGTATAATGTATAGCTTTTCTCGTTACGGTTAAGTGCATTGGTGTGCAGCTTAAAGAGTTTTTGTATTAGTAACTGCGCAGGGTTGTTTCGGCTGCTATAGCCCATTGTTATATTAAGTGCACCTACACTTTTAGGCAGGCTGTACAGTAGAGGGATAAGCATATTCTCTTCACCAAGAACTAATGCGGTTCTGTCAAGGCTGTGGCTCTGCTGCTGAAACTGCTCTACAAGTTCGCCTGCAATTTTTGCCTGTCCTACCGTTTTGGGTGTGCCAATGATGTTGATGTTCTTCGATTGGCTAAACTCGTCTACAATCCATTCAAAAGACTGTCCTGCATATTGTTTCCATTCTTTTTTGAAACGTCTTATAAAGAGCCCCGCATCGTGGTAGGGGTCATTTAAGAATGCCTGGTCAATATCCCAGTATATTTTCGCCTGCCCAACAGAGAGCAGGTGCTGTATAATTTTTTCTTCGGCAGCATTGAGCGCATTAAAGCCCGAAAAGATCATTTGTCCTTTAGTGAAAGCATTAGAGAAGTGATGGATATTTTTAACCGCCTCACGATAAATGAGTCCCTGATAACCGGTGCCCTTGTTTAAAAGATGGTTGTAAATTGACTCGTAATACAACGGCAATAGTTTCCAGAACTCCAGATAGTTTTCTATCATTGAGGTTCGGTTGTCCAGATCCAGCGACCAGTGCTTTATATCTTCAATGTCTTTAAGGTAAGATAATACATGTGCCGGGTTAAGCAGGTAACGGTCTATTTCGTTAAAATCCTGTAATAGGGTTTTTGCCCAGTTGGCAAATGTTTCAAAGGGCTGCTGTTTGTCTTTTGGGGTAATATTGAGGTAAACAGAGTAGAATTCAAACAGTAATTCTATGGCGTCTATGGAACGAATACCAGCCACATTTTGCACAAAATCTTCGATACTGATAATGCTAGGTGCAAAAACAGTAGTGCTTAATTGTTTTTTAAGGGCTTCAAGAAGAAATATTTTTGCCCTTTTGTTAGGCAGTACAATAACCACATCGGGTAGGGAACTACCGTAATCATTTATTAATTGAGTGCTTAGCTTGTCTAGAAAAGTTACATCTGCCATGGTATAAAAATAAAAAAACGTCCCCGATAAATCGAGGACGCTTTTCATTTATTTTGAGGTTTCCTTATTCTTTGATAAGTTTAACTTCTACTCTTCTGTTTTCAGCTTTACCTTTAGCAGTTTTGTTAGAAGCGATTGGTTTAGTTTCACCAAAACCAACTGATCTAAGTCTGTCTGAAGCGATACCATGCTCGATTAACCAAGTTTTAACTGCTGCTGCTCTGTTTTCAGATAGCGTTTGGTTAAGTGCATTACTACCATCACTGTCAGTGTGTCCTTCAAGGATGAATTTAGAGTTAGGGTACTCTTTAAGTATTTTGTTCATGTTTTCAAGAACAACATAAGTTTCATCTTTAAATGTAGCTTTACCACTGTTGAACAGGATAGTTTTAGCGTAATCGTTTAGTCTTTTAACAACTTCTTCGCTTACTTCTGGACATCCACGGTTAGCAACAGTACCTTTAACGTCTGGGCAAAGATCATCTTTGTCTAATACACCATCTCCGTCAGTATCTGGCCATGGGCAACCACCGTTTTCTTTTGGACCTTTAACGTCTGGACATTTATCGTTTTTGTCAGCGATACCATCTCCGTCAGTGTCAGGGCAACCTTGTAGGCTAGCAGGACCTGCAACATCTGGACAAGCATCATCTTTATCAGCGATACCATCACCGTCAGTGTCAGGACATCCTTGGAACTGAGCTAAACCAGCAATTTCTGGACAAGCATCATCTTTGTCTGGAATACCATCACCGTCAGTATCAGGACAACCTTGGAACTGAGGAAGACCAGCTATCTCTGGACAAGCGTCATCTTTATCGTAGATACCATCTTTGTCAGTATCTTTTCCACCAAATTTGAAGGTAAGACCTGCAAAATGCTGGATGTGTCTTGGTACATTAGCTTCTCCGAATTGATCTTCGAATGTATGTTTGTAAGTAGATTGTAGTGTAAGACCAACATTTTCTGTAAACCAGAAGTTGATACCAATACCACCATTTACTGTACCATTACCTTGCTCATCTAACCATGTGTAACCTCCACCAACGTGAACGTAAGGGTTAAACCAGCTTTTTGGCATGATGCTGTATTTGATGATACCATCTACACCGTAGTAAGTAAGATCGTCAACATGTTTGATGTAGTGAGAATTAGTTCCAACAGTACGTTGTACCATTTTATCAATTTTGTTTACAGATCCTGTAAGACCAAAAGAGAAGTTACTGCCTACGTGTCTAGACACGTTAATGTAAGATACAGATGGTAGTACATTCCACTCTTCAGTTTTGAAGTATTTGTCGAAGTTATTTTGTAAATCAGAACCTGATCCAAAACGTGTACTTACCGCATTGACACCAAAGGAAATTGCCCAAGGGTTGTCTTCGTCCTGCGCTTGAGCATTTAAGCTCATTGCCATAAGGGCCGCAACGAATAGTTTGTTAAGATGTTTCATACTTTTTATTTTAATTACAAAGGTTATATGGAGCAAATTTACTCTGTTAAAATTGAACAGCAAAACGTTTTATTAAAATTTATCCTACGGTTCACTCTAAATTGTCGTTAAATTATAGTTAACGCTTTCCCAACTTCTGTAAATGAGGCAATTGCGTGGTCCAAATGTTCCTTGTTATGAGCCGCCGAAAGCTGTACTCTTATCCTTGCTTTTCCTTTTGGAACCACCGGAAAAAAGAATCCGATTACATAAATACCTTTTTTAAGCAATTCGTCTGCCATTACCTGTGATAGTTTTGCATCATAAAGCATAACGGGTACTATAGCCGAGTCGCCATCGATGATGTCAAAACCGGCTTTTTTCATGCCGTCTTTAAAATAATTTGTATTCCACTCCAGTTTATCTCTTAGGGAAGTATCTTTTTTAAGAAGTTCAAATACTTTTATAGACGCACCTACGATTGATGGAGCTAGTGAGTTAGAGAATAAGTAAGGCCTTGAACGCTGCCTTAGCAGTTCGATAATTTCTTTTTTACCTGTAGTATATCCACCCATGGCACCGCCTAAGGCTTTACCAAATGTTCCTGTGATAATATCTACCCTGCCCATTACACCTTTCGCTTCCAGTGTGCCTTTACCGGTAGCACCTATAAATCCTGCAGCGTGGCATTCGTCTACCATTACCATTGCATCATATTTGTCTGCAAGGTCACATATCTTGTCTAGTGGTGCAACAACACCATCCATAGAGAATACACCATCGGTAACAATTAGTTTAAAACGGCGGCCTTCTTCGTTTGCTTTTATAAGCTGCTGCTCCAGCTCTTCCATATTGCTGTTTTCATAACGGTAACGTGCTGCTTTACACAAACGCACACCGTCTATAATAGAAGCATGGTTAAGGCTGTCTGAAATAATTGCATCTTCTTCGCCTAATAATGGTTCAAATACACCACCGTTAGCATCAAAAGCTGCTGCATATAATATAGTGTCTTCTGTACCATAAAACTCAGCTACTTCTTTTTCAAGGTTTTTGTGAATATCCTGAGTGCCGCAGATAAAACGAACAGATGACATACCAAAACCATGAGTATCTAAAGCATCTTTAGCTGCCTGTATAACTTCAGGGTGCGATGATAGGCCAAGATAGTTGTTTGCGCAAAAGTTGAGTACTTTTTGACCGGAGTCTAAAGTGATCTCTGCATCTTGCGGAGAAGCTATAATACGTTCTTTTTTGTAAAGCCCGTTTTCTTTAATTGTTTCCAGCTCGGCTGCTAAGTGCTCTTTTATTTTTCCGTACATTGTATTATGATTTGTTGTTCTTGTTTTTATTATTGATTCATTTTGTCATTTCGACCAACGGGAGGCTCGAGGCTTTAGCCGACTGGCGGAGCAAATCTCTATCAAATTTTATTAAGAGATTCTTCGACTTCACTGCGTTGCGCTCAGAATGACACCAGATGTCATTTCCCTTTGCTATTAAGGTATGTCGAATCCTGTTTTCAGGCCAAATTTACTACATTTATGGTATCTCCTATATATACGAGTGTTTTTTTAACCACCTGTAGTCCCATTTCTTCTAATGCTTTTTGATAGGATGCCAGCTGGGTTTCATACTTTGGCAGGTGCGCCCCGGTTTTATAATCTAATAATAAAGCGGTGTTTCCTTTTATAGCGACCCTATCCGGTTTTATGGTTTGTACATCGTGGCGGATTATGCTCTGCTCATTAAAAATAGTGTTATCTGTAGCGAAGAATATATTAAGTTCCGGATGGAAAATAACATCGGTGAGTGTTTTTTCTACCGTTTCCTGCTGGCTTCTCACGATCAGGCCTTCTTCGGTAGCTTTGATGATGGCGAGCGGAATATCATTCTCTGTTTTAATATAGGATAGTATTTCGTGCATCACATTACCAAACTCAATAGCCTGTAGTCGGGTAGTGCCCCACATGAGCGATTCACGCTGTGCGATTTTTACTGCCCTTGGATTGAATCGTTCTTTTACCACTTTAATGGTTTGCTGAGGTGCTTCCAGTTCCTGATGGTCTGAAAGTTTTGCCGGATCACCAAACTCATATTCGGTTACTTCATTATTAAAGAGCTGTTTGCTCATTAGGTACTTTATAAAGTAAGACGACATATTATTAGTAAGTTCGCCTTTGCTTGTAAAATTCCTGTTCGATATAATGTAGAGCTGTTCTTCGGCACGGGTAAGTGCCACATATAATATATTAATGTTGTCGAGCAGCTCTTCCTGCGATTTTATAGCATAAAGCTCTGATGCTTTTTCGCCATACTGAGCCACATCTTTATTGCTGTCTACCAAGGCCCTTTGAAATTCGAAGGTAGTATCATCAAGATCCAGCCACATTTTGCTGCGTGGAGCACGGCTGTAATCTTCTTCGGCAAATGGAAAAATAACTACCGGGAATTCCAGTCCTTTCGATTTATGAATGGTCATTATTCTAACGGCATCATTTCCTTCGGGTGACGGAATGCTGAATTTCGATCCATTCTTATCCCAATACTCTAAAAAGTCGGCAATACCCGATTGGGTTCGCATATCTCTTTCCAGTACCAGGTCTAAAAAGTACTGTACATAACTCTGGTTGCTTTTTTCTTTTACAAAAGCATCTACTATGGTTTCTACCGCTTCATAGAGTGATCGTTTTCTGCAATTTCTAAACGACATGTTTATGCCGTGAAGCCCAAGCCAGTTTTCCAGATGTTCTTCGGTAGGCTGTGCCATACCTTCGGCAATAAAGTCGTGAATGGCAATGCTGTTTTGCGTTCGTGCAGCAAAATATAAAAAGTGAGCCTTAGCTTCTATGTTCTCATTGCTTTTAAGATAGCGCAGCAGGTTAATGATAAGCTTAACCTCGGTGGCATTTTCAATAAGCAGTGTTTCGGATGATAATATAGGGATGCTGTTTTCGGTAAGGTAATTGGCAAGCAGCACCCCGGGTGTACGTTTACGCGTAAGCAATACAATATCTTTATAGTTAAAGCCATTGCTCAATGCTTTTTGAATAATGGCAAGAGTAGCGTCAAGATAAAGTGAGTCTTTGTTTACATCGTCATTATCGTCCTGCTGGACCTCCGAGATAAACGATATGTTTACATAGCCTCCTCCTTTATTGTTCACCTCCTGTTTGCTGCCGGCATACATGGTTTTGTAATCTTCGTCTTCAAATTCGTTAGCGAGGTAAGAAAAGAATTCATTGTTGAATTCTATCACATTGCTGTAACTTCTAAAGTTGGTACCCAGGTTGAGGGTTTCCATATCGGGATTAGAGAAAGGATTTTCGCCTTTACCCAGCGCGATTAGTTGTTCGGCCTTACCACCACGCCAGCGGTATATAGATTGTTTTGGGTCGCCCACGATCATAAGCGTGCCGCGATCGCCCGTTAGGTCTTCGCTGGAAAGCGCATTATCGATAAGCGGAATAAGATTGTTCCACTGCATTTGTGAGGTATCCTGAAACTCATCAATAAAAAAATGACGGTAGCGTTCGCCTAGCCTTTCATATATAAAAGGAGCAGGCTGGTTTTGGATCTCTTTATGGATTATAGCATTGAATTCGGATATCGAAAGTACATTCTGCTCCTTTTGTATGCGTTCCAGCTCCTGCCCAATAGAATTAAGGAGCGATAATGGTGTTATGTTTTTTAGGAATGCCTGATAAAAATTGCGTTTCTCATAGTTTTTATACACCTTTTGAAGTGTAGCTATGATATCATTTAGCATGCTCTCTATAAGCTCACGGTCTTTTGCGGCTTTATTAATCTGAACATCTTCCGGTTCATGAAATCGCTTATGGGTACTGTTTAAAGTGTTGTCTCTTATATAACCCAAATGATTTGGGAAAGTCCCTCGGGAAAACGACTTAAGATCTACGCCTTTGTTTTCCAGTAAAGCTATAAGTTCATTGGCTAATGCCTTATTGTCTGCTTCTAATGCTGATATCGACTGTTTAAGTTTCTCTTTTATAAATAGGAACTCTTCTATAGTCTTGTCTTTAAACTGATGCAGCTCATTACGATTGTTCTCGTCAATAAGCAGTCTTCCGGTTTCAAACAGCTCATACGTTACGTCCCAGCTTTTATCATTATCGGTTTTATCTAACGAGAAATCGACCAATAATGCCGTTAATACATCATTTTCTCCCGCTTTAGCGATAATAGCATCTACGGCTTCCTGCAAAAGGCTGTCGGTTTCCAGCGAAACGTCAAACGAAACCGAAAGGTTAAGGTCGTGCGCAAAAGCACGAATTACTTTATGGGTAAATCGGTCGATGGTAGAAATATCAAACGAAGCGTAGTTATGAATGATGTTCTTGATGATAGACCTCGACTTATCCTGTATGGTAGCGATGGATAAACCGGTTTCCTGTGCCAATACTTTCATGAGCGCCAATGCACGTTCACCCGGATCTTCTTTAGAAAAATCCGAAAGGTTCAGGATGATACGGTTCTTCATCTCGGCCACAGCTTTGTTAGTAAAAGTAATGGCAAGAATTTTTCTGTAAGCATCATCGGTAGTAGATTGTAAAAGGATGCGCAGGTATTCTTTTACCAGCGTATACGTTTTACCAGAACCCGCCGAAGCGTTGTAAATTGAGAAAGCAGTTTTATGCACTTATAATGAGTGTTTTAAATTTTGAAGGTAGAATTATAACAAAAACTTAATTAGAGTAAGCCTTAAAATCTGTAAATTTGGATTAAAATTAATATTAATCTTTTAAATTTCGGATATTATGGCTTTTGAATTACCAAAACTTCCTTACGCATATGATGCCCTAGAACCACATATTGATGCTAAAACTATGGAGATTCACCATACTAAGCACCATAATGCCTATACAACTAACCTAAATGCTGCTATCGCCGGTACAGACCTTGAAGGTAAAACTATAGAAAACATCCTTATAAACCTTGATCTTACTAACAAACCGGTAAGAAACAACGGTGGAGGTTATTATAACCACAACCTTTTCTGGACTATACTTTCTCCAAACGGAGGAGGCGAGCCTACAGGTGAACTTGAAGCGGCTATAGAAAGTGCTTTTGGTTCTTTTGCAGAATTTAAAGCAGCTTTTGCTAAGGCAGCAGCTACACAATTCGGGTCTGGATGGGCTTGGTTATGTGTAGATAAAGGTGGTAAGGTATCAGTTTGCGCTACACCTAACCAGGATAATCCACTTATGCCGGAATCTGGCTGCAATGGTACTCCAATTCTTGGTCTTGACGTATGGGAACATGCTTACTATTTAAACTACCAAAATAGAAGACCTGATTATATCGAGGCTTTCTTTAGTGTAATTAACTGGACAGAAGTTGCAAGACGTTACGCTCTTGATAAATAGAGATCTATTCCCTTTATATAGAAACGGATGCCGAAAGGTATCCGTTTTTTGTTTTATAGAAGCTTGATTTTATAATGAAATGCCGGATGACACGGATCGAGCGTATTACTATCAGAACATTCGAAGTGAAGCTTTATCGCGCTTCGACAAGCTCAGCGTGACAGAAATGTTCGTTTAAATTCTTAATAAAGGAACGCGGATGACATGGATCTACCGGATTATTACATCATAACATTCGAGTGAAGCTAGGGCCTGAAACTTTGTGGCGTAAAGCAAATCAAAGCTCGAGGCGTTAAGAAAGATTTGCTGTTTGAAGCGAAGCAAGTTCAAATCTTTTAGACGAAAGCGTGGATTTGTAGCCTAAGAAGTTAAGCCTTGAATTTTTGATTCTTTTGTTTCAAGACAAAAGAACAAACTAAGACTTTTGATTAAAAAAAAACGAGGATGACGCAGATATAGCGGATTATTGCAGATTTTTTTGAGATTCTTCCTTCGTCAGAAGGGCAAATCGGTCTTGTAATAATTGTGTCATTTCGACCGGAATATAGTGGAGTGGAGAAAGCTAAAGATTTAATTATAAAATTTGATTAGCAGATCTTGAAAAAGTCTAACGCTTCTTTTAAAAGTGCTTTTTTGTTCTCAATGTGGCTCATGTGCCCGTGTGGATAAGAAACCAGTTTAACGGAAGTACCTTCAATCTGGTCAGCATGATCTTCGTATACAAGGCTCTGGTCTTTTTTTCCTAAAACAAGCAGGATAGGGTAGGGTGAAAAATGGAGTATCACTTCGCGGTCGTTGCGTGTTTTCATTCCTTCCAGTGCGGCAACAATACCCTGTAAAGGGGTTTTTACTGCCTGGTCGCGCAACGCATCGATCTCTACTGCAAAACGCTCGCGGTTCTCTTCGCTGAATAAATTGGCAATCGACATGCGTACAAAGCTTGTATAGTTTTGCTTTACAGCTTTAATGGCGCGGTCGCGGTTTATCTTGCGTTCGTCGCTATCGGCGCGTGAAGTAGAGTTTTGTAATAAGATGCCCTTGATCATATCAGGATACAATTCGGCGAAAGCCAATGCTACATAACCACCCATGGAATGCCCCATGAATATGGCTTTACGGATGCGGAGCTCGTGCAGTACCGTATGAACGGCGTCGGCCATATCTTCCATGGTATGTACATACCCCAGGCATTCCGTTTCTCCATGACCTAAAAGGTCAATGGTAATGACCCTGTACTTCTTACTGAACTCGGTTACATAAAAATTCCACATGGTGCTGTTTTCTAAAAAGCCGTGAAGCAGTACAATGGCAGTGCCTTTTCCGGTTTCAGAATAGCTGAGGTTGATGTTTTTGTAGTTGAGTTGTTTCATTGTATGAAGTCCGATGCCGGAGGTCTGGTATTCTAAAATATGATTATTTTACCGTGTCACACTGAGCTTGTCGAAGCGTGTTACGGTATTTAGTGCAAAAATAATCTATCTGAATAAATTACAAAGGATATTAAGAAAACAAAAACAGCCCGTAATAAGTTTGATGTTTTTTATTTGTTGCGGCGCTTCGACAAGCTCAGCATGACAGAACGTTTTGGTATTAAAAGTCGGTTTTGCTTGGAAGTATTGGGAACGCGGATGACGCGGATTGATCGGATTATCACGGATGTTAAAACAAAAACAGCCCACAATAATGTGAGCTGTTTTTTATTTTGTGGTTAACACACCCCTGAGAGGAGTAGGTTAACCTGAAACAAATTACTGATTCATTAAACTTTCAATTTCGTCTGCTTCAATAGGTATGTTGCGCATCAGGTTAAATGGCTCGCCGCTTGGCTGTACCACAACGTTATCTTCAAGACGGATACCAAAACCTTCTGCCGGAATATAAATTCCGGGCTCTACGGTAAATACCATGTTGGCTTTCATTGGCTCAACTAATAATCCGTAATCGTGAGTGTCAAGTCCTAAATGGTGCGATGTACCGTGCATAAAGTACTTTTTGTATGCCGGCCATGCAGGGTCTTCATTCTGAACATCGGCTTTGTCAATAAGGCCAAGGCCAAGAAGCTCTGATGTCATAAGTTTACCAACTTCAAGGTGGTATTGTTTCCATAATGTACCCGGAACAAGCATTTTTGTAGCTTCGTTCTTAACGCGTAAAACAGCGTTGTAAACGGCTTTCTGCCTATCAGTATAACGGCCGGAAACAGGAATTGTACGGGAAAGGTCACTTGAGTAATTAGCATATTCGGCAGCAACGTCAAGCAGTATTAATTCCCCATCTTTACATTGCTGGTTATTTTCTACATAATGCAGTACGTTAGCATTTTTACCCGATGCAATGATCGGTCCGTAAGCAAAGCCTTTAGAGCGGTTACGCACAAACTCATGCAGTAATTCTGCTTCGATCTCATACTCCATAACACCCGGTTTAACAAAACCAAGCAGTCGGCGGAAGCCTTTTTCGGTAATGTTGCAAGCCTGCTGCATAAGGTCAAGTTCTTCGTTTTCTTTTATAGAGCGAAGGCGCTGTAGTATCGGGTTGCTTTTTGCAACCTGGTGTGCCGGGTATTTCTCTTTCCACCATTTAATAAAACGGTC
Source organism: Flavobacterium cerinum (assembly GCF_004028155.1). GTDB lineage: Bacteria > Bacteroidota > Bacteroidia > Flavobacteriales > Flavobacteriaceae > Flavobacterium > Flavobacterium cerinum. Next base: position 116,052 of record NZ_SBII01000008.1, on the reverse strand, counting down.
TTCACGGGTTTGTGTTTCTACAGCCGAACGGTAGTGCTCGTTGGTGTTAATGTACATGGTGTCGCAGTAGGTCATTACCTCAAAAAGGGTTTTTTCCATATCCTGTAACCAAAATACACTTTTGATGCCTGATACTTCAAAAGCTCTTTCTTTAGTTAGCTTTTCGCCATGCCAAACAGCAATATGCTCGTCGGTTTCACGAAGAAAAAGCATTTCGCGCAGGTGCTCATAAGGAGCATCCGGGCAAAGTACAAGTATACTTTCTTCCTGGTCTACGCCGCTAAGGTAAAATATATCACGGTGCTGCTGGAAAGGCATTGTGCTGTCTGCACTAATAGGGTAAATGTCGTTTGAGTTAAATACCGCAACGCTTTTAGGTTTCATCTCTGCCATAAATTTTTTACGGTTTTTAATGAACAGGTTACGGTCTATCTGATGGTATTTCATGATGCTGATTTTTATTCGAAAACCAAAAGTACTAAGATTATTGAGAAATTATGTTAAATCGTATAGTAGAGTTTTATGATATATTTGCGATATATAAAATTTGGGTATGAATTCTGTTTTTGAATTGAAAATAATAGATCTTCATTGGATAGATAATGAAGATAATGCATCAGATTTATGCGCTCATGGTCATGTGTTCCTTAAAATTGGAAATGAAATTGTTTGCGATAAAGAGAGTCTGGATGTTACAGTTAGCGCTACAGCTCTGTATTTAATGAGAACACTGGAGTCTAATTATAAAGTAGGGGATAATGATAATCAATTACTGCCTTGCTGTGGACATTTTTATGTCCCTGTTTCTGTTGATGAGGTATATATTGTTGGTTGTCCCAGCGGTATTGACTGGACAATTGAACATTTTGAAGATAGCGTTAAGCATACAACAAAAAATAACGAAACCTGTCTCATCGATTTTGTAGATTACAAAACAGCCGTGTTGAATTTTGCAGATACGGTCGCAAAATTTTATGATGGCAGCTTGTCAAAAGAATGGCCGATAGATGAACCTGATGTAAAAGGTTATGAAGCTTTTTGGAATGAATGGAACAGTTTAAGGAATAAATGGCTTTAGATTGAAATATATATATGAATCAGGGCGGGAAGTGATTGGGTAAGTTTAGGATGGACGCTGTGTTTTTCACAAATTTGGCGGGAAATGCACATAATTTTCCGGGATCTGTAATTCCCAAACGGGCTTTAATCGTTATTTTTGCGCCAAAATTATTCATAAATCAGTATTCATGAAATTATATACTTTAATGGCGGCTCTTGTTGTGTGCTTTTTTGCGAATGCCCAGGACAAACAAGCCTACCAGATCTACACGAAAGACGGTAAACCCACAACCTACAAAAAGCTTCTGAAAGCTTCTGAAGATACCGATGTGCTTTTTTTTGGTGAAAACCATGACAATGCACTTAACCATTGGCTGCAATTGGAGCTGACAAAAGACCTTGCCGAAAAGAAAAGCCTTATACTTGGTGCCGAAATGATAGAGGCTGATAACCAAAAACAACTCAATCAGTACCTGAAAGGGGAGATCGATCAAAAGGTTTTTGACAGCACGGCGCGTCTTTGGAAAAACCATAAGACCGATTACAAGCCGTTAGTTGATTTTGCAAAAGACAAAAAGTTCCCTTTTATAGCGACAAACGTTCCAAGGCGTTATGCAAGCATGGTGTATAAAGGAGGTTTTGAAGCGCTGGATAAATTATCTGCCGAAGAAAAAACATGGGTTGCGCCTTTACCAATTGCTTATGATGCTGCGTTACCTAAGTATGTAAAGATGCTGGAGATGTCGGGCGGGCATGGTGGAGATAACCTGCCTAAAGCACAAGCGGTGAAAGATGCTACTATGGGGTATTTTATTGCTCAGAACTTAAAGCCGGGAACTGTTTTTGTTCATTATAACGGTACATATCATAGTGATCATTTTGAGGGCATTAACTGGTACCTTAAACGATTAAAGCCAAACGTAAAGATCATTACTATCGCGGCTGTACAGCAAAAGGATGTTTCTAAGTTGGAAAAAGAATTCCTTAATTCGGCTGACTTTATACTTGTAATTGATGAAGATATGACAAAAACCTTTTAGTAACTGCCTTGCGGCAGAATGATTGAAAAGAGAATTATAATGCATTTTTTTGGGTGTTTTAAGAAATAATTGATCCTTTAAGGTAATTATTCTTAATGATACTTCGGTAATCAGGCATTTATACTCATTATAAATTAGTCGCAAAGGTTGTAGTTAATTGGTTTTCGCCTTATTTTTGTTTGACTTTTTAAAAACTTTATCTTTAATTAAATACTATGGCAAAATCTGCACTATTAAAGTCGTCCCTTGCTAAGAAATACTGGATGGCTCTGACAGGTTTATTTCTCTGCCTTTTCCTTGTCGGGCATTTAATCGGTAACCTTCAGTTACTTTCCTCAAGCGAAAATGCAGCATTGCATTTTAATCAGTACGCACTATTCATGACCACAAATCCTGCAATTAAGCTGCTGTCTTACTTAACTTATATTTCGATTCTTTTTCACGCTATAGACGGTATCGTGCTGACTGTGCGTAATAAAAAGGCGAGACCTGTTAATTATGTAATGAACAACCCGTCTAAAAATACGATCTGGGCTTCAAGGAACATGGCCGTTTTAGGTACTGTTATCCTGATTTTCATCGTTACACACATGGTGACGTTTTGGGGGAAAATGCACTTTGATAAAGCAATGCCTTTACAAACAATGACAATTAGCGCCGGTGGCATGCCTCAGGAATTTTATCTTACTACAGATGGTGGATATGTTCCAAAAGGGCAGGTAGATCAGGGTGCTATGGTAATTAAAAACAGAACAGAGTTTTTTGATGCAGGTGCTAATGTAAAAGTAAAAGAAGGTTACAAAGATCTTTATAAAATTACAGTTGCCTTTTTTAAAGATGCTAAGTTTGGTTTGATCTATACTATTCTTTATGCAATATCAATGATAGTGCTTGGATTCCACCTTTACCACGGTTTTGGCAGTGCATTCCAGTCTTTAGGAGCTAATAATCCTAAATACAACGGGCTTATCAAAAATTTCGGGAAAGGATTTGCAATTATAGTTCCGCTATTGTTTGCTATCATTCCTATTTACATTCACTTTTTTATAAAATAATCAACATCAATAACTATGTTAGATTCTAAGATACCCAAAGGGAATATATCCGACAAATGGACGGACTATAAAGACCATTTAAAACTGGTAGCCCCAAACAACAGACCTAAGATTGATGTAATTGTTGTAGGAACAGGACTTGCCGGAGCATCTGCTGCTGCATCTCTTGCCGAAATGGGCTATAATGTAAAAGCATTTTGTTTCCAGGATTCTCCACGTCGTGCACACTCTATTGCTGCACAAGGTGGTATAAATGCTGCTAAAAATTACCAAAATGATGGTGATAGTATTTACAGACTTTTTTATGATACTATAAAAGGAGGAGACTACAGAGCGCGTGAAGCTAACGTTCACCGTCTTGCTGAGGTTTCTAATAATATAATTGACCAGTGTGTTGCACAAGGTGTGCCTTTTGCACGTGATTATGGCGGGATGCTGGACAACCGTTCATTTGGTGGGACACAGGTACAACGTACTTTTTATGCTGCAGGACAAACAGGCCAGCAGTTACTATTAGGTGCATATTCTGCATTGTCAAGACAAATTGGCCAGGGCAGGGTAGAAATGTTTAACCGTCACGAAATGCTTGATATCGTTAAGGTAGACGGTAAAGCTCGTGGTATTATTGCACGTAACCTTATTACCGGTGAGATCGAGAGACATTCTGCTCACGCAGTTATCATCGCTTCAGGTGGTTACGGTAATGTTTATTTCCTTTCTACAAATGCTATGGGTAGTAACGTTACTGCTGCATGGAAAATACATAAAAAAGGAGCTTATTTTGCTAACCCTTGTTTCGTACAGATCCACCCTACGTGTATCCCGGTTCATGGCGTAAACCAATCTAAACTTACCCTGATGTCTGAGTCACTTCGTAACTCCGGTCGTATTTGGGTTCCTAAGAAAAAAGAAGATGCAGAAGCAATTCGTGCAGGTAAATTAAAACCGGTGCAAATTGCTGAAGATGATAGAGATTACTTCCTTGAAAGAAGATACCCTGCGTTTGGTAACCTTGTACCACGTGATGTGGCTTCAAGAGCTGCAAAAGAGCGTTGCGATGCCGGTTTTGGTATCGAAGCGAATGCTACAAATGAAGGTGTTTATCTTGATTTCTCTTCAGAAATTATCAGTAAAGGAAAACAAACAGCTTATGCTTCAGGTAATCACCATCCAACAGATGAAGAGGTTATCAAATTAGGTAAGGCCTGGATCGAGGAGAAATATGGTAACCTTTTCCAGATGTACCAAAAAATTACTGATGAGAATCCATATGAAACTCCAATGAAAATCTATCCTGCGGTTCACTATACCATGGGTGGTGTTTGGGTTGATTATAACTTACAGAGTACAATTCCTGGCTGTTTCGTAGCCGGTGAAGCTAACTTCTCTGATCACGGTGCTAACCGCCTTGGAGCTTCTGCATTAATGCAGGGTCTTGCAGATGGTTACTTTGTGTTGCCTTACACAGTATCTGACTACCTTGCGAATGATATCCGTACAGGGAAAATTCCAACAGACTCTCCTGAGTTTGATGAGGCAGAGAAAAGTGTAAGAGCTCAGATTGATATGTTCCTTAACAACAACGGTACACGTTCTGTAGATCATTTCCATAAAGAACTTGGTCTTATTATGTGGAATAAAGTTGGTATGGGCCGTAATGAGCAGGGATTAAAAGAAGCTGTTGCAGAAATTGATGCTCTTAGAGCAGAATTCTACAAAGAAGTATATGTTCCCGGATCTGCGAACGAGATGAATCCAGAGCTTGAAAAAGCACTTCGTGTAGCCGACTTTATGGAGCTTGGCCAATTAATGGCGATGGATGCGCTTCAGCGTAAAGAATCTGCCGGTGGTCACTTTAGAGAAGAATACCAGGATTCAGAAGGTGAAACCCTTCGTGATGATGTGAACTTTAATTTCGTAGGCGCATGGGAATATGGTGGAAACGATATTAATGCAGAGAAACTTCATAAAGAAGTGTTAGAGTATGAGTACATCAAAATTGCCGCTAGGAACTACAAATAAAATTTAAGAGACATGGCTTCTAATAAAAATATAAATATAAACCTTAAAATTTGGCGTCAGAAAGATGCTAAATCTAAAGGAAAAATAGAAACGTATAAACTGGATAATGTTTCGACTGATAGTTCTTTCTTAGAAATGCTAGATCAGTTAAACGAACAGCTTATCAACAGCAGGCAGGAGCCTGTGGCATTTGACCATGACTGCCGTGAAGGTATTTGCGGTATGTGTTCGTTATACATTAACGGTAGAGCACACGGACCTGATACTAAGATCACAACATGTCAGCTTCACATGAGAATGTTTAAGGATAACGATACTATTTATGTTGAGCCCTGGAGATCTAAAGCTTTCCCTGTGATCAAAGATTTAGTTGTTGACAGAAGTGCTTTCGAAAGAATTCAGCAGGCAGGTGGTTTCGTATCTGTAAATACATCAGGACGTACTATCGATGCTAATGCTACTCCGGTACCTAAACATGATGCAGACAGAGCTTTTGAAGCTGCTGCATGTATTGGTTGCGGTGCTTGTGTTGCGAGCTGTAAAAACGGATCTGCAATGTTGTTTGTAGGTGCAAAAGTATCTCAGTATGCTTTATTGCCACAAGGTAAAGTAGAAGCTGCTGACAGGGTACTTAATATGGTAAGACAAATGGATGAAGAAGGATTTGGTAACTGTACTAATACAGGTGCTTGTGAGGTAGAATGCCCTAAAGGTATTTCACTTGAAAACATTGCACGTATGAACAGAGAATACTTATTCGCCAGCGTGAAATAATACTTCGGGTTAATTATTATATAGAAAACGCATCCCTAGGGATGCGTTTTTTTTTTGAATTATTTTTTTGGCTCGTTTCATTTTTGTGACGCTTCGACAGGCTCAGCGTGACTGTGTTGTGTTGTTTCTGGAGTAGAGAATTTAAATGTAATGAAACACTTCGGTTTCTAGTTAACCTTCTCACAAAAAAGGGAGACTATGTTTTTTTGAGTTTGTATATAGTCACGCTGAGCTTGTCGAAGCGCTATTTGTTAAAAACTTGTGATGCTTTACTGATAATTTTAATACTAATCCTTATCTGCTTCGTTAGCTACATTTTCCAGGAAGGCTACAAAGTTGTCTTCGTGGTTTACGTCCAGTTTCTTTCTAATGCGATAACGCGCATTTTCTACGCCGCGCAATGAGATATTTAACAATGGCGATATCTCTTTATTCGTCAGGTTCATTTTTACGAAAGCGCAAAGTCGTAATTCCCTTTTAGTAAGGGTAGGGTTCAGTTTTTTGAGCTCTTCGAAGAAGTTGTGGTGTACTTTTTCAAAATTCACATCAAATACTTCCAGGTAGTCTTCGCCTATTTTATGCTGATTGAGTTTCTGGAAGATCTGGAACAGTTTTTTACGTGAATCGTCATTTTTCACATAGTCTTTTAACTCTTTAAGGTCAACCGTTATTTCGTTGAAAATGTCTTTCTTCTTAATCAAAAGCATGGTGTAGTTAGCAAGTTCTTTACTGTTGTTAAGTATTTCTTCCTGCAGGTATGTCCTGTCTTTGCTTATTTCTTCCTTATCGCGTTGCAGCTTTAGCTGTTCGACCTCTAACTCAAGCATTTTCTTGGCCTTTAATGCTTCCGATTTAGTTTTAAGGTGTTCTGCCTCGATTCTTCTTTTAATATAGCGGATGGCGCCTATAATCAATAAAAACGCAATGATGGTGTATAGTATATAAGCGAGATTTGTTTGATACCATTTTGGCAGAATAGTAAAGTTGTAAGCCGCTTCTTTACCAAGTAATCCTGAGGTGTTTCTGCTTCGCACTTTAAACGTATATTTCCCCGGGCGAAGGTGGGTGTATTCTTTATATGGGATCTTTTGCCAGCTGGACCAGTTGTTATCTACATTTTCCAGCATATAGCTGTATTGTACATCGGTGCCGTGTGTCATGTTTGGTGCGGCAAATTCAAAACGAAGTATGTCGGTTTGGTTAGGCAGCACTTCGGGCTCTGCCTGGTTGTTGTTTAACGGCAGCAGGTTAAACTCCTGGTCCCTTGAATACGAAATTTGGGTGATAACAGTGTTTATATTCGCACTGTTACGCGGGTTTTCTATGGTATAAAGAAACAGGCCTGTGGTAGTTCCAAATAGTACATTATTGCCGGCAAGGTTTACAATACATTCCAGACCACGGTTAAAGCTGCCTTTAAGATTCAGAAACAGATCTTTATGAAGTTCAGGTTTTTTCTCGGCGGTGTAAAAATATCCCGCTTCGTCATCCTGAACAAACCACGTCTTGTTACCGGCCTGCATTAATTTACGTGTGTTTTTTGTAGGATCAAGAATGTCATTAAGTGTCTTGTAGGGTACAAACTTATTTTGTTTTTGGTCGTAGCGGTAAATGCCGGTATTGGTTGTGAAAACAATCTCCCCTTTCCAGCGTGTTACATTTACGTTGAATGACGACCCCAGGCCGTTTTTATTCGTGTAATGATCAACAGAGCTTACTCTGTTGTAAGACGGGCTTATTCGTATTTTGAACACGCCCTTGTAACCGTGGCATACCCAATAGGTAAAAGGTTCATCTGCCGGAAGGATATCTCTTGCCGACTCATCAAAGCCAGATATCTTTTCGTGAAGCAGCCACTGGCCATTGCTTTTTTCGAGAAGATAAAGCCCGTTGTAGTGAGAAGCGAGATAAAGTCCTGGTTTGTTTTTTATTGGTGTTACTTTCCAAAATCCGGTAACGGTACCAATTTTAAAGGCATTTCCGTTATCAATTTTAAACAAGCCATTGTCGTGGCTCACAATAACATCGCCATCCAGTTGTTGTAGGGACCATGCCTGCCCGTGCAGGTTTTCTATCTTTTTGAAATCATGAATTGACGAAGGGTTTTTCTCGTTGAAATAAGAATAGTAAACCCCTTGATTGGTAGCCAGATAAATATGGTCTTTATAAGCAAGTGCATCGTATACTGACGCTTTGTTGAAAAGGTAAGTATAAGGTGAAAGGAAATCGATATAAGCCAATCCGTTATTTTGAAGAACCCATATATTGCCGTCTTTACCTGCATATAGTCTATGGATAACCGATTCCTGCAGGTTTTGAAAAATTGCAGGACTTTGGATAACCTGCCCGTTAGCATTGGTCATTATTATTTTAGAACTCAGCGTACCGATAAACAAATCGCCATTGCTGTATTTTATAGCAGATAATACCAGATCGGGCTTGTTGTTCTTGAAAATATTATTGAGTAGTTCCAGTTTTCCGGAAGCGGGGATGCCCTGAAAAACACTTCCTTGTTTAGTGACTACAGTAATGGCGTTTTTTATGTTTCCGGGAAGTATGGCGACAATTTCCTCATTATTGTATTGTTCTTTCCCAATCACTAATATAGGTTCATTGCTATTTGCCGTAAGTTTTAAAATACCATGATTGGTGTCCTGAATGTAATAATCGCTGCCTATTACATTCGAATAAATAAAGGAGGTTGTGGCAGGTATGTGTGTTGCTGTTTTGTTACTAATGCTAATAAGTTCATTAAAAGAACGGCACAGTACTTTATTACCCAGTACGTGAATATCCCAAATGTTTTCAATGTTATTGCCTGTAAGTTGTAACTCGTCTATAAGCGATTTGTAAAAGTACCTTCCTGTTTTGTCTTTTTGCAGTGTACCTATCTCATTATAGCCTCCGACATAAATGGTGCCTTTGGCATCGATCTCAAGGCTTCGCACAGACGAATTGTTTGGCAGGTTTAATTTTTGCCAATGTTCGCCGTCAAAAATAATAACACCGTCATTATTGCCAAAAAAGATGGTTCCGTGGCTGTCGCGGCACATGGCCCAAAATTGTGGATCGGCATTAAAATCGCTTCGGGTGTACTGCGTAATCTTTCCGGATAACTTTAGATAATCGGAAGGAGGATTTTGAGCGTAAAAGACGAAATGAAAAAAAATAAGTAAGAAAATATTTAGAAACCTTTTTTTCATGCTGTTTGTTAATTCTGTATTAAGGCCATGTTAATCTATTTATAAGCGCAAACGATGTAAAATACCTTTATGCTGCCTAAAATTAGATCGAATAGTATACAAAACTACTCAAATATTTTTTAATATAAACTTTTGCTTAACAATATGTTATAAAAAAAAAGTAACCATTTGAGTGTACACTTTTTATGTATGGTGTAAACAAAGTGTACATAATTACTTCAGTACTGGATTGCATAATTATAATTTGGTCGCATTAAAGTTTAAATCGAAAACGATTGCGAGTTTGTAATAGTTGATTATATCTCAATCTGGCCCATTGAGTGATGAACTAAATGCAAACAAGTGTTTTTCGCAAGTTTAAAATTAACCCTAACCCAACAAATCTCATGCGATTTAAAAACTACTTAATTTTAATTTTGTTCTGCTTTTCGGCAGTTTCTTTTGCCCAGTCTATCGAGGTAAAAGGAGTTGTTCAGGATGCAGTAACAGGAATGACTCTTCCGGGCGTTAATGTCCTGGTAAAAGGGTCTGCAGCCAATGCCGCTACTGATATGGATGGTAACTTTGCCATTTCTGTAAATCAGGGTGATGTTTTGGTGTTTAATTATATCGGATATGCCTCTCAGGAGGTTGCAGCAAGTGCTTCTATGAAAGTACAGCTTAAAGAAGATGCTACTCAACTACAGGAAGTAATTGTTGTGGGTTATGGCTCACAACAGAAAAAAGATATTACAGGTGCAGTAGCAGTAATAGATGGTAAAAAATTCGAAAACCGTTCAAATAACCAGCTAGGAAGTCTTTTACAAGGACAAACTGCAGGTGTACAGGTAATCTCTAACTCTGGTAAGCCAGGCGGAGGTTTTAATGTAAGAGTGCGTGGTACAAGCTCGATTACAGCAGGTAGTGATCCTATTTATGTGATTGACGGTGTAATAACATCTGATACCCGTTCATTAAACCCAGCTGATATTGAAACAATGTCTGTTCTTAAAGATGCTTCTTCGGCAGCTATTTATGGTTCTCAGGGTAGTAATGGTGTTGTTATCATTACAACCAAACAAGGAAAAACAGAAAAACCGGTACTTACGTATGAAACCTACACAGGTTTTCAATCGGTTTGGAAAAAGATGGATGTTCTTAATTCACAGCAGTATCGTGAGCTTCAGGAAGAAAGAGGCTTAACAACTGACTGGAATTTATATAACAACAATACAAACTGGCAAAATGAGGTGTTTAGAACTGGTTTTTCTAAGAGCCACCAGCTTTCGCTTTCTGGGAAAAGCAATAAAACGGCTTATTATGTTTCAGGAGGTTCTGTAAATCAGGAAGGTGTTGTGAGAACAGCTGAAATGAGCAGAAAAACATTTAAAGTAAACCTTACTCAGGAAGTTACCGATTGGTTAAAAGTGGGTACTAACATGAATTATGTTGATTACAAAGATGTAGACGTTCCGGATAACCAGGCGGTGAATCAGGGTGGTGTAATATTAGGTATGCTAAGTACGCCACAAAACATTGGTATCTTTAACCCGGACGGTACTTACACAAGTAACCCTTTCCAAAACTGGGAAAACCCGGTTTCTGCTACAGATGCTGCAAAGAGAGGTTATAGAAGCCAGCGTGTTTTTGGTAATGTGCATGCCGAAATTGGCCTTGCTAGAGGATTAAAGTTTAGAACGAGCCTTGCCATAGACCATTCTAACGGTTCTAATGATTATTTCCTAAACCCATATACTACAAGTTACGGTAGAGCGATGAAAGGTATAAGCCGTTACTCAACAGATCTTTATAACTACTATATGTTTGACAATACGTTAACATATAAACTGAACATACAAAAACATGCTTTTGAAGCTCTTGCCGGTACGGTTTACCAAAAATCACGTTGGGAAACAAGTTCTATGGAAACAAGAGGTTTTGCAGGAGATGGTATTGAAACACCAAATGCAGGTGCTCAAATAATCGCTGCTACAGCAAGAAAAGACGAAAAATATAACTCTTCTGTTCTTTCAAGAATAAACTATTCATTTGACGATAAGTATCTTTTAACAGCAAACTTTAGAGCCGATGCTTCAAGTGTATATGGTCCAAATGAAAAATGGGGTTATTTCCCATCGGTATCTGCCGGCTGGAGAATTTCTAACGAATCGTTTCTAAAAGAATCAAATACGGTTAATGACCTTAAATTAAGAGCCGGATGGGGTCTTGTAGGTAATGATAATATTCGTAATTATGCTTGGTACCAAACGGTTAAAGTAGGCAGCAATTACCCTATAGGTGGTGTTATTGAACCGGGTAACTATCCTTCTTCGTTAGAAAACAGGGATCTTAAATGGGAAGCTTCTGAGCAGCTTAACTTTGGTGTCGATGTTGCTTTATTTAACAACAGAGTTAAGTTTAGTGCCGATGCTTATAGAAAGACAAGTAAAGATCTTTTACTGGATGTGCCTATCCCAAGAACTAGTGGATTTGATACTGCTCTTATGAATGCAGGTTCTATTGAAAACAAAGGTTTAGAGTTCCAGTTATCTACAATAAACTTTGACGGTGAAGATTTTAAATGGAGTACCGATTTAAATATTTCATTTAACAGAAATGAGGTTACAAGTCTTGTAGGCGAAAAAATAACTACTGGAAATATTGCAGGAAGAGGCGACGCTGTACTTATTCAGGAAGGCAAGCCTTTAGGCCAGTTTTTTGGTTATCAGTGGGGTGGTGTAGATTCAGACACAGGTAATGTGTATTATATTGCTAAAGACGGTTCACGTACTTTTAAACCTAAAGAAGAAGATAAAAGAAACATTGGTAATGCCAATCCTGATTTTATTTATGGTGTAACAAACAATTTTAGCTATAAAAACTTTAGTTTAAACTTATTCTTCCAAGGCTCTCAGGGTAATGATATGTTCAACGCTACCAGAATTGATACAGAAAGTATGATTGATGCTAAAAACCAATCTACAGCAGTATTAAACCGTTGGCAGGCTAAAGGTGACGTGACTAACGTACCTAGGGTAATTACAGATGGTAGTATTGAAAACTCAAGAATATCTTCTCATTATGTAGAAGACGGTTCATACGTTAGACTTAAGGCCGTGACTTTTGCATACGATTTTTCTAAAATGTCACTTGACAAAATTGGTTTAAGTGCATTAAAATTATATGTAACAGGGGAGAACTTATTTACAATTACTAACTATTCTGGTTTTGATCCTGAGGTAAGTTCTTTTGGGAATAGTACAGATACTGGTTTAAAAAATCAGGCAATGGGTATTGACTATGGAACATACCCGCAAGCAAGGAATATTATTTTTGGTATAAGGGCATCATTATAAAAAAAAGACTATGAAAATATTAAACAATAAAAAGACTATTTGTGCACTGATGCTTGCTTCTTTGATGTTTGCATCGTGTGATGATAACCTGGATACAATACCAATTTCTGATGGTGTTAATCAAAACTCTTATGAAACAGGCGACCAAATTGAGGCTGCACTAACAGGAGTATATGAGTCTTTTCAGGGTAATGATTATTATGTTTGGGATCACATTATTTTTTCTGATGTGCGTTCTGATAATGATTATGCAGGAGGAGATAACCCGGAAATTTTTCAGGTAGAGAATATCAATATTGAATCTACTAATGGTCGTGTTTACAATGCATGGAGTGCTATTTACAATGCTATTGCAAAAGCAAACGTTGTTTTAGAGCAAACACCTAAAGTGCAAAGAATGCTTACTGAAGAAAGAAGAGAACAAATAATAGGTGAAGCTTACTTTTTGAGAGCTTACCATTATTATACTCTTGTAAGATTATATGGTGGTGTACCATTAGTTTTAGAGACTGTAAAATCAGCAGATCCAAGTGTTGTAAGAGTTCCAAGAAGTACAGAGCAGGCAACCTATGATCAAATTATTGCCGATCTTACTATTGCAGCAGCAAAACTACCGGATACTTATGGTGATGTTGCATCTGTAAATAAAGCACGTGCTACAAAAGGTGCTGTTTATGCCTTGCTTGCAAAAGTATATGCACAACAACCAACGCCAAATTATGGCCAGGTAATTAACTACGCTAATCTTGTAATGACAAGTACGGCAGGATATAACCTTATGGGTAGCTTTGCTGAGTTATTTGACGGAAGCCATTATAACAACATGGAATCGATACTGGAAATACAATTTTTAGGAGGTAATGAAGGTACATGGGGGCCGCAAATGCAATTACCGCCATCTGTAAGTGGCGATTCATGGAGAAAATTTGTAACGCCATCTCATGATTTGGTAAACGCGTTTGATGCTGAAGGTGATGATGTGCGTAAAAATGCAACGATCCTTTTTGAAAATGTAGACTGGGTAGATGAGTTTTGGGGTAATGCAAAAGGAAGTTCTGTACCGTTTTCATACAAATGGAAAAATGCAGGCGGCTGGAACAGTTCAGACCATGTTTACTTACTACGCCTTGCTGATATTATTCTTTTAAAAGCAGAAGCGCATAACGAACTTGGACAAACAGGTCTTGCTGAGCAGGAAGTAAATAAAATTAGGTTAAGAGTTAATTTACCTGTATTAACTGCCGAACAAACTGCATCTCAGGTTACAATGAGAAAAGCAATTCTTAATGAAAGAAGACTGGAACTTGCACAAGAAGCACACCGTTGGGATGACCTTGTGAGAAGTAAAAATGTAGTACAGGTTATGAATGCTGTTCAGGATATTGACCTGAGAAGCGGAAAATCGGTTAACTATGACATGAAAGAATTTGAAATTTTGCTTCCAATACCTCAAAAAGAGTTAAACAGGAATCCAAACCTTTCACAAAATCCAGGTTACAATTAATACAATCTTATAAGGCACGCCAAAAGTAAAGTACTTTTGGCTGCTCAATATAATTAATGCTGTCAAGGTCCTTCAGCTTGTTGTATGTTTTTTAGAATATCAGCAAATTGAAGGCTTTGGCAAAGCATTAATAGGTTCATCAGTCTATGCCGTGGCAACTTTAGTGTGGCAGTAAAGACATACGATTAAATGAATTATAATTAAAATTACAGGTACAGTTTACACTGTGCCGCAGAATCATCATGCTTATAAAAAAGAAAAATTTATTATCCGGAATTGCGTTATCATTAACAATGGCAGCAATGCTTACAGGATGTGCTTCAGGAAAAAAATCGGCAAATGCCGGGTTATGGGTAACCATGCCAGATCAATCTGTTGTATTTCAAAAACAATCATCATCAATCAATCAATCAAAGAACGAAAAAAACGTACAATTAACCATTAACACCGGTAAAACTTACCAGGAAATGGACGGTTTTGGTTACACCATAAACGGTGGCAGCGCAAAACACATTACAAAAATGAGCGCGCCTGCAAGGGCTAAACTATTACAGGAACTTTTTGGAACAGGTACTAACGATATTGGTGTTAGCTACATCAGGCTGAGTGTAGGTGCATCTGACCTTGACGAAAAAGTGTTCTCTTACAACGACCTGCCTGCAGGACAAACCGATGTGAACATCGAGAAGTTTGATCTTGACTACGACAAATTATACCTTATTCCTGTCTTAAAACAGATATTGGCAATTAATCCTTCTATAAAAATATTAGGTTCTCCATGGTCACCTCCGGTATGGATGAAAACCAATGGCGATGCCCGTGGCGGAAGTCTTAAACCGGAATACTATTCGGCGTATGCCAAATACTTAATGAAGTATGTTCAGGCAATGAAGAAAGAAGGGATCGTTATCGATGCGTTGACGGTACAAAATGAACCGCTTCACCCGGGTAATAACCCAAGCCTTTTAATGCTTGCAGAAGATCAGAAGGTTTTTGTTAGAGATCATTTAGGACCTACATTCGAGAAAAACGGTATTAAAACGAAGATCATTATTTATGATCATAATGCCGACAGACCGGATTATCCTATTACAATCCTAAACGATAAAGAAGCTGCAAAATACATAGACGGTTCTGCATTCCATTTGTATGGCGGTACTATCGACGCTATTTCGAAGGTACACGAAGCACACCCGCACAAGAACCTGTACTTTACAGAGCAATGGGTAGGTGCTCCCGGCGATTTTGCGACCGAACTGAACTGGCATATAGAGAATCTTATTATTGGCGCACCGCGCAACTGGTGTAAAACCGTATTAGAGTGGAACCTTGCTGCCGATGAAAACCAAAATCCGCATACGGACAGAGGTGGCTGTGACCGATGCCTTGGGGCTTTAACCATTAAAGGTGACGAAGTAATCCGTGAACCGGCTTACTATATTATTGCGCATGCTTCTAAATTTGTTCGTCCGGGATCTGTAAGAGTAGAATCTAACCTTATTGATGGTTTGCCAAATGTAGCTTTCAAAACGCCAAACGGTGGTGTTGCTGCAATTATCCAAAACACATCTAAAGCTGACAAAACGATTGATGTGAATACAGGTAATAAAACAAAAACAATAACATTAAAAGCGGGAGCTGTGGCTACCCTTGTACTATAATGCAAATAAAAATAAAACATATTGCCTTAAGCGTGCTTGCCGTAATGGCTTTTGAATTGGCGAATGCCCAGCAAAAAGTTACAGCTACCGATAAAAAGGTAGAAGCACTCTTAAGTAAAATGACCCTTGAGGAAAAAGTGGGGCAAATGACCCAGATTACTCTTGATGTAATTGGTAAGGGAAACGACCGTTACTCAAGTTTTGAACCTGTAATGCTGGATCCTGTTGAGATGGAAAAAGCACTGGGCAAATACCACATTGGGTCGGTACTGAATACAGCCAATAACCGGGCGCTAACCACTAAAAAGTGGTTTGAGATTATTAGCGAAATCCAAAAAACATCTCTAAAATTAAATGCTCATAAGATCCCGGTTATTTATGGCGTAGACCAAATTCACGGTGCTACTTATACTGCGGGTGCTACTATGTTTCCACAGCAAATAGCACAGGCAGCAAGCCGTAATTTAGGTTTGATAGAAAAAGGAGCTGCCATCACAGCTTATGAAACCCGTGCCAGTAACATTCCGTGGAATTTCTCTCCGGTACTGGACTTAGGCGGCGATCCGCGTTTTTCACGTATGTGGGAATCGTTTGGAGAAGATCCGTATCTGGTTTCTGTAATGGGTGTTGCAATGGTAGACGGTTATGAGGGGAAAGACAATAACATTGGGCATCCTGAAAAAATAGCGTCTAACCTTAAGCACTTTTTAGGATACCATGCAGCAGCATCCGGTAAAGACAGGACGCCTGCTTATATTTCTGAAGAAGCGCTTCGTGAATACCACCTGCCATCGTTTAAGGCGGTAGTAGATGCAGGAGCACATACTATAATGATAAATTCGGGCATAATCAACGGGGTTCCGGTGCATGCCAATTATAACATCCTTACCAAACTTTTAAAAGAAGAACTTGGCTTTAAAGGCCTTGTTGTTACCGACTGGGCAGATGTTGAAAACCTGCACAGGCGGGATAGGGTTGCTGCTACTGATAAAGAAGCTGTAATGCTAGCCATTAATGCCGGTATAGACATGTCTATGGTGCCTTACAAGTATGAAGTTTTTTGTGATAATTTAATACAGCTTGTAAAAGAAGGAAAAGTAAAAGAGGAAAGGATAGACGATGCCGTTCGCAGGATACTCAAGATAAAGTATGCACTGAACCTTTTTGATAAACCGAATACTAACCCAAAAGACTACCCGAAATTTGGAAGCAAAGAATTCGAAAAAGCATCCTATGATATGGCATCCGAAGCGATTACACTGCTTAAGAACCAAGGAAACATACTGCCGTTAAAAAAGAACGTGAAAGTATTGGTTACGGGACCAAATGCCAATAGCATGCGTACCCTTAACGGTGCTTGGACGTACTCATGGCAGGGTGAAAAAGTAGAAGAATTTGCGGGTCAGTACAACACCATTCTGGAAGCAGTACAAAACGAAATTGGCAAAGCCAATGTTATGTATGTGCCGGGTGTGAGCTACAAACAAGGCGGTCACTACTATGAAGAACTTACAGATAAAATGGACGAAGCAATTGCTGCTGCAAAAAACAGCGATGTAATTATTCTTTGCCTTGGCGAAAATACATATACTGAAAAACCGGGCGATCTTAATGATCTGTACTTATCTGAATTGCAAACGGAACTTGCTAAAAAACTTGCTGCTACAGGTAAACCGGTAGTGCTTGTGCTTAATGAGGGCAGGCCAAGGATTATAAGCCGTTTTGAGCAGGAAATGGATGCTGTTGTACAAACATACCTTCCGGGTAACTTTGGAGGAGATGCATTGGCTGATGTGCTGTTTGGCGATGTAAATCCGTCAGGTAAGCTGCCGTATACCTATCCGCGTTTTCCTAATGCTACGATATCTTATATTCATAAGCCGTCTGAAGAGCAGAAGAAAGCCGAAGGCGTATATAATTATGAAGCTGATTACAATCCGCAATTTTCATTTGGATTTGGATTGAGCTACACTACGTTTGGATATAAAGATCTTAAAGTAAGCAAGACTTCACTTAAAAAAGGAGAGAACCTGCAAGTGAGTGTAACCGTTACCAATACCGGTAAAGTAACCGGAAAAGAAGTAGTAGACCTTTTTACGTCTGACCTGTATGCAAGCAGTGTAACACCTGATGTAAAACGCCTGCGCCGTTTTGAAAAAATTGAACTTAAACCGGGAGAAAGCAAAACAGTAATGTTTGAACTTACTCCTGCTGACCTTAGCTATATTGGCCGTGACGGAAAAAGCATCCTGGAAGCAGGAGATTTTGATGTGATGGTAGAAAAGCTAAAGGTCACATTTACCCTGATTGATTAGTTTTTCAATATAAATTGTTTTAGAGTTTTAGGTTAGAGCCCCGCAATAGCGGGGCTCGGTGTTTTAATATGTTTTACTTTTTAAAAGGGTTACTGTACCTCACATCTTTTGTAAATTCTATATCTGTCAAAGTTTTAAGAAAAGCAATTAGATTAACTCTGTCTTCATCAGTAAGGTTATTGCCATGATTTCGCAGTAATATATCCAGCGTTGCATATCGGCCATCATGCCCATAAGGGGCGGTAAGCTCAATATTCATCATATTCGCCACTTTCATAAATTTAGGCTCATCTTCAAACCCTCTTCCATTATGTTCTATTGGAAAATTCAAAATAGGAAGACTGTCATTTACAAATGAAATTTGCTGGACGCCCATGTGGCATTCCATACACGAAACGGTAAAAGGAGTTGGGTTTGATGTGACTCCCTGTTCATGAAACTTAAAGAATCCTGCCTTTTCCTGATCAGTCATAGCTTCGCCTCTGCTAAATTTTGAACCATAGGAGTTTAAAGACCTGATAAATTGTGCCAGTGCTTTAGATACTCTGTCGCTTGTAATTTCCCCGTCTCCAAACGCTTTTTGAAATAACGATTTGTAATAGGTTGTATTTTGCAGTTTTGCGATCATTTCTTCCAAAGTTAGCCCCATCTCAATATGGTCCTGAATAGGCAGTAACGTCTGTAATTCTAAAGTTGGCGTTCTCATATCCCAAAACATGGCACCGCCAAAATGCCTGATATTAACAAGATGCATAGAGTTTCTTATTGTTAGCCCGTTTACACCTTTGCTTTTTGAAACATTATCTGCAAAAGCAAATTCCTGCTTATGGCAGGAAGCGCAGCTAATCTGATTGTTTTTTGACAATAGCTTATCATAAAACAATACTCTGCCTAGTGTTGCTCCATCATTTGTAATAGGATTAGTTGAGTTTCGGTTTACATCATTTGCAGAATGTGGAACTCCTGTCGTTGGTAAACTGGTGTAATCGTAAGGTGTTTCAGGTAAATCCAGGTAACCCTGTTCTTCAATTACTTCTTCGGTAGGTTTTTCAGATGGAGAATCGTCTTTATTACACTGAATGAACAGGATTATACTAAGAAAGCATACCAGATAGGATGGACTTTTGTTGGGGAAAAAGGAGTTGATTTTCATAGCTAAATTTTTTTGTTTGTAAGGTGTTTTTGCGATTTTTTTTGACAATATTACAATAATTTGTGATATCTTATGTTCTTGAATATCTGATATTTTAACTTAAAATTTGTTATAATTTTATTTATTTAAGTTTAAATACATTTCTTTATCAGAATAATCCCTGTGTTTTACAGGGTTAAGCTGTGGCGTGTGTCGTTGTTTTTTTGAATCGATTTATTGTAGGAAATTTATATTTTGCCTGTTGAATAGTTATAGAGAATTTTATAAAATAGTGTAATTTATAGCTCAATAAATCCTTAATTTTATAAACTAAACGCTGTGTTATGAAAGTCTCCCTTATTCAAACTTCCCTAATCTGGGAGAATGCTGAAGCCAACAGGAACAATTTTGAAAAGTTGATAAATGGCATAACTGAATCTGCAGATGTAATCGTGCTTCCGGAGATGTTTGCTACAGGTTTTACCATGGAACCATCGGTGGGTGCAGAGACAATGGATGGGCTAACAGTTAACTGGATGAAAAAAATGGCAGTAGTAAAAGACTGTGCTGTTACAGGAAGTTTAGTGATCGTAGAGCATGGAAACTATTACAATCGTTTACTTTTTGTTTTGCCAGACGGCGAAATAAAATATTATGACAAGCGCCACCTGTTTTCATTGGCTGGTGAGGACAAAGCCTATGCCGCAGGAACTGAACGATTAATTGTTGAGTATCGCGGTTGGAAAATTTGTCCGCTGGTATGTTATGATCTGCGTTTTCCTGTATTTTCCAGAAACACCGAAGCCTTCGATTTGCTGCTGTATGTTGCCAACTGGCCAACACCGCGCCTTGCGGCATGGGATGCACTTCTAAAGGCACGTGCCATAGAAAATATGTGCTACGTAGCGGGTGTAAACAGGATAGGGAAAGATAATAACGGCCATGAATATCCTGGGCACTCACAGGTGCTAGATTACCTTGGTGCCAATACTGTACCGCCTTCATCTATCGAAGGTGTGTTTACAGTGACTATGGATAAACAAAGTATGCTGGAAACCCGAAAAAAGTTAGGTTTTCTTAACGACAGGGATCACTTTACGGTTTTAGGTTAAAGACTTCCTCTACATCCCAGTTGGCTCTTACGTCAAGAAGTTTAGGGAAATAAATAACCTCTTCGGGTTGTAGTTTTTCTATATAGTTACCACTATCCCATTTACGGTTTTTATTATCGTCATAAATAATACGCAGTACATATTTATCGGGCAGTACGGTCTCGAAGTTTATTTTAGTTTCGCCTTCAGAATAATAAGTTGCCAGAACATCTTCCTTATCATTTAAAAGCTCGAGTATTAATGGAAAACGGTCTGCGTTCTTAAGGGTCAGGAATATGTTGCCATAATCAGTGTAATTACGCGTAGCGAGTTTATAGCTGAGAGTGTCATTCTCCTTTTCGTAAAAGTCTTTTAAGGCACCGGGCATTAGGGTAAAAGTATATTTTTGGTCTTCCTTTTTCTCGAAGTCAAATTCGAGTTCCTGTTCCATTTCTTTATAGTTCAGCTTGTATTTTACAGCCAGTGAATCTTTATCAAAAAGGCTTATTCTGGTACTGTCTATAAATGTAATTGGGGTAGTAGAACGCAGCGTGAATTTCTCCCTAAAATGCAGTCCGCCTTTTTGCACTGCTTCTACAGAGAGTGAGTCGGCTGCTTTCATCTCTTTAAACTTAACTGTAAAATTCTTAATGGAGTCCTTATGACTGATAACTACTTTTAGCGAGTCGGCACTCAGTTTTCTTGGCAGCCATACCTGTAGTGAATCTTTATCTTTTACCTTGGTAGCGAGCGAACGAATAACATCTGTGCCAGTGCCATTTTTAACTTCTATTTTTGCATCCTTATAATCGCCTTCATAACCGGCATACAATCTGTTAGATGACGCCTGAACAGGTCTCAATGCTTTAAACTTCCTCTTTTCTTTAAACATAGATAGCTGATAAACAGTATCAGTAGGAACTGTGATCGTTTGGTTTAAAAATGCAATTTTATCGCTTTTAGGGTCGTACTTGTAGTTGTTGTTAACATCTTTAAGTGCAATAAGATGGTACTTACCCTGCTTTAAATTTTCCAGAGTGTAAAGTGTGGTACTGTCGAGTGTATTGGTAATATAACGCGGGCGTTCATTGTAAACGGTAGAATCGTTAAAGGTTTCATTTGCCTCATACAGCATTACGGTTACAAAGTTGTCGGTCTTTCTGGAGTAAGCATCTTTTATTTTTCCACCAAGGCTGAGGGAATCGATATAATCGCCGGTAGAAAAAACAAATTTAAATTGGGAGTAAGGGTTGCCCTCATTATTGTCGGTAATACTCTGTCCAAAGTTAAAACTGTAAGTGGTATTATCTTTAAGGGTATCTTTTATTTTTATGGTAATAAATTTGCTCGCACTGCCCGTAGGTACAATAACGGGTGCCGTTTGCATGGGCGGCGAAATAATAAGCTGTTTATTAACGTCTTTAATTTTAATGTATTCATTAAAATCAATGCGTATCTCCTTGCCTTTAAACTGAGTACTCATGTTTTTAGGCAAACTGTTTATAATGTAAGGCGCGAGTGTATCTTTTGCGCCACCGGTAATACTGCCCCTCTTAGCACAGGATGTAAATAAGAGTGCAGTGAAAATTATATACAGGAGAATTCTATTTTTCAGCATATTGTATTCTTTGACTGCACAAAATAACGATTATATTTAGTGTAATTAAAATGTTTTATCATAAAATAAATGGCTTCTAGGTGTGTGCATACGCAATGGTAACAATACTAACCCTCGCTCCTGGAATTTTAAGTAGTGCGCGTCCGCAGGCTTCCAGTGTAGCACCGGTGGTTATAACATCGTCTACAAGGAGAAAGTGTTTGTTTTTGTCGGCATCGGTAGGTGTAATATCAAAAGAGTTACTTATTATTTCTGCTCTTGCAGTAATGTTTTTTTTGGTTTGTGTTTTGTTATAGGTGGTGCGAAGCAACAGATCGTCATTGTATTTAGCACCCAGGCCATCGGCTAGCGCTTTGCCAAATCCTGCTACCTGATTGTAACCCCTCTGGCGCAGCTTTTTTTTGTGGAGAGGCACGGGTACAACTTCGGTTACAGATTGCAGCACTTCAATATCTTTAATATCCTGAACATACCATTTGCCAATAAGTGCCCCTATTTCTTTTTTACCCTTGTATTTTAAGTTGTGGATAAGCTCCTGAACAATTCCTTTCTTGTGAAAATACACTACTGATGATGCATGCTCAACAGGCAGCCTGCCATAAAATTTTTTATAGGTTTCATTTTGTGTGTCTAGATAATGCTGGGTAAAAGGCATATCGTGCCTGCAATGTGTGCAAACTAGGTCTTCACTCTCCAGGAGCACTCGGGAGCAGCCGGAACAGGCTTTTGGGAATAGGATATTTAATAGAGCTTTAAACATTGGGGCGTATGTTTTAAAAGTTAAAGATAAAAAAAAACGTAAGTTTTTACTGTTAGTCCGGAATTTAATTCCGTTGTCTTAAAGAATTATTACAGAGTGCTTATGGATGTTCATTTCGGGCTATTTTATTTAATGCTGATTTTCTAAATGCATTGTATAAATTACAATCGCTTTTTATATTTTTGCAGCATGGCAAAACAAGAAGATTTATTTAAGAATGTAGTTTCGCACGCAAAGGAATACGGATTTATTTTTCCGTCAAGCGAAATATACGATGGATTAAGTGCTGTTTATGATTATGCTCAAAACGGTGCCGAGTTAAAAAAGAACATCAGGGAATATTGGTGGAAATCGATGGTGCAGATGCATGAAAACATTGTAGGTATTGATTCTGCAATTTTTATGCACCCTACAACATGGAAAGCATCAGGTCACGTAGACGCATTTAACGACCCGTTAATTGACAACAAGGATTCTAAAAAGAGATATAGGGCAGACGTGCTTATCGAGGATTATGCCGAAAAGATAAACCAGAAAGCCCAAAAAGAAATAGAGAAAGCAAGAACCCGTTTTGGAGAAGCGTTCAACGAACAGGAATTCATTACAACCAATACCCGCGTGGTAGAGTACCTTGCTAAAAAGAAAGAAATATTGGAGCGTATGGCACGTTCGCTGGAAACAGAAAACCTTGCCGACGTAAAAGCACTTATTGAAGAGCTTGAAATTGCCGATCCTGAAACCGGTTCTAAAAACTGGACAGATGTGCGTCAGTTCAATCTTATGTTTGGAACTAAACTGGGTGCAGAAGCTGCTACAGCAATGGACCTGTACCTTCGTCCGGAAACGGCACAAGGTATCTTTGTAAACTTCCTTAACGTACAAAAAACCGGAAGGATGAAAATACCGTTTGGTATTGCCCAAACGGGTAAAGCATTCCGTAACGAAATCGTTGCCCGTCAGTTCATTTTCCGTATGCGTGAGTTCGAACAAATGGAAATGCAATTCTTTGTTCGCCCGGGCGAAGAGATGCAATACTATGAGTATTGGAAAGAAACAAGATTAAAATGGCACCTGTCGTTAGGTCTTGGCAGGGAAAACTACCGTTTCCATGATCATGAAAAATTAGCGCATTATGCTAATGCCGCTTCCGATATTGAGTTTAACTTTCCGTTTGGCTTTAAAGAGCTGGAAGGTATTCACTCAAGAACGGATTTCGACCTTAAAGCACACGAACAGCATTCAGGTAAAAAACTGCAGTATTTTGATACCGAAGAAAACAGGAATTATACACCGTATGTTGTAGAAACATCGGTAGGACTGGACAGGATGTTCCTAGCCGTTTTCTCTAACTCTTTAAAAGAGGAAACACTTGAGGATGGATCTGTACGTACAGTTCTTAAGTTACCATCGGTACTGGCGCCTACAAAGGCTGCTGTATTGCCATTGGTTAAGAAAGACGGGCTTCCGGACGTAGCGCGCGCAATAATTGAAGACCTTAAATGGGATTTCAATGTGGCGTATGACGAGAAAGATGCCGTAGGAAGACGTTACAGAAGACAGGACGCCCTTGGTACTCCGTTCTGTATTACGGTTGACCACCAAACACTGGAAGACCAGACTGTGACCATTCGCCATCGCGATACCATGGCACAGGACAGGGTTAAAATTTCAGACCTGAGAGGAATTATAAATGAGGAGGTTTCTATAAGAAACTGGCTTATGAAAATGTAATAAAGAATTAAAGCTGCTTTCGGGCAGCTTTTTTTATAAGTTTAATGATGAAAAAGTTATTTAGTAAAACGGTTACAATAGAAAATAATAAAAGTAAGGAAGAAACAATTACTGTTTTTAATCAACATATTGAGCCTTTTCATAAAGACAGTTCGAAGTTGAAGTTTGAAGGCCGCATTTCGCTGGAAGGTAAATTCAATATTAAAATCGCTGATGTTGTTAAAATGGGAAGGACAGCAATTTATCCTATAGAGATTAGTGGAAGTGTTTTTGAAACTGTAAGCGGAGGTTCAATCATTGAGTTTACTATTAGTGATTCAAAAACATCTTTGATTTTTCGTTGTATTAGTATACCATTTTTTTTAATTATTAGCGTTATTCTGTATACTAAAGTTTTAAAAATAGAGCCTCCTGTTCCTTGGTTTTTGCCAATATTCTTTATGGTGATGGGTTTGTTAATTTATTATTTTTTATTTCATTATGAAAGTAATAAAGCAATAAAATACTGGCAAAAAGTTTTGTCTTAGATTTATCCGTGTTTGGTTTTATAGCAAAGCAGCCTACTTAAAGTCCAGCTTCGCTAAAATATCTCTTTTCTTGTTTACTATATTTATATCGGCCTTTTCCTGTAAGCGTTCCTTATCGGTAAAGTAATACTTGCATTTGGCAAGGTTAATATGGTAGTAGTTCCATATGGCTTTTTTTCGATGATCATTTGCATGTTCATAGTTTTAATGGTGTTTCGCTCCTTGTTTTTATGTTTTAAACCATTGTTAAATGGCTCTAATATTACAACTAAAATTTAATATTGAAATATAATGTAAGAGTATTAACTGTACGAATTTAATTATACATTTGCGCTCACCAAACTATAACCTAATCCTATTGTTATGAAAAACAAATTCTTAACTGCTCTTTGCGTTTTTTCCTTACTGGCCTTTGCAAGCTGCAGTGATGATTCCTCGGATGAGTTTGAGAACGCTAATGGCGATGTTGCTAAAAAGTACATTACCAATCTTAATTACAGTGATCTTTCAAGCCCCGAGAACTCTAAAAATTATACCGTTACATATGATGCAGGCGGTAAAGTTATCAAAGCATCAAACGGTACCGAAACCAGCCTTTTTACCTATTCAGGTTCCGATTTGCAAAAGATATCCGATTCTAATGATGTAGTGGCCATGACAGAGTTAACGCAGCCGCACCATAAAGCTTATGAAGTGGGGGAAGTACTTGTTTATGACGCTAAAGGCAATCCTGTTAAGCTAAGAGCTTTTGACAGATATTATGACGGAAGTATTTCGGAAGAGTATATCGTTGAGATTACTTATGATGATAAACCCAACCCTTTTTTCTATACGCTTGAAGCAGCCGGAATTATAAAAGTATTAGATAATGTGAATCTTAACTTTAGCATGACGCCACAGGCAGAACAACTGGTTAAGGCTAAGTTGCTGCTTCCTTTAAACAATCCTCAAAAAGTTGTTGTAATGCATCTTGATGGTACTGTAAAAAGTAAGGTAACAACAAGCTATGTATATGGTGACGATAAATACCCAACATCGGCTACGTTTACAGAGGTAAATGAGAACGAGAGCGGTAGTGATATTTTTACTGTGGTATACAGCTATAAATAAATCAAAGGTTACAAACAAAAAAGGATGCTGTAAAGCATCCTTTTTTTATATTGAAAAATTATTATTTTTAATCTGTAAAGAGATTTCTCCTGTCGTCGAAATGGCAATCTTAAGATTCAAAATTATTCCTGGTCTTCATCAGTAGATAATGCATTCCATCCTCTGGCTTTTAAAGGAATTTTAGTGTTTGCACGGGTAACAAGATGGATACCTTCGCTTTCCTGCGTCATATGGCCGATAACAGAGAAATTAGGGTTGCCTTTTATCTTGTCGAAGTCTTCCATACGAACTGTGAATAGTAATTCATAATCTTCGCCACCATTAATAGCTACCGTAGTACTGTCGATGTTGAACTCTTCACATACGTTCATAAATTGCGGATCCAGCGGCAGTTTATCTTCATACAGGTTACAGCCTACATTCGACTGCTTGCACAGGTGCATGATCTCTGACGAAAGGCCGTCAGAAATATCGATCATCGATGTTGGTTTAATTTCCAATGCTTTCAATAAAAGCTTAATGTCTTTACGTGCTTCCGGCTTAAGCTGGCGCTCAATAAGGTAAGTATAGGCATCAAGGTCAGGCTGATTGTCTGGGTTCACCTGGAAAACCTGCTTTTCACGCTCCAATACCTGTAAGCCCATATATGCCGCCCCGATATCTCCGGTAACAACAAGAAGGTCGGTACTGCCAGCGCCTACGCGGTAAGTAATATCTTCTTCGTCTGCTTCACCAATAGCGGTAATGCTAATGATCATTCCTTTTTGTGATGAGGTAGTGTCTCCGCCCACAATGTCTACATTGTATACTTTTGCAGCAGTACGGATGCCGTCATACAGTTCTTCCAGTGCTTCAACCGGGAATCGGTTAGAAACAGCAATAGATACCGTAATTTGAGTAGCAGTAGCATTCATCGCGCATATGTCCGATACGTTTACTACAACCGCTTTATATCCTAAATGCTTTAGAGGCATATAAGCCAGGTCGAAATGCACACCTTCGATAAGCAGATCGGTGCTGACTACTATTTTTTTATCTTTAAAATCAAGTACAGCAGCATCATCGCCAATACCTTTAATGGTAGTTGGCTGATTGATCTCTACGTCTTTAGTAAGGTGTTCTATAAGTCCGAATTCGCCTAAAGCACCAAGAGTAGTGCGCTGCGGGTTTTTATCTTCTATCATTTTCTTTTTAGATGCTGAGGTTCTTAGTAACTGAGTCTCTGAGTTTGCAAAGGTACAACTTAGAAGTTATAAAGTAATAAGGTCAAATGATGTAAGTAGAAATACCTTATTTTAATGAACCGTTGTCACGCTGAGCTTGTCGAAGCGCAACAACTTTGCGTTTTAAATTGTTCTTTTGTTTTGCTATAAAAGAACCAAAAGGGCACGGCCGAAACTCCTTAGTCTAAACCATTTGAACTCGCTACTGCTCAAACACCGAATGCTTTCACGCCTCACTTATAATTTTCTTTACGTCACAGCGTTTACTGCAGGAGTTTCACTCTTGTGAAGCTTCGACAAGCTCGGCATGACTTTGAGGATGTGAAAAATCTGCATAAATCAACTCGATCTGTGTTATCCGCCTTCCTTTTAAATAATGCTGTTGTCGTTGCGAGAATAATATTGTTAGATAAATAAATTTAAATCGAATTTGTCAAATGTTTGGGGGATATGTTTACGTGCGACCTTAAGGGTTTTAAATATTTCATTTTCCTCTATAAATTCATTTAGATTTAAGTCAGTTTTTGGTTTAGCTACTAAATGGAAAGTTGTGTCATTAAATTGTCCAATATTGGATCTGTCATAAGTATAAAAACCTTTCTTTGCTATTTCTATAAAACCCGCTAAATAGTTTTCCAGACCATTTTCGATCAAATTTAGTATTTCTGATAAATTAGGATTTATCTCAATTTCAAATTCAGTATTCAAGGACGGTATTAACTTTAAGATATCATCATTATATGCATCTGTTTCAATTAGGTTATCTGGTAAAATTCCACCGCCTGATGCTAAATGAATTAATTTTTTATTATCTGTGAAGAAAATATCTAAGTCTAAAGTTGATTGTTCAATTTCTGAATATGCCATTCTGAATTAAAGTTAGTTTATAATTTTATGTAATATGATTTTGATCTGAATACATTTGCGGAGCAATTGTTAACAAAAACATCCAATTTTCCTAACAAAAAACCCGGCACATGAGCACCGGGTTTATTTATTCTAAAATCTCAATTCTTAATACTAAGAAGAGATTAATCGTTTAGTTTTAATACAGCCATGAAAGCTTCCTGTGGAATTTCCACGTTACCTACCTGGCGCATACGTTTTTTACCTTTCTT
This sequence comes from Flavobacterium cerinum, assembly GCF_004028155.1. Taxonomy (GTDB): domain Bacteria; phylum Bacteroidota; class Bacteroidia; order Flavobacteriales; family Flavobacteriaceae; genus Flavobacterium; species Flavobacterium cerinum. Next base: position 87,774 of record NZ_SBII01000008.1, on the reverse strand, counting down.
CTGTTTTTCAAGAAGCTTACGTTTACGGGAGATATCTCCACCATAACATTTTGCGGTAACGTCTTTACGTAGTGCCTTAACCGTTTCACGCGAAATTACTTTTACCCCAATTGCTGCCTGGATAGGAATATCAAACTGCTGGCGTGGTATAAGTTCTTTTAGCTTCTCACACATTTTTTTACCAATGTTGTAAGCGTTATCCTCGTGTATAAGTGCCGAAAGTGCATCTACAGGTTGTGCGTTAAGTAATACATCTAGGCGGACAAGTTTAGATGTACGCATCCCGATAGGAGAGTAGTCAAACGAAGCATAACCTTTAGATACCGTTTTAAGCCTGTCGTAGAAATCGAATACGATCTCAGCAAGCGGCATGTCAAAGTTTAATTCAACACGCTCTGTAGTAAGGTAGGTCTGGTTTGTTATCAATCCGCGTTTCTCAATACAAAGCCCCATTACGTTACCTACGAAATCACTTTTTGTAATGATGGTTGCTTTAATGTATGGTTCCTCTACATGACTCAGTTTAGAAGGTTCCGGTAAGTCACTTGGGTTATTTACGATAAGTGCTTTTTCCGGTTCTTTTTTAGTGTAGGCATGGTACGATACGTTGGGAACCGTTGTGATTACCGTCATATCAAATTCACGCTCTAAACGCTCCTGGATAATTTCCATGTGCAGCATCCCTAAGAATCCGCATCGGAAACCAAAACCAAGTGCAGCAGAACTTTCGGCTGTAAATACAAGCGAAGCATCATTAAGCTGCAGTTTTTCCATAGAGTTACGAAGCTCTTCATAATCCTCGGTGTCTACAGGATAGATTCCTGCAAATACCATTGGTTTTACGTCTTCGAAACCACTAACCATATTTTGGGTAGGCGTTTTAGCATCCGTAAGTGTGTCACCTACTTTTACCTCTTTAGCCTCTTTAATACCCGATATCAGGTAACCAACATCTCCTGCGCTAACAATTTGCTTCGGAACCTGGTTTAGTTTTAGCGTACCAATCTCATCGGCATAATATTCATTGCCGGTAGCCATGAATTTTATTTTTTGTCCTTTAGAGATCGATCCATTTATAACCCTGAATATTACTTCGATACCACGAAACGGGTTGTATACAGAGTCAAATATTAACGCCTGTAACGGCTCGTCCGGGTTACCTTTAGGTGGCGGTATGCGCTCAATAATAGCTGCAAGAATTTCTTCTACACCAAGCCCTGTTTTACCACTGGCAGGTATAATGTCTTCCAGTTTGCATCCTAAAAGGTCTACAATATCATCGCTTACCTCTTCTGGGTTTGCGCTTGGAAGGTCAATTTTATTTAGTACCGGAATAATTTCCAGGTCATTTTCTAAGGCAAGGTACAGGTTACTTATGGTTTGTGCCTGTATACTCTGGGCAGCGTCTACAATAAGCAGCGCACCTTCGCAGGCTGCAATAGAGCGCGAAACCTCATACGAGAAGTCTACGTGTCCCGGAGTATCAATAAGATTCAGGATGTATTCCTGCCCCTTATAGGTGTATTCCATTTGTATCGCGTGGCTCTTGATCGTGATACCTCTCTCACGTTCCAAATCCATGTTGTCAAGCAGCTGTGCCTGAGATTCACGTTTTGTTACTGTTTGAGTGGCATCTAGCAGGCGGTCGGCCAGGGTGCTTTTTCCGTGGTCAATGTGTGCAATAATGCAAAAATTCCTAATATGCTTCATCTTCGTCTGTTGTCTCTTTTTTTATGGGGCGTGACCCTTCACGATGCTGCGGGTCAGGCTATCCGCTCTATCCCTTCGTCTTTGTGCTTCGACAGCACGACTACGGGAATGCCGCTTCTATCCTTCACGCGGGCGCTACTTGTAAAGGTAGCAAATTTAATCGGCAAATATAGTTAAACTTAGCGAGTTGCAAACGGGGAGGTGTCAAATAAAAAAACAGCGCTCGTTTGGGGGCTTCGAGCGCTGTTGCAGGTAATAAATAGCAATGTTTTTTCAATGTAACTCTTCGTTTTAACCTAGTATTATATTTTAACTCAAAATAACTAAATGTTAAATGTTTCTTAAATTACTCTACAAATCAACAAATAATATTTGAAAGAAAATCGGCTTTTGTTGTTAAATTTCAAATGCGGTTATAAAATTTAACACTACAACGTTGTAGTTGTTTTGTATAAGGCTAATCATTTGTTTTTGTGTTATTTACACGTGTAATAATTTTTCTACAAAAATGAATTTAGAAGTAAAATGTTATGTTTTTTGCTCGATTATTTGTTTTGAAATTGCCACATCCTCATTTACCCATTCTATTGTTTCATTAAGATTTTCTTAACAAATATTTGTCTTTGCTGTTTTGTGGATAGATACACAAAAAAACAGTGCACGCCTTATTAGGGACGTGCACTGTTAACATAAACCAACCTATTTTATTAAAGCTAATACAAATTAGAAACTGTATATGTCCAGTTGTAATATGTATTAACTTTTCAACCAGTACAAAGATATGTCGGTTTGTTATGGCTATCAGTGGTTTATCATTCTTGTTTTCTATACTGTCATTTGTATTTTCTATGGACTTCTATTGGGTCTATAAAAAAGAAACAGCGTATAGTTTGGGGGAACTATACGCTGTTATACCAGCAGTAGTAAATGATGTACTATTTATAAACTTTACCGTTGGGGACAGCCGGTTTAGTAATAGTATGTGTCTTTATTGTTGATGCAAATATAGGCGTGTATTTTAGGGTAAAAGCAGTAAGTCAATTCTTGTTTTCTATACTGTCATTTGTATTTTCTATGGGTTCACATCGGGTATATAAAAAAAGAAACAGCGTATAGTTTGGGGGAACTATACGCTGTTATACCAGCAGTAGTAAATGATGTACTATTTATAAACTTTACCGTTGGGGACAGCCGGTTTAGTAATAGTATGTGTCTTTATTGTTGATGCAAATATAGACGTGTATTTTAGGGTAAAAGCGGTAAGTCAATTCTTCTTCTCTATACCATCATTTAGTTTTCTTATGGCTTCACATCTCCAGTTACGATTCGTACATAGTTTAGGATTTACCAAGTATCATTTAAAAATTGTAATTTTGCATAAAATGAAGAAGATGGTCAAGATTGGCAATATAGAACTGCCCGAATTTCCTTTACTGTTAGCACCTATGGAAGATGTAAGTGACCCGCCGTTTCGCAGGTTGTGCAAAACCCATGGTGCCGATCTTATGTACAGTGAGTTCATATCCTCAGAAGGTTTAATTCGCGATGCGATGAAAAGCCGTATGAAGCTGGATATATTTGATTACGAACGCCCTGTTGGGATTCAGATATTTGGAGGCGATGAAGAGGCTATGGCGCTTTCTGCAAAAATTGTTGAGGCAGTAAACCCAGATATCGTAGATATTAATTTTGGCTGCCCGGTAAAAAAGGTAGTTTGTAAAGGTGCCGGAGCCGGAGTACTTAAAGATATCGATCTTATGGTACGTCTTACAAAGGCTGTGGTAAACAGTACACATCTGCCGGTAACGGTAAAAACCCGTTTAGGATGGGATGAAGATTCTATTAATATCGATGAGGTCGCCGAAAGACTGCAGGATGTAGGTATAAAAGCACTTACCATTCATGGGCGTACACGTGCCCAGATGTACAAAGGCGAAGCCGACTGGAGCCATATTGCACGAGTGAAAAACAACCCAAGGATCCAGATTCCTATTTTTGGTAATGGTGATATTGACAGTCCTGAAAAAGCATTGAAATATAAAAATGAATATGGTATAGATGGTATCATGATTGGCCGTGCAGCTATCGGTTACCCTTGGATATTCAACGAGATAAAACACTTTTTTGAAACAGGCGAGCATCTTGCGGCACCAACACTGGAAGATCGTGTAGAAGCGGCACGAAACCACCTTAAATGGGCAATAGAGTGGAAAGGGGAGCGCGTAGGCGTATTCGAAACCCGCAGGCATTATACCAACTACTTTAAAGGTATTCCTAATTTTAAAGAATACAGGCAAAAAATGGTTACCCATGATGATGCCATAGATGTATACGCAGTCCTCGATGATGTTCTGGATAAGTTCGCCGACTATAAACCGGCATAAATGATATAAAAAAGGCTGTCTAAATTTAGACAGCCTTTTTATTTTATATTCTTTTTTACTCGAAAGATGAGTTGTCACGCTGAGCTTATCGAAGCGTTATGATTGTATATAATATTGTAGCTTATTCTTCATCAAGCTGATCTAATACGGATTTAACCTGTTTAAGATGTTTGCCATAGTACCATCTTGGTATAAACTCTGCCATAAAGAAGGAGAAAACTACCATTACTACGATAAAGATGATCAGTACCTGGATTTTGTTTTCAAATCCAGATAAAAGGTTGTCAATCTTGCTATGGTCTTTTGTGACGATACCGAATAGTACTCCAAACGAAAACCCAATAAAGAACATGATATACGTTAGTGCTTTATAAAGTTCGATGTTAAGCTTTAGTTCGTAGTAAAACCACAAAAGATTTTTTCGGCTGTCAAAAGACATATCATACGATTTTTTGTAGAATACAAAAAACTTATAATAGTAGTAGCACATAAAGCCAGTCATCATGCCATAAAAAGGAATGAAAAGAGTTGTTGCTTCTTTGGAGAAATTAAAAATCAATGGAGCAGTCCCTGTAAGGATTAATAGTATTATTTGGGAAAAGAAGTCCATTTTCATTTTCTTTCTCACCTTGTCAATTGGCGTTTGTGCTTCTCTTAGAGTATCTATAGTGTTAGGAACATGTATCTTGTCTGTAGGTTCATCGTTCCATTGCTTTTGCAATTCGTTAAAATTCATAACCCTGTTTTTTTATTATTTCTTGTAATTTGTCTTTTGTTCGGTTTAGTTTAACCCGGGCATTCACTTCGGTTATACCAAGATTGCTGCCAATTTCTTTATGAGACTGCCCTTCCAGGAAAAGAAAGATAAGTGCTTTTTCTACAGGGTTTAAAGTATGTACAGCTTTGTAAAAATAGTCCAGCTGCGTTTCCTTGTGCGATGCCTCATTGTCATCTTTTACATCCATCTTGTGATGCATCCGTATATTATCTGGTTTCCTTTTATCCTTTTTAAAGAAGGTAAGGGAGGTGTTAAGAGCTACACGGTACATCCAGGTAGATACTTTACTTTCGCCTTTAAAAGAGCCATAAGATTTCCAGAGCTGAAGAATTATTTCCTGAAAAAGGTCTTCACGGTCTTCGGGTTCATCCATGTACATTCTGGATACCTTATGGATTAGTCCTTTATGATCTTCTATAAGTGATAAAAATTCCTGTTCGGTGGTTTTCAAATCTCTTACTGTTTAGGTTGGTGTTTGTTTAGGTTCCGGTTATATTATTGTACAGGTGTAACTTTAAATCCTTTGTTTTTTAATAGTGCAATAACACCATCGTTTCCATATAGGTGACCTGCGCCTACTGCAAAGAAAGTACTTTCCTGCTTCATGATCGCCGGCATTTTAGCAATCCATTTTTCATTTCTTACGGTAAGCATTGCTTTTTTTGCATTTTCGTCCATAAAACGTTTGTCGGTTACTATTTCATACAGTTTTGCAAGGTTCTGTTCTTTATAGGCCTTTGTCATTTCGGCTAGCAGATTGCTGTATTCTCCTTTTAGTTCCATTTGTTTTAAAATCTCCTGTATAGTATAGGAGTTGCCTACTGCAGCCATCTGGTCGGCAATAGTTTCCAGTCCGCCTATCTTTTTATTTTGTGCCATAGCTTTTGTTAAAAACTCTACTTCATACATTTTTATATCAGTAGGAGGGCATGCATAAGAACTCATGATCGAGAGTGACATTAAACCCAATGGTGACATGTTATCTGCTTGTTTAAGGCTCATTCCTACAGCCGATTTTAATATTACATCGGCCTTTTTTTCTTCTTCATCTGTTAGTAAGCTGGATAGTGTAGTTTCAGATTTCATTATGTTCTGCATTTCCTGTAGTTCTTTTGGGTCGTCCATGTCCACTTCCATTACCAGGTTAGGACTATTGTTAAAAGCGGTATTTACTTTTTCTTTGATCTCAAAATCCGGAGCGCAAAGCATATGAATGGTTCCATATACATAAGAAGGTTGTGTTAATCCGTTACCTTCAATTTTCCAAAGAAGTGAATTCTCGTTTTTTTCCTGTTTAGGCTGTTTTACGGTTTTAGCTTGTTGAGCGTTGCTAAATAATGTAAATGATAATGCTGCGATTAGAAAGGTTACTTTTTTCATGATTGATTGTTTTTGATGATTGATTATTAACTGTTGTTTTTTGATTAATGATTATATGCAGTATGTAAACAACATGTTGATTCGTTACAAAAAAAATAAAAAAAGTTTCAAAAGAAAATCATCATATAACGAAAGAGCCTGTAAATACAGGCTCTTTCAGAAAAAAATATTTTTTATACTTCGACGCGTTTCCAGCGTCCTTTTCTAAATAAAATTATACTTGCTATAGTCATGGTTATCTCTGCTGCAGGTATTGCAATGAATACTCCGGTAGGTCCCCAGCCAAGATGTTTTGCCATGAAAAAGGCAATAGGTATTTGGAACAGCCAAAACCCAAAGAAGTTAACCCATGTAGGTGTTTTAGTATCTCCTGCACCGTTAAATGCATTAAGCAGCACCATGCCAATACCATAAAATATATAACCTACACTTAGTATTCTTATCGCCTCTACTGCAATATCGTGCACCTTTGCATTATTGGTAAAGAACCACATTAAAGGATCGGCTGCTAAAAGGCAAATGATCATAATTACAGCCATATAAGCAACGCTGAATTTTGCGGTGACAATCACAGAGCGTTCTGCCCTGTCTACCATTTTTGCTCCCAGGTTTTGTCCTACCAGTGTTGCTGCTGCGCCACTAAGACCCCATGCAGGTAACATAAAGAACATCATTATTCGCAGTGCACTCTGGTATCCGGCAGACCCTTCATCGCCACCGGTTGTTGCTACTACTTCGGCAAGAAATATCCAGCTGCATGATGCAATAACAAATTGCAATACACCCGGAGCTGCGATTTTAACCAAAGCTTTTATCTGTTCCATATCCGGAATAAAATAAGAGGCAACTACTTTTAGCATCCCTTTACCATTGAATAAATTATAAAGTTGGTACAGTACACCAATGCTTCGCCCTATGGTTGTTGCGATAGCTGCTCCTGTAAGGCCGAAAGCCGGGATTGGCCCAAAACCATTAATAAAAACAGGGCATAGAGCAATATTAAAGATGTTGGCTATCCAAAGGCTTCTCATGGCTATTGCAGCATTACCTGCCCCACGGAAGATTCCGTTAAATAGGAATAACAGCATAATTACAAAGCTGCCACCCATCATGATCTGCATAAAGGGTGTTCCAAATTCGGCTGCTGCCCTGGATGATCCCATAAGCATAAGGATGTCGGTAGCATAAAAATATCCAAGTATTGCTATTGGCACATTTATACTTATAGCTACTACTATGGCCTGCATACCTGCCTTAGATGCCGAAACCGGATCTTTTTCGCCTACACGGCGTGCTACCACAGCTGTAGCAGCCATACTCATACCTATGGCGATAGAATAAATAATAGAAAGTACAGATTCTGTCAATCCTACGGACTGCACTGCAAAACTGCTGTTTTCAAGATGGCCGACGAAGTAAAGATCTACCAATGCAAAGACCGACTCCATCATCATTTCGAGCATCATCGGTATGGCTAAAAGCACTACTGCACGCCGAATGCTGCCTTGAGTAAAGTCTATATTTTCTCCTTTGAGAGATTGTTTTAGTAGTGCAAAAAAACGGGTTAATGCACTATCGGATTTGATTTCCTGTGTCATGGTTTGATTTGATAAGATTGATGAAAATAGATGAACCGGGCATTGTATAAATGCCTTTAAAAATTTGCGGGAGTGGTAGTCCTTAGTGGATTAGGACAGCAAATAACTTCATAGTTCTTAATTGTAAAGCGCAAATAAAAGAAATAATTTGGAAATAGCTGATGCGAATTTCTCAAAAATTCAAATATTTTTTTCAACAGCAGTATGTGCTGTGAACAAAAAGAAATGAAGTTTTAAGACCGATGGTTATGAGTTTTCAAGTAGTTTTTTGCTAACCCTTGCTGCTGCTATTCTGGAAGCGATGATGCCCAGCGTAAAGATGGTAAGCAATACAATTATGATGTTCATAAAACCAAAACCTACGGGGTATGCCATAGAAGCAGTTACCATGAATACTGAGAATTCCTGCTGTATTACTATGATAGTGATACCTAATAATAATCCAAAAATAGCTCCCAGTGTGGTTATAAAAATACCCTGGTAGAAAAAGATGTTACGCAGGTTTTTCACTTCGGCACCCAGACTGTATAAGGTTTTTATATTTTCTTTTTTATCCAGGATAAGCATGATCAATGCACCGGCAAGACAGAAAAGGGTAAGCACTACTACAAGCGAACAAAACAGGTAGGTTACTAAATTCTCTGCATTCAGCATTTTGTACAGCGAATCATTAAGCTGTGCCCTGTTTTTGATGATTACCTTGCTTTTAAAGATATTTTCGAGCTTTTCTCTCACGGCAGGTTCATCCGTGGGAGCAGTAAGTTTAAACTCTATTGAAGTAAGCTGATTGGTCTTGAACTGAAGCATTTCCTGTGCAAGGCCTAAATCTACAAATACATATTTGCCGTCTACATCATCATTAATAGAGTATACGCCTATAGGTAAAAGCCCCGATTTGTTAAAGGCATCTTCGGGGGTGTCTATCGTTCCTTTTCCGGGTTTGGGTACATAGACCTCAAAAGCACGGTTAAACTCGTTAAGCCCCATGGATAATTTGCTCAGGATATTACTTCCTACAACTGCCTGTGGGGTATTGGGTTCGATCCAGCTTCCGCCAAGCAATGCTTTTTCCATTGGGTTTACTTTGGTGAAAAGACTGTCAACCCCTTTAAGGTAGGCTACATGTTCTTTTTGGTCAAAGTAAAAAAGTACGCGCTCTTCGGTAACTTTAGAATAAGCTGTAACACCTTTTACGGTTTTTAGCTCTTTTTCCTGCTCAGGAGTTATCAGGAATGATTTCCCCGAGGCAGGGAGTAGTTTAAGATCAGGGTCTATAGCGTTTGTAAAACCAAGACTAAAATCTTTGAGCCCGCTAAATACAGAGAGAATTATAAAAAGCGCTGCTGTACTCACTACAATGCCCAGTGTTGCTATGCGTGTAATTATGTTTACAGCATTGCTTTTACTGCGGCTAATAGTATACCGCCGGGCTATGTAAAACGGGAAGCTCAAATTTAAGATTTCTTACGTTTATCCAGTAATTCAGGATTTGTAATAGGATTGTTTTCGCCTTTTAATTCGTTGTCAATTTTTTCGATCTGGTCTAAAGTGTCGTCAATGTAAAATACAAGGTTTGGTACTTTACGAAGCTGTAATTTAACACGCTGCGAAAGGTCGTGCTTAATAAGCGGTGCATTAGAACGCACTGCTGCAAGTATTTCGCCACCTCTTTCAGATGGGAATACACTTAAATATACTTTAGCTATAGAAAGGTCACTTGTTACATTTACTTTAGAGATCGAGATAATAAGATTGCTTACTCCGTTTTTTCTTATCTCGCCTTGTAATATATCTACAAGGTCATTTTGCAGCAATGCGCCTATCTTTTTTTGCCTATTTGTTTCCATGATGCAAAAGTACTTAAATTATAGTTTCAAGTTTCAGGTTTCAGGTTTAAAGTTATAGAAAGCCTTGTATATTGAACGGCGATAGCAGTAAATTTAAACCTGAAACCCTATTTTTTGAAATTTAAACGATTTCCTGACACAATTCTATCAGTACGCCGTTTGTGCCTTTTGGATGTAAAAAAGCAACAAGCTTATTGTCGGCACCGCGCTTTGGTGTTTCATTCAATACTATGAAGCCTTCTCCTTTTAAGCGCTCTATTTCGGCAATAATATCTTCTACATCAAAAGCAATGTGGTGAATACCTTCTCCTTTTTTCTCTAAAAATTTGGCAATAGGGCTATCTGGTGTTGTAGCCTCAAGAAGCTCTATTTTGTTTGGGCCGTTCATAAAGAATGAGGTTTTAACGCCTTCGCTGGCTACTTCTTCCATTTTATAAGCTGGTGCTCCAAACAGTTTTTCAAACAAGAGGTTTGATGTTTCCAGATCTTTTACTGCAATGCCAATGTGTTCTATTTTTCTCATTATATACTAATTCTTATTCTTGGGGTAAATGTATAAAAAATATAAAAAAGGGAATCAGAGGGAGTTTATGACGATATGCTTGTTTTGGGCGATAAAAATATCGTGACATACAGCATTTCATAATCCTTGCGGATTTGTAAATTGTAGAAGATGGCAAAATTTCAGTGGAGAAGAGTTTTTATTGTAATTTTTTTAGTTTGCAAAAACCTAATAATCAGTATTTATAATTTTTTTTGAAGTGAATGGATTAATTATCCTTTAAAATAATTTGTTTGAATTGAAAAATAGTAGTAATATTGCACTCTCTAAACCGGTCCTATAGCTCAGCTGGTTAGAGCACCTGACTCATAATCAGGTGGTCCCTGGTTCGAGCCCAGGTGGGACCACAGGTTTACAAAACCCTTCACAGCAATGTGGAGGGTTTTTTGTTATAGCTTTGTTCGTTTGAGATAATACGAACTTGATTCTCACCCTGGCAAATGAAAATCTTTATTAAAAATGAAAAAAAATAAAACTATTTTAATTATTTACGTAATTGTATTTTGTGTAGGAATTTGCTTTGCATATATAATGTTAACTAGAGAGATAAAAAAACACAAAAATGCCCCTGTAATAGACTTTGCTAATGGGGTAGATATAGAAGTAAAAGACATAAGTTTTGAACGTAATGGCTTGTTTCTAAATGGGAAAGAATATAATGCTAACGGAATAAGTGGTTATTCAAAATTTCATTATAAAGATTCTTATTTAGAATTAGAATCCATTAATGTCCCATTTATTTTAAGAAAACAGAAACAGAACGACACTTTAAAAATAATTAAAGACGAAAAAGAAATGTATCTTTTAGTATCTAAGGAGATTGAATATAGAAAAAATGGAGGTTTCGAAATTAATCGGTATTAATATTTTTCTTCTATCATAGTTATTTAAAATTCGAAAATTTCTACGGATGTAAGCATTAACTACACGCATCTGTTTAATGTTTATTTCCAAGTTGCTAAGATAATTCTTTTAGGTTTTTATTGTTTTTTGTTAAAATAATAAAAATAAAAACAGTAAAAAGATTTGATTTTGATTTTATTATTTCATATTTGCACCATATTTAATTAAAACATTATGAAAACAGGAATTGTTAAATTTTTTAACGAAACAAAAGGATTTGGATTTATCAAAGAAGATGGTGGTGATGAAGTTTTTGTTCACGTATCAGGATTAGTTGACCGTGTTCAAGAAAATGACGCAGTAGAATTTGATGTAGAAAATGGAAAAAAAGGTTTAATGGCAGTTAATGTTAAACTGGCATAATTTCTTATTTCTATTGTAATCCTTTTCGCATTTAGCGAAAAATGTTTTGTCAACTAATTTTACCGGTTCTTTTAGAATTGGATTTAAAAGGTTAAAAATGTTTTAAAACAGGAGATAATATTAGAATAGATAACATTGTTCGAATTCCAACATACTTATTAAAAGCTTCACAGCAATGTGAAGCTTTTTTTATTTTATAGGTTTCAAATTACGGTTGGGCGATTTGGCAACAATGCTAAAGGTTTGATAATATTATCTGGTCATTTAATCCATTTAAGTAAAGAATTTGTTATTTCAGCCAAAATCAAACGGCTGTTTTTTTATTCAGTATACATTTGCAGTACTTTTAGAATAGCCATGCTATAATTAAGCAGGCTGTTGGTAATAATAAGATTAGTAAAGAAATATATGGATAGTAAATTAATAAAAGGAATTCTCTTTGTAAGTATAGGTGCAGCAAGTTATGGTGTTTTAGCCACGCTGGTTGGACTGGCGTATAAAGAAGGGTTTAGTACTACAGAAGTGGTGACCTCGCAATATTTAATAGGGCTTACAACAATAGGACTATTGGTTTTGTTTAATAGTAAAGCAAGAAACGCGGCTCCGGTTGTAAATGATAAATATTTGATTCCAAAATTAATCGTTGGAGGTTCTACCTTTGGACTTACCGGTTTTTTCTATTACTTATCGGTTCATTATATTCCTGTTTCGGTAGCAGTTGTGCTGCTTATGCAGGCTATATGGATGGGTATTGTTGCAGAAGCCATTTTAACGAAAAAGTTTCCGGACATTTTTAAATGTGTTGCCGTGCTGATGGTACTGCTTGGTACATTGCTGGCTACAGATGCTATAGAGAACATGCACCTATTGGATGTTAGAGGTCTTATGTGGGGTTTGGCTGCTGCATTAATGTACACGATAATGCTGCTTATTTCTAACGGACTGGCTTTGAATATGCATCCGCACAGAAAGAGTTTCTGGTCCCTGCTTGGAGCTACTATCACGGTATTTATTGTAGGGTATTTTAATATGCCGGCGGATTATGATATTTCAGTGTTTTGGAAATGGGGATTGTTGTTAGCTCTTTTTGGAACTATACTTCCTCCCGTGCTTTTTAATTTGGGTATGCCTAAAACGGGTATCGGACTTGGATCTATTATTATTTCGATAGAAATACCGGTATCGGTAACTATGGCTTACATTTTGCTGGGAGAACGTGTAAACGGACTGCAGTGGGTGGGTATAGGAGTAATCATACTATCTGTAGTGCTTATAAACATCAAAGAGTTAAAAACAACATTTAAAAAATAATGAATTTTACAGATTCTCACAAACTGGATAACCCTGTGTGGCATTCTTTGTCTGAAACACATAATAAATTTGTGATCGACCATAATGGCATAAAATTTTATAATCCGGAGTATTGTTCTTTTGGAGGAGTAGGCGGTAATTATACTGCTGAAGCAATAAATGAATATGCAGAACTAACGAATAACTTCTTTATAGTAGGCGAAAAGCCAGATTTACCAAATGGCCTACAGATAAAAAATGAAGTAATTTGTCTTCAAATGGTTATAGACAAGCCAATTGATACCTCTATTTCGAATGAAATAGTACTACTTACGCCTTCACATACAGAAGCATTGTATCAGTTAGTTAATTTAGTGCAGCCAGGCTATTTTATGATGAAAACTGCGCTAATGGGAAACTATTATGGAATTTTTGAAAAAGGAGTTCTTATTGCCGTTACAGGAGAACGCATGCAGATGGATGCTTTTGTCGAGATTAGCGCTGTAATTACCCATCCGGATCATACAGGCAAGGGATATGCAAAACAACTCGTAGCACACGCTGTAAATACTGTTTTTAAACAAAAGAAAATACCTTACCTCCACGTTGTTAAGAGTAACATAGGAGCAATAAAGCTATATGAGAAGTTGGGATTTATAACCAAACGTGAAATTAGTTTTTGGAATATTGTAAAATAATTTGCTTTTAGTGTAGGAAAAAGGGCTTTTTGTATAATGAATACAGGCGTTGAAGTCTTACTGTATTATAGGGTTTGAGGCCAATTTGGAGAGGATTTATTTGCCGATGTTAAAATTTTTAAAAAATAAATCATAAAAAAAAGTGATTTATAATTTAATTGTTTCATTTTTGTGTTTTAAACAATATAATCATGGAAAACGGTACTGTTAAATTTTACAACGAAGCTAAAGGATTTGGATTTATAATAGATGATGCTACTACAAAAGACATTTTTGTTCACGCATCAGGATTAGTTGGCCAAATAAGAGAAGGCGATAAAGTTGAGTTTGAAGTAGAAAATGGAAAAAAAGGCCTAACTGCGGTAAACGTAAGAGTTATAGGTTAATTCTATTTTGTACATGCCGATAGTTTAAAGGGGATCAATTCTATTTGACTTAAATCGGTATGCTTATAAAGGTTCATGACAAAAGGTTTCACAGTGATGTGAAGCCTTTCGTTATTTATAGGTATATGGTAATAATAGTATTGAGGTAAGTTATTTTGGCAATAGCCGAAATGTAATTTACAATTTGCTAACACTATTTTGGCTGTTTAAGATGTACTTAAGTCTCAAAGTTCTGTATTATAGTTGGTTGTGTTTGTTTTTTTATTCTAAGAATTAATGGTTTTATAAAAATTGATGTAGTTGCTTGTGGTTGTAGTGTTTATATATTAGATAGAATATAATATTCATAATTACACAACTTATAAAACATAACAAATGGCAAAGCAGTTAATCTATGCTCTGGTTTTGGTTTTTAATTCGCTCCTGCTTTTTGCGCAAAATCATCTTCCGGTTCAAAAAGGATACGTAACAATTGTAACAGGTCAGAAAATGGAATTTATAAATTTAAAATTCCAGGGTGATCAGGTTCTGTTTACCAATGTTACTACAAGATCTGAGTTTACTTATTTTCTTAATTCCATTAAACGAATAGAAGATATGGATAAGAATATAATTTATCAGAAAGAGGAGGTCGTTAAAAGCGATGGAGTGGCCGTGAATAAATCTTCCGATCGAAGTTTAATAAAAGAAAGTTCTGGGGCTCTAATTGAAAAAGACCATTTGGAATTCAGGAACTGTTCAAAAATTTTACTTAATGGAGTTAAATTGACGCCAGCAGAGGTGAAAGAAGCTTTAAAATCCAATTCTTATGCCTTAAAGAATTATAATTCAGGGAGAACATTAAATACCATAGGTACGCTATGTATAAGTTTTGGAGCAGGACTTATAGTTGGAGGAGGTTATAGTAATATGACTACAGCAAACGATGAAAATAGTACTAAAAAAGGTTCTCCTGCTCCTATAATTGCAGGGCTTATTATAGGGGCGATCAGTATACCGCTAAAGATAAACGGAAGGGAAAAAGTGAGGAAGGCAATAGCAGATTATAATAGAACTCCTGTTACAGAAAAATTTAAACCCAACTATGAATTTTATGCAAAAGTTGACGGTAACGGATTCGGACTTGCTTTGAAATGGTAATAAGCAGGAGATTGATGTACTTGTAGCGATATAAAAAAGGCTTTTCAATTCGAAAAGCCTTTTTTATATGTTTTATTTAGTCGAGCCGCTTAAGGTTTTTTCAACCAGTGCAAAATGACTCTTTATATATTCTGATGATTTTGGTTTGATCTTATATTCTAAAGAACCTTCGGTAGTTTTTACTGTAATTTTAGATATCTCTGTAGTTAGCAGTTTTTTAAAATTTGCTTCCATTTGTTCCATGCTGCTTCCTTTTGGGCCAAGCGCAAAAGCTGCTTTAAAAGATTCAGGATTACAATCGGTATCGGATATCTGGAAACACTCTATTTTGCTGCCGTCTTTTAGTAGAATGGTTACATTGTTTGCAGATTGATTTATACATCCCAGTTTGTTGTTGTTATGAAACATATCCAGATCTATAAAGTAGGTCTCTACTTTTTTTCCTTTTGCAGTCCCTGATTGGTATCCTGCAGAGAAGAAAGCCAGTCCGCTTTTTGCTACAGTATCCTCTACTTCAAGCGTATTTCCTCTATGATTTTTTGTCATTATCACTCTGGTGCCTGTTGCTGGATCGTTTGTGTTCACTGCAATGCTTTGAGCTATTGCCGCATTACCTGCGAGTAACACTAATAAAAGAAGTTGTTTAATTTTCATTTTCAGTACAGTAAGATTATTTTTTATAGCAAATATATGAGTTATGCCTTAATTTTATAATAACTATAAAAATTTACTACAAAAAATAATCCCGAAGTAATTTCCGGGATTATTTGTCTAAAATAAAAAGTATAATCAGAGAAAGTATTAAGCTGCTTTTAAAACGGCTTGTCGTTTGTATCTTGAAATTAGGAGTAATGCTGTTGCGGCCCCGGTTAGTGCCATGGCAACACCTACTAAATTAGGCGACGCATAGCTATAGCCTGCAATTAAAGGCAGTCCGCCTAGGAATGCACCTAAAGCATTACCTACATTAAAGCTGGCCTGTATGGCTGCCGAAGCAATCATTTCGGAGCCTTTTGCTGCCTGAATCATTAACATTTGCACAGGAGCGACTAGCGCAAAAGAAAGGCTTCCGGTTAAAAACACAAAAAACAAGGATAGTGTTTGATTCCCTGAAAGAAAATATACCGCCAATAGGTCTATCGCCATTGTGATAAGCAGGGCCAATACTGTATAAGCAGGAGAGAAGCGATCGGCGAGTCGTCCGCCAATAAAATTACCCACTACCATTCCGAGTCCGGCAAGTATAAGGATATATGGCACGTCTTCGGCTGAAAAGCCTGAGATGTCTGTAAGTAAGGGAGCGATGTAACTAATCCAACAGAACAAGCCTCCTGTGCCAATAGCTACAATAAAGATAATAAGCCAGGCTTCGGCTTTGCCAAAGAATTTAAGCTGGCTTTTCATGCTGTCGTTATTTTTAGCCGGCAGGTTGGGCATCCAAAGCAATAACGATATGATGGTAATGAGACCAATAACCGTTATAAGTACAAAAGTATAACGCCAGCTAAAATGATGACCAATATATGTCCCCACCGGAACTCCGGCAAGGTTGGCAATCGTTAAGCCCGAGAACATAACGGCAATGGATCGTGCTTCTTTACCCTTGTCGGCTAGACGGCTGGCAACAACAGCGCCTACACCAAAGAAAGCCCCATGTGGCAGTCCTGAAAGGAAACGGGAAGCAAAAAGCAGGTTGAAGCCCGGTGCGATAATAGATAGTGCATTAAAAATAGTAAGCATTATTGCCATAGCCAACAGCATTTTTTTAGGCGGAAAGTTTCTACCTGCAATAACCAGTAGTGGTGCGCCAATAACAACGCCCAAAGCATAAGCCGAGATTAGGTATCCTGCCTGCGGAATGCTGATGTTAAGGTCGTTTGCAATATCTGGGAGTAAGCCCATCATTACAAACTCTGTAATGCCTATGGTAAGTCCGCCCAGGGCGAGCGGTAATAAACTTAATTTCATATGTAGATGTATTAATTTGGAGGTGCAAATTTACGACACGATGTAATGAAAAAAGTTGTACATTTATGATACATGATTGTAATTATATGATATGAAAAAGCTCAGCCAGTTTGAAACCCTTGTGATCGATGAATTTGAGGAAGAGAAATTTCGCCTGCCCTGTCATGGGCATACTTATTATGAACTTATATACATCATAAAAGGGGAGGGTATGCACCATATAAACCACAATGTTATTCCGTATAAGGATGGCGACCTGTTTACGGTTTCGCCCAATGACGAACACTATTTTGATATTCACAGCAGTACCCGATTTGTGTTTATAAAGTTTACCGACAGTTATTTTAGTTCCAAAAAGAATCTGGCAACCGATGATTTGCTGCTAAATACGCCCGAAAATATTATGCGGGAAAGACTGCTAAAGGAAACAGTACTGAATCTTGATGAACCCTGCCGTACGATCCTTAAAAATACGGTGGCTAACATTACGGCCTATAATTGCAGGAAAGATGTATCAGCATCGCCTATTGTTTTTTATCAGATACTCTCTATTTTCGGACTGATAAAAGAAGCAATGAAGAGTATGGAACTGCCGCCACAGGGTTGCAATTTTGACAACAAACAGATCATCGCCTACATACACCAGAATGTGTATGACCCCACAATGGTACAGATAAAAGTTATTGCGGCTCATTTTAGCATAGCGCCAAGTTATTTTAGTGCCTACTTTAAGCGTAATTTTGATATGACCTATCGCGATTATATAAACAACCTGCGTACCCAGCTAATTGAAAAGCGTATTACCGGCCGAAACATGCCCATTAAGCAAATTGCCCATGAGTTTGGCTTTACCGACGAAAGCCACCTTTCCAATTACTTTAAAAAACGAAAGAATATAAAGCCAAGTGATTTTGGGAAATAAAAAGGAATACTAATAACGCTTTGAAATAGGCTTTTCGAATAATTAACTCCCCAGCTTGACTTCCTTAACCGGACTGAAAATTCCGGTGCTGCCTTCAAGGCGGCGTAAAATGGTAATGCTGTCGCATAGCCATTCATCGTGGTAGTCAAACACGGTAAAGTCTTCAATGCGGTCAAAGTCTGCAACAGCGATATTGCGGGCAATGGTAACGTGTGGGTGTATTACCTTTTTGGCGCGTGGTGTTTTATCGAGTATGCTGGTTTGGCGATAGCTTCTTTTTGCTATCGGTTTTGGATCCAGCAGTTCCATAAGGTTGTTTATGGGTGCAGGATCTTCAATCTTCAGGCAGAGTGTGCGTGAAACACCTCCGTGTTTTAATACTTCGTGTCCGGCAAGTTTAACTGTAAAAGGCGCTACTGAAGCAGCTACTTTTTTCACCACCTTTAGTACCTGATTGTCTGTCGTGGCACGTTGCTTAAACAGCGAAATGTGAGCCACAGAACGCCTGTTGTAGTCTTCAATGCCTATTAGCGAGTGCAATTGTTCTTTTAGCCCGTCTACGGCTTCTTTTATAGCATCGGCAGGGGAGAGCAGCACGAGGTATTCGTACACATTCTCATTAAAAAGGGTTAATTGAGCGTTGTTCTTTTTGGCCATTGTTTTTTCTGTGATTGCAAAAATAGGTTTTTTTGCGCAATGGTTTAAAGTTATATGGGTGAGTTTTAATCTTGCTATTTTACAGTCAAGCTGAGCTTGTCGAAGCGCGGTAATTGCTAAATAAATTGTTTGTCTTTCCTTCTCGAAATGACAGCTGAATTTATTTCAGGAGATGCTCGGCAATAATAGTCCACTTTTCGCCATCATTTTGTAACAGATAGAAAGACTCTGCTCTAAAAGCCGCGCTGTACTTTTTATGTTGGTACACATCTATAGCGCGTTCGTACTGCTCTGGAGAGAGGTCACGAAAAGCAATGGTCATGTGTGGATGAAAGCGGCGCTCTGTAAGCGCAATGGTTATGTGAGGGTAAGTGTTTTCGAAGCTGGTTAAGATAGCTTTCTGCAATCGTTCGAGAGCAGGACTCATTACAGGTTTTACATAAATTACCGGATTGTCTTTGTTCTCAAAGCTGCCAAAGTCTTCCAGTTCTACCATAAATCTGTCTACACTCGGGCGGATATTCTCAAACCACTTTAATAAACCGTTGTGTTCTTTAGCAGTAAGCTTAAAAGGGGCTTTAAGCGTAATATGAGGCATCGTTCTTAATGCTTTGCTGCTGTTGTAGTTTAACGCAAAATCGTTTTTAAAACCGGTTACTTCGTTAGCAACGGCATCGTGCGGAATCAGGGCTATAAAGTAGAGGCTGTCTGCTGGCATTGGCATTGATTTACTACAAATATACCACTTATTAAAAAGCAGTATGCTCCATTAAGCACTTGATTGCCTAAAATTAACATTGAAAAATTAATAGGGAATAGCGATTATTGTTACCCTAAAATCACAAACTGTTAAATGTATTTTCTACTGTTGTAGTAAATAATTTAGGTTTAGACAGTTATTGTTTTATATCAATAATGGTTCTTGGAATTATTGTTTTTTTAGTTTTTTTGACTTCATTTTTTGATGCGAAGCCTTATATTTGCTGGGGATTTCGAGGAAATCAACTTTATTGTAAGAACCACGGAATTTATATGTAAGACGATTCATGAACGATTAATAATTTCAAAGAAAGTGATATAGCATATAATTAGTAGTTTAAGTTATATTTCTATAAAATGCTGCCATTGGCAGCATTTTTTTTTACAAAAAAAGGGACGCTCGTGGCGTCCCTTTTCAACTTTAATTATTTAAAAGTTATTCTTTAATTATTGCTTTTTGAGCTACAGATACTCCGTCTTCTCTCATTACGACAATGTATTGTCCTGCGGCATATCTGCCAAGGTTTACAGTCCATTTGCCTTGTTGAGCTTCAGGTGTATGAGTTTCAAGCAGTACGCCCATTAAGCTGTAAATTTCGATAGATCTGCTTACTGCTTTTTCATTAGCAAAAACATAAGTAAGACCTGTTACATCGCTAGATGGGTTTGGTGCAACAATAAGGCTGTTTAATCTAGCCATTGCATTACCATTATCTGTATCACCGTTAGGGTTAACCATAGACGTTATTATATCACATATAGGCAGTGTAATTTTGTCTGTTGTTCTGCATATTTCGCCTCCTTCAAGAGTTGTAGTTAACACTATTGCTAAACTTGTACCTCCTAAATATCCTGTTGGGATAAAGTCTAAGTGGAATCCACTACCTCCTGGAGGAACAGTTACTACTGATGGAGTAAATATACCCATACCATTATTAACAGTGCTAATGTTAACCTGAATTGGGTAACCATAAGGGTTATCAATATACATGTCTATTAAGTAATGGCAGAATGGTTTGTTTTCTACTCTAATATCCTTAACATCATATTTAATTGAGCATTTACATTGTTCGACTTTAACCTCCATATTTTGCGTTTCCTTATAGCAAATGTCATTTCTTAAGCCCATTTTGTAAGTTCCCGACGAGGCAATGTAATAATTTGGAACAGCGCCAACACCAGACTGAGTCACTAAGAAGTCTTTGATCCATCTCCATTCATCAAATTGTGCCTGAGGTGCAGGTCCAAGAATTTCAACTAAACCTTCTTTTCTATCCATACAGAATTCATAACATCCTTTAGGGAATATCCAGAAATATTCTTCAGGATCTTTAGGTACATCAAATTGTGCAGTAGATGTACATCCGCCAAGGTTTGTAAAGGTTACCATGAATGGGCCTCCGTTATTTACCTGGACATTAGATCCTTGAAGACCATTGCTCCATGTGTATGTTCCGGCAGTTCCGGCATCAGCAGTAAGTTGAACTGTGTATGGATCACATCCTATTACTGCATAATTAAGTATAGGAGCCTGTGGTGTGCTATAAACTGTAACTACATGATTAGCTGAGCTAACGCAATATCCTCCAGAACCATCCGGTACCCTTACTTCTACTTTAAATGTGTATGAGCCAGGTGCGTTTAGCGAGTAGTTAAGTGTTGCAGAGCTGCTCCATGGTGCTATTTGTGTAGTGCCAAGTAACCATCTGTATTCAAGATTGCCTACTCCTGCATAACCGGATAATTTAAATGGCTGGGAAACACATACAGCATCCGGGCCTGTTACTTCAGCATCCGGGCTCATGATAAATTTAACTGGTGTAGCAGAAATCACTTTTGTACATCCAAGAGTATTTCCAACAGTTACCCAATAGCTACCAGAATTATTAACCTGATATGTAGGTGATGTTGAATAACCAATTATACCTTGATCGCTCATCCATGTATAGTTTGAAGGAGCTGTACCTGTACTGTTGTAAGTAAGTATTACTGGATCGCCTTCACAGTTTGGAGATGTTGAGGTAAGGTTACCATCAAGCTGATTAGGATTTACATATACATTAACAGAACTTGTACTTGAACATCCGTAGATGTTAGATACTGTTAGGTAAATCGTTTTAGGACCAGGTGAACCGTAAACTTTTACAGGTTCTGGCTGATGGTTAGTTGAACCGTCACCAAAGTTCCAGAGATAAGATAAACCAGCTGTTGCTCCAGACCCAGAAGTCAATTGGAAACCTGTACCATCGCACATTGCGTTTGGAGTTATAATGGTGGAATTAGGCATTGCAGGTAGGTTAAGTATCATTGCATCCGAACATGACGGGAAACCTGGTCTGCTTAATGTAACTCCTATGGTGTGATTTCCAGGAAGTACATTTATAGAATAGGAAGGTGTCGTTGGAGAAACCGCATACTGGTTGGTGCCTACAGTAAATACTTTACTTGTTGGTGCAGTGCTTGGATAAAAGTTTGAGTCGTCTATTAATGTAAGCGTATACATACCTGAAGGACCACACACTACCGAATATTTAATTTTTGCGATATACGGTATGATCTTATTCTCAACAGTAGTAAGTTTACATAGCTGATTGTTTGCATTCAAATAAAAAGCATCATAAATTATGGTGTGATTACCTGCTTTTTTATATTTAAAGCTGGCAGAGTTCTGCGTGCTCGTTGATACCGTAGCTTCAGGACCTGCGCTCCAAGCGTAAGATACAGGAGTAGGGTTAGATGTTGCAGTAGCATCAATTACATTGCAACCATTCTGAGTTAAACCTAGAATAGTCGTAGGTAGTGGACTGATAATGCAGCCATTATTACACTTGTTAATAACTCTAACAGTATTCGTAAATTGGCCACATCCGTTTGGATTTTGAACCCATGCACGGTAATCTCCAAAATCGGTTACAAAGAGATCATAATTAGTTGTACCTGTAGATACAATACCACCATCTTTATACCATGTGATATTGGCTGTGCCTGTAACTCCACTTTGTATAGTTACCGTAAGCATAAATGGATCTACAATATCACAAAATGTTTGATCTGGGTCTGGCGTTATAAGTGCTACCGGTGCCGGATTAACCACAACGGTTTTCGTGGCTGTTGCCGGTGTTAAACAACCGTTAGGGTTTGCTACCATAACAGTTATAGTATAAGATGTGCTTGATGCCACATTGCCATATTGATGTGTCGGTACTATATTTGCAGCTACAGTTACCGGTGCGCTTCCATCTCCAAAATCCCATGTTGCCATTCCGCTTGATAGAGAAGGAGAGATTGATGGACTAACAGAATCGCCGGGGCATATTGAATTAGCCACACCAGTTATACTGATTAGAGGGCTAAGTACAACAGTTACAGGGTAGCTGGCAGTGTACCATACATTACATTTACGAACTTTAAGTATAACTTCAGTGTTAGGTAAAGAAAGTTGATTCCATAATATAGTAACATTATCTGAGCCATTGCCGCTTGCAACGCTACCTGCTATTGCAGGAGATACGCTCCACTCATATACTTCACCTAGTGTAAAGTTGCTGTAGTATTGATTTGTAGAACTCGCACAAACCGGGTTTACATTTGTACTAATATTTACTAATACTTTAATAGGTCTAATTCTTTTAGCAACTTTATATGATGCACAGTGTGGTGCAGCAATATTTTCACGCCAAACTCTTATATTGTAAGTGGAAAAGCCCGGGTTAAATACTACAGTGACAGCGTTGCCATAATTTGAGCCGCTTATAGTACCGTTAGTGACTTCCCATCCTATTACTGTACCAGGAACATCATTAAAAATACTATATTCTATCGGTACTCCTGTACATATTGAAGTTGGACCCTCAATATAACCGGTATCAGGTGGTGCCGGGATAGCGTCTACTCTTATTATAAATGGTGAAGATGGTGGGCAGAAATCATCTCCTGTAATACTTAGAGTGTAGTTTCCAGGAATGTCGAATGGATCTTGGAAACTATTTCCAGTAGAAGTTGCTATTGAATTGTCTGGTCTTTTTAGTGTCCATGTTCCAATGTAGCCATTGTTTACAGTATATGTTTGTTGAGTGTTTTGGCAAAGTTCTTTTGGTCCGGAAATAATACCCATGGCTTTAACATGAATATTGAATTCTGTATAGCCGCCACATTTTAACATTGAGTTTTGGTAGGTACATCTTAAAGTGATGTTGCCTTCCATAACCGTATTAACAATTACTTCGTTACGTTGATCGGTATTTATAATAGATGCACCTGTACCATTAGCTACTATGCTCCATACAAAATCTGTAGTTGGCCATTGTGGCAGCTTATACCTGTATTGATTATTAGCACATACTACAGCATCACCAAGTATTTCAGTTTTTGATGTTACTACCGGTACTTTGATTGCAATTTGTGCACATCTAAGTCCGCACTCACTTCCATCATAGATAACATAACCGAAGCCGCCTGGACCTACATTATCCCACTGAACTGTTATTGTGCCTCCATAAGGCTGCTGTGAAAGAATTGTTCCACCTTCTACTTTCCAGTTATGGTGTCCGTCACATTCTTTTGCAATTTCTTCTGGTATACTATAATCATCTGTGGCATTTTCACATACTACAGAATTACATGTAATAGGGAATGCCTTTGTATCATGAATATAAATATCATACTTAAATGTCTTGCTGCAGTTACACTCATTGGTTACAGTTAATTTTACCGTTTTTCCTCCAGGTTGTGCGTAAGTATGTGTCGGTTCAAATTCCGAAGAATAAGTATCATCACCAAAATCCCAGAAATAAGAGATTATTTGTGATCCGCCGTTAGCACTTGAGGTATTTGTAAAGTATATTGTCTCTTCAAGACAAAACTCTTTAGACCCAGGTACTATAATAAAACTAGGTTTTGGCCCGGTTATTACTTCCAGGCACATTTCTTTAGTGCGTTGCCCGTTTGGAGTCATATACGTAGCGGAAACAAATCCGTAGCCTGCATTCCCCCAGTCTACAACACATGAAGTGCCGCTGTTTGATCCATTAATAGTACCTCCGGTAACAGTCCATACTATTGACCAGATACTACTCGAATTGTTTAATGTGTAAGTAACCTGGCTTTCTTCGCATACTCTAACACAGTCGCCTGGTCCAATATCTGGAGTATCAGCAGCTGCTTTTTTATCACGAGGTTTGTAAATCTGGCACCCAGATTCTTTGTCCCATGTGAGGGTAACGTTTTGGGCATTGAGGTTGTTAAACATCATCAGCCAGAAAAGGCATCCCAAGATAAACTTGAGACGCTTCTTTCGTCCTGTAAGGTGTTTCTTCATAATTTGTTGGTTTTTTTAAAAATGATTGTTAAACTGTGTTAAAACTACCTAAATTATTGTAAGGCAAAATGTTAATAAAATCTTAATATGATTAATTTTGTCATTTATTTCCTGCTTTCCTTAGTGTTTAAAGGGGGTTTCGTAATTTAACATTTATAATGTATTTTGTTGTATTTGTAACACAATAGTTAATATTTGAATAAATTTGTCAGAAAGCCTTTATTAATAAGGGGTTTTGGTATTTAAAAAAAGAATATTGTTAATGTTGCGTGGTAGAGATGTTTTCTAACAAAATATAAAGCAGATAATGCATTAAGTTTAAAAACCTTAACAATTTCGAAAAACTAAGATGTTATAGAATATGTAGGAAAAGCTAAAACAGTTCAAAACTGCTTCAGCAAATAATTTAAGCTTAGATAGATATTGTGATTTATAAAAAAGGATATATAAATTGCTTTTTTAAGACTTATTTTAACGCCAAGTCATATGTTTACTGGGTATTCTGAGAGATTGCCTTTAGTTATAAGGTGTGCAGAATTTATAAGTAGGTAAATTTGTAAACAATTGATAATCTTCAAAAGAAGTGATATAGCATATAATTAGTAGTTTAAGTTTTATTACAATAAAAAAAGGAACGCCATAAGCGTCCCTTTTCAATTTAAGTTATTTAAAAATTATTCTTTAATTATTGCTTTTTGAGCTACAGATACTCCGTCTTCTCTCATTACGACAATGTATTGTCCTGCAGCATATCTGCCTAGGTTTACAGTCCATTTGCCTTCTTGAGCTTCAGGTGTGTGTGTTTCAAGTAACACGCCCATTAAGCTGTAAATTTCGATAGATCTGCTCATTGCTTTTTCGTTAGCAAAAATATAAGTAAGACCTGTTACATCGCTAGATGGGTTTGGTGCAACAACCAGGCTGTTTAATTTAGCCATAGCATCCACATTATCTACAGTACTATCAGGATTAATTATTCCCTGTGGTTTTGAATCACATCTAGGGAATACAAATTTCTCTCTGGTTCTGCAAAGAACACCGTCTTCAAGTGTTGTAGTTAATATTATTTCCATACTTGTACCACCAACATATCCTGTAGGGATAAAGTCAAGATCAAATCCAGAGCCTCCAGGAGGTACAGTTACAACAGATGGTATAAATATACCCTGACCAGGGCCAGCGCCAACTGTAACATCAATTGGGTATCCATAAGGATTATCAATATAAAGATGAACTAAGAAATGACAGAAAGGTTTAGTATCTGCTTTAACGTCCTTAAGGTCCATTTTAAGTTCGCATCTGCAATCAGTAACCTTAACTTCCATGTTCTCTGTCTCTTTGTAACAAATACCATTCAGTAAGCCCATTTGGTAAGTTCCAGACTGAGAAATTGTGTAATTAGGTACTGAATTAACTCCGCCTTGATCCATTGAGAAGTCTTTTAGCCAGATCCATTTTCCAAATATTGCCTGAGGTGCAGGTCCAAGAATCTCAACTGCTCCCTCTCCTGTTTTTGAATTCATACAGAATTCATAACATCCTTTAGGGAATATCCAGAAATATTCTTCAGGATCTTTAGGTACATCAAACTGATTTGTAGATGTACATCCACCAGGGTTTGTAAAGGTTACCATGAATGGGCCTCCTTTGTTTACAGTAATGTCAGATCCTGTACCACCATTACTCCATGTATATGTTCCAGGAGTTCCGGCATCAGCATTAAGCTTAACGGTATAAGGATTACATTTCACTACAGTGTAAGTAAGCTGAGGAGACTGTGGTAAGCTGTAAGCCGTAACCAGATAGTTGGCTGAGCTAATGCAATATCCTCCAGATCCGTCCGGTACTCTTACTTCTACAGTAAATGTAGATGTTCCAGGTGTTGGGATAGAGTAATTAAGTAGTGCAGAGCTGCTCCATGTAGCAATCTGTGAACCGTTGCGTAACCATCTGTATTGAAGATTACCTGCTCCGGCATAACCAGATAGTTTAAACGATTGGTTAACGCATACACCGTCAGGTCCTGTTATTGCAGGATCCGGGCTCATAATAAATTTAGCCGGTGTAGTAGGGATTGGTTTAATACAACCAATACTGTTTCCAACAGTTACCCAGTAACTTCCAGAGCTGGTAACCTGTATTGAAGGTGTGCCAGTCGCAATTACAGTTTGGTCTTTCATCCATGTATATGTAGATGGAGCAGTACCTGTGCTGTTATATGTAATTATAATTGGGTCACCTTCACAATTTGGAGATGTTGAAGTAAGGTTACCATTAAGCTGGTTTGGAGCTACATTTACATTAACAGAACTTGTGCTAGAACATCCATAGATGTTAGATACTGTTAGAGAAACAGTTTTAGTACCTGATGAACCGTATACTTTTACAGGTTGTGGCTGAAGGTTAGATGAGCCATCACCAAAGTTCCAGTTGTAATATAAGCCTGGCACTACTCCTGCTGTAGGAGATAATTGGAAACCAGTGCCATCACATGTTGTACTTGGGCTTGTAATTGCCGAATTAGGCATTGCCGGTAGGTTTACAGATGCGAAATCTGAACATGTAAGGAATCCAGATCTGCCCAAAGTAATTCCAAGATTATAATTTCCCGGAGGTACAGTTACAGTATATGAAGTAGCTGTAGGAGCAACAGTATACTGGTTAAGACCTATAGTAAATATTTTACTTGTTGGTGGTGTGTTTGGATAATAATTTGAGTTATCCGTAACAGTGATCGTATAGGAACCCGAAGAACTACATGATACCGAATAATTAATTTTTGGTATATAAGGTATGATCTGAGAATCAATTCTGGATACTCTACATGGCTGGTTGTTTACATCCATATAAATAGCTTCATAAATAATAGTATAGTTACCCGCTTTTTGGTAGCTGAATGAAGCTGAGTTTTGAGAGTAAGTTACTACTGTAGCTTCTGGGCCTGCACTCCATCCAAAAGATACCGGAGCCGGGGTTGTAACTGAAGTTGCTGCAACTACATTACATCCTCCCTGAGTAGCATCCATAGTGACAGATGGAGCTGGGTTAATAATACATCCAGGAGATCCGCCGCAATCGTTTATTACGCGTATAGTATTTGTATACTGACCGCATCCGTTAGGATTTTCAACCCATGCGCGGTAATCTCCAAAGCCTGTTACTGGCAGGTTGTAATTATTTGGACCGGAAGATAAAATAGTATTTCCATTGTACCATGTAATAAGTGCTGTACCCGCAAGACCACTCTGTATAGTTACAGTAAGGGTGAAAGGAGTTACAGTGTTACAGAATATACGATGTGTATCGGGAGTTATAAGTGCAACTGGTGCAGGGTTAACAGTTATTGATTTCACTGCTGTAGCCGGAGTAATACAGCCGTTAGGGTTTTCAACTACAACAGTTATAGTATAAGTTGTGCTTATTGCTACATTGCTATATTGGTGTGGAGGAAGTGGCTGACCTACCGGTAAAGTAACCGTTGGTGTTCCATCTCCAAAATTCCATGTTACAGTTCCGCTTGTTAGGGCAGGAGATATAGTTGGAGTAACATTAACATCAGGGCATACTGAAGTAGGAACATTTGTTATACTGATTGCAGGGCTAAGTATAACGTTTACAGGTAGACTTGTTGTGTGCCATACATTACATTTACGAACTTTAAGAACAACCTGAGTATTAGGTACAACAAGCTGATTCCATAAGATACCTACGCTGCTTGTTCCATTACCGGTTGCAACGCTACCAGCAGTTGCCGGTGATACACTCCATTCGTAAACTTCACCTTCAGAGTATGCAACAGAATATCCGTTTACTGAACTCGCACAAACAGGGTTTACAGGAGTAGTAATATTTAGTGTTACAACATGTTCCGTAACAATTTTAGTTGTTTTAGCTGAGATACAGTGAGGTTCTGCAGTATTTTCACGCCATACTCTTACGCCATAAGATGCAAAGCCTGGAGTAAATTCTACAGTGACAGCTTCTCCATAGTTTGAGCCGCTTATTGTTCCATTTATTGCTTCCCATACAAGTACGGTGCCTGGAACTGTATTAGTAAGTCTGTATTCTACAGGTGATGCTGTACATACTTTTGCAGGGCCCACA
The DNA here is from genome assembly GCF_004028155.1 of Flavobacterium cerinum. Lineage (GTDB taxonomy): Bacteria > Bacteroidota > Bacteroidia > Flavobacteriales > Flavobacteriaceae > Flavobacterium > Flavobacterium cerinum. The sequence goes on along the minus strand of NZ_SBII01000008.1, from coordinate 59,008 downwards.
ATGTCATTTACAGTTGGAGCAGCCGGTATAGGGTCAACTCTTATAATAAATGGTTCTGATGGCGGGCAAAAATCATTGCCAGTAACACTTAAAGTATATTTTCCGGGAACATTAAACAAGTATGAAAAACTATTTCCAGGAAAAGTAACTGTTGAATTATTTGGTTTTTTTAAAGTCCATGTCCCAACATAGCCATTATTTACACTATATGTTTGTGTTGTGTTTTGGCAAACTTCTATTGGTCCCGAAATAATACCCATGGCTTTAACACGGATTTTATATTCTGCAAACCCACCACATTTCAGCATTGAGTTTCGGTAAGTACATCTTAGTGTTATATCACCTTCTGTACCTGTCGTAACAATTACTTCGTTACGTTGGTCAGTATTCATAATAGTGGCGCCAGTTCCATTAGATACTATGCTCCATACAAAATCTGTAGTAGGCCATTGTGGTAATTTATACCTGTATTGTGTATTAGCACACACTATGCTTTCTCCAACTATTTTAGTTTTAGAGGTTACTACAGGAACTTTTATTGCGATTTGTGCACATCTAAGGCCACACTCGTTTCCATCATAAATAACATATCCAAAACCGGTTGAATCTACATTATCCCATCTAACAGTTATTGTAGCTCCATAAGGCATAGGTGAAAGAATTGTTCCTCCTTCTACTTTCCAGTTATTATGTCCGTCACATTTTTTTGCAACTTCTTCCGGTATACTGTAATCATCTGTTCCGTTTTCACACACTACAGAGTTACATGTAATAGGGTAAGCTTTCGTATCAAGTATGTTAATTTCCATCTCATACGTCCTGCTGCAGTTACACTCATTAGTTACAGTTAATATAACTGTTTTTTTTCCAGGTTTTGTATAAATATGTGTTGGTTCAAATTCTGAAGAATATGTTTTGTCTCCAAAGTCCCAGAAATAAGAAATTATTTGTGATCCGCCATTAGCACTTGAGGTATTTGTAAAGTATATTGTCTCTTCAAGACAAAATTCTTTCTGCCCCGGCACTATCACAAAATTTGGTTTTGGTCCGGTTATTATTTCCAGGCACATTTCTTTAGTGCGTGGTCCGTTAGGAGTTGTAACAGTTACCGATACAAATCCAAACCCTGAGCTTCCCCAGTTTACAAGGCATGAAGTTCCGTTGTTTGGCCCTGAAATAGTACCTCCGGTAACGGTCCATACGGTTGGCCAAGCACTATTGGAATTGTTTACTGTGTAGGTAGCGCTGCTGTTTTCGCATACTCTAACACAGTTTCCGCTACCAATGTCTTCATTAAAATCTTCTTTTTCGCGTGGTTTGTAAACCTGGCATCCAGATTCTTTGTCCCACGTGAGGGTAATGTTTTGGGCGTTGAGGTTGTTAAACATCATCAGCCAGAATAAACAGCCCAGGACAAACTTGAGCCGCTTTCTTCGTTGCGTAAGGTGTCTTTTCATAATTGGTTGGTTTTTTTAAAAGTGATTGTTAAACTTTCTTAAAACTACCTAATTTATTGTGAGACAAAATGTTAAAAATATCTTAACAAAATTAATCTTACTAATTTATATCCGAAACCATCAGTGTTCATAAGTGTTTTTTAAATATAACATTTTAACTATTTTTTGTTGTATATAAAACATTGTAGTTAACAATTAGATAAATGTGTTAAAAATCCTTTAAAAATGCTATTTTTTTTATTTAAAAATAGAATATTGTTAATGTTGTGCTGTAGAAATGTTTTTTAACAAAATATAAAGTAGATAATGTATTAAATTTAAAATCATTATCCACTTCGGATAATCAAGATGCTATAGTATGAAGGAGAAAATAAAACAGTTATGGGCTTATTTTGCTAGACCTCGCAAGTGGCTGCGCATAACATTACGAATCATTTTGGTGTTTTTTGCACTGGTTATTGCTGCCTATGTGGGGCTTGCCTGGTATATTAATACCCATAAAAAAGAAGTTCAGGCTAATTTGCTCAAAGAACTTAATGGCGGACTTACAGGTATACTTACTGTAGGAAATATGGAACCTACTTTTCTAAAAGGGTTTCCTCAGGTGTCATTACGTCTTGAGAAAATTGTACTACGCGACAGTCTCTATCAAAAGCATGGTCATACACTGTTAACCGCTGAAGAACTTAATGTTACGGTAAATACGCTGGCGCTGATTAGAGGAACTATCGAAATTCAAAAAATGAACATAAGCAATGCCGCTATAGATATGTTTACAACTGTAGACGGCTATAGCAATACTGCTGTATTTAAAGAAAAGAAATCCCAGCCGGAAAGCGAGGGTAATGGCAGTTTTCCGCAATTGCGAAAATTGTCCCTAAATAATGTGAGCCTTGCGATAGATAACCGTCAGAGGAATAAACTGTTTAAGTTTAATGTAGAAGAACTCGATGGAATTATTGATTACAAATGGTCTGACTGGACTGCCGATGTTAGTTTAAGAACTGTTGTACACAGTATGGCATTCAATACACAGCATGGTAGTTTTATTAAAGAGAAAAAGATAGAAGGTAATTTTGATATTTCGTACACTAAAAACAAGGGATTCATTGTTTTTGAACCTAATAATCTGGATATAGGCGGAGAAGATTTTGTAATAGGTGCTAAGTTTCAAGTGGCGGATAATTCGTCCGATTTTACGATTAATATCTCTAACGAAAAGATCATGTGGCGCAATGCTGCCCATTTACTATCGGCAAATATATCTTCTAAGCTGGATATGTTTGCTCTTAGCCAGCCTATTAGTGTAAAGTGCGATCTTATTGGTGACTTTAACGAAGAAGGCGATCCTTTTATTCATGTTCTGGCAAAAATTCGTGATAATGAGCTTAACACGCCGGGAGGTTTGGTAAGTCAATGTAATTTTGACGGGGAGTTTACCAATAACCATGTTAAGGGTAAAGGGCTCAATGATGCTAACTCGGCAATAAAACTCTTTGGTTTTAATGGTGTGTATGCAGGACTACCTTTTGAGATGAAAAAGATATTTATCCTCGATCTTGAAAAACCTATCGCTGTGGGGAACTTTACATCAACATTTGATGTTGCCCAGCTAAAGAATATTATAGACAAAGACCTGCTTACTTTTTCTAAAGGTACTGCTGATGTTAAGCTTGATTTTACTGCTGATATTGTAGACTTCAAATTGGCAAAGCCAATGATAAAAGGCGTAGTAAATGTAAAAAATGCTGATGTGAGCTATGTGCCGCGTAAGCTCGATTTTAAAGATGTATCACTGGCGCTAACTTTTACACGTGACAATCTTAATATTAGCAAGATTGTTTTAAAAAGCGGAAAGAGCCTGGTAAATATGGAGGGGAATATTGAGAATTTTTTGAACCTGTATTATACAGATCCTCATAAAATAGTGCTAACATGGCAGATTCATAGTCCGCAATTGCATTTAGGGGAATTTCTTGGTTTTTTAGGGAGCAGACAGATAGCTAAGACAAAGCGTAAAAAAGCCAAAGGCAATTTTACCGACGAGATAAATGACCTTTTCGAGAAAAGCAATGTAGATATGAAACTTAGGGTAGATAAGCTCTACTACAACAGGTTTTTAGCGACCAATGTAAAGGCCGATATATTGCTTACAGATGCTAAAATAGTATTGAAAAATGCAGGACTCCAGCACGGTGGAGGTACATTACTGCTAAATGGGAATTTAGTGCCTAAGGGTAAGCTGAACCAGTTTAATCTTGATGCTGTGGTAAACAATGTAGACATCAATAAATTCTTTTATGCCTTTAAAAATTTTGGTATGGAAACCTTACAATCTAAAAACCTTTCGGGGTTGGTGAGTTCTAAGGCTGATATTTCAGGCACTATAACTGATGCCGGTGTCTTAGTGCCAAAATCAATATACGGGAATGTGTCTTTTGGAGTAAAAAAAGGAAAGCTGCTCAATTTCGATCCCGTACGCAATGTAGGTAAGTTTGCTTTTCCGTTTCGGGACATGAATACTATTGAATTCTATAACCTTAATGGAAAGTTTGATATTAAAGGCGAAAAAGTAACTATATGGCCAATGCAGATCAATTCTAGTATCTTAAATATGGATGTGCAGGGTATTTACTCTTTTGGGAAAGGGACACAAATTTATATTGATGTGCCCTTGCGTAATCCTAAAAAAGATAAAGATATTATAGATAAAGAAGAACTTGCCAAACGACGTAATCGCGGTATCGTTGTACACCTTACTGCCGAAGATGATAAAGATGGTAATGTAAAGATGAAAATTGGTGGTAAAAAAGATTGAGCCTTATTATCCGTGTATGGCTTCAGATTTACCATAGCTCTGGATAAGCTGTCCTTCATATTCAAGCCATTCAGCCCAGCGTTTATCTACATCCACATCTTCTGCATATTTTCGGGCAAGGCCTAAAAAGGTAGTATAGTGCGTAGCTTCAGACACCATGAGGTCATAATAGAATTTTGCCAGTTCAGGGTCTTTCAGGTTTCGTGACAACACTTTAAAGCGTTCACAGCTCCTTGCTTCGATCATTGCTGAAAAAAGCAGCCTGTCTACAAATGAAGTATTACGGCTGAGATCTTTTCTGGCAAATTTTAAGAGCTGGTTAACGTAATCATCTTTTCTTTCTCTACCCAGCGTATAGCCGCGCTGTTTTATAATAGCAACAACCTGCCTGAAATGTTCCAGCTCTTCTGCAGCAATTTCCAACATTTTCTCTACCACTTCCATGTGTTCAGAGTTATTGGTGACCAGGTAAATGGCATTGGTGGCTGCTTTTTGCTCGCACCATGCATGGTCAGTAAGGATTTCTTCCAGATTAGATTCGGCTATATTCGCCCAGCGAGGGTCGGTTAAAAGTTTGAGTCCCAGCATAAAATTAATTTATAGGAGCAAAAATAAGTAATTTGAAGATTTATGGCTTGATAATTTGAAGATTATGTTTGCTTGAATAAGGATTTCATCTTCCAAGCATTGCATTTTTAAAGATAATTATTGTTTCTCATTTAGGTATTTCCAATACCGTTTTGGCACATGCTGTATGTGAAGCTTCATGTTTTTACGGGCAGGGATATTAGTGCTGTTAAAATAATCTTTCCATAATATAGAGGCCAGTTCTTCTTTAGGATCAGTCAATTCTATAGGCAGGATAACTTTTTTAATATCAATTTCAGATATAAACTCATAGGTAATTTCCTGTACGCTCTTGAGGTCATAAAACAGGCCGTACTTCCTTTTAAGGTCATAAATAATCCATCTTTGGTCGGTATATCGGTTTTTAAAGAAAGAAGCTATAAGCGGCAGTACATTAAAGTCGGGGTCAACGGGGCAGTAGTAAATGTTGTCGCCTGTTTGCTGAAACCGAATAAAAGCTTTCATCCTGTGCTTTTCACGATTCACCTTTTTGTCCATCTTGGAGATCGCTATAACATGTGGGTTACCAAAATTGGCTTCGGCTCCTGCCGGATTATCAAAAATATAACGGGCAAAGTCAAGTAGATCCTGAAATGTTTGCGGATCTTCAGATAAATAAGCTTTGTAAAAACGGGTGCGCCATTCCGGACTCAGCTTTTTCTTTAGGCCATCCCAAACACGTTTGGCTTTAAATTCGTCATTTACTATTTCCAGTGCCTCATCAAGTATAGACGGCTGGTATAATTTATCCCATACCAACTCCACGGCTTTTTCTTTCCGGTCATAGAACTCGAAGATCGCGGTAAGAAGCCCTTCAAAAGAACCGTTGAAAATATAAGTGGTCATGGGTATTTATAATTTAAAATAACGACAGCTGGTTTTGCGGTACTTTTAAATACTTACTGCTGCTTTCTGTAAGAATAATGCTCTTTAAATGTGGTGCATCGGGCTCATTGAGTATAATAGGACTGTCGGCACAACGGATAAAATGTTTTGCCCTGTTATACGATATTCCTATTTTTTTAAGCTGATCGCTTCGCAGTTTACCAAATTTGCGGGCCTGGACTATTTTTTGTGCAGAGTTTACGCCTATGCCCGGCACACGCAGGATCATGTGATAATCGGCGGTATTTATGTCTACGGGAAACTGCTCGAGGTTGCGCAATGCCCAGCTTAGCTTAGGGTCGATATCAGTATCCAGATGCGGATTGTTAGTGTTGAGGAGTTCTTTTACATTAAAGCCATAAAAACGCATAAGCCAATCTGTTTGATACAATCTGTTTTCACGCAATAAAGGTGGCTGGCTGCCAATTACCGGCATACGACTATCGTGGCTTATAGGGATGTAACCGGAATAGTATACGCGCTTAAGCGAAAAGTTTTTATAATACTCGTCTGCGCTGTACATGATTTCCATATCAGTTTCGGGCGTAGCGCCAATAACCATTTGCGTACTTTGGCCTGCAGGCACAAATTTTGGAATGCTCTTTATAAGTCCGGTCTTTTTCTCGTCTTTAAATTTAGCTATAGTGTCTTTTATAAAACCCAGCGGCATCTTTACATCGTCGTGTGATTTTTCGGGAGCCAGAAGCTTTAGTCCCATTTCGGTAGGCATTTCAAGGTTAATGCTCATCCTGTCGGCATAAAGGCCGGCTTCGGTAAGCAGTTCCTGGCTGGCTCCGGGGATGGTCTTTAAATGGATGTATCCATTAAAACGCTCTTCAAGACGAAGCCTTTTAGCAATGCGAACCAGGCGTTCCATGGTAAAATCGGCATTTTTAAAAATACCCGAGCTCAGAAATAATCCTTCAATATAATTACGTCTGTAAAAGCTCATGGTAAGCTCTACGACTTCGTCTACAGTAAATGCGGCGCGTTTAACATCGTTGCTCTTTCGCGATACGCAAAAGGCACAGTCATACACGCAATGATTGGTAAGTAATATTTTTAGAAGCGATACACAGCGGCCGTCTTCGGTATAGGTGTGGCAAATACCGCTGGCACTGCTGTCGCCAATGCCTTTGTTGTCATTTTTGCGGTTGCCTCCGCTGGAAGAACAGGATACATCATACTTTGCTGCATCTGCAAGGATGCTTAGCTTCTCTCTAATCCGGTCATACATTTTTGCCTCCTTTTTCTACAAAAATAATCAAATACCACACCCGTAAAAAGCAGGAAATTGTTAAAAAGGAAAAGGTTATAAACAATTTAACGTTAGGGCTTAAGCAGTAAATTTATTATATAAGTAAAGTCGCTCAAAAATAAAAAAGCCTCTCGTGGAGTGAGAGGCTTTTAGTGATTTTTAATTGCGTAATCCGTGCAGTCTTGCAACATATTTTCCTACTACATCAAACTCAAGGTTTACTATGGTCCCGGCTTTTATGCTTTTAAAATTGGTATGCTCAAAAGTATATGGAATAATAGCCACGCTAAATTCATTGTCTTTAGAGTTTACAACTGTTAAGCTTACGCCGTTTACCGTTATAGAACCTTTTTCTATAGTAATGTTACTTGGTCCTTTATCATATTCAAAAGTAAAATACCAGCTTCCGTTAGCATTTTCAACACTCTTGCAAATTCCGGTTTGGTCTACGTGTCCCTGTACAATGTGTCCGTCAAGACGGTCGCCCAGTTTCATGGCGCGCTCTAAATTTACAATACCGCCCTGTGCCCAGCCTTTAAGATTGGTCTTGTCCAGTGTCTCTTTTATGGCGGTAACAGTATAAGTGTCGTTCTCGAGTGCTACTACGGTAAGACATACGCCATCGTGCGATACACTCTGGTCAATTTTAAGTTCGTTAGTAATAGCAGAGCTGATAGTTATGTTAATATTGTCGTTATCTTTTGCTATTTGGGTAATGGTTCCCTGTGTTTCAATAATTCCTGTAAACATGCTGATTTATTTTACTAAATTTGTCCCTCCAAAAGTACAATAAAACGGTATCATGACAAAAAAGGCAGAAAATGTAATTGTAGGTATATCTATAGGCGATCTTAATGGTATAGGTAGTGAGGTTATTCTTAAAACTTTTGAGGATACCCGCATGCTCGAATTTTGCACGCCCGTTATCTTTGGTAATGTAAAAGTGCTTTCTTTTATAAAGAAAACGATGGATCTAAGCTGTAACCTTCATGGTATAGATCAATTAGATCAGATGGTAGTGGGAAAAATAAACGTGCTTAACATTTGGAAAGAAAGTGTAAACGTCGATTTTGGTAAAAATGACGAAACTATTGGCAAGTATGCTGTGAAATCGTTTACAGAAGCGGTAGCTGCACTAAAAGACAAAAAAATAGATGTGCTGGTAACGGCGCCTATCAATAAATACAACATACAGTCGGAAGATTTTAAATTCCCGGGGCATACAGATTATCTTGATCAGGAACTGCAGGGCGATGCGCTTATGCTAATGGTTCAGGATAAACTTAGAGTAGGTTTGTTTACAGACCATATTCCGGTAAATGAAGTTTCGGCACATTTAACAGAAGCTTTGATCCGTAAAAAACTGCTTACTATAAATAAAACCCTTAAACAGGATTTTGGATTGAGTAAGCCGAAAATTGCAGTTTTAGGTGTTAATCCACATAGTGGAGATGGCGGTGTAATAGGTACGGAAGATGATAAAGTGGTAAAACCGGCACTAAAAAAACTTTTTGAAGAAGGAGTTTATGTTTTTGGACCGTTTTCGGCAGATAGTTTTTTTGGCAGCGGCCAATATGAAAAATATGATGCTGTTATAGCTGCATATCATGACCAGGGACTTATACCTTTTAAAACCCTTGCTTTTGGCGGCGGAGTTAACTATACTGCGGGTCTTGAGGGAATAAGAACGTCTCCGGATCATGGAACAGCTTATGATATTGCAGGAAAAGGCATTGCCGATTTTAATTCTTTTAAAGAAGCAGTTTATCTTGCATTAGACATATTTCAGGCTAGGGAGGAGTATAATGAGCTCACAAAAAACCCGCTGAAAATCAAAGAAAAACAGTTGTAAACAAAAAAATGTTGATAACCGTTTTGGAATTGCAATAATTTTTTATCTTTGCACGCTCAAAACTGTTGTAACGAAATGAGTTTCGGTAATTTAAGACCGCGGTTATTTTGTTAAAATGTAAAAAACCGACTGGAAATGAAAGCGAACAAAGAATTTTTGATTCCGTTTGTAGGGTTAAAGTTAGGGAAGCACCAGTTTGAGTTTGAGATTAATAAAACGTTCTTTGATGACTTTGAATTTGATGATTATAATGATGTCAATATCAAAGTGAATTTAGTTTTGGATAAAAAAAGCACAATGCTCGAACTAACGTTTAAGCATAAAGGTACGGTAAACGTGCCTTGCGATACTACCAATGAGGATTTTGACCTGCCTGTAAAAGGTAATTTGGTTCTTATTGTAAAGTTTGGTGATGCTTTTAATAACGACAACGACGAAATGCTGGTTTTGCCGCATGGTGACTACCAGGTAGACATATCTCAATATATATATGAGATGATTGTGTTGTCTGTCCCTTCAAAACGAATACATCCTGGAGTTAAAGACGGTACTATTGCCGTTGATATATTAGACAAACTTAACGAGTTGGCTCCTAAACAGGAAGAGAAGAAACAGAAGAAAGAAGAAACGAAAGAGAATACAGATCCCCGTTGGGACGAATTAAAGAAACTATTAACGGATAAATAATATAGTAAAATGGCACATCCTAAGAGAAAGACCTCGAAAACCAGAAGAGATAAGAGAAGAACACATTATAAAGCATCTGTTCCTCAAATTGCTACATGTCCTGTAACAGGAGAAGCACATTTATACCACAGAGCTTACTGGCATGAAGGCAAAATGTACTACAGAGGCCAGGTTGTAATAGACAAAGCGGAAGCTGTAGCATAATTGCAGTATAGAAATAGGGTAAAACTCTCACAGCGTGAGAGTTTTTTTGTTAAATACCTATTATTTTAAATTAACGGCGCTTATTACAACTCAATTTGTTTTTTTGTTGTAATTTCCACCACTTTTCAAATTCCTCACCTGAATTGAAAAATTTATCCTATGAGTAAAATAACAGCCGCCATTACAGCAGTAGGGGGATACGTTCCGGATTTTGTATTATCAAACAAAGTTTTGGAAACGATGGTAGACACTAACGACGAGTGGATTACATCCCGAACTGGTATTAAAGAAAGGCGCATTCTTAAAGATAAAGATAAAGGAACTTCCTTTTTAGCTATAAAAGCAGCCGAAGACTTACTTCAAAAGTCGGGCACAAACCCAGCAGAAATCGATATGGTATTGCTGGCAACTACAACACCGGATATGCCTGTAGCAGCAACAGCTGTTTATGTGGCCTCTAAAATTGGTGCTGTTAATGCATTTGCTTATGACCTTCAGGCAGCGTGCTCAAGTTTTTTATACGGCATGAGTACCGCGGCAGCCTATATACAGTCCGGACGTTACAAAAAAATATTAGTAATAGGAGCAGATAAAATGTCTTCTATTATAGATTATACAGACAGGGCAACGTGCATCATCTTTGGAGATGGCGCAGGAGCGGCACTTTTTGAGCCAAACCACGAAGGACTTGGTTTACAGGACGAAATTTTAAGAAGCGACGGTATTGGCCGTGAGTATCTTAAGATAGATGCCGGAGGATCGTTACTACCTGCTTCTCACGAAACAGTAGATAACCGTCAGCATTATGTTTTCCAGGATGGTAAAACGGTATTTAAATATGCAGTTTCTAACATGGCAGACATAAGCGATAAGATTATGCAGAAAAATAACCTTACTCATGACGATGTAAATTACCTGATTTCGCACCAGGCAAACCGTAGAATTATTGATGCAACAGCATCGAGAATGAAACTGGACGAAGCTAAAGTGCTGGTAAACATAGAGAAGTATGGTAATACTACATCGGCAACACTGCCTTTACTGCTTTACGATTTTGAACATTTGTTTAAGAAAGGAGATAACCTTATTTTTGCTTCCTTTGGGGGCGGATTTACATGGGGATCTATTTACCTTAAATGGGCTTACGATAAAAAATAAAACAAACTAAAAAAAATAACGGAAATCATGGATATTAGAGAGATTCAAAACCTAATCAAGTTTGTAGCAAAATCCGGAGCTACAGAAGTTAAGTTGGAGATGGATGATATTAAGATCACCATCAAAACTACAGATGCTGCGTCTTCTGAAACAACAACTTATGTTCAACACGTTCCACAGCAAATGCAAATGCAGCAAGCTCCACAGCAACAGGCAATCGCGCCTTCTGCACCGGTAGCGGCAGCACCAGCAGCTGATGAAAATGCTAAATACATTACTATCAAGTCGCCAATCATTGGTACACTTTACAGAAAACCGTCTCCGGACAAACCTGTATTTGTAGAAGTAGGAAGCACAATCTCTAAAGGAGATGTAGTTTGTGTTATCGAAGCTATGAAATTATTCAACGAAATTGAATCTGAGATTTCAGGTAAAATCGTTAAGGTTTTAGTTGATGATGCTTCTCCGGTAGAATTCGATCAGCCATTATTCTTAGTAGATCCATCATAAGGAAATTTTAAATACTAAATTTTGAGTGGAGAATTTTCGACATTCAAAAGGATTTAAAATCTATAATTCAAAATTTAAAAATTTTCGGAACGATGTTTAAAAAAATATTAATTGCAAACAGGGGAGAAATTGCACTTCGTGTAATAAGAACCTGTAGGGAGATGGGAATTAAAACCGTAGCGGTTTATTCTACTGCCGATGCCGAAAGCCTTCACGTGAAGTTTGCAGATGAAGCAGTTTGTATAGGGCCACCGCCAAGCAACCTGTCTTATCTTAAGATATCTAATATTATAGCTGCTGCAGAGATTACCAATGCAGACGCTATTCACCCGGGTTACGGGTTTTTATCAGAAAACGCTAAGTTTTCTAAAATATGCCAGGAGCACGGCATTAAGTTTATTGGTGCTTCGCCAGAGATGATCGACAAAATGGGTGACAAAGCTTCGGCTAAAGCAACCATGAAGGCAGCAGGTGTGCCATGTGTACCTGGATCTGACGGATTGTTAGAATCATTCGAGCAAACACAACAATTGGCTAAAGAATTTGGTTACCCAGTAATGCTTAAAGCTACTGCCGGTGGTGGTGGTAAAGGTATGAGAGCTGTGTGGAAAGAAGATGAACTTCTTAAAGCATGGGAAAGTGCACGTCAGGAAGCTGCTGCATCTTTTGGTAACGATGGTATGTACATGGAAAAACTTATCGAAGAGCCACGCCATATCGAAATTCAGGTTGTAGGTGATTCTTTTGGTAAAGCATGTCACCTTTCTGAAAGGGACTGTTCTGTACAAAGACGCCACCAGAAACTTACTGAAGAAACACCTTCTCCTTTCATGACAGACGAACTTCGTCAGCAAATGGGTGATGCTGCTGTTAAAGCTGCAGAATTCATTAAATATGAAGGTGCCGGTACAGTTGAGTTTCTTGTAGACAAGCACAGAAATTTCTACTTCATGGAAATGAATACACGTATACAGGTAGAGCACCCTATTACCGAGCAGGTAATTGACTATGACCTTATACGCGAGCAAATACTTGTTGCTGCAGGTGTGCCAATTTCTGGTAAAAACTACCTTCCGCAATTGCATTCTATCGAATGTCGTATTAATGCTGAGGATCCTTACAATGACTTTAGGCCATCACCGGGTAAAATTACTACCCTGCATATGCCAGGAGGACATGGTGTAAGACTGGATACTCACGTATACTCTGGCTACACTATTCCGCCAAACTATGACTCTATGATCGCTAAGCTTATTACCACTGCACAAACAAGGGAAGAAGCTATTAATAAAATGAAGCGTGCATTAGATGAGTTTGTGATCGAAGGTATTAAAACAACAATCCCTTTCCACAGACAGCTGATGGATGAGCCGGATTATGTTGCCGGTAACTACACTACAAAATTCATGGAATCTTTTAAAATGAAAGATCCTGCATAATACAAAAAGCCCTGCTGAAAAGCGGGGCTTTTTTATGCCTAAAAGTTTAATGTGCCCAGGCACAACCGTAACCAATTTCTATTATATTTGTGACCTTATAACCTGAAAAGGCTATACTATTAACTATAATAATCACGTTAACTAATAAAAATCAAAAATATGTTCAAAGCGGTAACATCAATGGTAAAAGGAATTGTAGGCGCAATTGCATTATTACTAGTAACTACAACAGCGGCAATGGCCCAGGATAAGCTTGCAGAAGGCGCTAAAACAGTAACTACAGAGATGAAAACTCAGTTGGTTTTAAATGATGGTCAATATTCTCAGGTACTTGATGTGAATCGTGCTTACCTTAAAAAGGTGAAAGAAAACAATGAATCGGGTGCTTCTTCAGTAGCTAAAGCAAAAAAAATGCAGGCATTGAACGAAGAAAAAGATACAAAACTAAAATCTGTACTTACAGAAGTTCAGTATAAAAAATATGCTGCAGGAAGAGCAGAGAACATAAAAAAGCTAAAAGCATTTTTGTAATAGTTTATTATAGAATAGAAAGCCCTGCTGAAAAGCGGGGCTTTTTTTTATTATTTTGGTCCAGGATAAAATCAGTCTATGAAAAAGATACTCTTACTTTTCGTGTTTGTTTCCTTTTATTCCTGCCAACAGAAAACAGCAGGGACTAAAGGATCAGATGTTGAAACATCTTTAAAGGATTCGTTGAATTCGGCATTGAAGGAGGTTTACAAGGAAGGTAATTTTAATGGTTTTGGCGTGGCAATTGCAAATCAGGATGGTGTGTTGTACAACGAAGGTATAGGATATGCTAATGCCGAAAGAAAAGAAAAATATACGCGAAATACACTTCAGCCGATAGCTTCTATTTCTAAAACATTTATTGGTATCGCACTAATGAAAGCACAGGAAATGGGGAAGTTAAAACTTGATGATCCTATAAGTAAATACCTGCCTTTTAAAGTGGTTAACCCAGCCTTTCCGGATGTGCCCATTACGATAAGGCATTTGGCAACGCATACTTCTTCTATTACTGATACCGATTTTTACCTGCAAAAAGCGTGGGTATTGATGGATAATGTTCCGGTTAACGGTAAGTTCGATTATCCTCAGCAATTCAATTTGCCATCTTCAAAAATTGCAATGGAAGTATTCCTGAGAAAGATTTTAGTAAATGGAGAAGAATGGTATAGTAAAGATGGATTTGTTAAGCACAAACCGGGCGCTTATTACGAGTATTCTAACATCGGGGCTACATTGGCTGCTTTTGTCATAGAAAAGGCTGCAGGTGAGTGTTATGACATGTTTACGGCTAAATATATTATTAAGCCGCTCCGCATGGATAGCTCCGGATGGAGTTATAAGGATATTGATGTTTCGAAGCGTTCAATGCTGTATGAAATGCCCGGTAAGGTATTGCCGTTTTATGAACTCATCACTTATCCTGATGGAGGGTTTATTACTTCGGCAGAAGATATGGGAAAATACCTGTGTGAACTGATCAAAGGGTTTGATGGTAAGGGAACATTGTTGGAAAAAGAAAGTTATAAGGAACTGTTTAAACAACAGCTCGATAAAAATAATTTTAGCGAACGCAACGAACAGAACCCATACAACGAGGAATACAATACAGGACTTTTTATGGGCTTTAGCTATAAAGGATATGTAGGCCATACCGGAGGCGATGCCGGAGTTGTATCGATGCTGTTTTTTGATCCAAAAACAAAAACCGGACGTTTTTTAATGATCAATACAAGTTTTTCTACAAAAGCGGGTAACGATCAATTTTACCGGATTTGGGATATATTAGGCGATTATAGCAAGAAACTGTCTGTTGGAAATAAAAAGCCTTAATAGCTTCATTATTAGTGTGTATGTTCTGTGTAGTTGATAGGTCAAACATTTTTTAGCTAAGCCACTTAGGGTTTTCCTTTTAATAACTGTTTATAGATTATTAAAAAGGATTTAAAAAAAATTACTGCGCTATGGAAATGGATATAATGCCGGTATTTAATAATTGTTACGGAAAAGTGTTTGATGATAAAGTCATTTTAGCTTCTCCGTTACGTGAAAATCATGTTGCTTTAGATTCAATATCAAAATTAAAGCTGGTTGCACGATTCAATTTAGATTCGGTGTTATGGGTGTTCATATCTGTATCCTTTTTTTTGATGGTATATCATGAAAGAAATTTTCATGGTTGGATATACTCGGTAGTTTTTGGAATAAGTATTGTTTTTACTATACTTTCCTTAGTCATGGTAGAGAAAAGCCATCATATTATGCTGTTAATGAATGATGGTTCTAAAAAGAAAATTGCTGTATCTAAGAATAAGAAAAAAGATGCCGAGAAATTTGTAGCGATAGCTATGAAAAAATGTGGCAGATAAAATTTTTGTTAGTTAAAAAAAAGCCTCACATTGTGAGGCTTTTTTGTGTATTGATTATTCGTTTTTAGAATTTTTCTGCTGCTGCTTTTTTCCAGAAATAAGAGAGTCTTTCAGGGACTGTATCTTCATTCAGCAAACATCCTTTTGTGAGTTCAGGATAGGTTTCCATAAAGGTCTGGATTCGTGTGCTGTCAAGGCGCATACTTACTATAGATCTGTCTACTTCATCAGGGTGTTTTATTCCTGCCGATGCCATAAGTTCCATGGCACTTTTTACGGTTTCATGCTGGAAGCGGAATACACGGACGCTTTTTTCTTCGGGTACGAGTCCTTTAACCAATTTTGGATTTTGAGTGGCAACACCGGTAGGGCAGGTGTTAGTATGGCATTCCAGCGCCTGTATGCAACCTAAGGCAAACATCATTCCTCTGGCAGAGTTGCACAAATCGGCACCAATGGCAAGTGTCTTTATAATATCAAAACCGGTTACGATCTTTCCGCTGCAAATAATTTTTATTTCTTCGCGTATACCAAAACCTACCAGTGAGTCGTGTACAAAAGCCAGTGCATCACGAAGCGGCATACCTACGTGATCTGAATATTCCAGTGGTGCTGCTCCTGTACCTCCCTCACCTCCATCTACGGTAATAAAATCGAGATAGGTTTGGGTTTGTACCATTGCTTTACAAATGGACAGGAATTCTGATTTATTGCCAATACATATTTTTATACCAATTGGTTTTCCGCCAGATCCTTTTCGAAGTGTTCTTACAAATTCCATTAATTCTAATGGTGTTGTAAAAGCAGAGTGATAAGATGGGGAGATGATATCTTTACCTCTCTCTACCAAACGGATAGCAGCAATTTCATCGGTTACTTTTTCTTTTGGTAAAATACCACCATGACCAGGTTTTGCTCCCTGCGAAAACTTTATTTCTATCATTTTCACGTTGTCTAATATGGCTCTTTTTACGTATTCATCATATAGAAAATGCCCGTTGTTGTCGCGGCAGCTAAAGTATCCGGTTCCAATATTCCAAACTACGTCGCCGCCTTCCTGCAGGTGATAGGGAGATAATCCGCCTTCGCCGGTGTTATGGTAAAAACCACCTTGTTTTGCTCCTGAGTTTAAAGCAATAATGGCATTTTTACTTAGTGAGCCGTAGCTCATGGCGCTAATATTAAAAAGACTGGCATTATATGGGCGTTCACATTGCTGTGAGCCTATTTTTATTTTAGGATTAAAATCGATATCCGTTAGAGGAAGTGCTCTTATGCTGTGGTTTATCCACTTGTAACCTGGTTCATATACATTAAGCTGTGTGCCAAATGGAGTGGTGTCAGTTTCTTTTTTACTGCGTTGGTATACCAAGCTTCTTTGCAGGCGGTTAAAAGGTTTTCCGGCTAAATCGGTTTCAATGAAATACTGGCGTATCTCAGGGCCAATTGATTCGAGTAGATAACGTAACCGGCCTAATAATGGGAAATTTCGGCGAATGGTTTTTTTGGACTGAAACATATCATAAAAACCCATTACGATTAACGGAACGAAAATTAAAAGCAAAAAGATGGATTTCCAGTTAATGTAAGTAAGAAGCGCAATAATGGCTAAAGATGTAATGCTGAAAATGACAAATACTTTTCTCATACCAGGCAAATTGTATTATGCTTTCAATAATTGAAAGCGGTTAGTTTTGTTTTATTCGTAAAAAGGAAAGACCTATTCTAACAAATATACTAAGTATTTAGTAAGGGTTTCCTTGGAAAGAGTATAAATAAGTGTATAAAAAATCCCGAAGTAAATGCTTCGGGATTAAATTATTTATAAACGATTGCTTAGAAAGTATAGCCTATACGAAGGTGTATGTCGAACATTATGTCTGCTGAATCATTTAGTCCATTTTTACCTGATAGATACCATATAGGCCCTAAGCCAGCACCAAGTTCATAGTTAAAGCTGCTTTTTGCAATAGCACGGCGAATACCCCATTTAGGAACAAAGCTTATTTGATTAGGTAATGATATATCGTCAGGGCCACTGGTTTTAAACCAGTCCGGGCTATATTTTACGGCAACTGTTAAAAAGTTAGCGCTGTTATTCGATGTATGTCTTCCATTGTCGGCACGTTTTTGTAGATTATAATACCAGCGTGGCTCTACACTTATAGATGGTGCAAAAAAGATACCCGTTTCACGTTCTGCTAGCGAATTGTATCTGTGGATCTCATACGACCACATATCCAGGCCTACTTCTGTGCGTAACGCCCATTGGTTTGCTAATCGGCCTTCATGGCTTGCCCATATGCCAACACCTGTTTGTATATTAAACAATGATTTTTCAACCGATGCCGTTGTTTCCTGAGCATTCATACATCCAAAAGCCATAAGGAAGACTAATGCAGTGTAAAGTTTTTTGATAAACATGTCTCGTTTTTAAGATTAAAAAAATCCCGAAGTGTTACCTCCGGGATCTTAATTTAGTAAGATGTAAAAGCAATTATTGTTTGATATCTAATTTTTTAGCGATTGGAGCCGGTATCCCACCTTTGTGAAGCAGTATCGCTGTAGATTTGTATTTTACAAAGTTCTTAGTCATGTACATATAACCTTTGTAGTCGTTTGATGCACCCCAAGAGTTTTTGATAATATAGTATTCTTTACCGTTTTGATCTTTAGAAAGACCTACAATGTGCATACCGTGATCATCTGTAGTCTGGTAGTTGTCAAACGCTTTCTGGCGGATGTCTTCAGTGATTTCAAGCTCTTCTTTTGGCCCAAGGAAAAGGCCTTCTTTTTCTTCAGGAGTCATGTCTGCAATGTTTTTTGCAGGAATGTAAGCTACGCCATTTTTCCAGCTAAAGCCTTTTTCGCTAACGTCTCCAGCCCATCCTACAGTGTACCCTTTTTTAAGAGCATTGTCTATAATGTCTGTAAGTTCGTTAAGTTTTACGTTGTAAACTAAGTCAAGAGACCAGTTGTCCGGCACCATTAGTACAAACTTAGAGTAGTAAGGGTATTCTTTTAATGAAGAGATCTCTACATAATCATCAGGATTAATACCTACAACATCTTTAGCAAATGTTTGCGGAGTGTATTTTTTTCCTTTGTATTCGAAAGACTGAGGAACGTCTCCTAAATAAGAGTCGATTACAGATGTGTAAGCTTTAATCCAGTTTGGAGAAAGCTCCCCGTTAGGATTTTTTACAGCTGCCTGTAAAACGCCTTCACCCATAGCAGCCATTTCGGCAAATTTATTGCTTGTTGTACCGTAGTTAAGACCGGTGTAAACGTTTTGTGGAAGTGCACCATACTTGCGGTACATATTGATAACATCGTGTAAAGCACCACCATCACCTAAAGTGATGGCACCATGCATACGTACATAGTTTTTTCCTTTTTCTATGTAAGCATTACGAGCGGTGTAAATTTGAGATATTTCAACAGGTTGTTTGCCCATACGGATCATTTCTGACTCAAGGAATGAGTTAGCAGAATAGCTCCAGCAAGTACCGGATGACCCTTGGTTTTTTACCGGCGTATTTTCTATATTGATAACATCGGTAAATTGAAAAGCTGTCGTGCTGTTAGCACTTTGATTATTTTTAAGTGAATTGACCAGGTAATCCTGAGCAAATCCCGTTTGCATTCCCGCAAATAGCAACGAAGCAGCTATGAACGGTTTAACTGAAAAATTATACATTGTAATATGTGATTTAAAATATTGAGCGCTAAAATACAGAAAATTTATGTAAGGTTATCTTTTTGTGAACATTCTATAAAGTTTCCTTTAGCCACTTAAAGAATTCGCGCTGCCAAACTAATGCATTTTGTGGTTTTATTACCCAGTGGTTCTCTTCCGGGAAATACATAAATCGGCTATTGATGCCTCTAAGTTGTGCTGCCTGGAAAGCTTCCTGCCCTTGCCCTATTGGTACACGGAAATCAATACCGCCCTGGATAACCATGATAGGTGTATTCCAATTGCCCACTTTGCTTATAGGGTTAAACTCTGTGTAGGTTTTTTGAGCTGCAGCATTGTCCTTTTCCCAGTAAGGTCCACCACTGTCCCAGTTGGTAAAGAAAACTTCTTCGGTAGTGCCATACATACTCTCAAGGTTGAATACACCACAGTGTGATATAAATGTTTTAAAACGGTTGTTGTGTATACCGGCAAGGTAAAATACAGAGTAGCCACCATAACTTGCACCCACTGCACCAAGCCTTGTCTTGTCTACATAGCTTTCTTTAGCAACATCATCTATTGCAGAAAGGTAGTCGTTCATTACCTGGCCACCCCAATCTTTACTGATGTCTTCATTCCATTTTACACCATGACCCGGCATGCCGCGTCTGTTTGGGGCAACAATAATATAGTCTTGTGCGGCCATAACCTGGAAGTTCCATCTAAAAGAATAAAACTGAGACAATGCAGATTGTGGTCCGCCCTGGCAGTATAGTAATGCAGGGTATTTCTTTTTAGGATTAAAGTTTGGAGGCAGTATTACCCATACCAGCATTTTTTTGCCATCGGTAGTAGTAACATAACGTTTCTCGGTTTTGCTCAATGCAATTCCTGCGTATGCCGCATCGTTCACTTTAGTGATCTGTGACCATTTTTTCTTGCTTAAATCATAACTGTAAATTTCGGTTGCGTGGTTCATATCTGTACGACCCACGATTATTTTGTCTCCGTTAAACCCGATAATGTCGTTAACGTCAAATATGCCGTCAGTAAGTTGTTTTACAGTAATTGCAATCCTTGTAAGTCCAGGGAAGTTTACTTCAAACAATTGTTTTGTACCATCTGTAGCAGCAAGGAAATATACTTTTTTGCCATCTTTACTCCATGTAAAGCTGTCTACAGTACCATCCCATCCGGCAGTAAGATTTATGTCTGTGCCTTTAAAACGAACAATAATGTCGTTTTTGTCAGCCTCATAGCCATCGTGTTTCATTTGCAGCCAGGTTAGGTCGCCATTCGGCGAATAAACAGGTTGTGTATCATAACCTAAGTTTTTAGGTGTTAGGTTTGTAGTAGCTTTGGTAGCTAAGTTATACTCATATAGATCTGTATTAGTGCTGGTAGCATATGCTGTGCCTGCTTTTTTCTTAGATACATATATGATGCTTTTACCATCCGGAGACCAGATGTAATCTTCTTCACCGCCAAAAGGTTTTTGCGGAGAATCATACGGCTCACCAGCCATAATGTCTGTAAAGTTATCTTTGTTGTCTGCAAGAGTAAAGCCTACGTGGTTGTGAACGCCTGTGTTCCAAGTGTCCCAATGACGGTAATCCAGTCCGTTGTAAATCTGAACGTTAGATTTTTGAAGTTCCGGATAAAAATCTTTTCCTTCTATTTTATTAACTTTAATTTCTTTTGATGTTAGCAAAAGTCTGCCATCAGGAGATAATGACTTGTCATTAAGCAGCTCTTTATATTCTTTTACCTCTGTGGCAGTACCGCCATTTACGGGAAGAGTGTAGAATTTAGAATCTAATTTGTTTTCTTCGATATTAGGTGTTGCCACCTTATAAACGATGTTTTTTCCGTCTTTAGTAATGCCCAGTGCGCTAACACGCCCTAGTTTCCAGAGTAGCTCCGGGGTCATGTGTTGTTGTGCCGAGGCAGTTAATCCCATGATGCTTAAAGTTAATAGGAGAATTTTTTTCATTGTAACGCAATATTTAATAGGGGCTAAAAGTAAACAATTTCTTTGATTGTTTTGAAGTCGTGATTGCGAATGCTATTTGTTGTTTGGATGGATATTGATATTTTTTTTAGTTAAATGTTTGTAAATACTGCAAAAGAATGGCTTAAAAATAATAAGGAAACCCGTATTTAAAAAAATATGAGTATTTTCACCCACTTAAAAATAAATATTTTGAAAAGTAATAATAAACTCTTTATCGCCATTGTTACAGGTCTTGTTCTTGGCGTTGCCTTAGGTGGCCTTGTGCATTACCAATACCCAGAGAGTGGAGAAGGCTTTGCAAAGAATATTAAGCTGTTAGGTACTATTTTTATTAGAATGGTACAAATGATTATTGCTCCGCTTGTATTTACAACCCTTGTGGTTGGTATTGCAAAGATGGGCGATATGAAGATGGTGGGCCGAGTTGGAGCGAAAGCCATGGCATGGTTTTTGTCGGCATCTTTAATGTCGTTATTACTGGGAATGCTGCTTGTAAACTGGCTTGAGCCGGGTAAAAACACAGCAGTAACCATGGAGAATGTAAAGTCTGCAGATGACCTGGTGCAAAATACACATTCGTTTTCTTTAGAACAGTTTGTTACGCATGTTGTGCCTAAAAGTATTTTTGAGGCTATGGCAACTAATGAGATATTACAAATTGTAATTTTCTCGATATTGTTTGGAATTGCATTATCATCTGTGGGTAAAAGTGCTGAGCCTGTATTAAGGGTTTTAGATACTATAGCCCATGTGGTATTAAAAATGGTGGGCTACGTTATGTGGGTAGCGCCATTAGGAGTATTGGGAGCTGTAGCCGCTGCGGTTGCCATTTATGGTTTTGATATATGGAAGCTGTATGCTAACTACCTTGCTGCCTTTGCGTTGGGTATACTGTGTTTATGGGTGGTTCTTTTAAGTGTTGGATATCTTGTATTAGGTAACAGGTTGTGGACTTTGTTAAGAAGACTGGCCAGCCCGTTGCTTATTGCGTTTTCTACAACAAGTAGTGAGGCTGTTTTCCCTAAATTAACAGAAGAGTTAGAGAACTTTGGGTGCGACCCTAAGATCGTTTCGTTCACGTTGCCGTTAGGGTATTCGTTTAACCTTGATGGGAGTATGATGTACATGACCTTTGCCAGCTTATTTATAGCACAGGTATATGGTATAGACATGCCAATCGAGAAACAAATTTTAATGTTATTGGTGCTTATGCTTACCAGTAAAGGTGTTGCCGGTGTTCCCAGGGCTTCACTAATTGTAGTAGTGGCAACATGTGCCATGTTTGGCATTCCGCCGGAAGGTATTGCTCTTATACTGCCGATAGACCATTTTTGTGATATGGCGCGTAGTATGACAAATGTACTGGGTAACGCTCTTGCTACGAGTGCAGTAGATAAATGGGAAGCAAAAGAAGTATAATTTTTTAGATTAAAAACACACACAGAATATGGACAGTTTTCACTGGACGCAGTTAATTAACCCTGAATTTTACATTAACCTTCAAATTGGAGGAGTACCGGTAGGTATTTACGTAGTATTATTTATTGTTTTTGCCGAAACCGGCCTTTTTGCAGGTTTCTTCCTTCCGGGCGACAGCCTTTTATTCCTTGCAGGTATTTATAGTAACGAGCTTATGGCTACATTATTTACCATTGAAGGCGAGTTTCTAAATGTTCTTTTACTGTCTGTTCTGGTTGCTATTGCAGGTATTGTGGGTAATACTTTCGGTTACTGGTTTGGTGCTAAAAGTGGTACATACCTTTACACTAAAGAAGATTCTTTCTGGTTCAAGAAAAAATACCTTATACAATCACATGACTTTTTCGAAAAGCATGGAGGCCGTGCCATTATTTTTGCACGTTTCCTGCCTATCATCCGTACGTTTGCCCCTATCATTGCAGGAGTTGTAAAAATGGATAAGAAAAAATTTATGCTATTTAATATCGTGAGTTCTTTCCTGTGGGCGTTCATCCTTATTTTTGCAGGACACTACCTGTATGAACTGTTCCTTACGAAATTCGATATCGATCTTAAATCTCACATTGAATACATCATCATTATCATCGTAGTAATTACTACTGTGCCATTGGTTCTTAATGCTATAAAAGGTAAAAAGGTAACCGAAGAAGAGGCTAAAGAAGTTGGTAAAGAAGACGAAGAACTATAATAACAACTTGTTGTTATGAACCTGAGCTATTGGGAAATTAAAAACTGGTTTACTGCTGTAGACTATACCATAGTAGGAAGCGGAATTGTAGGGCTTCATGCCGCATTGCGCCTTCGCGAACGGTTTCCCAATAGTAAAATACTTGTACTCGAAAAAGGGCCGCTGCCTCAGGGAGCGAGTACCAAGAATGCAGGTTTTGCCTGTTTTGGCAGCCTGTCTGAAATCATAGACGATTTAAAGAATCATACCGAAGAAGAAGTTATTGCCCTTATCCAAAAACGCTGGAGCGGATTACAACTGCTCAGGAAGCGACTGGGTGATGCCGCAATCGATTTTAGACCTTTTGGCGGTTATGAGCTGTTTCTTGACAATGATGCTGAAGGATATGAAGAATGCCTTCGGCGTATGCCCTTTGTAAATGAAATCCTGAAGCCTCTTTTTAAAGCAGATGTTTTTGCGAAAGAAGTAGACCGCTTTAATTTTAAAGGCATACAGGAATATCTAATATTCAATCCGTTTGAAGGACAGATCGATACCGGAAACATGATGCAGGCTTTACTTAAAGAAGCTGTTTCTCAAAACATTCTTATTTTAAATAGCCAGACCGTTACTGCCATCAACGAAAAAAGCGATGGTGTAGACGTAAGTCTTGGTGATTTTAATTTTACTACAAAAAAAGTGCTGTTTGCGACCAATGGCTTTGCCGGAGGATTGACAAAAGGGGCTGTAAAACCAGCTCGTGCACAGGTTCTTATTACAGAACCGATACCCAATCTCGATATAAAAGGTACGTTTCATGTAGACAGAGGATATTACTATTTTCGTAATATAAATGATCGCATACTTTTTGGAGGAGCAAGAAATCTTGATTTTCAAGGTGAAACTACAACCGAATTTGGTGAAACGGATATTATACAAAACCAACTGGAAAAAATGCTCCGTGAAGTAATTTTGCCTACTACCGATTTTACTGTTGCGCATCGCTGGAGCGGTATTATGGGAATGGGTGCTCAGAAAAACCCAATTGTACAGCAGTTATCCAATCATGTGTATTGCGGTGTACGGCTTGGTGGTATGGGGGTAGCTATAGGTAGTATGATAGGTGCAGAACTTGCTGAATTGGTTTAGAAATATGATAAAATCGTCACATAAATTTTATAATGCATTATCTTTTCTATATCCTGTGATAGATGTTTTTATTGGGGCGCATAAAAAAAGACTGATTAGTCATGCCAATGCTCTTCCCGGTTTAAATTTACTTGAAATAGGTGTAGGGAACGGCAGCTGCTTAAAGCTGTATAAAGACAAAGTTATTACCGCCATAGATTCATCTGAGGGAATGCTTGCAGAAGCAAAGATCAAAAATGGGGAAGGTGTTCAGTTTATACAGATGGATGGTGAAAAACTCGATTTTTCTGATGCTGCTTTTGATATTGCTGTTATGTGCCATGTGCTGGCGGTAACATCTAATCCTGATCGTATGCTTACTGAAGCATTCAGGGTATTGAAACCTAAAGGATATTTGTTGATCTTAAATCATTTTACTCCTGATAATTTTATAGGATTTATTGATAGAGGTTTTAAGCCTTTTGCCCGATTATTAAAATTTAGGTCTGAGTTTTATTTTAAAGATCTCGATACGTCAAATTATACTATTGTAAATAATTTAAAGTGCGGAAAACTGGGTTATTTTAAATTGATAATCCTTCAAAAGCCCTGATGAAAAAATATATTTACTATAGTATTATTGGATTATGTCTTTTAGGGGCATTATTTCTGTATACTTTTTATAGAACCACAGATACAGTTGTAAACAGAGTTTTTATAAGTGTGTTTTCTCGTGATTCATTCTATCAATTGAGGAATGTGGTAAGGACAATAATACCTTTGCCAGACTGGATCATATATTCAATTCCCGAAGCATTATGGGTGTTTTGTACTGCGTTGGTTTCTAAAAATATGTACTTTTCGATGGGTCGATATTCGGTAAATTGTATTTATATACCAATAGTGTTCGCTTACTTATGGGAGTTTTTCCAATTAATTGGTATTACAAAAGGATACTGCGATTTTTGGGATTTATTTCTGTGTACACTAGCATTTTTATTGGCAAAAAAGTTTTTTAAGCCACCACATGGTGTCGTGTATGTTTTTAAAACTTTTACTTTTCAGGTGTTTCTATTCTTTGTGATGTTTGCGATTGTCTATCTGTCGCATGTTGTATAGTCATTATTAATTCTTCTTAGACTAGTTCATAGAATCACAACTGTAATTTGATAAAGGGATTGAATTATTATCCAACAAATTCGTAATTTCGCTCTGTTAATCGTTTACTATATGCTTCGAAAAATATCCCGTTTCCTTTTTAAGGTATTTCTTTGGTTTTTTGCGCTATCTGTACTATCAGTAGTGATATTCCGCTATGTGCCGGTTCCTTTTACACCTTTAATGCTGTCAAGAGCATTAGAGCAAAAAGCAGAAGGTAAAGAAATGACATGCAGTCATGACTGGGTGCCAATTGAAGAAATATCGCCTAATCTTCAAAAAGCAGTTATTGCCAGTGAAGACGATTTGTTTTTAACACATAACGGCTTTAATTTTAAAGCAATGCAAAAAGCATTTAAAAACAACCAGAAAGGGAACAAAATAAAAGGGGGAAGCACCATTTCACAACAAACGGCTAAGAATGTTTTCCTGTGGCAGGGCAGAAGCTATCTTCGTAAAGGACTTGAAGCTTATTTCACAGTGCTTATAGAATTGCTGTGGAGCAAAGAGCGTATCATGGAAGTATACCTTAACAGTATAGAAATGGCCGATGGTGTTTATGGAGCGCAGGCTGCATCACAGCACTGGTACCACAAAAATGCCAACGACCTTACCAAATATGAAGCAGCCGGTATTGCAGCAATACTTCCAAATCCAAGAAAATTCAGAGCTGTTGGTTCTTCGGGTTACACAGAAAGACGAAAAGGCAGGATTGTACGCCTCATGCGTTATGTTAAGCTAGAATATTAATGACAAAATCCTATCTTATAGCAGCGCTTTTATATTCTGTTCTCATATTGGGACAGAAACCTGCAGAGATAGGCTTAATTACCGATAACGATCTTTACAGTTCTCCTGTAAACGATCAATACTATACGGCAGGACTCGAAATTTTTTACAGATACCTCGGCAGCAGCCAAAATGAAAAGGTAGCTAAAAAAATAACCGAGTTCAGGGTGGGACAATATATTTATAATCCGCAGTCGGTGCGTGCAAACGAGATCAATGTAAACGACAGACCTTTTGCCGGGTATCTTTTTGCAGAAGCAGGTATTAATACTTTTTATACCGATGAAAGTATTTTTAAGCTCACTTTTCAGGGAGGTGTAGTTGGGCCGGAATCGGGCGCAGAGGAAGTTCAGCGCGGATTGCACCAGCTTGTTGGTTATCCAACAGTAAGAGGATGGCAGTACCAGATAACAACAACCGTAGCAGTACAGGCAGCTGCCTTTTATTCTAAAAAGATATTTGCAGAGCGCTATAAAGAAAAGGTAGATTTTCACGTACAGGGTGAAATAAACATCGGCACGATATGGACTACTGCCAGTATAGGAGCAATGTCGCGTATAAGCTTTAAAAGGCCATTGCAGGCTATGTACAACTCCAGTCTTCATGGGGCGGTACTCAATCACAATAAGGAATTTTATAAAGAACAACGGGAGTTTTTCCTGTATATAAATCCTATGGTGCAGTACATGCAGTATGATGCTACCATTCAGGGCAGCCATTTTAATACTACAAGTCCTGTAACTTTTCCGCTTATACCGTTTCGATTCAATGCCGAAATTGGCTTAAAATACCGCTACAACAATTGGAATTATTCGTATTCGGTTCATTACAGAGGCAAAGAACTTTCTAATAATGTAATTACCGGATTCTACTACGGTTCCATACAGGTCTCTTATCTTTTATAATACATCAGACAATTTTAACGGAACGCGGATTTTATTGCTTTATCTCCATGGATGATGCTGTCACGCTGAGCTTGTCGAAGCGCCACATGATTGAATTAGGTGTCCTCTTTGTTTTAGCAAAAATGCTAAACCTTATAGTTTCGACACTCTTAAGTTAAACCCAACAAAAAATCCCATTCAGTTTCTACCGAATGGGATTTTTGATATACATCAGTTGTAGTTAATTACTTTTTGATCTTAGGTGTTACACCCATATTGTAAAGCGTAAATGCCTGAACATCGCTGTACTCTGCAATGGTTTGTGCAATAGATTTTCCGGCTCCGTGGCCTGCTTTAACACCAATACGGATAAGTACCGGATTTGTTCCCTGGTGTTTCTCCTGAAGCTCGGCAGCAAACTTAAAGCTGTGTGCCGGTACAACACGGTCGTCATGGTCACCTGTTGTTATCATTGTTGCCGGATATTGAATGCCTTTTTTAACGTTGTGTACCGGAGAGTATCCTTTCAGGTAATCAAACATTTCTTTGCTGTCTTCGGCCGTACCGTAATCATATGCCCATCCTGCACCTGCTGTGAAAGTATGGTAACGCAGCATGTCCAGTACACCTACAGATGGTAATGCCACCTTCATAAGGTCAGGGCGTTGCGTCATGGTTGCGCCTACTAACAATCCACCATTACTTCCTCCGCTTATAGCAAGGAATTTAGACGATGTGTATTTGCTGGAAATAAGGTATTCTGCAGCAGCAATAAAGTCATTGAATACATTTTGTTTTTGCTGTTTTGTTCCTGCATCATGCCATTTTTTACCATATTCACCACCACCTCTTAGGTTAGCCACAGCATAAATACCGCCGTTTTCCATCCATACGGCATTAGCAATGCTAAAGCTTGGTGTAAGGCTGATGTTGAATCCGCCATAACCATATAATATTGTAGGGTTAGTGCCGTCAAGCTTAATACCTTTTTTATGTGTTATTATCATTGGTACTTTAGTACCATCTTTAGATGTATAGAATACTTGTTTTGACTCATATTCGTCACCGTTAAAGTCTACTTTCGGTTTTTGGTAAACAGCCGATTTTCCTGTTGCAGGATCATATGTATAGATAGTTCCCGGTGTTATGTAATTGGTAAAAGAGTAGTATAAAATTTTCTCAGTTTTTTTACCACCGAAACCTCCGGCTGTACCAATTCCAGGTAATTCGATATTACGAACGAGTTTGCCATTGTAGTCATACTGTTTAATCACAGAAACGGCATCCTGCATGTACTCAGCAAAAATATACCCTGAACCTGTAGATGGCGATAATACGTTTTCTGTTTCAGCAATAAGGTCTTTCCAATTCTTTTGCGCCGGATTTGATGCATCTACCGTTACAATTTTCATGTTAGGCGCTTTGTAATTGGTTGCAATGTACAAGGTACTGCCGTTGTTGTCTATAATGTTGCTGTCGCTGTCAAAATTATCAGTAATATTTACAATTTTGCTGTCCGGTTTAGTCAGGTCTTTAATGTAAAGTTCGTTACCTGATGTAGAGTTGGCTGCCGAAATAATAAGGTATTTCATATCTTCGGTAACACCACCATTCACATAACGTCTTTTTTGATCCTGGCCAAAAATTACTTTATCGCTTTTTTGAGGCGTACCAAGTTTGTGGTAATACAGCTTGTGCTGATCGGTCTTTGCAGACAGCTCACTGCCTTCCGGCTTATCATAGCTTGAGTAGTAAAAACCTTCGCTGTTTTTCCATGAAACACCACTAAATTTTACATCTACAATAGTTTCACCAACGATTTTTTTTGTTTTAGTATCCATTACAAATACTTTACGCCAGTCGCTTCCGCCTTCAGATATGGCATAAGCAGCAAGATCACCTTTTTTGGTAAAGTTTATACCTCCTAAAGAAGTCGTTCCGTCTTTAGAAAAAGTATTTGGATCAAGAAAAACCTCTTCTTTACCGCTCTTATCCTTACGGTATAATACCGACTGATTTTGTAATCCGTTGTTTTTGTAATAGTAGGTGTAGTCACCTTCTTTAAAAGGGGCGCCTATTTTTTCATAATTCCATAACTTTTCCATGCGGGCTTTAAGAGCGTCGCGAAACGGAATTTTTGAAAGGTAGTTAAACGTTACTTCGTTTTCTGCTTTAACCCATGCTGCTGTTTCTTCAGATCGGTCATCTTCCAGCCAGCGGTAAGGATCCTGGATATTTGTTCCAAAGTAAGTATCAACATTATCGGCTTTTCGTGTTACGGGATATTTAATCTCCGATTTATTATTTTCGTGAGTCTGTGCATTCATAGTAAGGCAGCAGGCCGCAGCCATTACCGTTAGAGTGTTTTTCATTTTTAGCAAGTTAGATTCACAAATATAACGAATCGTACCGTTCTAAGAAACAAATAAAGGCTTGTATTTTACCCTGTGCTTGTACAATAATATGGCATTTAAGACTACTACAAGCAAGGCGGTGCCTATTGCCGGAATGTCAAGGAACAGGTGGAATAAAAGAATGTTGACTGAAATTGGAACAAGCAATAGAAGCGCAAATGGCACCCATATCCTGAAAATTAACATCAGGCCGATTACAATTTCAAAAATGGCAACTACGGTGAGAATGTAGCCGGTATCGGACATGGAACTCATAAAATCGGCAGCTGCTTGTGGAGGTTGGGGTAAAGGAATAAAGGAATATATTTTATTAACGCCGAATACAATCAGGATAAGACCAAGCATAATCCTTACAATTTGGGTAAATTTTGAATTCATAAGCAATAGTTTAAGTGTTAGTATTGTGTAGTTTATAATTAAATTTAATAAATTATTTATTGCATTTTTCGTAAAAATAAATGCAAATAAAAATGCCTCTGTACAACTACAGAGGCATTTAATTAATGAAGTATTTAAAACAGTTTACTGCACAGTTACATTAAAAGTTACCTGAGCATCGGTAGCACCGGCAGCATTGGTTATTATACCCTGTGAAACTCCTTCGCCCGCTTTGTTAGGCTCATGGATAAGTACGATGTTCAGTGTTCCTGTTGCAGGAGTTGCAGCTGCAGTATAAACGAAGTTCAAACCAATAGGTCTGTTGTTTACATCTTTATCGTTGTAAGCAAAGGTGCCTAGGCCAGTTTGCTGGAAAAAGATCTGGTGCTCATCGCCCTCTTCTTTTATTTCAGCCGTAATGTCTTCAGCAGGATTCGTTAGCTCATTAAGAAACGTTACAGTACCATTGTATATGGCTCCGACTGTAAAATTGCCCGATGCTGTTACTATAGGAGCATTTGGTCCGTCACCGTCAAGGTCGCGGGAAAGCAATACGACAGGGGTGCCTCCGCCTTGTGGTGTTAAGGTTGCGTTTATGGTAGTTATTACTTCTTCTTCGTTTACCAGGGTTGCTTTATCATCATCGCTGCTGCACGATGAAAAAGTTGTGATTGATACCAATGCTAAAGCTAAGATTCTAAGATTTTTCATGTTTGAAAGATTACGTATTAATAATTAAATTTTAATTGCAGTTGAAAATTTCTGCCTAGGTCGTCAGTATAAAGACGCTGGCGGTTAAGATAATCGCGGTAGGTTGTATTAAAAATATTAAGCACAGATAACCCAACCGTTACGGTGCTTTTTTGAGATGTATTAAATGTAATACCCGAGTTGAAATGTAATAGGTGGTAACCCGCCGGCGGCGTACTTACATCTACCGGCGTGCTTACCAACTCACCATTTACAGGAAGGTCTACATTGAAGTTGTTGTTAGGATAACGGGTTTGTTTAAAAATGGCTTCACTGCGTAATTCTAAAAACAGCTGATGCCAATTTTCTTTAGTATAGCGAATGGTGTTCGCGATATTAAGCGGAGGCATCTCGATCAAGGGCTGGTCTTTCGTAGTGTCCTGTCCGTATACATAAGCAAACGAAAAGTTATGCTGCCAGTTACTGGCTATTTTCCAGTTGGTGTGCAAATCTAAACCCGCTAAAAGCGCATCCGTCTGGCGGTAGCGGTATACCGGGAAAGCTCCCCTGATGGTGTACTCAATTTCGGTAGGGGCGAGGTATATAAAGTTGTTTATAAGATTTAAATAAGGTGTAGCTTCAAAAGTAAAGCTGCCGTTTGATTTTAATAAAGTTGCGGAGAATTTATACGCTTTCTCTTTGTCTGTACGCAAATCGCCTAACTCGATAGTTCCGTTAGAGTGGTGCAATCCATCGCTAAAAAGTTCAGACGGATTTGGGTTACGCATAGCAAGGCTGGCATTTGCCAATACCTGCATGCCGTTATCCAGCTCTTTACGAATACCAACACTTGCCGATATATTATGAAACGTAAATTGCGGATTGGTTAGCCATTGCGAACCGAAGTCACCCGTAATAAAATGTGCAAATTCTTTGTCATAGCCAAGGTTTGTCCAACGTGATTTTTGGTAAAATTTGGAGGCATCCATTTTAGAGAAATCATAACGAACCCCGGCTTCGGCAGTAAAACTGTCTGAGAAAGCATACGATGCTATTCCGTAAACCCCTGCGTCATATTTGCTGTAATTTGGAATAAGCGGGCGAATATTAGTATCAGGACTGGCATCATTTTTTTGTGCCGAACCACTTACGCCGCTTTTAAGTGTTAACGCATCTGTTTCTTTTTTCCAGTCGGCCTGCGCCGAATGTGTCACGAGAGTAAGATCGAGTGCGGGTTTATTGGTAAACGCACCACGGCGAATGTCGAACTCCTTACGGCTGTTGTGCTGAAAAGCATATTGTACCGATAGCGTAGAAGCATCACTAAATCGTTTATTGAAATTCAATTTGGCCAAATGATGCTGTACTTCCTGTCTTGGCGCATTAATGTCATAAGTAAAAGGCTCAACCACATTAGGACGTCCGCTATTAATAGCACGAACCAAATCACTTACATTACCTATATGGGTTGCTTTAGCGATACCAATGGTGGCATCATAAAAACTATAGGATGCCGAAAGATCATAATCACTACCAATGTATTTTACGTCGCCTGCAAAATTGCTTTCACGATTCCCAGTGTTCGATAATACATAATTCGGTGCTTCCCTGTCACCCATATATTTATAGGTTCCGGCAGCGTTCCAAGCCCATCCTTTTTCGGCACCTTTGTGCAGGCTGGAAGATATACTACCACCACGCCCGTTTGATGCTGCATTGAGTATGGTCTTTCCAAATAAAGTGTCTTTTAATACCTTAACAGGTTCTACCAATACAATGCCGCCCACGGCATCACCGCCATACTGCAGTGCCGAGGCACCTTTAATAACCGATATTTTTCCTGCCGAATTGATGTCTAAATTTGGTGCATGCTCTGTACCCCATTGCTGGTCTTCAAGCCTTACATTATTAGATATAACCGGAACCCTGCTGCTGTGCAGTCCATTAATAACAGGTTTTACAATGTTATTCCCTGTTTTTAAGGTATATACCCCGGCAATCTCTTTCAGGGCATCTCCCAGGGAAGCATTGCTGTATTTCTCAATGGTTTCGGTTTTGAGTTTCTGCTCATGAATAACATTTTTGGGGACAGCATTATTTGCAGATAACACCACCTCCTGCAGTTGAGTGGCTTCCGGTTTTAAAATAGCGTCCAATCGTGTTGAACCTGTAATGTAAAGCAGCGTGTCCAGGCTTTTATAGCCAATGTAAGATATTACCACACGGTGCTGCCCCGCAGGTATGTTCTGTATTTTGTAACTGCCGTCAGGATTACTCATGGCGTGCAGTTCCTCAATATGGATATGTG
The DNA here is from genome assembly GCF_004028155.1 of Flavobacterium cerinum. GTDB lineage: Bacteria > Bacteroidota > Bacteroidia > Flavobacteriales > Flavobacteriaceae > Flavobacterium > Flavobacterium cerinum. Next base: position 26,123 of record NZ_SBII01000008.1, on the reverse strand, counting down.
CCCCGTCCAGAGGCTTATTTTGGGTTGTGGTAACGCTTCCGCTAATGGTATTTTGGGAATACGCACACAGGCTTCCTGCCATAAAAACGGCTAGGAATATATAGTAAAATCGCATGATGTATAGAGTCTAAGAATAATACAATATCCCCTCTGATTCCGGCGTATGCCGAAAATCCGTAGTCGCGCTCAGTATATCGAAGCGTTTCGGGATGGGATGGTCGTAAATGATGTCTTAAACAAATGAAGGAGGGCCTCTATGCGCATACAGGCTTCCGGCAAATGCCTTGCTGCCTTCTATGCTGCTAAAGCTGTAAGGAATGGGTTTAAACGGAAAATCGAGCCTGCAGCAAAATTCCTGTGGGACAATGAAGTAGTCAAAATGGAAATCACAAATAGAGCAGTCTTCTTCGTGATCATGGTCGAGCGCGCTAAACTGCTTGGATTCTTTTTTTACCTTATGCTGTTCATGAGCATGCTGATGGCTAAACGCGTGAAAAGACTGATAGGCGATAGTGAGCTGCACTAATGCCATCAGGGCCAGATTGAATATGGCGAATTTTCTTTTCATGACAGCAAAGGTAGAAAAGATTTTGAATTAAATGCAATTGTGTTGCAATTAATGTTGTTTTAACCTGTTTCTGTCATTTCGACGAAGGAGAAATCTTGATATGGGTATATTTTTATTTCCAGTTAGCGTATAAATTAAAATGGATTGTTAGATCATTTTATTTTTTTTATCCAATCGTCCTGAACCAAGCCTTCAAACTCTTTAATACCTTCAGGGGTGTAGAAATGTAATATTTCGTAAGGTTTGCCATTTCGCTTTTTTTGTAATTGAAATATACCTTCATTATCTATCGAATATATATTATAGATATCTTCAGGGCATGTAGGTGTTATAAGATGTGATTGACTTACAAAACGTATTTTATCATCCCCAAAATTATACAGATTCATTCCGTTTTTTGCTTCAAATGCCCCAAAATAATTGGTTGTCTTTTTTGCAGTGTCATACAATAAGTAAAGATTTGTTGGGTAGTCTTTATAAATGCTATATTCAATCTCCACTGCAATTATATCTCTTCCGTTCAATTTGTATAATTTTACCTGGGTCCATTTACCTGTAAAATTTAAAGTGTCTTTCTTAAAGTTATGAACCTCATTTATAGTTGTTGTGCCTTTTAAAGAAATCTGTTTGTTATCAATAATCAAAATAGTTTCTTTTCTGCCATTGATCCATTTAATATTGTGGTTTGCTAACTTGATCTCATTTTCATTTCCATCAATATTATTGATCATCATTTTTGGGCGTATTTCATGATGTATGAAGTGATTTCTTAATCTTTCGGCATTAGACCGTACAATGCGTGTTGTGTCGTAATCATGATTATATTCATCATGTATTACATTTTCTTTTTTATTGTTGTCGCTTCTTTTACAGGATAAAAGTAAGCAGATTAGTGCGAGCAAAAGTAATACTGATCTGTTCATTGCAATTGATGGTTTAGGTAAAGATATAAATATTTAGTAGATGAGATCTGCATTGCTAGTAGGCATTAAACCTCAGGATTCTACTCCGTATTACTCCATTTGAATGGTATAAATAAAAAACCTGCAACTCTCGTTGCAGGTTCTATATAGAATTTGAATACTTGTATTATACTAGTCCATTTGCAACCAGGTACTCAGCAATCTGTACGGTGTTGGTAGCAGCACCTTTTCTAAGGTTATCAGCAACGATCCACATGTTTAGTGTATTGTCCTGACTTTCATCACGACGGATACGCCCTACATATACATCGTCTTTACCTTCTGCATAAAGAGGCATTGGGTAAGTAAATGTATCTATGTTATCCTGTACTACAACTCCCGGAGTGTTCTCAAGGATACTGCGTACTTCTTTAATATCAAAGTCATTTGTGAATTGTACGTTTACTGATTCACTGTGCCCACCTACGGTTGGGATACGCACCGTAGTAGCCGTTACTCTTATAGAATCGTCAGACATGATCTTTTTTGTCTCACGTGTCATTTTCATTTCTTCTTTCGTATAGCCGTTCTCTTCAAACGAATCGATTTGTGGAATAGCATTACGGTGAATAGGGTATTTGTATGCCATTTCGCCTTCAATACCGGCATATTCGTTCTCTAACTGTTTTACCGCCTTTACACCTGTTCCGGTAATAGACTGGTACGTAGAAACTACAATACGCTCAATGTTGTATTTTTTGTGCAGCGGTGCCAGCGCCAGTACCATTTGTATGGTAGAGCAATTTGGGTTCGCTATGATCTTGTCTTCTTTAGTCAGCTGGTTTGCATTGATTTCAGGCACTACCAGTTTTTTGGTAGGATCCATTCTCCATGCAGATGAATTGTCTATTACAGTTGTACCTGCTTCGGCAAATTTTGGAGCCCATTCTTTAGACGTGTCTCCACCGGCAGAAAATAGTGCTATTTCCGGCTTCATGCTCACGGCAGTATCAAGGCTCACCACCTTATACTTCTTTCCCTTATACTCGATTTCCTTACCTACAGATCGCTCAGAGGCTACAGGGATTAATTCGGTTATTGGGAAATTTCTTTCGGCCAGTACTTTCAGCATTACTTCGCCTACCATTCCGGTAGCGCCTACAACAGCAACTTTCATAATAGTATATGTTATTAAATTAATTTGAAGCAAAAGTAGGTAGAAAACAAATTGCTCCAACAGAAATTACACAAAGAAAAACCGTTCTCTGGGAACGGTTTTGTTAATAATAGAATATATAGTGTAGCGGAAACGTCTTTTTATAACTGTCTGTTCTTTAAAGCATCCCTTATCTCCATTAAAAGTTTTTCTTCGTTTGTTGGAGCAGGCGGTTCTGCAGGTGCTTCGATGTCTTTTTTTCTTGAGGCGTTAACACCCTTAATGATCATGAACAGTACAAAGGCAACAATAATGAACGATATTACATTCGAAATAAAATTACCATACTTTACTGCTGTACCCGGGATAACAAGCTGAGAAAGGTTTTCCAGGTTGGCTGCTTTTAAGGCAGGTGTTAATAATAATGGTGTGATAATGTCTTCTACAAGCGATTTTATAATGGCGTTAAAGGCAGCGCCAATGATAACACCAATGGCAAGATCCAGTACATTGCCTTTTAATGCAAAATCCTTAAATTCTTTCATTAATCCCATAGTTTTCAGTTTTTTAGTTTAAAATAATTGGTTTTGGTATAAGCTAAGTTACAAAACTATTTCTACTCTTTGTAAAAAATACGTTTTACACGCTGCGAAATACTAGTTAAAATTTCGTAAGGTATGGTGCCTAATACCTGAGCCATTTCGACCACCGATGGGTTTTTGCCAAAAATGACAGCACTGTCGCCTTCTTTGCAGTCAATATCGGTTACGTCTACCATCATCATATCCATAGAGATAGTACCTGTAATTACTGCTTTTTTGTTGTTTATGGTAACATAGCCTTTTTCATTTCCCCATGCTCTTCTTATCCCATCGGCATAACCTATGGGGAGGGTTGCAATACGGATCTTTTCTTTAGCTATAAATCTTCGGCTGTAGCCAATGCTTTCACCCGGATCTACATCTTTTATTTGAAGGATAACCGTTTTAAGGGTGCCCACATTTGCCAGGCATTTGTATTCTTCTTCGTCATTGCCTACACCATACAAACCAATACCGAGGCGCACCATATTGTACTGTGCTTCGGGGAAATTGTAAATGCCCGATGTGTTTAGTATATGGCGGATAGGATTTATTTCCAGTTCTTTCATTAAATGACTTGACCATTTCTCGAAGTTGGCAATTTGCCCCAGAGTGAAATCACGATAGTCCGTTACATCACTGGACGACAGATGCGAGAAAATACTCTTTACCGAAACCAGGTTGTTGTTGTGAAGCAGTTCAATAAGTTCAGCTAATTGGTCTTCCATAAAGCCAAGACGGTGCATACCTGTGTCGAGCTTAATATGGATAGGGTAGTTGGACAGGTTTTTTTGCTGCGCCACCGTTATAAAAGCCCTTAGCTCTTTAGCAGAATAGACTTCGGGTTCTAAATTGTAGGCAGCCATTGCGGCAAAAGCACTGCGCTCCGGGTTCATTACAATTATAGGAATGGTTATCCCTGCGTTGCGCAGGGCAATTCCCTCATCGGCAACAGCCACGCCTAAATAATCTACCTTTTGGTGCGATAAAGCTTTGGCAATTTCATAACTGCCGCTACCGTAGCCAAAGGCTTTTACCATAACCATGATTTTGGTCTCCGGTTTTAGCCTGCTTTTGTAAAAGTTAAGGTTATGGGTTATTGCGTTGAGGTTAATTTCGAGTACTGTTTGATGGGTTTTCTCTTCAAGGAATACCACAATCTCATCAAAGCGGAAATTTCTCGCCCCTTTTATCAGTACGGTTTCATTCTCAAAGGCATTTGCTCTATAGTGAGTCAGGAATTCCTGAGTTGTACTGTACGGATAGAAATTTGGCAGATGCGCCAGTTGTTTGCTAATCGTATCGCCGATACCTATTACCTGACTGATCTTATGCCCGGAAAGCATTTTTTCAACCTTGTCATAAAGTTCTTCGGTTTCAAAGCCACTTTGGAAAACATCCGAAAGGATTATTGTTTTCTTTTCGTGAGTTTTATGCTGCTCTAAAAAATCGAGTGCTATTTTTAATGACTGGTAGTCAGAGCTGTAACTATCGTCAATAAGTGTACAGCCGTTACTGCCGTTTTTTACCTGTAGGCGCATCTCTATCGGATAGAGTCCTGCCATGCGTTCTTTTATAATGTCTACTTTATAGTTTAAATGCAGTAAAACCATAAGGCTGTTAATAGCATTTTCTATAGAAGCATCGTCGGTAAACGGAAGAGTCACCGCAAACATTTCTTCAGGACGTATTACCGTAAGATTGGTGCTTGATGTATCTTTAATTGTATTCATAATTACATCGGCACTTTCATTAAAAGCCCATGTAAATGTTTTTAGATTAGGATCCAGCTCTTTAGCTACATCTCCATTTTTTTGATAGATAAGCAGCTTAGCATTTTTAAAGAGTTTCAGCTTTTCGCGGATCTTCTCCTGATGGCTTGTAAAACCTTCTTCGTGTGCAGTGCCAATATTAGTGAGCACACCAATTTCCGGACGGATGATGGGTTCCAGATGCTCCATTTCTCCGGGGATAGAAATTCCCGCTTCAAAAATTCCCAAATTGTGTTTTTGGTTGATACCAATGATAGATAAAGGAACACCCACCTGCGAGTTGTAACTTTTAGGACTTCGGATAATGTTAAAATCGGGGCTAAGCAGGTAATTGAGCCATTCTTTCACAACGGTCTTTCCACTGCTTCCGGTTATAGCTATAACCGGAAAGCTGAAAAGTTTTCGGTAATAAATAGCAAAATCCTGTAATGCTTTCAGGGTATTGTCAACAATAAAAAAGTTGGCTTTCCCAACAGCTCCTGTGGGAATATGGTTCACCACAAAATTAACTACACCTTTGTGTATAAGGTCGTTTATGTATTGATGGCCATTGCGGTTTTGTCCCGTTAAGGCAAAAAACAATGTACCTGTATTGTTTTGTAATGATCGGCTGTCTATAGATACATTATCTATTTCCATATCGGGCTGTATTCCTTCAAATTTGGAATGCATAGCGACGACAATATCCTGGATTTTTATACTCAAGGCTGTGTATTTAAATCGTCTTTTGGTAAAGGCGTTTCTTTATTAGATGTTTTTATTATTGAAGCTTCTCTCATTGCAGCATAATAGGCGGCTCTGCTTAAAGGTTCATATTCTTCGGTTTCACCAAGCAGGACAAGGTTGTCGTTGTTGGCTTTTCTAAAGCTGTAGTTGGCAAGGTTTCCGGTACGGGTACAAACCGCATGTACTTTGGTAACATACTCGGCTGTAGCCATAAGGGCAGGCATAGGACCAAAGGGATTTCCTTTAAAATCCATATCCAGTCCTGCAACAATAACTCTTATGCCGCTATTGGCAAGGTCGTTGCAAACGGTTACGATCTCATCGTCAAAAAACTGGGCTTCGTCTATACCTACTACATCACAGTCCTGTGCCAGTATCCGCATCATGGAAGATGAGGTAATGGGAGTGGAACGGATCTGGTTTGCATCGTGCGATATTACCATTTCTTCGTGGTATCGGGTTTCTATGGCAGGCTTAAAGATTTCTACCTTTTGCTGCGCAAACTGTGCTCTTTTAAGCCTACGGATAAGTTCTTCGGTCTTGCCCGAAAACATTGACCCGCAGATCACTTCTATCCAGCCGAATTGTTCTTTATGATTTACTGTATTTTCAAGAAACATTTTGTAATTTTCAGGGTGTAAAACAAAAATGTTTTGTGTTACTTTGTATAAAACAAATTTATTAAAAAACTATTGCGCTATCCCCTATAATTCTAAAAGTTATGAAGAAAAAGTTAGAAGCCGAACTGATAAGCATTGCTCACAGGATACTTAAATTGAAGAACAGGGCCGAACTGGATCAGTTGCAGCAGGAAACCCTGAAGCTGTACGAGAAGATCTCGGTACTGCGTTTTGTGGAAGATAACTTTAGTGAGATAAAGCCAACCATTGGTTTTGCATCGGCAGAAGAAACTTTGGAAGAAGTATATGGACTTGAGGAACAGCCTGAAGTTAAGGCGAATGAAATTGAGAAAGAGGAAGCAAAGGCAAAAGCGGATGCTGCAGCTGTTAAGATAGCAGAAGAAGCAAAAAAAGAAGAAAAACCGGTAGCGGTTAAAGAAGAAGTAACCCAAGCTGTTGTTGAGCCAGTTAAGGAAGAATTGGAAGAAGAGAAAGAAGAACTTGAAGAGGCAAAAGAAATAGTTGAAGACGAGATCGTTGAAGAGCCGGTAGCGGCAATGGAAATAGAAAAACCAGCCGGAGAGTTAAAAGCGATGGAGGAATCTGCGGAAGCGGTGTTTACAAAACCTGCAGAAACGACTATTGAAGAGCAGGAAAAAGCAAGTGATGCCGAGATCGCAACCATCGCTCCTGATGAAAGCGTTAAAGTTGAAGAGTCAGGAATAGATTTAGATTTTGCTTTTGAAAGAACTGCTGCTCCCGAAGTACCTCAAAAACAAAAAGAGATAACATTTGAAGATTATCACGATTATAAAGAACCGGAGTTTGTTAAAAAATCGGATAGTGAGCCTGCAAAAAAAGCAGAGCCTATAAAAGAAGAACCTGTAAAGGAGGAAGAAGAAGTAAAGCCTGTTGTTAGAGACTGGCGCGATTGGGAACCGGGGCAGTCTGATAAAAAAGAAACTGTAGAGGAACCTAAAAAAGAAGCAGAAGAACCTAAACAGGAAATTATACAGCCGCAGGCGGTTGTGGAAGAGCCTAAAAAAGAAATACAAAAACCTAAAGAAGAAGGAAGTACTGTAATAGGGAATCGCGCAACGCGTAGTGCAGATACTGACAGACCTAAAACACTTAACGATTCATTAGGTAAAACCATTTCACTTACCCTTAACGACCGCATTGCTTTCGAAAAACAATTGTTTGGCGGCAGTGGCGAAGACCTTAACAGGGTATTATCGCAGCTTAATACTATGAACAACTATGAAGATGCTAAAAGCTTTATAGAAGACCTTGTAAAACCAGACTACAATGACTGGGCAGGTAAAGAGGAGTATGCAGAGCGTTTTATGGGTATTGTGGAGAAAAAATTTGATTAATGTCTAAACTATATATTGTTCCTACGCCTATTGGCAACTTGGAAGACATGACCTTTCGTGCCATTAAAGTGCTAAAGGAGGTCGACCTTATCCTGGCTGAAGATACCCGTACCAGCAGCAAATTGCTTAAGCATTTTGAGATTGGCACACACATGCACAGCCATCATATGCACAATGAGCACAAAACAGTTGAAGGCATAATAAAACGTTTACAGGCTGGCGAAACCATTGCGCTGATATCGGATGCAGGAACACCTGCGATATCTGACCCAGGGTTTTTATTAACCCGTGCCTGTGTAGAAAACGATATTCCGGTAGAGTGCCTTCCCGGCGCTACCGCATTTGTTCCGGCATTAGTGAATAGCGGACTTCCAAACGAAAAGTTTGTTTTTGAAGGTTTCCTACCCGATAAAAAAGGAAGGCAGACCCGTTTCCTGGCACTTGCCGAGGAAACAAGAACCATGATATTTTATGTGTCGCCACACAAACTGGTAAAAACCCTGGCTGAGTTTGCACAATACTTTGGTGCAGACCGTCCGGTTTCGGTATCGCGTGAACTTTCTAAAATGCACGAAGAGACCGTTCGCGGTACAGCAACCGAAGTACTTGCTCATTTTGAAAAGAAAGAACCAAGAGGAGAAATTGTAGCTGTTGTGGGTGGGTTTGTTCCTGTTGGAAAAGTGAAAAGGGAAAAGCCTGAATATGATAGTTAGATCAATATTACTATTGCTATTATTTTGTTGTAATGTTGGAAATGGGCAAGTTCAGTTTCAGTTACAACGAATTACTCCTTGTGATAGTCTCCCGTATATTGAGAAAGAAACTTATTTTCTAATCGATGCAACTGGCGTCGAGGTTGAATCTTTTAGCAATATGGATTCAGATGTAATCACTTTACCACGTCCAGGGAAATATATAGTACAACGTGTAACCGAGCCTGGTTTAGAGTATTATACAATAGAACTCAAAGAAGGATTGACTATTGAGACATGTTATGATCCTAAAATAATGTTCAGACAGCCTTGGATAGTGGATTCCGATTTTGTTTATTTTGTTTGTGGAAAGCCTGCTTATGGTTATCAGGAAGATTTCTATCCTGATGGTAAAATAAAAATTAGAGGCACATTTAAAGATGGTTTTGTAACTGATAGTTTGGTTGAATATTATTCAAATGGGAAACTGCAAAGAAAAGTACGTTACAAAAAAGATGGCGTTCATACAGATCGATATGATAGTCTTGGTAAAAAAACAAGTTATTTTTGGAGTGCTAGGAGGGGATATATGGTTTATGGTGGCTGGCGTGAAATTATTTATTTTTCTAATGAAAAGATTAATTTGGATATTTCAGAAATTGGGCATATAGTTAAGATAGAAGGATATTATCCAAATGGGAATTTAAAAATAAAACAGACCAAAAAAAAACGTATTGAATATTACGAATCAGGAAATATTAAAACTATCTATTCTTGGAAAGCTAATAAGGAATTTGATAACACTATAGATAATGAAAGCATATATTATTATACCTTTCAGATCCAAGTGAAAAATTACGATGAAAAAGGGAGGCTGATTAATGAAGAATATAAAGAAGAAGATGGTAATTCATATCCTCAGCCATCAATAGCTTATGAAAATAAATTTAGATAATAATATACCCAGTATACCAACTCCCTTTCAAAATGAAAGGGAGTTTCTGTATGTAGGAATATTTGTGAATTTAGTATATTTATCAAAACTATCTAAATGAATCTGAAACTATTATTTCCTTTACTCATCACGTCAGTAGTTACAATGTTAGGATGGTTTATACTTCATTGGTTTGCTAAACGACGTGACATAGCTAATAAACAGAAAGAATTACGAATAAACTATCTAATTGAAGCTTGGCGAAAATTGGAATATGCAGCAAATCGTAATGAATTTGATAAAATTGAATGTTTAGAAAAGCCAATTGCAGATATTCAATTATTTGGTACGAAAAAACAAATCTCATTAGCTATTGAATTAGCAACTGCTATCGTAGAAAACCAAGACAGTAATTTGACAGGACTTTTGGAAGAACTTCGAGGAAATTTAAGAAAAGAATTAAACCTCGAAAAAGTTTCAACACCAATTAAAATCTTTCGAGTTAATAATTCAAAGGAAAGTATGAAATAATCAAGTGATACATATTATCTAAAAATATTTATGACATGAAACCACTTGGACAATACATCACAGAAAATCTTCAAGAAGACAATTCTAATGCTGAAAAGGTTAAGCCATTCAATGAGAAAACAATTATTGATACTGCTATTGAACGTGAAGAATCGGAAGAGGAATAACCTGATATTGTTTAATTAATAAAAGAAGGACCGCCTGCAATGAGCAGGCGGTTTTTTCTTAGTTGAACCATCTTTCTAGACAAAACTGGATAATGTACCTAATAATTTCAATCAATAGTGGTATTATCCATTTCCATTTAAATTTTGTCGCTTTCTTTAGCTTTTTAATTTTCTTTTTCTTCGCTCTTTTTCTGAGAGATACGGATGTTTGGTATATTTTTTTCATGCAGCATCTATCAATAGATTTCCGCCACTAAAATTTTTGACAATTATTAGTTTTAAAAAACCGAATTATCAGTAGTCTTTTGTATACTAGCTAGTTATGATCATTACATTCTCAAAACCCCTTTCGAAGCTAAGAGATTATCTGAAAAAGCATCCAACATATTTGATTTGTTTAGTAGTGTAAAAGAATAATTCCCATCATATTTCTCCGAGAGTTTATTGATTTGCAACATTAACTTTTGAGCATTCGTTGTTGCAGTTCTCCAAGCATTTATATCAGCATTTGACATTTTACTTTTTTGAATACGATAAAGACTAAGGTATTTATCTAACAATTTCGAATGAGATACTGTTTGTTTTATAAGGGAAGCGATTTGACTTTGGTCATTATCTAATGTTGTGATATAGTTAGAATTCTTTTTCAATTCATTATAAGTACCAACGTCCAATCTAATTTCAGCAGTTTTAGATTTAATATATAAATCTTCTCCTTCTCGATATTCTTTGTAACCTAATTTATGTACAATCTCTAAAAGTTCCTTTTCTCGTTGCTTCGTTAAGAGATCGGATAAATATGCATCTGACATGATATAATAGTATTCATCAGTATCTTTTTTCTTTATCAGTGAATATCTCTGTGATAAACCACCTACATTATAGTAATCCTTAGTATCATCAGTTAATTCGTTCTTTACAAACTTATTTTCAATATCCTTAAGAGCAAGCATATACTTCACAGGTAACTCAATGAATTCTCCTGAAAGAGCATTTATGTCCATTTCATTATCAATCATAAAGACTTTACGTTTTAATATTTCGGATGATAATACTTTACCAAATTGAGTTTTCTGTATTGTCTTCTCTTTTTCTTTAAATTCTAAATATTTCTTTGCTCCATTTGAAATTCTAACTTCAGGGAATTTCATCTTTTCAATTTCATTTTTGTAAAATTCAATATCCTTTTTCGAACTTGGCTTCTTGCCATTATGAAGTCTGAATGCTTTGGTATCATTTTTTATTAAACCATGATCATTTACCTTCTTTGCAAATAGACTTGTGTTCTCACCTTTGATTTCAATATTGTGTTTATCTGCAATAGATTGGGCATCGATTAAATATTTGTCTTTAATGTCCAATTTTTCATTTGAAGAGAGGTACAGTTCTATGTTATGGGAGATTTTCTTTAAATCATTTCGAACGATAGAATCTTTTGAAACATCTTTTACATACTCATCATATTCTGGTTTATATTGATTTAAAGTTGCAAGTAAGAAATTGTAATCATTTGTATTGACTTGTCCTTCGATATAAGGATGGTATTCAATTTCTTTTTGAGTTACATGATAAGTTTTGAAATTACTGATTTTTCCTTCAATTACTTCTTTTGTAAGCTGTGGAGTAATTGTAAAAGGCAAATCTTGCTGAGCATTTGAAATTGTAGGTAAAAATAAGGTTGCCAGAAAGGAGGCTTTGAAAAAGCCTTTCAATTGTTTTTCCATGTGGTGTTTGGATTTAGTTAATAAATAAGCTTAATGTAAAAAAATAGGCGTGGACATTGTACCACACTAAATCCAGGACACCACATCCCATACAAGCAATGATACAAGCCACGCCATTACGGCGCACCTTATACATTATTTTGCTTGTAAAATCAAGAAGTCTTAGACTTCAGGGTGGTGTTTAGATTTTAGCAATAATGCAATTAGTACGAATATTTTTATACAATACAAATTTAGACAAAAGAAATCACAAGGGGAAATTTGTAAGTAATAGTTTAATTTTTATTACTTTCGTTGATCACCAAAAATACAATATATTATGATTTTTAGAATTTACAGGTATCATCTATCACCTTTATCAAATGATAATAAGGAAATTAATATAGAAGGACAGAATAAAACTTTCACAGCTACTGAATTGAAAGAAAATAAAAACATCTTTTTTGAAAACACTTTAAATAATGTCGATTTCTATAATAATAGCAGAAATGTATTAAAAATAGAATTAAATAGTGATAACATATTTGTAATAAAACTTGCTAATAAAAAGTCTGTCAATGTAGTCGAAAACTTTGTTGAAAAAGAAATCCCTACACATCCATTTGTATATATTTTAATTGATAATGATAATTCGGAACAAAAAATAGCGATTAGTCATAATTCTGATGCATTTTCTAATCCTGATGTAGTAAAAAATATACTTTCCAGAGAATTAGATAAAGGCTTGAAAAAGTACGGTTTAGCCATTAAAATTGAAGGACTATATCAGAAAGAAGCTGTCTGGAAAATGATTCAAGCTCATAAAAATGAATTAAAATCACTCGAAATTAAATACATTAAGCCTAACTTAGCAAGTATATCTGCTTCGTTGCCAGAAGAATTCAAAAAATTAACAGAAAGGTTAAATAGTCAAGAAAGCACGATTAATTTCAGAGCAGCTTCTAATGGAGTCTTAGAAAATATAAATAGAAACAATAGTGACCTTGTAGGTCTAATTGATTATACTTCTGAAGGCGCGGGAAATGTAAAAATTGGGATTAAGGGGTATAAAAAGAAAATTTCATCAATTGATACACCAGTTGAAATTGGAATTGAGGAAGCTACATTTGAAGGTAAGCCAGAAGATATTATAAAAGTTATAAAAGAAGTTTTATAAATATTATATCTAATATGAAATAAAATATACTTATGAAAGATTTATTTAGATTTTTAAAATTCTTCTTAATATTTTTTGCTATCTCTATCCTTTTAGAAATAGTTACGCTTGCGATTGAATCTTCTTATTTGAAAAAATTTTTAGAAGCAAATATATTAACAATATTACTAGCCTTCCTTGCTATTAACACAGCTACTTTGGGAGTTATAGCGTCTAAAGTACAAGAAATACTAGCAAAATACCCTAACAATACATTTAGCACCACTATTAGTGAGATGTGCTTTTCACTCAAAGAACAAGTATTGCTTTTAATATTGAGCTTAATAATATTAATTTGTCAAGACTCGAAAATAATTATTTTTGCTTATAAAGATCTAATATTCAATTCAGCATTGACCGCGATATTTTTTTACTCAATATATGTTTTATGGGATACTGGTAAAGCCGTTTTTATCATGACAAATTTGACAAATAATTTATCAAACGTGGATGAAAACTCAAATAATACTTATAAAAAGAAAGACTCGTTTTAAAACGAGTCTTTCTTTTTATATCCTATTATTTCTTCTTGAAAACACGAAAAAGTTCATCTCTCTTCAATTCTAACTCTGCATTAATATGGTTTTTAATTGAAACGTTCCATACTTTCGTAGCTTCGCTATTATGTTCAGCAATATATTTAGATAATCTAAAAAGAGATCCTGCCAAATTAATTGCACCGTCAGGAGATAAGGTTGGTAATTCAGCATACACTGTTACATAATTTGAAGACTCAGGCTTTATTAAGCCATGATCTGAAGTTGAATATGACATACCATCAAAAGTATGGCCAAATAATTCAACAGAACCCGTAAAATTATATCGAATTTCATGAATATAAATATCCTTATTAAATGTGCTGAAAATTTGCTGTTCTAATCGTGGCTGCCTTTCTTCGTATTCGTGATCTATGAATTGAGGTTCTTCAAAAACTATTGGAGTAAGAAGCACAGCATCCTTAATTCTTTGTTTTGTCTTTTCAAATTCCTCATCTTCTTCAACGTCTTTTAATTTTAAATTGTTAATTAACATTGGTAATTTACTTGTTCTTGCTTGAAACAGTTGAGAAAGCGAAGGCAAATTGTTAAAAGGGTGAAATTGTTGTTTCATTTTAATAATATTTTTGGGTTATCGTAAAACATTAATAATCATGCCAATAATATCATAAGACATTTTGTCAGAATTAGTAATTATAAATCAACTCTTTATAACTCAATCTCTCATCAGAATTAATAAGTGTCAGATTGAACTGTTCTCCTTGACTTAAAGTTCTGATGTTATAACGATATGCAAACTCATCACAATATCGATGCAAATGTTTCTCACTAGCATGGTGATACATTCCAATAAGTCCTCTTTTTAAAATGCTCCAAAATCCCTCAATAGCGTTTGTATGATAACCACCAGTTTTGAATACTCCTATATTATGCTTAATAATTTTGTGGATATATTCCCTTTCCAAGCCCCTATATCCAACCCAACCATCACTTACTATTATTGATCCTTCTTTTACTTTTGATCTGATGATTGTTTTCAAAGTCTTTCCTTTTGTATTCTTTACAACTTGGGTGTAAACCATTCCATTGTTAAGCATCCCGAAAACTGGAATTTTGGTTTTAAGACTTCTACCTTGAGTGTTATCGACTTTTTTACCTTTATTTCGGTTTTTATTTTTTCCTCCAACATAAGTTTCATCAACCTGTACTATTCCTTCAAATTCGAAATCCACTCTATTGTGAACAGAATTACGAAGTCTATTTAACATGAACCAAGCAGTTTTTTGAGTTACACCTATTGTACGATGAAGTTGAAGACTACTAATGCCTTTCTTTCCTGTAGTGAATAGAAATATGGCCATAAACCATTTTTGAAGAGGGATAGTTGATTTTTCAAAGATTGTTCCTATTGTTACACTAAATGGTAATCTACAGTCTTTGCATTTGTATCGACCTTTATATTCGCCTCTTGTTTTTATTCGATAATGATTCTTACGTTGGCTACCACAATGGGGACATATTGGTTCTCCATTCCAACGTAATTTTTCTAAGTGTTCCCGACATGCTTCATCCGTATTCAGAGTTCTCGTCATATCGTACATTGACTTGAAAACAGAGGTAGTATTAAGTTCAATATCAGGATGTTTAGCCATAATTGATTTATTAAATATAATACTTTTTGGTGTAATGGGAAAGGTTTTTCTTACTTTATTTAGTTCTTTTCTTACTATTTCGTGTATTGGAGCTTCGACCATAATTTTCGTTTTGGTCGAATGCAACAATGTTGAATAGTTTTGATCGATAGAAAAAATCTATTTTGCAGGCTTCATGACATTGTTTAATTATATCATACAAAACCAAACCCCCACCCTGGCGTGGGTGGGGGTTGATTAAAGAACTTAACAACTAAGTAAGGATGTTTAAAATAAAACTATATTTGTTTCTAAGTCGGTTTATACCATATTTTAGAAAGATGACAAGAGAAAAAATTTCAAAGAAATTCGACGTAGAAATAAATAATCATTTTCGATTTTTTAATGATTTTAAAATTGAAAGAGTTGAACAATTTCATACATTAACAAATGGTTCGATTATTAAACACATAATAAACTATAAGACCAGTCATCAAGAATTTGAGTTGCTGTTTACAGTTGAATACAATGACAAGAATGTTAAAATAACTTGCTTAGGAGATATGGAGCTTCTTGAATCAAAAATGATCTTCATTATTCATTTAAATAAACTGAATAAAGAATCACTAGAAACTCTTTTTAAATTAATTGATGAAATTTAGAAGTGGTATACTGGGTATATTATTATCTAAATTTATAGGTACTAACAATTAATATTCCCTGTTATTTATTCTCAGTAATTAACCGCTAATCAATTTAGTTCATGCGCTGGAACCTCAAGCCCAAACCCGATTCTCATAAAGTAAAACATATCTCTGATGTTCTTGGCGTAGATGCTGTTGTGGCAACACTGCTGGTACAGCGTGGTATTGAAACGTTTGAGGAGGCGAAGAGTTTTTTCCGTCCAAGCCTGGACGATCTGCACGATCCATATTTAATGAAAGATATGGACAAGGCGGTTATCCGTATAGAAAAAGCGATAACGAACGGGGAGAATATACTTGTTTTTGGGGATTATGATGTAGATGGTACTACTGCGGTTTCATTAGTGTCATCTTACCTGCGTTCTTATTATCCTAATGTAGCGACCTATATTCCGGATCGGTATAAAGAAGGATACGGAGTGTCTAATGCCGGAATCGATTTTGCCGATGACAACGGCTGCTCCTTAATTATAGCACTGGATTGCGGTATAAAATCGATCGATAAAGTGGCCTATGCCAATGAAAAAAATATTGATTTTATTATTTGCGACCACCACAGGCCAGGCGATACTTTGCCTGATGCTGTTGCGGTACTCGACCCAAAACGGGAAGATTGCAGTTATCCGTATGACGAACTTTGCGGTTGTGGTGTAGGGTTTAAGCTAATTCAGGCACTCGGGGTAAACCGGGATCAGGATATTAATGATCTTATACCTTATTTAGATCTTGTGGCTACGGCTATTGCTGCCGACATTGTGCCTATAACAGGAGAGAATCGTGTGCTGGCTAAATTTGGGTTAGAAGTGATTAATACTTTTCCGCGTCCCGGAATCAAAGCACTTGTTCAAAATGTAAAGAAACCAACACTTACCATAACTGATGTAGTTTTTATTATAGCACCGCGCATTAATGCGGCGGGAAGGATCAAACATGGTAATTATGCAGTTGAACTATTAACAGAATTCAATTTGGATCAGGCAGAAGAGTTTGCCTCTCAAATTGAAGGTCTTAATGCGGATAGAAAAGATCTGGATAAGCTAATTACCGCCGAAGCTTTGCAGCAAATTGAGCGAAACAGAGATCAGGATAAGTTTACTACCGTTGTGTATCAGGAAGACTGGCACAAAGGAGTAATAGGTATTGTAGCTTCCCGATTGATTGAAACCTATTACAGGCCAACTTTGGTCTTTACTAAAAGCGGTGATAAGTTGGCAGCATCGGCACGATCTGTAAAAGATTTTGATGTTTATAATGCCCTTGAAGCGTGTGCTGAACATTTAGAACAATTTGGAGGACACATGTATGCCGCAGGTTTAACATTGCTTGAAGAGCAGTATCCACTTTTCAGGGCGAAGTTTGAAGCTGTTGTTGAAGAGACTATAGATCCCGAATTGCTTATTCCTGAAGTGTCTATAGATGCTGAGATCGAACTGAATGATATTACACCTAAATTCCACAGGCTGTTACAGCAGTTTGAGCCTTTTGGACCGGGTAATATGTCGCCTGTTTTTATGAGCCGTAATTTAAAAGATTCCGGTTTTGGAAAACCTATAGGTGCTGATGCTACACACCTTCGTTTATTTGTAAAACAAGAAGATTCAGACGGTTTTGCAGCTATTGGTTTTGGCCTTGCTTCAAAAATGGATGTTGCCTGCAGCGGGGAACCTTTTGATGCAGCTTATTCCATTGATGAAAATGTTTGGAATGGACAAACCAGCCTGCAGCTGCGTTTACGGGATATTAAGTGTATTGAATAGTAGTGTAATAAGCCTGTTGAAAACTTTAACTAAAGATTTCTGTTATTTATTTAGAATGATTTTAAATAATTGCTATTTTTGTTTGAAATCAATCCTAACATGAGAGAAATTGAGCAAATATATTTTAATGATTTTGGTGTAGCATTCCATTGGAAAAGAGACAACACAGTGTTAACAGAGAGGGTTCAGATTATCTTTAAAGAAACCGGTTTTTATTTATCTCTTAATGAAATAAGAGCCTTTGCACAGCTCATAGAAAATACCTGCGAAGAAATGGATTGCAGTGGCTGCTGCCATAGGGCAAGCTGTCATAAATATTTACTTAAAACCCCATTACAGCAAATAGATCTTGCGGTATCTAAAAGCGAGCTTCTCCAAATAAAAGACCTGGTAGAAGGAACTTTATTTACTATGGATTTGTACGACTATATTAATGATGTGTGTAAAAACTAAGTTTTAGGCTTATTTTTTATATTCTTTCAACTCGAAAGTTTCTCCCTCAAAAACACCATACGTAAAGTAATTTATCCAGTCGCCAAGATTAATATAAGATGAGTTCTTGCCTACTTCAATTATCATTGGTAAATGGCGGTGGCCAAAAACAAAATAATCATAGTGTTTGGTCTCCAGTTTGCGTTTTGAATAAAGCACCAGCCATTCGTTATCTTCCCCTAAGAACGTTACATCAGAATCGCCGGAGATAAGTTTGTTTTTTACTGAAAGGTATTGCGCCAATTTTACACCAATATCCGGATGCATCCATCGGAACAGCCATTTCGAGAAAGGATTTGTAAATACCTTTTTCATTCTTTTATAGCCTTTGTCGCCAGGACCTAAACCATCACCATGACCTATTAAGAATGTTTTATTGTTAAAAGTAAATTCCTGTGGGCGGTGATAAACGGGAATATTTAATTCTTTTTCAAAATAATCGGCCATCCACAAGTCGTGATTACCTACAAAAAAGTGAATTATTATACCGCTATCGCGAAGTTCTGCCAGTTTACCTAAAACTCTTACAAAACCACGAGGTACTACTGTTTTGTATTCAAACCAAAAATCAAAGAGGTCACCCAATAGAAAAATAACATCGGCATCATGCTTAATTTCATCAAGCCATGCTACAAATTTTTGCTCTCTGGGAAAGCTTTTTTCTGCTGTTGGTGCTCCAAAATGTTGATCTGAAGCAAAATATATGCGTTTTGTTGTATTCATTAGTGCTATAAGATGCCTCAAAGATATAAAGACTATTTATTATAGTGAATTGTTTCTGTGACGATTCTTAATAAATATAAAGTTGCTTTTTATATTCATAACAAATGGTAGTAATTTTGTTTTTTTTAACTAAAAACTAAAGGATGTGCAATTCTAGCTGTAATTCGTTGAGATTTTTTGTTTATTTTCGGAACTTAAACATAAACTACTAATTAATTTATTCATTTATGAAAAAAATTACTTTGATCTTTTTCATGTCATTGCTTTCTTTCTGTGGCTACGCTCAGTTCCCGGAAGGATTTGAAACGGGCTTTACGCTCGCGCCAACAGGCACGAGTGCGACAGGCTGGTTTACCATGCAAAATGACATTGGGCTCACCATTACATGGGTCCAGGGTGCTGCTAACAGCACTGTTCAACAGCCGGCACATACAGGTGCGCGTGCGGCATATCTTCAGAGAGACCTGGGTACAGGTGGAATTCCTAAAGATTATTTGGTTACGCCGGTATTTACAGTGCCAGCTGATCCAGAGCTTAGATTTTTCTCCAGGCTTACACAGCTTGGCGATCAGGGAAGTATCTATAAGGTTTTTATATTAAATCTTACAGCTACACCTACAGCCGATCTTAACTCGCCAGCTTCGTATACCGAGCTGCAAACGTGGACTGAACTTCAGATCAATCCTGATCAGACAAGTTATGTAGAAAAAGCGGTATCGATACCTGCCTCTTATGTTGGGGCACAGGTACGTATTGCATTTATGATGGCAGCAGGACCAGCTAATAGCGACCGTTGGTTAATTGACGATGTTACTGTTGTGAAAAAATGTGTTACACCTCTTACTTTGACAGCTACTAATATTGGTCTGAATTCAGCCGATCTTAGTTGGGCTAATCCAGGAGGAGCTACAGCATGGGATATCGAGTTGGTAGGAGAGGATGACGTTCCTACAGGAATTCCTACGTATTCACATACAGGAGCTCTTCCTTTTCATGTTCCGGCTGGTGTTTTGGAATCTGACACATGTTATAAATACTATGTCCGTTCAGATTGTGGTGCAGACGGTAAAAGTCAATGGGTGGGTGCATTTTATTTTTGTACTAAAGGGTTAGGTGACACTTGTGCCGATCCTTTACTTGTTACCGCACTGCCGTACACTGATACAGATAATACAAACAACTTTGCTGATGAATATGAAGGCGAGGCAGGAACTGGTTGTAATACCAGTCCTTGGGAGAGTTATCTGAGCGGTAATGATGTTGTTTACAAATATGTAGCAACTTTTACCGGAGAAATAAATATTGACCTTAGTAATATAGGTCCGTCTGCGGGAGTATTTGTATATGGATCATGTGCTGATATTGGACACACGTGTCTTGATGGAGGTACCGGTAATATGCCTAATAGTATTTCTCTTGATGGATTCAATGTAACTACGGGCGAAGACTATTATATCGTTATTTCCAGTAATAGTGAGCCAACAACTCCTTATACATTAACGATACAGGCTGTTGCCTGTGATGAACCCGTAGGTTCTCCCGCTGCAAACATAGGTATGACTACGGTAGAATTGTCATGGACAAACCCTTCCGGAGCTACTTCATGGGGATTAGCGGTTCAGCCAAAAGGTACTGGTGTTCCTTCTGGAACAGGAGATGCAGTTACTGATAATACAAATTATGTTTGGGATGAACTTATTCCTTCAACAGCATATGAATATTGGGTAAGGGCAGATTGTAATAATGGTACTTTTAGTGCTTGGGCAGGTCCTTATTATTTCAACACAATGCTTTGTGAGGTAGTCGATCAGTGTAGTTTTACTTTCCACATGTGGGGAGTTTACGACAGTTGGGAAGGTCATACCATGGATGTTAAACAAAATGGTATTACTCTTGTTACGTTGACAGGGCCTAATAATGATATCCCTACGCTTGATGTGACTGTTCCTTTATGTAATAATATGCCGGTTCAGTTATTTTGGAATACAGGTGGAAGCTCTTGGGGTACACCAAATGTTGGAGTGAGTGTTAAAAACTCATTTGGGCAGGATATATATGAAAAACTACCAGGACAAGGTATTCCAAACACCGTTCTGTATGATGTAGTTGTGGATTGTATAAAGCCTTATTGCTTGGCTCCAAAAGGATTAACAGCTACTAATGCTACTCAAACAACAGTCGATTTAGGCTGGAATGGAGCAGCAACCGGTCAATGGGAATACTATATTGTAGAAGCAGGTCAGCCGGCTCCTGTAGATGCTACGCCTGGAATTCTTGCAACAACAAATCCTGTAATAGGTGCAGGTCCATTAGTAGAAGCTACTAATTATGAATTTTATGTAAGAATGTTATGTCAGGGTGCCAGTACAGATAAAAGTGAGTGGAGTCAACCATTTCCATTTAGTTCATCAGTATGTGCTCCGGCAAATAAGTGTGACTACGAGTTTGTGATGAAGAGTGCTTCATGGCAAGGGGGCTGGGATGGAGCTATTATGACTATCAGACAAGATGGAACTAATGTTGCTATTATAGGTCCTACATTTACTGAAGGAGAAGAGCAAACAATCACTGTTCCTTTATGTACAGGTGTTCCATTTGATGTATTCTGGACTAATGGTGGTGGATGGGATGGTTCTGTTGGACTTTCTATCATTAATCCATTCGATCAGGAAATCTTCACTCATGAGTTTTTTACAGATGGTGTAAATACAGTTATTTATGAAGATATTGTAGATTGTCTTAATCCTAAATGTATGGCGCCTGTAGGCTTAACGGCTTCAAACGGCACAATGACAACTATCGATTTAGGCTGGACAGGTCCTGCAACAGGACAATGGGAGTATTATATTGTAGAGGCCGGACTACCTGCACCTACAGATGCTACTGTTGGAACTTTAACGGGGACTAATCCTACAATTGCCGCTCCGCTTCCGGCACCGGCAACGAATTATGAATATTATGTAAGAGTTATATGTACAGGTGCGAGTACGCCAACCAGTAAATGGGCTGGTCCGTATTTAATGCACTCTGAGCCATGTAATCCTGAAGATAAATGTATTTTCTTCTTTGAATTAACCAGTAAAAAAGGCTGGAATTATGGAGGAAACACAATGACTGTTTCTCAAGGTGGTGTTGAAGCTGTTGTCTTAGGGCCAACTTTTGATGCTGCTGATAATGGATATATCCATATGGTTGAGGTGGCTTTATGTCCAAATATACCTATAGAGATCAAATGGAATGAAACAGGATGGGATCAAAATGATAAAGGTCTTCATGTTTATACTCCATTTATGGAAGATGTGTATGTTAAACCTTTTGGCGAAGGAGCTCAGGGCGATATATTGTTCGCGGGTCTTGTTTCTTGTGAAGCACCTCCTTGTCCAAAACCACAACATCTTGCAGTTTCAGATGTTACATTTACATCAGTTACGCTGGACTGGACAGAAATGGGAGATGCTGCATCTTGGGAAGTTTGGGTACTACCGATAGATTCTCCAGCACCTACAACGCCAGGTACAATAGTGTCGGCTCATCCACATGCGTGGGCAGGAGTGTTAACATCGGGAACTCCTTACGTTTTTTATGTAAGAGCGTTATGCGGAGGAACTGATGGAAACAGCACTTTATCTGGTCCATTTAAATTTATAACGTTAATTGAAAATGACGATTGCGCAGGAGCAATTACGGTTCCTGTAAATGCAGGCATTGAATGTCTTCAGTCAGTTAGTGGAACATTAACCGGAGCAACAGGCTCTGGTGTTGATTCCAGCTGTGTTTGGGGTGATATAAATTATGACGTTTGGTATGAATTCACCGCTTCGTCAGCTGAACATATTATAAGTCTTCGTAATCAGGTTGATGTTGAAGCTGAATTTACAGTTTATGAAGGCAATAACTGTGGTGCTAACCTTACCGAAGTATGGTGTGGAAGTAATTCAGGTGGAGGAAATACAAACGGAATAATTTCGGGTTTAATACCAGGGAATAAATACTATGTATTAGTGTATACTACGTGGGCACCGGAACCGGATGCTCTAACTAGTTTTGAAATATGTATTGCAACTCCAAGATCTATTATTGTTGATGATACGGTGCCTGTTGAAGATATCGTTCTTAATACATTAATTCAGTCTTCTTGCGCGAATATTCAAAACGTTACATGGAGTACAGGTACTGATCTTGGAGTGAATGGTATTGGCCGTTTTGAGAAAGGCCTATCAGCATTCCAGTTAGAAGAAGGAGTGGTTCTGTCTACAGGTAAGTCCATGGATGCTCCAGGACCATACATGGGTGGATCAGGTGAAGGAGGATGGGAAGGTGACCAACAGTTGCTGGACTATATGAATGATCTTGGTTTGAATCCGGGAACTTATCACGATGCGACTGTGCTTGAGTTTGATTTTGTACCATTAGCTAATAAAATTAAGTTCCCATTCATTTTTGCATCAAACGAGTATGGTGTTTACCAATGTGGTTATTCAGATGCTTTTGCATTTTTCCTTACAGGACCAGATGGACAAACAGTTAATCTAGCTCTTGTTCCGCAAACAAATTCACCGGTTTCGGTAGTTACTATAAGGAATTCGGCGTTTAATTCGGGTTGCGAATCAGTTAATGAGACTTATTTTGATAAGTACTATGGTAATTTTGGAGGAGCAACCGGAGGAACAGATCCATTGCTTGCGCCACTTAACTTTGACGGTAATACTGTTAAGATGTTTGCTGAAGGTGAGGTTGTTCCAAATGAAATGTATCATATTAAGCTGGTTATTGCTGATAGGGGAGATCCAGGGTATGATTCTGCAGTATTGATCGGTAAGTTTGATATAGGTAATGTTGACCTTGGTCTGGACTTAACATTAGTAAATGGCGGCGGTCTTTGTGCCGGTGCTACACATACTATAGAAAGCGGTATGGATCCGGATGATTATTCATTTGTATGGTATAAAAATGGAGAAGTAATACCTGGCGAGACAGGTCCAAATTTAGTAGTGAATTCTACAGGTGATTACAAAGTTGTTGCAGACTTTGGAGGCACATGTTCAACTACGGATACTGTTAGAGTAGAGTTCTATGATGATATAGAAATCGTTACAGGTAATCCATTACAATTAACAATATGTGATGCTGATGGATTTGGAACATTCAATCTTTCAGATAATACATCGGTAATTGTTGGAGCTAATGCTGCGCTATTTACTGTTTCATATCACCTTAGTAATGATGATGCTTTAGCAAATCTTGGAGCATTACCATTAACTAATTATGATAACGTTACGCAATTTGAACAAATAATATATGTAAGGATCGTTAATAAAGGTGGCTGTGTAGCAGTTAAGCAATTTAGCCTTGTTGTACAGGATCTTACACCAATATTCAAAGTTAATGAAGACTTCGCTATATGCCAGGGATCTACAGGTACGATCACAGTGACACCGGTTGAACCGGCTAATTATGATCCTGCAGATGCAACATATACTTGGACTTTAGGCGGTATTGCGTTAACAGAAACGACCTCTACTATTACTGTTTCTACAGGTGGTATTTATGAAGTTACCGTGAATAATTTAGGATGTCCTGGTAAAGATGCTGTTAAAGTTTCTATCACACCTACTCCTGTTGCTGATGCACCTGCAGATGTAATAGAGTGTGGAGTATATGTACTGCCGGCACTTAGTGTGAATAATGACTATTATACCGGTCCTGGAGGTACAGGAGAATTAGTGCCTGCTGGAAGAGAGATAAAAACGTCGCAAAAACTTTATGTATTTGCGCACAGCGCAGTAACTCCGGAATGTACATCAGAAAATGTGTTTAATATTACTATCATAGCTGCGCCTATTGTAGCAATAGTTGAAAGCTGTGAGGGTAGTAACTATATGTTAGAAGTTATGTTTGACGGCGATGAAATATACAATGTCGATAATGTAGCATTTACATGGAAAAATACTGCCGGAGTAACATTAGGTACAGGTTCTACACTTGTTGTAACTGCACCTGATACATATTATGTTACTGTAACACCATTGGCAGCTCCAAAAAGCTGTCCTGTTATTGGAGAAGCGAAAATTGACAATACTACATGTTTAGTACCACGTGGTATCTCTCCAAATGGTGATGGACTGAATGATAGTTTTGATCTTACAACTCTTGATGTAGCAAAACTGGAGATCTTTAACCGTTACGGACAGGAAGTTTATAGCAAATCCAATTATACTAAAGAGTGGATAGGACAAGGTAGTAATGGGGATAAACTACCTACTGGAACTTACTTCTATATGATCGAACGTTCAAATGGAGAAAGTATAACAGGATGGGTTTATATTAACAGACAGGAATAATAAATTAAATATTTAAAAAAAATTAGGGCTGGACGATAAATGCAATTAAACCTTTTGCAATTAATTGAGTCTAATTACTTAGTTAGTGTAAAGTATATCTAATTGTATTTTAGACCAGCCCTATTTTATAATAACCAAAACACACACATGAAGAAAATTTACCTTGCAGCATTATTGGCTCTTGGCGGGCTCGCAGATGCGACAGCCCAACAGGATCCGCATTACACACAGTACATGTATAACATGAATGTGATTAACCCTGCTTATGCAGGTTCCAAGGAAAACCTGTCTTTCGGTTTGTTATACCGTAAGCAATGGGTTGACATTGAAGATTCTCCAACAACAATGACCTTTTCAGGGAGCAGCCCGGTAGGTAAAAATGTTGGTTTAGGATTATCTGTAATCAATGACAAGATTGGACCAGTTGAAGAAACAAACGTTTACGCCGATTTCTCGTACACACTTAACCTAGGCGGCGAGCACCGTTTAGCCCTTGGTTTAAAAGCAGGTATAACCCTGCACGATGTAGGTTTGTACAGTGATATTGGTAACGGTCACGTTCCGGATCCGGGAGATCCGGCATTCAGCGAAAACGTAAATAATACGTATTTCAATGTAGGAGCAGGATTTTTCTACTACACTCAAAAATACTATTTGGCTTTCTCGGTGCCAAACATGCTTAAGAGCAAGCACCTTGATTATAAAACAGCAAATCAAAAATTTGGATCAGAAACCCAGCATTACTTCTTAACGGGTGGATATGTATTCCAACTTACCGATAACCTGAAGATGAAACCATCGTTCATGTTAAAGTCAGCTTTTGATGTGTCGCCATCTATCGATGGGTCATTAAACTTCTTGTTCTTTGAACGCTTCGAGATTGGAGCAACTTACAGACTGGATGACAGCTTTGGTGCTATGGTAAACTATGCAATTACACCAGGCCTACGAATTGGATATGCTTACGATCATATCATCTCAGATCTTAATGTAACAACTCCTGCATCGCATGAGATCATGTTATTATTCGATCT
>NZ_SBII01000007.1 GCF_004028155.1 Flavobacterium cerinum | reverse complement strand
TCCGGAACGTGACCGTTACCAATATCACTGTACAAACCTACATCATGCAGGGTTATACCCGCTTTTAAACCAAGGGCTAAACGGTGCTCGCCGCCAAGGTTAAGTGTGTACGAGAAATCGGCGTAAACGTTTGTTTCTTCAACTGGTCCAATCTTGTCATTGATTACAGATAATCCTAAACCAACATTTTTACCTACCGGGCTGCTCCCTGAAAAGGTCATTGTTGTTGGAGAATCTTCAATGTCAACCCATTGCTTACGGTATAACAAACCGAAAGACAGGTTTTCCTTGGAACCTGCATAAGCAGGGTTAATCACGTTCATGTTATACATGTACTGTGTGTAGTGAGGATCCTGTTGTGCGTTTGCATCTGCAAGTCCCCCCAGAGCCAATAATGCTGCAAAGTAAAGTTTCTTCATATATGTTTGTGTGTTTCTTTGATTCAAATTAAAAGAGCAGACCCCCGCTTTGGGCGGGGGCCTACGTCTTTTTAATATTTATTGTTACTCTTGTCTATTGATATAAACCCATCCGGTAACGCTTTCGCCACCTTGACGTTCAATCATATAGAAGTAAGTTCCAGTAGGTAATTCATTACCGTTGCTGCCTTGGCCAACCCACTCTTTAGTGTAGTTACCTTTGCTATAAACTTCTTGTCCGTAACGGTTAAAGATCGCTAATTTTTTCACTTTCAAAGTTGTAAGATCAAAACTATCATTCAGTCCATCACCGTTAGGAGAGATACCTCTAGGGATATCACAAGTTGTAGAATCAACAATAACATCACTGCTAACAGGGCATTCAACTCCTCCTAAAGGAGTTACTGTCACAGTGTAAATACCTGGTTCTGTAACTGCCAGAGTAGCTTCAGATCCAACTTTAACATCGGCACTGTTAGTCCATTCTATAGTTACGTTATCGACATTGTATGCTCCGTCTTTGTCAAATATAACTTTAACATTGTATACATTTCCTTCACAACCTTTCTCTGTAGTAATTACAGCCGAAGGTATGATCGTTACTATAAATGAAGACTGTGCAGTACAATCGCCATTTTTAGCGAATACATAGATTGTTTGTGTCGATGAAATTAGAGAACCAACAGCTAATGCTGTTCCTGTTCCGTCTGCACCTGTGAAGTAAGCACCTGCAGTTAAAGCAGGAAGTTCATAACTAACACACTGTACAACGTTTGCAGGAGTATCAACTACTGGTGTACCAGATATAGTAACTGTAAACGATTCTTCATCTGAGCAGATATTTGGTGCTGTACCATTTTCTACATAGATAAATACTGTTGTTACACCTACTGTGTTAATTACATCACCAGCATTAAGCATAGTACCTGCTCCCTGTGTTTCAGTGAAATAGTTACCTACAGTAATCGCAGGAAGTGTATAAGTATCACATACAACAACATCAGCAATGTCAACAACTTCTGGTGCAGCAACGATTGTTACAACAAAGCTATCTTCTGCAGTACAGTTTGGCGTTGTGCCACTTTCTGCATAAACGAAGATTGTTTTAGTTGCTTCGATAACATCGCCAGCACTTAAAGGTCCTACACCACCTGTTTGTTCAAAATAGTTACCCGAAGTTAAAATAGGAAGTGTGAAAGATCCGCAACGAGTTACGTCGTCTTGAGCCACAACAACCGGCATAGGTGTAATTATTACAGTTGTAGATTTTGTATTAATACAACCGCTCTTATTTACTGTTACTTCATACACACCAGCTACACTAACTGTAATAGTAGGAGTGGTATCAGGAAGCGCGACTCCGTCAAGTTTCCATGAGTATGTAGCATCAGCAAGATCAAATCCGCCTGGTAATGTTGGAGCATCCGGAACTACAGATATAGTACCTGATGTACCTGCACATAACCTAAGTTCAGTTGGAACTGTAAATTGCGGAGGATTATTAGCAATAGTAATAGTAAACGATTTAACAACAAAACATGGTGAACCGTTTTTCAATATTCTAACCCATACTGTAACAGTTTGATTTGTTACGTATGCAGTTGGTGTTGGCAGATTATCTACACCACCCGCTTGTGCAGCAGCTTCTGTTGCATAGAAAGTGAAAGTATAATCTTCAGGAGTAACGATATCAACAAGAGCATTGTTAAGGTTGAAAGTTACATCTTCACCGTTACCACAACCTATAAGGTTTTTAAGTGGAGCAGTAATGATTTCTTCCTGTACTTTTATAACAAAGTTACTCTCTCTTAACATTTCTTCACCATTACATAGACTATACGTTGCACGTGCAGTCATTGTAGTTGTTCCAGCTTGAGTTGCTGTTACAGTGATATCAGTGTTATCAGAATAGTGTACACCATCTTTTAACCATTCGAATGTAGATGTAGAAACAGCACCGTTTGGTGTGAATCTCCATGCTTCTAACTCAGCATTCCATGGTCCTGTGTTTCTTCCCGGAGGTGCATAACCTACAGTACCCGCAGCATTCTGGATACCAATAACTCCATCACCCTCTTGCCAAGCTAAACAAGCTTTTCTATTTTTCACATATACCTCTATGATATTTGTTATTTCATAGATAACTACTTGCGAAGTTTGAGCACCAATTGCCGGATCTACGGCACAATCACTACCAAATTGAGCAATCTCAGAGAAGTTAACCACAAATGCACGACATGGGTAGTTACCAATTACTTGGTAATTAATTTCAGGGTGTGCAAAAGGAGCCGCTAGTTTCTTAACGTCAATATCCTGGTACACTCCATATATAGCATTCTTAATAGGGAACGTTGTACTAGGTATTAGTGCATTGTTAAAGTCGTATGCACAGTTAACACCTGTTTCATAATTAGCATCAAAACTAATTACCCCGTTAGAACCAACCTGAGCTCTATTATAAGCCTGTCCGAAGAAACAGAATTCGAATGGAAGTTGTGCTACAGGAGCCCACTGGTCATCTGTAGTAATATCCATTATTGTTCCTCCTGTTGTAGGGAAAGGTAGTGCATAAGGAATACTTGTTACACCATATGATGTAGTTTGTGAAGCCTGGAAATAACTAGCTTTAAAGTCTACGTTAAGTTCGTCTCCAGAACAAATTACATATTCAGTATCCGGTGCTATTATCACTAAATCCGGATCCAATACAGTTACATCTGCACAAGCAGGTGGTGTAAAGATCGAGAAGTAAAGTGGTCCAGACCAGAAACTTTTGCTATTAGGATCACAAATAGCTCTTACATAGTACTCGTATAATTGACCTGATACAAGATCTGGTATTACTACGTTAGGATTACCATCTACAATTATAGATTGTGGAGGTGTGTTAGAAGGGAAATTCGCCGTTTGAGGCTGGAAAACAACTTCCCACTTCGTTTCAGTACCACCTGGAGTCCATCTTAATTTTGTAGTATTTGGAGCATTCGGTACGCTTTCACTCACTAAGGCCGTAGGCTGTGCACAAGTAATTGTTTGGCAATAAGCCATACCTGTATAAATTACAGTACCCATGTTTAGTGCCGGCGATCCCGCAATTCTGTTAAATACAGTTTGCCCGTTAAACGGATTCACAATTTGTAAACCAATCTGGCTAAAATTAGATCCCGTTGGAGTACTGTTTTTAGCATTTACCCAGAATACTTCAAACGGTATTCCAGAACATAAAGGTATAGAAACAGTTGTTGGTCCGCCATTTGTAATTTGAGGTCCAAGAGTTCCTACAAGAATTCCATTTTGTGTAATTCTCATTACATTCCCCTGCCATCCATTGTTACCTGAATCGGTTAAGATGAAGTCATAAGAACACTGATCTATAGGTTCACAAATAGTCGTGTTAAAGGCGAAAGGCCCACTCCAACGACTTTTATCAGTCGTTGAACAAACAGATCTTACATAATATTCATAAGATGTACCAGACTGTAAACCTGTTGAGTACACATATGGATTAGTTGCTGCATCTTCACCATCAGTAGTAGCCGTTGGAGCAGGTTGTCCTGCAGGCACTACATATACTTCCCAGCTACTAGCTGTACCTGTTTCTGTCCATGCTAATTTAGCAGTTGTCATACTTTTTTCAAGTACCTGAAGCGCAGTTGGCTGAGGACATGTTAACAATCTGATATCGATATTATCGATAGCTGCCGGTGGCGGTGTACCTCCACTAGTATCATTTCTCCACTCAAACACAACTCTTACCGGTTGTCCGGCAACAGCTGCTGCGTTGTAAACATACAGTGCATTTTTCCAGTTAGGACTTTGATTTAGTACAGTTCCAAGCTGAATACGGTCTGCAGCTGCAGTAATTAATGTACCAGGAGTTGGGTTAAACGTAACAGGTACTATCCAAACTTTGATGTAATCCCATACTGTTCCAGGTAATGTCCCTTCTCCAACATTTTTCCAGTCGAAAGATATATCTACCATGTTTGCTCCAGTAGGAATCATAATATCCCTGTAAGCATGCACAGTAGATTGTGAACCTGTATCGTAGTTATTAGTTACACCATTATCATTACTAATATATAATGATTTTCCAGGGCTATTAAATGTAGCTGTACCTACTGTCCATTTATTAGTTTGTGTACCGTTATTCAACATCCATTTGTGTGGTGCAACGCCATCAAAATTCTGAACATAATTTAAATCCGCAGGGATTTGCATTGTGTTGAAATTAAGGGGTCCTATCCAAAGGCTAGTGCCATTCGGGCCACAGTTACTTCTTACCCAAACATTATAGTTTACACCATCTTCAAGACCAGATATACTTGCGTTTGTTGGAACTACAGCTGTACCTCCATTAGGTACTGTAGTCGCTGTTGGCGCAGTAGGATCTGTAGAATAATAAACATCATATGTTGGTGCAGTAGTTATTGGTGCAGTCCAAGAAAAATCAGCCGTTACTGTTGTTGTGCCTGTTAATATTAAAGCAGAAGGCTGAGGACACTGGATATACTTAAGATTAATATTATCTATAGCTGCCGGTGGCTGTGTTCCAGAGAAGTTATCATTTCTCCACTCAAACACAAGTCTTCTTACCTGTGATGCATAAGCGTTAGCAAAAACCACCGATTGGAAAGTTTTCCAAGTAGCAGAATCACTAAAGTTGCCTCCTATTTGTACACGATCTGCTGCTGCAGTAATTTGTGTACCAGGTACCAGATTATACGTTAATGGAACCATCCATACTCTTACATAATCAGTATTTGCCTGTCCGGCATTTTTCCAATCAAATGAAAGTAATAATTGCTCCGAAACAGCTGGTAACTGAATATCTCTATATGCATGTACTACTGCTGTAGTTCCAACAGTATAAGCATTAGTTACTCCGTTATCATTTGAAATGTATAAAGAGTTAGCAGGGCTATTGCTTGTTGCAGCACCTACAACCCATTTATTAACCTGAGAACCATTATTTAATGCCCAGCCATGTGCACCGGCATCAAAGTTTTGAGTATAATCCATTGTCGCAGGAGTCTGCGGTGTAAGGAAGTTCAGTGGGCCTATCCAGAAACTGTTTCCGTCTGTGCCTCCACAATGACTTCTTACCCAAACGTTATAACTTGTAGACTCTGCTAAGCCACCAGGAGTAGCCGTTGTTCCTGTTGGTACGTTTACACCTACTTCAGCATCTGATGGTGGAGTAGTTCCCGTAGAGATATAGTAATCGTAACTAGCAGGTACCTGAGTAGGCGCTGTCCAGCTAAATGTTGCTGAACCTAAAGTTGTAGAGTTAAGTACTAGTGCAGATGGAGCCTGACATGTAATAACCGAAAGGTTAATATTATCAACTGCTCCTGCAGGCATAACACCTACACTTAAATCGTTTCTCCACTCAAAAACAAGTCTTTTTACCTGACCGCCAAAAGTAGGAACTGTTAATACATTTGTACTTGTTTTCCAATCGGCAGACTGATTTAGCATTCCAGTTACCGCTATACGGTCTGCTGCTGCAGTAATTCCAGCACCAGGAGTTGGACTAAATGTAACTGGTACGATCCATACTCTAATATAATCCAGAGGATTTGTTGTTCCTTCACCCATACATTTCCAGTCAAATTTCAGTAATAACTGGTTTACGGTTGCAGGCATCTGAATGTCTCTATAAGCATGAACTGCAGTAGTTGTATTTACATTATAAGTACTTGTTGCACCATTATCTTCTGATATATATAAAGAAGAGCCCGGGCTATTAAATGTTGCTGTACCTACAGCCCACTTATTTGTTTGTGTACCATTAGATAATGTAAAGTTGTGAGCACCAAGATCAAAATTCTGTGTATAGTTCATTGTAGCAGGAACTTGTGGCGTATTAAAGCTGATAGGTCCTGTCCAGAAACTTTTATCTGTTGATCCACAATTACTTCTTACCCACACATAGTATGTTGCAGAAGGAGTAGGATTGTTAAATGTATACGTAGGCGTTGGTACGTTTTCTACCTGAGGCAAAGTCGCAGCTGTAGGAGGTGTATTACTCGTTGTAGAATAATAAACATCATATCCAGCCGGTGCCGGTGCAGGAGCTGTCCAGTTTACCTGTATAGCCGTATCATTAAATGTACCTAAAACAAGTGCAGTAGGTTGAGGGCAGGTAATAACTTTAAGATTAACGTTATCGATTGCTGCCGGTGGCTGCGAACCTGAGTTTGCATTATTTCTCCACTCAAATACAAGTCTTCTTGCAGTACCGCCCATACCGGCAACATTAATTACACTGTTACTTGTATTCCAGAATGTACCTGAATTGTTAAGGGTAGCTACAACCTGTATACGATCTGTTGCTGCAGTAATTCCTGTACCTGCAGTAGGAGTAAAGCTAGCAGGAACCAACCATACTCTTACATAATCTACAGTTCCTTCACCAAGACATTTCCAGTCGAAGCTAAGGCTTAAATCTGAAACAACTGCTGGCAGCATAACATCTTTATATGCATGAACAATTGAAGCAGATGTTGTAGTATATGCGTTCGTTATACTGTTATCATTAGAAATATATAATGATTTACCCGGGCTGTTGCTTGTAGCACTACCCACATACCATTTATTGATTTGGTTACCGTTACTTAATGCCCAGCCATGTGTGGCTGCATCAAAGTTTTCGGCATAGTCTAAAGGCGATGGCACCTGTGTTGTTGAAAACAGGAATGGTCCTGCCCAAATACTAAAAGTATTTGCAGGAGATGCACATTTTTCTCTAACATAATATTCATAAGCAGTAGCAACTGTAAGAGGTACTCCAGCGTTTGTCATATTGACCGGAGAATTCGTGTTTACCGTTGTTGGCTGACCAGCACCTGCCGGAATACCACTATTTACCGGTTGAACAGCAACTTCCCATTGAGTAGCTCCAACAGTACCAGCAGTCCATGAAAGGTCTGCAGTTGTAGCTGCTGCTACTGCGGTTCCGCCAGTAGGTTTAGCACAAGCTGCCTGTTGAATCGTTAAAGTATAATTTGTTGTTTGCGGAGTACCGTTTGTAGAGATTACTATATAATAAGTAGTATCTGCAACACCCGGGAATGCCGGAAGCTCTCCAGAAACTGTAGCCGATGCAACAGCACCTGCGATACAGCTAACTCCGATATTAGCACAGCTAGAGTAGATAAACATACCTGCAGGGCCACCTGTATTACTAAGTGTAATGTTTAATGGACCTGTAACAGCAGGTTTAAAACTATACACTACGTCATTACCAGCAAGATAATTTCCAGTACCAACACAACCTGTTCCAGGTGTGCCTTCATAGAAATCTGTAAACGCTGCAGTAGTATTATTTGTACTATAAGGAAGTGCCGGCGGAATAACTATTGGACTAGCACAGTTTTCTCCTAAACATCTTGTTTTAAAGAAAAATGGCCCCTGCCAAGGGCTTATTCCCCCACCATCACATTTTGCCCTTACAAAGTATTTGTAAGAAGTACACTCAAGAAGGCCTGTTTTTAAATAAGGCAATGTTCCTGTGTACTCTACACCTACTCCTGTTGGAGCTTGTGAGTCCAGAACAATATCAACATCCCATTTGCTTACGCCCGGGCTTATCCAGCTAAGTTCAGCTGTTGTTGTTCCTAAAGTTACATTGTTTACTGTAAGTGTAACCGGAGCCACACATGCCGCGGCTACCATTACATTATCAATAAACCAACGGTCTTTAAAATCACCTTCCATTACAAAAGCAATACGTACCGTTTTATTGGTATATGTTGCTGGAATAGCAAACGCTTTGTTTGCCCAATCCTGTTGAGAAGGGTTCATTTGAAGTTCCGTTAATGTCTGCAAAGTAACATAACTATCAAGAGGAGGTGCTACTCCTGTAGGATTCCCCGAAGTTCCCCCTATCTCAATAATTTTAATTTTGTAAACACTTCCCTGATCCTGCTGAATCGTCAGCCTGGATACAAAAGTAAGTTCACCATTTGCAGGCACTATAAATTCTTTGGTAACTAACCAGTCTTCTGGTATTGTACCTGCTCCTCCAGCTTGCTCTCTGTCGATGTAAGCTGAATGTCCGATACCCTGATAGGGCACCATAGACGCATTTCCTGGAATCGTCTGAATCCATTGCTTGTTAATCCCGTAACGGTTATTGACAATCCATCCAGGTGGCGCATTTTCGAGGCTGGCCCCGTTTACTGTCCATGGAGCATCAAAAATCTCCAGAGGCAGTCCTTGCGCATAACCCAAAAAGGACATCAACGATACGATGATCATTAACGTAATTTTTTTCATAATTTATGGTTTAGCTAAATTTAATCTCCAAATTTAAAAAAATATAACATATACATAACATTTTAGTGAAATTTAACATATTTATTGAAAAACCGAGGATTCGCAAGGTTTTTAGAAAATCTTATGCCTTTATTTTTGTAATTTTACATTTTTATAACAAAATTATGCTTGAAAAAGAGTCAATTAAATTCGAAAAAACGATAATTGCAGGTGTTGTCACCCAAAATCAAAACGAGGAGAAACTAACCGAGTATCTTGACGAACTTGAATTTCTAACCTTTACAGCCGGTGGCGAAGTAGTGAAACGTTTTTCACAAAAAATGGAACGACCTAACCCAAAAACGTTTCTGGGTACGGGTAAAATTGAAGAAATAAACCTATACATAAAGGAAAACGATATTACCACCATCATTTTTGATGATGAACTTACACCTGCCCAGCAAAAAAACATAACCAAGATACTGGACATAAAAGTATTGGATAGAACCAACCTGATACTGGACATTTTTGCACAACGTGCAGAAACATCCTATGCCCGTACTCAGGTAGAATTGGCACAATGCCAATATCTGTTACCAAGGCTGTCTGGTATGTGGACTCACCTTGAGCGTCAGCGTGGTGGTATTGGTATGCGTGGCCCCGGTGAAACAGAGATCGAGACCGACAGACGTATTGTGCGCGACCGTATTGCTTTATTAAAGGAGAAAATTAAAACCATCGACCGTCAAATGTCTGTACAGCGCGGTAATCGCGGTGCCATGGTAAGAGTTGCTCTTGTAGGGTATACTAACGTAGGGAAATCTACACTTATGAATGTGATAAGTAAAAGTGAGGTTTTTGTAGAAAACAAACTGTTTGCGACCCTGGATACTACAGTGAGAAAAGTAGTTATTAAAAACCTGCCATTCTTACTGTCTGATACTGTTGGATTCATCAGGAAACTTCCTACACAGCTTATCGAGTCGTTTAAAAGTACGCTTGACGAGGTTCGTGAAGCCGACTTGTTATTACATATTGTAGACATATCACACCCTGAGTTTGAAGAACATATTGCATCGGTAAATCAAATATTACAGGACATTAAAAGTAACAATAAGAAAACCATTATGGTATTCAATAAAATTGATGCTTACAAACCCCTTACTATAGAGGAAGACGATTTAATAACAGAAAAGACAACCAAACATAACACACTGGAAGATTGGAAAGCAACCTGGATGAGTAATGTTGGCGAAAGTAATGCACTGTTTATATCGGCAGTAAATAAAGAGAATTTTGAAGAGTTTAGGGAAAAAGTATATGAAGCTGTAAGAGAAATTCATATTTCCCGCTTCCCTTATAACAAATTTCTTTATCCAGATTATAAAGAGAATCTTGCTGAAGAGAAAGAATAAAAAAATCCCGCTATCGCGGGATTTTTTTATTTTATATATACATATATAGTGTATTATTTAAGTATATCTATAAAAGATTAGAAGCCATAATTTGCTCCTACACCAAATACCTGGCGCACCTGGAAACCTTGATAAGCATTGTCATCATAAATAGTTTGGAACGAAAGGTTTGTGGTTAGGTAACGATTAATGCGCATTACAACATTAAGCTGGTAATCTAAATCCACATTTTGAGGATCTTCCAGATAATTAGAATATAAATTAAGGATGTTTTCGAAAGTTACATTAGCAATAACATCAAGCTTATAATACATAGAGGCATTAAAACCCAGTTCATAACGCATTGATTTTCCTTCTTTCACCCCAAAATAAGCTTCGTCAGGCAATGTCATATTAGAATCTACGAATGTAAATTTAGACGTAGCCGGAGACAGGTTTATCCTAAAATTATCGTCTCTTTTGTACATCATACCAGGACCTACAAGTAAATAACCCGGAGATAAAAAGTTAGTATACTCATCTCTTATTTCTGCACCAAAATCATCTTTACCGTAAACGTAACCTTTGGTAAACTGTGTTTTAAAATTAAGGAATGCAGAATAGTACCATCTCTCTGATGCTTTTTTCCCCAATACAGAATTAAGTTCTAAACGGTCATCAGTTTTCTTAGCAAAAGGCGTTGTTTTGGTTTTAACAATACCGTAAGATGCAATAACCTTGTTATCCCACGACCATTCGCCTTTTTTGTAGTTAAAGTCATAGTTTACACCGATGCTTGCAGCGATATTGTTCTCTCCACCGGCAACCCAGTTACTAAAAGTAGATTGGTTAAACAACAGCGTAGCATTCCCTTTAGTTGTCCATGGACCTAAAGTATCCTGAACAGCAGCCACAGGATCCTGTGCGTTTGCACTTAGCATACCCAACAGGGAAAATAAGAATAGTAGTTTTTTCTTCATATTTAATTTGTGTTTACACAAATATAATTAATAAAAAAAACCTAATCCCTGCGTTTGTGTTAAAAACCTTAGTGTTTTTGTTAAAAATCTTACTTTCTTTTATACAATGGCACAGATGAACATGCCTCTCCAAACATGATACTTTTAGCAATCGGCATGAGTTTTACAGTAGCCATAACATATGCTTCCTGCGGTACGGGTTTTTTAGAACAGCCCTTAATTATTACAGGCTTATCTACATATTCGCTATAATCTAAGGTATTAAGGATTTCCTGGTATAACTGAATATTAATGTCTTCTACCCTGCCCTGTACTACTTTTTTAGCAAAAGGCTGTAACGAGACCGTAACAAGCATATAAGCCCATGCCGGTACAATGGCATCGGTACTGCAATACAAGGCAATATACTTACCGCTATACTGCTCCCAGTCATGGTTTTTAAGTGTATCGCGAAATTCTTTTTCACGAAGCACAAAACCTTCCCACAACCAGCCTGATATATCTAATGCTGCACGTTCTCCTGACGGATAATAATCTTCAAGATCAAATACCTGAAGGACGCTGTTTGCAACACGGTTTATTATTTCTTGTTCTTCCATGATTTCTGGTTTCTAATTTCCCCGTTTCTAATTGAATTCTAAAATCGGGAGGAGTCATGCTGAGCCTGTCAAAGCATTACTTACCGTAAAAATACTCTCGACAAGCTCAATGTGACACTGTTTTTTTAAAGCATTCCCAGTTCCAGCTTTGCTTCTTCGCTCATAAGGTCACGGGTCCAAGGCGGATCGAAAGTAATTTCAACCTCAGCAGCAATAACACCTTCAATTCCTTTTATTTTTTGCTCTACCTCTAACGGCAGACTCTCTGCAACAGGGCAGTTAGGCGATGTAAGTGTCATTAATATCTTTACTTCCAGATCTGTATTTACCATTACATCATAAATAAGTCCCAGTTCATATATATCTACCGGAATCTCTGGGTCATAAATGGTTTTAAGCATTTTTACAATGTCTTCACCCAGTTGAGCCGTGTCTATTTCTTGTTCCATAATGTGTTTTAACTTTTTGCACTAAAAGCCAGTGCATACATTTTAATTTGTTTAATCATCGACACCAGGCCATTGGCACGTGTGGGCGATAAATGTTCTTTAAGACCGATCTCGTCTATAAATTTGGTATCGGCTTCAAGGATATCTGTAGGTTTTTGGTTCGAGAAAACCCTTATCAGTATGGCTATAATACCTTTAGTAAGTATTGCATCGCTATCGGCAGTAAAAACAATGTTTCCGTCCTGCTGTTCACCATGCAGCCATACTTTACTCTGGCATCCTTTAATAATATTATCTTCGGTCTTATACTGGTCGTCTACTAACGGAAGCGAATTACCCAGATCTATTACATATTGGTAACGCTCTTCCCAGTCTTCAAACATAGAAAACTCGTCTATAATCTCGTCTTGTATTTCTTTTATGCTCATTCTATATTACTTCTTCGATAAATCAGACATCGATACTATTTTACTAACCAAAGCGGCAATTTCTGCAGGCGGGTTACCATGATCGAAAGTAGGTGTAGCGAATATTTGATCTGATACTATAATTTTAAGATTCGCTCCCATAGCTCCATCATAAAAACTTTTATTAGACGGTGCTTTAAGCTCATCCAGATTCAATCGCTGATCTCTCACTTTGTTATAAGCCGCATTCAAAATATCCCAATCCGCTTTCTTAGTAGGCTTTGTTGTTACATTTTTCATTTCATGATCATGAATAGTAACAGTACTATCTTTAGTTATAACCACTTTTTTATATGCGCCACGCGTTGATGCTTCATATTCAAACGAAAGTTTATCGGTATTTTTCTCCTGTTTCACAGCGTCTTTAGCAACTGCCGTTTTTGTTGAAGAACAGCCTACAGTAAAAATAATAGTCAGTAATAATAATCCCAGTTTTTTCATTTTATCTTTTGTTAGTGGTTAGTGGTCTTCTATTTATTATCCCAGCATTCGTTGTGCTTTTAGCACAGCCAAAACCAGTGCATCGATTTCTTCTTTTGTATTGTAAAAAGCAAACGACGCTCTCACAGTACCCGGCACATTAAAAAAATTCATAACCGGCTGTGTACAATGGTGGCCTGTACGCACCGCTATACCCATCTTGTCAACAATCGCGCCAATATCATACGGATGTATTTCACCAACGTTAAACGATATTACCGATGTTTTCTTTGTGGCTGTGCCTATAAACCTGATGCCTTCTATTTCCTGAAGCTTTTCGTTACCATAACGCAGCAGTTCATTCTCATAAGCCATAATATTATCCAGCCCAATGCTATTAAGATAATCTATTGCCGTACCCAGAACGATACCACCTTCAATGTGCGGAGTACCGGCTTCAAATTTATGAGGCAGACCGGCATAGGTGGTTTTTTCGAAAGTAACTTCTTTTATCATTTCGCCACCACCCTGGTAAGGAGGTAGTTTTTCCAGCCATTCTTCCTTACCATATAATACCCCTGAACCCGTTGGTCCGCAGGTTTTATGTCCGGAAAAAGTATAAAAATCACAGTCCAGCGCCTGAACATCGATCTTTAAATGCGGAGCTGCCTGTGCTCCGTCTATAAGTACAGCAGCACCCACTTCGTGTGCTTTTTTAATAATATGCTCAATAGGGTTTATAGTACCCAATGAGTTTGAGATATGGTTTACCGCAACGATCTTAGTTTTTTCGGTAAGCAGTTTTTCAAATTCTTCAATGATAAGCTCGCCCTTTTCATTCATTGGGATAACTGTGAGCTTAGCACCTGTACGCTCGCACAACATCTGCCAAGGCACAATATTACTGTGGTGCTCCATTGCAGAGACCATAACCTCATCGCCTGCCTTTACAAATGCTGCAAAACCATGAGCCACTAAGTTAATACCGTGGGTAGTACCGGCAGTAAACAATACTTCGTAGTTGTGTTTGGCATTTAAATGCGTTTGTATTTTTTGCCTTGATTGTTCATAAGCATCTGTAGCCAGCTGGCTGAGTGTATGCACACCACGGTGAATATTTGCGTTTATAGTTCCATAATAATTACTAATAGCATCTATAACTACCTGTGGTTTTTGTGATGTTGCTGCGTTATCAAAATAAACGAGCGGTTTGCCGTTTACAGTTTGGGTAAGTATCGGAAAATCATTCCTGATTGCCTGTATATCTAACATTTGTGTATTTTCTGAGTTAATGCATGTGCTATACAACAGTATAACAAATTTAACTGCAAATTTACGGCATGTTTTTTTAAAAAAGCCGTTTTAGCTAATATTTAAGAAGCAGCGCTTTATGGTTGCATTATTTACATTTTTCAGACCGCCTAATTCATTAAATATGAAAAAATTATCACTTTTATTGCTGCTTATTTTATGCTCCTGCTCGTCTACCCGAAATAATGACAATGCTTATAAAGAAATATACCTGAGCGATTTTAAAATTAAGTACTTAGAAAAGTGCCTGATCCATGGTTATAAAGATACCGAAGCGATAAAAAAATTGATTGCAGATGACATGAATGGTTTTGCCGAACCTATACTTGGAAATGCCTATGATTTGGTTGATAGCCTTGCGTTACAGTCAGTAAGACAAATAGAACAGGATTCTACAGATCGCGAAGGAAAAGTTGCCGAAGGAGGTAATGGCAAAAAAGTATTAAAACACTGTTTGTGTTATTATGAAAGTAAATGGCTGGACTCTATAGCCAAAGCCAATTATAAAATTTATAAAAAGCAGGGTGACGATTTTTATAAGATGCTTCGAAAAAAATAAACAATTCAAAGCAACAAAAAAGTAGTGCCTTTTGCCGCTTTGAATTGCTTTAGGCCTGTTACTGTTTACAGCGTAGCCATATCTATAACAAATCTGTAACGCACATCGCCTTTCAGCATGCGTTCATAAGCGTTATGAATATCTTTTATGTCGATCAGTTCAATATCCGATACGATATTGTTCTCGGCACAAAAATCAAGCATTTCCTGAGTTTCAGGAAGTCCGCCGATACCCGATCCCGATACGCTTTTTCTTCCCATTAAAAGCGAGAATGCCGGGATCTCATATGGTTCAGACGGTGCTCCTACACAAATATGTGTTCCATTTGTTTTTAGCAGCGACAGGTATAAATTAATATCGTGTGGTGCAGATACCGTATCCAGGATAAAATCAAACGATCCTGCTACAGCCGCAACCTCATCTGGGTTTGATGTTACCACAAATTTATGTGCTCCAAGCGCTTTTGCAGCGGCTTCTTTAGATGGAGATGTACTCAAAACAGTTACCTCAGCTCCAAAAGCTACTCCAAATTTTACCCCCATGTGTCCTAAACCACCAAGACCTAAAACGGCCAGTTTATGTCCTTTGCCCACTTTCCAATGACGCAATGGCGAGTAAGTAGTAATTCCTGCACAAAGTAATGGTGCTACAGCGGCAAGCGATAATTTATTAGAGATATGAAGTGCAAAATCTTCGTGCACAACAATGTTATTTGAATATCCACCGTAAGTAGGCAGCCCGTCTTTACCCATTGAGTTATAGGTTTGCGTACTGTGGTTAAGGCAGTATTGCTCTAAACCGTCCTGGCAGTTATCACAGGTTCTGCATGAATCTACAAGGCAGCCTACTCCGGCAAGATCTCCTTCTTTAAATTTCTTAACGTGTGCACCAACTGCTGTAATTTTACCCACAATTTCATGACCGGGAACCATTGGGAAAATACCCGGAAACCAATCGTTTTTTATTTGATGAAGATCGGAATGGCAAACACCGCAATGGGTTATCTCGATCAAAACATCGTGCGGACCTACTTCCCTGCGTTCAAAATTCCAGGCAGCTAAATTTGTTTCGGCATCCTGTGCCGCATAACCTTTAGATTGGATCATAATTCTTATTTTTTGTTAGTTGTTTTTTATGGATTGGTTGCCCAAACAGAGGCATCGGTAATAAAGCCTACATCGTTCATAGATAACATCGACACAATTACATGAGCAATTTCTGCTGGCTTTAATTTATGATCTACATTGCTGTGTTCATAGCCTAGTTTAGTGCCAAATTCGGTAATCACCTCGCTTGGATTTACCTGCATTACCCTAATGTTGTTTTTTCTAAGTTCTGCCCTCCAGCATTCGGTAAGTCCTGACAGTGCAAATTTACTTGCCACATAAGCCGATCCATTGGCAAATCCTTTTTGCCCCGCAGTCGAAGATATATTGATTATGTTACCCGTATTTTGGCTGATGAAATATTTTGCTGCTGCTTTGCCCGCAAAAAAAGCACCTCTCACATTGGTTTCCCAAATTTTGGTAAAATCTTCAGTCGTGGTTTCTACAAGAGGTGCCATGTAGCCTATACCCGCATTATTGATTAAAGCATTAAGTCCGCCCAGTTTTTCTATTGCAAAAGCAAACAGCGCATTGATATCTTCTTCATTGGCAATATCGGCTTTAAAGCCCAAAACACCCAATTCTTTTGCAGCCTTACTAACTGCCATTTCATTTCTGCCGCAAATAACTACCTGTGCCCCTGCTTCTTTTAGCATTTTGGCTGTTTCATACCCTATCCCGCTGCTTCCACCCGTAATAAGTACTTTTGCATTTTTGATATCCATGAATGTTGTTGTTTATTTCTATTTTATTCACTGTCAAAGGTAACTTGTAAGCAATCAGCCGTATAGTACAATTCAAAGGGTTTATTGTGAAATTCGAACAATTTGAAGTACCACATAGTCCTCTCAATTTAAAATTTGACCCTTTTAGAGTTGAATTTTAAAAGCCCAAATACCTTTGAGCGTCCTAAATTTAACCATTTTTGGTTTTGCAGGTTGGGAATTATGGAGTAAGTTTGCGCTAATTTAGATTAATTAAAAACAATAGTTTTTTATAATGAAAAAAATCAATACAATACTAGTCGCTGCTTTTATGCTTGTAGCAGCTGTTTCTTGTAAAAAAGAAACCAAAACTACTGACGATTCTACGGTAAAAACCGATACTATCGCTAAAGTTGAAACCTACAAAATCGTGTCGCTTAACGGTGCCGTTACAGAAATTGTAAGCGCTCTTGGCCACGAAAAAGAAATTGTAGGTGTAGATGTTACCAGTACTTACCCTGAAAGTTTAAAAACTACAGCTAAAGACCTTGGTCATGTACGTTCTATTTCTATAGAAGCAATTATGGCATTAAAGCCAACACTTATTTTAGCAACAGATAAGGACATGAGTCCTGAATTATTGGAAAAACTAAAAAATTCTGGAGTTAAGACAGAAGTATTTGCACAGGAATTTACGGCAGACGGTTCTAAAAAACTTATTGACGATGTAGCTAAAGCGCTTAACAACGACGGAGCTAAAGCATTACAGGATAAAATTGATGCCGATCTTAAAAACGTAAAGCCTATTGCAGCTGCGCCAAAAGTATTGTTCATTTATGCACGTGGTGCTAACATGATGATGGTGGCGGGTACCAGTACACCTGTAGAAAGAATGATCGCTCTTGCTGGCGGTAAAAATGCTGTTACAGATTTTGAAGATTTTAAACCACTTACACCGGAAGCTCTTATAAAAGGAAACCCGGATGTTATTTTACTTTTTGATTCTGGAATAGGAAGCTTAGGTGGACCTCAAGGTGTACTTAAAATACCTGGAGTTGACAAAACAAACGCAGGTAAAAACAAAAAAGTTCTTGCCATGGATGGCGCATTACTTTCAGGATTTGGCCCTCGCGTTGGCGAAGGTGCTGTTAAACTGAACACCCTTTTATTAGAAAATGCAAAATAAACTACCGTTATACCTAATACTTAGCTTACTACTGCTGGCACTGCTGGCGGTAGTTTCGCTATATATGGGTGTATATATTTTTGAAAAACATTCGTTTACCGAGATCTTTTCCGGCCTTATTAATAACGACGGCAGCATTTCAGACAGTGACCGTTTTGTACTGATGGACCTTAGATTGCCGCGTATTGTCATGGCAATTCTTATTGGGAGTGCCCTATCAGTATCAGGTACCTGTTTGCAAGGTATGTTCCGTAACCCGCTTGCCACCCCCGATTTATTGGGAATTACAGCAGGCGCATCGCTTTTTGCAGCGGTAACTATAGTGCTTGGCGTTTATATTAAGCCTTATATACCTGAGGTTTTCCATTTTTCGCTGTTAAGCTTTATGGCTTTTATTGGTGCATTACTTACCATGCTGTTAGTTTACAGGATGTCTACTACAAACGGTAAGACTAATGTGGTGGTTATGCTCCTTACCGGAGTTGCCGTTACTGCTTTGGGCTTTGCTGTTATGGGACTGCTGATTTATATCTCTAAAGAAGAGCAGCTGCGTGATCTTACTTTTTGGAATCTGGGCAGCGTTAGTGGTGCTTCATGGACTAAAAACGGAATCCTTGCTGTAGTAATTACCGTGTGTTATTTTGTGCTTCTGCCAAAAGGAAAAGCTTTAAATGCCATGATGTTAGGTGAAAAAGATGCCGAACATTTAGGCATACCGGTAGAGCGCATTAAAAAACAAATAGTTATCTTAACCGCCTTAATGATAGGGACTTGTGTAGCGTTTGCAGGTACAATTAGTTTTGTAGGTCTTATAGTGCCTTACATACTTCGCCTGATATTCCGTTCCAATTACCATATC
This sequence comes from Flavobacterium cerinum, assembly GCF_004028155.1. Lineage (GTDB taxonomy): Bacteria > Bacteroidota > Bacteroidia > Flavobacteriales > Flavobacteriaceae > Flavobacterium > Flavobacterium cerinum. The sequence goes on along the minus strand of NZ_SBII01000007.1, from coordinate 189,218 downwards.
ATTTTACCGTTATCGGCTGTTTTTGGCAGTATATTACTGCTTACTGCCGATACTATAAGCAGGACCATGGCACCGCCGTCTGAAATTCCGATAGGGATATTAACGGCCTTTATGGGAGCGCCTATTTTTATAATCATTCTGATAAGAAGCAGGAAAACAATGTAGAAGACCATGTTAGAAGCTCAAAACATATCGTATGCCCATCGCAAATTTTCCATTTTGGAAAATATCGATGTTACTGTAAACAACGGAGAATTATTGGTTATCGTGGGTCCAAACGGAGCAGGAAAATCAACCCTGCTTAGCATGCTGGCTAACGAACTTACCAATAAAGAAGACCTTATCTTTTTCAAGAAAAAGACCTTTCACGACTGGGACTGTAAAGAACTGGCACACAGTAAGGCCAAATTTTCGCAAAACAACAGCCATGACATACCCTTAACAGTAAACGATGTGGCTATGATGGGGCGTTATCCTTACTTTAACTCTGTTCCTCAAAAACAGGATGAAGAAGCAGTTATAAAAGCCCTTGAAGAGACAGATATGGCTTCGATGAGGCAAAGGGACTACAACTCGCTTTCGGGCGGAGAAAAACAACGGGTGCATCTTGCCAGGGTGCTTGCACAGCTGGACAACAATGTGGCACAAAAATTGGTGTTTCTGGACGAGCCGTTAAATAATCTTGACGTGCTGCACCAGCACCGTATATTGCAAACCATTAAAAACTTTACCCAAAAAGGGAATACAGCTGTTATGGTATTGCATGACCTTAATTTAGCAGCACAATTTGCCGACAGGGTAATGCTGCTTAAAAAAGGTAAAATCGTGGCACATGATGTGCCCGGTACTGTATTTACAAAAGAAATAATAAGCAGGGTGTATAATTTTCCATGCACTATCTGTACTAATCCGGTCAATCAAAATCCGTTAATAATTTTTGGAACTTAATTTTATAGCATTATGAGTACAATGACAAATTCTCTAAAATCACAATGGGAAGCACTTAAAGCTGATAACCCGCACTTAAGAATAAGAAATGCAGCAGAACAGCTTGGCGTTAGCGAAGCAGAATTAGTAGCACTAAGCACAGGAGATACAGTAACACGCCTTCGCCCGGAATTTGCGGCGATACTTACTGAAGTTCAAAAACTTGGTAAAGTAATGGGTCTTACACGTAATGACGAGTGCGTTCATGAACGTAAAGGTGTTTACCTTAACCCAGACTTCAGCTCTCCTTTTGCAGGTCTTTTTGTAGGTGAAGATATCGATATGCGTATTTTTATCTCTCATTGGGATAAAGCATTTGCAGTAGCAGAAAAATCAGAGCACGGTGATAGAAAAAGCCTTCAGTTCTTTGGAAAAGACGGTATTGCTATCCACAAAATATACTTAACTAAAGACAGTGACGAAGCTGCATTTGATGCACTTGTTGCTCAATTTAAATCAGACAATCAGGGTACAGAAGAAACTACAGTAGAAGTACCGCTTATCCTTGATGAGAAACCGGATGCTGATATCGATGTTAAAGCTTTCCAGGAAGCTTGGGAAGGTTTAAAAGACACACACGCGTTCTTTGGTATGCTTAAGAAATTTGGTGTTACAAGAACACAGGCACTTCGCCTTGCGCCAAACGAAAAGTTTGCTAAAAAAGTAGAAAAAGAAGCAATTGTTAAAATGCTTGAAGGCGCAGCAGAAACTAAACTTCCTATTATGTGCTTTGTAGGTAACAGAGGTAACATACAGATACACACAGGTACTGTGCGCAAAACAATGTGGCACAACCAGTGGTATAACGTTATGGATCCTGACTTTAACCTACACCTTGATACAGACAAGATCGCTCAGACATGGATTGTTCGCAAACCAACAGAAGATGGCGATGTAACAGCAATTGAAGTATTCAATGAAATGGGCGAGATCATCGTTCAGTTCTTTGGAAAAAGAAAACCGGGAGTTCCTGAATTACAAGGATGGAGAGACCTGGTTGCTACATTATAATCCATTTTTTAGTTATATAGTTCAAAGAAGCCGCTTTCGTAACGAGAGCGGCTTTTTTAGTTTCATGCTTTAATCTCTTTTACTAACATTCTTTTGACTTACCTCTATTCAGCAAAATAAAGCGATTCTACGCGTTATTTTATACTGAACGCCCGTTTCCTGATTCATCTGCAAAAAAAGTCTTAGCTGTTTTATTTTTAAATATTAGACATAAAAAAATCCCGGCAGGATAACACAAACCTGCCGGGATTTTTTCATTAAAACTATATCTTTTTATTTCAGTAATTCATACTGGAAAATAGGGAATCCTCTTTCTCCTTCTTTACTAAGCATTGAAATAAATTTAACTTTATACATATTTCCTTCAGCATCTTTAAGAACAAAGAAAACATTATCAAAAACCACTCTTGTTAATACATCTCTCCAATGTGGACCAATAGCTCTCTGATCATCGCTAAATGTATAATTACCCGAGGTTACACTTGCAAGATTAAAGGCATCAAATGCAGCTTTATTCCCATCTACTTTAAATGCAGTAACACCCGCTTTATTATTAATAACTACAAAATCTGAAAAGAAATAAGCACCGGCAGACACACCTGTATTATCAAATACTTCATTTGTAAATGTGGTAAAGTTCATATCCCATTTAGCTTTAACAGGCTCAGACTTTACAGTTGTACCTTTAGCAAAACTAAAGAACACATGGTTGTATACAGCATCTTTAGCTATAGAAACTTCTGTTGCAGTCGCCGAATTAAGATCAGCATATTTCATTTTATAGCCTGCCGCGTCCTGCCATACTTTTACTTTTTTCCATCCTCTGTCTTCACCTGCTACATTAGTAGACCCTAAAGCAGGAGCTTCAGTAGGTACAGATTTACCTAAGTTGATAAGAAAAACTTTTGCAGCAGCTTCGCTTGCTGCTATAGTACCAAAAGCTGTTCCGTCAAGTGCACCTGTAGGATTGTCTATAAAAGCTAGGTTAGAAACCTGGAACGTTCCTACTGCTACTGTTGCATCTATTTCCTGAGGAAGGCTTATATCTGTAGTAGCAAGCTGTTTTGTTGCCATCATTAAAGACCCATTTATAACAACTCTAAATTGATCTCCAGAATAAAAACCTAAATCCCAAGCATCTCTTGCTGCCGGAGCAGCTGTTTCGCCACTAAGGTCTACATATACCTGATTACCTTCTGTTGCACCGCCTAGATCAAGTGGTTTTTCCGGAGTTCCAAATATAGAACCTGAAGAAGGCCCTGTTACTATTGGATCTATATGACTATTATCTTCGCTGCTACAAGCAGTTAATGTTAAGAATGCAAATGATAAAACAACTAATTTTTTCATTTTATTATAAATTAAGATTATACGTGAGTTTTAAGAAATAAGACCGCCCATAGCCCATAAGCATATTTGTGGTACCTGCAGAGTGAGCTCCACCTCCGGACGCTACACTAGACCTGATATTGATCACATCCAGAATATTTCGTGCACCAATGGTAGCGTCGAGCCTTTTGTTAAAGAAGGATTTTTTTGCAGAAGCATCAAGCAGTCCAAAAGATTCTATTTCCTGTAGTATGTATTTAGGGTCGTTTAATGATCCGTCTTCAACAAATTGCTGCTGTCTGCCATTAAATTTGTAATAAGCAGAGAAAACAGTATTCCATTGCGGAACCGAGTAAGCGATGTTTGTATTGAACTGGAAATTATATAGGAATTTATCGTCTGAAACAATAACGCCGCTGTTTAACTGCCTTGATATTCCCATAAAAGAAACTCCTGCTTTTACCTGAAGGTTTTTATAGGTAAGCTGATGTGTAGATGAAACATCCCACATTTGATATTTATTTATATTTATATACTTGTATTGTAACGATGGTACTACTGCAACAACAGCCTGCTCAATACGATCGGCTACATTTAAATAGCTTGCTGAAATAGTATTGCTTAACTGAAGGCCAGAATCAAAGAACGTTTGTTTTTTAGCACTTAGTTCAAAAGAATGAGCACTTTCAGGCGTTAGGTTTGCATTACCCTGAAGGTTATGATTAGAATCTACAAAGTAAGTATATAGCTCATCATAAGTAGGTGTACGGTAAGATCTTCCATAAGAAGCTCTTGCTTCATATCCGTTATTAAATAACTGCCTTAATCCCAATGAAGCAGCCCATTGGTCTTCAAATTTAGACTGGAATGAATATCTAAATCCGGGACGGATTGAGAATCTGTCAGTAACACTCATCTCTAATGCTGTAAAGACATCATAGTTCTCTAATCTTTTCTTAAGGCTGACACCTTCTTGATTACCACCATTAAAATTACCTGAAAGCGATGAACTATAACCATTTGTATTTACAAATTCATACCCTACCTGCAGGTCCATTTTTTTATTGTCAAAAAAATTACTTAGTGTACCGGTAGAATACAATACCTCCGTTTCCTGATAGGTGTATTTTTTATTCTGCGCTTCTTCTCCTGTCTGAATATAATATTTAAAATCTTCAGCATCTCTTTTTTGTTTTTGATGCGAAAGCGAAACATTATAATTAAAATTAAAAACTTTACCAACAGCATTTAAATGGTGATAAAATTTATTAGTATCATAACGCCTGTCGTTAGATACCCTGTAGGTATCAAGGCCAACTAATTCGTTTTTAACAATGGGATTGAAAAAGTCCAGTGCCTCATTAAAATAATCGAATTTATAAAATATACGCAGGTTATTCTTTTGATAACGCACTAAAGCATTTGTAAAATATTGTTCTTTAGGTATCCAGCTGTACCCTCGCTGATGCTCCAGATCAATTCCTTCATAGGCTGTAAAATCACGGCCACCTCTTTCGTCTGTAAAACCTGTAAAGTCATTCCTGTTTGCTCCTACTGATACAAACCAATTGTCATTAATAGTATGTCCTAATCTAAGTGCCTGTATATGACGCCCTTTATCTTTTAACAGTGCATACTCATCACCAATAGATTCTTCCTGTACGGTAGCGCTAATTTCCCACTTATGCTTTGCCGATTTTTTTGTGATGATATTAATGATACCCCCTACTGCATTAGCACCGTGTGTTACTCCCATAGCGCCTTCAATAATTTCTATCTGCTCAACATCGTCAAGATTTATCTGTGTAAGGTCTACGTTGTTTCCTAAGCCTGTATCACTAACCAAGGGTACATTATCTACCAATACCTTTAAATAATTACTGTCAAGGCCAAACATACTCACTGTAGAGCGTCCGGCAGAACTATTTGGCGATACTGTAATGTTTAAATATTGATTTAACACATCAGCCAGATTGTTCCCCGCCTGGCGCTGTATGTCCTGTGCTGATATTACACGAACATTAAACACCGATTTTTTTATGGATTGTGGCTCTATCTGTCCGGTTACTACCACTTCTTCAAGTTGGTTGACCTTAGATGTCTTAGTAGTATCGGTAACCGTTTGCTGTGCAACGGATGAAAATCCGATGAGAGAAAATATAGATATAAAGGCTTTTGTGTACTGCTGCATTACTAACTTAAGTTAGATTAATTCTAAATTGCAAAGCTAAGTCTCCCGTTTTAGATATGCAAATTATTCTTATCAATTCTAAATAAAACAAAAAGCAGCATATAAAATGCTGCTTTTTAATACTATAGATGTTAATTTTTTACAGATCGAAGCCCATATTTACACCAAGCTTTGTAGCGATAATCTTAGTGATACGGCTTTTAAGTTCAGGTATCTTTATACTCTCTATTACCTCATTACTAAAAGCATACATTAATAATGCCTTAGCTTCTTTTTGAGGGATACCTCTTGACTGCATATAGAACATCGCGCTTTCGTCAAGCTGACCTATTGTACAACCGTGAGAACATTTAACATCATCAGCAAAAATCTCTAACTGCGGTTTCGCATTTATAGTCGCTTTTTCGCTCAATAAGATGTTGTTGTTTTGCTGGAAAGCATCTGTTTTCTGTGCTTCTCTTTCCACGTATATTTTTCCGTTAAAAACTCCTGTAGAGTTTCCGTCAAAAATACCTTTATAATTTTGGTGGCTTTCACAGTTTGGCTCTGCATGTTGCACTAATGTATAGTGGTCTACTAATTGCTTGTCTCCAATGATCGTAATTCCTTTAAGGATGCTTTCTATACGTTCGCCCTGGTGATAAAAATTAAGGTTGTTCCTTGTTATGTTACCTCCAAAAGAGAAAGTATGTACAGAAGCTACGCTATGCCCTTTCTGAGCGATATATGTATTATCTACTAGGTTTGCGCTCTGAACGTCGTTCTGGATCTTATAATAGTCTGCAATTGCTCTTTCCTGAACAAAAATCTCGGTAACCGAATTGGTTAATACAGGATTGCTGTTAAGGCTTTGGTGTCTCTCTATGATTTGTACCTGTGCATTTTCACCTACAATAATAAGGTTACGCGGCTGCACCATAAGTGCTGCCTCTGTACCCGTAGAAAGATACATGATCTCAATAGGCTTATCGGCAATCTTATTTTTAGGTATATTGATATAAGCACCTTCGCTTGCAAAAGCAGTGTTTAGAGATGTAAGACTATCATCAATATTAGCGATCTTATTAAAGTAAGTCTCGATAACCTCTTTGTACTTTGGCTTAGTTAATGCAGACGACATTAAGCATACATCCAGTCCGTCGTGTGTTGTAGACGAAAGGAATGAGCTAAAAACCCCATCTATAAAAACTACCTTATACGTATCAATTTCATGAATAAAGTACTTTTTTACCTCAACATGACTAATTACGTTTTCCTGTTTTGGGAACACGCTAAAGTCATTCTTTAATACTGCATTAAGCGATGTGTACTTCCAGGCTTCTTCCTTTTTTGTTGGAAAACCTTTTATTTCAAAATTCTTTATTGCTTCGGTACGAACATTGTGTAAATCTGAATCTACATCTACATTCGCTTCAAAAGCCATAAAAGAAGATAATAATTTTTCTTTCAGCTCCATCATCTTAGTTCTCAGATTTAATCCAGTCGTAACCTTTTTCTTCAAGTTCGTAAGCAAGTTCTTTGCCTCCCGATTTTACAATTTTACCATTGTAAAGTACATGTACAAAATCTGGAACGATATAGTCAAGAAGTCTTTGGTAATGTGTAATTACTACAACCGCATTGTTTTCACTGCGCAGTTTATTTACACCGTTAGCAACAATTCTAAGTGCATCAATATCAAGACCAGAGTCGGTCTCATCAAGAATAGCCAGTTTTGGCTCAAGCATTGCCATCTGGAAAATCTCATTACGTTTTTTCTCACCACCCGAAAAACCTTCGTTTAATGAACGTGATAAAAACTTACGGTCGATTTCAAGAAGTTCTGACTTTTCACGGATTAGTTTCAGCATTTCATTAGCCGGCATTTCTGCCTCGCCTTTAGCCTTACGTGTTTCGTTAATCGCTGTTTTCATGAAGTTTGTTACAGACACACCCGGAATTTCTACCGGATACTGAAAGGAAAGGAAAATACCTTTATGTGCTCTTTCTTCGGGAGCCATTTCACCAATATCCTCTCCTTCAAGAAAGATCTGGCCATCAGTCACTTCATACTCTTCTTTACCGGCAATTACCGATGAAAGTGTACTTTTACCAGAACCGTTAGGCCCCATGATAGCATGTACTTCACCAGCTTTAACCTCAAGGTTTATACCTCTTAAAATCTCTTTATCTTCAACACGTGCGTGTAAATTCTTTATTGATAACATTTCTTTTATTAAAAGTTTCAGGTTTCAGGTTTCAGGTTCTTACGCAAAACCTACTGGAACCCTATTTATAAATCATTGTTTGTATAACGTATTAAGGTAAAACTTTCAAAAAACCTGAAACTTTAAACCTTAAACTAACTAATTATCCCACTGATCCTTCAAGAGAGATTTCAAGAAGTTTTTGCGCTTCAACGGCAAATTCCATTGGTAACTTATTAAGTACCTCTTTACTAAAGCCGTTTACTATTAATGCAATAGCTTTCTCTGTAGGTATACCTCGCTGGTTACAGTAAAACACCTGGTCTTCTCCAATTTTACTTGTAGTTGCCTCATGTTCTATTTTAGCCGATGTGTTCTTCGATTCAATGTACGGGAAGGTATGCGCTCCACAGTTGTTACCCATTAACAGGGAATCACACTGTGAAAAATTCCTTGCATTATCTGCTCTTGGTCCTATCTGTACCAGTCCGCGGTAACTGTTTTGCGATTTACCTGCCGATATACCTTTAGAAATAATAGTACTCTTAGTATTTTTGCCTAAGTGTACCATTTTTGTACCGGTATCTGCCTGTTGGAAATTATTTGTTACTGCGATAGAATAAAATTCTCCTACCGAATTATCTCCTTTAAGGATACAGCTTGGGTATTTCCAGGTTACAGCACTTCCTGTTTCTACCTGTGTCCAAGAGATTTTTGCGTTTTTCTCACAAATTCCTCTTTTGGTCACAAAATTAAACACGCCACCTTTTCCTTCTTTATTACCGGGAAACCAGTTTTGTACTGTAGAGTATTTAATTTCGGCATCATCCATCGCAATAAGCTCTACCACTGCAGCGTGCAATTGGTTCTCATCGCGTGATGGTGCAGTACAGCCTTCAAGGTAGCTCACATAACTGCCTTCATCGGCAATTACCAGTGTACGCTCAAACTGTCCTGTTCCTGCCTGATTAATCCTAAAGTAAGTAGACAGCTCCATTGGGCAGCGTACTCCTTTAGGGATATAGCAAAACGACCCGTCTGAAAATACAGCCGAGTTAAGCGCAGCATAAAAGTTGTCTTTTTGCGGCACTACAGTTCCTAAATATTTTTTTACTAATTCCGGATGTTCTTTGATCGCTTCAGAAATTGGGCAAAAAATAATGCCTTTTTCTGCCAGTGTCTTTTTAAATGTTGTAGCTACAGAAACCGAATCTACAACGATATCCATAGCAACATTATTCATCATCTTTTGCTCATCGACAGAGATGCCAAGCTTTTTATACATCGCCAATAGCTCCGGATCTACATCGTCCAGTGTTTTATTAGGATCAATTTGCTTGGGTGCAGAATAATATGATATTGCCTGGAAATCAGGTTTTGTATAATGTACGTTAGCCCATTCCGGCTCGGTCATTAAAATCCATGCACGGTAAGCCTCAAGGCGCCAGTCAGTCATCCATTCGGGCTCTTCTTTTTTCTTAGAAAGTGCACGAATAACATCTTCGTTAAGCCCAATGGGGAATGTTTCAGATTCAATATCGGTATAAAAACCATACTCGTACTCTTTGTTTTCGAGTTCGATTTTTAATTCCTCTTCAGTATACTTACTCATTTTACTTTATTTAAATATTCAGGATTTAATAATTTAAAGATTGCTTTAAACCTTAAATCCAAAATATTTTCTTTACTCTTTAAACCTTTTTAATGCTCCAATCTAAAAGTTTTTAAACTCTTTTAAAGTGAAAAACTCTCTCCGCAACCACATGTACGGTTTGCATTAGGATTATTAAATACAAAGCCTTTACCGTTAAGCCCGCCCGAATATTCCAGGATAGTACCTGCTAAATACAGGAAGCTTTTTTTATCTACGGCAATCTTTATATCGTTATCTTCAAATACTTTATCATTTTCGCCCAGGGCTTTGTCAAATTTCAAATCGTATGACAAACCTGAACAACCGCCGCTTTTTACCCCTACTCTCACATAGTCTGTAGAAGGGTTAAAACCCTCATCTTCCATAAGAAGAGCGACTCTCTTTTTTGCTGTTTCAGATACTTTTATCATAATACAATAACTTATAATTAATCTAAATTGATTGCAAAGATACCACATTTTTACATAATGCAATAATAGGTGCCTTTTTTCTCTATATGATGTTATAAGCAAACCTTATGCCCGTTTTTATTGTAAAATCCTTAATTTGACTTCCTAAAATTACAGTAATGAAATTATACCCTATAGAGAGTGGCAATTTTAAGCTCGATGGCGGCGCCATGTTTGGCGTTGTGCCAAAAACAATATGGCATAAAACCAACCCTGCAGATAATAACAATCTGATAGATATTGCAGCACGATGCCTGTTAATAGAAGATGGCAACAAACTTATCCTTGTAGATACAGGAATGGGAAACAAGCAAAACGATAAGTTTTTTGGGTACTACTCCCTTTGGGGCGATCATAGCATTGACAAATCGTTAGCTAAACATGGTTTTAACCGCGATGATATTACCGATGTGTTTATGACACACCTTCATTTTGACCATTGCGGCGGCAGCATACAATGGAACAAAGACCGTACAGGCTATGAACCTGCGTTTAAAAATGCCAGCTACTGGACAAACAAAAATCATTGGGAATGGGCTACTAAACCCAATGCCCGTGAAAAAGCATCTTTTCTTACCGAAAACATACTGCCAATGCAGGAAAGCGGCCAGTTAAAATTTATTGACAGGCCAGATGCCGGTTTCATCGAGCAATCTGAGCTTGGGTTTGGGATCTTTTTTGCCGACGGACATACCGAAAAACAAATGATACCTCATTTAAACTATAATGGAAAGACCATTGTTTTCATGGCCGATTTGCTTCCTACTGTCGGGCATATTCCGTTACCGTATGTTATGGGCTATGATACCCGACCGCTGCTTACCATAGATGAAAAAGCAAAATTCATGAACACCGCAGCAGACAACGGCTATTACCTATTCCTGGAACACGATGCCCACAACGAGATCATTACAGTGGAACATACCGAAAAAGGGGTGCGTTTAAAAGAAAATTTTACCTGTAACGATATTTTTTAAACCTAATAAAAACAATAAACCCGCATGATTACTGGTCTTTAAGCCGGAATTTATCGACGAACGGAAGATTTTATCTGTTAAAAGTAAAATAAACTGTAACAAAACCATCTAAAGGGAGTCTATTAAGTCTGAACCCCCGTTTTATTTTTATCAAAAAACGGAATTAGATGACTTAGGACTCCCCGCAAAGTAACATTTGAATAGATTGAGTTAGTATACAATCCCTTCAGCAAAATGATATGCTGCGGGTTCCTTTTTTTATCGATTCTTCCTTAGTGTATTATATTCTATCCTAAATAATCAGGATAAATATACTTCCTCGCTTTTATACCAATACCCAGCAAAAACACATGGAGCATAAGCTAAAAACAAGTTAGCATTGAGAAACTTTAAGAAGTTTGCTTGTACTAATTTAATGTTAATAGCTACTTTTGTGTAACATTATCATAATAATTTAGACCAATTTCTAAAATAGTAAATCCATTCGTATGAAATTCAGATCAATTTATCTGTCGGTAGCCTTGGCATTAGCTCTTGCAAGCTGCGGTACAGCAAAAATCACGGCAGAACCAATTGCCATAAAAACACCTATAGTTGCTAAGAAAGCAGCACTTACAGAATCACAAGAGAAACGCTGGAGCCATCTTGACATTGTTAAAGACTCGATTCCGGGAATGAGCGTAGACAGAGCTTATGAACTTCTTAAAGGAAAAAAAGGAACGAAAGTAATTGTTGGAGTTGTAGACTCCGGAGTTGATATTGCACACCCGGATCTTAAACCTGTAGTATGGGTAAATACTAAAGAAATTGCCGGAAACGGTATTGATGACGATAAAAACGGTTTTATAGACGACGTTAACGGATGGAATTTCCTTGGTAACGCTGAGCATGAAAACCTGGAACTTGTTCGTGTCCTTAAAAAAGGAGATGACGGATCTGAAACATACAAAAGAGCTAAGGCTGAGTATGATAAAGAAATAAAAGAAGCGCAGGCTGGTAAACAGCAAATGGACTTTATAATGAAAGCCGATCAAAAGATCAGAGCTGAACTTAAAAAAGAAAATTATACTGTAGAAGATCTTAAAGGTCTTAAATCGGCAGATCAATTGGTTAATGCGGTTAAACCTCAGCTAATTCAGATCTTGTCTACAATGGACAAAGCAGAATTTGACAAAGAGATCAAAGAAGGTAAAGACCATTATGACAACCAGATTGAGTACAACTTAAACCTGAAATTTGACGGTCGTAAAATTGTAGGTGACAATCCAAATGATATTAATGACAAGAAATACGGTAACAACAATGTAACAGGTCCTGTTGCAGACGGTGCTAAACACGGTACTCACGTTGCAGGTATTATTGCTCAGACAAGAAACAATAACCTTGGTGGAGACGGCGTTGCAAGCAACAATGTAGAGATCATGGCTGTACGCGCTGTGCCGGATGGTGATGAGTATGATAAAGATATCGCTCTTGGAATTCGTTATGCTGTAGACAATGGAGCTAAGGTAATTAACGGAAGTTTTGGTAAATATTTTTCAACGCACAGCGACTGGGTATATGACGCTATTAAATATGCGGCAGATAAAGATGTTCTTATTGTGTGTGCAGCAGGTAACGAAGGCATGGACCTTAACGAAGGTGGCGGCATAAAAGAGCGTTACCCTAACGATAACAGATTAAGCCAAAAGGAAATTGCAGACAACTTCCTTACTGTAGGTGCTATAAGCTACAATTATGGCCCTGGCCTTTTAGCAGATTTCTCTAACTACGGTAAGACCGATGTTGACGTGTTTGCTCCTGGTGTAAGAATCTATGCTACAACTCCGGAGAATACTTATGAATTCTTACAAGGAACGTCTATGGCTTCACCAAACGTTGCAGGTGTAGCAGCACTTATCCGTGCTTACTACCCTAAACTAACAGCTTCTCAGGTAAAACATATTATCATGGATTCTGGCATTCCTGTTAGCATTGATGTTAACCTTGGTGGAGATCCTGATGATAAAAGATCATTTAGTGAATTATCAAGAACAGGTAAAATTGTAAATGCTTACAACGCTATTATCCTTGCTGATAAAATGTCAAGAAAATAAGACACTATAAATTTTTCACTAATGGAAGGGCGCAATCCCTTCCATTTTTTTTATTTTTAACCCATGAAAAAATTACTATTACTTGCAGTATTAACGGTTTCAGGCCTTTATGCTCAAAATAATCCCAACCCGGGTTACTGGCAGCAGCATGTAGATTACAAAATGGAACTTTCCATGGATGTAAAAACATACCGCTATGCAGGAAAACAGGAACTGGTATATACCAACAATTCTAAAGACACTTTAGACCGTGTTTTTTATCATTTGTACAACAATGCTTTCCAGCCGGGCAGCGAGATGGATGCACGACTAAAAGCCATTGCAGATCCTGACAAAAGAATGGTAAAAAGCTTTAAGACCGGTACAAAAACCGTTACCGAAAGCCGTATCAGTACCCTTAAACCGGATGAGATAGGCTACCTGAAAATTACCAACCTGAAACAGGACGGTGCCGTTGCTGCAAATAAAGTAGCCGGAACTATACTTGAAGTAAATCTTGCTAAACCTTTATTACCTGGAAAATCGACTGTACTAACGCTTGATTTTGAAGGTCAGGTGCCATTGCAAATTCGCCGAAGCGGAAGAAATTCTGATGAAGGTGTAGCATTGTCAATGACACAGTGGTATCCTAAAATGGCCGAATATGATTTTGAAGGCTGGCATGCAGATCCATACATTGCCCGTGAATTTCATGGGGTATGGGGTAACTTTGATGTAAAGATCACTATCGATAAGGATTACACCATTGGCGGAAGCGGTTATTTACAAAACAAGAACGAGATAGGTAAAGGATACCAGGACAAAGGTGTAGAAGTTACTTATCCTAAAAAAGCTAAAACCCTTACATGGCATTTTGTAGCACCAAACGTGCACGATTTTGCCTGGGGTGCCGATAAAGAATATATTCACGACATGATACTGGGTGAAAACAATGTAGAACTTCACTTTTTCTACAAAAACAACCCTAAGTACCTGGAGAACTGGAAAAAGATGCAGCCAAAAACGGCCGAGCTTCTTGCTTTCTTTAACAAACATGTAGGCCCATACCCATACAAGCAATATTCAGTGGTTCAGGGCGGAGATGGCGGTATGGAGTATGCCATGTGTACCCTAATTACCGGAAACCGCAGCTACGGCAGCCTGGTGGGCGTTACAGCCCATGAGTTTGCCCACTCTTGGTTCCAGCATGTACTGGCAAGTAATGAATCGAAACACGAATGGATGGATGAAGGGTTTACATCTTACATTTCAGATCTTGCTATGCGCACAGTACTGCCTCCAAAAGATCCGAAAGAACTGGAATCAAGTCCGTTTGCCGACGCTTATTCAAACTACTACTACATGGTATCGACTGGAAGAGAGCAGCCACAAACTACACACCCGGATCGTTTTGAAGAAAACATGATCTATGGTATCACAGCTTACAGCAAAGGAGAAATTTTCCTGGCACAGCTGGGCTATATAATTGGTCAGGACAAACTGAATGAAACTATAAAGCGCTATTATGCTGATTATAAGTTTACCCACCCTACACCAAACGACGTTAAGCGTACTGCCGAAAAAATAACAGGAGCTCACCTTGACTGGTACCTACAGGACTGGACACAAACTACCAATACTATTGATTATAGCTTAAAACTTAGCGAAGAGGGCAATAACACAAAAGTAACCCTGCAAAGAATTGGACGTATGCCAATGCCTATAGACATTATAGCAGTATATGAAGATGGCTCACAGGAAAGTTTTTATGTACCATTACAAATGATGCGTTACATAAAAGACAATCCGTTCCCTAACTTAAAAAGAACGATTCTTGGCAACTGGGACTGGTCGTATCCAACATTTGAATTTACTATTAACAGACCTTTAAAAACGGTTAAGGTAATGATGATCGATCCTAGCGAAACAATGGCCGATGTGAATAAAGAAAACAACGTTTACACGCCTAAGCCGTAATTACAGCATATAAATTTTAAAAGCAGCACTTAGGTGCTGCTTTTTTTATGCACTAAATACAGATATCTCGTTTATAACACAAAAATTCCACAATAATTTCCTCAAAATTCTACACATTCCCCAGATTGATAAGGTTCAGGCATAGAGATCGTAAGTATTACAGATAAAACTATAAGCATCTGAAAAACAATTAATTAAATTAAATATTAAATAGAATTTTATGTCACGATAGTATAGCGGCATTAATCTTGTCTTATGTACTGGTATAAAAACGTAATTAAAAAAATTATCCGATATGAAAAATTTAATTTTAAGTGCAGTGATGCTTACAGGAGTTGTAGCAATGGCACAAGAACAACCAAAACAAGCTGAAAAAAAACCAACACCAGTTACAGCGCCTGCTGCACCAGTTGCAAAAGAGGCTCCGGCTCAAACAGCTAAACCACAACCAGCTGCTGAACCAGTAAAAAAAGAAGCCGTTGTAAAAGAGAAGAAAGTTGAAACTAAAAAGGCTGAACCAGCTAAAAAATCTAACTAATTTTTTAGTGCCTATATATAATTAAGAGCAGATTGTTTTACTGGATTTGCTTTTAGAACCCCTCTGACGGAAACAGTCAGAGGGGTTTTTTGTTATGCTGCCTTTAAAATTTGACCAACATCAGATGGCATAATTTTAAATTCTAAATACTACCTTTGCCACATGGAAAACAGGCCTCTTACCTACCCCAAAAATGAAAAGCTTAAAAGCCGAACCACGATAGACCGTATGTTTACCGAAGGAAAAACGGTTTCTAAATATCCGCTGCGCCTGGTGTATATTCCTCTGGAAAATATTGAAGATGTGCCTCTTAAAATGGGGGTTTCTGTTTCTAAAAAACATTTAAAAAAAGCCCACGACCGTAATTACTTTAAGCGTGTATTACGCGAAACCTATCGTCACCACAAACACATTATTATAAACAGGCTGGATAAACCGTATGCGTTTATGTTTTTTTATCAAACAAAAGACCGACTTTCTTTTGAAGAGATAAACACAAAAACCATTCAGCTTTTTGAAAAGTTTGCCGCACAGGAAGAACTCTAAACCATTACTTTTTAGCAACTTGTACTAAGCAGGATGTTTTTTGCGTTGTAGGGTAAATCACCTGCCAACTATGAAAAGAACAATCTCTGCTGTAATGCTGCTGTTAGCACTAACAGCCTGCAACAAGACCACCCCTGTTGAACAATTTACCGTATCAGAAGCCGTTGCTGTTGATGAATCGCCTGTGACAGCACCCATAGAGAATAGTGGTAAATCGGCTCAAGATGCCATGCCTGAAACAGATTATACGTCACAAAAGATCATTAAAAATGCCAGTATCCGATTTGAGACTGAAGATCTTTTGGTAACTGCTGATGCTGTAAAAAATGCTGTAAAAAAATATAAGGCACAAATACAATCTGATGCCGAAGGAAATAGCGATTATACACTAACAAGAAGTATGATTGTAAGGATTCCGTCACAGCATTTTGAATCTTTTATTGCAGAAATCAGTAAAGGCGTAAAATATTTTGATGCCAAAGAAATCTCGTCTGAAGATGTTACAGAACAGTATGTAGATACAGAAGCAAGATTAAAAGCCAAAAAAGTATTGGAAGCCCGTTATCTGGAACTTATTGGAAAAGCCAAAAAAGTATCGGAAATACTGGAGATCGAAAAAGAGCTATCGGCCATTCGTGAAGAAATCGAGGCAAAAGAAGGTCAGCTTCGGTACATGAAAAACCGTGTGGCTTTAAGTACCATAAACCTTGAATTTTATAAGAAAACCGCCGAACTGCCAGACGCTACAGTATCGTACGGTTCTAAAATATGGAACGCTGTAAAATCCGGATTTAACAGTATTTCAAGTTTCTTTATTGATTTACTGTACTTTTGGCCTTTTATCCTTATTTTCGTAATTGCATTTTACATCGTCAGGAAAAAATTAAAGAAAAAGAAATAGTATGCTAAAAGGTATGAAAAAGAAATATGTGCTGCCGGTTATAGCCGCAGGTTTCCTGTTTGTAGGGTCCAGTTTCAAGGACGACTTTTTTGAGATCGCAAAACAAATAGAGATATTTACCACGCTATACAAAACTGTAAATAACAACTATGTAGACGAGGTAAACCCTGGGCAGCTTATGGATAAAGCCATAAAAAATATGCTGACAGATCTTGACCCGTATACTGTTTACTTTAACGAGCAGGATGTTGCCAAGTTTAAAATAAACAACACCGGAGAATATACCGGTATAGGCGCACTGATAACAAGAAAAGAAGGCAAACTTATAATTAAAGAGCCTTATAAAGATTATCCTGCAGATAAAGCGGGACTAAAAGCCGGAGACGAAATAATACAAATTGGCGATATTAATCTTGCCGAGTTTAAAGAAGATGCCGGCGAACTGCTTAAAGGCAGCAAGAATACTGCAGTAGATATAAAATACATGCGCCAGGGCAAAACCTTTTCAACAAAAATAATACTTAACTCTGTAGATATTAAGGCTGTACCTTTCTTTGCTATGGTAGGCAAAGAAACCGGATACATTGTTTTAACGCAGTTCAATGCTAAAGCGTCGAGCGAAACAAAAGCAGCTTTACTACAGCTTAAAGCAGACGGTGCAAAAAATATTATACTGGATCTTAGAGGTAACCCGGGCGGACTGCTTAATGAAGCGGTAAACATTTGCAACCTGTTTGTGCCTCAAAACGAGATCATTGTTACCACTAAATCTAAAAACGAGAACTACAACAATACTTATAAAACCCAGAAACCTCCTGTAGATACAGAGATTCCTTTGGTAGTTTTAGTAGACGGAAGCAGTGCTTCTGCATCTGAAATTGTTGCAGGCGCTTTACAGGATCTCGACCGTGCCGTTATTGTGGGCAGTAGGAGTTTTGGAAAAGGATTAGTACAGCGTCCGCTGGATCTTACTTATGGAACACAGGTTAAAGTTACTATTTCACGTTATTATACACCTTCGGGACGTGGTATCCAGGCTTTAGATTATGCTCATAAAGATGTAGACGGTAAAGCTATTCGTATTGATAAAAAAGATTATAATGCCTTTAAAACCAAAAAAGGAAGAACGGTATATGATGGCGGTGGTATATTGCCGGATGTTCAGTTGGACGAATCAAAACAGAGTGCTATTGCTGATGCTTTGATAAAAAATGATGGTATATTTAATTATGCTACAACCTATTACTACAAAAACCCAACTTTATCTACCATTCCGAATGTTACCGATGCCGACTTTGAAGCGTTGAAACAATCGCTTAAAAAAGATAAATTTGAGTTTGACACAGAGACAGAAAAAGCATTAAAAGCAGCTATGGAAGTGGCGAAGAAAGAAAAAATTGATGCTAACATCAATGCTGAGTATCAGCTATTACTTGCTGCCCTGAAAAAGAGCGAAGAAAAAGAGCTTAATACCAACAAACAGGAAATAAAACAGCTGTTACTGGACGAGCTTATTAAACGTTACCAATACAAAGAAGGCCTTTACAAGTATTATACTACAAGTAATTCTGAGATCCAAAAATCGGTGGCATTGCTTGCAAATAGTGCAGAATATAACAAACTTCTTTCAAAATAAAACCTCATCCCCTTTCCTGTTACAGGCGAGGGGTTTTTTATTAAAACTAAATTATTGTGGGTTAACCCCACAAATTTTCTAAAAACATATACCTTTGTCGTTTAATCCAAATTTATCGTGAGCACCAATCACATACAACTCAACAAGGTAACAATGGGCGGACTGCTCGTTACTTTGGGAATTATTTACGGGGATATAGGTACCTCTCCCCTTTACGTAATGAAGGCCATAATAGGCAGCCAGCCCATTGAAGAGCAAGTAGTTCTGGGCGCATTGTCCTGTATCTTCTGGACACTTACATTACAAACCACCCTAAAATATGTCTTCCTAACATTAAAGGCAGATAACAAAGGCGAAGGTGGAATTTTCTCACTCTATACACTGGTAAAACGCCTCAAGAAAAAAGGGCTCATTGTACCTGCAATTATTGGGGGAAGCGCACTTTTAGCAGACGGAATTATAACGCCTCCAATCTCAGTATCCTCTGCTATTGAGGGTCTTAAAAAATACCAGCCGCAACTGGATACCGTTCCTATAGTAATTGGAATATTATTTGGTCTTTTCTTTATACAGCGATTTGGAAGTACCTTTATTGGTAAGTTTTTTGGCCCAATGATGCTTATATGGTTTGGTATGCTTGGTGTATTAGGTGTTGCACATGTTTTCCATAATGTAGCAGTATTCGAAGCACTTAATCCCTATTATGCTATTCACTTACTGAGCATACACCACGAAGGTTTTTATGTACTTGGTTTTGTATTTCTATGTACCACAGGAGCCGAAGCGCTATACAGCGACATGGGACACTGCGGTAGAGGCAACATTCGTATAAGCTGGGTTTTTGTAAAATCGATGCTTGTCCTTAACTATTTTGGACAGGGAGCTTATCTTATTGCTCATTCGGGCAAAACATTATCTACATTAAGCGGAAGCACAGCAAACCCGGGTAACCCGTTCTATTTGTTAATGCCGGATTGGTTCCTGCCATTTGGTATCGCTATCGCTACGTCGGCAGCTGTTATTGCGTCTCAGGCATTAATAAGTGGTTCATTTACTCTTATAAGTGAGGCTATGAGGCTTAACTTCTGGCCAAAAGTATCAGTTAAATTCCCATCAAACTTAAGAGGTCAGCTTTATATACCGTCTATCAACTGGTTACTGTTTATTGGCTGTGTATTTATTGTACTGCACTTTAGAGAATCAGGTAATATGGAGGCCGCCTACGGTCTTGCCATTGTACTGTGTATGCTAATGACAACAACGTTATTGGGTTATTACATGGTCATGAAACGCTACAACAAAATACTCATCGTTGGTGTAATGGCTGTTTATTTCACCATCGAAATATCATTCCTTATTGCAAACATGAGTAAATTCCACCACGGTGGTTATGTATCGCTTATTATTGCCGGATTACTGGCATTAGTAATGTCGGTATGGTTTACGGCAAAACGCATCCGTAGTGAATATACAGAGTTTACTAAGATCGATAATTATAAAACCGTACTGTCTGAGCTTAGCAATGACATGTCGATCCCTAAATATGCTACGCACTTGGTGTACATGACCAATGCAAGCCGTGGGGATGAAATAGAATCGAAAATCATTTATTCGATACTTCAAAAAAGGCCAAAACGTGCCGATATTTACTGGTTTGTTCACGTAAATGTGGTAGATGAACCTTATAAAATGGAATACCGTGTACGCGATATTATAGAAGATGATGTTATAAGGGTAGACTTTTACTTAGGTTTTAGAGTAGCTCCAAGAATTAACCTTATGTTCAAGAACGTTGTAAAAGATATGGTGAAACGTGGCGAAGTAGATATTACCAGCCGATATGAATCGCTTAACCGTAATAATGTAATAGGCGACTTTAAATTTGTTATTATAGAAAAATTCCTTTCTTATGACAACGATTTACCTTGGTATGAAAGAATTATTCTTGATATCTATTTTGTACTGAAAAAAGTCAGCCTGTCTGAAGGACGTGCATTTGGTTTGGACAGCAGCTCAATTAAAGTTGAAAAATATCCGATAGTTATCCATCCGCCTGAAGATATTAATCTGGCAAGGATTGACGAAAATAATACAACCCAGCCTCAAAATTAATGAAAAGATCACTTTACATACTGCTATTATTTTTAGTTTCTAATTTATCAATTGCCCAGGAAGAAACCGTTTATTCGGTATATTTTGACGTCAATAAATTTAATCTTGACGACAAGCAGGGTAATAATGTGGTTGCATTTATTAAAGCTATAGATACCGCACGTATAGAAACCATCCAGATCTATGGTTACTGTGACGACCGAGGTAAGGATGCTTATAACTTTAAGCTTTCTACAAACAGGGCAAATACTATTAGAGACACCCTGTTGGGGCGTGGCATTAAAAACAAGATCATTGTTACTATAGAGGGCAAGGGCCGTATACTTCTTGAAGAAGATATTGACAATGTAACCGAAGCCCGCTCTAAAAACCGCCGGGTAGACGTTACCGTGAATTTTAAGCCGCTTCCGCCGCCTAAATTAGAGCCGGGAGTATATAGTGCTCTTAAAAAGGATTTAATTGCAGGAGATCGCGTTTATTTGGACAACATACTTTTTGAGCGTGGAAGTAGTAAGCTTACCACAAAATCGAAACAGGAACTTGATAAAATGGCTAAGTTTTTAATGAAATATAAAAACATTCAGTTTGAAATACAGGGGCATATATGCTGTACACCTTCCTTTCAAAAAGAGGCCATCGATAAAGACACCCGTAAAAGGGAACTTTCAAAAAACAGGGCTTTTGCAGTTTACAAGTATTTGGTTTCTAAAAAAATAACTCCAACCCGAATGACCTACAAAGGTTATGGCAATACTGTTCCATTAGGAAAAGGCACAGAATATGACCGAAGAGTGGAGCTTATGATCACTAAAGCATAAGATTCAACAGATATATAAAAAAGCCCCATAAGTTTTTAGAACTCATGGGGCTTTTTTTATTATTGTCCTGGTGGTAATTGGTAATTAACCGAACAGTAAACTATTCTTTGTGCATTTTTATGTGTGGTATATCGTCTTCCAGATATTCATCGCCGTCCTGTACAAAACCATGCCCTTCATAAAACTTTTTAAGATACAATTGTGCCGATATGGTTATGGCTGAAGTATTAAATTCGTCCTGAATTGCACCAATCGCAGCTGTCATAAGGCTGTGACCCCATTTGCGGTCGCGGAATTTAGGACTTATCACGACCCTGCCTATAGAAGCATTATCAAAATAATCGCCCGGTGCAAACAAACGCACATAAGCCACTATTTTGCCCTCAAATGTTCCTAAAAGATGCAATGCCATTTGATCTTTACCATCTATGTCCTGATAAACGCAGTTTTGCTCTACTACAAAGACTTCGCTGCGCAATTCCAGTATTTGGTATAGTTCGAATACAGAAAGCTCGTTAAATCGCTTTATTTTGAATACTGGCGTCATAGAAATTTTACTGACTTGATTATAGACTCCAGTTCGATGATAAGATCTCTCTTTGGAGCTGAAGGACTATAGATAAAACCTTCGATTATAAGATAACAATTGTGCTTATCGTCTCTAATGGCATAATTAAGAAATGGCCCGTTCATGAAATCGTTCTCCATTTCCCAGTTACCACGGGTTTCAAAACTTGGCTTATCGTTAAAACTGGTCATGAAAATGTAAGGAGAATAAGCTTCTTCCGTTACCATAAATGTTCCCTGTTCCTGCCCGTGAATGTACTTTCTACCAATAGAATCGCGCATTCTGATAATGTTATTCACTATTGTTTTGTTTCCTTCAATTACATCATAAGGCACTTTGTAAACAAGAATATTAGCATTGCCGCTGGGAATATCTTTTTTAAGCCACAAAAACTCTTTGTTCTGCAGGGCATAATTGTAAGACGATGGTATTTTAATAGAGATATTGTACTGTTTCCTGAACTTTTCTTCACTAACAAGTCCGGCTTTAATATGCCTTTCCTGATTTTCTTTAATCTCAGTCTGCTTTATCGTCCTGATAATTTCATCAGAATGCATATTAATAAGCTCCAGGATTTCATCAATTGATTTTCCGGTAATTGTAAAAACATTTTGAGGCGCACAAAAGCTGTTGCGCTTAAACTCAAAATCATTGTTAGCGGCTTTATCGATAACAATGATATTGCGTCCCTTTTTAAGGGAACCATCAAATGTTTTGTCGTGAAGTTGGTTGAGTGTAAAAAGGGGCTCTTCCTGAGTAAGCCCGTCTACCGGGGCAGCGAGTTTTTTACGCAGGCTGTCGCCTACCTCGCCATTCCAGAGCACGTCATTTATTACAATTGAAATTTCATTAATATTGCCTTTAGAAGCGTCTGCATCTTCATGCTTATCACCGTTACAGGCTATACAACAAAGAACAAAAACAAATAAAATGGTTTGTTTTATCCTTTTCATTGGGATATCCTTTCTCAAAAAATTAGTTAACCTCTACAAGTTTCAGCTTCATACCCGGCTGAATGCTTTCTCCTTGAATTTTATTCCAGTTCTTAAGGTTCTCTACAGTAACGCCAGGGTGTTTTTTAGCAATACTAAACAATGAATCGCCTTTTTGTACAATGTACATACGCTCTTGTTCGTAATTGTATTCTCTAGACCTTTTTGCTGCCGGTGTAGCAGCAACAGCTGTTTTAGTTTCAATGACTACATCATCATTGTTTTCCGCAGTGGCCGTGTCGTCTGTAGTATCTGTATTTATAGCTATCGCCGTTTTTGCATTGGCAGAGGCTGTTTTAGCTCCTTTAGTCTCCTTTTCTTTAACGGCTGCAATAGCTTCTTCTTTAACAGGAGTAGTTACCGTTATAGTTTTCTGGATCTTTATTCTTTGACCGGCCATTATATTATTGCCCTTTATCTTATTCCATTTCCTAAGATCGGCAAGACTAACGTCATATTTAGTAGCAATTTCTCCAAGGTTATCTCCTTTTTTAACCACATGGGTTTTAGTAGTAACCGATTTTTCCCTTTTATAAGGCGATGCCGATGCTAAAGCTCTTGAAGATGTGCTATCTCTTCTTGAAGATGCAATTGCAGTTTCCGGCTTATCAAGACCAAAACGAGGTCTTTCTCTTTTGCTGTCTTCATAATCGATGTAAGCATAGATCGATTTTTCATTCGAAACAAAAATTCCTATCTTCTCTTTAGGAAGCCTTAAGAAATGTGCTTTATCAGATGTAAAAGGAATGATATCAAGCTTGTAGATCGGGTTAAGCAGTTGTAACTGAGAAACTGGTACGTCTAGTAATTGAGCAACCTGCTTGAACGACATTTGGCGTTTTACCATAATGGTATCCGTTTCAAAATACGTGATAGGTGCTTTCTTAGCATTGATTCCGTGCTCTTTCGCATATTCGTAGATATACATAGTTGCAAGGAAAGTAGGCACATAAGCCTGAGTTTCTTTTGGAAGGTTTTGTCTTATATTCCAGTAATTTTTATAAGTACCGGAACGACGGATCGCTTTAGTAACATTACCTGGACCAGCATTATAAGATGCTAATACAAGATCCCAGTCGCCAAACATATTGTAAAGGCTTGAAAGGTACTGGCATGCAGCTTCGGTTGCTTTAAGTGGGTCGCTTCTTTCGTCTACATAGCTATTCACTTCAAGGTTATACTGCTTACCTGTAGGGTACATAAACTGCCAAAGACCGGTTGCTCCTACTCTTGATTTTGCTCTTGGATTAAGGGCAGACTCGATAACGGCAAGGTATTTAATTTCGATTGGCACATTGTATTTTGCAAGACGCTCTTCAAACATTGGAAAATAATATTCAGAAATTGCCATTAAGCGTTCATACGATTTTGGCCTGTTCTTTAAATATGATTTTATAATGTTCTCTAAACCTTTGCTGTACTCAATGTTAAAAGGCGATTTAGCGTCCATTTTTGCCAATCTTTCTTTTAAAAGATCTGTAGAAAGCCCATACTCAACATCTACATCAGGGTTTACCTTTTTAAGGTCGTCCTGCATGTTTTCAAAAAGATCCTGATTTGTAAGTTCTTTTAACCAAAGGCTGTCTACACAAACCATATCGCTATGCCTGGTAAATGTAGATTTGATAGAATCTAAATATGACAATTTAATCTCGGGTGTAACGGTAGAAATGTCCGCTTGGGCACTCTCCTGGGCAAAAGCCGCAAAAGAAAAGAGTGCAAAAACTAATGACAGTGTTTTCTTTTTATTCATCTAATTTACTTTTTAATCAGTTAAATTACAATGTCTTACAAAGTAACAAAGTATGTTATAACTTCAAATTTTAATTTCTATTGTAAACTTTAACACTCCTAGTCCAATATCGCAGCGATACCCGGTAGTGTTTTGCCTTCCAGCATTTCGAGCATGGCACCACCTCCGGTAGACACATAACTCATTTTTGGCTCAAGGCCAAATTGCTTCACCGCAGATACTGAGTCACCCCCTCCAACAAGAGAAAATGCGCCTTTTTCTGTAGCCTCCGCAATAAAATTTCCTAACTCTATGGTGCCGTTGGCAAAATTTTCCATCTCAAATACCCCTAGTGGGCCGTTCCATAAAATGGTTTTGGACTCCAGGATAACCGTTTTAAAATTCTCTAAGGATTTTGGTCCGGCATCAAGGCCTTGCCATCCATCAGGAATTTCATTTACTGCCACCACTTTCGTGTTTGCATCATTCTTAAAGCCATCAGCGGCAATAACGTCTACCGGCAGGTGAATCTGCACGTTTTTTTCTTTGGCTTTTGCCAAAATCTCCAAGGCCAGTTCCTGCTTATCGTCTTCACAGATGGAATCGCCTATTTTACCGCCCAGTGCCTTAATAAAAGTAAAGGTCATCCCTCCACCAATTATCAGGTGATCAACTTTATCAAGAATATTCTCGATAACCGTGATTTTTGACGAAACTTTAGATCCGCCCAAAACAGCCGTAACCGGCTTTTCACTATTTTTTAATACCTTATCAAGGCTTTTTATCTCTTTAGCAAGAAGCTCGCCAAAAACCTTGTTCTCAGGAAAATAATTTGCTATTATAGTAGTCGAAGCATGTGCACGGTGTGCCGTACCAAAAGCGTCATTAACATAAACATCGCCCAGTCCAGCCAACTTTTTAGCAAAACCTTCATCGCCCGCCTCTTCTTCTTTATAAAAACGAAGGTTTTCAAGAAGCAGTACTTCACCCGGTTGTAGATTGGCTGCAGCTTTTTCTACTTCTGCACCAATACAGTCTTCAACAAATTTAACTTTAACTCCAAGAATTTCAGATGTTTTAGCCACAATGTGCTTTAACGAATACTTCTCTTCTTTTCCTTTTGGCCTTCCTAAATGCGACATTAAAATTACACTCCCGCCGTCTTTTAAAATTTTATCGATAGTTGGTTTAGCAGCTTCAATTCGGGTAGCATCTACAACGGCAAAATTCTCATCAAGAGGCACGTTAAAGTCTACACGGATTACAGCTTTTTTATCTTTAAAATTAATATCGGCAAGGGTTTTCATTAAAGTAATTTTAGATGGTTTAGACTATTGAATAAAGGCAAATATAAGTTTTTATGTTAATAAATACCCAACAAATTGTTCAAAAAGATTTTCAAATGTAATGCAACTATATGTATTTCAAATACTTATTTGAGTGTTAAATTACGTAAAACGGTGTTTTTATGTAACAAAATTTCAAATCGAAAAACCGTTCTTATCTTATTAGTAGTCTTTTGATTATTAATAATCATTTTATACTATATTAGCTTTGTAAAGCTTTTAATATGAAAATAATAGCATCGTTATTTCTCTACTTATATTGCATAACTATAAATGCTCAGGGTAAAATTTTAACTCCGGAAGAAGCCAAAAAAATTTTTGACAATGCTAAATTGAATGAAGTGATGACCCTGACCTTTTTTGAAAACGAAGAAGGGAATAAAGAATTTTATGCGTTCTGCGCCAGTAAAAGTCCGGGCGAAATAATTATTACCGGGAATGATGCTTTTAAGATAAAGGGAATAAAAGAAGTTGAGATTCAGAGTTGCGGTATGTTTCAGTTGAATGACAGCAATTTATCTCCCGAAAAAATAGAAGCTCTGCACAAAACGATTATAAAAAAATATAAGTCGGGTGTACCTTTTACAAAGCTTATTGAAGAATATGCTGCCGATAAAAGCTCAGGACAGGAAAATTTTATATTTGAGATTAGCGGAATGAATGAGCACTATAAACATGCATTTAACCTGCATGTAAATGACGAAATTTTTGGCCTGTATATTCCTGATGTTACCAACGCCATCGTTCTAAAAAATAGTCCTCCGGAAAAAATAAAAGCGGTTATCGTGGAACAGGCGGTCTTTAAATAATTACACAAACCCTATCATTTTGAAAATTGCCCTGTCGTTTTGAAATGTTCGCCGTGAGACATACTTACGAACAATAGTACAGTTAATTCTTATTCTGAATTTTCAACTATATTTGCCCCATGCTTTTCTCAGAAATTTTAGGCCAGGATCATATAAAAAGCCATTTAACAAAAAGTGCCGATTCCGCACGGATTCCGCACGCACAATTGTTTATTGGCCCCGAAGGATCGGGTACTTTACCACTGGCTATTGCCTATGCCCAATACATACTTTGTAAAAATACCGATGGTGATAATACCAATGGTAATGACGCCTGTAACCTGAAATTCAGGAACCTGTCGCACCCCGATTTGCATTTTGTTTTCCCGGTTGCTTCCAACAGCGAAGTAAAAAACCACCCTGTAAGCGCCAACTTTTTAAAGCACTGGCGTGAGTTTGTTGAAGAAACACCTTACGGAAGTTTATTCGACTGGTACAAAAAGATCGATATCCAAAACAAACAAGGGCAGATAGGTGTAGATGAGGCTCTCGAAATTGTAAAATCGCTTTCGCTGAAAGCCTATGAAGGCGGCTACAAAGTGATGATCATCTGGATGGCCGACAAAATGAATACGGCAACAGCCAATAAACTGCTTAAACTATTGGAAGAACCGCCCGAAAAAACGGTATTCCTTTTAATTGCAGAAAGTCAGGACGATATACTACAAACCATACTTTCCCGCTGCCAGGTTTTAAATTTTGGCCCATTGGGCGAAAAAGCTATTGTAGATGCATTGGTATCCCGCCAGAATATCGACCAAAAAACGGCTTTAAAATTGGCACATCAGGCACAGGGAAATTATAATAAAGCCCTGCATATAGTACACAAAACCGACGACGGACTCCCGTTTGAAGAATGGTTTGTACAATGGGTGCGTGCTGCCTTCAGGGCAAAAGGTAATGCTGCTGCCATTCAGGATCTTATTGCCTGGAGCGAGCAAATTGCCGGCATTGGCCGAGAGGCACAAAAACAATTCTTAAACTTTTGTATCGATATGTTCCGTCAGGCATTGCTATTAAATTACAATGCTAAAGACCTGGTTTACATGGAGCCAACGGTAGAAAAATTCAAGCTCGAAAATTTTGCCCCTTTTGTGAACGGTAACAACATCAACGATATTTTTAAAGAACTCAGCGATGCGCTATATCACATTGAGCGTAACGGAAATGCCAAGATAATTTTAACCGACCTTTCTATAAAACTAACCCGATTAATCCATAAAAAATAACCACCATGATTACACAACCAGCAATTATAATTACGTTACTTTTTCTTGCCATAACTTTCATACAATCAGGCTACGATAAGGTTGCCGACTGGAAAGGAAACGTAGGATGGCTTACCGGTCATTTTGCGCAAACGCCTATTAAAAATATGGTGCCTCATTCTTTATTCCTAATCCTGATATTAGAAATTTTAGCCGGTGCAGCATCAGTAATTGGCATTATCGAAATTATTGTAAACGAGGGAACTCAGTTTGCACTTTGGGCAGGTATCATATCATGCATAACTTTATTGTTCCTGCTGTTAGGTCAGCGTATGGCTAAAGATTATGATGGTGCACGCACCATCGCTATTTATTTTATCCCGGCTGTTCTATTAGTAAGCTGGTTAAGTTAATCTTACATTTATTAAGATCCTTATAAACAAAGAGGGCTGGAAGTTATTTACTTTCAGCCCTCTTTTATTTTTTATAACCCTGCGGTTTTTAGTAGCTTTTCATGCTTGCTCTGTACAACCTCAATTCGCCCCATGTAAAGGCTTCTCCATACATTTCTTTCAATCCGTTCAGGGATTCACCCTCAAAGCCTTTAAAAGCCTCTGTAAGCGACTCTAATTTATCTTTCGGCAATACATCTTCAATCTTAGCCTTACCTACCTGTATAAGCCCCGCAAAATGGCTTAAAATCGTTGTCTCTGTTAGTTTTCTCTTTTCAGCGATTTCTGGTATCGATAAGCGTTGCAGCCATAGTTCGTGAGTTTCTTCCAGCGTAGTTTTCTTTGGTTCGGTCGATTTTTTCTTTTTAACTGTATAGCGTTCCGGTACAAAATCATCTTCCTCATCGGCGGCATCCATAAGCGAAACTGGGTTTTGTTTCATTATTCCACGAATAGTTTCCAGTTTTTTAGCCTTGTAGGTTTGAATTTCTTTCGACATCAAATTCTCCCTGCTTACCTCCTTTTCTGCCAGTACAATTTGCATAAGCAGTTTTGCTTTCATAAGCCGTAGTGAAGAATAGGTTTGAAGTTCTTCAATTTCAGACAGTTCTTCATAAAAGCCTTTTGCTTTTTTAAGGCGTTTTATCTCTTCCATTTTTTCAAGAACACCGGTTGTTAAACGGTCGATAACCGGGAAAAAATAATTATAGGCCGCATTTACCCTTTCGGCAACAAACTGCATATCAACCGGCTGTTGCCTGAAAATCTTTTGCAGCTGGGCCACAAATTTTCCAGAAGCATCCATCAGTCCATGAATATTATTTTCCTGGCGGTGTGCCCATTCGCGATGTTTCCCTTTAAGTGCCTTGTCGGTTTGCTGCAGGTAACTCATCTTGTGCTTTTGCCATTCGGTAGCGAGTTCGCCCCATTCGAAACTGTTAATCAGGAAATTATAAATAAACCCAAGGGTTTCACGCTTCAGCGAATTTTCAAGTTCGTCATCTCCTGCCCTTGCCGTGGCATAGTCTATTACATCTGCATCGCTGGAGATACCGTTCATACGTAGCGGAGAAAGCAAAATAAGCCCCTCTAATGAACGTAAACGCGAAAGAGCAACATAGGCTTGTCCGGGCATAAAAACCTGCGATACATCGAGCACAGCTTTATCGAATGTTAAGCCCTGGCTCTTGTGAACCGTTATAGCCCAAGCTAATTTTATTGGATAATGCACAAAGGTGCCCAGTACATCTTCTTTTATCTCTTTGGTTTGCTCGTCTACAAAATAGCGAACGTTTTTCCATTCGTATTTTTCAACCTCGATCGTTGTATCTTCTTCCGGGAAATGCACCATGATCTCATCCGTAGATAACGACTCGATCACGCCAATTTTACCATTAAAATAATTCTTCTCCGGCGACAGATCGTTTTTAATGAACATTACCTGAGCACCCACTTTAAGTTTAAGTTCGTCTTCAACCGGATAAATATTTTTTGGGAAATCCCCTACAATTTCTGTATGGAAGCTATACTGTTTTCCGTCAAGGCCTTCCAATGAATTTGCATTCATAGCATCAGCCTTAGCGTTGTGTGTAGTAAGGGTTATGTAACCGCTGTGTTTTGTAGAATCAAAATCAGGATCTACAAAACCGTTTAATATCTTAACATCATCAGTAGTTATTACATTGTTCCTCAAATTGTTAAGAACGTTAATAAATACATCGTCTGTTTGTCTGTAAATTTTATTGAGCTCAATATACAAGGGCGGGTTTTGCTGAACCACATGCGAATGGAAAAAGAATTTTCCTCTGTAGTATTTACGTAACACTTCCCACTCCTCATTACGCACTACTGGAGGTAGCTGTAATAAATCGCCAATAAACAATACCTGAACTCCTCCAAAAGGAATATTCTTTTTACGTACAGTTCTCAACATGAAGTCAATAGCATCCAGTAAGTCGGCACGAAGCATACTCACCTCGTCAATAACCAAAAGCTCCATATTATTAATTACATGCTGTCTGTCAGCACTCATCCTAAAATGACGGCGAAGTGTATCTTTTGTTTCAAACTTCACAGTATCAGAGAATTGCGGAGCTTCATCAAACTGAGGAATAAAACCTGAAAACGGAAGGTGAAACATGGAATGGATTGTAACTCCTCCTGCATTTAAGGCAGCAATACCTGTAGGTGCAACCACCACCACATTTTTATGGGTAGTTCTAATGATCTCTTTTAATAAAGTAGTTTTACCTGTACCTGCTTTCCCAGTAAGAAAAATAGACCTATTTGTCTGATTTATAAACTTTAAAGCAAAAGAAGCAGCTATTGAAGGGGTTTCCATTTGGCGTATATTGAAGCGCAAAATTAATCATTTTTAACCGAATGTTTTTGCAAAAAAAAATGCCTCCCGGTTAAGGAAGGCATTTATATATTTAGAAAATACTATTATTTCTTTTCTTCTTTTGCTGGTGCAGCAGTAGCTGTATCTTCTTTTTTAGCTGATCCTTTATAATTGTCGTTCAGTTCTTTAAGGATTTTACTTGTAATATCATATCCTTCTTTAGCATACATAACACTTACAACATCTCCAGTACCGTAGATGTAATCGTAACCGTTTTTCTTACCGTAATCTTTAACATATTTCTTGATCTTACTGATAAGTGTATCGTTTTTAGTACCAAATTCTTCCTGAAGTTGTTTCATCATTGACTCCTGCATCATACCAAGCTCACGCTCTCTTTTTTGAAGCTCCTGTCCTTTAAGCTGCGCCCATTGCGGACCTTTAGCCCTAGCCTCTTCCTGAAAACTAGCTGCCTCCAGTTTAAACTGCTGCACTTTAGTTTCAAGTTCTCTTCCCATCACTTCCTGTTTTGTTTTGCTTTGAGATTCCAGTTCTTTAAATTCGTTGTAATCCTGAACAAGTTTAGATGTATCTACATAAGCAGTTTTTAAACCTGCTGCAGATGTACCTGCTTCTTTGTTGCATGAAATTACTGCCAGAGCAAAACCGAGTATCAATAGTGATTTTTTCATTTCCTGAATTTAGATTTATTTTAAAAATTTTGGTAAAAGTAATAATTAGTTGTCAAGTACCCAAAAAACGTGTTTTTCTAAGAAAATTTTAAGATATAAGCAGTCTTTATAGGTTATTCAATTTGTATAAAGATCTTCAATCAAAAGAGGCTTTAAATAAAGCGATATAAGAAAGCTTTAAAAAATCTTCACCCAAAGACATATTACACGCGTTAAAACGCTTTTAAATTGAATTTATTTCGTTTTTAGCCCTTTTTATGACGTAAATATGCGAAGAATATTCGAAATTTCGAGTAGCTTTTATATTTGAATATAATCCGATTAAAAAACCATTTATAAAATTCATCTTCCCGGTTTTATATTTTTCAGATAAAAGGCTTACATAAAAACTGTCAAATTTCATTGGCAGAATTTTTACGAGCTCCATTCCCTGTTTTGCAAAAAGTAATTTTATCGACGTTTTAGAGAAATGCCATAAATGTCTGGGTACATCATAAGCTGCCCAAAAAATTCCGTAGTGCTGTGCATCGTGTGATTTGAAATTTGGCACAGCAATAATAATTGTGCCATCTGATTTTACAATTCTTTTCAGTTCTGTGATTTGAGCTTCTACATCCGGTACATGTTCAAGCACGTGCCACATAGTGATCACGTCTATCGAATGATCTTCCAATTCAGAAAGAACAGTTGCAAATGGCACTCCTTTTGTCTGGGCAATTCCTTTTGCTTTTGTGCTCGGTTCAATTCCTTTAATCTCCCATCCGCTCTTTTGAGCCATTACAAGAAAATCTCCGGTTCCTGCGCCAATATCAAGTAATTTTCCTTTTTTAGGATTAAAGCCTTCAACCAGTTTTATTTTATCGCGAAGTGCTTTTTGTTTTACAGTATGGTATAGCTTTTCAAACAACGAGCGTTTTCCATCGGTATGCGAAATATAATCGTCGCTTTCATAATAACCCGAAAGATTTTCTAATTCCGGCTGCGGATGTGTTTTTAGCAATTGCAGTTCTTCATCCATTAAAAGTTCAAATTGCTCTCCTGATACCGAATGATCTTTTACCTTGAGGTAAACCTTATGTTTTGAGAAATCCATTAATTATTATTGTATTCGTATTTTAGTTTTTTCAGATAATCCAAAGTCATGTTCTGGTAAAGCGATCCTGGAGCAAGACAATCTTCATTAGAATCGTTTACAACAGAGATTCCAAGAAAATCTACAGAAGATCCTATTCTATTTGCAGCAGTTTCCACATTTGTAATCATAAATTGCGAAGTGTCAAAATATTTTTCCAATTCTGCATTTTCATACACAAACACTTTTAATCGATGACCATCTACCATTATAAAGTATTGGATGTCGTATATAAGACCCAGTTTGTATTTACTGGTTATAAAATCCTGAAACGGAATCTTTGTTTTATTTCCTTCAAAAACAAAGGCGGTTAATCCTTTATCTTTTCCTAATATTTCTTTCCCATTCTCCAGTAATATATAATCATGTATCTCTACCGTATGTCTTGGTGTTATACAAGCCGTAAATAAGATCACGACTAAAAACACAAAAAACCCTTTTGTAAAAAGGGTTTTTAAAAAACGTTCCACGTGAAACATTGCCATTATCGTCCCATATGTATTAATAGTACCGATACATCACTTGGCGATACTCCGCTAATGCGGGACGCCTGTGAGATCGTTACCGGTTTTATATTTTTTAATTTTTCTCTGGCTTCAAAAGAAAGTGACTTGATCTTGCTATAATCAAAGTTTGCCGGAATTTTTACATCCTCAAGCCTATTAAGCTTATCAGCATTTGCTTTTTCTTTTTCTATATAGCCGGAATATTTAACCTGTATCTCTGCCTGCTCGATAACCTCACGATCTAGACCATGCTCTTCAACATAGTTCTTCACTTTTTCGAATTTAAGCATGTCTTCAAGATCAAGCTGCGGACGCGAGAATACTTTAAACATTTTATCGGGCTGAACAATCGGTGACGATTCCTTAGCCTCAAGAATTGGATTTGCTTCTGCAACGGTTACACTTGTCTCTTTAAAGAAATTAACAAATGCTTCACTCTGATCACGCTTCTTTTCCATTCTTCTAAGACGATCTTCTTTAGCCAAACCAATTTCGTACGATAGTGGTGTTAATCTAAAGTCGGCATTATCCTGACGAAGCAGTGTTCTGTATTCAGCACGTGAAGTAAACATTCTATACGGCTCATCTGTTCCCTTAGTAATAAGGTCGTCAATAAGCACTCCAATATATGCTTCATTACGTTTCAATATAAACGGATCTTTACCCTGCACTTTTAAGTGTGCATTAATACCCGCCATTAATCCTTGAGACGCTGCTTCTTCATATCCTGTAGTTCCATTAATCTGTCCTGCAAAATACAATCCTTCAACCAGCTTAGTCTCGAGCGTATGCTTTAACTGTGTTGGCGGGAAGTAATCGTATTCGATAGCATATCCGGGACGGAAGAATTTTACATTCTCAAATCCTTCAACAGAGCGCAATGCTTTAAACTGAACATCCTCCGGAAGGGAGGTTGAAAATCCGTTTACATATACTTCTGCAGTATCCCATCCTTCCGGTTCAACAAAAAGCTGATGACGGTCTTTGTCTGCAAAACGGTTTATCTTATCTTCTATCGATGGACAGTATCTTGGGCCAAGGCTCTTAATACGGCCGTTGAACATTGGCGAACGATCGAAACCTTCTTTCAAAATATCGTGAACTGCCTGCGAAGTATATGTCATCCAGCATGAACGTTGTATTGCCAACGGCTTCGTGATATCCATGTATGAAAACTTATCCGGATTCACATCACCTGGTTGTTCTGTCATTTTCGAATAATCCAGCGAGCGTCCGTCCACACGTGGCGGCGTTCCCGTTTTCATTCTTCCTGATGTAAACCCTGCACGCACTAAATCTTCGGTGATTCCATATGCAGCACTCTCGCCTGCTCTACCTCCACCAAACTGTTTCTCTCCAATATGAATCAGTCCATTCAGGAATGTACCATTCGTAAGCACTACAGATTTTGCTTTAATCTCGATTCCCAATGATGTTTTCACACCTGTTACTTTTCCATCTTCCATCATAACACTGGCAACCATTTCCTGATAGAAATCAAGATTTGGAGTACGCTCCAGCATCAATCTCCATTCTTCCGCAAAGCGCATTCTGTCACTTTGCACACGTGGGCTCCACATTGCGGGACCTTTTGATTTGTTGAGCATCTTGAACTGGATCGCCGTCTTGTCTGACACGATTCCGGAGTATCCACCCAAAGCATCAATCTCACGTACAATTTGCCCCTTTGCAATACCACCCATCGCTGGGTTGCACGACATCTGGGCAATGTTTTGCAGGCTCATTGTAATAAGCAGGGTCTTTGAACCCATATTAGCAGCGGCCGCAGCAGCTTCACTACCTGCGTGCCCTGCACCCACTACTACCACATCATATACCTCGTTAAACATCTTTTATTCTCCTTTGTTCCACGTGGAACCTTTATAAAATTCATTCAAAAAAATTTCGCCAAGCAGTACGTTCCACTTGGAACGTTTATTACTTTGGACTTAAATCTTCGAAACGTTCCACGTGGAACGTTTCATTCATCAAGAGATATTTAAGCCTACTGTTCCACGTGGAACAGCGAGATCTTCTCATCTTCTTTAGAACGCATTAATTGCGAATCCTCTTCAGTCTTGTCTTTATAGCCACAATAATGTAGTATCCCATGAGCCATAACACGCCTTAATTCATCGTCAAAATCCACTTTAAAATCGGCAGCATTATCACGAACTCTTTCTACAGATATGAATATATCACCACTTATAATGCTACCCATTGTATAGTCGAAACTAATAACATCTGTAAGTGTATCGTGGTCTAAGAACTCAACATTCATCTTGTGCAGATATTCATCATCACAAAAAATGTAATTCACTTCACCCTCACTCTTATCCTCAGAATCGATAACTTCAGATATCCACTCTTCGTGCTTTGCTTCATCCTGAAGCTTAAACTCAATTTCGTAATTAAAACTAATCATTTTTCCTAAAATAGGTTTGCACCCGTTGGTTAAAATTTGGGCGCAAAGGTAAGCTTTGTCTATTTAAAATCTCCACACTATTTAAATATTCTTTTAAAGCTGGTGGAATACTATTGGCATTGTTATTAAACTCTTTAGTGTTTGTTTGCGATTGCCTTTTGTTCTCTTCTCCCTGCTGCTGGATTGCTTTATCCAGCTTGAGCAACTCATATTTTAAATTCTCCATCTTCTTGGCAACATCACCTTTAAATCCTTTGTTCAATAGTTGCTTTTCAATCTCCTTCATTTGGCGGGCTGCATTCTGTCCGTTTCCACCCATACCTTCTTTCTCTAACGCTTTTTGTAATGCTTCACGAAGCTGTTGCTGTTCTTTATATATTTCTAAAAGCTCACCTGCATCGCCTTCTTCTTCACCTCCCGGTTCTTGTCCGTCTTTACCTTTACCTCCTTTTTCTTTACCTCCTGGTTTAGGCTTGCCTTCTTCTCCTGGACCGCCCTCACCTTCTTTACCTTTCTCTTTACCATCCTTCATCTTCTTGGCAAGACCTTCCTGTTTCTTAATAATGTCAGGAAGCTGCATTCCTTTACCCTTACCGTCTTTAGGTTTACCCATACCAGATCCCTGTAAATCCATCTGCATACTATTAAGTGCATCACTTAAAAAATCGGCAAGTTTATTAGAGGATGTTATAGCATACTGCTGGTTCGATATCCCTCTTGGAATAACATTATCCGCAAGATCAACCAGTGCTTTATCCATATAGTAATGCACATTTCCAACCTCGGCTGTTACCTCTTCGGTTATTTTAGGGTTACGTAAAGACATGGCAAAAATACTATCATCCACATGCCTGAACTGTTGTTTCAGGTCTTGCTGTATTTTTAGGTTTTTACTAAACGATGATGAATGTGTTGTGCTGCCCTTGAATTTACCCATTACATTTTCCTGAGAGAATGAGAACGCTAATAGGTTATCCAATATCTGGCGAAGCATTTTTACATCTTCTTCCATTTGTTCCTGGTCTCCCTGCATCATCATTTCCATCATCTGACCACCCATTTTTTTCATCTTATCGGCTGCAGATTTTTGTTTGGGTTTTGCCTTTTGCTTGTTCTCTTTACCTGGCTTTTTTAATTCTTCAGATGCCTTTTGCATATCCTGCTCGATATCCTTTTCCTCATTTTTATCGGTAGGAAGATCCATAGGTTTTTTAAGATTTTCATTCTCTTTTTCAAGATCACGCATCTCTTCCTGCATCTTATCAAATTCTTTATTTATCTCTTCCTGCTTCTCCGCAGAATTCTCTTCACTCTTAGAAAGCTTCTCTTCTTTATCACCAAGTTTTTGAAGTTTATCTGCAATCTGTTCTGCTTTCTTTTCTACATAAAAACGTTTAGTAAGTTCAACCAATTGCTCTAAATTCTTAGACTGGTTTTTACTGTTTTTCTTTAACTCATCTATCTTTTCAAACAGTTCTTCTTTCTGTAATTTGTTGGTAAGCTCTTTTAATTCGTCAAGAAGTTTTTTGTTTTTCTCAGCTTCTTTTTCGTTTTTATCAAGACGTTTTTTAAGTTCTTCTTTAAATTCATCTTTCTTTTCAGGATTGAATTTATCAAGATTCTCTTCAAGTTTTTTAGAGAATTCTTTCATCATTTCATCCTGCTGCTTCTGGCGGTTTATAAAATCCTGGATCTTTTTCTGATCTTTAAAATCCATGTTATTTTTCTCCTTGCCTATTTTTTGAAGCTTGTCCAATTCGCTCAATTGCTTATCCTGATTCTTGATCGATTTTTCAAGACTATTGATATTACTGTTTTGCTCCTGCAATGTTTTATCCTGCTTTTCATCCTGCGTTAATTCTCTATGAGAAAACACAGATGATTTTGCACTCTTGTAATTATGTACAGCATCATTATCGAATACCTCAAAATAGTATTCATAGTTTACACCTTCCTTTAAGGATAGACCATCGGGGAATGTATAGTAAAAACGATCGTATACTTCACGCTTAACAGGAAGTGTTCCACGTTTGGCGGCATCAGGATTATCCTGGGGATAATACACAATTTGTAATTTTGTCAATCCATAATCATCAGACAGCTGACCCAAAACTATACTCCTCTCCAGCTTCAAACTGTCAGGTGCATTTGAAACAGAGATGGTTGGGTATTGATCTTTGATGGTTGATATCTGATATTGCAGTTTTTCATGATGTTTTACCTTAGAATTAGAAGTAAGTATCTGATATTCTGTATTCTGCATTATATTTTTAGATAATGAGAAGGTATTTTCGCTATTGTTGAAGGCAGAAGTCTGTCCCATACTAGCCCATTCAATGGCATTAGTTGCTAAAGCCTGTACTTTCCAGGTAACTTTAGTCCCTTCCGGCACAATAGCATTGCCCGTGCCTTTCACAACTTCTGCTTTTTTGCCAAGATAAGACGGGAAGTTAAGCACCATTTCAAAATTAGCAAT
Organism: Flavobacterium cerinum; assembly: GCF_004028155.1. Lineage (GTDB taxonomy): Bacteria > Bacteroidota > Bacteroidia > Flavobacteriales > Flavobacteriaceae > Flavobacterium > Flavobacterium cerinum. The sequence goes on along the minus strand of NZ_SBII01000007.1, from coordinate 151,113 downwards.
GGTAGGCACAGCTACAACATTCAATTCAAAAGGTGGTGACGTTACGTTATTCGCGTTAAGTTCGAATGCAATATTTTTTGACGGTTTCTCAAAGCGGTACTGGAATACTCCCGGCTTTACATTTTCTAAATAATAGTTTTCTTTACCAATAGTTATCATTGCATTTTCAGGTACAACAGTTCCCTGTGTTTTTACTTCAAGGATAAAATCTGTATCCTGTTGTGCCATTAGTGAATTGTTAAGGATAACAAATTCAAAAGGAGCCGGTGGTGCATAATGTTTACTGTAGTGCACTACCCTATTAAAACTTTGGGTGAGAACCGATGCATTTCCGCTGATCATAAAAAACAAGATCAGTAATAATGGTACTGCTGCGTAAGGAACGTATTTCAAATTCTTTTTAAAATTGACAGCATTAGTAAAAGGAATTGGCTGCAGGTTGTTAGCTTTTTGTTCTATCGATGCTAACAACAATTCAGACTGGTCTTCCTGAGAAGACAATTGCAAAAAGTTTGTAAGCTTATCGTTGATCTCAGAAAAATGTTTTCCGATAATATGAGACGCCTGAGAATAGTCTATACCCTTTTGCAATTTAAAAAGTTTGAATAACGGGAAAAGAATAAACCTGAAAAGCAGGAAACCTTCTACCACTATAAAAAGCCAAAACAAAGTGGTACGACCTGTTGACGACAGCCACAGGAAATATTCTACCAACATTGTGAATATAAAATACAATAGGCCAAGTCCTATAAAAAAGATTGTTCCACGTAGTAATTCGTTGGTATAGTACTTTTTTATAAAACCTTCGAGCTTGGTATAAATAACATTTTTTGCTTCCAAAATACTGACAATTGTTAATAACCGATAAAAATACAAATTCCCACGAACTATTAAACGCTAAAAAGCTATTTATCTGCTGGGTTATGAGCATAAAACAGGATGTTTTGTTAATAACTTGAATCAAACATAAAATAACCGGTACAAATTATCTATGAAGGAAATTTCATAATTGTATCTTTGCAGCTTAAAATTTAAGTAACGATGTCTAAGCAAGTTCGTGTGCGTTTTGCACCAAGCCCTACAGGGCCTTTACACATAGGTGGTGTAAGGACAGCCCTCTTTAATTATCTGTTTGCCAAAAAACATGGCGGTGTATTTTATCTAAGGATTGAAGATACCGACCAAAACAGATATGTTGAAGGTGCAGAAGAATATATTATTGAAGCGCTTAATTGGTGTGGTATCCCTTTTGACGAAGGTATTGGTAAAGAAGGAAAATTTGGCCCATACCGCCAAAGTGAAAGAAAAAGCATGTACAAAGAATATGCGCTTACTCTTATTGAAACAGGATGGGCATATTATGCATTTGATACTGCCGAAGCACTTGACGAACTTCGTAAAGAAGAAGAAGCACAGGGAAAAACGTTTATTTACAATCATACCAACCGTGAAAAACTGGATACTTCTTTGGTAATTTCTGCCGAAGAAGCTGCTAAAAGAATAGCTGATGGCCAAGAGTATGTTATCCGTTTTAAAACACCGGTAAACGAAACATTACATTTAAAAGATATCATTCGTGGTGAAGTGAAGTTTGAAACCAATTTACTTGATGACAAAGTATTGTTCAAGAGCGATGGTATGCCAACCTATCACCTGGCTAATATAGTTGATGACCATTTAATGGAAACGAGCCATGTTATACGTGGTGAAGAGTGGTTACCTTCTATGCCTTTACACGCTTTATTATACAGAGCTTTTGGATGGGATGCACCAGAGTTTGCTCACCTTCCATTGATACTAAAACCTATAGGTAACGGTAAGCTTTCTAAAAGAGATGGCGATAAACTGGGCTTCCCGGTATTCCCATTAGAATGGAAAAACCCAGATGGAACTATTTCATCCGGTTATAGAGAAAAAGGCTACCTGCCGGAAGCTGTTATTAACTTCCTTGCTTTATTAGGATGGAATCCCGGTACAGATCAGGAATTGTTTACACTGGACGAACTGGTTCAGTTATTCGATCTTGAAAGAGTTCACAAAGCAGGTGCTAAGTTTGATCCTGAGAAAAACAAATGGTTCAACCACCAGTATTTTGGAAAACAGGATAATGAAGTATTAGCAAAAGAACTGTCTCATGTAGTAATGGAGAAGGGTTATAATAAATCGCATGAGTTCTTAACAGAGGTTGTGAAGCTGGTAAAAGAGCGTGCTACTTTTGCAAGTGAGTTATGGGACCTTTCAGACTTTTTCTTTACAGCTCCAACATCATATGATGAAAAAGCAGCTAAGAACTGGAAACCTGAAACCAGTGAATTGATGGATAATTTAATAACTGTCCTTGAAAACACGCTGGATTTCTCTTCTCACAATGTAGAAACGGTTGTAAAAGCCTGGATGGAAGAAAATGGCATAGGGATGGGTAAAGTTATGCAGCCACTGCGTTTAAGCCTTGTAGGCTCATTAAAAGGCCCTCATATATTTGATATCATTGCGCTTATTGGTAAAGAAGAAACCATAAGCAGAATACAAAAAGCAAAAGCTTCATTATAGTTAACTAAACCTTCTTTTACAGAAGGTTTTTTTATTTTAAGAATAATCGTAACTTGACAAATCACTAAAAACTATTATTATGGGAAATGTTTTCTTGTATGTTGTGCTCTTTTTTGCACTGCTGCTCCTACTCTCTTCTTTCTTTACCGTTAAACAGCAAACCGCCGTTATCGTGGAACGTTTTGGAAAATTCCTTAGCATCCGCCAGGCTGGCCTTCACTTAAAAATTCCAATAATTGATAAGATCGCAGGAAGAATAAACCTTAAGATCCAACAGCTTGATGTTATTATTGAAACAAAAACTAAAGAGAATGTATTCGTGAAAATGAAGGTTTCGGTTCAGTTTAAAGTAATTCAGGATAAAGTATTTGAAGCTTTTTACAAATTGGAATATCCACACGATCAGATAACATCATATGTATTTGATGTTGTTCGTGCCGAAGTACCAAAACTAAAACTGGATGATGTTTTTGAACGTAAAGATGATATTGCTATTGCTGTGAAACGGGAATTAAACGAAGCAATGACAACTTATGGTTATGACATTATCAATACGCTTATCACTGATATTGACCCGGATATCCAGGTTAAAAATGCGATGAACCGTATTAATGCTGCAGACAGAGAAAAATCAGCAGCAGAATATGAGGCGGAAGCATTACGTATCAGGATTGTAGCAAAAGCAAAAGCTGAGGCAGAAAGCAAAAGATTACAAGGACAGGGTATTGCAGATCAAAGACGTGAAATTGCACGTGGTCTAGTAGAAAGTGTAGATATACTAAACAAAGTTGGTATTAATTCTCAGGAAGCATCAGCATTAATTGTTGTTACTCAGCACTATGATACTTTACAGGCAATTGGTGCAGATACAAATTCTAACCTTATCCTTTTACCAAATTCACCACAGGCAGGCAGCGATATGCTAAACAATATGGTTGCATCGTTCACTGCTTCTAACCAAATTGGAGAATCTATTAAAAGAGGTAATCAGAACCGTGAGAATCAAAAACACAAAAAACCGAAACATGATAATCCAAGTCATGAAGAACTACCGGGAGAAATAATAGAATAAAAAAAGGCTGCTAAAATTTAGCAGCCTTTTTTATTTAAAATATCTTTTTGAGAATCCAGGCAAACGCTGCACTCTTTAAAGGTCCCGAAAGGGCACCAATAAAACCCAGAATTTTTTTAGGGGTCTCCCCTATCATATTCATAGGCTGCAGGCTCTCTTTAGTCTCATCCAAGCTTTTTGCAAATTTAGCATGAGCCAAATCCTTTTCTACTTTAAGTATTTGAAGGTCCCTGTTTATTTCTTCGTAGGTATAATACACTTTGCTTTCCATAATATACTAATTAATATTTCTTTAAAAATATTTTTGAGAATCTTGAAAGCATCGGGCCTTCTACTATTTTATCCTGTACATAATACACCAAGATAGCCAGAATAAGATAAATAAGACCTACAATTAGAAATCCATAAGCAAAATTATCCAGCCAATAGCCAATTCCCAAAGCAAGTGCAATTGAAAAAAATACAGTAACGATTGTTAGCATGACTGCCAGAAGAAATAACTTCAGCATCATGGTGGTCGACTTCATAACAATTTTAAAGCCCCAAAGTTTATAGTACCTTAAATTGGCATCTATAAGATTTTTGACTTCTTGTTTTAAATCTTCTGCGTTTTCTTTAATTTCTTCAAATGCCATAATTGAGTTTTAATTATTTTGCTTTAGCACTAGCTGCATTCTTTTTTAGCTCTTCCAGTTTTTTCTCAAGCATAGATATAACATCATCTGCTTTACCTTCAACATTAGATACTAAATGATCTATTGAACTTTCAAGATCATGTTTAGCAATTCCAAATCTGCTCTTTACAGTTTCGGTAAGTTCGCTAAGTTTATCTTTTAGCTCATCTTTTTTTGCATCAACACCGTCTTTAATTTTTTTTCTTGTTTTTGAACCTTCGTCCGGTGCAAATAAAATTCCTAATGCTGCTCCTATTGCGGCACCTGCAAGCACCGCTGCTACTGTTCCTGATTTACCAGCCATAATATCGTTTTTTTAATTAATAATTATAAAGATAACCCTATTACTATTTGTAGGACGTTAATATGTAGTTAATATAACGCTAAAGTATGTAAAAAAAGAAAATAAGGCGATTTAAGGCACTTTTATTTTTGATATGACTCAAATTATTTCCTACAAAAAATAATGTTTTAAAATTAATCCTGTGAGGTCACTTTCGATAGTATACATCTATATTAATTTAAAATTCAATCATATTTTTAAATAATAAAAAAAGCTCCTTAAAATTAAGGAGCCTTATAAATATAATTTATAGTATTAGTCTTTACTTTCCACTTTAGCCCAAGTGTCTCTTAGACCTACCGTTTTGTTGAAAACCAATTTTTCTGCGTTACTGTCGGTGTCAACACAAAAATATCCTAAACGTTGAAATTGGTAACGCTCTCCTGCTTCGGCGCTTTTTAGTCCCGGTTCAAGATAACCTGTTATTACCTCAAGTGATTTTGGATTGATGTATTCTTTAAAGTCAACATCTTTATCACCGTCCGGATTTTCATGTGTAAACAATCTGTCATAAATTCTAACCTCTGCTTTTACAGCATGTGGTATAGATACCCAGTGAAGTGTACCTTTAACTTTTCTATGACTTGCTTCACTTCCACTTCCGCTTCGTGTATCTTCATCATAAGTACAGTGAATTTCGATGATATTACCATCTGTATCTTTTATAACACTTTCACCTTTAATAATATAAGCATTTTTAAGTCGTACTTCTTTACCAAGTGTTAAACGGAAATATTTGTTATTAGCATTTTCCATAAAGTCTTCCTGCTCAATAAACAATTCTCTTGAAAAAGGAATTTGTCTAAAGCCTGCGCTTTCATCTTCAGGATTATTTTCTGCATCTAACCACTCTTCTTTTCCTTCAGGATAGTTAGTAATTACAAGCTTAACAGGATCTAAAACAGCCATTACCCTTGGTGCCGTTTTGTTAAGATCTTCTCTTACACAAAACTCTAATAATGAAACATCAATAAGGTTTTGACGTTTAGCAATACCAATAGTATCGGCAAAATTACGAATAGAAGCAGCAGTATAACCTCTTCTTCTAAGTCCGGATATAGTAGACATTCTTGGATCATTCCAACCTGTTACATGGCCTTCCTGAACAAGCTGTAATAATTTTCTTTTACTTACTACCGTGTGGCTAAGGTTTCTACGGGCAAACTCACGTTGTTTAGGACGTGTTTTTCCTTCATCATAAACCTGATCTAAAAACCAGTCGTACAGCTCTCTGTGCATAGCAAATTCTAATGTACAGAACGAGTGTGATACCTGCTCTATATAATCGCTTTCGCCATGAGCCCAGTCATACATTGGATAAATAAACCAATTGTTACCGGTACGGTGGTGGTGTTTGTGTAATATCCTGTACATGATTGGATCACGCATAAGCATATTAGACGATGCCATATCAATTTTAGCTCTTAAAACATGACTTCCTTCTGGGAATTCACCGTTTTTCATTCTTTCAAAAAGATCCAGATTCTCTTCTACAGAACGGCTTCTAAAAGGACTATCAGTACCCGGTTGTGATGGTGTCCCTTTTTGTTTGGCTATATCTTCACTGGATTGGCTGTCAACATAAGCCTTTCCGCTTTTAATAAACTCTACAGTCCAGTCGTATAATTCCTGGAAATAATCTGAGGCATAACGCTCTTCTGCCCATTCATAACCTAACCATTCTACGTCTTTTTTAATAGCATCAACAAATTCCTGCTCTTCTTTAGCTGGATTTGTATCGTCAAAACGAAGGTTTACAGGTGCATTATACCTTAGTCCTAAACCAAAATTAAGGCATATAGAACTGGCATGACCAATGTGCAGATAGCCATTAGGTTCTGGAGGAAAACGAAAACGAAGCTTGTCTTGTGACATTCCGTTGCCTAAATCCTCTTCAATAATCTGCTCAATAAAATTAAGTGATCTTTCTTCAGTCGACATATCTTTAATAAATAAGGTTGCAAAGGTATTCAAAAAAGTTGGAAAATTTTTGACTCACAGCCCATTAATTGAATGCTTTGACTCCAATAAATCCTTACTTTTACAGCCTTAAACAGCATTTTGTATTATGGATACCATCAAACTAAAAAACATACGTACTTTCTCTTACCACGGATGCCTTGTAGAGGAAGGTAAAATAGGTTCAGATTACTCTGTTGACCTGGAAATAAAAGCCGATCTTAAAAAATCAATGAGCACCGATGAGCTTGAAGATACTGTAGATTATGTTCATTTGAATAAAATTGTAACCGAAGAAATGGCAATACGTTCTAAACTATTAGAGCATGTTGCAAAACGAATTATGAATCGTGTTTTTGATGAAATACCACCAATATTACATGTATCTCTTTGGGTATCAAAACTAAATCCGCCTATTGGAGGTGACGTAGAATTGGTTACTATACAAATAGAAGAATCACGTAATTAAAAGTATTGCAAAAAAAGGTGAAAAATTTAGTACGTAATGCTTGCGTTAGTGTAAAATATATGTAAATTTGCCACCACATCACAAAGATGGCATCTTGGCCGAGCGGCTAGGCAGAGGTCTGCAAAACCTCGTACAGCGGTTCGAATCCGCTAGATGCCTCCACAAAAAAAGCTCCTTTTCAGGAGCTTTTTTATTTATTCTATTTTGTATCTGTTACTTTTTATTTTCCAGTTTTTCTATTGCTGAATTTACCATTCCTTTCTCTGCAGGAAACCATCCCTGTGTTAGTAAAGCAACTCCAAAAATCATAAGGATAATGCTTATCGATTTCTTTATTTTAATAATATTTTTTACTGTTAGTTTACTTCTTAATTGTTTTGCTAATAGTATTTTACAAATATCAAGAGCTAAATAAGTAAGTATAACTGCTGTAAAGAATATAAACATTCTTGATGGATCTAAATCAAGTCTTGGTCCCCATGTTATTATTATAGCCAACCAAAAACCCAATACACCAATATTTATAAAATTAAGCAGGAAACCTTTAGCAAAAAGGCTAAAGTAATTTTTCTTTAAAATGTCTTTTGCTGCTTTGTCTATTACAACATCTTTAGACGATTTATTTACTTTTATAAGAGAAATAATACCGTAAGTAACCATAATAAGGCCACCAAAAATAAAAAGAGAAGGTTCGTCTTTAATACTTTCAAGAAGCCTGTAGCTGCTAAAATAAGCTATAAGTATAAATACAATATCTGATAGTATTGCACCTGCATCAAAAGCTAAAGAAGCTCTAAAACCTTTAACAACACTTGTTTCTAGCAATACAAAAAAGACTGCTCCTGGCATTACGCTCAATAAAAAACCAAGGGGAATAGCACTTAGAATATCCTGGATCATTCTATTTATTTAAGACTGCAAGTTACTATTTTAAATTTTTAAATAAAAATTATCCATGTAGTAAACCTTTTTCGCAAAAAAAATACCCTGTATCTACCAATATGGTAAAACAGGGTATAAATTCAACATTTGAGTTAAGTAAAAAATACTATCTAACTATTTTAATATGTCCGTCAGTACTTGTTATTTCATTTACTTTTTTTGGATTACCATATACTTTTAACAATGCATCATTAGAAACATTAGCATCAACAATTCCTTTTACTGAAATAGCTGCTGTACCATCTGAAGACAATAAAATATTTGTGTTTTCAGTTAGTAAATCTTCTCCTTTAAAATCAGCATCAGAAGATACTACTGCATTATGATTTTCAGCTTTTCCGGTTAATGTTACCATAGCATCGGAGGAAATTGTAGTATTTAGTTTTTTTACATTAAGCACAAGCTCAATTTTTGCATCGGCAGAAGCAGTAATGCTAAGCTCTTTAGCTTTTATTTCATCTTTTCCCCATACTTCCGCATCAGCATCGGCAGATATACTCTCTAAACCATCTTTATAGTACAATGTAATTTCAAGATCTTCTCCTCCATTCAATTTAAGGAAACCTCCTTCGTTTACAATACTAAGATCATCATCATCACTACTGTTTATAACGAGTTTATTTTGTGACGATTTTACCATTGTAATTTTTGTATCCGATCCTACACTTAAACTATTAAAATCTTTAAGTTCTATAGTTTTTTGTCCTGCAGCCAGTTGAAAGGAAACAAGAGCCGTAATTGCTAAAAATGTTTTCATAAAATATATTTTTAAATTGATTGATGATACTACTAAAGACATCCTTTTAAAAAAATTGTTACACTTTATAAAAAAAAATCCCGGACAATTAGCTTAATTCAACCAATCGTCCGGGATTATAATTTTAAACTGGAATAAATCTATTTCGATTTAACCTGTATATTTCCTCCTGCTACCGTTTTTTGATTTAACAGCGCCGGTTTTCCATAAATGGTGATATTACCGCCAGCTCTTGTTTTAGCATCAACCAGATCTGTAGCTGTTATATTAGCTTCTCCACCGGCATTAACTGTTACAGTAGTTTGTTTTGTTGCAAGTTCCCTGGCATTAAGTATACCTCCGGATTTAATAACTACATCATTATTAGTAGCTTTTCCGGTAATATTTAATTTACCTCCTGAGCTTGCATTACAGGTGAGTTTTTCTGTATCCAGAGCTATTTTCACCTCTCCTCCTTCTTTAGCACTAAGATCAAAAGCAATGGCTTTAAAAGTATCCTGAGATGCTACACGAGCACCTTCGCTAACATCTATCCTATCTATATTTTTATAATAAATAGTTACGCTAACATCATCTCCTTTAAGTAATTTAGTAAACTTCATTCTTACTTTCAGCTCTTCATTCTTGCTTACTAACTCTACATCCTGAGCTCTTGATCCTTTTATTACGATCTTATTTTCAGATCCTTTTATAAGTAATACATCTATTTTATCAAAAACCCTTAATGTACTAAAATCGCTAAGAGTTTTAGTAATATCCTGTGCAGAAATCATTTGAAATAAAAACAATGCTGCTATTAAAATTGATTTTTTCATGATCGATTGATTTTTAGTTTTATTCATCAAAGTAAAGACTATCATACTCACAGAAATGTTACACTTTATGCATACAAATCTGACTCTACAATTGTATTACAATCTAAACTCTGCATCTTAAAAATTAATTACTCTATGTTATGCTTTCTTTCCTAAATACTGGAAATCAAGTTGTTTTTTAAGCAGGTCGGCATTTTTTACCTTTACATATACTTCATCACCCAGCTGTAATACATTTTGGGTAACTTCTCCTACCAATGCATATTGCTTATCATCGAAGGTGTAGTAATCGTCTTTAATTTCACGAATACGGCACATGCCTTCACATTTGTTAGAAATGATCTCAACATAAATACCCCATTCTGTAACACCTGAAATTACACCTAAGAACTCTTCGTCTTTGTGATCCAGCATGTACTTAACCTGCATGTATTTAATACTGTCACGCTCTGCATTTGCAGCCAGGCTTTCCATGTTAGACGAATGATTACATTTTTCTTCGTAAACATCTTCGTCTAACGATTTTCCACCATCAAGATAATGCTGTAATAATCGATGTGCCATAACATCCGGATACCTACGTATAGGCGATGTAAAGTGCGAATAATAATCAAAAGCAAGTCCGTAGTGGCCTATGTTATGTGTAGAATATTTCGCTTTGCTCATACTCCTTATTGCCAGGGTATCAACAAGGTTTTGTTCTTTTTTACCGTTTACATCATTCAATAAATTATTCAATGATTTGGATATTGTACTCTTTGATTTAAAGTTAATACTGTATCCGAATTTTGAAATAATATTTTGAAGGTTAATCAGTTTATCTTCATCCGGTTCATCGTGAATACGATACACAAATGTTTTCTTAGGATCTTGTTTACCAATATATTCGGCAACTTTCCTATTTGCTAAAAGCATGAATTCTTCGATAAGGTGATTGGCATCTTTAGAAACCTTGAAATAAACACCTGTAGGTTCTGCAGCTTCGTTCAAGTGGAACTTCACTTCTACCTTATCAAAAGAGATCGCACCGTCAGACAGTCTTTTCCTTCTCAATATTTTAGCCAGCTCGTCCATTTTAAGCGTCGCATTGCGTATTTCGTCGCTAATAGTATACTCTGTATCCGTTAATGATATTTCAGCCGGTATAACGTTTCCTTTGGTCTCTATGATGTGTTGAGCCTCTTCATACGCAAAACGCTGATCGGAATAAATTACGGTTCTGCCAAACCATTTATTAACCACTTCTGCTTTTGCATTCACTTCAAATATCGCAGAGAAGGTATATTTCTCTTCATGCGGTCGTAGTGAACAGGCAAAGTTAGACAGTACTTCCGGTAACATAGGTACTACCCTATCTACCAGATATACAGATGTCGCCCTGTTAAATGCTTCTTCATCAAGTATCGTACCTTCCTGCAGGTAATAAGAAACATCGGCAATGTGTACACCTATTTCATAATTACCATTTTCCAATTGCTGGAACGATAAAGCATCATCAAAATCTTTTGCATCACGAGGGTCAATAGTGAATGTCAATACATTACGCATATCCCTTCTTCTAGCAATTTCTTCTTCCTGGATAGAGGTATCAATTTTTTGTGCAAATACTTCTACATCCACAGGGAAATCATATGGTAATCCATATTCTGCAAGAATAGCGTGGATCTCTGTATTGTGTTCTCCCGGTTTACCAAGAACCTTGATTACTTCACCAAAAGGACTGTCTGCCTTAGCAGGCCAGTCGGCAATTTTAACCAATACCACATCCCCATTTTCTGCATCGCCTAATTTATCCTTTGGAATAAAAATATCGGTATACATCTTTGGGTTAGCGGTGGATACAAAAGCAAAGTTCTTTTGAATGTCTATAATACCAACAAAGTCGGTTTTTGATCTTTCAATAATTTCAACAACTTCACCTTCAGGTCTTCTGCCCTTTCTTCGGTTATAAATATATACCTTAACCTTATCCTTGTCTAAGGCTTTGTTAAGGTTACCCGTAGGTATAAATACATCTTCTTCCAGTTCTGGAGAAACAAAATAAGCAGTTTTCCTGCTGGTCATATCAATTGTTCCTTCTACATAATCTGCTTTGGCAATTACTCTGTATTTACCTTTTTCAATCTCCTCGATCTGTTCTTTAGATGCAAGTATCTTAAGTTCTTTTATAATCTCGTTTCTGCTGCTGGTATCGTTAAGTTCCAGTATTGCTGCTATTTGCTTATAGTTAAAGGATTTATTAGGATCCTTAGAGAGTATCTTAAATATTTTTCTGGAAAAATCACTTTCCTTTTTTGCTGACGGCTTTCCGTTTCTCTTACTCATATAATTTTAAAATAATGCTGAAAATTACAAATTACTATTATATATAATAGGCTTTTTAATGAAATAATAACTTTTAAGTTTCTAAATTTATAGTGAGATAATACTGATTTAGTAAAATATGAAACAATTTATAACCGCTGCTGTATTCAGCTTTCCTCACGAAATAACCATTTTAAAGCATCTGCTTGAAGAAGCTGGCGTTCACTATTACTTTGAAAACGAAACCATGGCCGATCTTCTTCCTATGTACTCTTACGTTCTTGGCGGAATCAAATTACAGGTTCATCCTAACGATCTTGAAACCGTAAACTACATTTTACAAAAATTAGATACATCAGGAAATAATTTAAAAATCGTTTAATCTCAAAAAGGTTTTCAACAGTTATTAAATAAAACAAAAAAAGAAAGATTTTTAAATTAAAATTTTTGGTGGTTATTATAGCTTGTTAATAATAGGGATAACTTTTTTTAAAAGCTCGAAAATTTGCAGTTATACAATTTTATACAAAGCTATCAACAATGTTAAGATAATGTAAAGTTTTAAAAACTAAGCTTTTTCGTAGTTTTCGTGAAAGGTTATTAACAATCGGTAAACAGTAGTTTTGATATAACTTTCTTAATAAGTCGCGTTGTTAATTACTGTTAATAAATCGTGTTAAAGGACTAATAACATTTTGTAAAAAAGTAAAAAATAAATTTGGTTTTTTGGATCAGGTTTTTGATTACAAAAAAATGCTCAGGAATCTAAAAAATCTTGTTCTTTTTCATACCAAGTTGTTAACAAATATTGTTAATTTATAAAAGTGCTGTACCACAAGGAATTGATAATGTTATCAACATTGTTGTTTTTTAACATATTTATCGATATATTAATAGAGCAACTAAAATGTAAAACACTGATTATAAAAGCACTATGTAAACGAGTACGGTTTGCTGTTTTATATCTCTAAAAAAGTGTTGTTTGTATTGCATTTTCTATTTGATAAATTCATTTATTTCTTACTGTTTACATAGGTATTTCGATATGAAACACTTGCCGATACCTTAGCTATTTTTACCACCGAAAAACTAAATTTCAAAGACCTTTATATAGGTATATATAGTAAAACTATACTTTTTTGTTTACAGCTTTAAGTTTATTATTAATTTTGCAGTCTTAAAAAACAGGAACATGAAGATTTCAATTGGTAATGACCATGCAGGTCCGGATTATAAAATAGCAATAGTAAAACATTTAGAAGCAAAAGGTATCGAGGTTATTAACCATGGTACAGATACTTTTGACAGTGTTGACTATCCTGATTTTGTTCACCCGGTAGCGAATGATGTAGAAAATGGTACGGTAGATTTTGGTATCATTATATGTGGAAGCGGTAATGGTGTTGCCATGAGTGTTAACAAACACAAAAAGGTAAGAGCAGCATTATGCTGGATGAAAGAAATTGCGGCGCTGGCGCGCCAGCACAATGATGCTAACATAATAAGCATCCCTGCACGATACACATCGATACAACAAGCCATAGAAATGGTAGACACGTTCTTGAATACTGCTTTTGAAGGTGGAAGACACCAAACAAGAGTAGACAAGATTTCTAATTGCTAAGAAATACTTATTAGATATATAAAAAACAGCCCCGCTATTAGTGGGGCTGTTTTGGTTTAGTAGGGAAACAAAATATTATTTCTTATTTTTTAATACTTCTATTAATTTTCTAAAATCTCCATTTTCTCCAAAATTCTTTGTATTTGCTGTTGTACCATGTATTTGAGATTTCATACAATCAAAACAAAGTTTTGCGGTTCCAATTACTTTATTTTGTTTTTTGAATATTAGAATATCTCTGTAATAAGGCTCGCAAGATGTAGATTCACCTGATGTATATTCTTTCTCTGTAAAAATATTTTTTATAGTTGCAAACTTTGATGTATCTATTGAAGTTTTTTGAAAACCCATTTCTTCAAGTTTATCAATAAAAGAAAGATCAGACATATTAACAGGAGTATTGTACCCAACAATTTTACTTTTCAAAGAATCAAGTTTAGATCTTAATGTGTCTCTATTTATTTCCATGATTTCTAAATCACTAATAGTAATAGAATAATGATCTATTTCATCAAAATCGAAATACTCTTTTTTCTTAGGAGTACAGGATAAAAGGCTAAGGCTTAGAAAGGCTAATAGTAGATATTTCATTTTGTAACCGGGTATATTTTGTAAATATAAACCTACACTATTTTTTCATATAAAACAATATTCAAACATTTTAAATAAACACATTTACATTACTAAAAATAATTCTCAATCTTTGTGTTCCTATTTTATATCCAATGACAAATCTAGAATACATTGCGGGTCAGGTTACCGCCCCAAAAAAAAGTGTCGAAGCCACATTACAACTTTTAAGCGAAGACTGCACCATTCCGTTTATTTCCCGTTACCGTAAAGACAGTACAGGAAATCTTGATGAGGTAGTTATCGAACAGATAGACAAACTAAACAAAGCGTTTGAAGCTATTGTAAAGCGAAAAGAGGCCATTTTAAAAAGCATTCAGGAGCAAAATGCGCTTACGCCCGAATTAGCAACTAAAATAAACGGAAGCTTTGATCTTACAGAACTGGAAGATCTTTACCTACCATACAAAAAGAAAAAGAAAACAAGGGCGGATGTTGCCCGTGAAAACGGACTAGAGCCTTTGGCTAAAATTATCATGGCACAAAATGCCGATGATGTCGATTTTATTGCCGGTAAATACCTGAACGATAAGGTTACTAATGAAGACGATGCACTACAGGGAGCACGCGACATTATTGCCGAATGGATCAATGAGAATGTATATATCAGAAAATCGCTCCGCCGAATTTTCGGCCGCAAAGCGGCCATTACTACTAAGGTAACCAAGGCAGCGAAGGAAGATGAGAAGGCTAAAAAATTCGAACAGTATTTCGACTGGTCAGAGAATTTAACCAAAGCACCATCGCACCGACTATTGGCTATGCTTAGGGCAGAAAACGAAGGCTTCATTAAATTCAAAGTAGAGATCGAAAGCGATGAGGTACTGGATCTGATGGAGCAAACTGTGATCAAGAATAACAGGGAAACAGCTGTTCATCTTAAAAAAGCAATAGACGACAGTTATAAAAGACTATTAGCTCCGGCAATATCGAATGAGGTATTGCAGGAAGCAAAAGCAAAGGCAGATGCTACAGCAATTCAGGTTTTTGCAGGAAATTTGGGTCAGCTATTGTTAGCACCGCCATTGGGTGAAAAGCGTATACTGGCTATCGATCCCGGGTTTAGATCGGGATGTAAGGTAGTGTGCCTGGACGAAAAAGGCGACCTGTTATACAACGAAACGATATTTCCGCATGCGCCGCAAAACGAATCGGCCATCGCCATGAAAAAAATCCGTTCTATGGTAAATGCCTATAAGATAGACGCTATTTCTATAGGTAACGGTACGGCATCGCGTGAAACGGAGCATTTTATAAAAAAAATCGCGTTCGACAAACCGCTGCAGGTATTTGTGGTAAGCGAGGCAGGAGCATCGGTATATTCGGCATCAAAAATTGCAAGAGACGAGTTTTCTAATTATGATGTTACTGTAAGAGGAGCTGTATCTATTGGACGACGCCTTAGCGACCCGCTCGCCGAGCTGGTAAAAATAGACCCAAAGGCCATAGGCGTAGGGCAGTACCAGCACGATGTAGACCAGGGTAAGCTAAAAGAAGAACTTGATACTGTGGTAATGCGTTGTGTTAACTCGGTAGGGGTAAATATCAATACGGCGAGTAAATCGCTTCTGGGCTATGTTTCGGGTATTGGCGAGAAGCTGGCAGAGAACATTGTAGCCTATCGTAGTGAGAACGGTCCGTTTGAAGAGCGTAAGCAGCTTAAAAAAGTACCAAGGCTGGGGGAGAAGGCCTACCAGCAGGCGGCTGCATTTATCAGGATCCCTAATGCGCAGAATCCGTTAGACAACTCTGCAGTGCACCCGGAGGCTTATGCGGTTGTTGAAAAAATGGCGAAGGACATGAAGTTAAAAGCGTCTGACCTTATTTCGAATAAAAAGGCGATCGCTAGAGTACCTGCCGAAAATTATATTACAAAAGATATTGGACTGTTAGGTCTTAAAGATATTTTGAAAGAACTTGAAAAACCGGGCCTTGACCCAAGGAAATCAGCAAAGGTGTTTGAGTTCGACCCGAATGTAAAAAGTATTAAAGACCTGCGTAGTGGCATGATACTACCGGGAATTGTGAACAACATTACCAACTTTGGCTGTTTTGTAGACATAGGAATCAAAGAAAGCGGACTGGTACACATTTCTCAGCTTAAGGAAGGTTTTGTAAGCGATGTAAACGAAGTGGTAAAACTGCACCAGCATGTACAGGTAAAAATAACCGAAGTAGATGAAGACCGTAAAAGGATACAGTTGAGTATGATACTATAAAAAAAGCGAGCCCATTTTAGGGCTCGCTTTTTTAAAAATCCCCATATTCTTCAATAGGATCAAAATTTTTGAATCGTATCTGTGAGGATTCATAAGGATCCCGTTTTATCATCGTTTCTTTACCGGTTTTATCTATTTTGTAAACCTCTCTGTATCCATCAAAAAGATCTATCCTGGCAAATTGACGCAGCGAATCTGTTTCAATTTTCAGGAACTCAGAAGAAGAACCTCCATAAACCGCAAAAGCATCAATACAGTCCAGTTCTTTATTATATTCAAGATTAGGATAATTCCTGGAATTCTTCATATATCGTAATATAGACAATTCCGGATCAAAAATAAAAAGGCTTCTCACCTCGTTAGCACCTCTTGCTGCTAAAATGGGCACATACGTAAAGTCGTTAAATCCGTCATTATTAAAATCTCTATACTCAGGATCGCAGCCTGCTACATCATCCTGTTCGAATGCAAAATGTTGTTTTTCAATCCACTTATTGCCTTTTTTCTCAAAAAAATAAATGTCGGCATATACACTGTCTTTACCGGCAATCCTTTTCAGTTCCAGTTTATACTTTCCTTTCACACCAATAAGTGTACTATCAATAAAAACCTGGGTTATAGAATCGGCCGCAACCTGTGTCTCTGTGGGTTTTACAGGCACATCCTTTTTACACCCAATTAGCAATAGCAACGGAATTATGAGCAGGTTTTTCATAAGGTTAGTGTTAGCGCAAATAAAAGTAGCAAAAAACCCCTCTAAGGAGTACTTAGAGGGGTTTTTCTTTACAAGAATAAGTGAATATTATTATAATTTATTTTCGTCTTGCGTAGGCTGTTTTTTAGATGGAGCAGGCTCATCGTTTTCTTTAGCGGCATTCTTAAATTCTTTAATACCGGTACCAAGCCCTTTCATTAGTTCCGGAATTTTTCTTCCTCCGAATAGTAATACAACAATTACAAGTATTACGAGTATCTCTGTTAGGCCTAATTTTCCCATGACAACAAGTTTTAATTATGAGGACAAAGTTAAATATAAAATGATTTACAACAACCATTTACGACAATTATTTGGTTTTGGTTTGCGTTAATTACATTAATTATTAAAGTGATACTACTTTAATGTAATGTTTCGCGGAGATAAAATAATAAAATAAGGCAGTATTAGTATATTTGTGAATTAAAGTGTTAGTATGTGTGCAAAGAGGCTTAAAAGGCAGATAATCAAAAAAAAGCTGTTCACCAAGAACCGATTGGTGATACTGAATGAAGAAACTTTTGAGGAAATTTTTTCCTTTAAGCTTAATCTTATGAATGTGTTTGTGGCACTTACCACAATAAGTATTGTAATGATTGCTCTTACTACTTATATCATTGCTTTTACTCCTTTAAGAGAGTATATACCGGGCTATGCTTCTACAAAACTCAAAAGAGAAGCTACCGAAAATGCTATAAAATCAGACTCGCTGCAAAAAATAATAGACGAAAACGGCGCTTATCTTGCCTCTATTAAAAAGGTGCTTACCGGAGATCTTGACCACACTAAACTAAGCAGGGACTCCATACAGGCTGCTGACCAAAAAGATATTTCTGGCCTTAAAACAGAACCAACAGAAGCTGAACTTAAATTGAGGCAGCAAGTGGCTCTGGAAGACAAGTACAATCTATTTGAGCAGGCGAAGCCTAAAGTAGATCTTGTATTTTTCCCTCCGGTTAAAGGACATATTACAGAACCTTACAGTTCAAAAAATAAACATTTTGCAGTAGATATTGCTTTGGCAAAAGACACGCCTATAAAGGCAGTGGCATCGGGTACTGTAATTTTGGCCGACTGGACACCTACAAATGGGAATGTTATAATCATTCGTCATAACGATGGTATTATATCGGTATACAAACATGCTGCATCGCTAACCAAAGATCAGGGCGATATTGTAAAATCGGGTGAGGTTATTGCCATGGCCGGTTCTACAGGAGCGCAGTCTACTGGTATCCATTTGCACTTTGAACTATGGAAAGACGGCTACCCTATTAATCCAACACAGTTTATTGATTTTGAATAACATATTTTAACTATAAGTACTATGGAAAGCATTATAGAAAATACATTTCAAACTTCGCTTTTATGTGGCGTTATTTTTTTACTGGCAGCAGGGCTTATGCATTCTTTTCCGCCAAAAGAAATCAACTACCTGTACGGTTATAGAACAAGGAGATCGATGAAATCTAAGGAAAGCTGGGATTTTGCACAACGCTATTCTACCATTCAAATGGCTAAAGCAGCATTGTTCATGAGCATAATTTCGTTTGCAGGGTATTTATTCCCGGCAGAAAACGTTGCCTTACATTTAACTGCAGGAATGATAATTACAATTATGGGAGTAGCTTATATGCTTGTTACCACCGAAAGAGAATTAAAAAAACGATTCACCGAATCTTAAAAATAAACAATGTCTTTAAAAACATTTGGAGCAAAGGTATTTGCAGGTATTATTTACAATAAAACCCAAAAATGGGCTCAGAACCCTGTTGAAACCCAAAAAAAAGTATTTGCAAAACTTTTGGCAGTAGGGGCCGAAACACAGTTTGGTAAAGACCATGATTTTGCGGGGATACATTCCTATTCAGATTTTGCAGCAAAAGTACCGGTAAGAGATTATGAGGGGCTTAAAAGCTATGTAGATAGGGTAGTACATGGAGAAGAAAATGTATTATGGCCGGGCAAGCCGGTTTATTTTGCAAAAACATCCGGAACTACATCGGGGGCCAAATATATTCCGTTAACAAAAGAATCCATGCCTTATCATATAGAGGCTGCCCGTAATGCTATATTACTGTACATTCATGAAACCGGGAATGCCGGTTTTGTAGATGGTAAAATGATCTTTTTACAGGGAAGCCCCGAACTGGAAGAGAAACACGGTATTAAGTTTGGGCGTTTATCCGGTATTGTGGCCCACTATGTTCCGGCTTATTTACAAAAGAACAGGCTGCCAAGCTGGGAAACCAATTGCATTGACGACTGGGAAACCAAAGTTGATGCTATTGTTGAGGAAACCTATAATGAAGACATGGCAGTAATATCGGGCATACCATCATGGGTGCAGATGTATTTTGAAAAGCTTCATAATAAAGAAGGTAAAAAGGTAGGCGATATCTTTAAAAATTTTAACCTGTTTATTTATGGCGGTGTAAACTATGAGCCGTATCGCGCCAAATTCGAGAATCTTATTGGCCGTAAGGTTGACAGCATAGAGCTTTTCCCGGCATCTGAAGGGTTCTTTGCCTATCAGGATTCACAAAAGGAAAAAGGAATGCTGTTGCTGCTTAACGCCGGTATCTTCTATGAATTTATAAAATCCGACGAATTTTTTACCGAAAATCCAAAACGTTATACCATTGGTGAAGTTGAGATGGGAGTAAATTATGTACTCATTATTTCTACCAATGCCGGATTATGGGGATATAACATAGGCGATACCGTACAGTTTACTTCGCTTAAACCGTATAGGGTTATAGTGAGTGGCAGGATAAAACACTATATATCGGCATTTGGAGAACATGTTATTGGTAAAGAAGTAGAAACAGCTCTTAAAGAAGCTATGGAAGGGAGTGATGCTATTAGTGTAAATGAATTTACTGTAGCTCCGCAGATCAATCCAACAATGGGGATGCCCTATCATGAATGGTTTATTGAATTTGAAAAAGAACCGCAGGATATGGAAGCATTCGCTTTAAAAATAGATGCTTCAATGCGGAGCCAGAATGTATATTATGATGATCTTATTGTAGGTAATGTATTGCGTACCTTGATAATAACACCGGTTGCTAAAAATGGTTTTCAGGAGTATATGAAATCCATTGGTAAGCTGGGTGGACAGAACAAATTACCACGATTGGCTAATGATAGGAAAATTGCTGATTTTTTTAAGTAAAGGACAAGCAACGTTTATAGCTTTTTTACATCTATCTTTTTAATAAGGTAAAAGAATGGTTAACAGTAATGCATATGAATGGCTGTATAATAAACCTACCACGATCAACTAAAAATAAAATCCTACATTTGCCACAAAATCCAGTTACGTATGCAGGGTCTTAAAAACATATCGCGTTCCAGGGCACAAGAATCTTCTGCTGCAATAGAGCGGCTGTATATTACAATGCGCCATTTGTTTAACAGAGGCTTTTATAAGCCTATGGGAGTATCCGGAGATACATTAAGAGAAGCTTTACTGTCTCTTCGTCCGGAAATTTATGGTTCTATTGCTGAAGAAAAAGCAGAGCTTAACGGTTTGCTTTATGTTATAGAGCGCCTGCCGGTAGGAATTGAAGAATGCCGGTTTATCAACCTTACATCTGATGAAGGGTATTCTAAATCGCATTTTAAAGCGATTGTTCCGCCAAAAAGAAAACGCAACTGTTACCGTATAGACGAGGAACAGATGAACGTTGAAATTACACGCGGACGATCTGATATCTATGATATACTTACCCATTTAACGTTTATATATATTGAATCGCACAAAATAAAAAACCGTGTGATCATTGATGATAATGGCGAGATGACCCGCGACTGGCTAAAACTGGAGCAGGTTATATTTGAAAACAATAAACTCAACCTGATAGAAAGGGAGCAGGCAATATCGCATGCTTCTAGTATTTTAGGCCGCACGTTTGCCGAGATTACAGACATTTATGATGCATTTGGTACCGAAGCATCACCGGATAGGTTTCTTCATGTTATTTATTGGTTAGGTAAACTGGCTATGGAAGAAGCATTAGGTGGGCCTAAACGAACCATTACATTTAGCCCTATATTGAGAGAACGATTAGGACATCATATACATGGTGAAATATGGGCAGACAACATCAAGATGGTGTTAAAGCAAAACGGACTGCTGGAAAGGCCAATTCATATTATTAGTGCTAACATGCACAGTGTTATGAATTCTATCTTTGCGCCGCCTGTACTTAAAGCAAAATTTAAAGATAAGACTGATCTTTTTATATTTGAAGAGTTAAGTAAGGCGAATAACAACGCCGTAAGAGCAAAAGTAGAAGAGGCTGCCTTAAAGAACGGAATGATCGCTATGCCGGATACATCAGGTACTAATATAGATGTACAGATATTTGACACAGCAAAAATAGATTTTTCTACTACAGCATTTCCTAATGCACAATTAAGCGATAAGAAACCTGTTATAGTGGTTATGGATTATGCTTTTGGTGAACAGGCTTATGAAACTATTGATGAACTGCTAAAACCATATAAAGAAGGCAAGACAAGAACATTTCTTAATGTAGAGTCTGTTTCTATAATGGGGAAAGCAGGTATATTGGAAGGAAACAAGGGCGATATCATGATACCGTCGGCACATATAAATGAAGGGACGGGAGATAATTATCCGTTTGAGAATGAACTTACAGCGGCTATGTTCGAAAATCAGGGTATACCGGTTTATAACGGCCCAATGGTATCTGTTTTAGGTACATCACTGCAAAACAGAGATTTGCTTAAGTTTTTTAATGAGTCTACCTGGGGAGTTATCGGGCTTGAAATGGAAGGGGCTTATTATCAAAAAGCGATTCAGTCGGCTTCAAAAATAAGGAAAAGCATAAACCCAGATGTAAAAGTGCGTTATGCCTATTATGCTTCAGATAATCCATTAGAAACCGGCAGTACGCTGGCGTCTGGCGGATTAGGGACTACAGGTGTAAAACCTACTTATATTATTACTATTAAAATTTTAGAACAAATATTCAATTTTTAAACACGTATGGCAAACCAAACAAACAGTACTGAAAACGAAGAAATAAACTTAAGTCATTTGTCTAAAAAAGCGAAAGGCTATTTTTCAAGAGTAAATGATTCGTTTTTTGACGGAATACTTTTTATAAAAAGAAATATAATTATAGTAGCACTTCTTGTTATTGCGGGTGCTGCATTAGGCGTAATTAAAGATAAGGGTGACCATAGGTATAAAACTAAAGTATTTCTTATCCCAAATTTTGAAAGTGTAGATTACTTATATAAGCAAATTGAAAAAATTAATACCAAGTTTAGACAGGGGGATAAAGCTTTTGTTGCTAAAAACAAAATTAATAAATCATCTAAGGTCTTAAGTCTTAAAATTGAGCCTGTTGTAGACATCTATAGTCTTGTAGACAATCCTAACAAGACAGACGATGAAAACGACAGAACATTCTATCTGTTTAAGCTTATAAGCGAGAGTGGTGATTTAAAAAGCGTACTTGAAGCAGACTATACAAGTAAAAATTATAAGAAGCACTTATTGACCATAACAACAAATGATATGGCTTCTTATGAAAAGGATATTAAGCCTATAATAGAGTATTTAAATTCTGATCCTTATTATAAATTAATGATGGTAGAATATATAAATAATCTTAATTTGAAAATGGCTGCCAATGAAAAAATGATAGCGCAGATGGATGCTCTTCTCGATGATTTTTCGATGATTTCAAACAAGCTTGAGCTTTTGAATTTTAATGATAAAACAGAACTTAATGAGGTACTTAAATTAAAAGACAAATTAGTACGACAGCAGGCAGCCTTAAGGATAGAGAAAGTAAATTATACTAAAATAATTAAGGACACGAGTATGATGCTTAATATGAAAGATTATAATATCACTACCGGTACTAAGAAATTTATCTATCCTATTTTATTGCTATTACTATTTGTGGCACTTGTAAAGTTTAAAAATTATTATAAAAGTCAGTCTAAAAAACGAAAAATGGCAGCAATAAGCGAATAATTGCATATTGAATTAGTATCTAGGTTATTTATGAAGGAGTATGGAGGTGATGAGCTTGAACTTTTTAAACATGCACATAACTGGAAAAGTTATTACGCAGGCTTTTTCCGTCACTATTTAACAGGAGATGTTCTTGAAATAGGAGCGGGAATAGGAGAAACAACCCATTCCCTTTGTGACGGAAGTCAGTCTTCATGGACTTGTGTAGAACCGGATCCTGCTCTTATCGCAGAAATTGAGCTAAAAAAAGCGAGTGGCTATTTACCTTCTATAGTTGAGGTTAAGACAGGTCTTATTGATGTTCTTGACCATAGTGCTCTATTTGATGCAATTATATATATTGATGTTCTTGAACATATAAAGTACGATGATCAGGAATTGATTAAAGCGTCTAAGCACCTTAAACCTGGTGGGTGGCTTGTAATTCTTGTACCGGCACATAATTTTTTGTTTACCAAATTTGATAAAGCTATTGGACACTTTAGGAGATACAATAAAAAAATGCTTAAGGATGCGGTTCCGGCTGAATTGAAAAACATAGAGCTTCTCTACTTAGACTCTGTTGGCCTTACGGCTTCATTGGCTAATAAATACTTTTTAAAACAGGATTATCCAGAGCTTAAACAAATAAAATTGTGGGATAGTTTAATGGTGCCTGCATCCAGGATAACAGATAAAATATTGTTTCACAGTTTAGGAAAAACTGTTTTAGGTATTTGGCAAAAAAACAGTTAATCTATTATGACTACGATTAGAAAACATATAATTTGTTTAATGCCTGTCTATGACGACTGGGATAGCTTTTCTATTTTAAGTAAAAATATAGAAACACAGTTTGCGGGCATTAATGATAAATACAGTGTAGCGATAGTTGCAATTAATGACTGCTCTGTACAAGAGTTCTATATCGATGATTTTTCGGCTAATGTATCAATAGAGATCGTTTCCCTAAAAAAAAATATTGGACATCAAAGAGCAATAGCTACAGGTCTTCAATATATTCATGACTCCCAAAAAGCGTTTGATTATATTGTAGTTTTAGATAGTGATGGAGAAGACAGACCGGAAGATATTCTTGAGCTTATTAAAAAATGTGAAGAAGGACCAGGAAGTAAAATAACATTTGCTAAAAGAAAGAAACGAAAAGAATCTCTTTTTTTTAAAACCGGTTATTTTTTTTACAAGTACATTTTTTACTGGCTCACAGGGCATAAAATAAGTTTTGGTAATTTTAGCTGCCTACCCCAAAAGCTCTTAAAAAAAATTGTTGTTCTGGATAATTTATGGAATCATTATTCGGGGTGTATTATACAGTCTAAAATTCCTTATAACACAGTGTTACTGGATAGGGGTAGTAGGTATAGTGGTAAATCTAAGATGAACTTTACTAGTCTGGTACTACATGGGCTGAGTTCTATTTCGGTATATTTTGATTCCTTATCTGTAAGGATATTAAAACTATCTGTATATAGTATAGCTATTTGTTTTTTATGTGTTGTATTTATAATGTATGTAAAGCTATTTACAAATACTTCTATCCCCGGCTGGGCTTCAAATCTGACATTGATAATTTTCAGTATAATTTTACAATTCTTTTCGGTAACATTAATTGTTTTATTGATGCAGTTAAGCTCACGTAAAAACATAAGTGTTCCTTCTACAACGATCTATAAAGGGTTTGTAGAAGAAATAATTTCAAACAAAATAACTACTTAGCAATGTCTGTAATAATTAATTTTTTTAAAAATAATTATATACTAATAGCAATTTTATTGCTTTCGTCTGTATTAAGGTTCTTTTATATAGATTATCAGAGTGTTTGGATCGATGAAATTCATACACTTAATGAAAGTGATCCGGGCATATCATTTTCTCAAATGTTTGATTATCTGTATGCCGCCGATCCGCATCCGCCATTATATTTTATAGCTGTTAAAGTTATATTTAGTCTATTTGGCTATAACACATTCGTATTACGAATGCTTTCTGCAATAATAGGTATAATGGGTGTTTGGGCTATATACCTGTTGGGAAAAGAAATGTGTGGTAAAAAAGCAGGTCTATATGCCGCAGCTATTTTAGCCGTAAACTATTTTCATATTTATTATTCTCAGGATGCCAGGCCATATCCATTATTATTTCTTTCTACGACGATTTCTTTTTATTTCTTAGTGAGATTTATAAAAGCACCTTCTTTTAAAACATCTGCTTTGTATGGTTTTTTTGTGGCTTTTATGCTTTATTCACACTTCTTTTCACTCTTTGCCCTGTTTTCTCAGTATGTTATACTTCTATACTTTGTTTGGAGGCCTTATAGAGACTATACAACTAGTAAAAAGTTTTTTATATACAGTTTAATGTCAGGAATTATATCCTTGATATTATACATTCCTTGTTTAAGGTTTTTAATGGCTGCGGCAGAAAGAAAAGCGATGTGGATAGCAAAACCTAAATGGAATGTTTATTCAGAGTTGTTTAAGGAGTTTTTTGGGTATTCAGAGATTGTTATATGGTTTGTACTCATTTTAATTATTTTCTTCTTTATAGAATTTATAAAAAAGAAAGAAGAGTCATCCCCAAAAAGACTTTTCAGCGAGTTTAACCTAAACGCTTTTATATTACTATTATGGATATTTATTACACTTTTTATACCGTTGGTTAAATCGTATATATCCATACCAATGATTGTTAACCGTTATTTTATTAATGTTTTGCCGGCAGTTATTTTAATGGTGGTTATAGGATTGATGCAAATTAAAAATCATGTTTTAAGAGCCTGTTTCTTTTTTGCAATTATTTTATTTTCACTTACTAATCTAATTATAGTGAAACATTATTATACAGAAAAAGCTAAAACAGAATTTAGGGAGGCTACAAGTTTTATAAAAGAAAATAGTAAACAAAATGCTAATGTAGTTAGCAGCTTAGGTTGGTACATGAATTTCTTTTTTAAAGAGGTAAAAGACAAACATAAGATTATTGACAGATCTTTAGATGTATATACCCAGGAAATGAAGACAGGTGCTTGTAAAATAGAAGCTTTTTGGTATATAGACGGCCATACAAGACCATACACTCCAACTGAAGAGACAAAACAATTTATTGAAGATAACTTTTACCTGGAAAATAATTATGAAGGTTATGATGTTTGGACAAGGTATTATATACCTAAAAAGAATGTTCCAGGTATTGATATAACCAAATATGGACAATTAAAACAATCTAACGGCGATACAATTGTAAGTTATATCGATGTATTTGAGAATACGGGTAAAACAATAAAAATTTCCGGATGGGCTTACTTCCCCGATCAGGACGCCAGTGCCAGTAAAATAAATCTTGTACTAATTAAAGGGAATACAATTGAAAAATTACCAACCCTTAAAGTAATTAGAAAAGATGTATCCGGTTATGTGGGATTAAATTATAATACTGATGATTCGGGTTTTGCTTGTGAATATAATATATCAAACCTGGAGCCGGGTGAATATAAAATAGGAATCTATATGGTTAATAAAACGACTAAGAAAGAAGGATTATTAATTACTGATAAAACTGTTGTAAAACAGTAATAAAAGGCCATGATCAAGACAGGGGAAATTAAAGCCAAAAAACAAATTGTAAACCTTATTACCTATGGTATGGGGCAGGGGTTTAATTTAGTAACTCCTCTGCTTGTAGCCCCTTATTTGTACCTTATTTGTGGACCGGAAGGATATGGAAAAGTAGGTGCCGGAATGGCTATTTCTTTTTTCCTTATTGTAATTATAGATTATGGGAGTGATATTGTAGGTGTTAAAGATGTTGCTGTAAACAGGGATGATAAAGCAGCAATAGGCAAAATTCTAAGTACCGCTTATATTGCCCGTTTTTTATTGTTATTAATGGTGCTTGCAGTAATGGCGCTGTTTTATTGTACCATACCCTATTTTAGTAGAGAAAAAGAATTATTTATTTTAGGACTGCCTATTCTTATTGGTCAGTTTATAAACCCTACATGGGTTTTTCAGGGAATAGAAAATTTCAAAGGGATAACAGCACTCACTATAAGCGCAAAAATTATTTATGTTGCCGGAGTATTCTTAACTGTAAAAAACACGGGAGACTACATCTATGTGAATTTATGGTGGGGTATGGGAATGATCATTGCTAATCTTGTAGGATTTATAAAGCTTTTTAGAACCTATACTATCTCGATTAACAGTACAAGTAAAGATGAGGTCGTTATCTTTTTGAGAGGCAATTTTAGTATGGTTTCTTCACAGTTGTTCCTGTCATTACAATTGTATTCGCCCATAATGCTAATAAGTTTTTTTACCGGCGATGCAATGGCTGGGAAATATAAAATTATAGAACAAATTGTAGTGGCTTTTAAAACCTATATTTTCCTGTTTTTTAACTACCTGTATCCAAGAGTATGTTATCTGTTGGAAAAAAATGTAAAACAAGGGTTGAGGTTTTGGAAGTTATATAACGGCGCAAACTTTTTGTTTATAACCTTATCAATGCTTGTACTGTACCTATTGGCCAGACCTGTCGTTTCTTATTTTGATAAAAATGCTTCTGATGAAATAGTAGGATTATTACAATTTGGAGTGCTTATTCCGCTGACTTTGGCTATTTCGATACCATTAAAGCAATTGGTTTTGGCATGGAATTATCAAAAACTATACATTCGGCTTACCATGACAATGGTTGTGTTTAATTTAACAGCACTTATTGTATTACTTCATTTTTTTGAAATATATGGTGTTTTAGCCTCTCTTGTAATTACAGAAATAATAACTGCAGCAGTATATACTATAGTCATTAAAAAAAAGCTGGTTGGGCTTAATTAAAAAAACTGTTGTAATTTTGAACGCTATACCCATTTTTTGATGATAAAAAACATATTCCAAAAGCTACTTTATAAATCAGGGAAAACCTATTCTATAGATGCAAATATTCCGGATGGATTAATTTGGCAAACGCTCTATAGAAGGATAATGATGCTTACAAGGGGTATTTTAACGCTGCGTAAAAAAGTATATCTTGGAAGAGGATGTTCTATCAGCAATAAGAAAAATATTATTTTTGGTTACAATGTAACAATCGAAAAGAACACAATAATAGATGGCTATGCTTTAGAAAAACTGTCTATTGGCCACGGTAGCAGAATAGGAGCTTATTCTCTTGTAAGCTGTACCAGCCATTTATCTAAATATGGAGTAGGTTTAAAAATGGGTAATAATTCTGCTGTAGGTCAATTTACCGAATTTGGCGCAGCGGGAGGCATAGTGATAGGCGACGATGTAATAATGGGATCTTATGTAAGTTTCCATTCTGAGAACCATAATTTTAATGATACCACAAAATTGATAAGAGAGCAAGGAGTATCCTCAAAAGGGATACAAATAGGTAATGATGTATGGGTAGGAGCAAAAGTTACTTTTTTAGACGGTAGTAAAGTAGGTAACCATTGTGTTGTTGCAGCAGGTGCTGTAGTAAATGGTGTGTTTCCTGATCATTCTGTAATAGGCGGGGTTCCGGCTAAAATTTTAAAAACTTTAGTATAATGGCTACCGTACTCAAAAAAGAATCTTTATATCAATTATTGTTCATAGCCTGTGTTGCCGTTCCTTACTTCAATATATATGAGGCCACCTTTGGTATTTGGACGCTCACAGCTTTAATAACCATTAGCAATAAATATTCCTTAACAATAGCAAAATACATAGCCTGCTTTGCAGCAATATTTGTAATAGCCTTAGTTGTTGGAGCTTTTGAAGATGTTAAGCCTTACGATTTTATGCGTGATGTAGCTTATCTCGTAAAACCAATATTAGGACTTTTAATAGGATACCAGCTTTGTAAAGATTATATAAAAAACCCATTAATTATATTAGCGAATGCAGGTATAATTTTGGGATTAGTCCATTTGTTATTAGTAGGTTACAGTTTGGGTACAAAGAGTATTCAAAATATGCACCAGCTGAGAGAGAATTCAGGATACTTTAGTGACTTTGAGGTATATTCGGTTATAATCTTGTTTTTTCACAGGCAGTTAGGATTAAATATTTCCAGAAAAAAAATAATAATTGGATCTACAATACTGGCTCTTTCTACTATTTTCTATTTGTCAAGAACCAATTTCATCCAGTTTGGTATATTATTCATGGCTCTTAAAGGATATTTTGTAATTAACAGGCGATCTGTAATTGTATTATCGTCTACATTTTTATTTATGATTGTAGGGTATTCGATCATCTATTCCTATAACCCGAATATTCATGCAAGCGGTATTGAGGCATTTTTATTTAAAATTAAAAATGCACCTATAGAACCTTTTAAAACCCACGTGAGCCGGGAAAATTCTAACGACTTTAATGATAATTACAGATCCTATGAAAACATATATACCGTTAGGCAGGTAACTGGTAAAGGCCCTAAAGCTGTCTTAGTGGGTGAAGGAATGGGATCTTCAATAGATCTTAAGAAAAAGGTTTGGCTGCAAACAAGCTTTATGCGATATATACCCTTTTTGCACAATGGTTTTATGACCATTTTCTTAAAATCGGGTCTTTTAGGTGTTATAATTTTAATATATTCTATTTCGCTCTTGTTTAAAAACAAAAGGTCTGATAATCCTACAATTCAGAATATTAATTATATGCTGGTTGGAACTGGTATTTTTCTTATAATTTCTTATTGGGTTTTTATGGGATTATACTTTACAGTAGATAGTAAATCTATAATTATTGGATTCTTAATACGTTATCGCGAAAACTTAGTAAGAGCCGAAAATAAAATTACTTCATGAAAAATATATTGGTAATACATCAATCGGCAGAATTATATGGGTCTGATAAAACCCTGCTGTTGTTATTGACTGCATTAGATAAAACAAAATTTTCATCAGTAGTTGTACTTCCGTTTTCGGGACCTTTAAAGGCAGAATTGGAAAAGGAGGGTATAAAGGTTGTTGTTGCTCCGGTACTTAAGCTTTATAGAAAAATATTCACCCCAAAAAACATGCTTCAGTTTTTTAGGGAAATAAAAACATCAATAAAAGAATTAGACACACTGCATAAAGAACACAAGTTCGATCTTGTGTACTCTAATACGCTAGCCGTTTTGCTGGGAATGATCTATGCCCACAAGCGAAAAATAAAACACATTTGGCATGTGCACGAAATAATAGTGCATCCCAAACCTATCGCGGCAATTTTCCCTCGTTTACTTAAAAAATTCTCTGATGTTGTAGTTTGTAATTCAGAGGCAACAAAAAATAATTTAATTACAAGAATACCATCATTAGAAAATAAATGTGTGGTAGTACATAATGGTCTTGCTCCTGCAGATAATAAGATTAACAATGAGATAAAGCTAAAAAGAACAGATCTTGGCTTTACCGAAAGTGATATAATTATTACCCTTGTAGGTAGAATTAGCAGATTAAAAGGCCACAAATGGCTGCTCAACACCTATGCTCAATATTTTTCTAAAAGCCCTTTAAAAATTTTATTTGTAGGTTCTCCGGTACCGGGGCAGGAATATTATTTAGGCGATGTAGAACAGTTCATTGCAGATAATGGTATTACAGATAAAGTTAAGATAATAGCTTTTACAAGAGATTTAGAAAGCATTTGGGCGCTTACAGATATTGCCATAGTACCTTCTACTGAGGCAGAATCGTTTGGGCTTGTTGCTCTCGAAGCAATGCTTGCTAAAAAACCGGTTATAGCATCTGATGCAGGAGGGTTAAAAGAAATTGTTGTTAACGACGCAACCGGAATACTGGTTGAAGCATCTAATGAAAAAAAACTTGCCGACGCAATTCTTCAACTTATGGAAAATGAAGAAATGAGGACACAGTTTGGTGAAAAAGGATATGAACGTGCAATCGTAGAATTTTCTCTCGATAAATATATAGAGGGTATGTCGCTTCTTTTTACCGAAAATTAATAGGTATCAAAAAAGTGGTTTAAAAACAATATATTTGCACCCTTAAAAAAATGACAATGAAAATAGCCATATTAGGTACAAGAGGTATACCCAATTATTATGGCGGTTTTGAACAGTTCGCCGAATATTTCTCGGCTTATTGTGTTGAGAAAGGGCATGATGTTTATGTATATAACTCTCATAATCACCCTTATCAGGAAAAAACGTTTAAAGGTGTACACATTCTTCATCAGCATGATCCCGAATACAAAATGGGAACCTTTGGCCAATTTATATACGATTATAATTGTATTAAAGATATAAGGAAACGCGATTTTGATGTTATACTGCAGCTTGGTTATACCAGCAGTTCTGTATGGTGTTTTTTAATTCCTAAAAAACCTATTCTTATTACAAACATGGACGGACTGGAGTGGAAACGCTCTAAATATTCGCGCCCTGTAAGACAGTTCCTAAAATTTGCCGAGAGACTTGCAGCTGTGAGCAGCGATTATCTTGTAGCCGATTCTTTGGGAATTAAATCGTCGCTTAAAAACCGCTATAATAAAGAATCTGTTTATATAGCATATGGCGCACATCCATTTAATAATCCCGATGATAGTATTCTTAAAGAATATAATGTAGAAAAGGATAACTATACTATGGTAATGGCACGCTTTGAGCCGGAAAATAACATAGACATGGTATTAGAAGGAGTAGTGTTACGCAATGATGCAACGCCTATTCTGGTTGTTGGAAAGCACGAAACAAAGTATGGAAATTATTTAAAAGAAAAATTCAAAGACTACCCGCATATACGATTTATTGGAGGGCTTTATAATATTGACCACTTAAATAATCTTAGATATTATTCTAAGCTTTATTTCCATGGTCACTCTGTAGGAGGAACAAATCCATCGTTGCTTGAGGCAATGGCATCCAGCGCACTTATAGCAGCACACAATAATGATTTTAATAAAGGTGTTTTAAAAGAAAATGCATATTATTTCTCTAATGCACAAGATGTTGCAAACTTACTTGCTACATTAGTAAAGAGCGATAATTTGCAAATAATTCAAAATAATTTTGAAGCAATAACACACGATTTTAACTGGAATAAAATTAATGGGGACTACTTACGATTTTTCGAGGAATGCAATGCTAAAAAAAATAGGGCTGTCGCTGGGTAAAAAACCATTGGTTTTTTTCATCTCTGCAGTACTTGTTACATTACCTCTGGGTTATGCTACAAATAGCGTTGCCCTTATTCTTTTTGTGTTGTATTCAATACTTTCTGCAAAAAAAGACAACATGTCTTTTAATTTTGCATTGCTTTTACCATTGCTGCTTTATGGTTTAATGGCAATATCTCTTGTATGGTCTATAGATTCTAAAGAGACATTAAAGGCTTTGGGTAAAGAGGCCGCATTGCTATTTATTCCTTTGGCATTTTGCTTTAACAAGCATTTTATAAAAATGGGACTTAACGCTATACTTAAAAATTATAGTGTAGGAATGTGCCTTTTTGGATTTTACTACATAGGCAGGGCTATAATAAGGTATAGCGAAACCAATAATCCTGATGTGTTTTTTTACCATGAACTTGCCACACCGGCAGTAAATGCGATATACTTATCGGCACTATTTTCAATTCCCTTGTTTTATTTTTTAGCAGTTAAAAGAAAAGCTTTTTGGGATTTTGCTACAATTGCTTATCTGCTTGTATTTATATTCCTTTTGTCGTCTAAAACAGTAATTATTATAGATGTTTTACTAATAGTGATCTATCTGCTGTTTTACTCGCCAATGCCTAAAAAAGCAAAAATGGTAAGCGGTGCAGTATTAGTAGTCCTAATAGCTGTATTGGGATATTTTGGAAAAATAAAAGAAAGACTAGTTGTAGAGTATGAGCCGAATATAACAACGGTTGTTAAAAAAACAGATGAAGGCGTTATAAATAACCTTAGTATAAAAGATGCCTGGAGCAAACCTGAATTTTCTGAAAATGATTATTTTAACGGAACTGCATTTAGAGTATATCAGGTAAGGATATTTAAAGAAATGCTAACAGAAGACCCTATGATTTTTACAGGATACGGTCTTAATGCATCACTAAAGAAAATACAGGAAAAAGGAATAGAAAACGGTGTATATCAAGGAGATGGATTAAACAAAGGTTATAATACTCAAAATTTTCATAATCAGTACATTGAAACTTTTGCTGATTTAGGTGTTTTTGGGTTTTTGCTATTAATTGTACTTTTGTTATTAAATTTTAAAAACGCCATTAAAGGTAAAGATTTTGTTCATATTGCTTTTGCAATTCTTATGATAGCCTTACTTTTGACGGAGTCATTTTTATGGAGACAAAGAGGCATTGTGTTTTTTACAATGTTCTATTGCCTTTTTAACGCGTTAGTACCTAAAATTTCTGAAAAAGAAAAAATATGAAAAGAATATTAATAACAGGCGCAGCAGGGTTTTTAGGCTCGCATTTATGTGACAGGTTTATAAAAGAAGGTTACTTTGTTATTGGGATGGACAATCTTATAACAGGTGATTTAAAAAACATTGAACACCTTTTTAAACTCGAAAACTTTGAGTTTTACCATCATGACGTTACAAAATTTGTAAACATACCGGGCAGGTTAGATTATATACTTCACTTTGCTTCTCCGGCAAGTCCGATAGATTATCTTAAAATTCCTATACAGACTTTAAAAGTAGGATCATTAGGAACGCATAACCTTCTGGGACTGGCAAGGGTAAAAAAAGCAAGGATACTTATTGCTTCTACATCTGAAGTATATGGAGATCCATTAGTACATCCGCAAACCGAAGATTACTATGGAAATGTAAATACCATAGGTCCAAGAGGAGTGTATGACGAGGCAAAGCGTTTTCAGGAATCTATAACAATGGCTTATCATACATTTCACGATGTAGAAACCAGAATAGTAAGGATATTTAATACTTACGGACCTAAAATGAGATTAAACGATGGTCGAGTTATTCCGGCGTTTATAGGTCAGGCATTAAGAGGCGAAGATCTTACCATTTTTGGTGACGGTATGCAAACCCGCTCATTTTGTTATGTAGACGATCAGGTAGAAGGTATATTCAGGTTACTGCATTCTGATTATGCATATCCTGTAAACATTGGTAACCCGGATGAGATTACTATAAAAGATTTTGCCGAAGAGATCATTAAGCTTACCGGTACAGATCAAAAAGTAGTATATCACCCACTGCCAATAAACGACCCGTTACAAAGGCAGCCGGATATTACAAAAGCAAAAGAATTGCTGGGCTGGGAGCCAAAAGTAAACCGCGCAGATGGTATGAAGATAACGTATGACTATTTTAGATCGTTATCGAAAGAAGAATTATTAAAAGAAGAGCATAAAGATTTTTCAGGTTTTATACATTAAAAATGATTTTATCCGGTAAAGGCAGGTATTCAAAATATTTAAGGCCAATAAGCATATTGTTTGACATATTGGTTATCACAATTCTGCCTTATTATTTTTTTAGGGAGTTAGGCGTAAACCAGTTTTATTTTGGTATTTACCAGCTGGCGAGTTGGTTGATCATATCATATTTTTCAGAGTTTTATGAAATTTACAGGTATACTACTCCCATAAAAATTGTCTCTAAAATAATAACCCAGGGAGTTATTTTCTTATTGGTAGTTATTGCTTTTTTCCCTTTTGCCAAAACAACAGTTTTTAGCGGATGGGCAATTGCCTATTATTTAATGATGGCCTTTACGGCGATTATTATATTTAAGTTTGTGTTGTTTTATTATTTAAAACATTACAGGGTAGCAACAGGAAGTAATTTCAGGACGGCAATAATTATCGGTTATAGCACACAAGCTATCCGTTTAAAAGAATTGTTTGAAAAGCGTACTGATTATGGTTACCGTTTCTTTGGATTCTTTTCGGATAAAAAAATAAATCCGGAAGTGATAGGCAGAGTGTCTGATATTATGGATTTTGCGCTGAAGAACGGGATTGATGAGATCTATTGCTCTCTAAACGAAATAAACAATACGCAGCTTAAAGACCTTGTAGAATTTGCAGATGCTAACAATAAGACCATAAAATTTATTCCCGATTCTAAAGATTTATTCTCTAAGAATTTAAAGATAGATTATTATGAGTTCTTTCCGGTACTGTCTTTGCGCAAAACGGCATTGCATGAGCCAATAGCTCAGGTAAGTAAAAGAATATTTGATATCGTGTTCTCAACACTGGTTGTAATACTTTTACTTTCATGGTTAACACCGTTGCTTGCCCTGCTTATAAAACTGGAGTCTAAAGGCCCTGTATTCTTTAAACAGAGCAGACCCGGAATTAATGAAAAAGAGTTTTTTTGCTATAAATTCAGGTCGATGCAATTAAACGAAACCACAGAGCAGTCTGTAGTTAAAAATGATCCAAGGGTAACAAGGATTGGTAAGTTTATTCGAAAAACAAGTATAGACGAAATGCCGCAGTTTCTTAATGTACTTAGGGGTGAAATGTCGGTCGTAGGACCAAGGCCGCACTTATGGTCGCAAAATAACCTTTACAGCAGCAGGATTAAGAAATATATGGTACGATTATATGTAAGGCCGGGTATTACAGGACTTGCACAGGTGAGAGGGTTTAGAGGTGAAATAAGCACCGATGAAGACATGATAAATCGTATTAAGTATGACGTGTTCTACATAGAGAACTGGTCTATTTTACTTGATATTAAAATAATAATACAAACTGTTGTAAATATTTTTCAGGGCGACGAGAAGGCCTATTAATATTTGCGTGAAATACTTAGCACTATGAAAATTTTATTACTTGGTTCAGGAGGAAGAGAACATGCATTAGCTTGGAAAATGCTGCAAAGCCCATCTTGCGATAAATTATTTGTTGCACCGGGAAATGCCGGTACAGCAGGTATTGCATCTAATGTAAATATCAATCCACTGGATTTTGAATCTATAAAAGCTTTTGTACAGCAGGAAGATATCAATATGGTAGTTGTAGGACCGGAAGACCCATTGGTAAAAGGGATCTATGATTATTTCAAAAAAGACGAAGCACTTAAAGATATTCCTGTAATAGGGCCGTCTAAAAATGGTGCACAGCTGGAAGGCAGTAAAGAATTTGCTAAGCAGTTCCTTATAAAAAATAATATCCCTACAGCCGCATATGATAGTTTTACAAAAGAAACAGTAGAACAGGGATGTGAGTTTTTAACGACACTACAACCTCCGTATGTTTTAAAGGCTGACGGGCTTGCTGCAGGTAAAGGAGTACTAATACTTGAAAGTCTTGCAGAAGCGCAGCAGGAGCTTCGTAACATGCTTGTAGGAGAGAAATTCGGACAGGCAAGTACTAAAGTTGTTATCGAAGAGTTTTTAGATGGTATAGAGCTTAGCTGTTTTGTGCTTACAGATGGTAAAAGTTATAAACTGCTGCCTACTGCAAAAGATTACAAACGTATTGGCGAAGGTGATACAGGATTAAATACAGGAGGTATGGGCGCAGTATCGCCGGTTCCTTTTGCAGATGCTGTATTTATGGAAAAAATAGAAACACGCATTGTTAAACCAACTATTGAAGGTTTAAATAGCGGTGGTATAGAATACAAAGGTTTTGTATTTATTGGAATTATAAAAGTAGGCGACGATCCGTTTGTTATTGAATATAACGTAAGAATGGGAGACCCTGAAACAGAGGTAGTAATACCAAGGTTAAAATCAGACCTTGTAGAATTGTTTACAGCTGTTGCAAACCAGGAGCTGGACAAAGTAACACTTGAAATTGATGAGCGCAGTGCTGCAACAATTATGGTAGTATCCGGAGGATATCCTGAAGATTACGGTAAAGGGATGATTATATCTGGCCTTGATGCTGTAGAAGGATCTATTGCTTTTCATGCAGGTACTAAACTAGACGGCAATAATAATGTTGTAACCAGTGGAGGCCGTGTTATTGCGGTAACGTCTTATGGGAAGGACTTCGATGAAGCCATAAAAAAATCTTACCAAAATATAGATAAACTAAATTTTGATAAGATGTATTATAGAAAAGATATTGGCTTTGACTTAAGATAAGAAAGAGTGAGCCGTAGTATCTTGATCGTCTTCGTGATTGTTTTTAAATATTGTAAGCTGTTTTAACCAGTAAACTGTAGCTCCACAACAAATAAGGATAAACACCCAGGTAATTAAGTTTGCTAACCACCAATTTTGTAATTCTAGGTTACGTAAAAAAGTAAGAGGTATAAAAAGGATATCTGTAAAAAGGTATCCTATAGCTTCAAAAAATGTTTTCATTTCAACAAGTATTATATTTACAGTCACAAAAGTATAAAATATTCACATGTTAGCAAGTGTTTTTAATAAATCAAGGCCTGTAAATTATGTTTTAATTAGCTGTGTTCTTGTTTTATGTTACTTTTTGTACAATTTAAAGGACACAAGCTGGACAGAAAGTTACTTATTAGTAGGTCAAAAAACAGCATTGCTCTTTCTTTTAGGAGGATCATTGTTTCTTACCAACTTTATTACACGACGCAATACGCTGAGTAAAGCAAACACCTATGCGATGTTTTTGTTTATGGTGTTTATGGTATTGTTTCCTACGATATTGACCAACATAAATATCATTATATCAAACTTTTTTGTGTTATTGGCCTTAAGAAGGCTTATCTCATTACAGTCGTTAATCACACCAAAAGAGAAAATATTCGATGCTTCTTTCTGGATATTTGCAGCGGCAATATTCCATTTTTGGAGTATTCTTTATATCGGCCTGGTGTTTATATCGATTGTATTTCACGTATCGCGTGATTATAGAAACTGGCTGATACCTTTTATTGCTTTTTTTGCAGTTTCGGTATTGTATATAATGGCAGGATTAATGATGGGAGAAGGTTTCTTCAAGAATTTACTGGAAGAAATGGAAGTAAGTTTTGATTTTACTTATTTTGAGAACATTTATCAGAATATAGCATTAGCAATATTTTCATCTATAACAGCATTATTCGCTTTTCCGTATATTTTTTCGATTACCAATAAACCATTAAACCTGCAGTCATCGCATAAAAAAATAATTTACTCGTTTTTAATAGGAGTAACTATTTATGTGCTTTCGACAGATAAAAACAATAGTTTTCTAGCTTTCACTTTTGCACCGCTCGCCATTATGGGGGCGAACTATTTTGAAAGTCAGGAGAACAATTGGTTTAAAGAAGTACTGCTTGGACTCATTGTACTAATAGCAGGATTTATCTTTATATCACAGTTATAAGCCTGCAACGAATTGCGTTAGCAGGATAAGAGTATTAAAACTATATTTGTAACATAAAATTAAGACTATGTTTTCTAAGATCGCTTTCCCAATATTTGAGCAGAGCATAAACGATTATCACCAGTTTGATAATGTAGACCAGCCAATTAACAATCCGTTCCCAAAAGATAAGATTGAGCACCTGCTATATGCAAAAAACTGGATAGATACCGTACAATGGCATCTGGAAGACATTATCCGTAATCCTCAAATTGACCCGGTAGAGGCTTTAACGCTTAAAAGAAGAATTGATGCTTCTAACCAGGTGCGTACAGATATGGTGGAGTACATAGACAGCTACTTTTTACAGTTATGCAAAGATGTAAAAGTAAAAGATGGTGCTAAGATAAACTCTGAAAGTCCGGCTTGGGCATTAGACAGGTTATCAATACTTGCACTTAAAATTTATCATATGAACGAAGAGGCAACCCGTGAGGATGCTACTCCGGATCATAGAGCAAAATGTACTGAAAAACTTAATGTACTTTTAGAACAGAAAAAGGATCTTTCTACAGCTATAGATGATCTTATTGCAGATATTGAAAGTGGAAATAAGTTCATGAAAGTGTACAAACAGATGAAAATGTACAACGACGAAGAACTAAATCCTGTTTTGTACCAAAACAAAAAATAACCACCTGATCGATGTCAGGAATAAAAAATATATTGATCATAAGGCTTTCGGCAATGGGAGATGTCGCCATGACAGTCCCATTATTGAGAGCCTTAGTTTTGCAATACCCCGAAGTAAAAGTAACGGTATTGTCGCGTCCTTTTTTCAAGCCTTTTTTTGATGATATTCCAAGAGTTACTTTTTATGGTGCCGATGTAAACGGCAGGCATAAAGGTTTCTTAGGACTGTTAAGACTTTATAGAGATCTGAAAGCATACCATATTGATGCTGTAGCCGATTTGCATAATGTACTACGGTCTAAAGTAGTTACCACATTTTTTTCGTTATCGGGTAAGCCAACAGCAGCTACAGATAAGGCTCGCGAAGAAAAAAAAGCATTAACCCGTGCCGAGGATAAGATTTTTAAACAGCTCATGCCTATTACACAAAGGCACGTACAAACGCTGGGTAAACTAGGTTTTCCTGTAGATCTTACTGTGCCGGTTTTTCTTGAAAAGAAACCGTTAACTACAGAGGTTATAAATGTAACCGGGCCAAAACAAGGAACATGGATAGGTATAGCACCTTTTGCACAGCATGCAGGTAAAGTATATCCGGTAGATTTGATGCAGGAAGTAATTAACCTATTAGCTCAAAACAGCAATTATAGACTAATGCTTTTTGGTGGCGGTAAGCAGGAAATCGAGATGCTGGAACAGTTTGCCAAAGGTCATGACAATGTTGTGGTAACAGCAGGAAAATTAAAGTTACAGCAGGAATTAGATCTTATAAGCCATTTGGATGTGATGCTTAGTATGGACAGTGGTAATGCACACATGGCGGCCATGAAGGGTATTAAAGTGGTTACACTTTGGGGTGCTACACACCCGTATGCAGGCTTTTCACCTTTCAATCAGCCAACAGAAAATGCACTTACAGCAAATAGGGAACAATATCCGTTATTGCCAACATCTATATACGGTAACAAAATTGTTGAAGGTTATGAAGACGCCATGCGCAGCATAAATTCAAGGACAGTTGTTGAAAAGATAGAAGAAGTTTTAAAAAAATAATAACTTCATTTCGGTAGAAATAGAAGAAGTGATAAATAAAAAAGGATGCTTTAAGCATCCTTTTTTTAATTTATATCAGATAGATTAAACATCATCATAATCTACATAGATCTCTGCAGATGTAGGGTGTGCCTGACAGGTAAGTATAAGTCCTTCGGCAATTTCTCCATCGGTAAGTATTGCGTTTTTCTTCATAACTGCTGTACCGTTAGTTATACGTGCCATACAACTGCTGCAAATACCACCCTGGCATGAGTATGGAGCATCTACACCTTGTTTAAGGGCAGCATCAAGGATAGTCATTTGCTGCGACATTAAGAAGGTAACTTCATCATCGTCTACAAGAACTGTGATCTTAGTTTGCCCGTCAAGGTTTTCTTCGATCTTTTTTTCAGCAATAGGAGTAGAGAACAATTCGAACTTAATGTTCTTTTCCGGAATGTTATGCTCTTTAAGCACATCGTTTACGGTAAGGATCATTTCCTCAGGGCCACACAGGTAGAATTTTTCGAATTCTTTTTCCTTGTGTTTGTTCTTGATTACAAAGTTTACAGTAGAACGCTCGATACGTCCAAAGATAGAATCTTCAGATTTTGCCTGGCTGTATACAAAATGTGCAAAGAAACGGCCTACGAATTCTAGCTGTAAATCATGCAATAATTGATGAAAAATTGTGTCTTCGGGCGATTTATTACCATAAACCAGCACAAAAGTACTTTCCGGCTCACCTTGTAAAACAGATTGTATAATAGACATTACTGGTGTAATACCGCTGCCTGCTGCAAAAGCGGCATAGTTTCTTTGACGGTCCGGTTTTGGTTCAAAAGTAAATTTTCCTTCAGGAGTTCCTACTTCCATAGTATCGCCTACGGCAAGACCTTCGTTTGCAAACACAGAAAAGCCTCCGTTTTTTACCGCCTTAATTGCTACGCGAAGTTCATTTTTTCCCGGTGCAGAGCAGATAGAATATGCTTTTCTTATTTCCTGACCTTCAAACTCTGTTTTTAGGTTAATATATTGGCCTGCAACAAAGTTATAATCTTCACGCAGGTGTTCCGGGATATCAAAAGCTATGGAAACTGCCTGTGGCGTTTCTCTTCTGATATCTTTTATTTTAAGTGAATGAAATGTTGACATGTAATTTTATTTCCTGCAAAAATAAACATTCCATACAGGTAAATAAAATTCCTGAACGTAAAATAATACATAAAACGTATATGCATAAGAAAATTATGTATACATTTGGTATATGAAAAATTCACAATTGTATAAGGGCAGCCTTAACACGATTATCATGAAACTGCTGGAAGAGAATGGCAGGATGTATGGCTATGAAATTACCCAAAAGGTGAAACTGATAACCGCAGGTGAACTTAATATTACCGAGGGGGCTCTATATCCAGCATTGCATAAGCTTGAGGCTGAGGGACTTTTAGATGTAGAGGTAGAGAAGGTAGATAACAGGCTGCGCAAATATTATAAGCTAACAGAGAGCGGACAAAAGGAAACAGTGAACCGTCTTGCGGAACTTGAAGAATTTATAAGGAACATGCAAAACCTTGTGACTCCAAAACAAAATCCTGATTTACAATTTTAAGTATGATAACAACAAATCAGATCCAGTTGATAGACCAAGCCCTTAAAAAAATAGGGGTAAGCTACATTGATATCCGGTATGAAATGACGGATCATATCGCAACAGCACTTGAAAGTGACAAAAAAGACCGCCCTT
The DNA here is from genome assembly GCF_004028155.1 of Flavobacterium cerinum. Classification (GTDB taxonomy): domain Bacteria; phylum Bacteroidota; class Bacteroidia; order Flavobacteriales; family Flavobacteriaceae; genus Flavobacterium; species Flavobacterium cerinum. The sequence continues at coordinate 109,298 of NZ_SBII01000007.1, read as the reverse complement.
TTGAGCATAATCTTAAAGGGTATATTATTACCCATAAAAAAGAGCTTCAAAAAATAAACAAAAAGTTTATGTTTATTTCAATGGTCAATGCTTATAAAAAACTATTGTATAATATGTTTACTATAAGGTTTTTGGCCTTGTTTTTTCTGCTCTATCTAAATGCTTTTCTACTAAGCCTTTTTATGGAAAGGGAATCGGTTACAAGGATATTGTTTATTGCTATCACTGTAATAGTTTGTGCGGCATCTTTTTCCGGTATTTATAATTTAATAAAGAGAAAAGACTCTAATTCTTTTACTCATGGTCTTAGTTTCGTAAATGTAATTACTGTTTACCCAAGTATTTTTATGATGAGTTGGCAAAGGGAAATAGCCAGTGATAATTTGGTACTGCTTTATTATACGGTGGTAATATGGGTTTCGGTGATTATGGTTGTTACTGTGCGACAGTTAAATGCACAATATAAACTTCGTTATAATGGCTAAGTTATCTCCGGCACAAATACAGTTTGTAGACGACTACCTTTATAATGCAGGGGTGTATTATATAGATATTCGTTATGAAATGACCGATCATGTGGCTACAGCACTGGAAGCAATGGAAGGTACTTTTCAACAAAACTTTTTTGGGTACATGGCTTCTCATAAAAGAGAACTGCTTGCCAGTAATAAAAAGTTTAAATCGGGAGCCTTGTCAAGAGCATGTAAATCTTTTTGGGATAATTATACGAATCCTAAATTTCTTATCTCCATTGCTGTTTTTGCTTTTTTTGTATTTGCAATGGCAAATCAATTTGGTTATGATCAGGTATATGGTTATTTCTTTATGAGCCATCTGGCTGTATGTGTTAGTTTCTATGTTTCGTGGGTTTATTTTTGGGTGGTAAAAAAGAACAGGTATTCTGTTGTAGATAAACTGTTGGTTATAGGTTGGTTTATACCAATTCTTTTCAATATTGAAGAATCAATTGAAAGTAAAGTGATAAGGCTTGTATTTATAACATTTTACAGCAGTATTATTTTAGCATTGTTTATAACTATAGCAAGTGTTCGTAGAAAATATAAATTGGAATAACATGGCGAAGAAAGTTTCTGAAGAACAAATGGAAGAGTTGTTCACTTTTACCCGTAAACATTTTGTAGAATACTATGATTTGCAGACCGAACTTGCAGACCATCTGGCTAATGCTATAGAAGAAAGCTGGATTACATATCCCACCCTTGATTTTGCCAAAGCCAAAGAACAGGAATTTAAAAAGTTTGGAATATTTGGATTTATGGGCATTGTGGAACAAAGACAGGCAGTACTTACTAAAAAATACCAGAAATTAATGTGGGGCTATTTTAAAGAGTTCTTTAAACTGCCACGCATTATACTAACAATACTATTTATCTTAATAGTTTACAAGATACTGAGCTTTAACATCATTGCTTATTCTTTAATCTTAGGCGCAATTGTACTTATAAGCATTTATAGGCTTGTAACGATGTGGGTGAAGCATAAGCAAAAAATAAAGCAAACCGGAAAGAAATGGCTGCTCGAAGAAATTATAACAAGATGCGGCGGTATGATAATGCTTCTAAATGTACCCGCTCAAATATTTTTTAGATTAACAGATGTAGTGCCTAATACGATAGTAATGTGGCTTATGTCTATCGTATTAGTTGCTTTTGCATTATACCAATACACCATACTTTATATAATACCCTCTAAGGCCGAAGAACACCTTATGGCAACTTACCCTGAATATAATTTAAAATTTTAGGAAAAAGAGTGTAACGTTTGTAGATTGTGTCGTACTAACTACTAAACCAATTACACTTTATATTATGTTCTGGAAATTTATTCGTCTCGAATGGAAATCATTCACAAGGGCTTCTTCCTTTGGTGCCAATGTAGTCATGAAAATTTTCATGATTATTGGGGCTGTATATTTTGGAGCTTTATTTCTTGCCTTAGGCTTTGGCAGCTTTTATATTATAAAAGAAAACATGGCCCAGGATCCACTGGTGGTGGTAAGCAAATATGCACTTTATTATATGGTGTTCGATTTGCTTATGCGATTGTTTCTCCAAAAAATACCGGTCATCAATATAAGGCCATTGCTCACACTTCCTATTAAAAGGAGCATGATCGTAAATTTTGCATTGGGTAAAACGGCCCTTTCATTTTTTAATATACTACATGCCTTTTTCTTTATTCCATTTTCTATTATGCTGCTCATTAATGACTATAATCCAGTCACAGTGATATTGTGGCATTTGGGTATGATGGCACTTATTTATTGCAACAATTTCCTTTGTGTACTAATGAACAGTAAAGACTGGATGTTTGTAGTGCTGATAGTACTGCTGGCAGGGATGGGAATTTCGCAATATTATAATTTGTTTGATATTACAAATTACACATCGGTATTCTACTACGGTTTATATACTACTTATTATATGTTTATAATTCCAATTGCATTACTGGCGGGATTATGGTATGTAAGCTATCAGTTTTTTTATAAAAATCTGTATTTGGACACCGGTCTTAAAGGTAAGAATGAAATTGCCGAAACTCAGGATTATACATGGCTTAACAAATTTGGAACACTAGGGACATTTCTTAAAAATGACATTAAGCTTATCAGAAGAAACAAACGTTCTAAGATGACAATATTTATGAGTGTCATGTTCCTTTTTTACGGACTGCTTTTTATGACCGGAAGCATAGAAATGTATGACAATTCTTACATGAAAATATTTGCAGCTATATTTGTAACAGGCGGCTTCATGTTCACTTTTGGTCAGTTTGTACCAAGCTGGGATAGTGCATATTATTCATTAATGATGAGCCAGAACATACAATACCGAGAATATATATCTGCAAAGTGGTGGTTAGTTGTTATTGGTACGGCAATATCTGCATTGTTAGCTTCATTCTATTTGTATTTTGGACTGGATACTTACTTAATTATTTTGGCGGGAGCCGTTTATAATATAGGTTTTAACTCTCACCTGGTACTTTTAGGAGGGGCATATATTAAAACACCTATAGATCTTGCAAGCAGTAAACAGGCTTTTGGAGATAAGAAAGCCTTTAATATACAGGGACTTTTACTTACGCTGCCTAAATTAGTATTGCCAATAGTGTTGTTTTTGCTGGGTAACCTTATAAGCCCAATGGCCGGTTATGGTTTTGTGGCAGGTGCCGGAATATTAGGCTTTGCTTTTAGGAACAAAGTATTCTCGATGATCGAAAAAGTTTATAAAACAGAAAAATATAAGACCCTAGCGGCCTACAAACAAAAAAATTAAATATCTACATTATTATGATAAAGGTAAGTAATCTTAGAAAAACATATAACGGAGTAACCGTATTAAACATAGGTAATCTGGAAATTCCTCAAGGCGAAAGCTTTGGATTAGTGGGCAACAATGGAGCCGGTAAAACAACATTTTTTAGTTTATTACTGGATCTTATTGAACCATCAGCCGGACATATAACAACAAACAACATACAGGTTAATAAGAGCGAAGGATGGAAACCATTTACAGCAGCCTTTCTCGATGAAAGCTTTTTGATAAGCTATCTTACGCCTGAAGAATATTTTTATTTTATTGGTGAATTAAGAGGTCAGAATAAAGCAGATGTAGATGCATTGCTTTTAAAGCATGAAGACTTTTTTAACGGTGAGATACTTAATAAGAAAAAATACCTGAGAGATCTGTCTAAAGGAAATCAAAAGAAAGTAGGTATTATAGCAACGTTAATAGGCAATCCTAAAGTAATTATACTGGATGAGCCTTTTGCAAACCTAGACCCTACAACTCAGTTCAGGCTAAAAAAAATCATTAAGGATCTGGCAGATGATAAGAATGTAACCATATTGGTTTCAAGCCACGATTTAGCTCATACGATAGAAGTAAGTAACAGAATAGTAGCCATGCATAAGGGTGAGATTGTAAAAGATATTAAAACATCATCAGAAACACTTAAGGAACTCGAAGAATTCTTTGCAGTATAGTAATATAAATCCCCCGACAGCATCGGGGGATTTTTTTTGGCAAAAAAGATTCCACTTAACGAAAAGAACCGTATTTTTACCCTCTTTATATACTAAAAAGTGATTTTAAAAGTTAAGGATAAAAAAGCTTTCACATTGAAAACCAGTACCTATAAATATATTCTTCTTTTTGGCGTTGCAGGTTTTGTTGTAGCCTGCTCTACAAAGAAAGATTCTTTCGTTAATAGAAACTTCCACGCGGTCAATACCGAGTACAATGTCTTGTACAACGGTAACGTTGCTTTAGACGCAGGGCTTGTTGAGCTCACAGGAACTTATCAGGATGATTTCTGGACAATACTCCCTGTAGAAAGGATGCAGCCCATTGAAGTAAAAGAATTGGGTGCCGATTCTGATTTTAAAATCCCTGTAAAGGCAGGCGCAAAAGACAGTAAAGATTCCGGTAAAGGCAGTACTCCTCCGCCGGCAGCAGCTCCAGGTAAAAATGCAAATTTCACAAGGGCTGAGGAGAAAGCTACAAAAGCGATCCAGAAACATTCCATGTACATAGGCAGTACAGAAAGAAATCCACAGATTGATGAGGCGCATTTACTTTTAGGTAAATCAAGATATTACGAAAATCGTTTTATACCTGCATTGGAAGCTTTTAATTATATTCTTTTAAAATATCCGGGCAGCGACAAGATCGATGATGCTAAAATTTGGAGAGAAAAAACAAACATCCGTTTGGACAATGAAGGTATAGCTATTAAAAATCTTAGAAACCTTATCAAGGAGAAAAAAGACGTAATGAAAGAGCAAACGTATGCAGATGCGAATGCTATACTTGCAGAAGCTTACTTAAAGACAGAAGTAAACGATAGTGTTGTTTACCTGCTTAGAGAAGCGGCTAAATTTACCAGAGATAACGAGCAAAAAGCAAGATATCATTTTATACTGGGGCAGTTATACAGTAAGCTAAAACAGCCGGACAGTGCTTTTGTAGAATACCAAAGGGTTATAGACATGAAGCGAAAATCTCCTAGGCGTTATGTTATACAGGCACATGCTATGCAGGCTGGCCAGTTTAATCATGCCGGCGGTGATACTCTTGCCTTTATGGAAAATTATAGGAAATTACTTAAAGACAGAGAGAACAGGCCATACCTTGATATTATAAACCATCAGGTTGGATTGTTTTATGATAAACAGAATGATAAAAAACAAGCTGTAACCTATTACAATAAGTCATTACGCAGTAATTCTAAAGACCGTTACCTAACAGCGTCCAATCATAGAAATATCGCAGAAATTAATTTTAAAAATGCGAAGTATCCTGTTGCGGGAACTTACTATGATAGTACGATGGTATTTTTAGATAAGAGATCGAGAGAATTTAAAAACATTAAGAAGAAAAGAGATAATCTGGTTGATGTTATTAAATATGAAGCGATCGCTCAAACTAATGATAGTATTCTACATATAGTTTCTTTAGATGAAGCAGGGAGAACAGCTTTTTTTGAAGACTACATAATAAAACTTAAAGAGCAGGAAGAACGCGAAAGAAAACGTCTTGAAGCAGAAGCAATAAGACAGGAAAATTTAGCAAATTCGGGTAGCAGCGGTACAGAGAATCCTCTTAGTATGATGGCTGTAGGAAATACACAATTACAAGATAAAGCCGGTTTGGCAAGTGCTAAATCAGTGTCGAAGGTTCCTTTTGATAATAGTGCTAATAATGCAAATCAGGTTCCGGGTGGTGCTACAGGCGGTATGCCGGGAGCAGGAGGAAAGTTTTATTTCTACACACCATCAACGGTATCGTATGGTAAGTTAGAATTCAAAAAACGCTGGGGAGGCAGAGCACTTTCAGAAAACTGGAGATGGTCATCAGAACAAAAAAATAAAGCACGTGAGGAAGATACTCAGCAAGATGGTGATAACGCAGTTGCTGGTAAAGACGGAACTTCAAAACCAAAAGAAGAGAAATCTGCCGATCCAAGATATACTGCCGATTTTTATTTAAAGCAATTACCTACATCAAAAGTAGTAATAGACAGTCTTACTAAAGAAAGAAACTTTGCGTACTACCAGTTAGGAAGTATTTATAAAGATAAATTTAAAGAGTACCAGCTGGCTGCAGATAAACTTGAAAGATTGTTGCAAAATAATCCGGAGGAAAGATTGGTACTGCCATCTAAATACAATCTGTATAAAATATATGAGATCATAGATCCGTCTAAAGCAGATAAATACAAGCAGCAGATATTGTCTCAATATCCTGACAGCAGATATGCAGAGATTATCAGAAATCCTACATCTAAGGATGCGAAAGCCCAAACACCGGACGCGGCTTATGCAGCATTATTTAAAAAATATGAAAGCGGACAGATCCGTGAAGTATATGTTCAGGTAGATGAAGATATTGATACCTACACCGGCGAAAGCATTGTTTCTAAGTTTGAGCTACTTAAAACAAAAATTTCAGCAAGGCTTTTTGGTATAGAAGAATATAAAAAAGGGCTTAACTTTGTAGCGCTTAATTACCCAAATAGTGAAGAGGGTAAAGAAGCAGAATTGATCTTGAAAACAGACATTCCTAGTTTAGAAAAACTTGCTTTTGGGCAGCCTACTGCAAGCTGGAAAATAGTATTTAAGTTTGATAGTGCAGATGATCCTAAGATTAAACCGCTTACAGAAAAAATCCAGAAGTTTATAAAAGACGGACTTAATAACAGTATTACGTTATCCAACGACATTTATACGCTAAAAGAAAATATGCTTGTAATACATGGCTTAATTAGTAAACTGGCAGCAGAAGATGCAGTTTCAGTACTAAAAGATTACAAGACATACAAGATAACCGAAACACCTGTAATTATATCGAGTGAAGATTACAAGGTTGTACAGATTAAAAAGAATTTCACCGAATTTTTAGCGATAGAATAAGGGCATGTTTGAAAAACCACAGAAGTCGTATACCGATCTGCTTGGCAAGACCAACAGAATTGTAGAAGGAACAACTATAAATGGCGACATTGTATCTCAGGCCGATTTTCGTCTGGATGGAGAGCTAACCGGTAATTTTACCTCCAAAGGTAAAATTGTAATAGGTCCTGCGGGGAGTGTTACCGGTGATATTAAATGTAAAAATGCTGATATAGAAGGGAAATTTAACGGCAAGATAGAAGTGGCCGAAATGCTCAATGTAAAATCTAAAGCGCATATAAAAGGAGAGGTTATTACCGGTAAACTATCGGTAGAGCCGGGTGCAGAATTCAGTGCTTCCTGTATAATGAGAACTCCTGTAAAGCAATCCATAAAACCGAATGAACAGCAACCAGGATAAAAAGAAACGTAATAAGTGGATAGCACTTATAAACATACCTTTGCAAATGGGTATCGTTATCTTTTTATTTTCATGGCTTGGCAGTTGGATTGATGAAGAGTATGGGAACATAAAAAACACCAATCGTATAATTTTTACGCTACTTGGGGTATTTATCGCATTGTATAATGTGATTAGGCAGGTAAATCAACTTAATAAATAATAATGGAAAAAAGTTACATGGGCATCTTTATCAGGACGGCTCTTATTGGTGTGGTGTGTTTAGTTGTAAATATTCTTATTTACAAAATTCCGGCTCTTAGTACAGCCGATGATTCTTTTGTATATCCACTACCGATGGTTTACTTGTTTTTTGTATTGTTTTCGGAGGTTATTCTTTATGTTCTTATAAGAATAAGCAAGAAAAACAAAGAACAGATGGGCTATGCATTTTTACTTCTTACCGCCGTAAAGATGGCTTTAAGCTATGTTTTAGTGCGTCCGATTCTGGAAGTGGCAAAAGACAATCCTACTGAAAAAGTGAATTTCTTTGCGATTTTTATTTTGTTTTTAGCAATTGAGGCCTATTATACAGCACGTTTATTAAATAATAAGTAGTAAACGGCAACAGAATTGAAAAATACACGAAAAAAAAGTTAGTAGGTCATTTGAAATATTAATTTAAAATGTACCTTTGCACAAAATTTTAGGACCGTAAAATTAAGATATTTAACAAGATGGTGTTTCACGGAAAAATAGTCAAAAATACATTAACAGCTCTTTTTGCTGTAGTTCCTTTTATCACTTTTGCAAATTTTGCAAACGATACAGTAAAGGTTCAACCCGAACATGCCCCTGTGGCTATTCATACAGAAGTGGCTGGTCACGCTGAAGAGCATGCTCCTGCTAGTAAAAAAGACGCTATTGATGCTTATATTCAGCATCACCTTCAGGATAGTCATGAATTTATTTTCTTCTCTGATGAGGCAGAAGGTAAACATTATGGATTCCCACTTCCGGTTATCTTAGTAGATGGCGGTTTAAAAGTTTTCTCTGCTTCAAAATTTGAACACGGTGAAAAAGTTGCAGAAGTTGATGGTAGTTACTATAAGCTTCACCATGGTAAAATATACAAAACAGATGCGTCTGGAGATCTTAAGTTAGATGCGCATCATCACCCAACTGCAGAGAAGCCCTTTGATATGTCAATCACTAAAAATGTTGTTACAATGTTGTTAGTTTCGGCTTTAATGTTCTTCATGTTTGTTGGATTGGCTAAGTCATACAAAAAAGGTCCTATCCCAACTGGATTTGGAAGAGTGCTTGAACCGCTTATAATATTTATAAGAGAAGAAGTTGCTATACCAAACATTGGTAAAGACAAGTATAGAAAATATATGGGCTTTTTACTTACTGTGTTTTTCTTTATATGGATATTAAACCTTTTAGGGTTAACTCCACTGGGAACGAATGTAACAGGTAACATATCTGTGACGGTATGTCTTGCTTTGTTTACATATTTAATTACGCAGTTTAGTGCTAACAAAAATTACTGGAAACACATTTTCTGGATGCCAGATGTACCAGTTGCTATGAAGATAGTATTAATGCCAATAGAGATATTAGGTACATTAACTAAGCCGTTTGCTCTATTAATACGTTTATTTGCAAATATTACTGCAGGTCACGTAGTAATGATGAGTTTGATTGCTATGATGTTTGTAGGTAAAAACCTTGCAGCAGATATGCCAATATCAATAGGTCTTACTTTGTTTATCGCTGTTATTGAATTACTGGTAGCGTTCTTACAGGCGTTTATCTTTACAATGTTATCGTCACTATTTATAGGTATGGCGGTTCAGGATCATCATCATGAAGGAGATCATGATGGTCATCATGATGAAGAGCCTATAATCATATAATTTTAGAAGTTTAATTTTTATTTATATACACTCATGGAAGGAACTCTTAATTTAATCGGTGCTGGTTTAGTAGTAATCGGTGCTGGTCTAGGTTTAGGTAAAATCGGTGGTTCTGCAATGGACGCTATTGCTCGTCAGCCAGAAGCTGCTGGAAAAATCCAGACTGCGATGATCATCATCGCTGCTTTATTAGAAGGTCTAGCATTTGCTGCTATTATCCTTGGAAAATCATAAAGCGAGAATTTAAAACAATACCTGTAACGGTTGGTTACAGGTGTTGTTTTACTTAAAAAAAATTAAATCAAACATATAATCTATAAAAGATGGATAAGTTAGTAAACGATTTTTCATTAGGTTTATTCTTTTGGCAGGCTGTAATACTTGTAGTACTTATATTGCTGCTTGTTAAGTTTGCATGGAAACCAATTATGACTTCTATTGCTGCTAGAGAAGAAGGTATTGCAAATGCATTAGCTTCGGCTGAAGCTGCTCGTAAAGAAATGCACAATCTTCAGGCAGATAATCAAAGAATTCTTCAGGAAGCAAGACTTGAAAGAGATGCTATGATTAAAGAGGCAAGAGAAATCAAAGAAAAAATGATCGCTGATGCTAAAGCTTTAGCTACAGAGCAAGGTGATAAAATGATCGAGCAGGCTAAGGCTACCATTAACAGTGAGAAAAACGCTGCTATGGCTGAACTTAAAAATCAGGTTGCAGGCTTATCACTTGAGATTGCTGAGAAATTACTTAAAAACGAACTTTCTGACAAAGGAGCTCAAACTGCATTGGTTGAGAAATTGTTAGGAGACGTTAAATTAAACTAATCGCTATATGACAGGTTCAAGAGCTGCAATACGATATGCAAAAGCAATCCTGGAAATGGCGCAGGCTTCAGGAACTGCAGGACAGGTTAGTGAAGACATGATCCTTATAGCTTCGACTATAAAAGAGAATAAGGAACTACGTGATTTTATTAGCAATCCTACAATTAAAGGTGAGGTTAAAGAATCAGCCCTTAAAGAAGTTTTTGCTGGAACGCAAAACATTACTCAAGGCTTATTCCAATTACTTCGCGAAAATAAAAGATTTGATATTGCAGAGCAGATCGCAACGCAATACAATGCTCAGTTTGATGCGTTTAACGGAATTGAAGTTGCTACGGTAACTACCGCTTTACCACTTACTGCAGAACTTGAAAGTAAAGTTCTGGATAAGATCAAAGAATTTTCGGATAAGAAGATTACCATAAAAAATATAGTAGACCCGGCTATCATAGGAGGGTTTATCATAAGAATAGGCGACAAGCAATTCAATGCATCAGTAGCAAGCAGATTGCAAACATTAAAGAGAGAACTAAGTAATTAAGTATTTTACCACACTAACAGTGTTTAAACTATAAAGTAAGATGGCAGAAATTAAACCTGCTGAAATTTCAGCAATATTAAAGAAACAATTGTCCGGTTTTGAATCGGGTGCTACGTTAGAAGAAGTGGGAACAGTTCTTAACGTAGGAGATGGTATTGCCCGTGTTTACGGACTATCCAACGCTCAATATGGTGAGTTGGTACAGTTCGACAACGGGTTAGAAGCTATTGTTTTGAACCTTGAAGAAGACAATGTGGGCGTAGTATTGCTTGGTCCTTCAACTGGGATCAGGGAAGGTTCTAACGTGAAAAGAACACAGCGTATCGCTTCACTAAAAACAGGTGAAGGAATTGTAGGCCGTGTGGTAGACACCCTTGGTAACCCAATAGATGGTAAAGGTCCAATTACTGGAGATCTTTATGAGATGCCACTTGAGCGTAAAGCTCCTGGAGTTATCTTCCGTCAGCCGGTAACAGAGCCATTACAAACTGGTATTAAAGCAGTAGATGCTATGATCCCTGTAGGTCGTGGACAGCGTGAGCTTGTTATTGGTGACCGTCAAACAGGTAAAACTACCGTTTGTATTGACACCATTCTTAACCAGAAAGAATTTTATGATGCTGGTAAACCAGTATTCTGTATATATGTAGCAATTGGGCAAAAAGCTTCAACTGTTGCAGGTATCGCAAAAACATTAGAAGAAAAAGGCGCAATGGCTTATACAGTTATCGTTGCTGCTAATGCTTCTGACCCTGCTCCAATGCAGGTATACGCTCCATTTGCAGGTGCTGCAATTGGTGAGTATTTCCGTGATACAGGTCGTCCTGCACTTATCATCTATGATGATTTATCTAAGCAGGCCGTTGCTTACCGTGAGGTATCTCTTCTTTTAAGAAGACCACCAGGACGTGAAGCTTACCCAGGTGACGTTTTCTACCTACACTCAAGACTTCTTGAGCGTGCTGCAAAAGTTATTGCAGATGATAACATCGCAAAAGACATGAATGACCTACCGGAATCTCTTCGTCCTATAGTTAAAGGTGGTGGATCGCTTACAGCTCTTCCAATCATTGAAACTCAGGCTGGTGACGTTTCTGCATATATCCCAACAAACGTAATTTCGATTACTGATGGTCAGATATTCCTTGAGTCAGATTTATTCAACGCGGGTGTACGTCCGGCAATTAACGTTGGTATCTCTGTATCTCGTGTAGGAGGTAATGCACAAATCAAGTCAATGAAAAAAGTTGCAGGTACTCTTAAGTTAGACCAGGCACAGTTCCGTGAACTTGAAGCATTTGCTAAATTCGGTTCAGATCTTGATGCGGTTACATTAAACGTAATCGAAAAAGGTAGAAGAAACGTTGAGATCCTTAAACAGGCGGTTAACGATCCTTATACTGTAGAAGATCAGGTAGCTATTATCTATGTAGGTTCTAAAAACTTACTAAGAAAAGTTCCTGTAAACAAGATCAAGGAATTTGAAAAAGACTTTATTGAATACCTTAATGCAAAGAACAGGCCAACGCTTGACGCTTTAAAAGCAGGTAAATTTACAGATGAGATCACTGACGTTCTTGAAAAAGCAGCAGCAGAGATTTCGGCAAAATATTAATCAGATTTTAGATTTTAGTATTGAGATGTGAGGCAGATAACCTCTATACTCACTTCTCAATACTCAATACTATATACAAATGGCAAACTTAAAGGAAATACGTAACAGGATTGCTTCCGTTTCATCCACAATGCAAATTACAAGTGCGATGAAAATGGTATCTGCAGCCAAGCTTAAAAAAGCACAGGATGCTATTACGGCCATGAGGCCTTATTCTGAAAAGCTGACAGAGTTATTGCAAAATCTTAGCGCTACCCTTGACAGCGACAATGGAGGAGTATTTGCCGAGCAGCGCCCGGTAAATAAAGTACTTGTTGTTGCCATTACATCAAACAGGGGTTTGTGTGGTGCTTTTAATGCTAACATTATTAAGCAGGTTAAAAACATTCAGCAAACTTACGCAGGTAAACAAGTTGATGTTTTAGCAATTGGTAAAAAAGGTGCTGATGTACTTAAAAAAACCAGTACTGTTATAGACAACCAAAGCAGTGTTTTTGACAGCCTTTCTTTCGAGAACGTAGCTGTTATTGCACAGTCGCTTATGGATAAGTTTGCAGCTGGTGAGTATGACAAAATTGAGGTGGTATACAATCACTTTAAAAATGCCGCTACTCAGTTAGTATTAACAGAGCAGTTCCTGCCGCTTGTTCCTTTAGCGACAACTAAAGATAACGATGCTGCTACTGATTATATCTTTGAGCCTGCTAAAGAAGAAATTGTACTTAGCCTTATACCATTGTCTTTAAAAACACAATTGTATAAATCTGTACGTGATTCTTTTGCTTCAGAGCACGGTGCGCGTATGACAGCGATGCACAAAGCAACTGATAATGCTACAGAGCTTAGAAATCAACTTAAGCTTACTTACAATAAAGCCCGTCAGGCATCTATTACTAACGAGATCCTTGAGATCGTAGGTGGTGCAGAGGCTTTAAATAACTAGAATAAAGCATATTTTATATATAAAAGTCCCGCTAATAGCGGGACTTTTTTTATTTACGGCATTCGGTTTTAAAGATATTATGTGAGATAAATAGTAGAATGAGAATTTGTAAAAGTTATTTATTTGGTAATATTTTATTCCTGTAAATTATATAGCTATTTTTGTTTAACAAACAACCTAGAATCCTTGAGTTTATATAAAAATCTTTTTAAGCAAACAGCTATTTATGGGTTGGCCACAGTGGTACCCAGAATATTTAGTTTTCTTCTAACCCCGCTGTATACTGATATACTCCCGGAAGACAAGTATGGAGAAATGTCTCTTGTTTTTGCCTGGATGGCATTTTTTAATGTTGTACTTGCATATGGTATGGAAACAGCCTTTTTTAGGTTTTACAATAGCGATAATAAGCAAACGGTTTTAAACACATCTACTGTTTCTGTTTTTTGGTCATCACTATTATTTTTGTTAAGTGCACTTTTATTTAGAAATTTTCTGGCAAAAGTATCAGGTATAGATGTTGAGTACATAACCTATACTATTTGGATATTGGTTCTTGATGCTTTGGTTATTATTCCTTTCTCTAAATTGAGGGCACAGGGAAGACCTATGTTTTATTCAATGATCAAAATTGGTAATGTAGGAGTGAATTTGCTGCTTAATGTGTTTTTACTGATTTACTTACCTAAACTTGCACTTTCTTACCCCGACAGTTTTTGGGGAACAATCTTTGTTAAAAACTTTGAAATAGGATACATTTTTATATCTAATGTTATAGCAAGCTTGCTTACGCTTATAGTTTTACTGCCTCATTATTTTAAAATGAACTGGCATTTTGATATGGAATTGTGGAAAAGAATGATGCGTTACAGTATCCCTGTTTTAATTGCGGGTATGGCTTTTGTTGTTAATGAAACCTTCGACAGGATATTTTTAGAGAAGCTGCTTCCAGCAAATATCGCAAAAGCTGAAGTAGGCATTTATTCAGGATGTTACAAGCTTGCCGTATTCATGACATTGTTTGCAACAGCATTCAGGCTGGGTATAGAGCCTTTTTTCTTTAGTCATTCAAAAAATGAATCAGCTCCACAAACGTATGCAACTATAACAAAGTATTTTGTAATTTTTGGATCAATAATTTTGCTTGGCGTTGTAGTGTTTTCTGATTTGCTGAAAGAACTTATGATAAGGAGAGAATCTTATTGGGAAGGTATGAAGGTTGTTCCCTTGGTTATTCTTGCAAATTTCTTTTTGGGAATTTATCACAATCTGTCAGTGTGGTATAAGTTATCCGATAAAACTAAAATTGGTGCTTATATTTCTATCGTTGGAGCAATTGTAACAATAGTATTAAATGTTACTTTAATACCTATATGGAGTTATATGGGTTCTGCCATTGCAACACTTGCGGCTTATTCCAGTATGATGATTATATCTTACTATTTTGGAAATAAATATTACCCTATTCCATACGACACTAAAAAGATAGGCGGTTATCTTTTATTGTCAATAATTTTATCAATGGGTTATTTTTATGGCTTCAGACAAAACTATTATGTAGGAGTAGCAGCAATTCTTGTTTATGCGGTTTTTATCTACCGAAATGAAAAACAAGTTTTACTAAGAATTTTGAGAAGAAAATAGTGATAATTAGGGCGAATGCCTTGGTAATTAACAATAGTATTTTGATATTTGATTTAAGTAATAAATAGAAAATGACAATTAATATAATAAACAGGTCGGGTCATGCTCTGCCTAACTATGAAACAATAGCTTCTGCAGGAATGGATCTTAGGGCAAACCTTGAGGAGCCGATTGTATTAGCTCCACTTGGACGTGCAATCGTTAAAACAGGGTTGTTTATTGAACTGCCAATAGGTTATGAGGCTCAGGTGCGCCCGAGAAGCGGACTTGCTGCTAAAAAAGGAGTAACGGTGCTTAACAGCCCTGGTACAATTGATGCCGATTATAGAGGAGAGATAGGGGTAATTTTGGTAAATTTATCCAATGAGCCTTTTACCGTAGAAAACGGTGAGCGTATAGCACAGCTGATCGTTGCAAAGCATGAACGTGCCGAATGGAATGAAGTGGAAGTACTTACCGAGACTTCTCGTGGAGAAGGCGGCTTTGGTAGTACAGGAGTAAAATAATAGAGAACGTATTTAAGAGAAATTGATAGATGAAGATAATTGTGCCTATGGCTGGCCGCGGATCGCGCCTTCGCCCACATACATTAACAGTACCAAAACCATTAATCCCGATAGCCGGAAAACCAATAGTTCACCGATTAGTTGAAGATATTGCCGGAGTAATAAATCAGGATATAGAAGAGATTGCTTTTATTATTCATAAAGATTTTGGAACTCAGGTGCCAAAAGACCTTATTGCAATTGCAGAAAAACTGGGAGCTAAAGGTAGTATTTACTATCAGGATGAGCCGCTGGGTACTGCTCATGCCATTATGAGTGCTAAGGAATCGATGAGCGGGCCTGTAGTTGTGGCCTATGCTGATACACTTTTTAGAGCCGATTTTACGTTAGATACTACTGCAGACAGTGTTATCTGGGTAAAACAGGTAGAAGATCCAAGTGCATTTGGAGTGGTGAAACTTAACGATAAGAATGAGATTGTTGATTTTGTTGAAAAACCCGATCATTTTGTATCTGATTTAGCGATCATTGGTATCTATTATTTTAAAAGTGGTGAGACCCTTCGTGCTGAACTTCAATATTTATTAGATAATAATATAACGAAAAGCGGAGAATATCAATTGACCGATGCTCTTGAGAATATGAAATTAAAAGGCATGAAATTTGTTCCCGGCAAAGTAGAGGAATGGATGGATTGCGGAAATAAAAATGTTACAGTAGAAACCAATTCAAGAATGCTTGGATTCCTGCATGATGATGGAAAAAACCTGGTGTCAAATACTGTAGAGTCAAACAACAGTATGATCATTCAGCCATGTTACATTGGCGAGGGTGTAGTGCTTACAAATGCTACGGTAGGTCCTAATGTTTCTTTGGGTAACAATACTAAAGTTGAGAATAGTACAATAAAAAACAGTTTGGTACAAACCAATTCGGTTATAAAAAATGCCAACTTAGATAACGCCATGATAGGCAGCCATGCAAAATTTGACGGTAATTTTACGAGCATCAGCATAGGCGACTATTCGGTATTAGAATAATATATGAAAACTAAAATCCTTTTTTACAGCTTTGTACTTTCCGGATCGTTATTGAGTTCTGCGTTTTCGTATGCCCAAGTCGAACCAAAAGAACCGGATTCTATTGCACTCGCAACTACAGAATTTGAAAATAATTTTTTTGAAGCATTAAAACAAAAAGGGATTGAGAATTATGACAAGGCACTTAAGTCGCTTGAAAAGTGCCTTGTAAAAGAACCGAAGAATCCGGTGCTATATCATGAAATTGGTAAAAATTATCTTGCGCTTAGAAACTTTCCTGAAGCAGAAAAGGCCTTTTTAAAAGCAAAAGAGATAGAACCAACGAATCGCTGGTACTGGCAAAGCCTTTATGATGTATACTATCAAACGAAAGATTTTAACAGATCGATCCCGATAGTGCAAAAACTTACAGAGTGGCGCAAAGAATATTATCAGGAAGATTTGGTATCCCTGTATATGTACACCCAGCAGTTTGATAAAGCACTGGCTCTTATTAATGAGATGGAACAAACGGTTGGCCCATCTGATAAAAGAGAAATGTATAAACTCCAGATTCTTAGCGACAACAAATACAAAAAACCTCAGAAGGAAACATTGGAGGAAGCTATAAAGAAAAATCCGAAGGAAGAATCCAATTACCTTGAATTGATCTATCTGTATTCTGAAAGTAATCAGGAGGCAAAAGCACAGGAAGTAGCAAAGAAGCTTGAAGCAGAAATCCCAACATCTGACTGGGCGCAGGTGAGCCTGTTTAAATTTAACATCAATAACAATGATGGTAAAAAAGCTTCGGAGTCAATGTTTAGGGTGTTGGAAAGTAAAAAGATTGACAGGAAAATTAAGCATAGAGTACTTAATGAGTTTTTGATATTTGCAAGCAACAACTCACAGTATGCTAACGATCTTGAAAAAGCCGTAAATTATTTTGAAGACGATAAAGAAGTAAACGTAGCAAAAGAGGTTGGCAAATTTTTCATTAATAAAGCCAAGTATAAGGAGGCAATACATTATCTTGAAAAAAGCCTGGCAGAAAAACCGGACGATATTGAAAGTGTAGAGCTATTGCTTTATACCTATGCAGAAAGTGCGCAATATGATAACCTTCTGAAAAAATCGACAGATTATATTGATATTTATCCTACGCATGCACGACTCTATTATTTTGCAGGATTAGGTGCTAACCAAATGAAACAATTTGGTAAAGCCAAAGACTGGCTAGATAACGGCATTGATTTTGTAGTGGACGATGTAGAACTGGAAGCTAATTTTAACCGTCAGCTGGGAGAAGCCTATAGCGGACTTGGCGATATAAAGAAAAAAGAAGCTTACTTTGCTAAGGCAGATAAACTTATAAAATCTAAAAGTAATAAATGAAAAAAAGTATAGTTATACTATTTGTATTGTTCACGTTTGTATCATGTAAAACCAAACAGGCGCTATTGGGCGAACAATCAGCTGGTGAGGCAAAATCTACAAAAGAAATTGTAGATGGGCATTACAAAAATACTAAAGATTTTAAAACGCTCCACATACAGGCATCTGCCAGTTATAAAGACCGTAAGCAGGCGCAAAAAATATCAGCAGATATAAAGATCAAGAAAGACGAGATCATTTTAGTAAGTGTTAGGTTTTTAGGAATCACGATGGCCAAAGCGATCATTACCCCAACAAGGGTAAGCTATTATGAGAAAATAAATGGTACTTATTTTGACGGCAGTTATGCGGTTTTGAGCCGCTGGCTGGGTACAGAGCTTGATTATGCAAAAGTGCAGAACATGCTTACAGGTGAATCACTTTATGATCTTACTAAAGGAATGTATCAGGCATCATTAGATAAGGAGAGATACAAGCTGCAGTCTATGGACAGGTCGGCGATTACAAAACAGTTCTTTTTTGAGGGGTCTAATTACCTGCTTAAAGAACAGATAATTAGTCAGGGAGGAACAGAACCAAGAAGTTTGGCGATACAATATCCGGCTTATAAAGAATATCCTAAAGCAGTACTGCCCGCAGCTATAAAAATTGAGGCAGAACAAAAAGATACAGTGACGATTAATATTGACTATAATTCGGTTACTTTTGATGAGAACCTTACATTCCCATATGATGTACCTGAAGGTTTCAACCAGATTTTCATAGACTAATTATGCAATAAAATGGCAAAGTTTTTCCTTACTATTCTTCTCATTGGCTTTACCACACTTGGCTGGAGCCAAAGCGACCAGCAGAAAAAACTGGAGTTGCGCAAAGCGCAGATATTAAAAGAGATGATGGAGTTGCAAAACCTCGTGAGTAAGGAAAACAAAAAAGAAAAATCGGTACTGAGTAAAATTTATGAAAACAACAGCAAGATAAAGCTGAGTGAAAAACTGATCAATACTACAAGTAAACAGACCCGTCTGCTTACGGATGATATTTATACCAACCATCTTAAGATAAATAAACTTAATAGTGAGCTTGGCGTGCTTAAAGAAGATTACACCAATATGGTTGTAAGAGCTTATAAAAGCCGTTCGGAACAAAGCCGCATTATGTTTATTCTATCGTCTGAGACTTTTCTTCAGGCTTATAAGCGTATGCAGTACATGAAACAGTATGCCAGCTTTAGAAAAGTACAGGGTGAAGAAATTAAGACTAAAATGGCCGAGCTCGAAAATCTTAATGTAACATTAGACGGCCAGAAAAAACAGAAACAAAAATTGCTTACTGAAAGTGAAAAGCAAAAACAGCTGTTAGAAAAAGATAAGGAAGACCAGGAACAGTTGGTTAAGAGTATCCAAAAGGATAAGAAAAAATATACGGCTGACATTAAGAAAAAACAGCAGGAAGCAAGAGAAATTCAAAGGCAGATCGATAGAATGGTTAGGGACGCTATTGCTGCGGCTAATAAAAAATCGGCAAAATCAGGATCTGAAAAATCGGAGTCGGCTACCACCGGACCTAACAAAATTGTACTGACAAAAGAAGGGAAGCTAATAGCTGATAACTTTAAAGCTAATAAAGGTAAACTGCCATGGCCTGTTGAAAAAGGATATGTTTCACTGGGTTATGGTGATCAGCCGCACCCGGTATTAAAAACGATAGAGATACACAACAGTGGTGTTGAAATCACTACCGAAAGCGGATCGTCGGCAAGAGCTGTATTTGGAGGTGAAGTAATGAGCGTTCAAATAATATCCGGGAATAAGGTGGTATATATACAACACGGTGATTTCATCACGGTGTATTATAACCTTGCTTCGGTAAATGTAAAATCGGGAGATAAAGTAGGTACTAAAGAAAAAATAGGTACGGTATACACAAACCCTGGATCTGGCAAAACAGTTCTTAAATTCTTTGTGTTGCAAAACACGACCTACCTTAATCCGTCATCCTGGATAGCGCCACTATAATAGTATTTAAAAGTCTCACTTAGGTGGGACTTTTCTTTTAGACAGTCCTGTGTCAAATCAAAAAAAACAATGTTAAACCTCACAAAATGAAACTGTGATTATTAACATTGGCTATAATACTCTTACCTTTGACAAAATTTTCCTTTTTTCGCATGACAAAATTTTTCCTTACTATTCTTCTTATTTGTTTTACTACTCTCAGCTGGGGGCAAAGTGCTCAGCAAAAAAAGCTGGAAGAGCGCAAGGCGCAAATACTTAAAGAAATGGAAGAGCTGCGAAATCTTGTAAGTAAAGAAAACAAGAAAGAGAAAACAGTGCTTAATAAAATAGACGATAACCGTACTAAAATTAAGCTTAGCGAAAATCTTATCAGTACTACCACGAAGCAAACCCGCCTGCTCACCGATGACATCTATACCAATCAGATCAAAATAAATAAGCTTACTAAAGAGCTTAATGTACTTAAGGAAGATTATGCCAACATGATTGTGAAGGCTTATAAAAACCGATCAGAACAAAGCCGTATTATGTTTATACTTTCGTCTGAAACGTTTCTTCAGGCCTATAAACGTATGCAGTATATGAAACAGTTTAGCAGTTTCAGGAAAATACAGGGTGAAGAAATTAAAAGCAAAATGGCTGAAGCCGAAAGGTTAGATGCAGCACTTGGCGGACAGAAAAAAGAAAAAGAAAAGCTGCTTGCCGAAAGTGAAGATCAAAAGGAAGTATTAGAAAAAGATAAGGAAGAGCAGGAGCAGTTGGTGAAGAGTATCCAGAAGGATAAGAAAAAATATGCTGCTGATATTAAGAAAAAGCAAAAGGAACAAAAAGACATTGATAGAAAAATCGATAAGATTATTAAAGATGCTATTATTGCGGCTAATAAAAGAGCCGCAGAAAAAGCTGCTGCCAAAACCGCTGCCGCTAAAGCCGCCGCTGTGAAGGCTGCTGCTGCCAAAGCAACACCTGCTGAGAAGAAAAAGGGAAAAGAAACCGCTGTCGCTGCTGCAAAAGCTGCACCTGCTACTAAAGCAACAACAAACAAGATCACACTTACTAAAGAAAGTAAACTGGAGTCGGACAGCTTTAAGGCGAATAAAGGTAAATTACCATGGCCGGTTGCAGAGGGAGCTGTATCTGTTAAGTTTGGTTTGCAAAGAGATCCATTTGGGAATAATTTCCAGATAGACAGCAAGAGTATCGAAATTACTACGAAACCGGGTACTACTGTACGATCTATCTTTAATGGTGAAGTACTGGATGTACAGGTTATAGGCGGTACAAGAAATAAGATCGTATTAATAAGCCATGGTGACTTTATAACAGTATACTGTAACCTGAGTACTATAAATGTAAGAACCGGAGATAAGGTGAGTACCAAAGATACTATAGGTACAGTGGCAACAAGCCCATCGGGTAAAACGGCACTAACGTTTTATATCATGCAAAATACAACACCGCTTAATCCATCGAGCTGGATAACGAAATAATAAAAGCATAAAAAAAACCCGCTCATGAGCGGGTTTTTTTTATGACATAAATAATGCTTTGAGTTCGGTAGCTTCATTTGGAGCTAATTTACCGGCAAGTACTAAGCTTAGTTGTTTGCGTCGCAATGCTGCTTCAAATCGTTGTTTTTCAATTTCTGTTTCAGGTTCAATAAGTGGAACCTCTACAGGTCTTCCTGTTTCATCTACAGCTACAAAAGTATAGATAGCCTCGTTGGCTTTCGTTCTGTTCCCCGATTCGCGGTCTTCGATCCATACATCTATGAAAATTTCCATAGACGTTCTAAAGGTACGCGATACCTTAGCCTCTATTGTAACAACGCTGCCCAGAGGGATAGCACGGTTAAAGGCTACGTGATTTACCGATGCTGTTACTACAATTCTACGTGAATGCCTTCTGGCAGCTATACTTGCGGCACGGTCCATTCGCGCTAATAATTCGCCCCCAAAGAGGTTGTTAAGCGGATTGGTCTCGCCCGGTAAAACCAGGTCGGTCATTATACATATAGAGTCTGAAGGATATTTTGCCTGCATATGTTTTTTTTGCAAAGATAGGGCAGATGCAAAAAAAATCCCCCGAAACGGAGGATTGAATTTTATAATTCTTTTACAAGCAGCCAGGCTTCTTTGTCTTCTGTCTTGTGTATTTTTTTCATGTTTTGATGTGCATCTGCATACGTTGCAAAACTACCATATAAAACAGGGTATAATCCAAATTGGTTTTTCTCCAGCTGGCGCGCTTTAAATCCTTTAGCGATAAGTTCTTTCATAGCTTTAGCAGCATTTGCTTTGCTTCGAAAAGCACCTGCAACCACGTGGTATGGATAAGTAGATTTGTCTTCTTTAAGTGAAAGCTTAACCGCAGGAAGCGGATTTTCTATAAAGAAAGTCGCCTGCTGTATTTTGTTGTTTACTTTTTCCTGGACAGATTGCTCTACCAGTAATGTTTCCTGATCTATTTTGTTATCACGATACATTTTAAAACCTGCACCGCCTATGCTTGTCATAAGAGCAAACACCGCTGCATATTTAAGGTAAGAGTAATTCTTTCTTCTTTCAGGAGTGAATATGATAGGTGCTTTTTCTTCTAAAGCTTCAACCTCTGCTTTTAGCTCTTCTCTTCTTACTGCCGGCGATATTATGGTACTAAGACCAAAAGCGTCGGTAAAATAATTTATAGGAGTGTTTGGCACGAAAACAAGACTGCCTTCAACGTTGTAAGTCATTTCTCCTAAATTCTTAAGTACCACTGTTTGATGGCTTTGAAGCTTATCAAACCATGATTCTATCTCACGGCTGATATTAGCAACTGCCTGATCGTAAGAAATTTTTTCCTGTAAGGCGATATGATTGGCTAAAAGCCCATCATTATTCTTTAAATTCGCATTAAAGGAAATTAGTTTTTTTGGTGGATAGAAGGTATGAGTGTCATTATTTAACTGCGCAGACTGTATCTCGGTAAGGAATGCACCAAACCCGGGAACAGTAACGCACTGGTAACGATACAATAAAGCCGATATATGTTTTTCTATCATCATAAGAACAAAATTAACAATTAGCATGTGGTTGCAAAATTTTATTCACAAATGTTATTAACAATTCGAAATTATCGTCTAATCGCTCTTTAATTATTATTGATGACTGATACTGAATTATTTAATGTTCTGGCGCTCATGCGTGTAGAAGGAGTTGGCGATATTGTTGCCAAAAGACTGATCAACCATTTAGGTTCTGCCCAAGCTGTTTTTGCAGCAAAAAAAGCGCAAATACTTGCTATAGATGGTATTGGTGAAATGGTTTATAACAATCTTAAAAATCCTATAGTTTTTAAATTGGCTGAAGCCGAGGTGAAATTTATAAGAGATAATGCTATTAATGCAGTTTATTTTCAGGATAAAGAATATCCTGACAGATTAAAGCATTGTGTAGACGGACCTGTGATTTTATTTACTTCAGGAAATATTCAACTCGAAGGACGTAAAACGATAAGCATTGTGGGTACGCGCCAAATGACTTCTTATGGTTCTGATTTTTGTCGTAAACTTATTGAAGACCTAGCGCCTTTAAATCCCGTGATTATAAGTGGGTTTGCGTATGGGGTAGATATCCATGCACATGCTGTTGCTATGGAGCACAATCTCCAAACAATAGGTGTTGTGGCTCATGGTTTAAATCAGGTGTATCCTAAAGTACATAAAAAATATGTAGCAAAAATGGAAGAGAATGGTGGCTTTATGACCGAGTTTTGGAGTACCGCTAATCCAGATAAAGAGAATTTCGTAAAACGTAACCGCATAGTCGCCGGATTATCTGAAGCTACTATTATTATAGAAAGCGCCGATAAAGGCGGGTCGCTTATTACGGCGAATATTGCCAACGACTATAACAGGGATGTGTTTGCTGTTCCAGGTCGCATTACCGATAAATATAGTATTGGCTGCAATAATCTCATCAGAAGCCAAAAGGCCAATTTACTAACAGGCGCTGCTGATCTTATTTATATGCTTAACTGGGAATTGGAAGAAACGAAGAAAAAACCGGTACAAAAGCAATTGTTTGTTGTACTTGATAATGACGAACAAAAAATATATGATTACCTCCAGAAAAATGGTAAAGAACTTATGGATGTTATTTCCCTTAGCTGCGAAATGCCAATTTTTAGAATTTCATCAATTCTCCTTACTATGGAACTGAAAGGTGTAATAAGACCATTGCCCGGTAAACTGTTTGAAGCAATTTAGCATTCAAAAAAAACAGCCACAAATTACTGTAATTTGTGGCTGCCTAATATTTTATATATTGATATAATGAGGTTATTATTCGTAACCCATTTTTTCTCTTACTTTCTTTAGTACTCCGTTTGCTACAACGCAAGCTTTTTCGGCACCCGCTTTTAATAAGGCATCTACTTCATGAAGGTTAGCCATATAGTAACTATATTTTTCTCTAGTCGTCTTAAAGTTCTCTACAATCAGTTCAAACAATGCCTGCTTGGCATGACCATAACCATAATTGCCTCCAAGGTAATTAGCTCTCATCACTTCTATTTGTTCCGGTGTTGCCATCAGTCTGTATATAGCAAATACATTACAGGTATCTGGGTTTTTAGGTTCTTCCAGAGGTGTACTGTCAGTTTCAATTGCCATGACCTGTTTTCTAAGTGGTTTGTCTTCCTGAAAGATATTGATAAAGTTATTACGGGACTTACTCATTTTTTCTCCATCAATACCCGGTACAATTTTAGTATCGTCACTTGTAATTGCTTCCGGAAGTACAAACGTTTCGCCCATTTGGTGGTTAAAACGGGAAGCTACATCACGGGTAATTTCGATATGCTGCACCTGATCTTTCCCTACGGGTACAAACTCGGCATCATACAAAAGGATGTCAGCAGCCATAAGCATAGGATAGGTAAATAAACCTGCGTTTACGTCTTCCAGCCTGTCGGCCTTATCTTTAAAAGAATGCGCAAGCGTTAAGCGCTGAAAAGGGAAAAAGCAGCTCAGGTACCATGAAAGCTCTGTAGTTTGAGGTACATCGCTTTGGCGGTAAAAAACAACTTTGTTAATATCAAGTCCGCACGCAAGCCAGGTTGCAGCTACACTATTGGTGTTGTCTCTTAATGTCTTCCCGTCTTTTATCTGCGTAGCAGAATGTAGATCGGCAATAAATAAATAAGAATCATTTTCGGGTTTGTTTGCCATTTCTATAGCTGGCAGTAATGCTCCTAAAAGGTTACCTAAGTGCGGGGTTCCTGTACTTTGTATACCGGTTAATATTCTTGACATGGTATGCGTTTAAAATTTTTTACAAAGGTAAAGGTTTTGCCTCTAAAATAAAGGATTGAATTCTTACATTTGGGAAATATGAAAATAGTCAAGTATTTTTTGTGGACATTATGGCGGGTATGGTTTTACATTTTAATGGGAGTGCCCATTATTATAATGTCACCATTACTTATACCGTCGATATTGTCTGAGAAAACCTATCCGCAGTTTTTTATTCTGGCTCGTTTTTGGGCAAAGATTATCCTGTTTGGTATGGGCTTTTATTATAAGATAGACCGCGATGAGCAATTGGATAAAAGGAAGAGCTATATGCTGGTGGCAAATCATACATCGATGACCGATATTATGCTGATGCTGGTTATTTCTAAAAACCCATTTGTTTTTGTAGGTAAGAAAGAATTGGTGAAAATTCCCATTTTCGGATTCTTTTACAAACGCACCTGTATACTGGTAGACAGGAACAGTTCTAAAAGCCGTTTTGAAGTTTTTAAGCGTGCGCAAAAGCGACTGGATCAGGGATTGAGTATTTGTATATTTCCTGAAGGAGGAGTAACCGAAGATGAAACGGTATTGCTGGATGAGTTTAAAGATGGTGCATTCAGGCTTGCAATAGAACACCAGATACCTATAGTGCCTATGACATTTGCCGATAATAAAAAACGATTCTCGTTCAATTTTTTTAGTGGCAGCCCCGGTATCATGAGAGCAAAAGTACATTCGTTTGTAGAAACAAAAGGGATGACCCTTGACGATAAGAAAACAGTAAAAGACCAGGTAAGACAGATAATTTACAATCAGCTCCTGATATTCCAAAAAAAATAAAAGCACCTCATGGGTGCTTTTATGATGAATTACCCAAATGGTAATCGGACAATTTAAAAACTAAAACTTACACCGGAATACAGACCTATAAAATAAGGTTTGAAGTTACCTGCATCCCTGCTAAATGTATTTACCTGGTACTTGAACATAGGTTCGAAGTTTGCTTCAAAAGAATCCCAGAAACGGTATTTAAAGCCCACACCTATATTGGTACTAAAGTGTACGTTATTAAGATTTTCTGCCTGACCTACCTGAGTGCTTAAACCTTCGGAAGATACCACACTTACATTATTCTGATTAAGGAACAATGTGCTCACACCACCAATAACATCAATACCGAATTTTTTGTTTATTAATGCATAAGACATTTCTAACGGAACTTCCAGATAGCCTGTTTTCTGCATCATAGAGCCATTAACGGCTTGCGATGGCTGACCGTCTATTATAAAGGTTGCCGGTTCAAGAGTATTGGCATTCTGAATAACAATATTGGCAGTATTCCTGGTTTCAATGATGTTAGATGTCTGCCCGTTTAAAGAAGCATGGAAAGCAATGTCGTTTGTGGCATAATTTAGATTAACGGTATTGATACCTGTACGAATTGTTATTCTATCGCTAAGGGCATAGTTCACTCCGACTCCAAAACTCATGTCATTATCATAAGTCTTGCTGTTAGAGGCAAACTGCTCGTTTATTGGAGAGCCTTCAGAAAGAGAACTAAAAAATATAGGAGCTACCTGTGGTTTTACATTCCATTTGCTTTTGTTGCTTTTTTCTGCAACGGCTTTATCTTCATCTTTCTTTCCGCTTAGTTTTTCTCTAAGTAGTTTTTCCAATTCATTTTCAGGAACAACAGTTGCAGCAGTATCAACAACTGTTTGAGCCATAGCTTCTGTTGCAGGAATGTTCTTGTCAATTATAGTGTTGCCCTGTTTTGTGGCAGTATCGATAGCAGTTTTATCAGAGATGGTTTTCGCTGCTGAATTACCCGAATTATTGGTGTTATTAGCAATACCTTCTTTTGTTGCAGGAAGGATGTTCTTAGTACCGTCTGTTTGTTTTGATTGTTCGTTTAACCTGTTGTTAGGTGCAACTGTTTGATTGTTGATTGATGATTTTTTATTGGTGTTGGCAATGCCTTCATTTAATGTGTTTTGTGCAGTGCCGGTTTTGTTGAAAGTAGAGCCGTCATTAGCAGCATTAGCATTTTTGTTTTCTTTGCCGGATGTTTTTTGTGATCCCTGAGAAACTGCAAAGGCTTCGCCCTGCTGTATTGTCGCTTTGTTTTGTTTTATCCTTTTACCGTTATTTTTATTCATTCCTGCTGCATTAGCATTATGGTCTTTATTGGCAACAGTATTATTTTTAGTATTAAATACAGGAAGTGGCGTTCCGGTTTTTATAATAGTGTTGATTCCGGCGCCGTTTGCATTTGTGCCCGAATTATTTGTATTATCATTCCCATTAGCTACTGCTGTGTTTACATCGCTGTCATTAGCACTATTGCCGGCATTTGTGCCAGCCTCACTTCCGGATGAAGTACCGGAATCCGTGGTTGTGCTGTTTGGAGCTGTTTGTAAAGGGTCTTTTGGCGTTGCATTTTGGGTTTCTATAACAACAGGGTTAGTGTTGGTTTTACTGTTTGATTCATTAAAAAACAGTGTAACCAAAACCCCACTGATGAGCAATACAGCCGCCACGCCAGATAGTCGTATCCATATAGGAATGACTCTGCGTTTTTTCTTCTCCTCAAGAACCTCCCGTATGTTTTCCCATACAAATTCAGGCGGCGCCACTTCAAAGTCCTTGAACTTTTCCTGGAAGAGTCTGTCTATGTTTTTTCTTTCATTCATTTTACCGATGGTATACTATTGCCCTGTAGGGCTTCAATTTTTTCTTTTAATATCATTCTTGCGCGTGCAAGGTTAGATTTAGAGGTGCCATCTGTAATAGAGAGCATCTCGGCAATTTCTTTGTGCGAATAACCGTCTATAACATAGAGGTTAAAAACCATTCTGTACCGGTCAGGCAGTTCCTGTATTATGCTTACCAGGTATTCCATTGATATGCTTTCGCTCTCAATTTCTACATCAATCACATCGGGCATGTTTTCGGTAACGAGCTCAAACACACCTTCCGACCTGTATCTTTGGAGCACGTTATTGATCATTACCCTTTTGGCCCATCCTTCAAAAGATCCTTTAAAATGGAACTGCCCTATTTTTTGAAAGATCAGTAAAAAACCATCCTGCAGGTTGTCTTCAGCATCTGCGCGGTTGCGCGAATACTTAAGGCATGCCGAAAACAGCTTCGGAGCTAACAGTTTGTATAACTGTTCCTGAGCCCTGATGCTGTTCTTTTGACAATCCTGTATGAGCTGGTCTAAACCCAATAGTACCTGTTTATTAGTTTTTAAATATTAATGGAAAAAATATTCCAGTTTAAAATATGTTTTATTACCCTTAGCATCTAAGCCTGTGTAAAATTTAAAAACATACGTATCGTTACCGTCCGCAGAAGCTTCTTTGCATTTAAAGCTAAAAGACTCTTCGGCAATTATGTTCTCTGTTTTTTTACATTCAGAATCTATTCGGAACATTGTTTGTACAGCAATAAGAATGGTATTGCCATCTTCTTCAATATGGAAGCGGTCAAACACATAACAGCCATTAGGTTTGATGTATTTCACTTTCATTTGATACGTTTCACCGGGAACAAGATATTCAGGGTACTCAACGCTTTGTATAGGAAGGAATTCCATAACATACAGCGGTTTATCTTCGTCCAAAGAACAGGAAGAGATAATAAACAGAGTACTAAGTAATAAGAAAAGCTTTTTCATAAATCGTTTCAAGAGATCTCAATATAAGGTAAGATACAAAAAACGCAAAAAGGTTGCGTGTTTATAATAAAAAAACCCGAAAAATTCGGGTTTAATTGATTATGACATATTTTCTTTAATAACGTCTTTTATTTTTAGTTCCAGTTCGTCGGCCATTTCCGGATTATCTTTTATCAAAGCCTTAACCGCATCACGGCCCTGGCCCAGTTTTGTGTCGCCGTAGCTAAACCATGAACCTGATTTTTTAATGATCTCAAATTCTACTGCCAGGTCAAGTATTTCGCCGGTTTTAGAAACACCTTCGCCATACATGATGTCAAACTCTGCCGTTCTAAAAGGCGGAGCCACTTTATTTTTAACGATCTTTACTTTAGTACGGTTACCAATTACATTTTCACCGTCTTTTATTTGTGCAGCACGACGGATATCGATCCTTACCGATGCATAAAATTTAAGTGCGTTACCACCCGTAGTTGTTTCCGGGTTACCAAACATTACCCCGATCTTTTCACGAAGCTGGTTGATAAAGAAAACAGTACAGTTTGTTTTACTGATAGTCGCCGTTAATTTTCTCAGTGCCTGAGACATCAAACGTGCGTGAAGTCCCATTTTTGAGTCTCCCATTTCACCTTCGATCTCACTTTTTGGCGTAAGCGCCGCAACCGAGTCAATTACAACAATATCGATAGCTCCAGAACGGATAAGGTTTTCGGCAATTTCCAATGCCTGCTCACCGTTGTCGGGTTGAGAAATGATAAGATTTTCAACGTCTACGCCAAGTTTTTCGGCATAACCACGGTCAAAAGCATGCTCCGCATCAATAAAGGCAGCGATACCGCCCGCTTTTTGCGCTTCGGCAATAGCATGAAGCGTAAGGGTTGTTTTACCCGAAGATTCCGGTCCATATATTTCTATTATCCTTCCGCGCGGGTAACCGTTAACACCTAATGCAAGGTCTACGCCCAAAGATCCCGACGGAATAGATTCTACTTCTTCTACTGCTTTATCTCCTAAACGCATTACGGTGCCTTTACCATAAGACTTATCTAATTTGTCTAGCGTTAGCTGTAATGCCTTTAGTTTTGCTTCTTTATCTGCGCTCATTTTTTGTATAGATTTGACCGTAAAAATAGTGCTTTTTTTTGTTGTAGCAATGTGGAGAAGAGGGTTGTGGATAAGTTTATTTTTTGGGAATGGATTTGATAAAATCAGAGATGAAAGTTTTATAAAATAGTATTGAATAAATCTATTTTGCTCAATTCCCAAAAAGTTCTACCTTTGCACCGCGGTCGCGCCATTAGAGGCCGCATTACATACATATTCTCACTTAAAACTTGTATAGCATGCAACTGTTCAACACTTTAAGCGCAGAAGAAAGAGCCGAACTTATAGACCAGTCCGGCAAACAAAGACTTACTTT
Source organism: Flavobacterium cerinum (assembly GCF_004028155.1). Taxonomy (GTDB): domain Bacteria; phylum Bacteroidota; class Bacteroidia; order Flavobacteriales; family Flavobacteriaceae; genus Flavobacterium; species Flavobacterium cerinum. The sequence goes on along the minus strand of NZ_SBII01000007.1, from coordinate 79,175 downwards.
GTCTTTCTACGCTTACGCGCCCATTAACGATCCAAAACAATTTAGAGATTCGCTTTTCTTAGCCTGGAACCCACTGGTGGTTTTAGGAAGAATCTATGTTGCCAACGAAGGTATAAATGCACAACTTTCGCTCCCGGCAGATCATTTCTACGAATTCAAAGACCATTTAGATACCATTCCGTTCTTAAAAGGAATACGCCTTAATGTAGCAGTAGAGCACGATGACCATTCGTTCCTTAAGCTTACGATTAAAGTGCGTGATAAAATTGTTGCCGACGGACTTAATGATGACACGTTTGATGTAATGGATGGCGGTACGCACCTTGGTGCAAACGACTTCAACAAAATGCTGGAAGATCCTAACACGATCGTGGTAGACATGCGTAACCACTATGAAAGCGAAATAGGTCATTTCCGTAGTGCCATCACTCCCGATGTTGATACGTTCAGGGAATCATTACCTATTATAGAGAATCAGCTTGCCGATCATAAAGAAGATAAAAACCTGCTGATGTACTGCACCGGAGGAATCCGTTGTGAGAAAGCTTCGGCTTTCTTTAAGCACAAAGGTTTTAAAAACGTTTTCCAATTGGAAGGCGGTATTATAGAATACACGCGTCAGGTAAAAGCCGAAGGGTTAGAGAGTAAATTCATTGGTAAAAACTTTGTATTTGATGCCAGATTAGGTGAGCGTATTACCGATGATATTGTATCGCAGTGCCACCAGTGCGGTAAGCCATGCGACAACCATACTAACTGTGCTAACGAAGCCTGCCACCTGTTGTTCATTCAGTGTGATGAGTGCAAGGAAGCATCAGACAATTGCTGTTCGGCAGCTTGCCAGGATGTAATGCACCTAAGCGAAGAAGAACAAAAAGCATTACGCCGAGGAACTATGAATGGTAACATGATCTTCAAAAAAGGAAAATCAGACCGTTTGAAATTCAAGAAATCAGGCGAAGGCGTATCGGATGTTTCATTAGCATCAGCACCAAAAGTAAAATCTGCAGCCAAAGTAAAGATCAAAAAAATACTTATCGGTAAAGGGGAACATTACTATCCTAAAGCTGAAGTGGGTCAGTTTATTATTGAAAACGACGAACTAAACATTGGTGACAAGCTTTTAATATCGGGTCCAAGTACCGGAGAAGAGCAAATTGTTGTAGAAAAAATGTTTGTAAACGGTAAAGAGAATACAGTTGCTGTAAAAGGAGATAAGGTTACTATTAACCTGCCTTTCAGAATACGTCTTTCAGACAAATTGTTTAAGATAGTGGGATAACAGCTGCTTTTATATATAAGGAATCCCGCTCATTGAGCGGGATTTTTTTATAGGATAATTTCAGGCAAAAACATAGGGCGATTCTGAGCTTCTTTCGGGCATGCCGACTCATGCTCAGTACTTTGTATAGTGTACCAATCCCGCAAAAAAATAGTATCTTTACCCGCAAAACCGTTTTTACTAATAACAAGAATCGTAGTGGCTAAGCCACGATCTATATATATAACTAAACTATGGCATGTACAAACTGTTCTACGGGGTCCAAAGATGGGACACCACGGGGATGTAAAAATAATGGAACCTGCGGAACAGACAGTTGTAACAAACTAACTGTTTTTGACTGGCTTTCTAACATGAGCCTTCCGGGAGGCGAAGCACCTTTTGACTGTGTCGAGGTACGCTTTAAGAACGGACGAAAAGAATTTTACCGCAACAGCGAAAAAATAACATTAAGCATAGGCGACATTGTTGCTACAGAGGCTTCACCGGGACACGATATTGGTATTGTAACATTAACCGGAGAACTGGTTAAGATCCAGATGAAGAAAAAGAATGTAAAGAACAACGCCGAAATTGCTAAGATCTACAGAAAAGCATCTCAAAAAGATATCGATATCTGGAGTGATGCCCGTGATAAGGAAGAACCGATGAAAGTAGTCGCGAGGGAAATAGCGATAAGGCTAAGCCTCGAAATGAAAATATCGGATATCGAATTTCAGGGGGATGGCTCTAAGGCTACATTCTACTATACGGCAAACGACCGTGTAGACTTTAGACAGCTGATTAAAGATTTTGCACGCGAATTTAGTACCAGGATCGAGATGAAACAAGTAGGTTTCCGTCAGGAAGCTTCACGTCTTGGAGGTATTGGATCTTGTGGCCGCGAGCTTTGCTGTTCTACCTGGCTTACTGACTTTAGAAGTGTGAATACGTCGGCAGCGCGTTACCAGCAGCTGTCGTTAAATCCGCAAAAACTGGCTGGTCAGTGCGGTAAGCTTAAATGCTGTCTTAACTACGAACTTGATACTTACCTGGATGCCTTAAAAGGTTTACCGGATATGGATACTAAAGTATATACCGAAAAAGGCGATGCTTTCTGCCAAAAGGTAGATATATTTAAAGGGCTTATGTGGTTTGCTTACACAAACAACATGGCGCACTGGCATGTGCTAAAAGCAGAGCAGGTTAAAGAAATTGTAGAGCTTAACAAGCTAAAACAGCGTGTTGCTTCGTTAGAAGATTATGCTATTGAAGAAGTGGCTCCTGAGGTTGAAAAAACATTCCAGAATGCTATGGGCCAGGACAGCCTTACCCGTTTTGATGTGCCTAAGAAAAAGAGAAGGCCTAATAACAATAAGGACAATAAGAAACCTGAAATTGCGGGAGGTGATAGAAGACCTAATGATAGAAGACCTATTGAAAGGAATAACAATAATGACAGGCCGGCTGGTGACAGAAGACCTATAGAGAAAAATAACAATAGTGATAAACCTGCCGGCGAGAGAAAGATCATTGAGAAAAGCAATAATCCGAGACCTGTTGGAGTAAGAAAGCCTATTGAAAGAAACAATAATACTGATAAACCTGCTGGAGAAAGAAAACCGAACGACAGGAATAACAATAGTGAAAAGCCTGCGGGAGAAAGAAAACCAAACGACAGGAATAATAATAACAGAAACGCTAACAACAGGAATGGCAACAAAAGGAACCCTAACGACAAAGGTGGTAACGACAAGAATGCTAACAACAACCCTGCAGAATAGTTGTGCAGCTTTTGCACTACTTTTTCTAGTTTGCTCCTGCGACAAATCGAGGGTGTTTGACGAGTACAAATCGCTAAACGGTAAATGGAATAAAGACAGTATTGTTTCCTTTAGCTTTGATCAGAAAGACACAGTGTCAAAATATAACATGTTTATTAACGTTAGAAGTAACAACGCCTATCCATATAACAACCTGTACCTCATAGTACAAATGCAGGATCCTGGCACAAAACTTGTTAAAGTAGACACGTTGGAATACCAGATGGCAAACCCGGATGGTACCCTTATGGGTCAGGGTTTCTCTGACGTTAAGGAGAGCAAGCTGTGGTATAAAGAGAAAGTGAATTTCCCTAAAGCGGGTAAATATAAGGTAAGCATACAGCATGCTGTACGCAAAGGCGGACAGGTGCCGGGAGTGGAAGAGCTTGAAGGAATAACCGATTTAGGTTTCAGAATTGAGACAACAGAATAAAATTTTAAAATGGCAGTAAAGAAGAATACTAAGAATAAAGGTGGAGATTATTCGGTATATGTAAAGAAATTCTGGAAGATATTTGGTATCGGTATGTTGTCGATATTCCTTTTCTTCCTGTTGGCTTCGTGGGGTGTTTTTGGGAAAATGCCAAGCTTTGACCAGCTTGAGAATCCGGACTCTAATGTTGCTACAGAAATCATATCAGCCGATGGCGAAACCATAGGTAAATTTTACCTTGAAAACCGTACGCCTGTAAAATATGCCGATTTACCAAAATCGCTTGTAGATGCATTAGTGTCTACAGAAGATGAGCGTTTTTATGAGCATTCGGGTATCGATTCTAAAGGTACATTACGTGCAATGGTTACCCTTGGAGGCAGCGGTGGTGCAAGTACAATAACACAGCAGCTGGCAAAAAACCTTTTTCATGGTGAAGGTTCAAAAAACCTTATCATGAGGATTATTCAAAAAGGAAAAGAGTGGATTATTGCTACACGTCTTGAAAGACAATATACAAAAGAAGAGATCATAGCAATGTACCTTAATACGGTAGATTTTGTAAATCATGCTGTAGGTATCCGTTCGGCATCAAAAGTATATTTTGGTAAAGAACCAAGAGACCTTAAGGTAGAGGAATCGGCGGTTTTAGTAGGAATGCTAAAAAACCCATCGCTTTACAACCCGATGAAGGAGAAGAGAAAACAAATGGTTTTCGACAGAAGGAATACCGTTTTAGGCCAGATGGTAAAAAATGGCAAACTGGAAGAATCGGTAAAAGAGAAATTGGTAAAAGAGCCTATTAAAACCGATTACAATCCTGAAAGCCATAACGAAGGTATTGCTACTTACTTTAGAGAGTACCTTAGAGAGTTCATGAAAAAATGGGTTAAGGAAAACCCAAAACCGGATGGGACAGAATATGATATTTACCGTGACGGATTAAAAATATACACTACCATAGATTCTAAAATGCAGAAGTATGCAGAAGAAGCGGTAGACGAACACCTTGCCAACCTTCAGGAACAGTTTTTTATTGACCAGAAGAAAAACAAGAACGCACCTTTTATAAATATATCTGAAGTTGAAACGAATAAGATATTAGACAGAGCGATGCGTAATTCTGAGCGTTGGAGGATAATGTCTGACCAGGGTAAAGACGAAGACGAAATTATCAAGTCGTTTAAGGTGAAAACCGATATGACTGTATTTACCTGGAAAGGTGAAAAAGATACTTTAATGACGCCTATGGATTCCATCCGCTATTACAAACACTTCCTGCAATCAGGTTTAATGTCTATGGAGCCTGTAACAGGTTACGTTAAAGCATGGGTGGGTGGTATAAATTACAAACACTTCCAGTACGATCACGTACAGCAGGGAGCAAGACAGGTTGGGTCTACTTTTAAACCGTTTGTATATGCAACGGCTATCGAGCAGCTTCATCTTTCGCCATGTGATTCAATTATCGATGAGCCTTTTAGCATGCCTAAAGGTAAATATGGTATTGATGCCGACTGGAATCCGCAAAATTCAAGTGGAACTTTTAGAGGTTTGGTTACTTATAAACAAGCACTGGCAAATTCTATCAACACTGTTTCAGCTAAGCTGATTGACAGAGTTGGACCTAAAGCAGTTGTTGATATGACTCATAAATTAGGGGTTAGCTCAAAAATTCCTGAACAGCCTGCTATTGCTCTTGGAGCGGTTGAAATTACGGTTAGCGATATGGTTGCTGCTTATAGCACATTTGCGAATCAGGGTGTTTATATGAAACCAATGGTAATTACCAAAATAGAAGATAAGAGTGGTGCTGTACTTTATAGAACACAACCACAAAGTAAAGATGTACTGAGCAAAGACATTGCTTATGCCATTATCAAACTGCTTGAAGGTGTTACCGAAAGTGGATCTGGCGCCCGATTGAAATGGGGCGGCGGCGGCGGTACGGGCTATAACCGTATGACAGGTTATCCGTATGCTATTACGAATCCTATTGCAGGTAAAACCGGAACAACACAAAACCAGTCAGACGGTTGGTTTGTAGGTATGGTTCCTAATTTAGCTACAGGAGTATGGGTTGGTAATGAAGACAGGTCTGCTCACTTTAAGAGTTTAGTGTACGGTCAGGGTGCTACTATGGCACTTCCGATATGGGGACTTTTCATGAAAAAATGTTATAAAGACGACAGCCTTAGCTTCAAAATTTCCGAAAGGCCATTTGAACGACCGGCCAATCTTTCGATAAAAGTAGATTGTTGGAAAGCACCGGTAAAAGATACCATAGACAGTGAACAAGTCGATATGGACGAATTTCTTAATTAATACAAAACGCCCTCTTTATGAGGGCGTTTTTTTATATATTTACCCGCGAAAACTAAATTTTATTGTATGATTAATAAAAAAGTACAAAACGTTGAACAAGCACTGCACGATATAAAAGATGGCATGACAATTATGCTTGGCGGATTTGGCCTTTGCGGTATACCGGAGAACTGTATTACTGAACTGGTTAATAAAGGAACTACTGACCTTACCTGCATTTCTAACAATGCCGGTGTTGATGATTTTGGTCTTGGTTTGCTGTTACACAAAAGACAGATAAAAAAAATGATCTCATCATATGTAGGTGAGAATGCAGAATTTGAAAGACAAATGCTTAGCGGGGAACTTGAAGTAGAGCTTACTCCACAAGGTACACTTGCCGAAAAATGCCGTGCTGCTCAAGCTGGTATTCCTGCATTTTATACGCCTGCCGGTTATGGTACTGAAGTTGCCGAAGGTAAGGAAGCCCGTGAGTTTAACGGAAAGATGCATATTATGGAAGAAGCCTATAAAGCCGATGCTGCTATTGTAAAAGCATGGAAAGGCGATGAGGCAGGAAATCTTATATTTAAAGGTACAGCAAGAAATTTTAACGCTTGTATGGCAGGAGCAGCAAAAATTACAATTGCTGAGGTAGAAGAGCTTGTTCCTGTAGGAACACTTGATCCTAACCAGATTCATATTCCGGGGATATTCGTACAGCGAATTTTTCAGGGAGAGAAGTACGAGAAGAGAATTGAACAACGAACTGTAAGACAAAGAAGTTAATATGGCACTAGGTAAGGAACAAATCGCAAAGAGGATAGCAAAAGAAGTAAAAGACGGTTACTTTGTTAACCTTGGTATTGGTATACCAACCCTTGTTGCTAACTACGTTAGACATGATATCTCTGTAGAATTCCAAAGTGAGAATGGTGTATTGGGCATGGGTCCGTTCCCGTTTGAAGGAGAAGAAGATGCAGACGTTATTAATGCAGGTAAGCAAACGATCACTACACTACCGGGTGCGTCATTTTTTGACTCAGCAACGAGTTTCGGAATGATACGTGCACAAAAGGTAGACCTTACTATTCTTGGAGCTATGGAAGTATCTGAGAACGGTGATATTGCCAACTGGAAAATTCCGGGGAAAATGGTAAAAGGTATGGGTGGTGCTATGGACCTTGTAGCATCTGCAGAGAATATTATCGTAGCAATGATGCACGTAAACAAAGCAGGAGAATCTAAACTTTTAAAACGCTGTTCACTGCCTTTAACAGGTGTAGGCTGCGTTAAGAAAGTAGTAACAGAACTTGCTGTACTGGAAATTGTACCGGAAGGATTTAAGTTATTAGAGCGCGCTCCTGGTGTAACAGTAGAAGATATTAAAAACGCTACCGAAGGTAATCTTATCATTGAAGGAGACATTCCGGAAATGATCATTGACTGATCTGTAGTTTATATATACTAAAAAGCCCTTTCAATTGAAGGGGCTTTTTGTTTCATGGTATCGCTATTGATAAGAGTAATGATGAAGTAATTTATTATATCATGTAGTTGTTCGGTTCCCTATATCCTACAAGGTTTTAGAAACCTTGCAGGTTGTGAACTCTAACTTCAAAGAATCGATTATGTTTGTTTACCAATGTATAAGCTTCCTATACTAGTCTTAGACATCCAAGTTGAGGCTAACTCTTCGGTATTGCGTCAATTAGTTTCTTGGTATATTCTTTCTGCGGATGCGCATATAAAGCATCGGCTTCATTCATTTCTTCGATCTTTCCTTTGTTCATAACCAATACCTGGTCGCTCATGTACTTCACTACAGCAAGATCGTGTGAGATGAAAATATAGGTAAAGCCAAAATTTTCTTTTAATTCGTTAAGCAGGTTAAGCACCTGTGCCTGTACCGAAATATCCAGCGCTGAAACCGATTCATCACATACAATAAGTTTAGGCTGGAGGGCAATGGTCCGGGCAATACCAATTCGCTGCCTCTGGCCTCCTGAAAACTCGTGAGGGTAGCGGTTAAAGTGTTCTTCGCCTAACCCTACACGGTTTAGTATTTCAATTGTCTTTTCGTGACGCTCTTTATCATTTTTATGCAGCTTATGTACCTGCATTGGTTCCATAATAGCTTTACCTACGGTTATACGTGGGTTAAGCGATGAATAGGGATCCTGAAAAATGATCTGTATCTCTTTGCGAAGTTCCCTTATTTCTTTAGCTGAAAGTTTGGTAAGGTCTACACCGCGATATAATATGCTTCCGGAAGTTGCTTTGTCGAGTTGTAATATAGCGTTACCTAGGGTCGATTTACCACAGCCTGATTCTCCAACCAAACCAAGGGTTTCGCCTTCGTATATTTTAAAACTTACATCATCTACCGCTTTGAATTTTATCTCTTTACCAAACAACCCGGCAGAAGAAATATATTCTTTTTCGACATTAATAACCTCCAGTAATGGTGTTTGACTGTAGAGTTTTTCAAGCCGTATTTCTCTCTGTTGCGGAGTTACTTCTTCAGTGTTTACCGTATTTTCGAGGTAGTCCTTAATGGTAGGCAGTCTTTTAAGGCGTACATCCAATGATGGTCGTGAGCTTATAAGTGCTTTGGTATAGGTGTTGTGCGGGTTCGCAAAAATTGCTGCAGATTCGCCCTGTTCTACAATTTCGCCACGGTACATAACAAGTACTCTGTTTGCAATTTCGGAGACTAATGACAAGTCATGCGATATGAACAGGATACTCATTTTGGTTTCCTGCTGTAATTCTTTTAGCAGCAATATAATTTCTTTCTGAACCGTTACATCGAGTGCTGTAGTGGGTTCATCAGCAATGAGTATTTTGGGTTTGCAGCCAATAGCCATAGCGATCATAACACGCTGTTTTTGTCCGCCCGAAATTTCGTGAGGGTAGCGGTTGTAGATCTTATCCGGGTTAGGCAACTTTACTTTTTCGAAAAGCGAAAGCACCGTTGCTTTTATTGCTGCCTTGGATAATGAGGTGTGTTCCATCAGGATCTCCTCTACCTGAACCCCACATTTTAGTGATGGGTTTAAGGAACTCATAGGCTCCTGGAATATCATGGCAATATCATTACCTCGCAAATTGCGGAGTTCTTTTTGGCTCATGGCCGAAATATCCTTTCCATCAAACTCTATTTTTCCGGAGGTAATTTCTAAGATCCCTTTGGGCAATAATCCCATTACAGCCAGTGAAGTAACCGATTTCCCAGAACCCGATTCGCCCACTATGCCCAGTATCTCATTTTGATTGAGGGTAAACGAACTGTTTTTTACAATAGGTATCCATTGTCCTTCTTTTCTGGCAGATATGGTTACATGGTCTATGTGCAGTAGTGGGTTATTCATGAGGATAAAAATAGTGTTCTTTCTTTTGTCCTGAAATTAAAGTACACGCTGTAAATAAAATTTACGGCCATCGGCAGCAACGTGCTCCATGTAGTCAATTTTTTTAAATGCCCTGTAGTAAAACATATAGGGTTTTAGATTTTTTACCACGCTGTTTAACGAGATTATAAAATCCTTTAGGTTGGAGCCAAAAACAACTACTTTATTGTCTATTTGTGCTACGTATAAATTGGGAAAATCTTTCATGCCGTAAAAGTACGATTTTTAATTGTGGGTAACATCGGACTTCCCTATTTCCAAACTTTTCCACCTCATACATGAATGATCTCTTCATCAATAAGCAAATCTTCACGACGCATGCGCAGGAGTATCTGTGCCACAGCAATAACATCTTTTTCACAGTAGGTAACAATACGGTCAATGTCTTTCTCTACATAATATACATGGCCTACCTGACTGCCGTCGATATCGCCTTTTGGCGAAGGGATGCCTAATATCTTAGTAAGCAGTCTTAAGGAAGTATAGCTTTTAAAATCGCCAAACTTCCATAATTCCATAGTATCAATATGAGGTACTTCCCATGGTTTTTTACCAAAAAGATTTAGTTTGGGTGGTATGGCAATGTTGTTAATGATCATGCGGCGTGCCATGAATGGAAAGTCGAATTCCTTAGCATTGTGTCCGCATAATATATGTTGCGGTTGATTGAAATGATTGTTAAGCAGGTTATTGAAATCCTTTAAGATCTTGATTTCATCACCATGAAAAGAGGTTACCCTAAAGTGGCGGATATCGCCCTTAAAGGTAAAATATCCTACTGATAGGCATATGATCTTACCAAACTCAGCCCAAATGCCGGCACGTTCATAGAATTCATCGGGCGATTGCCCGTCTTTGCGCTGGTATTGTGTTTTAAGGTCATATAGCAGTTTGGTTTCTTCGTCCAGAAGGGTAAAGTTTTCCTGCTCGGGAACGGTTTCAATATCCAGGAAAAGTACATTTTCGAGGTTTATCTTTTCAATCATAGTATTTATTTCATTGCCCTTTTATTACCTTCTCCATCTTCAGGTTTCATCAGCCCCATCATTTTGTAGGCTTCATCTACATATACATAAAAGTCGTTGCTGTGCGGGTCTTTTTTTGTTTGGAGTCCTTTAATGTCGCCCAGTCTTACAATTACAATAGCATCTTCGGGGATTACAATTACAAACTGGCCCAAGTGACCACGCATGTAGTACATTTTTTTGCCAAGGTAATTATTAAGCCACCAGCCATAACCATACTGTGGTGATGAAGGAAAGCGGGGAGTAACCATTTTTTGCACAGCTGTGCTGTCCAGTAATTTTTTACCGTTCCAGTCGCCATTGTGTTTGAATAATTTACCAAAACGTGCAAAATCGCGTGCATTGCTGGCAAAACAGCAAAAAGCTTTCTCAATCCCATCCGGATGATCCAGCTGCCATAAGGCATCATTCTCGGCACCCATAGGCTGCCAGAAGTGCTTAGAAACATAATCAGATAAATGTTCTCCTGTTGCTTTTACAACAACCATAGCAAGCAGTTCTGTAGCACCGCTCACATATTTAAATTCTTTACCGGGTTCTTTGGTTACGGCTATATTCAGCATGGTTTTTTCCAGCTCATCACCAAAATAAGCGCGTGTAGTTATAGAAAATGCACTGCTGTATTCTTCATCCCAATCCAGTCCTGTTGCCATAGAAGACAGATCGCCTACAGTAAGCTGTGCTGCTTTACCTTTTCCAAACTCCGGGAAATAATCAGATACTTTTTGATCCAGGCTTTTTATTTTTCCTTCTTCAATTGCTTTAAACATAGCAGCAGAAACGATGCTTTTCGCCATAGAAAAAGAGTTCGATTTAGAATCTTTTCCATAACCGTCAAAATAGCTTTCGTGCCAAATGCTGTCATTTTTAATAATAAGGTAAGCAACAGTACTAAGCTCTTTATTCACCTCATTAAGCCTTGCGGTCGCTTTAATTTTATTGTACTCTTTATGCAAGGCCCATGGCTGCCCGGTGCCTTTTTTGACAACGCGGTTGTCAAAGTGGGTATAATCACTTAGGTAGGCAGTGGTTTTACCATGCAGGTATACCACACGTACAGCTTTAATTAAATAATCGACATTAAAAATGTAGAGCAGTAAAACTACGGCTGCAAGAATACCGATAAGCCAAAGCAGGAATTTTTTCATAATTGCGGGTTAAGACACTAGTAAAACGAATTTACGTAAAAATTATTTACAGAAGTATCATCAGGTATTCTTTGAGATTAAAACAAACTTTGCTGTATAGGCGGAGTTTCGTGTTCCAGAAGCCATTTTTTGCGCCACAATCCACCTGCATATCCTGTTAATGATCCGTCAGATCCTATTACCCTGTGGCATGGAACAACGATCCATAACGGATTTTTGCCATTGGCGGAAGCAACAGCACGGATGGCTTTTACATCGCCTAGCTTTATAGATAGTGCCTGATAGGATGTAGTTGTGCCAAACGGAATTTCCAATAGGGCTTTCCATACTTTCTTTTGGAAGTCAGTGCCTTTTGGATTCATTTTAAAATCAAACACAGTGCGGTTTCCGTCAAAATACTCCTGGAGCTGCTGTACGGCAGTCTTCAATTCGTCAGGGATTGCATCCGGCATAGGAATATCTTCATTGAGCACTGAAATTTCAGATATGCCTTCTTCATCACCTTTAATAATGGTAATGCCTACGGGTGATTTTATAAAAGCCTCTTGCATTGAAATGGAATTGAATAGTAAAGGTAAGTATAGTTATTAAAAAAATTTCCCTCTACAGGGAGGGAAATCATATCGGTTATTAATTAATCGGTAGGTTCAAGTTCAAAGATCTCGGTTACATCTTTCTCAAAAAGTTTTGCCAGTTTTAGTGCTAATACGGTTGAGGGTACATATTTTCCTGCCTCGAGAGCATTAATGGTCTGGCGGCTCACACCTATACGTCCAGCAAGATCCTGTTGGGTAAGGTTGTGTATGGCGCGCTGTACTTTTACATTATTCTTCATCTTGGTGGGAATTATAAAAACGAAACATTTTAAAGCGGAACAGGAGGATAAAGATAAGCAGTTGCGAGAACATCACAGCCATCAATACATTTAGAAAAATAAAGCCATATACAAACAGATAGGATAGCAGTATTAGAGCATAATTTATAATGGTTGCCCAAGCAAGACTTTGAAGCCTTATAGAGGCTACCATCTCGTCTTCATTTTTTTCTTTAGAAAAGGCATATATAATACCACTGGTTAAAACAATAAGCACAAGCAGTTCATCTGCTATAGAATTTTCAATACATCCAAAAAATGTAATGCCATTAAAAATTTTACCATTGTCAGCATCAGCGATAATGGCAAAAACCGTAGCATTTAATTGTAATTCGTTAAGTTCTGGAACACTGTAAAAAACCACGAGTGTTATAAAACTAATAATGAAAAGCACTCCGCTAATTGATTTAAGCCTGTGCGGAAATAAATAATTCGTTTTCATGATGATTGATTTTAAAGTTACAACGAATGTAAAGTAAAATTTCCAATATGACAAATAAACTTTACATTTTGTAAAATAAAAAAGCCATCAACAATGTGATGGCTCTATAATTAACCTTGTATAAGGATATTATTGTTGTGTAGCAGGAGTAGCTTCAGAAGCCGGAGTTAATACTTTACCTTTAATAGTAAGTATTTTTTTCACGTCGCTGTCGTTAGTTGTTACAGTAATGTTTTTAGAAAAACTACCTGGGCTTGCAGCATTAAAAGTAGCTGTTACACTTCCAGATTCTCCTGGTTTAATAGGTGTTTTAGTATAGTTTGTAGCTGTACATCCGCAAGAAGCTTTTACATCTGTAAGAAGTACAGTTTGTTTTGTGGTGTTCTTAAAAGTGAAATCGTGAGATACAGGTTTTCCTTTTTCGATATCGTTAAAGTTGTGAGTATCATCTTTCCATGTAATTCCAGATGGAGCCATGTTTTTAGCAGCATCAACTGTAGCAGCAGCTTTAGGTTCGATTTTTTGTGAAACAGCCTTAGCGTCTTTAGCTACTACTTTTTTAGCAGTTTGTTGAGCAGAAGCTCCCTGAGAGATAAAAAAGAAAGCACCTACAAGAGCAAGAGCAGATAATTTTAAAGTTTTCATAATGGTAAATTATTAATATTGGTTATTACTTTTTTTTAGTTTACTATCACAAATATATTTACTTCAAATCAATTATTTGTTAATCGTTTTTAAAGTATTGTTAATGACATGTTAACGTACTGTGTATTAGTGTCTTTTGTGGTGTGGCATCATTAATTTTATAATCTGATATTCTTTATTGTCTATTTTTGAATAAAATAAACAATAGTAAATGCCTGTAAAGAAAGAGCTTAATCGGTTCATGAATAACCTTCCTAATTTGAAATTCAACAGATTAAATATAATTGTGCTTATAGGACTCCTGGCTATTGTTGGTGTGCTTACCATGCAATTGGTCATGCTCAACGAGGCCTATATGTTTGAGAAGAAAGAGCTGGGTGAGAAAATTCATTTTGCGCTGCAGGATGTTGTAAATAAAATTTACAGGGATAATAATAATGAACTGCCCAACGCCAGCCCGATCAAAAAAGTATCTGAAGATTATTATGTAGTCAATGTTGATGATGTTTTTGAGGCTGAAATTTTGGAATACTATCTTCATAGTGAATTTCAAAAGGTAAAGCTCGATATGGATTATGAATATGCCATTTACAATTGCAAGTCAGACGAGATGGTTTATGGGGAATATGTTACAGCACAGGGACGTGAGGCAAAAGCCGATAAGCTAAAATGTGAAAAATGCTTTTCTAAACGAGAAGGATTGGTGTATTACTTTGCCGTTCGTTTCCCGCAATTGCGTCACAGTTATATTACTTCACTGCAGCAATACTGGATCTACACGGGGGTGCTTTTACTAGTGCTCGTTATTTATGTATATTCGGTTTTACTCTTACTTAAACAAAAAAAATATACAGAGCTTCAAAAAGACTTCATCAATAATATGACGCATGAGTTCAAGACACCACTATCGTCTATACTTATCGCTTCTAACTATGCAGTGAAACAGGAAGCTATAGAAGGTAACCCTAAGCTTAGTAAATACCTTAAGATTATAATTGAGCAGAGTAATAAACTCAACCAGCATATAGAGAGAATATTATCGGTTGCCAAAACAGAGTCGAGTGTAATTGCTCTCGAAAAGAAGCCTTTTAATGTAGTAGAAACGCTGGAACTGGTAAGAGAAAATATATCACTCAAGTTCGAAAATGCTGTTGTAACATTACAAACCGGTAAAGAGAATTACAGTATTAAGGCCGATGAATTCCATGTGTACAACATTGCTTATAATATTGTAGAGAATGCCGTTAAATACGGTACAGATACTCCTAAGGTATTAATTAACATTAAGGAAGAAGGTAAAGGTTTAGCACTTCAGTTTAAAGATACTGGTCCCGGTATTCCAAGTGAACATTTAGAATATGTATTCGATCGTTTTTACCGTGTGCCAAGGCAAAACACAAACGAAATTGAAGGATTTGGTATAGGACTTTTTTATGTGAAAAAGATATGCGAACTTCACGGGTGGAAGATAAGCATAGAAAATAATGCCGATAAAGGCATAATGATTACCCTTCACATTCCTAAAAGCAACCTTGTATGAGCCGAAAAAAAATACTCTATGTAGAAGACGATACTACCTTGGCTTTTTTAACCGCCGATAACCTGGAGCAATACTATGATGTAATGCATTTTGCTAATGGTGCCGAAGCGTTTGAGGCTTTTAAGACAGAAGAGTTCGATCTTTGTATACTCGACGTTATGCTACCATTAATGGACGGATTTGAATTGGCTACCGCCATACGCGAACGCAATGTTGCCGTGCCAATTATCTTCCTATCTGCAAAAACACTAAAAGAAGATCGTATAAAAGGACTTAAGCTTGGTGCTGATGATTATTTGGTAAAACCCTATAGTATGGAAGAACTTATCTTAAAGATAGAAGTATTCCTGCAGCGAAGTCAGAAGCAGCCAGCGGTTAAAAAGACAACATGCGATGTAGGCACTTTTGTGTTTGATCCGGCAAATTATGCTCTTATGAAAAATGGGGAGACTATTACACTTACCGAAAGAGAATCGGCATTACTAAAACTGTTTTTAGACAATAAAAACAATATACTAAAACGCGAAACCATATTAACCGCACTATGGGGCACCGATGATTATTTTATGGGTCGCAGTATGGATGTTTTTATTTCCCGACTGCGAAAGATCTTTAAAGAAGATGAAAATATCCGGATAGAGAACATCCCGCGAATTGGATTCAAACTGGTAATTAAAGAATGAAAAAGTGGTTTTTATTGTCAGTCTGAGCTTGTCGAAGACGATAATAATTACACTTCGACAAGCTCAGACTGACAAGTTTTGACCCACTAAAATTACTTTTTCAAGTGGCTGTAAAAATAATCTTCAAGACCTTTTAGCTCTTCATCAGAGAAGTTCTTGGTAAGGTAGAAATTGGTTTTCATTACCGAATAGTTTTTCGGATCTACAATTGGATCAGCTTCCTCCTTAAGAAACTTTACCATATCGGCATTTTTCTCTTTGTATATTTTTGCAATTTCGATGACACTCGGGCCAATTATTTTCTGGTCGGGTTTGTGGCATGAAAAACAATTGCCTTTACCATCAAAAATTTCCTGTCCTATTTTTTCAGAAGGAGTAAGGTTGGCCATGTCGCCTTCGGCAGCTGCTTCATTTCCTGATGTTGGGTAAAGTGATTCTTTTTTCTCCTCTCCCTTACAGGAAAAAAGGGCAATAGCGGTAAGTAGTAAAAGTAGTTTTTTCATTGTATCCTAAGTAATACTTAGCCCCATTGTCATGCTGAGCTTGTCGAAGCATGATAATAGGGATAAGCAAATGCAAAATTATTTATTAAGTATTATAGCCGCTTCTTTAGCAAAGTAAGTCGATATTAGATCGGCTCCTGCTCTTTTTATGCAATGCAATTGCTCTATCATGATCTTGTCGTGATCCAGCCATCCTCTTTCTGCAGCCGCTTTTACCATTGCATATTCACCTGATACCTGATATACTGATACCGGTACGTTTACCGCATTTTTTACTTCACGAACAATATCCAGGTAAGCAATTCCCGGTTTTACCATTACAATATCTGCACCTTCTGCAACATCATCCAGAGCTTCTTTTATAGCTTCAATTCTATTGGCATAATCCATTTGGTAGGTCTTCTTGTCACCAAAGCCGGGAGCACTGTCTAGCGCATCTCGGAAAGGTCCGTAAAAAGAAGAAGCATACTTGGCGCTGTAACTCATAATGCCCACATTGTGGTAACCACTTTCTTCAAGCGCTTTACGGATAGCAAGCACACGTCCATCCATCATATCGCTTGGCGCTACAAAATCGGCACCGGCAGCAGCATGGCTAACACTCATAAGAGTAAGTGCATCTACAGTAGCATCGTTAATGATCTCACCATTTTCTACAATACCATCATGACCATAAACAGAATAAGGATCAAGAGCAACATCGGGCATTACGATCATTCCCGGGACAGCATCTTTAATGGCTTTAATTGCCTGCTGCATCAATCCGTTAGGGTTCCAAGCTTCTTTACCGGTATTGTCTTTTAGCTTGTCGTCTACTTTTACATAAATGTTTACTGCCTTAATACCAAGGCTCCAAAGTTCTTTTACTTCTTTAACGGTAAGGTCTACAGATCGGCGGAAGATACCCGGCATAGACGGAATTGGGATTTCAACATTCGTTCCTTCTGCAATGAACATTGGGAACATAAAATCGTTAGGGCTTATTGTTGTTTCACGAACCAGTGAGCGAATAGAATCGTTAGTGCGTAGTCGTCTGTTTCTGTGTATTGGATACATAATGGTAATTTTTGTGAGATAGTCGGTTATGTTTAAAGTCAGACTATGGTATATATAATTTGTATTCTTAAAAATGTTTCTTTATTCGTTGTTTTTCTCTTTCTAAAAAAGATGGTGCATCAAAACGGTAGCCTACAAAAATGGTGCTGTAATTCATAGTGTCGTCTATAGTTACATTAGAGGTTTCCTCGTGAGAGGATACGAGTATTTTATTGTTGATACCACCGTAAAAACGATCGGAATTATAACCTAATGATACAAGACTAGATGCCTGAACCATGGCAATGGTACTCGATTTGTGTTCTGATGTGTTTACTGTAGCACCTGCTCCAAATGAAAAGCCTCCGGAGACCAGGAAATTTTTACCAATCACCCAGTTATAATAGTATGTAGGCGATAGGGCTACATTAAAAAAATAGGAGTTTTCACCTATGTCAGGTTCGTTTTCGCCGTTTATTTCGGTATAATAATAGGAAAGCATGGCTGCAAAAGTACCCGCACTTTTAAGCTGTTTGGCATTTTGGAATGATGTTGCAGCATACGAAAATCGTTTGTTGAAAAAATAAGAGGTATTACCTCCCAGTTTCAAGGTTTTAAGCCTTTGGAAATAAACACTGTTTTCGGGGCTCTTTAGCGTTATTCCTTTTTGATAATAGTAGTCTACACGCTGCATCCATCTGCCGGGAAGTGCCGTAAATGAGAATGTTCTCATCTTCGCTCCTTTGTTGTCTTTGTTTTCGGCAAGTATCTCAGATGCGAAACCAAAACTAAAGGCAATGATGTCGTATTGAACACCAAGGTTAAAGGTTGTTTTTAGATTGGGCAGCATTTCAACATCCAGTTTTTCTTTGGCATACTGTATCGTAAAACTATTAGATGTATTAAGGGCAAATACCTGAACGGATATTTTGTCGTCGTACTTTTTATGATACAGATTGCTTATGCTGTCAGTCTGCGCGAAGCAGCTGCCGCCAAATAATAATAAAAACGATATTTTTTTAATTATAGCCAATTTATAGGATTGGTTAATACTTTAATTAGTCGTTCTTCTTCGCTACCTACTTCCGGATGATGGTCATATACCCACTGCACGTGTGGCGGTAAGCTCATCAGGATGCTCTCCATTCTTCCGTTTGTTTTCAGCCCAAAAAGCGTACCTTTATCATGAACTAAATTGAATTCTACATAACGGCCACGGCGAATTTCCTGCCATGTTCTGTTTTCTGCAGTCCAGGATATATCTTTTCTACGTTCCACTATTGGTACATAAGCTTCAAGGAAGCTGTTGCCAACTTCGGTAACAAAATTATACCATTGTTCCATAGAGCAATCGTTGGTGGCTTTGCAATGGTCAAAAAACAATCCGCCTATGCCACGGGCTTCGTCACGGTGTGTGTTCCAAAAGTATTCGTCACACTGTGCTTTAAATTTTGAGTAGAACTCCGGATTATGTTTATCGCAGGCTGTTTTACAGGTCTGATGAAAATGTTTTGCATCTTCTTCAAACAAGTAGTAAGGAGTAAGATCCTGCCCGCCGCCAAACCAGCTGTTTATTGTATTACCTTCTTTATCATACATTTCAAAATACCTCCAGTTAGCATGTACTGTGGGTACAAACGGATTGGTAGGGTGAAGCACCAAGCTTAAACCGCAGGCAAAAAAATCCACATCATCTACATTAAAATAGGTTTGCATGGCTTTAGGCAGAGCACCATGTACTGCAGAAATGTTTACACCGCCTTTTTCAAAAACGCCGCCATTTTCTATAACGCGGGTACGTCCTCCGCCGCCCTCAGTGCGTTTCCATATGTCTTCGCGAAACGTAGCTTTGCCATCTACGGCTTCCAGTTTAGACGTTATCGTATCCTGTAATTGTTGTATGTATTGATAAAATTTATCCTTCATTTTTTATAATCTGAATTTAACAGCCCAAAGTAAATTTCACTTTCGGAATCATTTACTTAAAGCGTTAATCTTATTAAATATATCAAACGAAAATATTTTACTTTCCGTTTGAATGAAACTATATAAAGATAGGGCTTTCTCTTTAAAAGCAGGATTAACCGCCAGCATATCAGCAAGACGTTCCATGTTAGCCCAGTCAAAATGCATTTTGGTTACGTGCTCCTTCAGCTCGCTGTCAGTCATTTTTTCAAGGCTTTCTGTAGATAGTCCCAGTTGGGTCAGCAACGATTCAGCATCATTCGCCAGCCAGCCGTCAGGAACAAAAGTAAGTTCCATTAGTTTGTTAAGGACGTTGTTTATCCTTTCGTTTTCTTCGTCCCGTAATCCTAAACTTAGCGGCATAATTTAAGTATTTAGTAAATAGTAATTAAAGTGACCAGTACACAACCGGCAGTTTAACTACCGACTGTTACCGTCACTAAATTACGATTTATATTCTTTCACTGCTTCTATAAATGCTTTGGCATGGTCTACCGGAATATGTGGTAAAATACCATGGCCAAGGTTTACGATGTAGTTGTCTTTTCCAAATTCATCGATCATCTGGTGTACCATCTTTTTAATAACCGGTATTGGAGATAATAACCTTGACGGGTCGAAATTACCCTGAAGTGTTATTTTTCCACCAGAAAGGTAACGTGCATTACGTGCAGAACATGTCCAGTCTACACCCAATGCAGATGCTTTACTTTGTGCCATTTCACCCAATGCAAACCAGCATCCTTTTCCAAACACGATAACGTGAGTTTCTGGAGCCAATGCCTCAACGATCTGGTTCATGTATTTCCATGAGAATTCCTGATAATCTACCGGAGACAACATACCACCCCAGCTGTCAAATATCTGTACAGCGTTAACCCCTGCCTTTACTTTTTCTTTAAGATAGGCTATTGTAGTATCGGTAATTTTTTGAAGTAATACGTGTGCCGCTTCCGGCTGCGAAAAGCAAAAACCTTTTGCAATATCAAAGCTTTTAGAGCCTTTTCCTTCAACCGCATAACAGAAGATTGTCCAAGGTGAACCTGCGAAACCAATTAACGGTACTTCGTCATTCAGCATTTCTTTGGTTAGTTTAATGGCATCCATTACATAACCAAGTGTTTCGTGAATATCCGGAACACGTACTTTTTCTACATCCTGAATGGTACGGATAGGATTAGGTAAAAACGGGCCAATATTCTCTTTCATCAACACTTCGATGCCCATAGCTTGTGGTACTACTAATATGTCTGAAAACAGGATAGCAGCATCCGGCTTTACAATACGAATAGGCTGTACGGTAATTTCGGCAGCAAGCTCAGGAGTCTGGCAGCGGGTAAAGAAATCATATTTATCACGCAAAGCGATAAATTCGGGTAAATACCTTCCTGCCTGACGCATCATCCATACCGGTGGTCTTTCTACTGTTTCGTTGCGAAGTGCTTTTAAGAATAGGTCGTTTTTTATGCTCATGTTTTATGTTATAATGCTTTCTGTCATTTTGGCGAAGGAGAAATCACCTCCGCTGAGCTGCGCCCAATATGACAGCGCTGTTTTAAATAATCTCTTTATAATAATTAATACACTGTATTATTACATTTTCTACCGTTTGTTTATTGGCAATCACAATATTTTCGGTTATGCCTTTAAGTTCTTCAGCAGTGGTTGTACCAATGCAAAAACAGGTTTCGGTTGTAATCTGGTTTTCTTTTAAATAACTCTCAATGCCTGACGGACTAAAAAAAAGTATACCGTTTATGTTCGAATTTATTTTATGTGGCGTTAAGAGTGTTTTGTATGCCCTTATTTCGTCAAATACAATTCCGGCATTTGCAAATGCATCCGGCAGTGTGTTTTTTCTAAGGTTTCCTGCAAAGAAGGCAAAGCTTTCGCTGCGGTGATCTTTGGTTATGATCTCTACCAGGTCTGATGCATAATCTGTACAGGCAATAACGTTGAATCCGGCAGTTTCTATAGCCTCTTTTGTTTTACTGCCTACGCAAAAAACAGCATGGTTTTTATAGTTACTGTTTTCTTTGTTTTCAAGGAAACTCTTTACAGCATTCTGGCTTGTAAATAGTAAATTTTGGCGTGTAGTGCTGAGGTTAAAGGCTACATGTTCTATCCCTATAAAATCGGCTTCAAGGACCGAAAGCCCTGCATTGAGCAGGTACTGCTTTTGATTAACTAACAGTTTTTTAGTAGAAAGTATACGGATAACCTCCATATTATTTTTTCAATTGTGTCCTTATTTTCTCCATCAGTTCCGTTCCGCCATTTTGCAGTACTTCATTAGCACAATTGTTGCCAAATCTGGTGTGGTCTTCATCAGCATCGATTACTTTTTCAAGGTGGATACGTTCTTTACCATCTATAGATAATAACACGCCTTCAAAACGGATCTTACCTTCAATAAAAGTAGCCAGTGCACCTATAGGAGCAGTACACCCGCCTTCCAGGGTTTTAAGAAACTGACGTTCAATAGTTGTACAGGTTTCACTTTCCGGATGATTTAATTGTGCGAGAGCCTCAAGACAAAATGTATCGTCTTCCATAGCTACAACCACCATTGCGCCTTGTGCAGGTGCAGGTATCATCCAGTCCAGTTCTATATGATTTTCAGGAAGCAGGTTAATGCGCTCCAGTCCGGCAGCGGCAAAAACAGCTCCGTTCCAGTCGTTGTCTTTAAGTTTTTGTAAACGGGTGTTCACATTACCGCGAATGTCGGTCACGTTATGGTTAGGGTAACGGTGCAGCCATTGTGCCTGTCGGCGAAGGCTTCCCGTAGCAATAGTTCCGGCATCATATAAAAAGTCAAGACTGCCTTTGTGTACCAAAATATCGTTTACGTTAGCACGCTCTAAAACTGCTGCCTGCACTATGCCTTTTGGTAGGGCAGTAGGTACATCTTTCATAGAATGCACAGCAATATCGACATCACCTTTTATCATCGCAACGTCAAGTGTTTTAGTAAAAATACCGGTAATACCTAACTCGTATAATGGGACATTAAGAATAAGGTCGCCGGTAGATTTTACGGCAACAATTTCTGTTTTGTACCCTAATTCGTTCAGTTTTCTTTCTACAGTGTGAGCCTGCCAAAGTGCAAGTTCGCTGTCGCGGGTACCAATTCTTATAGTTTTATTCATTTCGATGAAGCTTCAATTTGAAATACTTTTTCGATCCATTCGATGCTTTCATCAACCATGGTATCGCGGTCTTTCAAATGATTGGCAAAATGGGTTGTAATTTTATGGATAATTCGCTTGCTGATAATTTCGGCCTGCTCTTCATCAAAATTACTTATTTTTTTGCGTTGAAAATTAAGCTCTGTATCTTTTATCGCGTTCAGCTTTTCCTTTAGCGCATTGATAGTAGGAGCAAATTTGCGAACGGTTGTCCATTCGATAAATTCTTCCATTACCTCTTCAATAATTGCTTCGGCAGCAGGAATGTGTTTCCTCCTGTTTTCAAGAGTGCTGTCGGTAATTTTGGAAAGGTCGTCCAGATGAACTACGGTAATGCCTTGTATATCCTTAACATTATCGTGTACATTTTTAGGGATAGAAAGATCCAGTATTAGTAATGGCTTATTGGTAGTCAGTATGTCTTTATCTATAGTTGGCAGCTGTGCACCGGTAGCAACCACAAGCACGTCGGCTTTAGGTATCTCCAACGGAAGCACATCATAGTCTTTAACGATAAGGTTAAATTTCCCTGCAACTTTCTCAGCTTTTTCGCGGGTACGGTTTATTAGGGTAATATGATCATTTTTGGTGTGTTTTACAAGATTCTCGCAGGTATTTCTGCCTATTTTTCCTGTACCAAAAAGAAGGATGTTCTTGTTTTGAACATCGCTTATATTGTTCATTATATATTGTACCGATGCAAATGATACTGATGTTGCTCCAGAGCTAAGCTCTGTTTCGTTCTTTACTTTTTTACTTGCCTGGATAACGCTGTTTACAAGTCGTTCTATAAATGCATTGGCAAGGCCAAAAGATTTAGATTCGTTAAAGCTGTTTTTTATCTGGCTGATAATTTCGAAGTCACCAAGTATCTGGCTGTCTAAACCTGTACCTACACGAAAAATGTGGTTTATAGCTTCAGAGTTTTTATAAACAAAAGCAACGCGCTGAAATTCTTCAACCGTGCCCTGGCTGTTATCGCAAAGTAATTTAATAAGCTGAAATGGGTGTTCAGCAAAGCCATAAATCTCTGTCCTGTTACAGGTAGAGGTAACAATAAGGCTTGTAATACCTTCTTGTTTTGCTTGTTCCAGCAGGCTTGTTTTGCCTTCTGTACCTAAGCTGAATTTCCCTCTTATCTCGGCATCGGCTTTCTTGTAACTTAATCCTACTGCATAAAAGTACAGATGCTTCGATATGTTATTGTTCTCCATAGTGCTCACTTTCCTAAAAGTTCTACAAAAGTAGTGGCAACAACTTTTAAAAAGTAACGCTGTAAGGTCTATTTATATCGCTGTCGGATATTTTGGCACGAAAATGCTTTTTTATGTCGAAATAACCTATTTTTGCAATGAAATCAGCACATTGCAAAAATTTAGTTTAGAATAATTCTAAATAAAGAGGTGGCGAAGTTTTGCAATGGCAGTAAAAAAAATACCGCTATGGGTGCTCATGAGGAAATAAAAATAGATGACGATTTTATCGTATTGCGTTTCCAAAACGACAGCGACGAAACCACTCATTTTGAACGTGAAGTAGATGTAGATCTTATACAATTTCACTTTGGTATAAAGGGGAGAGCCAAGTTTATATTCAATCAGGGGCGTTATGCGCTAGACCTTCGTGAGGAGGTATCCCTGTTTTTATACAACCCGCAAAAAGAGCTTCCCGTACACTTAGAAATCGCTCCGCACAGTTGGGTAATTTCGGTGTTGATCTCAATTAAAAAATTCCACGGATTCTTTTCTGAGCAAGCCGACCATATTCCGTTTCTGAGTGAAAATAATATCGATAAGAAATATTATAAAGACGAAAAGATAAATCCGTCTATGGCTGTGGTTTTAAGTCAGCTGTTCCATTTTAACCTGCATCAGTCCATTAAAAAACTGTATTTTAAAGGTAAGATCTACGAATTGCTGAGCCTTTATTTTAACCGTGCCGAAGATACCAATACAGAATCATGCCCGTTCCTGGTAGATGAAGAAAACGTAATAAAGATCCGTAAAGCAAAAGATATCGTTATTGCTAATATGGCCGAACCACCGGGATTGCAGGAACTGGCCGATCAGGTAGGGATAAACCTTAAGAAACTAAAAATGGGCTTCCGCCAAATATATGGTGATAGCGTATACAGTTTCTTGTTTGATTACAAAATGGACTATGCCCGCAAGCTGCTGGACAGTGGATCATATAATGTAAATGAGGTAGGACTTAAAATAGGCTACAGCACCTCAAGCCACTTTATTGCTGCCTTCAAGAAAAAATTTGGTACAACGCCAAAGAAATACCTGATGAGTATAAATGAGAAGGTGTAAAGAGTCAAACGATATGAATATGTGGGAACCAATTTCTTTGGAAGAGCTATATTTTGAAATTCAAAAAACCGTACCGGAACTTAAGGATGAGCTTTTAATTTTTTGGGAACAAATTAAAATTGAACCTGAAAAATGGCAAGAACTTTTGTATGGTAATGACGGAGGAGGATTTTGGGTTGTAGCTATATTTGGAGAAAAAGTAATATGGTATAATGATATCGAAGAAGGTTTCAATATCTCTGATTATGATACACCAAACTATATATTAGAATATGGAACGGAACAGGATGAATTGAAATGGTGTTTAAACAAACTTATGAAATTAAATAAATAAAACCCACTTGTCGCACGGTTTTTGCAAACCAATGGCAGTTGGGAATAAACAACACAATAAATTTTTGATAAACAGATGAAAGGAGTACTGCTAGTAAACCTGGGATCACCAAACAGCCCGGAACCAAAAGACGTGAAGCCTTACCTAGATGAGTTTTTAATGGATAAGTATGTTATAGACGTACCTTACTTGCTAAGAGCGCTTTTAGTGCGCGGTATTATACTGCGCAAAAGACCTGAAGCATCGGCGGAAGCCTATAAAAAAATATGGTGGGAAGAAGGTTCTCCGCTTATTGTACTTTCTGAAAGAATGCATAAAAAGGTACAGAAGAAAACAGAATTACCGGTTTCATTAGCCATGCGTTATGGTAAACCATCTATAGAAACAGGGCTTCAGGAACTGGCTGATCAGGGTGTTACAGAGGTATTGCTTTTCCCGTTGTACCCTCAATATGCAATGGCTTCTACACTAACGATATTAGTGCTTGCAGAAGAGATAAGAAAGAAGAAATTCCCACAAATGACGCTTACCGATGTTCCTGCGTTTTATAATAAACCGGATTACATTACGGCATTGGCCAATTCTATAAAAAGCTCACTTCAGGGGTTTGATTATGATCATCTATTATTTTCCTACCACGGTATACCGGAGCGTCACATCAGAAAAACAGATGTTACTAAATCGCACTGTAAGATAGACAGCAGCTGTTGTACAACACCATCGGCAGCACATAAGTTTTGCTACCGCCACCAGTGTTATGAAACAACAAGACTTGTTATTGAACAGCTTGGTATCCCAAAAGAAAAATACTCACTTACTTTCCAGTCGCGCTTAGCGGGCGATAAATGGCTAGAGCCTTATACTGATGTTGAAATAAACAAAATGCCGTCTAATGGCATTAAAAAACTGGCTGTAGTCACTCCGGCTTTTGTGGCCGACTGTCTTGAAACCCTGGAAGAGATCGCAATGCGCGCTAAAGAAGAATTTGAAGAGCATGGCGGCGAAAAGTTCCTTGCAGTACCATGTCTTAATGATAGCGAGGAGTGGACTGGCGTTGCAGCCAATTGGATTAACGAATGGGCGCATGCTGAAACACCGGTAGCTTAATGACGGTATCATCTAAGGATTTAGCAAAAAAAGACATTAAAGGACTGCTCATAAAGCAGTCTGTGCCGGCATCTGTGGGTATTTTGTTTCTTACGGTTAATATCCTGATTGATACTATTTTTGTTGGCCGATGGATAGGTTCGCTGGCAATTGCCGCACTATCTGTCGTTATGCCTATTACCTTTTTTATATCGTCATTGGGTATGGCGATAGGTACAGGAGGAGGTTCTGTGTTATCACGTTCGTTAGGTGCCGGTAACAGGGAAAAAGCCCTGGCTACTTTTGCACACCAGATCATGATGACCTTTGGGTTATCATCTATCGTTGTGATATTTGGGCTCTTTTTTGGCGATGAGATACTGTATCTCTTTGGCGCGAATGGTGCTATTATGGCACCCGCAAAAGAGTTCTTTTTACCCATACTGCTTGCTGTGCCTTTTCAGGCTTTATGTATGATGGGTACAAGTGTTATCAGGGCAGAAGACAAGTCCAAACACGCTATGGCTGCCATGATCTTATCGGCAATAACTAATGTGGTACTGGACATACTGTTTATAAAAATATTTGGCTGGGGAATACACGGAGCGGCATTGGCTACAGCCTCGTCTTTCTTCCTGTGTTTTGTATACATAACATGGTTTTTTATTTACAAGAGTGAGTTGCGACTGCAATGGCATCATTTTACATTCCATAAAAAAATAGCGGGCGAGATCACCTCATTAAGCTTTGTTACTTTTGCCCGTCAGGGTGTTATAAGCGTACTGGCTATAATCCTGAATCATACACTGTACACTCAGGGCGGCGAAAATGCAGTTACCGTTTATGGCATTATTAGCAGGATGCTCATGTTTGCACTGTTTCCTGTATTGGGTATAACCCAAGGTTTTTTGCCGATAGCCGGATATAATTATGGAGCGAATAATTTTGATAGGGTAAAAGCATCGGTATCATTAGCCATAAAATATGCCGGAGCACTGGCTATTTTTATTTTTGTGATCATATTGTTTTTTGCGAAACCGATAACAGCTGTTTTTACTACCGATCCCGCAATTATTAGAGATACACCAGAGGCATTGCGATGGGTATTTGCTGCATCGCCTATTATTGCAGTACAGCTTATAGGTGCGGCCTATTTTCAGGCCGCGGGCAAGGCTACAAAAGCATTACTGCTCACGCTCTCCAAACAGGGTTTTTTCCTGATTCCGCTCATTTTAATTTTACCGCAGTTTTTTGGTATTTTTGGGGTGTGGGTCGCCTTCCCTATTGCTGATGTACTTTCTACCATTGTAACCGGAATATTTTTAAAGAAAGAGATGGCTGCTCATTATAATGAAGACAAAGAATAATGGAATATTATAATTATATAAAATCACTGCACCTCATTTTTGTAATTACCTGGTTTGCCGGGTTATTTTACATTGTGCGGTTGTTTGTATACCACATAGAGGCGAATGATAAACCATCGCCCGAGAAAGAAATACTTATAAAACAATACAAACTCATGTCTTACAGGCTGTGGTACATCATTACATGGCCATCGGCAGTACTGGCGAGTGTTTTTGCTATAACACTGCTTTTACTTATGCCTGAATGGCTAAACCAACCGTGGATGCATGTTAAACTGGGATTTGTGTTTTTATTATTTCTCTACCATTTAAAATGCCACCAGATATTTAAGCAATTACAAAATGATGAGGTAAAACATACTACCGGCTTTATGAGGCTTTGGAACGAAGGGGCTACCCTTATTTTGTTTGCTGTAGTATTTTTGGTAATTTTAAAGAATGCCGTTAACTGGATCTATGGTGTAATAGGCATTATGGCATTTAGCATACTCCTAATGCTGGGTTATAAATTTTACAAACGCATACGCGAAAAAAACCAATCCTAGAGCATGAAGGAAAAGTTTAAGATAAAGAGGTGGTCGTTAAGGGTAAGAATATTTCTGTCGATGATATTCATTACACTTATAGCCTCGTGTCTTATTGCGGGTGTAAGTATATACCAGTTTAGAAAAGAAGCAAAAGACTATCACCACGATCGTCTTGAACGCAAGGAGAACTCTATTAAAGAGCACATTAATTACATACTTGCCAATACTACATATCCACTTACTACCGAGAATCTTCCATTAATATTTAGGGAAAGGATTCACGAACTGGCAAATATTCACGGTATGGAGATTAACATCTACGACCTTAATGGGCATTTGCTAAAATCATCTAAAGCAGCCTTTTCTGTAGATACTATTAATAACACTATCCCAAAATCGATACTGCGAGTTATTCGATCTACTGCCGAGAAAAGGTATGTAGACCTTAAATCGAATGAAGGTAAAAGGTACCGGTCGGCTTACAGCTATATTAAAGACACCAAGTTTAAACCCTTAGGCATACTTAACCTGCCATATATAGAAGACGACGGTTATTATGAGAAAGAACTTAACAACTTTCTTATCCGTTTTTTCCAGGTGTATTCTTTCATGCTGCTTATCTCGATCATTATAGCCTATTTCCTTTCGAGCTACATTACGAAGTCTATCAAGGAGGTCAGTGACAGGATAAAGGAAACCCGATTGAGTGCAGATAATGCCGTGAACGAAAAGATTGATATGGGTGATACCCCGCAGGAGATCAGCCTGCTGGTAGATGCTTATAATAACCTTGTAGATGATCTTGACGAAAGTGCTGCCAAACTCGCGCAGAGTGAACGTGAACAGGCTTGGCGCGAAATGGCAAAACAAGTGGCACACGAGATCAAGAATCCGCTAACGCCAATGCGTTTAACGGTGCAGAGTTTCCAACGCAAGTTCGATCCGCAGCATCCGGATATCAGGCTGAAGCTTGACGAATACTCGAAGACGCTTATCCAGCAAATCGATACGATGAGCTCTGTAGCATCGGCGTTTTCCAGCTTTGCATCAATGCCTGCCCAGCAGAATGAAACCCTTAATGTGGTTAAGATTGTACAGCTGGCGCTGGAGATATTCAATGAAAATTACATTACCTACATAGCCGAAGAGGCGCAGATCATTACACGTATGGACAGAACGCAGCTTATCAGGATTATTACCAATCTTGTTAAGAATGCTATACAGGCGATTCCGGAAACGGAGCATGATCCAATTGTTGAGGTTAGAGTTTTCCGTGAAGGCGATGCTGCAAAAATTTCGGTTAAAGACAATGGTAAGGGTATTACTATTGAGAACAAACGTCGTATTTTTGAACCGAAATTTACTACCAAAACCAGCGGGATGGGTCTTGGTCTAGGTATTATAAAGAACATTGTAGAAAATTATAACGGCACTATTACTTTTGAAAGCGAGCCGGGTATGGGTACTGAGTTTTTAGTAACGCTGCCTATAACAAACCCTGCCGAATTTAGCGAAGATACTAGCAAACACATATAACAAACACACTCATGAATTACGAAAACATACTTGCAGAACAGGACAACGGCCTTGCTGTTGTTACCATTAACAGGCCAACAAAATTAAATGCACTTAACAGAGCAACGATATTGGAACTTCACGAAGCATTTAAAGCACTGGACGCAGATAAAAGCGTTCAGGTTATTATCGTTACGGGTAGCGGAGAAAAAGCTTTTGTAGCTGGTGCAGATATTGCTGAATTTGCTGATTTTAATGTTAGCGAAGGTGAAAAACTGGCAGCATTGGGTCAGGAATTATTGTTTGATCTTGTACAAAACCTTTCTACTCCTGTTATTGCTGCGGTTAATGGTTTTGCACTGGGCGGTGGACTAGAGCTTGCTATGGCAGCTCATTTTAGAATAGCATCAGACAATGCTAAAATGGGTCTTCCTGAAGTTTCTCTAGGCGTTATTCCGGGGTATGGAGGGACACAGCGTTTACCACAATTAGTAGGTAAAGGGCGTGCTATGGAAATGATTATGACTGCCGGCATGATAAATGCAGAAGAAGCTAAAGCATACGGACTGGTGAATCATGTAGTACTACAGGCAGAACTTCTTGATTTTTGTAAAGGCATTGCTGCTAAAATTATGAAAAACTCTCCGGTTGCTATTGCTAAAGCTATTAGCGCTATTAACGCTAACTATGAAGATGGTGTTAATGGATATAATGTTGAGGTGGCTGCTTTTGGTGAGTCGTTTGGAACTGAAGATTTTAAAGAAGGTACTACTGCATTTCTTGAAAAAAGGAAAGCAGTTTTCCCTGGAAAATAATCAAATTCATATTTGAAGAAAAAGGAGGCTAATAGCCTCCTTTTTTATTTACTTTTCTCTCTTTGTTTCAGCACATATTCCTTCATGGGTATGCCGTCAATTATAACATTTTTAAGAACAGCATTGCCATCCTTTACGGCTACAATAGCATAAGCAGGCATGAACTTAACAGCAGCGAGGTTGTATTCCCTGTAAGCGGTTTCAGCCTCATAAGCTTTGCTTTCTTCCATATAAAAACGCTCAAATGGCAGGTCGATGTGTAAGTCTCTTCCATAGTAATAGCCCACTTTTGTAGCAACATAATCGGTCTTGTCGCTTGGTTTTTCACGGGATACATTGGTAATAGTAGCAAATCCAAGGCTGTCTTTGCCTAAGGAAGCATAAACTTTCTCATTTCTCACCCAGGTGGTGTCCTGAGTGGTTACGGCTTCGGCTTCAAAATCCAAAGTAATGTATTTGCCTCTAAACGGATCTGTAGGATCTATAGGTGTTGTTCTGAATCTGTATTCAGTACCATGCTTTTCGGTCATTTCACTGTCGTAAATCATTTTTAGCGGTACAGCGGCCTGTAACAATGCGGTAATTACAAAGGCTATGATTAGATATTTAGTTTTCATGAGTAGCAGAATTTACAGGGTTGTTCTTTTTCTTTTTAATAAGGATGTAATTGGTTGCAAAAAAGCCTACACCCACAGCAACAAACAGTAATCCTTTTATAACAAAAGATCCGCTGGTGTCAAAAAATCGGCAGATGATGAGCGTTGAGATCATCACCATTCCGAAATTGAGCACCTTGAAATCGACTTTATTGATTCCTTGTTTAATGCAGCCTACGCCTAATGCAAGTATCAATACATTAATAAGTATAACCGGAATGAAAGTGTCGGCCATACCTACAAAGAAAATAACAGGGAAGATAAAGGTGACAGCCTGAAAGGGATTGATGCCATACTTGCCTCTTTTGGTATAATAGGCTATACCTAATCCTAAAGCGATCAATACTCCCCATCCTACGAGTACAGGCGCAGGAGACTCGCGATATACAATTTCCTCCCAAAACCATCTAAAGGAGGTTGTTAACAATAGTGTTACTATAGTAACAAGACCAAGGCATAAGTAACCGTTACGTCTTGTTTTTCTGTCCCTAAAATAAGGCAGCATACCAATGTTGTACAACAAGCAGGCAAAAGCAATATAGATAAGGATGCTTAAGGACCATTCATTACCGCCTTTAAGAAAAGCACCTAACGAAATAATACCACTTAACGGCAAAAGCCAATTGAATATTGATACACCATTGCTCTCTGGAGTTGTTTTTATTTGTTTTACGTAAAAAGGAAGTAAAGCAGCAATAAAGAACAGGTACGGCCAAGGCCTTTCTGGGTTAAAATAGCCAGCTTCTACAGCATAATAAGTGGCAAATATAATTTGCAGGAATGCCAGCGTATTAGAGCGTAAGATATAAACGAGCGGCATACCTAAAATGATCCATGAAAACAAAAAACTGCTTACGTCGCCCGGAATGTTATATATCTGTGCTACCAATGCCATTGATGAACCTATGGCAAAAAACAATAATATACCGGAAGCATCTTTCCATAGACTGCTTTTTTCCTTCACGATACAGTAGGCAGTTAATCCCTGAAACACAAATAATGGAAGTAGTGCCAGCAGCGTTTTTGTGGTTTGCGAAAAGGTATCCCAGTTGTGGGCAAATATCAATATGATACCCAGTCCTACTAATATAGCACCCAGCGAACCAAAAATGGTAAGTAACGCGTTACCCTGAGGTTCTTTTTTTAGAGCGTAGTAGTTTTCAATATCCTTTGCTGTAGTGACAGTTATGACATTGTTAGCTACAAGCTCGGATAATTCTTTTTGGATCGATCCCATAGTTTGGAAATTTATTTAAATGTAAGAAATAAGATCTTCATTTGTTTTTAATTTTAACAATTCCTAATATCAGTAAAAAAAGCCCCACAACCTTTACAAAAATGTATCAGTCATGAGGCATCCGCTAAGGGTTATATATTGTGGTCGTCAAATTGTTTTAGGTCACGGGTGTTTTTCTGTACAGCGATCGAAGCAAACATGCTCAGTGCAAATGCCATCCCGAAGAAGCCTTTTTCACTTAGAAACATATCGGCATTCCATAACCCAATTATTAAAAGAACTATTGCTGCAATTGTCGAAAACCAGCTTATACCATAATAAAGGTCGGTTACAGCTATACCTTCAAGTCTGTCGCGTACACTTTTTTGTACTGATATTACAGAGAAGAGCCCGAAGAGTAGGATTGTGAAATAATAACCTTTTTCATTAAGGGCCATTTCGGCATTAAAAAGGCCAATACAAAAAGCACTTATTCCTATAAGCAGTGTCATCCATGATGCACCCACAAAGGCATTACTTGGTTTTAAAGGATTTTGTGCATTCAGTTTTTCATTTTTCGACTGAACATTGTTTGTTTCTGGTGTTTTTAGCGGTTCCATAATTTTTGTTTTTAAATTGTAAGTCAAATCTCCGCTAAAATGGAAAGCGATAAAAATCATAAATCATTAAAAACTTACGATATAAAATGTAAATTTATATCTTTAAAGAATATAAATTCAATGTTATGAATGCCATACAGGAAGTGATACATATTATGAGTAATGAAGATATTAAAGCGTTTACGATGCATCTTAATAAAAAGAACAAGCGTAAAGATGTACATAATATTGAACTGTTTAATTTTTTAATAAGTGACGATATAAATGCAATAAAAAATTCTTTTATTCAAGAAAAAACAACTAATGCCTATCATGCACTTAGCAAAAGACTTTATGATAACCTTGTAGAATTCATGGCCAACAGGAGCTTTGAGAACGACACTAACGAAGAACACGAGGTATTGCGTTTGTTAGTGATAACGCGCGTTTTCTTTGAGCATAAACTTAATAAATCGGCATTTAAATGTTTGGCAAAAGCCGAAACTAAATCCATAGCATTAGAGCATTTTAATTTACTTAACGAAATCTACCATATCCAAATCCAGTATGCACATCTTAATCCGGTATTGCCATTAGACGCGGTTATTGAAAAATTTAAAGCCAACAAACAAAAACTGGATCAGGAGGAACAACTTAATCTTGGATATGCGTTACTGCGAAGGGAACTAACCGAGATTCATCATAAAGGGAAAATCGTAGACTTTCAGTTGTTCATTAAAAATACAATCGAATCGCAGGGCATTTCTATAAAAGAGATATTAACCTTTAAGTCGTTATATCATATACTTTTCATGGCTAATGAGTATGCTTCCATTAATAGCAATTACAGCCTGATCGAACCCTTTTTAACCAAGAGTTATGCGTTTATAAACAGCAAAGAAGACTTGGCAGAAAAACACTCTTACTACCATATTCATATTTTGTACCTCATGGCAAACATCCACTTTAGGAACAGAAGGTTTGATAAAGCTAAAGTGTTTTTAGATAAAATGATGGAGCAATTACAAAAACAAAATAGCAGGTACTACAGCCGTTTTTGCCTGCGTTACTTTTTGCTAAGATCACTTACCGATAACTACTCGGGCAATCCGGGGAATGCGGTACATATTGCAGAGAAGGCCTTACAGCAAAACAAAAAAGCCGATCCTGCCGATATAAACGATCTTCGGCTTTCTTTGATTGTCTTTCACCTGCAGCAGGATGATGGCCGCTCAGCCAGTAAGCTAATGGTTGCCTTTAACCATTCTGATAGTTGGTATGAAAAGAAAATGGGTATGGACTGGGCTATCAGGAAAAATCTGGTAGAGATATTAATGCATACTCAGCTAGAACACACAGAGTTTGCGCTATCGCGGATTAAGAGTTTTAAAAGGCATTATAAAAAATATCTTTTAAGTGTGGGCGAAGAGCGGGCAATGGTTTATGTTAATCTTATAGAAAAGTATTTGCTAAAGCCTGAAGTTCTTACTACACCTGTTTTTAGGAATTCAGTAGAGGTGTTGTTAACAGCTACACGATCGGGGCTGGAAGATATTTTTGTGATAAGTTTTCTAGGCTGGCTGCTGGCCAAAACGCAGCGTAAGCCTATTTATGAAACAACACTCGATTTGCTAAAAAACTATTTTTCACCATCCCATTCAGCATAGAATTGCGATAGAAAGTTTACCATATATTCATGGCGCCCTTGGGCAATTATTGCACCTGTTTTAGTATTCATCCTGTCTTTAAGTAGTAACAGTTTTTCGTAAAAATGATTAATGGTAGGAGCAGTACTTGCTTTGTACTCTTCTTTGGTCATGTTAAGATTTGGAGCGATAGATGGATCATGAATCGTTCGGTTCTTGAACCCGCCATAATTAAAAGTACGGGCAATACCAATGGCACCTAATGCATCCAACCTGTCGGCATCCTGAACAATATCAAGCTCTATCGAATGAAACTTCTTTTCGTTATGACCTCCTTTAAAGGATATGTTCTCTATAATGTTTACCACATGGATAATAATATCCTCAGGCACATTTTCCTGCTCTAAAAATTTCCATGCCGTTGCCGGGCCAATCGTTTCGTCACCATCATGAAATTTACTGTCGGCAATATCGTGCAATAGTGCTCCTAATTGTACTATGGTTAAATTGCAGTCTTCGCCTTTAGCAATGTGTAAAGCATTGTTGTATACACGTTCTATATGGAACCAGTCGTGTCCGCCTTCGGCGTTTTCAAGCTGGCGTTTTACAAAGGCTTTGGTGTTGTCGATGAGGTTGTTCATGGGGGTAGAAAATTATACTGCAAAGATGCAAAGAATAGCAAAGATGAAAGCGTGTTTTAGCTATAATTTATTACAATCGGATGATATAAAAGATAAATAAAAAGCCGCTATTAAGCGGCTTTGAATTCTTTATTTAATAAGTGCAGGCTGCACCCATTTAAAGATATGTGATTCTTCAGGAATAACAAGTCTTTCAGATATTCTTGCCATTCTTGCCGGAAGTTTCATAAGGAAATCTCTGGCTTTTTCTGCATCTGCAGTTAAACCATCAATTTTATCAATTTGCCATTTGTCAATAAGCTTTTGTAGAATTTCAACATAATCCTGAGCAGTATAAACGCCTATACGTTGTGCTGAGTCAGAGAACTGTTCGAATGCTTCGCCTATTTTTTGTCCTGATTCTCTAAGGAAATGAGCAGGCATAACAATTTTTTGTTTCATCATGTATTGGAAGGCAAGCATCATTTCGCTTGGATCCACCTGGAAAATCCTGTTTACAAACTCGCTGTAAGCATGGTGGTGGCGCATTTCGTCTCCGGCAATAAGCCTACACATTTTAGACAGTTTATTGTCGCCATATTTTTTAGCAAGCTGCGATACACGGTTGTGTGATACATAGGTTGCTAATTCCTGGAAACTAGTGTATACAAAGTTTTTATATGGGTCACGACCGGTACCAATATCAAAACCATCATTTATTAAATGCTGTGATGTAATCTCTACTTCGCGCATGTTTACACGGCCTGATAGGTAAAGGTATTTGTTAAGCAAATCACCATGACGGTTTTCTTCGCCTGTCCAGTTACGTACCCATTTAGACCATCCGTTTCCGCCTTCTTCTACCTGGTTTACACCTTCAACATCCATAAGCCATGACTCATAGGTTGGTAAAGCTTCTTCGGTAATGGTATCACCTACTAGTACTACCCAAAAATCATACGGAAGATCTTTAGCGATCTCGCGTAGCTCTCTTACCTCTTCAAAAAAGTTTTCATTTTGAGAGTCAGGCAGTAAATCACTTGGCTGCCATATTTTTTCGACCGGGATGAGGTAACTATCAACAAAAGTGTCAATATTTTTCTCCAGAAACTGCATTACTTCCAGTCGGATATTCTTTGTAGACATAATTTCTAATTTTTTATTCCTTGTATTACGGCATTCTCTGTTCTCTTCATTACTTCTTCAAAAGGGATATTCTTAATTGCAAAAGGCTCCTGTATTGTAAAAGTTAAACGGTTGCACAAACCTAAGGGAAATTGTCCGAATCGTACAATTTTCCACGAATTATTTATGCTTATAGGCACGATGTAGGCCGATGGGGCATACTTGCAAAGTATTTTAAGGCCATTCTCAGAAAACTTCTTTGGCACTCCTGTCTTGCTTCGGGTGCCTTCCGGAAATATAACTGCAGATCGGTTGTTCTTCTCAATGTACTCGGCCATTTGCTTAATGGCGGGTAATGCTTGTTTGGGGTCTTTCCTATCTATTAAAACGGAACCTCCATGCCTTAAATTGTATGAAACACTAGGTATTCCTTTTCCTAACTCCTTTTTACTGATGAATTTAGGGTGAAATTTCCTCATGAACCATATTATAGGCGGTATATCGTGCATACTCTGGTGGTTAGCCACTATAATAAGCGGTACGCCCTCAGGTACTCTATCTATATTGTTAAATTCGAACGTATTACCTAATAAATGTGATGTCCTGATAAGGCATCCGTTTAAAATGTCTACGCTTTTCTTGTGTGCCTTGTAACCAAATACATTAAAACAAACCCATTGAACCGGATGAAAAATAAGCAGGAACAATAGGAAAACCAGGTAATATAGTATGGATATGGGATAGGATAATATCTTTTCCATGTATCGTTTAAAAATTCGCGTAAAAGTAATGTGTTTTTTATTAAAAATAAAAAGATTTAGTATGCCTGCATAGTACCTGAAAAAAAGAAAACCACGCCTAAGCGTGGTTTTTAAAATAAGAGCTGCTTACTAGCAAAATTCCTGGTAAGCATCTTTAAGATTTTCAGCAATTAGTTCAGCCGGGCGTCCTTCAATATGGTGACGCTCTAACATGTGTACCAATTCTCCATTTTTAAACAAGGCAACACTTGGAGAAGATGGAGGGAAAGGGAACATAAAGCCCCTTGCTTCGTCTACCGCTTCTTTGTCTACACCTGCAAAAACAGTAATAAGATTATTAGGTGTTTTATCACCTGCAAGGCTCATTTTAACACCTGGTCTTGCATTTCTTGCTGCACAACCGCACACAGAGTTTACTACTACAAGGGTAGTTCCTTCTTGTGACATTGCATCTTTAACGGCATCAGCAGTATATAAGTCTTTAAAACCAGCTTCTGAAAGTTCAGCACGCATTGGTTTTACTAATTCTTCTGGATACATAGTACTATTCTTTAAAAAGTTAATTTAAAATAGGGTGTAAAGATACGCATTTTTTAGCCAATACCATAACCGCAAGCTTTTTTGTTACAGATTTGGCAGTCTGACTCTTAACGCCTTTGCAAATGGATTTATAAGCCTCTTTAAATAATGTATTATCAACCGCTAACAGTGTTTTTATCGTATAATTAATAAAGTGTAAAACAGAATTTATTAATTTATTTTTAGGCTAGACTAAAAATATTTTTAATGCAAATAGATATTTGAGTATATTTGCTTACTAATTAGTGCTTAATGACATATTCTGAAGAAAATTATTTAAAAGTTATCTACCATTTATCTCTTGCCTCTACGAAAGGTGTTACTACTAATGCTATTGCGAATGTAATGGAAAGTAAACCTTCATCGGTGACGGATATGGTACAGAAACTAGCAGAAAAAGAACTTGTAATCTATAGGAAATACCAGGGGGTAGAACTTACAGATCAAGGTCGGTTCATGGCACTGATGATTGTAAGGAAGCACCGTTTATGGGAGGTGTTTCTTGTAGATAAACTCGATTTTTCATGGGATGAAGTGCATGATGTAGCCGAACAGTTGGAGCATATAAAATCGGAAAAGTTAACTAACAAACTCGATGAGTTTTTAGGCTTCCCTACCGAAGATCCGCACGGTGACCCTATACCCGATAAAGAAGGTAAGATTGCTAAGATAGAGAAACAGCTGCTTTCTGAAATTCCTGCCGGACGCAGGGCGATATGTGTAGGGGTTAAAGATAGTTCATCTACTTTCTTGCAATACCTCGACAAACAACAAATTGCTTTAGGATCTACCCTTGAGGTGGTGTCTAAAGAAGATTTTGACCTTTCCCTTACCCTTCGTGTAGACAATAAAGAGGTAACGGTATCTAATAAAATTGCAGGTAACCTATTTGTAAAACTAATCTAATGAATCAAAAAGGCGGTAATTCGTTAGAAGAAGTTCATGAGTCGGTAACGATCATACAAAACACTTCTGTCTGGAAAAAAGTACTGGCTTTTTTCGGACCTGCTTATATGATTAGCGTGGGTTATATGGATCCGGGCAACTGGGCAACCGATATTGCCGGAGGTAGCCAATTTGGCTATCAGCTGTTATGGGTATTGTTAATGTCTAACATCATGGCCTTGCTGCTGCAAAGCCTTAGTGCACGTTTGGGTATTGTAAGCCGTCGTGACCTTGCCCAGGCTTCCCGTGAAACTTACTCTAAAGGAATAAATTACTTTTTATATGGCTTAGCCGAAATTGCCATTGCTGCCTGCGACCTTGCTGAGGTACTGGGAATGGCGATAGGATTACAGCTCTTGTTTGACATACCACTGCTTTGGGGTGTGAGCATTACCATGCTGGATACCTTTTTGCTATTGTTCCTTTTAAATAAAGGCATCAAGAAAATGGAAGCTTTTATTATTGCGCTTATTGCAATTATCGGAATGTCTTTCCTTGCTGAAATGTTTTTTGCGAAACCGGATATTGCCCAGGTGGCTGCCGGATTAATTCCGTCAATTCCTAATAGTGCAGCTTTGTATATCGCAATTGGTATTATAGGAGCTACGGTGATGCCGCACAACCTTTACCTGCATTCATCGCTGGTGCAGACCAGAAAGTTTGAACGTACTTTTAAAGGTATAAAGCAGGCGATACGCTACAACTTTGTGGATTCATTCATTGCACTTAACCTTGCCTTTTTTGTAAACGCTGCCATACTTATATTGGCTGCTGCCACTTTCTTTGATAACGGACTCCATGAAATTGCCGATATCCAGGATGCACACAAAATGTTGGAACCACTATTAGGTACCAGTTGGGCATCGGTACTGTTTGCGCTGGCGCTTATAGCTGCCGGTCAAAGCTCTACGATTACAGGAACTCTTGCCGGTCAAATTGTGATGGAAGGTTATCTTAATCTTAGGATACAACCTTGGGTACGCCGTATTGTTACCCGATTGATTGCGATACTCCCTGCATTTCTAACCATATTATATTTTGGAGAAGAGTCTACCGGTAAACTGCTGTTGTTTAGTCAGGTAGTGCTGAGTCTTCAGTTAGGATTTGCCATCGTGCCTCTTATTCACTTTGTGAGCGACAAACGCAAAATGGGTGAATTTGCCATTGGAAAATTTACGAAAACTGCTTCGTGGGTCATTGCACTCGTTATTGTTTCACTTAATGCAAAACTGGTCTATGATGAGATTTCCACATGGGTTACAGAAGCAGAAAACCCTATCTATATATGGGCACTGGTAGTGCCTGTTGCACTTGCAGCTTTATTTTTACTCTTGTATATTATTGTTGAGCCTTTCGTTCAAAAGAAGAAACGATCTGCCAAGTTAGTGCCTCATATTGATGAGGTAATTGTAAACGAACGACCGGGAGTATTGGTGTATAAAAATATTGCCATAGCACTGGATTTCTCGACTACCGACAGTAAATCGATTTCAAGTGCTTTGCAAATGGGAGGTAAGGAAGCACATTATACCTTAATACATATTGTAGAAACCGTAGGAGCAATGGTGTATGGCGATCAGGCAAATGATTTTGAAACCAGTAGTGATAAAGACTATCTGGATAAATACAAACAAGCTCTGGAAGACAAAGGATATACCATTTCTACACGCCTTAATTTTGGTAGCCCTAAACAGCAGATACCTTTAATTATTAATGAAGCCGGAGACTTTGATATCCTGATATTAGGTGCTCACGGTCACAACTGGTTTAAAGATATAGTTTTAGGAACAACAGTAAATGCTGTGCGGCATAAGATAAAAATCCCGTTGTTAATTATTACGGAGAAGTAAAAAATAAACCCGCAAAACGTTTACGTCTTGCGGGTTTATTTTTTGAGTTAATTAATGACAACCACAATCGCTGCCACCGCAATCTCCTCCTTTTTTCTTCTTCTTAAAGAAAAACTTCTTTAGAAGGAAAAATACAGCACCTGCTACCAGTATGTATACTATAATTTCCTGAATGTTCATAAGCTTACTTTAATAGTTGGTAAGTAATAAGTGAAACTACATAGGCAAAACCACTCATTCCGAATAATTGTATAAGCGGCCATTTCCATGAGTTGGTTTCTTTCTTGGTGATGGCGAGTGTACTAATACACTGCATTGCAAAAGCATAAAACAGCAATAATGATACCCCGGTTGCAAAATTAAATATCTTTTTGCCTGTTATTGGGTCTACTTCAGCATTCATGCGTTGTTTTATTGTTGCTTCGTCTTCACCACTGCTGCCAATGTTGTAAATGGTTGCTAGTGTGCCTACAAAGACTTCACGTGCTGCAAATGAGCCTACAATGGCAATACCGATCTTCCAGTCATAACCAAGTGGTTTAATGACCGGTTCTATAGATTTACCTACAATACCTATATAAGAGTTCTCTAATTGGTAAGCCGCAATTTTATCATTTAGCTGATCTTCCGGGAGTGCTTTGTTTTCCGGCTGACTGGATATTATAGTTTCAGCCTGGCTGAATTTCTCACCTGGACCATGCGATCCCATAAACCAGATAAGGATGGAAAGGGCAAGGATAATTTTTCCTGCACCATATACAAAGGCCTTTGTTTTTTCAAGTACGTTAAGTACTACGTTTTTAAATAATGGCAGCTTATAATTAGGCATTTCGGCAACAAAAAAGCTTTTGTGCTTTACCTGTAGTATCTTGTTTAATATCCAAGCAGAAAGTATGGCACCACCAAAACCAAGCAGGTACAATAGCATTAGTACCAGTCCCTGCTGGTTAAAAAGGCCGAAGATCATTTTCTCTGGAATGATTAGCGATATAAGTATTGTATATACCGGCAGCCTTGCAGAGCACGTAGTGAAAGGAGTTACCAATATGGTAATAAGGCGTTCGCGCCAGTTTTCTATATTTCGTGCCGCCATAATTGCTGGAATCGCGCAGGCAGTACCCGATATTAATGGCACAACGCTTTTTCCGCTAAGGCCAAAACGCTTCATTATTTTATCCATCAGGAAAACTACACGGCTCATGTATCCGCTTTCTTCCAGTACTGATATGAACAGGAACAGGAAGGCAATTTGCGGAATAAATATAACCACACCGCCTATACCCGGAATAATTCCCTGGGAAATAAGATCGGTTAGTTTTCCGGGGGCCATATGGGCTTCGGTATAAGATGCTAAAGAAGCAAAACTTTCATCGATGAAATCCATTGGTACGCTCGACCACGAGAATATCGATTGAAAAATCAACATCAATACCCCAAAGAAAATAACATAGCCAAATACTTTATGAGTAAGCACCCTGTCTAGTTTTGCCCTGAGGTCTTTTGCTTTAGAGTTGTCTATGGTTTGTCCTGTTTTAAGAACATCGTTTATAAACTGGTAACGCTTTATGGTTTCTTTTTGCTGGAGTCTTTTAAGTTCTGGTTTGGACTTTGCAAACGAACTGTTATGTAATTCATTGCGCTCCAACTGACCAAAGTTAACGTCCTGAGTAATAACAAGCCAAAGCTTGTACAATTGCTGTGTAGGGAATACATTGCGCAATCCGTTAAAGTATTCCGGGTCTATACTGGATGCATTAAGGCAGGGCTCGGTAGAAAGGCTATGGTAATTTACAATAAGCCCTTTAAGGGTATCTATACCTGTTCCTTTCCGTGAACTTACTAAAGCAATGCGGGTTTTAAGCTGCTGTTCCAAATAAGCAATATCAAGCGATATACCTTTACGCTCCATCCTGTCGGACATATTGATGACCAATATGGTAGGGATCTCAAGATCTTTTATTTGTGTAAAAAGAAGCAGGTTTCGCTTTAGGTTTTCAACATCGGTAACCACTACAGCAACATCCGGATAATCTTTATCAGTTTTATTGAGCAGTAGTTCTATAACCACATTTTCGTCAATAGAACTGGCATTAAGGCTATATGTACCAGGTAAATCAAGAATAGTTCCTTTTGTACCATTAGGCAGTTTACAAGCTCCTGATTTTCGTTCTACAGTTATGCCTGGATAATTACCTACCTGTTGGTTAAGTCCCGTAAGGTGATTAAAAACAGATGTTTTACCGGTATTAGGATTACCTA
Organism: Flavobacterium cerinum; assembly: GCF_004028155.1. Taxonomy (GTDB): domain Bacteria; phylum Bacteroidota; class Bacteroidia; order Flavobacteriales; family Flavobacteriaceae; genus Flavobacterium; species Flavobacterium cerinum. The sequence continues at coordinate 36,678 of NZ_SBII01000007.1, read as the reverse complement.
TTAATGCGATCTTTATGTTTTGGGCTGCCATTACAATACGGTTATAATTTCTACATCAATTTCGGCAGCAGTTTCCAGTCTAATGGCAACATGGCTGTCGTTAACATCAATGTAAATAGGGTCGCCCAGTGGGGCTATTTGTAAAAGTTCCACAACATTGCCGGGCAGGCACCCCATTTCAAGTAATTTTAATGGAATGGCATCTATATTCAAATCGACTATAACGGCTCTCTGACCTTTCTTAAGGTTTGCAAGTGTGGTTCTCAAAGTTATTTAGAATGATTTTAGATTGCGAAAGTACAAATTATATCTTATCTGCCCTATTTTTCATTAGCAGAAAGCCATTTAATGTCTTCCAGCAATTGTTTCACATTCTTTTCACCTTTCACTTCTTTATCCAGGTTGGTACCGTTATAAAATCCCCTAATTCTTCCTTTACCGTCTACCAGTATAAAGTTTTCGGTATGTACCATATCATACAGGTCTTTAGAAGAAGTTGTTTTTACTGCCAGATATGATTTTCGGGCTATATAATAAATGTCTTCTTTTTTTCCGGTAACCATATTCCATTTCCCGTCTATAGCTCCTTTCTTTTCGGCGTATGCCTTAAGCACAGGTACACTATCAATATCCGGTGTTACAGAATGCGATAAAATCATTACTTTAGGGTCGTTTTTTATTTGTTCCTGCAGCCAGGTAAGATTATCGGTCATGATAGGACAGATGGTTGGACAGGTTGTAAAGAAGAAATCGGCCACATAGATCTTTCCTTTATAATCGTTTTGGGTAATGGTCTTGCCATTTTGATTGGTAAAAGAAAAATCGGCAATTTTATGATTGCGGCTCACATACTGAATGGTAGTGTCTACGAGTTCCGGACTTACATCGGCCGGACTGTATATTTTAAGGAATTTTTTTGGCGTAAGCGCAGTATTAAACAGGTATAGAATAATAGCAGAAAGGATTGCCATTGCCAGGAAAAAAAATCTATATTTTTTGAAAAAATTGAGCATGAGGTATAATTTTTGCAAAATTAAGAAACAACGGGTTATAAAAATAGAATAATATGATTTACAAAAGCTAAAATAATTGTGTTACTGCACATTTAACAATTTTGCAGTAGGCAGTTGAGGCTAACTTTATATTTTTGTACGTAAGGATTAAAAACAGTAAACTATGAAATTATACATCAATGCAAAACTTGCAGCATCGGCATTAGTACTTGCCGGTACAGTTTGTAATGCACAAACTCCTGCTGCCAAACAGCAGAAACCAGGTATTAACCTATCTTATATGGATAAGAAGGTAAAACCAAACGACGATTTTTTTAGGTATGTAAATGGTACCTGGGTTGATAAAACCGAAATTCCTAGTGATAAAACCCGTTGGGGAAGTTTTGATGAACTTCGTGAAAACACAAACAACGATGCACTTGCAATATTAAAAGAAGCAGCGGCTAACAAAAACCTGTCACCAAAATCAGATCAGGGTAAAGCAGCTAATCTTTATAAAACCATAATGGATACTGTAACCCGTAACAAACAGGGTATAGCACCATTAAAACCATATCTGGCAAAAATAGATAAGATCAAAAATGTAAAAGATCTTGAAGTACTGCTTGCCGAAATGGAGCAGGAAGGTGGTCTTGGATTTTTTGGTGTAGGTATTGGTGCCGATGCTAAAGACAGTAACAAGAACGCTATATATGTAGGCGCAGGAAGTTTAGGGTTACCGGACAGGGACTATTATGTTTCTGACGATGCAGATTCTAAAGAGAAACGTGACCTTTATGTGAAGCATGTTGCTAAAATGCTTAAATACCTAGGATACAAAGATGCAGATGCTCTTAAACAGGCAAAAGCAATACTTGCATTGGAAACAGCTATGGCAACACCAAGGCTTGACAGGGTAGAGCGTCGAGACAGCAGAAAAACGTACAACCCAATGACAGTTGCCGAACTTCAAAAACTTACTCCGGCTATAAACTGGACTAATTATTTAAAGGCAGTAGGTATGGGTCAGCCGCAAACTGTTATTGTATCGCAGCCAAAATACATGACAGCATTACAGGAGATCTTAAAACAAAATAAGATAGAAGACTGGAAAGCGTATATGAAATGGACGCTGATCAACCACACATCAGGAATGCTTTCTACAGATATCGAAACGGCTGATTGGGAATTCTATAACAAAACGCTAAAAGGAGCTATTAAAGAAGAGAGTCGTGATAAAAATGCACTACAAACTATAAATGGTAATATAGGAGAAGCATTAGGTAAACTATATGTAGAGAAAAAATTTCCTGCAGAAGCAAAAGCAAAAGCAGAAAGCATGATCAAGAATGTAATGCTTGCTTTTGAGAACCGTATTAACAGATTACCATGGATGGCAAAATCGACAAGAGAGAATGCTGTTAACAAACTACGTAAGTTAAGTGTAAAAATTGGCTACCCAGATCAGTGGAAAGACTATTCTGCTTTAACAATATTAGGTACTGAAGAAGGTGGTACTTTCTTTAGTAACACGCGTAACATTAATATATGGAACTTTAAAGAGGATATTGATAAACTTAACAAACCGGTAGATAAGTCAGAATGGCATATGGCTCCGCAAATTGTTAACGCTTACTTTAACCCATCTTATAATGAGATTGTGTTCCCTGCAGCGATACTACAGCCGCCTTTCTATGACTATAAAGCAGACGAAGCTGTAAACTATGGCGGAATTGGTGCAGTAATTGGTCATGAAATATCACATGGTTTTGATGATTCAGGGTCACGCTACAATGAAGAAGGTAATCTTGTAAACTGGTGGAGTGATGAAGATCTTGAGAAATTTACAGGTCTTGGCGGAAATCTTTCAGATCAGTACAGTCTTTTACAGCCACTGCCAGGTATCTTTGTAGATGGTAAATTTACACTTGGTGAAAACATTGGTGATCTTGGAGGTGTGAATGCTGCTTATGATGGATTACAGTTATACCTTAAAGAAAACGGTAATCCCGGACTTATAGACGGATATACTCCGGAGCAGCGTTTCTTTATTTCATGGGCTACCATTTGGAGAACCAAAGCAAGAGACGAGGCAATTAAGAACCAGGTTAAAACAGATCCGCACTCGCCGGGGATGTATCGCGCTTACGTGCCTTTGCAAAACGTAGATGCTTTTTACACTGCTTTTGGAATAAAAGAAGGCGACGGTATGTATATCGCGCCAGACAAAAGGGTGAAAATTTGGTAAGAGATTAAATTGTAAGAATTATATAAAAAACCTATATTAGTGAATAGTATAGGTTTTTTTCGTTTTTATAGGTAAAAATCAACGAAATGTTAATTGCGGTTTTTCCGCAATTTCATTCCGTATTTAAAATATAATTTTGTTATGCATTAAATAAATACCACACAGTTGAAAAAAGTGTTACAGGTTCTTGCGATTGATGATCATGGAGTGGTACTTGAGGGCTATCATTCTATTTTTAAAATGTTGGATAATTTTAACGAACTAAAGTTTACAAAAGCGCATGATTGCAGATCAGGATATGAGATAATAGAAAGTCACAGAGAGATACCATTTGACCTGGCCATACTGGATTATAGTATACCACAATTTCTTGAAAAGCATTTGCATTCAGGGGAGGATATGGCTATGCTTTTAAGAGAAGCTATGCCTAATTGCAAGATCATTATGATGACCATGCACAAAGAAATGGAGATCATGAGCAGTATACTTCAAAAAGTTATACCCGAAGGATTTATAAATAAGAGTGACTGTACAACAGACGAACTTGCCGATGGTTTTAAAGCGGTATTGAGTAATAGTACATACTATTCTAAAACTATTCTAAATTTCCTAAAGCGTCAGGAAAAAGGAATTTTGCTCGACGATGTAGACATAAAAATTATCCTGTTGCTTTCTAAAGGCATTAAAAATAAAAATTTGTGCAAGTACATTCCGCTATCTGATAGCGCTATAGAAAAGCGAAAATATAAAATAAAGCGAACGCTTGATGTTACCGGCGATGATGAGGCACTTATTAATGAAGCGCGTAGTCAGGGATACATTTAAAAAATCACCACTTACTTAAAAATACTTACAGAATTAGTTAGCAAAGTAAAATTCATTGCCACCTAATTTCAACAATAATAAAGATTCCCCCAATGTTTTGACAAATCTTTAGTAATTAATCCTGAACTTGTTTCGGGATTTTTTATGAGTAAAATTCAATTGTTAAAAATAAGTTAATTGCAACGATGGCGCAATTGCATTTTTCTGTCTCTCTCATTATATTAGATAGTGTATTAGTGACTTATCAGAAATCACTACTGTAAATTTTATGTCATTAAAGAATACCCAAACATAAAATTGATGATTTGGAGGCCAGTAACACTGAATTTAAGTTTATAGAGATACCGACTAGAAGTGTTTTGCTGTTTTGGCACATTTCCTACAAATATCACGCTTTTTTTAAATAAAATGTTCTTTAAAAAAAGCAAATTCGTTAAAGTTCTGTTAACTGCGGAAAATCCGTAATAATCAGGATTAATATTTCCATTACTTTGCGCCCACCAAACCAACCAATTTTACGCTTGTTGCCCCCAATAAGTAGTGTTAAATGGTTACAATAATGCTGTATTGAAGGAATATTTTAATATTCCTTCAATTTTTTTAACAGCAACCGTTTTACCTGTCGACTCATTTTTTTGGCTAAATTTAAGGGTAGGCAGACCTAAGTCGGTTGCTTTTTTTATATAGTATCTTTCACGCGTAGGATGGTAAGGCGCAACCGCATTAAAGATTTCACCCCAAGTTTTCCGTTCAATAATTTTTAGGATAACACCAATACAGTCTTCCTGATGAATAAGGTTTATGGGAGCATCTGGGTTTTCAATATTTTCCTTGCCTGCAAGATGTTTTACAGGATGCCTGTCTTCACCAATTAATCCACCAAAACGTAGTATCGTAGTTTTAAAATTTGGATTTGCCTGGAGTATTTTTTCAGATTCTAATAGTTGTTTGCCACTCTCAGTAATAGGTTTTGCAGGAGTATCTTCGGTAACAACAGTATTATCATCTGCATAGACAGCTGTAGAACTTATAAAGATAACATTCTTAATGCCGGATGTTTCAATATGAGGCAGTAATGCCTGAATCTTATCGGTAAAAAGCTCACTATTTTCGCCTCTTAATTTGGGAGGAATATCAATAATCAGGATGTCGCTGCCACTTAGAAAATCGGATATGTTACCTAAAACTTCTTTAGCACTTAATGTGATAGTATATGGAGTAATACCTGCATTCTCTAGTGTAGTAATTTTATGTGGAGAAGTGGTCGATCCCTTTATGGTAAAACCATCGTTTAATAAAGCCTTTGCTAATGGCAAACCAAGCCAGCCACAGCCTAAAATAGATATGTGTTGCATTAAGAAATGTCTTTTCTAACTAATATGTAATAATCATTTTCCAGGGGCATATAACCCTGCTCATAAACAAAGTAATAGGTATTGCCGTTTTTTGTGAGCAGTAGATTAGTGAAGTACTCAAAATCAAAACCTTTGCTCGTGAGTTTCGATTTTGTGGTTTTGGTTTTTCCTTCAACATTCAGTTCACTTAGAATACGATAGTTTTTGCGCAGTTTGTTGTTTATGTTGCGCATAAAATTATTACTGTCTTTATTGATCTTGTTGTTAAAAGCATTGCGACAGGCATCGCTGCAAAACTTCTTGTCTTCGCGGCCTATTATTTTGTCTCCGCATTCAGGGCAGTTACGCGTCATTGTTTAGTCGTTCTTTTTTGTTGTTCTTGAATTAGCCTTTACAGGCTTGACTTCAGTATCATTTGTTTCCGGTTTTACCTCGTGTATCTTAGATGTTTTTATGGCGAATCTTCCTCCTTTTGCTTCAAAAGGTGTTTCTGCTTTAGCACTGGCACTTTTTCTAAGTTTATAAAGATCATGGCGGCGGTCTTTTAGTATACGTACACTACCAAATTCATGTAGTTCTTTTAAAAGGTCAATATCTACATCTACAATAATGGTCATTTCTGTATTTGGGGTTGCCTCTGCCTTAATACCGTTTGACGGGAATGAAAAATCAGAAGGTGTAAATACTCCGGTTTGAGCATATTGGATATCCATATTATTAACCCCAGGAAGATTACCTACACAACCGGCTATAGCAACATAACATTCATTCTCTATAGCGCGTGCCTGTGCACAATGCCTTACACGGGTATATCCATTTTGTGTATCAGTAAGGAAAGGTACAAACAGTATGTTCATACCATCATCGGCCATCAGCCGTGCCAGTTCAGGAAACTCTACATCATAACATATCATAATGCCTATTTTACCGCAATCGGTATCAAAAGTCCTGATCTCATTGCCACCTACCATTCCCCAATAGTTTACTTCATTAGGAGTTATATGTATTTTGGTATACATTTCTGATGTTCCGTCGCGTTTGCACAAAAAGCCTACATTATACAGGTTACCATCGTCTACCATTGGCATGCTTCCGGTAATAATATTAATATTGTAGGATATTGCCATTTCCTGGAAACGCTTTCTTATAGGCTCACAGTAACGCGCAATTTCCCTAATGGCATCTGCTTCGCTAAGATGATTAAAATCTGCCATAAGCGGTGCCACAAACAATTCTGGAAACAGCGCAAAGTCACTTCCATACCCGGAAACAGCATCGATAAAAAACTCAGCCTGTTCAAAAAGTGCTTCCACATTTGCTAATGGCCTCATCTGCCATTGTACTAAGCCCAAACGAATAATACTTTTTCGGGTATTAATAAGCACCGGACTCTTGTCATAATAAATATTGTTCCATTCCATAAGTACGGCATAATCCTGAGAGTCTTTGTCGCCTTCAAGATAGTTGCGCATTACTTTTATAACGTGGAAATCATTGCTTAACTGAAAAGCCAATACAGGATCATGTATTTCTTTTAAGCGTACTTTTTCAATATATTCCTTTGGGGTAAGCTCTTCAGAATGTTCATTGTAGCCGGGCATCCTTCCGGCAAATATTATCGATCTAAGGTTAAGCTGTTCACAAAGTTCTTTACGGGCTTCATACAGACGACGTCCCAGTCTTAATCCTCTGTAGGCAGGATCAATAAAAACGTCTATTCCATATAATACCTCGCCCTCGTAGTCGTGGGTGTCAAAACTATAATTACCAGTGATCTTTTCGTAAGTATGATTTGTAGTTGCTTTTTTATGGTCTACGATAAGAGAAAGGGCAGAGCCTACTACTTTGTCGTCTACAAGGACTACTAACTGGCCTTCGGGGAAAATTTTAAGCAGTCTTTTTATGTCTTTTTCGCCCCAATAAGGTTCTTCCATATCCATATCGACTTCCTTGTAGGCATGCTGCATGGAAAGGCGAAGTTCTTTATAATCTTCTACTCTTAAATTACGTAATTCTACTTTATTGATCTCTGCCTGCATAATCGACTGATTTTAATATAAATGTACAAAAATTAATCCGTTTACAAACGCTTACAAATAACTACAACCGAGTTTAAGTGGTTAATAACCGGATAAACTTTCGCTGTTACCGCAACTTTGCAAGGCTGAAACTACGATAATTAGGCTACAGCAGGAAATGATTTAACAATAACATTTAATTTTTTACACGCCATGAATGCATTAAAAAACAAAGTACAGCTGATAGGAAACGCAGGAGCAGATCCTGAGATCAAAATTTTTGAAGCAGGTAAAAAACTTGCCCGTTTGGTACTAGCTACTAATGAAAGCTATACGAACGACAAGGGTGAGCGCGTAACCGATACCCAGTGGCACAATGTGACTGCATGGGGAAAAACAGCCGAAATTATCGAGAAGTATGTAACAAAAGGTAAAGAGCTGGCCATAGAGGGCAAGCTGACGCATCGCAGCTACGACGACAAAAATGGTGAGAAACGCTATGTTACCGAAGTCGTTGTTAGTGACGTGCTGCTTTTTGGAAAGTAAAAACCGGCACTAACCATGGTTTTAGGCCTCATGCATTTGCATGAGGCTTTTTAGTATATCTCTGTTATGGTGAACAGATCAGGGGTAAGAAATGGTGATTTTTAACACGAAATAAGTCAGAAAATTATGGTAAATTAGCCATTTATTAATAACTACTTATGAATAATAATTTTGACGAATTTGAAAATAGTACATCAATAAACAGAAGGGAATTATTACCCGGGTGGATTAAATTCTTTAGTTGGGTATTCATGGTGCTTGCTGTTATTGCCTGTTTAACACCAATACAACTTTTGTTTGGACAGGTGCCTAGTCTATCCTTCTACGGATTTGATTCCACTAAATTTTTTCCCTATTCGCTGTTTGTTATATACCTTATATTTATTTTAAACGGATTGATAGGTTATATGCTTTGGTTTGAAAAGGATAAAGCCATTGGATGGGGTAAAATTTGTGCTGTTTTTGGAATCGTTGCCTGCGCTATATCCTTTCTATTAACATTACTAGATGGTCAATTTACATTCAGATTAGAGGTAATTGCCTTAGTTCTTTTTTACAGGAAACTATCAAATTTGGAATATAACTGGGGTTAATTATACATAAAGGTTTTTTGCAATTCTATAGGTGTTAGCATGTGCTTCGATAATCACCTTTATATCGGGGCTATAGCCGCCACCCATGCTGCACTGTACAGGCATCTCTAATTTTTTACATAGCGAGAGAACAAATTCATCGCGCTCTTTGCAGCCATTAAGCGTACAGCCCAATTTACCCAGTTTATCACTTGCCAGTATGTCTACACCGCTGAGGTAAAAAATAAAATCGGGTTTTTGTTCGTCTATAAGTTTAGGTAGTGTTTCACGGAGGATAGACAGGTATTCATCATCTCCGGTAGTATCAGGCAGGGCAATATCAAGATCTGATATTTCTTTCTTGAAAGGATAATTGCTTTTGCCGTGCATGGAAAAAGTAAAGACATCATTATTTCCGGTAAAAATTTCGGCAGTACCATTCCCTTGATGTACATCGAGATCTACAATGAGTACCTTATTAGCAAGTTTGGTGTTGATGAGGTATTGCGAACCGATAGCCTGATCGTTGAGCAGGCAGAAAGCTTCACCTCTGTCACTATATGCATGATGGGTACCTCCGGCAATATTAAAGGCAATGCCATGCTGGAGTGCTTTGTGAATTCCCCAAATCGTGCCCTGTGCAATGCGAAGTTCGCGTTCTACTAATTCGTTGGATAATGGAAAACCTATTTTACGAACAGCTCTGGGATCTAAGGTAAGGTTAAGCAAATGATCTACATATTCTTTGTCGTGAACAGCTAGTATGTGTTTCATGTCCGGAAGTCCGGGTTCATAAAAATCGCTTGCTACAGCTGTGCCTTCATGCAGTAGTTGCTGGGGCAGCAGTTCATATTTTATCATCGGGAAACGATGACCTTCAGGTAACGGGTGTTTGTAAATAGGATGGTAGGCGATTGGTAGCATATTACATTAAAGAGAAAATTTTCCACATTAATAGCAGTACGGCTACTATTCCCATTATTGTAGCTATTATTTTAAGCGATTTGGTTTTTGAAGCACTAAGAAATACAGTGCCTGAAAACACCAATAAGATTATTGAAATAGCAGTAAGCAGCTGGGCATTTTGTAATGAGGAAGGATAATTATTTAAGTATTGGTGTTTTGCATCATCAAAAGTTGTTGTGTTACTGCTTACCATAAACCAGAGGGAGATATCGGTAATTACAAACAGTAGAGCCAGTATTGCTATAAAAAACAGAAAGGAGGTTCTTTTTTTCATGATGCTTTGTTTAACAAAAACGGCTTCTATAAAAGAAGCCGTTTTGAGATTTTAGAAAGATAAAGTTAGCTAATAACTTCGCCATTTCCTACGCCGTCAGTATCCGGGTTAATGAAAACCAGTTTGCCTTCAGCATTTTGTGTCATTAAGATCATACCGTTGCTTTCTACGCCACGAAGGTTACGAGGAGCAAGGTTTACCAATACGGTAACACGTTTGCCTACTACTTCTTCCGGAGTAAAGCTTTCTGCAATACCCGATACAATTGTGCGAACATCAATACCTGTATCTACTTTAAGTACTAAAAGCTTGTTGGCTTTTGGCATTTTTTCGGCTTCAATAATGGTTCCTGTACGGATGTCCATTTTAGAGAAATCCTCATAAGTGATAAGGTCTTTTTGAGGTTCTGCTTTTTTATTTTCTGCAATGTTAGCGGTTTTAGTCGCTTCCAAACGTTCTATTTGTTTTTGGATCTCTTCGTCTTCAATTTTAGCAAAAAGCAATTCGGCTTTGCCGATATGATGGCCTGCTAATAAAAGATCGCTTTTAAGAGAAATATCATTCCATGACAATTCTTTTGGAGCTGTAAGCGCATCATTAAAGCTTAATGTTTCTTCTACAATACCTAATGTTTGTATTGCAGTTGGAACGCTGTTCATTTTTAAGATGCCTTTAAGCTTAGCAGCGGTAAACGGTAAGAATGGCTCAGACAATACAGCAAGCGCAGCCGATATTTGTAATGCAACGTACATTTGTGTTTGTACTCTTGCCGGGTTCTCTTTAATTACTTTCCAAGGCTCCTCATCTGCCAGGTATTTATTACCAAGACGCGCAAGATTCATTAGCTCGCCCAATGCTTCTCTAAAACGGTAACGCTCTACAGACGATGCTATAACAGCCGGGTAAGCACGCATTTCTGTAAGTGTAGCTTCATCAATATCTGTAAACTCGTTTGGTTGAGGTACAACACCTTCATAGTACTTGTTAGTAAGTACAACCACGCGATTAATAAAGTTACCAAAAACAGCGACCAGTTCATTGTTATTTCTTGCCTGAAAATCTTTCCAGGTAAAATCATTGTCTTTTGTTTCGGGAGCGTTAGATGTTAGTGCATAACGCAACACATCTTGCTGACCCGGGAAATCGATTAAATATTCGTGTAACCATACCGCCCAGTTTTTAGACGTAGATAGCTTATTGCCTTCCAGGTTTAAAAATTCATTTGCCGGTACGTTGTCCGGTAGTATATAGCTTCCCTCTGCTTTAAGCATAGCTGGAAATATCACACAATGGAATACAATATTGTCTTTCCCTATAAAATGCACCATTTTAGTATCGGCACTTTTCCAGTAGGGTTCCCAGTCTTTACCTTCACGATGTGCCCATTCTTTTGTAGAAGAGATGTAACCGATAGGCGCATCAAACCAAACATAAAGTACTTTACCCTCGGCACCTTCTACAGGTACAGGAATACCCCAGTCAAGATCACGGGTTACAGCACGAGGCTTAAGGCCGTCATCCAACCATGATTTTACCTGACCGTAAACGTTAGGCTTCCAGTCGTTTTTATGACCTTCCAGTATCCACTCTCTTAAAAACGCATCATAGCGGTCAAGAGGCAGGAACCAGTGTTTGGTGCTTTTTAATACCGGTTTGCTTCCGGATATAGTGGATTTTGGATTGATAAGATCGGTCGCGTTAAGTGTAGATCCACAACGTTCGCATTGGTCACCATAAGCTTCATCGTTACCGCATTTAGGACAGGTTCCAATAACGAAACGGTCGGCTAGGAATTGTTGTGCCTCTTCGTCGTATAATTGTTCTGTTACTTCTTCAATAAATTTATCATCGTTATACAACTTTCTGAAAAATTCAGATGCCGTATCGTGATGGATTTTTGCCGATGTACGGGAGTAGTTATCAAATGAGATTCCGAAATCTTCAAAAGACTGTTTGATGATAGCATGGTATTTATCTATCACTTCCTGTGGCGTAATACCTTCTTTCTTGGCTTTCATAGATATGGCTACACCGTGTTCGTCGCTTCCGCAAATAAAAGCTACATCTCTACCCTGAAGTCTCAGGAAACGGGAATAAATATCTGAAGGAACATAAACACCGGCAAGGTGACCTATGTGTATTGGGCCATTTGTATAAGGCAATGCAGCAGTAACAGTATATCTTTTTGGATCTTGTAACATTTGATTCATTTAATTAGAAATACAAAAGTACGAATTATTCACGTTATTTTTTTGCCACTAATTGCCCGAATTACACTATTTTGAAAGTGTTTTGTTAAATTCTTTTGGAAGCAAAGACAATCATGTTTATGGCTTGGACTATTTTTTTTCGTTAAGTTTGTTATAAACCAAAATTGAGCAATGCAAAGGATCTTTTTATTAGTACTGTTACTCTTGTCATTATTCCTACAAGCACAAAATTCTGTAAAAATTCCGCCTTACCTAAAAAAGGGCGATACGGTTGGTATATTGGCTACAGCCAGAAAAGTAGATATGGCTCCTTTAGAACCTGCTATAAAGTTGTTAAAAAGCTGGGGGCTTAATGTTGTAATTGGTAAAACAGTAGGATTAGATAACAATCAATTGGCTGGCGCCGATTGGCAGCGCGCAACCGATTTTCAGCAGATGCTGGACAATCCTTCCATAAAAGCAATATGGAGTGCTAAGGGCGGTTATGGCACCGTGCGAATGATAGACCGCCTGGATTTTACAAAGTTTAAGCAGCGTCCAAAATGGATTGTTGGTTTTAGCGATGTTACCGTACTACACAGTCACATTAATAATCTTGATATTGCAACATTACATTCTATTGCCTGTATAAGTGTTGCTAATGCCACGCCTGAGGCTATAGAGAGTTTTAGGAAAGGAATATTTGGAGGTAAGCTTGAATATACAATTCCGGCTCATGCGTTTAACAAAACAGGTAAGGCACAGGGCGAACTGATAGGTGGCAATCTTTCGGTACTTTATAGTATTATAGGATCGGTTTCTGAAGCCGATTATAAAGGGAAGATCATTTTTATAGAAGACCTCGATGAATACCTGTACCACATAGACCGTATGATGATGAACCTGGAGCGCAACAATTATTTTAAAAATGTAAAAGGAATAATAATAGGAGGAATGACCAAGATGCGTGATAATGATATTCCGTGGGGTCATGACGCGCTGGAGATCATTCAGGATATTACGAAAGAATATAAAATTCCTATTTGCTTTAATTTTCCGGCAGGACATATAAAAGACAACAGGGCTTTGGTTTTTGGTAAACTGGTAACGCTGGATGTAAGAACCGAAGGTGCTAAAATCACATTCGACTAATGGCAGAGCATAATGACTTAGGTAAGCTGGGTGAGGAACTTGCCGTAGAATACCTGCAAAAAGACAATTACCATATACTGCAAACCAATTGGGTGTTTCAAAAGGCAGAAATTGATATACTCGCCCAAAAAGGTAATATTTTAGCTGTTGTTGAGGTAAAAACGCGTTCGTCTATCGAATTTGGACAGCCTCAGGACTTTGTTAATCCGAAGAAAATCCAGTTGCTTGTAAAGGCTGTAAACGAATATATTATACAAAACGATCTTGATGTAGACGTAAGATTCGACATTGTTTCTGTATTCAAGAACAATAAGACTTTCGAAATTGAACATCTTCAGGATGCCTTTTTTTATTTTTAACGCATTATTTTTTTCTGATAAAACGTTCAGGATAACGATAAAAACAATTAATTTTCGGGAGTAAAATAAATTAGGTGATTCTTTACTATTTTGGATATTTAAATATAATCCAATAATTTAACACCAAAAAAAAAGCATTTTTCACACTTTTACAATGTTAAATATTTAACAAATTGTTTTAGTTTGTATATTTGTTTCCTAAAAACAGCGAGATACTCAACTAATTAGGCTATGAAAACAATTTCTTCGGTAGTGGAACACTACATAAAAACTAAACCGTTTTTGTTAAGCGCACTGTCGCAGGGCATAATTAATCTTACATCATTAGCCCGTAATATGATGCCTGAATTGGAGCAGGAATTGGGAAAAGATGTTAAGCAGGGCGCTGTAGTTATGTCACTTAAAAGACTTTCTGAAGATCTTGATTTTAGGGTAAACCATAAAATCGTTAAAGTATTAAGAGCCATTGGCGAAATTACTGTTCGCTCATCGCTTACAGATTATACCTTTGCTGTGTCTGATTCTATTCTTAACAAACAGGGCGAGTTAATATCTAATATTAATGCTAACCCCGAAGTATTTTATACCTCTTCACGGGGTGTAAATGAAACCAATATTGTAGTTAGTTCTTCTATGAACGCTATAGTAGACAGGCTTTTTGCCGATGAAAAACAAATTGAACGTACAGATAATCTTGCTTCAATTACTGTGAAACTTCCTAAGGATAATATTTCTACACCAGGAGTATATTATTATATATTTCAACGTCTTGCGTGGGAAGGTATCATTATATGCGAAGTGATCTCTACCTCTTATGAATTTACAATTTTAGTAAGTGAACAGGAAGTAGATCTTGCTTTTAAGGTAATAAAAGACCTTAAGAACTTATAAACCTATTTAATAAACCATACCAATTTTTACCTATAAACCTATTAAACCAAAAAAACGTATAGATTTTAATGAAAAAAAACAATTTATGAAAAAAATCATTACCCTGGTATGGGTGCTCTGTGCGCTACCTTTTTATGCTCAGCACAAAGTGGCAGACAATGTAGAGGCACTTGTTTCTAGCAACACGGCATTTAGCCGTTTTTCACCTCTTAGTATTGATAAAAATGCTAAGCCTAAAACAACAGTAGTAGAGAATGCTACTTACACTACCATTAATAGTGAGATTGTAAAGCAAATAGCAGATGCTAAACCTGAAAACATTGAGGTTAATATTCCTTATGATGGAGGTGTTCTTACTGTACAGTTGTATCGCGTAGATATTTTCAAACCTAACTTTCATGTAGATACAAGTGAGGGAAAGAATGTTTATTATGAAAAAGGTGCTCACTATAGAGGTATCTTAAAAGATGATCGTAACTCATTAGCTACGTTTAACTTTTTTAAGGAAGAAATGAATGGAATGATTTCTACCCTAAAATTGGGCAACCTTGTTGTTGACAAACTGCGTAAAGAAAACAACTTGTCAGAATATATTGTGTATTCAGATAAACTGTTAAAAATAAAAAATCCATTTAGCTGCGGTGTGGCAGATACAGAGGCAGTTACACCAAAAAATGGTAATGGAGTAAATGGAACATTAGCCAATCAGCAATATGCAGTTGGTATTTATTTTGAACTTGATAATGACTTATTCAAACAAAATAATTCCAATTTTAATCAAACTAGTAACTGGATAACATCTGTATTCAATAATATGCAGACTTTATATAGTAATGATGGTATTAATGTAGCGCTAAGCAGCTTTTTTATATGGCAGCAGGTAGATTATTACGCTACTTATCTTACTTCTGATGCTAATCTTTCAAATTTCTATATTAAAGGATTTATGGATGGAGACCTAAATCAGTTAGTAGCTATCGACCCGGGAGGATTAGGAGGCCTTGCTTACTTAAGAGGACTTTGTGGTAAGTATGCTAGTTACTGTGATGTTGATCTTGCTTTCCAGGACGTGCCGGTATATTCATGGACTGTTGAGGCTATGACACATGAAATTGGTCACCAGTTAGGTTCGCCTCACACACATGCTTGTGCATGGAATGGTAATAATACACCTATTGATGTTTGTGGATCTCAGGCTGGATATTCTGAAGGTTGTGATGAAGGTGATGTGCCTTATGAAGATGGAGGAACTATTATGAGTTACTGCCACCTTGTACCAGGAGTTGGAGTTAATTTACTAAATGGTTTTGGACAACAGCCGCGTGATTTAATGATGAATTTTATAAACTCAAGGACTTGTCTTGAGCCACTTAGCCTGGATGAAATTGCATTTGTAGATTTCTCATATTATCCTAACCCTTCTACCGGTTTGGTTACTATTACATCTGGAACTAATATTGAAGGAATAAGTGTATACAATGTAGCAGGCCAATTGTTAATAAGCAAAAAAGTTAATGCTTCAGAAACTACTATAGACCTGTCTTCATTTGCAAGTGGTATTTATTTTGTTAAAGCTGTAAATGGTGCAAAAGAAGTGAATTTTAGAATTGTTAAGCAAGACTAAAATATAACTTATATAAATTTACTAACCCTTCCAATTTGGAAGGGTTTTTTATTTTAATAAAAATAATTGTGATATTAGAATTATATATATCTTTGTAGAGTGATTAGTCAATCTACAAGTGATAAGCGTAAAGATCTATTGACAGCAGCATTGCAGCTGTTTGTTCAATATGGTTTCCATGGAACTCCTACAAGTAAAATAGCAAAGCAGGCGGGAGTAGCCAATGGAACCCTGTTTCATTATTATAAAACCAAAGAAGACCTTATTGTTTCTTTATATATTGATATAAAAACCCGCATGGGCGAATATATCGAAACAAAAGTTCCAGCGGGGAAAAAGGCGAAGCAAATGTTCAAAGAACAATTCACCCACGTACTTTTATGGTCATTAGAAAATAAGGATGAATTCTATTTTATTCAACAGTTTCATACTTCACCCTTTGCAGCATTACTATCACCTGAAGAGATTAAAAAACAATTGAGTAAAAGCTGCCATCAGATCGAAGAGGCTATTATGGAAAAAGCGATCAAGAATAGAGATGTAGATTTTATACTTACATTGCTTACCAGCCATACTTTTGGACTTAATCAATATTTAGCCAAAACAAAACTTACTAAAGAACAGCAGTTGAAAACTATTAACGATAGTTTCGAAATGCTCTGGACAATGATTTCCTAATTTTTTTAATATAGATAGAGTGATTAGTCAGTCTAACGAAAATGCGAGTACTAAATCAAAATGAAAAAAAGAATAAAAAAAATATTTATGATACTATTGATTATAATAGCCACTCTGGTAGTAGGGGTGGTTCTTTTTTTGCAGTCTTCAACATTTGGAAAATTGCCTTCCGGTCATAGGCTGGAACTGATTAAACGATCCTTGAACTATAAAGAAGGTCAGTTTCAAAACCTAAGTAATACACCCGATCTGGCTGAAGGTGTAAGCTATTATACAGTAATGAGAGATTTTTTCTTTAAAAAGTCAAAACGGAATAAACCAAAAGATGTTCTGCCTTCGCAGAAAACCGATTTACTGCATTTGGATGCATCCGAAAATATAGTAGTGTGGTTTGGGCATTCGTCTTATTTTATGCAGATAGACGGCAAAACAATGTTAATAGATCCTGTTTTTAGCGGTGCTGCATCGCCAGTAAGTTTTACAACAAAAGCTTTCCCCGGTAGTGATGTATATACTGTTGATGACCTTCCTGAAATTGATTTTCTTTTTATATCACATGACCATTGGGATCATTTGGATTATGAGACGGTATTAAAACTTAAAGGTAAAGTGAAAAAGATAATTACAGGACTGGGTACCGGTGAGCATCTTGAAGTTTGGGGTTATGATCCTTCAATGATTGAAGAAAGAGACTGGAATGAAACGATAGATCTGGGCAGTGGGTTTGTAGTGAATACCACTCCGGCAAGACATTTCTCAGGGCGTGGGTTAAAACGTAATAATGCACTATGGATGTCTTACGCAGTGAAGACGCCTACCATGAATATTTACTTAGGCGGTGATTCAGGATATGACACACATTATGCAGCTATAGGGAAGAAATTCGGTCCATTTGATATTGCCGTTTTAGAATGTGGCCAGTATAATGAATATTGGAAATACATACACATGATGCCTGAACAAGTGGTGAAGGCAGCGCAGGAACTTAAAGCTAAAAAACTATTTCCGGTGCATTGGGCAAAATTCTCATTGGCACTTCACGATTGGGACGAGCCTATAATTAGAGTGACAAAAGAAGCAGAGAAACAAAACATGCCAATAATGACACCAATGATAGGCGAAAAAGCAGATCTTAAGACAGATAAGGTATTTGCTAAATGGTGGGAAGGATTAGAGTAAGATATATAAAATAAAAGCCCCGCATTTGCGGGGCTTTTTAGTAATAATTTTCCAGACTAGAATGTTGTAGTTACATTAGCTATAAGCATTCCATCTGAAGTAGCAGTAGCTTCCTGAGATTTTTTAAGTTTACCACCTTGGTAAATACTTAATGTTATTTTTTCGCCTGGTTTAGCATCACCTGCACCTGCACTAAATCCTGCACCATGGGTGTCGGCAGCGGCAGTAAAGGTTTTAGTCCATGGTAATTTAGTTGCTTCTGCAGTAGTTGCTCCACCGTTTTCAGTGTACGTGACGTCAATCTTTGCTCCAGAGTAATTACCGGTAATTTCATACTTAATTTCTCTAGACCCTGTAGATCCTTTATCATCATCACTAGAGCAAGAAGTAAGCGCCATAAAGGCAATTAGTAAATAAACAAATGGGTTTTTCATAGTAGTATTAATAAAATGTTGGTCCCGCAAATATATGTGGAAGATTCATAAACAATCAACCATTTTTTTGAGTTTAACCAATTTTTAACCATTTTTGGTCTAATTTTATGTGAATTTTATGAAAATTAGATTTTCTAAAAATCACAGTACAACAGTGTTTTGCAGCTATAATGCTGATTTTTACTCAAATACATTTTCCAGTACTTCTAATGCTTTTTTTAGTGATTTTATATTCTCGAATGTTAGCAATAGCCTCAAACCATTCTTGGTTTGTTTTTCTTTCATTTTAGAAAGTGTAGGATACTTTTGTACAAACTGCAATACTTTACGAAAAGAACCTGACTGGTAATATTCAGACTGCTGATCTGAAACAAAATAGCCTACCATTTTACCTTGTTTAAGCACCAGCTTCTCTATACCCATTTTGGTAGCCAGCCACTTAATACGCATACTTATAAGCAGTGCCTGAGCCTGTCTGGGCAGTGGCCCAAAACGGTCGTTAAGCTTAGCTTCAAATGCCAATAGTTCTTCTTCATTCTTTACAGAACCAAGTTCGTTATACAGATTAAGACGTTCTGTTATGTTGTTTACATATTCATCAGGGAATAACAGTTCGAAGTCGGTATCAATTTGTATCTCTTTTACATATTCTTTTTCGTGTTCGCCTTCTACATCTTCATAAAGATCTTTAAACTCATTTTCTTTAAGTTCGTCGATAGCTTCGTTCATGATTTTTTGATAGGTGTCAAAGCCAATTTCGTTTATAAAACCGCTTTGTTCTCCACCTAGTAAATCTCCTGCACCACGAATTTCGAGGTCTTTCATCGCAATATTAAAGCCGCTACCCAGTTCGCTAAACTGCTCTAAAGCCTGAATTCTTTTACGGGCATCTTCGGTCATTGCAGAATAGGGAGGAGTGATAAAATAACAGAATGCTTTTTTATTGCTTCGTCCAACACGACCACGCATTTGGTGAAGGTCAGATAATCCAAAGTTGTTAGCATTATTTATAAAAATGGTATTGGCGTTTGGAACGTCAAGGCCACTTTCAATAATAGTAGTGGCAACCAGTACATCAAAATCGCCTTCCATAAAGGCAAGCATAAGCTCTTCCAGTTTTTTTCCTTCCATCTGCCCGTGCCCTACACCTACTTTTGCACTGGGAACAAGACGCTGTATCATTCCGGCAACTTCTTTAATGTTCTCAATACGGTTGTTAATAAAGAATACCTGCCCGCCACGCTGAATTTCATAAGAAATAGCATCGCGAATGATCTCTTCATTAAAGCCTACAACCTGGGTTTCGATAGGATAACGGTTGGGCGGAGGTGTAGTAATAACCGATAGATCTCTCGCAGCCATTAACGAGAACTGTAATGTTCTTGGTATAGGGGTTGCTGTAAGCGTTAAGGTATCTACGTTTTGAGCAATGGTTTTAAGCTTGTCTTTTACATTAACCCCAAACTTTTGCTCTTCATCTACGATTAATAGCCCCAGGTTTTTAAACTGTACATTTTTATTAACCAATTGATGGGTACCAATAAGAATATCCAGTTTGCCTTCAGCAAGATCTTTAAGTGTTTGTGCTTTTTGTTTTGCTGTACGGAAACGGTTAACGTAGCCAATAGAAACCGGCATGTCTTTAAGGCGTTCGGTAAAGGTTCTGAAATGCTGGTAAGCCAGTATGGTAGTAGGTACCAAAATAGCAACCTGTTTGCCATTGTCTACCGCTTTAAAAGCAGCACGTATAGCTACTTCGGTCTTGCCAAAACCTACGTCACCACACACTAAGCGATCCATCGGGCGTTCGCTTTCCATATCAGCTTTAACATCGCGGGTAGCGGTTATCTGGTCGGGAGTGTCTTCATAAATAAAGGACGATTCAAGCTCAGCCTGCAGGTAACTATCCGGTGCGTATTGGAATCCTTTTTCGAGTCTTCGCTTGGCGTAAAGTTGTATTAGGTTAAAAGCAATATGTTTAACACGTGCTTTAGTTTTTTGTTTAAGCGCTTTCCATGCACCAGATCCTAATTTGTAGATCTTTGGTGGTGCGCCATCTTTACCATTGTATTTAGAGATCTTATGTAGTGAGTGGATACTTACATAAACAATATCATTATCGGCATATACCAGTTTTATAGCTTCCTGTGTTTTGCCTTCGACCTGTATTTTTTGCAGACCTCCAAATTTACCTATACCGTGGTCTATATGTGTTACATAATCACCTACAGATAGTGAGTTAAGTTCTTTAAGCGAAATGGCACCTTTTTTAGAGTAACCATTCTTAATACTGAATTTGTGGTAACGCTCAAAGATCTGGTGGTCGGTGTAGCAGGCAATCTGATTTTCGTCGTCAATGAAACCTTCATAGATAGGGAAAACAATTGTTTTGTACTGCTGACGGATGTTTTCATGATTTGCTTCGTCCAGACTTTCAAAAATATCATGGAAGCGTTTGGCCTGAGCCTCATTAGAACAGAAGATGTAATTTTTAATACCGTTAGCGTGATTGTCGCTAAGGTTGGTGAGCAGCAGGTCAAATTGTTTGTTGAACGATGGCTGCGGCTGTATGTAATATTCGAAAGTTTTTTGGGTTTTAAAGATAGCTTTCGAACCCAATTCTACTATTGTAAAATCGAGTGCTTTCCTAATAAACGATTCCTGATTAAGAAATAATTCATCGGGAGAAGCATGCTTAATGTCCTTTGAAAGTTTGTCGAACGCTTCATTGGCTTTGCTGTATAAAACATCCATTTGAGTAAACAACGCTTCAGTATTCTGAATAAAAACCACTGTTTTTTCATTAATATATTCCAGGAAGCTTTCGCGTTTTTCCTGCAGCGTTTTATTCTCCACATTTGGAATAACAGTGATTTTTTTTTTCTTTTCTAAGGATAGTTGAGTTGCTACATCAAAGGTTCTGATACTGTCTACCTCATTTCCAAAAAATTCAATACGGTAAGGGTTATCATTGGAAAATGAAAACACGTCTACGATACCACCCCGAACAGAGAATTCACCTGGTTCGGTAACGAAATCTACACGGCGGAATTCATATTCAAATAAAACTTCGTTTATAAAATCGATAGATATCTGGTCGCTCACAGCCACTTTAAGAGTGTTCTTTTCGAGCTCCTTGCGCGTTACAACTTTTTCGAATAAAGCTTCAGGATAAGAAACAATAAGTGCAGGCTTCTTACGTGAGTTAATACGGTTAAGTACTTCGGCACGAAGCAGAATGTTAGCATTGTCAGTTTCTTCTATCTGATAAGGACGGCGATAAGATCCCGGATAAAAAAGCACATCCTGATCGCCGATAAGCTGCTCCAGGTCGTTTAGATTGTATGCGGCCTCTTCTTTATCTTTAAAGATAAGAAGGAAGGGTATTTCACTTTGCCTGAACAGCGGATCGATAACAAAAGACAGTGCAGAACCCAAAAGACCTTTTACATGAATTTTGTTTTCGCGCTGTTCTATCGCAGCTGCGATTTGTTTTACTTTGGGCGACTGCCCGTATTTTTCTAAAATTTCTGGTTTCAATGTAATGTTCCGGGTTTTAGATTCGCTTTCTCGATACTCCCGGGCCAATAGGTTTTACAGGAGATGTTGTGTTTGCAGATGGTATAGCATCAGGATTGGCCCTGCGTACAGTGTCCAAAGCCTTTATCATTTCTTCCTCGCCAAATTCTTTTGGGATTTCGCTAAAGCGAACAAGTTCGTCAAACTGATTCTGGAGAGATGTCATTTCGTGAGTAACCTCTTTAATGAGGCTTATTACCTTTTTATCGGGAATAACATCAATATTAATATAAGTGTACAACGATTTTACTTTAGTAATAAGAACTCCTATACGGCTGCGCACTTGTGGTTTGTCAAAAAAGGCAGGGATATTGTTTTTAAGTAAATCGGCTTTGTTGACAAGATTCTTGGTTTTTGTTCTGTATGCACTAATAGAACCTGTTGGTTTTTGAGACAGTTCGTTATTAAATTGCGCCCATTCGTTCCAGGAACCTATCTGGGCTGCTACCTTAGGTGTAATTGGCGGAACATTAAAGTTCCAGTTGCCACTAATGACTTTAAGTATAGAATCGTTTTGTTTTTGAGCTTTAAGAGTTGCTGCCTGTCGTTGCTGCTCGTCATCCTTACAGGAAAAAAGTAGTACCGACAAAAAGGAAAGCATAATGATTTTCAGGTATTTCATGGTATAGTGTTGAAAAAGCAAATTTACAAATGTTAGGCCAATATGGTTGTTTTATGGGTAAATTCTTTAGTTAAGCGGTTGTTAAACGTTTTGATGTAAAAAAGCACTTTATTTTCAGGATAATGCAGTTAGAAGTGTTGCTGAATCACAATCTTTTAAAAAAATGTTATAACAGCGTTATAACAGAATGAAATTCATAATCTGAAAACATTATATTTGTGGCATTAATATGTGAAATTATGGGAAGGATTTTAATCATTGGTGCTTGTGGCCAAATAGGTACAGAGCTAACTAAGAAACTTAGAGAGGTTTATGGAACTGAAAACGTAGTAGCGTCAGATATTAGAAAGGGAGAGCCGGAATTTGTAGCCTCGGGTCCGTTTGAAGTAGTAAATGCTCTTGATTTTAATCAAATCGAATCTATAATTGAAAAGCATGAGGTTGAAGATGTTTATCTTATGGCTGCATTGCTTTCGGCTACTGCCGAAAAAAACCCTGCTTTTGCATGGGACCTTAATATGAATTCACTTTTCCACGTGCTTAACCTTGCTAAAGCCGGAAAGATCAAAAAAATATTCTGGCCGTCAAGTATTGCTGTTTTCGGGCCTACAACACCAAAACAAGATACACCACAGTATACAGTAATGGAGCCGTCAACGGTTTACGGAATCTCAAAACAATCTGGCGAAAGATGGTGCGAGTACTACCATAACATTTATGGAGTAGATGTGCGCAGTATTCGTTATCCGGGTTTAATTAGCTGGTCTACACTTCCTGGGGGTGGCACTACAGATTATGCAGTAGATATTTACCATAAAGCGTTAAGCGATGGAAAATATACTTGTTTTTTAAGTGAAGAAACAAGACTGCCAATGATGTATATGGACGATGCAATTCGTGCAACAATAGAAATCATGCAGGCTCCTGCCGACAGTATCAAGATACGATCGGCTTACAACTTATCGGCAATGGACTTTACACCAAAAGAAATTGCTGAAGCTATTAAAAAAGAGATTCCGGATTTCACGATTGATTATGCACCGGACTTCCGTCAGAAAATTGCTGACAGTTGGCCGCAAAGTATTGATGATAACAGTGCAAGACAGGATTGGAACTGGAAACATGAGTTCGATCTTACTTCAATGACCTCAGATATGCTGGCACATTTAAGCGAGAAGGTTTAACAACGAATTACACAGGAACTATATATATTGAAAACGCGGATAACAGGACTTTAGCAATTACTAAAATCTAAGTTATCCGCGTTTTCGTTTTGTTAAGTTTTATTTCTTTGCCTTTAATTTTTCTATAAGGGCATCTTCATATTTTGCTTTAAAAGGTAATACTTCTTTAGTAGCATCATTAGGAACAGTCATAGACAATACATAGTGTTTTATCTTCCATTCCTTACCTTGTTTCTCCAATACTCCCGATCCGCGACAAACTTTCATCCAAGTATCAAGTAATTCATCGAACCAAGCTGTTTTTCCATCTTTGCTAAAGTAGATATTACGCTCCAGGGCTTTAAAATCCCATGCTTTTCCTTTGTCGAAATAAGGCTTAGAGAAAGCAATGAATGCTTTTTTATCCCAATTTTCTGTTGCATCAGTACCAATGTATATTCCATCTTCTGCAATCTTACCAAAGTAACCGTTATAGTCGGCTTTAGCAGCAGCGAGATGCCAGTCGTTTAAAAGAGTAGTAATGGCTTTTTTTTCGGTCTTGGGATCTGTTGCTTTTTCTTTATTTACGATAAAAGCAGTAGTAACGATCGTGAGGATAGAAAGGCAGAGGTATAATTTTTTCATGTAGATTATTTTTATAAAAGTAAAAAAATAATCTATGTATTGTTTAATTGTTGAAATTTAAGAATTAAAGTTATTATAAATTTTGTTTTATGCCCAAATTGTTGATAAGTTAATATTTTTATGATAAATGTTGTTAAAAATTTTCATAAAATTGTAATCATCAATCAATTAAACCTATTACTATGTACAGTTTGCAACACTCCGTTGAAGATTTTAAGTTATTTGAGGCGATAGCCGATATTGCTTTTATGGCAGGGCAGAAAGGGTTCTTTTCGGGAGATTCAAGAGAAGATATTGCTGAATTTATAAGTTGGGCTAAAGAATTTGAAGCCATACATGAAGATACCAATTGGGACGAAGTAGATTATATTTCCGTTGTAGATGCCTTTACTACAAATAAATTAAGAATAGACCTTCAATAACTATATTTTGCCGGCTGCTTTGTCTATTGCCTCTGCAATAAGGCCAACGCAGCCGGTTAAGTTTTTATTTACTTCTTTACTCCAAAACCGGAGAACTGTCCAGCCATTAGATTGTAAATAAGCATTGACTTCTTTATCTCGCTCTATATTTCTGGAAATTTTTTTAAGCCAAAACGCTGCATTAGTTGCTGGCTTTTTTTTTGTATCCCAATCTTTCCCGTGGAAAAATTCGCTATCAACAAAAACAGCAATTTTATATTTTTTGAATGTAAAATCGGGTTTGCCAAAAACAGTTTTGTTATTCTTACGATATCGAAGCCCCAATTGCCATAGAGCTTTCCCTAAACAAACTTCCGCTTTTGTACCTGTGCTTTTCACGGCAGACATATTTTTGGAACGTTGTTGGGGTGTATGGCGGTCCATTTATTTTAGGAACCTAATTTGTAGGTTAAGTTTAAAGTATAAATTACCTTTATCGATATAAAGCTTTCCAAATTGATATCTTGAAGTACTTGCAGTATCCATTTTAGTATTATTGATTAAATAGTTTTCGAATTCATTCTTATCATATACATGATAGCATAAAATTTCACCATCTTTTTTGACTATTAAATATCCTCCAGTAGCATCATAATCTCCTGTCCAAACTTTTGAAGGCATCATTCCTAAAGCTACATCGGTTAAAAAACGTTTAATTTTGTAACTATAAAATTTATGTTTATTTGAATTATCAAATTCTATAGGATTTAAATTTTCTATGGATGAAATAAGATCACTGATTTTAGAACGGTTACTTGTATAAAAATCATATATCATTTCTCCAACTATATCAGGCAATAAACTGTCAATGAGTATTAAGTTGTTAGAAAATATTTGTTGTTCTGTTGAAATAAACTTAAATCTTCCTCCATAATCTTTGATTAATTGAATCCGATCTTTTATTTTACTATGAGTGTCCAATGTGTTTATCTTCTCAATTTTATTCTCATCTAATTCAATATTTTCGACTTTATAAATAAAATTAGTTGTTTTTCCAGCATTTAATAAGGTTGACGGATTTCCTAATTGTGATTTTATACTAAAACCTAATGTTGGCTGTTGATTGGTCCTCTGATCATGAATAATTATGTTAATGTCAGTTTTTGCTGAGGAACTTGCTTTTAATGAAATACAGTTAATACTTCGCATGAACTCTTCAATTTCTGGAATCGAAAATGTAGTTTCATTACTTTGTTTAATTGCATTTAATAACGTAAGTGATTTGGTTTTAAATTCTTGTATAGGAATTTTTATTGTTTTATTTGATCCCGAAATAACTACAATATTATCTTGGATGGAATATTCAAAATTGCCATTCGATTCTGATCGAAGAATTTTAATAATTGGATAAAATGCATTTTTTATAATTTCTACATTTTCATTGCCTAATTTTAATGTTTTGTCAGCAAGTAATTTAAACAGAGCGTAGATTTCACTCCATTCTCCTTTATTTCCTTTTAGCATTTGTAGCTTGAATTAGGTTAAGAATTTTTTGAGCAGTTGCCTGTATAGCAGGTACAGCAACGGAATTACCAAATTGTTTGTAAGCAGATACATCTGCAACTGGAATTATAAACTCATCTGGAAAACCTTGTAATCTTGCCCATTCGCGAGGAGTCATTTTTCTAATACCTTCTCTGTTGACTTCGCCTTTAATATGAGTTGTTGGAGTAAAATCTGTAATTCTGTGATCTAAAACTAAATTCCTTTCGCGTCCCATACCTCCGACAACAATCGCATTAGCTATTCCTGAATCGGGTATTATTTCAAACCCAAACCCATTGCCTTTACTTGCATGACGTGCTTTGTGCTCTCTTAAAGTTTTCAAATATTGATTTGAAAGATAATATTTTGTTGGGACGACTTTTTTTTCTTTAATGTCTGCGAATGAAACCATAATACCTTTCGGTTTTGGATATTCAAATTCTGTAATTCCTAAATCATTTCTAAAGCCTACGATGTAAATTCGTTCACGGTTTTGGGGTACCCCATGATCTTTTGCATTGATAATTTGGGGTTCAGGAACAAAATAGTCAAGATCGTTTCTTAAAACATTTAGAATAGTGGCTAAAGTTTTTCCGCCATTATGATTTCTAAGGCCTTTTACATTTTCAAGAAAAATAGCTTTTGGTCTTTTCATTTTAATTATCTCAGCAACATCAAAAAACAAAGTTCCTCTTGTGTCTTCAAATCCTCCGCGCTTTCCGGCAATTGAAAAAGCCTGGCATGGAAAACCAGCACAAAGTAAATCGAAATTATCAGGCACATACTTTTTTGTTTGTTCCTTTGTGATATCTCCAAAAGGCACTTCTCCATAATTTGCTTGATATGTTTTTTGTGCATTTGCATCCCATTCAGATGTAAACACACACTTACCACCCAATCTTTGTAACGCTAATCTGAATCCTCCTATTCCTGCAAAAAGGTCAATAAACTTAAAAGTATAATTTTCAGGAGTTGGGAATGGAACATCTTTAACTTCAAAGAGTAATTGCTGTAAAGCAACATCTGAAACTATTTTTAGATCTTCAGAGTTATTTTTGTAAGTAACAAAATCTTCCAAATATTTTTTTGCATCTTTTTCGTAATGTTTAGCAACACCATTTTCTATATTGTGTAAATAGTGAGTTAAAACTGCTTTGTTGTAATCATTAGGCTCAATTGCTTTTTCCTTAAATTTTTTGCCATCAAATTCGTTTATTGATAATTTTTCTTTCATCTTCATTTTACAAAGGATTTGTCATTAAAAAAAGTTGCAAAATCAACGTCAAGTGCATGGATAATTTTTTCAATAATTGTTATTGAAACATTCCTTTGTCCCTTTTCGATATCAGAAATATAATTTCTGTCAACATTCGATATATTAGCTAAATGCTCAATGGAAAAGCCTTTTTCTTCTCTCATGGATTTAACCTTTAATCCGATTTTTTCTTTAATATTCATTGTCATTAAAATTATGGTTATGCGGACAATTGACCCGCCTACAATTGGCCTCGTGATGATAACTTGAGAAAAGTTTTTATGGATGAATTATTTGTAAGATCTAACTGTTTAAAAACAAAAAGCGCTACCCTTTCGGGTAGCGCTTTTATAAATAAAGCCAATATAGACCTAAGTTTATTTAAAAAAATTCCTAATGTTTATCCTTACCATGGCCGTGACCTTTTCCACCACCATGGTCTTTATGTTTTCCTGACATCGCTTTCTTAGCCTGACCTGGAGGAACGCCAATTGTTTTTTGATGTTTAGGTTTGTAGCCTTTTGGATACTTCGCCTTATATGTTTTGTAATACACATAAGGTTCGGGGCCGCGATAATCGGTCATGACGACTTTATAGCCATTATAAAAATTATAAGTTCGATAAGGAGCAGGTACTGTTACACTGCGTACCCACTTTCCGTTCGTTAAATAAATATATTGTCGGTCGTTTATATCATAGTAGGTTTCGATATCCGGTAGGTAATAGTATCTCACATCAGTATAGCCTACAGGACCCCAACTTGGAGGGTTTCCAATATTTACATTAACCGATACCTGAGCCTGAGATAAACTGCAGGTAAAGAATAGTATACCCAGTAGTAAATTTTTGATTGTTTTCATAACGATTAATTTAGGTTTTAAATTTTTAAGAGTGGTATTTGCGAATCTAAATTACATTCAATAGTAGGAATAATTCATGACATTAGGATAGATTTAGCTTTTGTATTTAAACAATAAAACCGACTTGTAGTCGGTTTTTATATTTTTAGTCCCTGTCGTGCCCACGACCACTATGATGTCCGCGATCATGGTCATGATGTTTGTGGTCTTTTTTATATTTATTACCCTTGTAATATTTTGCTTTGTGTCCTTTATAATAGGTGTAAGGCGCGTTTCCATAATAATTTTCTACAACCACTCTTGGTCTGCTGTAAACATTATAACGGCTATACACAACAGGCAGTGATGCCCTGCGTACCCAAACACCATTGTCTATATAAACATATTGCCTGTTAGGTATGTCATAATACGA
This sequence comes from Flavobacterium cerinum, assembly GCF_004028155.1. Lineage (GTDB taxonomy): Bacteria > Bacteroidota > Bacteroidia > Flavobacteriales > Flavobacteriaceae > Flavobacterium > Flavobacterium cerinum. Next base: position 7,893 of record NZ_SBII01000007.1, on the reverse strand, counting down.
TTCTATTTCCGGTAGGTAATAATACCTTGCTTCTGTATATACTACGGGTGCAGGCGCAGGGCGTGCCCCTATGCTTACGTTAACAGAAACCTGTGCCTGCGAGTAGCTGGTAAACATTGCCAGCGCTACTACTAATTTAATTGCCTTCATACTATTAGTTTTGGTTAAGCTTAGGGTTATGATCCCGATTATGATTAATGTTATTATTGTATTTCCAACAACTGTGCCTAAACAAAACACAAATGGAGCAGTCAATTGGATTTTAAGATTTATTTGGGAATTTATTTTTCATAATGTGCTGTTTATTAGAGCATTGTTTTTTTTGTTAAAAATCAGATTGAAAATGGAATGATACTCATAAACGAGAGATTTATAGGATGCAGGAAACAAATTTTGAGTATAATCATAAAAAAAGATACATCTTAAAAACCTGCTGACATAGGGCTGTCACTAAGGGTTCATAATTTTGCTATGTAATAAATCAACAACCACTTACAACATTTAGAATTATGGAAACTAAAACAGCACCAGCAGTAGTGATCACTCCCGAAGCCCTTTTTGGACACTGGCAGGGACATCGTAACCTTACACGTAGAGTAATCGAAGCTTTCCCTGAAAAAGAATTATTCAATCATACCATAGGCGGCATGCGACCTTTCTCTGGCTTGGCTATGGAAATGATAGATCTTGCCAACCCTGGTATACAGGGTATAGTTACGGAGCAATGGAAAGCTATTGACGAACTGCCCCATGCAACCGGAGAAGGAATGCCGGAAACCAAAGAGGAGTTGCTGGCTTTATGGGATGAAACAACCAACCAGATAAACAGGCTGTGGCCAATGCTTACGCCAGAGCGTTTTCAGGAAACCACGATTGCTTTTGGACAATATGAAGGACCGGTATGGGGAATAATCTTTTATTTGATAGATAACGAGATACACCATAGAGGGCAAGGATATGTTTACTTACGTTCATTAGGAATAGCACCTCCTAACTTTTGGGAGAGGTAGTAAGGAGTTCAACATCAATCAGTCAAAAAAACAAAGCCTCATAATTATGAGGCTTTGTTTTTAGTTCTTTTTAGCTATGCATACTGGTTTATGATGAATAGGAAAATTACAGGAGTTGGCAATGTAACAAAATTCGTTTGCTTTTTTATGAAGATTATTAGCCTTTTCAACCATAGTACTTTCTGAAACGGTCACCGTAGGATGTAAAGTAACTTCGGTAAACTTACCGCTGCCATTTGCTGTCTCGGTCATTATACCTGTTGCATTATCGCTGTAGGTGGTTACGATCACGCCAGCTTCGGCGCACAGGTGTAAATACCATAACATATGGCAGGAGGATAGTGATGCTAGCAGTAATTCTTCCGGATTATATCTTGTTGGATCACCACGAAAAGCGGGATCGCTGGAACCTGCAATTTCGGTTTTGCCTTCTGCCGAAATTGAATAATCCCTTTTGTATTCCGTATAATTCTGAGTGCCTTTTCCGGTATTTCCTGTCCAGTTAATGGCGGTAGCATAGTTGTGTGTTTTCATATTGCGTAGTTATTCAGTAAAGATATTGAAAGCATATACGATATAAAAGCACTTGTTCTTTGAGTACTTTCTACAATAAAGTGTGGAATTCCTCAAAATTTATGATTTTACACAAAAAACATAATGTATTGATTTACAGTGCTTAAATGTTTTTTTTCATGTTTTGGTACAATTGTTTCATAGGTTATAGCAGTTTAATACCAAAATAATATATATCATGAAAAATTTATTTTTATCAGCCGCAATGTTACTGGCATTTGCCGCTAACGCACAAACAGAAACTGGAAGTACTACAGCTTTATCTAATACAACAGCAACAACTGCTTCTGTAGATCAGGAGAAAGAATACAAAAAAATCGAACAATCGCAAATAGCACCAGACGTACTAAAACAAGCGGTTGCAAAGTATAAAGATTACTCGTTAGTAGAAGCACTTGCCTCTACAGATGGTACCGAGTATAAACTTGTTTTGACAAAAGACGGTAAAGATGTCACTGCACTATACAAAAGCAATGGTGAATTTATCAAAGAAGTGACGGTATAATAAGCAATTATTATATTGTATAACAAAGAGCGGCTTTTTTGGCCGCTCTTTGTTATTTTAAATGGAAGAAAAAATTGACATAAAAACACTCTCATATCAGACATTAATAAATAAACAATATAACGTAAAGATACATATGTTTTTAAATCTAAATAATTCTCAATGTACTGTAAATCTATGGTTTATGTTTTTATTTCTACTTTCTTAAAAAATAGGCAAATGCTAAATTTTTATTAAGGCTAATCCTCTTAAAAAAGATTCTCTGTAATTTTATGAAAGAGATTGCTTCCTGAGTGAAACAGGACAAACCAGAACCCTTAGCATATTTTAACTAATCCAAAAAAGTAAAGCCATGCACATCACTATTTTTAGAACGCTGTACAAACACGTTATCGACCACGACCTTATTGAGAGATTGTTAAAAAGAAATAACATTGCATTCGAAAGAACAGCTTATGAATCCGGATCACGTTATAAGATCCTATCGGATACCGAGCAGGCAATGATAAACTTTAAAAAGAAATTAAGGGAAATTTATCCTCAGATAGCACTAAGCGCCTAATACAATTTCTCTCTTTAGAGACAAGCTTTTCATACCTTTCTGATTAGGAAATCTTTACTGATACAGTAAGGGAGGAAGTCTATACTGTTAATAAAATAATGCTTTACTGTGGGATATACAGGCTTAAATTCATTTGATTTTGTTTAGCTTTGCGATATCAAAATCAGCGAAAATCCGGTTCAGATATTTTAATTTCTGAACCGGATTTTCGGGTTAAAAAATTGAGATAACTATGGGGATGTTTGTAATTAGCAAACGATTTAACGGCGAGTATAAATTTGTTTTTACATCCAGAAAAGGAAAAACGATTTTTACAAGCATCAGTTGTAAGCAAAAGTCTGACTGTGAACTGATGATTGCTGCGATCAAAGAAAATATAGGACTGTTTGCTTTTACAAAAAACGGAACTGCTTCCGGCAAGTATTTTTTCAGGCTGTCTAAAGGCGGACTTGTATTGGCTACCAGCCGTAAATATTCTACCGAACTAAGACTGAAAAAGGGGATTGATGAGATCAATAAATATGCCCCTATTGCTGAGCTATTGGACTTCTCCGAAAATGAATTTGCATTCCCGGATGCCGATGCTGTTTTCCTGGAAGCAGGAGAAATGGATTAAAACATAAAAGAGAATATATAGTATAAAAGGAGTGGTTTTTAACCGCTCCTTTTTGTTATAAGCTGTGGTGTATTCTTAAAGAGAAACAAAATCATATCATATGTCGATAAATTATGATAATAACTTGGTTTTTTGGTAAGTACTTAAATTATATTCTATATTTGCGAGAAATATCTTATTGCTTATGAATGTGAAAATTACCATCCTTATTTTTCTTTCTTTGGGATGCATTACTTTTTGTAACGCCCAGCAAGGTTTCACTGCGGGGGGAGGAGATGCCCAAAGTAATAGCTTTTCTGTGGGGCAGATCGATTATGAATCAGGTGCAAATTTAGTAGGGAGTATTCATCAGGGAGTACAGCATTCATTTGAAATTTTTGAGATAGAAGAAATAGAGATCCGCGGCGATTTCTCGGCTGTTGTATCGCCAAATCCAACGGTATCAACCATAAACTTACACATTGAAAATATTGATCTGAGACCTTTGAGCTTTCATCTTTTTGATATGAATGGCAGGGTGTTGGAAAACAAGCTTATAAAAAAGAACGACACGGTAATATCGATGGAGGACTATGCAAGTGCCACCTATATTTTAAGGGTCAATACCGGAACAACTACACTTAAAACGTTTAAGATCATAAAGAAAGCCCCATGATAAAAAATTTACTTTTCATATCATTACTGCTGTTCAGCATTTCGCTGTTTGCGCAGGCACCTCAAAAAATGAGCTACCAGTCGGTGGTGAGAACACCCGAAGGTAAACTTGTAAAGAAGTCCCAGGTTAAAGTACGGATATCGTTATTAAAAGGATCGGAAGACGGAACACGCGTATATGGCGAGATCCATCATAAATCAACCAATGATAACGGACTTGTGAGTTTAAAGATAGGCGAAGGTACGCAACAGATGGGTCAGTTCTCAGCGATAGATTGGTCAGCCGGACCTTACTTTATAAAAGCAGAAACCGATCCGGCAGGAGGGAACGATTATCCTATTGAAGTTATAACAGAACTGATGAGTGTGCCTTATGCTTTGTATGCAGCGAATAGCCCGGCAGGACCTCAGGGCGAAATGGGTCCGCAAGGACCAGCCGGACCAAAAGGACAAACGGGAGTAAATGGACCTGTAGGACCTCCGGGAAGCACAGGTGCAACAGGGCCAGCCGGTCCGCATGGAATACAAGGTATTCCGGGCATAGCAGGATCACAGGGTATTCAAGGTATTCAGGGAGTTCCCGGAATACAGGGAACTGCAGGTGTAAGTGGAACAAACGGCATTAGTGCCTACCAGGTTTGGCTTGCCAACGGCGGATCAGGAACTGAAACGGACTTTATAAACTTCCTTAAGGGAGCGCAGGGAATTCAAGGCTTCCAAGGCGTTGCCGGACCTATAGGTCCACAAGGTATGGTAGGTGTAACCGGCGCAACCGGACCCGAAGGACAGCAGGGTACTCCCGGGATATCAGGCCCGCAGGGTGTTGCAGGTGCTGTAGGAGCAACAGGCGCAGCAGGTATAGATGGAACAAACGGCATTAGTGCCTACCAGGTTTGGCTTGCCAATGGAGGATCAGGAACTGAAACCGACTTTATAAACTTCCTTAAAGGAGTACAGGGAATCCAGGGTATCGCAGGACCTATCGGTCCTCAGGGTATGATAGGTGCTACAGGCACAATTGGTTTAACAGGTGCAACTGGCTTGACGGGTCCGCAAGGAATACAGGGAATCCAAGGTGTCGCAGGACCTATCGGTCCTCAAGGCATGATAGGTGCTACAGGCGCAATTGGTTTAACAGGTGCAACTGGCTTGACGGGTCCGCAAGGAATACAGGGAATCCAGGGTATCGCAGGACCTATCGGTCCTCAAGGCATGATAGGTGCTACAGGCGCAATTGGTTTAACAGGTGCAACTGGCTTGATGGGTCCGCAAGGAATACAGGGAATCCAAGGTGTCGCAGGACCTATCGGTCCTCAGGGTATGATAGGTGCTACAGGCGCAATTGGTTTAACAGGTGCAACTGGCTTGACGGGTCCGCAAGGAATACAGGGAATCCAGGGTATCGCAGGACCTATCGGTCCTCAGGGTATGATAGGCGCTACAGGCGCAATTGGCTTAACAGGTGCAACTGGTATGCAGGGTTTACTGCCCAATTCTACACAAACAGGGGCTACAGCTTACTGGGATGGTACTGCATGGGTAATAAATAACGGAAACATATATAACAACGGCGGCTCTGTAGGAGTGGGTACGCTAACGCCTGCCACTTCGGCAAAGCTGGAAGTTGCCTCCACAGTACAGGGTTTCCTGCCTCCACGAATGACTTATGCACAACGTAACGCTATAGTGTCTCCGGTTGCTGGATTGGTAATATGGTGTAATAACTGTGGTACAAAAGGCGAGTTACAGGTGCATAATGATACAGAGTGGACCAACATGACAGGCGGAACTGCGGCAGTAGTGATCCTTGCTATTGGCGATAGCTACCAAGGAGGAAAGATTGGTTATTTGCTTAAGCCTGGTGATGTTGGTTATGATCCTGCCGTTCAGCATGGAATAATTATTACAGAAAATGATTATGGGCCATTTGGCTGGGGATGTGATACCACTCTTATAGGTACTTCTGCGGCAATAGGATCCGGGCAGACTAATACTACTGCTATCGTTAATGCCAACTGCGCTGCTGCCAGTACATGTGCAAGAGTATGCAATGACTTAATATTGGACGGATACAGCGACTGGTATCTGCCTAGCCTGGATGAATTATTACGACTTTCTGAAAACAAAGTAGCAATAGGCAGTGCATCATTTAATGGTTATTATTATTGTTCAACTGAATTAGCTAATAATGCCGCAAAAATCGTAAATGCCAATTCTCCATTAGGTAATATGGCTGCATTGAAAAATTTGTTATACAAATTCCGTCCGGTAAGGAGTTTTTAATTGGAATTATATAATTGCTCTATCTCTGAAAGAGCAATGTTATTTAATAAAAAGGAGTGGCTAAAAACCACTCTTTTTTATTAAATAACATTGTAAATTATTTAAATTCCTACAAAAATAATAATAAATTATAATTTAACTTTTTATTTATAATCTAAATTATGCTTCTATATTTGCAAAAAATATCTTACTGTTAAACAGTGGCTTACCTATGAATATAAAAATTGTTAGTTTGTTTGTTCTTTCTGTGGGATGCATCACTTTTTGTAATGCTCAGGAAGGTTTCACTGCGGGGGGAGGAGATGCCCAAAGTAATAGCTTTTCTGTTGGGCAGATTGATTATGAATCAGGTGCAAATTTAGTAGGGAGTATTCATCAGGGAGTACAGCATTCATTTGAAATTTTTGAGATAGAAGAAGTAGAGATCCGTGGCGATTTCTCGGCTGTTGTATCGCCAAATCCAACGGTATCAACCATAAACTTACACATTGAAAATATTGATCTGAGACCTTTGAGCTTTCATCTTTTTGATATGAATGGCAGGGTGTTGGAAAACAAGCTTATAAAAAAGAACGACACGGTAATATCGATGGAGGACTATGCAAGTGCCACCTATATTTTAAGGGTCAATACCGGAACAACTACACTTAAAACGTTTAAGATCATAAAGAAAGCCCCATGATAAAAAATTTACTTTTCATATCATTACTGCTGTTCAGCATTTCGCTGTTTGCGCAGGCACCTCAAAAAATGAGCTACCAGTCGGTGGTGAGAACACCCGAAGGTAAACTTGTAAAGAAGTCCCAGGTTAAAGTACGGATATCGTTATTAAAAGGATCGGAAGACGGAACACGCGTATATGGCGAGATCCATCATAAATCAACCAATGATAACGGACTTGTGAGTTTAAAGATAGGCGAAGGTACGCAACAGATGGGTCAGTTCTCAGCGATAGATTGGTCAGCCGGACCTTACTTTATAAAAGCAGAAACCGATCCGGCAGGAGGGAACGATTATCCTATTGAAGTTATAACAGAACTGATGAGTGTGCCTTATGCTTTGTATGCAGCGAATAGCCCGGCAGGACCTCAGGGCGAAATGGGTCCGCAAGGACCAGCCGGACCAAAAGGACAAACGGGAGTAAATGGACCTGTAGGACCTCCGGGAAGCACAGGTGCAACAGGGCCAGCTGGTCCGCAAGGTATTCCAGGTGTTGCGGGAGCTCAGGGTGTTCCAGGTCCTGTGGGTCCACAAGGTCCGATAGGAGCGACAGGCGCAACAGGAGATACTGGTCTGCAAGGTATACAAGGAATTATAGGTCCGATAGGTCCGGTTGGACTTCAGGGACTCCAAGGAGTTCAAGGTATTGTTGGTAATACCGGCGCATCAGGAGCTAATGGTATCAGTGCTTATCAGGTTTGGCTTGACAATGGCGGAACAGGAACAGAAACCGATTTTATAAATGCGCTTAAAGGAGCACAGGGAATACAAGGAATTACAGGTCCGATAGGTCCGGTTGGACTTCAGGGACTCCAAGGAGTTCATGGTATTGTTGGTAATACAGGCGCATCAGGAGCTAATGGTATCAGTGCTTATCAGGTTTGGCTTGACAATGGCGGAACAGGAACAGAAACCGATTTTATAAATGCGCTTAAAGGAGCACAGGGAATACAAGGAATTACAGGTCCGA
>NZ_SBII01000006.1 GCF_004028155.1 Flavobacterium cerinum | reverse complement strand
TGGTAATACAGGCGCATCAGGAGCTAATGGTATCAGTGCTTATCAGGTTTGGCTTGACAATGGCGGAACAGGAACAGAAACCGATTTTATAAATGCGCTTAAAGGAGCACAGGGAATACAAGGAATTACAGGTCCGATAGGCCCAACAGGTCCGCAAGGAAACCAAGGTCCACAAGGAATTCAGGGTGTTATTGGTAATAACGGAATAAGTGCTTACCAGGTTTGGCTTAATAATGGAGGATCGGGAACTCAGACTGCTTTTATAAATTCCCTTAAAGGAACACAGGGAATACAAGGTGTAGTCGGTCCAACCGGGCCACAAGGAAATCAGGGATTACAGGGTATACAGGGTCCTGCGGGGTTGTTGCCTAATTCTACACAAACGGGTGCTACTCCATTTTGGAATGGTAGTGCGTGGGTAATAAATAATGGGAACATATATAATAATGGCAGTAATGTTGGGGTTGGTACGGTAGCGCCTATTGTTTCGGCGAAACTGGAAGTTAATTCGACCACACAGGGTTTTATGCCTCCGCGAATGACGGCAGCACAGCGTAATGCAATAGCATCTCAGGAACCGGGATTGGTAATATGGTGTATTGATTGTGGTCCAAACGGTGAACTGCAAGTGCGCAATACTATAGGATGGACAAACATGATAGGTGGAACAGTATCAGCGCCACTTGCCATTGGTGATAATTACCAGGGCGGCAAGATTGGTTATATACTCCAGCCGGGAGACCCTGGATATAATCCGTCTATTTTACACGGAATAATTGTTACAGCGTCTGATTACGGACCAGCATCATGGGGATGTAATGGAACCGGCATTGGAACTTCATTAGGGCTTGGTACCGGACAGGCAAATACTACTGCTGTAGTTAATGGATGTAGTGATACAGGAATACCTGCCAAAGTATGTGATGACCTTGTATTGGGCGGTTATAGTGACTGGTACCTGCCAAGCCGTAATGAGATGTTCAAAGTATTTGCTAATGGCGCTACTCTTGGAATTTCTAATGTTAATGTATTTTATGTAAGTTCATCAGAATTTAGTTCAGGTCACATATATTCAGTAAGTGTATCTTCTGCTATTACATCTGTTCCTGTAGTTAGCGTTAAAACAGACTCAAGACTTTTCCGTCCGGTAAGAAATTTTTAATAATTAAAACTAAACATAAACAAAAAAATAAGGCTGCCAAATGGCAGCCTGTATAAATTATTTAATTGGTTTTAAGAACCACAGCATATTAAAAAAGTTCTTTTACAACGATTTAAGGCTGTTGTTAATTTAACATCTGCTTTTTCTAATTTTCTTACTCCTTGGTTGGCTGTAATAGTATTATTTTCTATCTGATCAATTATACCTTCCACTGCACTTCCATAAGCTTTGTTAGCGGCACTTGAACAATCATTAAAAGCTGTTTTGCACGTTGGACACGCATTTGGCGATACCGGAGCAGTTAACGGAGGAATGATACTTGGATATAGTCCGGGATTACTCCCAAGCTCATTGTAAAAGCCTAAATTTGCCTGATAGCTTACCATTCCTAAAGCGACAACATTTTCCCATTCATTTACTGCAGCTCCATAACTAGTAAAAGAAGTAGTGGATAAATTATTTGAAATCCAGAGAAGCATATCAGTTTCAGTGTCTCCCTGAATAGCTGCCGGATTACCGTTAAAGTTCATTTTTGTTACGAACTGATTCAATGCGGCATGCTCATTCTTGTAGCTTGGAGAGTTAATCATTTTGTTATACTGGGCTGTTAATGTAGCTAAACTCTTTTGTTTAAATCCATTGTCTTCCGAGCTGAAATTTGTTGTTTCTTCACTAGAACACGCTGCTATTACAGCCATAGTACATACGATCAAAAAAAATGAAATTTTTTTCATAAAAATAGGAATGATTGGTTGGTTGAGCTTACTTTCAGTTTTTAGCGCCTCTGTTTCAGCTTGTTCAAGGCGAGATATCTATATTAAAATTAATTTATTTTCAATATGAGAGATATCCTACATTAAATAATCGATGAAGAAAACACATTTATCGTTGAAACACAAAAATCATTAAAAAACAGGTAGCCAATAGCTTATGATCGATTTTGCCTGTTGGTACGAGCATCACACTCGTGCCCATTAATCCGGTTTTTGCTTAAAACATTTCAAATGTTTTATTCTGCTGTGGTTTTAAATATAATAAATTACTGTTTTAATTTAGGATTGGGCACGAGCGTTACGCTCACAACGAAGTGTTATTAGATTGTAAACTGTTTGCAAAAAGATAGGATAAAAGTTGTTTTTAATAGGTATTTTCTTAATTTAGTGCTCGCTACAAATCTAATTGTAGCATTAATCAATTCTTATTAACCTATTAAAACGATCTGAAATGAAAAGAGTATTTCAAATGTTACTAGTGGCTCTTGTAGTAGCGTCATGCAACAAAAAAGCAAGTACTGAAGATGCAAATGCTGACACTGCTACTGAAACTAAAACCGAAACTCCTGCTGTAGCTTATGTTTTTAACGAGGCTGACTGGGTAGAAACTGACCTGAGCGCTATAAATAAAGCGTACCCAATCCTGGTAAAACTGCCTAAAACAGCAAAAATTACGCCGAGTGATGTTAACCCTGAAGAGCTTATGGTTACTATAAATGAAGAAACTGGCGTTGATGTTAGTACTACTTTTGAAAATACCACTGAAGAAGCTGTTAAAAGGTATAAAGCACAATTCGCTGCTGGGGCTAAAACCACTAAAGTACTAAAAGAAGATGCAGATGGTTTTATATATGAAGAACTTGCTACAGAAGGTTATGATGCCCAATACAGGTTTTTCTTTATGCTAAAAGCTAAAGGTGAGGGCTGTTATGTATTTCACAACCGTGCTACAGGTATAGTTGGCGGCACAAAGGAAGCTGCTGAAAAAATGTATGAAACTATTAAAAGCTCTGCGAAGTTAAAATAATTATCCTTAACAACATTTTTAAACTATGAAACAATTTAGAATTTTAGTCTTAGCAGGTGTAGTGATCTTTGCATCTTGTAAGAATGAACAAGCAAAGGAACCAACAGAGGAACCAACGAAAGAAAATACGGTTAATGTTGTAAGACCAGAGCCAAAAACAACTGTATCTGGTACTTCTTTTATAGATGAAAGTAAGAATACTTATGATAAACAATTTCAAACAGGAACTTATACAAAAGACAAATATACTGTTGTAAGTTATACTACAAATGCAAAATACGCTGAAACAGATATCGATTATCGTGCACCAAAAGATGATGAACAATTATTAGCTGTAAACATTGGCCTTGAGAGTCTTGAATGTAATGGAGTTTATTCTGGAATGAATACAAGTTTTTCTATTCATTTAGATGATAAATCAGAAGGAATACAAAAGTTTACTTCTTTTAAACCAGAATTTTTTAAAGCAAATCCTAATGCTGTAAGTCCTAATACAAACAATGATCTGGTTCTAAAAAAAGGTGAGAAAGCTGAAAGAGTATTTTATTTCGTAATACCTAAAGATGCAAATCTATCTAAAGCATATTTGAGCCTGTATAGAGGAAGTGATATAGAGGAGCTTAAGGTACAATTGAATCCATAATTTTTGAAAAAGTTTTAGTATATGAATAATTGGTTTAACAAATTAAGCATTCACTATAAAATTGCACAGGATAAGATGAAATATTTTATCCTGTTTTTTTTACCTAAATTTTGAGTTAATTTTAAATAATTACACTCAATGGGTTATTAGTTGAAAATTTTAGCGGTTTAGACGGTTGCAGTAAACTTAGAAATTTCTGCAAAAATTTTAATATCAATTATGATTTTAATTTGCACATCTAAAGTTTAATTTATTCTCGCCGGCACGAGTGTGATGCTCGCGCCAAAGAGAGTTATAATCCTAATTTAAAACCTATAAAAATATAAGGCTGCCATTTGGCAGCCTTATATAAGTATTTTATTGTCCCGGTAATGTGGGCATAGTATGAATATATTCTTTAGGTTTCGGGAATTTCTCCGGGTATTCTTCCCTAACTTCTTCTTCCAAAACAATTGCTAAATCAAATTTCCTAGTCGCTTTAATTGTTTCAAATAAATAATTATGGTAAGCTAAGTTTTCTTGCAGTTCTATTTCCTGAGCTATTTCTACAGCTGCCCATTCCTTTTCGGCTTCTTCCATTGTCTTAAAGTTTGTTTGCTTTAAGTTTACTTTTATCCATTCTAATACCTCCATTTCTTGGAATTGTTCACTATCAGAAGGCGTAAGATTAAGTTTATCTCCATAGTCGGAAACTAACTTGCTTTCTTTTTTATAACTATCAGTATCAATTCTTTTTATGAATAATTCCTTAAGTTTTTTATACCGTACTTCATACGGAATAGTGTCTTTTTCTTGTTTTTTGGCACCCTGACTAAAGCCCAAAAAAGGAATAATTGAAAACAACAAGGCAACTAAAAAATTTGATTTAATCTTCATATTTTATTACTGTTTTATTAAGTAACACTTTATCTCCCTGCTGGCGCGATAGCGTGACGCTCTCTTAAAAAGAAAGATATTTTTGCAACACAATTGGCACCTCGTTTGGGACATTTCTTCGGATGTGTTCACTAATGCTCGTGTGAAAATCATGTAACGCCTTTTCAAAATCTACAAATGTCGTTTCTATGATTATTGATGAAAAAGAAGCAACAATTTTTAATTGTTCTCCCTGTCTTGAAAACTCTAATGTATCGGCACTTTCTGTAAACTCAAAATATTGCTTAGTAGCATTATCTCCTTTTAGATCATTAACGATGTGTTGCAAACAATGAGCAAAGTCTAATAATGGTATCCATTCCCATTCCATTTCAATACTTGCATTAGCAGAATGCAAACACACATTTCCCAATAAAAAATAATATTGTATTTCTTCGTCGGTCATGTTGTTAATATCATCAAACTGTTCCGATATTATTTCATACTTTATAGTAAACATCTGCTATCTAAATTAAAATGTTAATGTTAGTATCACATTACCATTGGTTCTTCGGTTTTTACTAATGCTAAAATATACTATTTTACAATCAAAGCTTTATCATTTGGAGTTTTGATTTTTTGTTCCTTTTTCTAATTTCTCATCTCCTCGTTGGAATGGGCATGATGCTCGCGCCAGCAGGGGGTATTTTTCTGTAATTTAAAATCAGGTATTTTTACGTATAGATTATTGCCTTTCAATAGATATATTTGGTCATTAACGTATTCATCGCCTTAACAATAAAATTATGACATTTACTAAAGTACAATTAAAATATAAGGATTATACTTGGAAAGTTGATAATGGAGATAATCCTCAATATATTGGCATATTGGATAGAATAAAGCTTGACCGCCAAGAGGGATATGAAGTAGTATGTTTTGCCAATGCATATGCTAAGAAACATATTTTTTTCCCAACTGTTGAGGATCTTCATAAAATTGAGGACATGTTGAGAAATTCAGTCCCATCATCAGTCGTAATGAAAGATGAAATTGCAGATTTTATGGATAAAAATTGGTAATTTGATGAAATATCATTTCTCTTATGATGTAATTAATTACGAAAAAGATTTCGGAAGCTATGATGAAGCTAGAAGATATATGCTTTGTGTATTATCTAATACTGGGTTTGTTGATATTGCTAGTTATAATGCTTCTACATTCATAATAGAATATGATAAGGATACATCTACGTTGCCCGATTATTTGCATACAAATCTTTCCAAATATTTTTATTATTCTCTTTCACTGGTTGGTAAACAAGCTGAGGGGACAGAAATGATAAATCATCATCCAGATATGGGGTTAGATATTAAAGTTAAAAAAGAAATTCGAAACTTAGATTGTTCAGGTTTAGGTAAAGAAATAAGTAATAACTGATTCTCTCTCGTGGGCATTATTTCCATAATTTCAAGTACTGCTGTATTACCAATGTATTAGGTCAGTAAGTCCTGTTGAAACAGGATTACTACTTTAGTTTATGATGATGCACGAGCGAGACGCTCGCGCCAGCAGGGAAATTTGGTTTTAAAGTTTCGTTTAATATTACTAGCTCTGTAGAAATCTTTATATTTGTTTTTGAAATAAATGATGAAATAAAATGGCTAAATTAAAGGTATACAATGTTGGGCCAATTAGAGAAGGTCTGAAAACTAATGATGGATTTATCGATTTTGCAGGCATTACTGTATTTATAGGAAATCAAGGCAGTGGTAAAAGTACTATTGCTAAGCTTTATTCTACACTTAGTTGGATTGAAAAAGCATTAATAAGAAAAGACTTTACTGAGGACTTTCTTACAAAATATAATAGATTCCAAAAAAAATATTTAGCTTATCAAAATATTCATAATTATTTAAATGCCAAATCATACATAGAGTATATAGGAGATGCATATAAGTTAATCTATAAGGATGGGCAATTAAGTGTCATGAAATTAAAGGAAAAAGATTATAGTTTTCCTAAAATTATGTATGTTCCCGCGGAAAGAAACTTAGTTAGTTCTATAGAAAGACTTGACAAGATAAAAAACTTACCCTCACCATTATATACATTTTATGATGAATACGCAGATTCCAAAAGCGAATTTTTGGATGGAATCGAATTACCAGTATTAGGACTTAAAGTAGTTTTCAACAAGCAAGGGCAAGCTATATTAGTTGGGAATGATTATGAAATTAATTTAGTTGAAGCTTCTAGTGGATTTCATTCATTAGTTCCTTTGGTTGTTGTTACGCAATATCTTTCAAAAATTGTTAAAAATGAGTTGAGTAAATCTAAAAAAGAATTTAGCAGAGAGGAAGAAATTAAATTGAGAAATACTATAATAAAGTTATTGAATAGAGATGATATGTCGGAAGATGTATTAAGGGTAGCTCTTGAACAAATTTCTTCTACATATACTTATAAGTCATTTATAAATATTGTTGAAGAACCTGAGCAAAATTTATTTCCAGAATCTCAAAGACAAATTTTGAACTACCTTTTTAAATTTCATAATGAGCATATTATGAATAGATTGGTAATTACTACTCATAGTCCATATATTATAAATTACTTGACATTAGCAATCAAAGCTAAAAGCCTATTTGAAAGAACTAAAGTTTCAGAAATCAAATCTAAAGTTTCGGAGATTGTACCTGAAGAATCAGTTATTGACAGTAACAAAGTTTCTATATATGAACTTAATGAATCAACGGGGAAAATTATACAATTAGAAAATTATCGTGGGCTTCCATCTGATGAAAATTATTTAAATAATCATTTAGAAGAGTTTAATTCTTTATTTATTAATCTTTTAGAATTAGAAAATAATGCCGATTAACTTTTTTCAAAACGGTTGTAAAACAGAATCGGATAAAGTCAAATTTGGCTTATGTGATGATATTCCAAATGCTTCCGCTTATATTGATGAGTCTGATGAATCGAAGTGGATCGGGATAGTAAATAATCCTGAAAAGAAAAATGCGGAATTTTATGCTATTGATAATTGCGTATCTATACGCAAAGTGAATGGCGATTTAGAAAGCAGATGTGATGGCGTTTTAAAAGAAGGCACGAATTTAGTGTTTGTAGAATTAAAAGAAAGAGAGTCTAAAAATTGGTTTGGTGATGGAAGAAAGCAAATTACTAACACCATAAATATTTTCAAAAACAATCATGACATAACTGAATTCACAAGTATAACAGCGCATGTCTGTAATAGCCTAAAACCAGCAGCCAACAGAGGTAGAGCAGTTTCAATTCAAATGTTTAAGGACGACACAGGTTTTATACTTAAAGATATTCAAAAAATTACAATTTAATACGCCAATATTGTAAAATAAAAAAGCCCCAAACAATCTTCGAGGCTTTTTTATTTTACTTCATCAACTTCTCTAAGTAAGCCACCTTATCTTTCTCTGCTTGTAGCAAACGTTCGTAAAGCTTTTCTTTTGATTCGAAAAGTTCAACCACTTTGTCAATCGGATTGAATGTACAGTGATTATTAAATGTTCCTTCACTACTATCATTAAAATTGTTGAAGTAGTTTATTGCTGCTTCTTCCGAAAAGTTTTTGATTGCTTCCACAGTTACACCAAGTGCCCTTGCCACCTCGATAAGTTTTTCGTCGTCTATTGTCTCACTATTCTCCATTGCAGATATTGCCTGCTGGTTTGTACCCAATGCCAGCGCTAACGCCTCTTGCTTCATGTCTCGAAGTTCACGAATACGGCTAATTTTTCGGCCTATATGGTTTGATTTTGTTGGTGTATTCATAGTTCAAAGGTAATAATTAGGTGTAAAAACTAAAGGAATCCGTAAAAAACAGGTTTGTAGCTGTAAATTACATAATTAAATGATTTGGTACTGTACTGACTGTTATTTACTTGTGCTCCATAAACAAAAATACAATTTTTAAGTAATGTATCACCCACAATAGTAAAATTATGGATCATGTTATCCTGCTGCCCAAAGAACACCTAAAAGCCTACCTGATAAAGAAAATTACCATAGAGATATTAGACTGCATCAATCCTGATTCGGTGTACCTCTCGGGCAGTACTACCGCAGCAGGTCCCGAAATTATTTTCACCATTTTTATAGACACCTTATACACCCGCCCCGAAACAGAACTGCAGCTCATCGCCGACAGGATACTAAAACCGTATGAGTCGGTTGTCTACCGCCTGTTTTCCTGCGACTATGCTCGTGATGCTATTCAAAAAGGGAATTTGTACCTGCTCACGCACTGCACTTTCGGGACTATGGTCTATGCTGGCGAGGCGTCCGGTAGTGGTTTCAGCATGGATGCAGTGATGGTTCAAACGCTGCTCGTCCGAATAAAAGATGGGTTTAAAAAACGTATGGATCATGCGGGTGCTTACGCTGCTGCGGTTTTACAATATATAGAATCCGGAAAGTATGCCGATGCGGTGTGCCTGCTTCACATGATATTGGAATTGCTTTTCAAGACTGCCCAGTCGTTTTTAATGGGTCGTGAGTTACCGTCAAAATCCATCCCCGAACTTCAGGATTATATAAAGGTGTTTGCGCCGTCTTTGGGCACGCTGTTCAACCCCACCGATGCAACCGAAGTCCGTTTGCAGGTGTTGCTGTATTCGGCTTACCGTAACAAACCTCACCTGGATATTTCAAAGGCAGACGCTGAACGATTATACCAAAAAGCAACTTGGGCACAGCAGGAGGTAAGCCGGCTCTTTGAGGGTGCCATACGCGACTGCGGGGATAGAGCAAATACAGAGTTGGTTGTTGAACGCTAGGCCGTGGTTGGCATAGCAGAAAACCGCAGCTCCTGGCTGCGGTTTTTATTTATAGCTTTCATTTCGGGAGAGTTACCCTTTCGTTTTGATAGGGCTTTATAAACTTAAATGAGTTTGTGTTTTGAGTACTTCTTTGTTATTCAGTGCTTTAATGTGTCTGCAATTGTTTTGGTATGTGCTTTGTTTTATAGGTGGAAATCAAGATCGTAATAGCAATCATTATGAAAAAAATAATTTCCCGAACCGTAAAAATTGCAGTACTAATTATAATGACACTTACCTGTTTTGCAGTTACCTGTGTGGCCGTTTTTTTCGGTTTGGTAAGTATGTTCCCGAATTAAAAGTCAGACCAAAATATAAAATATGAAAGCAAACAAAACAAGAAAAAAAGAAGCAGCAGAACTTAATGCATCCGATAACGCTATTCAGAAAAAAGACAGGATCATAAACATAATCGTGTTTAGCGTGGTTCTGTTTATTGCTGTTTTAATGCTCTCTCAAATAGCGTAAGTTTTACTTGTAACGGTTGATGAATTTTTGCAGGAGGGCAGCGTCGCCTTTTCGGAGATGAAATGCAGGACTATTAATATAGTACAATGGTTAGTATAGTAAAAAAACCGCAGTTCCCGGCTGCGGTTTTTATTTTAGCTTTATAATGATAATGCGATTATAAGAGAGTTTTATTATTCAAAATTTCTAATAGCTCAAACCTGTCAATTTTTAGATTGCTGACATTTATAGCTACAGGTGACCCAAAAGCCTGGATATTGTTTTTAGCAAGCCTAAGGCGGGTGCTTTGCAGTTTATTCAATATGCTGTCACTGTTTTTAAGATGTAGTATTATGAAGTAGGAATACTGGTGGTTTACCATATTTACCTGGCTTATATTATTCCACGGAATTATTCCTGTTTCAGATAAATTGGCGTTGTCCAGGACTCCCATGTTGTCTAAAACTAATCCGGGTTTTTTACTGATGATTTTTTTAGTTCCGATCCAAAGAACAAGTAGCAGTACAGGAATTGCAATAACAAGAACCAAGATAAGTTTGATTGAAAAAATGCCATCGAGGGAGAGGTAATAAGCAAATAAAATGGCTGGGGTAATTACAGATATAAATAAAAAGGGAAGTAGTACGATCCTTGATTTATTTATTGGAATTTCTATTGTTGTCATAGTTACAAAATTGAAGACTCTTGCATCACTTAGGTGTGTTTGTATAAATGATGTTCCCTCAGGGTTTAGATAAAGGATTGCGAATCTATCAAAAGGAAGTAAACTGAACTTTAAGAGAATATGAAAAAAATAAATTGCCTTGACGAGAGAAATGTCGTGGTTTTTTTGAGAAAAACTTAAAGAGAAAATATAATATTTAATATAAATCTTAATTTAGATAATAAAAACCATACTAATGATTCTTTTTCTGATTTGACTTGTATTATTACGAAGAATTGAGAGTATTAAGACTGATTAGTATAATTTGAAATTGCAATTTGAGATTTTGTATAAATATCAAAAATGTAATCAATCATCCCAATCTGTTTTAAAATGTAATAATTTTCATCATTCTTAGCAAATTCATATAGTCCTATATCAAAATAAATTCCAATTTCTTCTGAGAATATGCATCTTCTTTTTTTCTTTTCAATAGTTTTTGTTATAATATTATATAATTTATTGTAAGCATTCTTATTAAGAAAATACTTTTGTATATCTTCATTCGTATGGTAGTCTTTTAAAAAATAGATGTCTAAATTCATAATTGAAAATTCAATATCTAAATGATTTAAAAATAATTCTATATACCATTCAGAATTCGAAGATCCACTATCGCCAAATTTTTTTTTATTTTGATTCCACTTTAAATTAAATTCGATCTTAAAAAAATCTATAAAAGACAATATTGTTGATTTTTCGGAAGTAATATCTATAGATGTAATAAATTTTTTTAGCTCTGGAATTATTATAGTATTTTTTAATCTGTGGAAGCACGAAATATTTAATATTTCTATAAGAGTATCTTGAAAATCACATAGGTATTCAAAAACATTTTCTTTAAAAATTTCATCATCTTTTATTGTTTTAATATACTCGGCAATGAAGTATATCCGAATATCAGGTTGTGAAAATATATACCATTTTTTATGTGGGATTATTAACGGACTAAGTATTGTTGGAGAAAAGTTTAAAATGATGTTTGTAAATTCCTTTTTTAATTGACTTTCAGATATTGAGTAATCGTATGAGAAGTCAATACTGGTTGATAAATTATAGAATTTCTCTTTTAAAATTTCAGGATTTAAATTTTTGGACACAACCCAATTGGTAAAAAGTTCATTCAGTATAGTGAAGGTGCTTAGGTTTTCATAGTTGAGTACTTTACTATTAAATAAATTAATAAAAGAATCTAAAATATCTTTGTTTGTTGTAAATGGTTTTAATATTGATTTTTCATTTTTTACTTCTTTAATAATGAATTTTATTAAATTTTTATCGTTACAATTGTAACCAAGGTAACTTTTTAAATTAAACTCATTTTCATAAGTGTCAATAGGAGATAAATATTCATCTACTATTTTATCAAGCGGGTTTGATTTGATTTTTTCTCGAACAGTATTTTCTTTAGCACTTTCCTTTGTTCTATTTTTTTTAAAATTCCGAAATGGTCTTTCAGCTATCTCTTCAATTTCTAGTACAAATTTTGAGGTTAGTCTTATTCCATATAATTGAGCAACTTCTTCAATAATGTATCCTAAATGACTATCCAGTTTTAAATCCATTTCGTGCCATTTATAATAATCAATATCATCTAATATTTGATATTTAATTCCCGTTCTAATTTTCAGAATATTCTGAGCATAGAATTTATTAAATTCAAAAGGATAAATATCTATAAATTCGTAGAAGCTATAATATTCATTTGTAAATGTTATTCCATTATAATAATGTTGTATCAACTTATTTTCATCTAAATCGATAAATGAATGTATCAGTTTAATTATAGAAGGAAATATAGTCATTGAATGCTGATCAACTATTTTATGACCTTCTTGATAATTATCTATATCTTTCATTACTTCATTAATAATAAATTTCCTTACATCAATGTTTGAGTTTTGAGATATTTTAAAAAGATCATTTAATTGACTGATTTTGAAATATTTTGTTTCTTCTGAGGTAAATCCAGTCGTAAAATCATTAGTATATTCTCGAGCATCTTGTGTACAAAAATTCAATAAATCAAATTCTTCCAACAATTTTTCCTTAAGAATTTCCTGTAATATTTTTGAAAGGACTATTTTTTTACCATAAAGCGGAATATCAGACTCGAAATCATCAATTTGATTTTCAATAGTGTCAAAAACATAGATTAATTGATTAAAAAAAGGTACGTTTTTAATTAATGGCCTTATCCAAGTTCGTCCATCGATTCTTAAATATTCAAGTAAGTAGTCCTTGATTCCTGGATTTTGAAAACGGATAAGAATCTGTGAAGAGCATTCTTGTTTTTCTGATATAATATAAAAATCTTCAAGTAATCTTATTTCATTTGCAAAGTCTAATGGATTAATATTTAGGTTCAGTTCTTTTCTTACGTCGCTTTGTACTTCTTCAAAAGTCGTTTCCAAATCAGTTAGACTAATTGGATCACTAGATATTAAAATGATTAATAAAATTAATTGTGAAGTATTGTTTAATATTATGAAATTTTTATTCCAATACTCATTGGGTTTCTCAAAATATTGTTCAAGTTCTTTATAAAAAGAATATTCATTATTGTTTTCTTTTAATTGAGTTTTACAAAAATATTCAATGTTTCTTGGAGAGTAGTTACTATGATTTACTATTCTTTGAAATTGATCATTGTATTTTAGATGACTGATATATTTCTTCTCAAAATTATAAAAGTATAAATGATTGAGAAATATTCTTGCTTTATCTTCTTCACTATACTCATTCAAATTTATTGTAAAGGAGTCAGTATTTAATATTTCGCGAGTTTCATATTCAGCGTTACTAATGACATCTCGAATAATGTATTCTCTTGAAGTTAAAATAAGATAATGAGATGAACTCTTTTTAAAATCATTAATGATACGAGTGAAATTTCTAAGTCTAGTATTATTTTTATATGTAGGACTGAAATTTTGGCCCCAAAAGTCGTCTACAACGATAAGTTGCTTCTGATTATCTATCAATAAGCCTTCAATATCTTGTAAATGATTATCAGAGACAAAAAAAATATTATTTATTAGTTTTTCACCGATAAAATAATTTACGATCATTTTTGCCATTGTTGTTTTGCCAACACCGGGATTCCCTGTCAAGATTAAAACCTTTTTGTCTTCTAAAATATCAATACAGGTTTTGAGATTAAACACATTATGAAATAACTTGTGTTTCTCATTTATATCTAGTAAGAATGATTTAGTTGATTTATAATATTTACTATTTACAGTATTGCTAATTATATCCTCGACATATGAAAGATTCGGAATTAGTAATTTTGAGTAAATTTTCTTCAGATAGTTATATTCTTTATTCCCAAGATATTTATTAAGTTTTTCGTTATCAATTATATCGTTTTGGTTTAATATATATCCTTTAAATAATTCTAATATTTCTTCAGCTTGAGTATCACTCAATTTCATGCCGACGCATAAAATATATCTATTGGGCTTCTTCTTTTGACATTTTTCTACTTCTTTTTTTAAAGACCTCTTTAATCCATTATAGTTGTTAGGATTATACAGTTTGCATTGCCCAATTATTATATCCTCTGTATTTGTAGATTTAAAATCGATGCCTCCATCTTTACCGGGCTTATAACTCGTAAATTTGATGGGATTTTCTCTTATTTCTAAGATATCTCTACAAAGGTTTTCGAATTCAGTTGGGAATAATAAATTATGGAAGTCAAAATTTGTCATTATGATTAGCCTTATAGGGCGTAATTTACAAATACTTTAATAAGTAGTGTTTGCAGAGATGAAAAAACCCTTACAAAATTGTAAGGGTTTTTTTGTAGCCTCGCCAAGAATCGAACTTGGATCAAAAGTTTAGGAAACTCCCATTCTATCCGTTGAACTACGAGGCCATCGATTTTTCGAGGTGCAAAGATATAAAATTTAAAGCTATCTGTGTGTTATTATTTAATCACAAATTTTTGTTTTTCCTTTCTGTAAAGAAGCAATGTTAATCCTGTGGCAAAAAGCAGGCAGCTCAATACCATGTAGGTTCCGTTTTTTAATATAAAATAGGAAAAGCCTACTGCAGGTGCTCCAACAATAACCATTAGAGAGCTTATCGTATGGGTTTTTATAAAAGCTGCTGCGTGAACAGCCAGTCCTATAAAAAGCAAAGAAGGCCCTATAATAATAAAAGGAAATAAAATAGATGGAGTGTTGCTTATATGTTCGCTTAATTGTTCCCTGGCGGCATCGTCATTGCCAAAGCTCCACATTATAAAGTCAATAGTGCAAAGACCTATGTGGGCAATAACACCTAAGGTCGTCAGGACAGATGCTGTACCAGAAAGGCTGTTCTTTGGGAATACATTATTGAACGAGATTAGCAATACTGCACCAGTCAGGTTGAACCAGTGCGCGAAGTCTACAGGTTTTTGAAAGTAGGATAATGCTGCGCCCTGCGCAAACATTATATAGCTTATAACAAAAAACAATAACCCCATCAGGCAAAGACTCCTTGGTTTCATAATTTCCTTTTGTTTGTGTGGCAACAGCACTAAAACAAATATAGCATTATAATCGAATAGGAGAGGGAATGAAGTGGTATTGAATAAAAACAAAAAAGCCTCACATTACTGTAAGGCTTTAAAAGCTCCCCCTCTTGGGCTCGAACCAAGGACCCTCTGATTAACAGTCAGATGCTCTAACCAACTGAGCTAAGGAGGAAACTGTATATTGTATGTGTAATTTTCTAATGGATATCAGTTAAATTACATTTTTATAAGAACGTATTGATTATTAGAACACTGCATTTGCGTTGAAATAAGAAATAAAAAAGCCTCACATTGCTGTAAGGCTTTAAAAGCTCCCCCTCTTGGGCTCGAACCAAGGACCCTCTGATTAACAGTCAGATGCTCTAACCAACTGAGCTAAGGAGGAAACTGTATATTATAAATGTAATCTTCTAATTTATATCAGTGAAATTACAACTTGTTTAAGAACTTGTGGCTTACTAGGTGTTTCCCTGTTATCGCGGTGCAAATATATAACCATTTTTAGTTTTCGCAAACAAAAACGAAAAAAAATTAAAAGAATTTTCGAGCGATTATTTCGTAGATATCTTTACCAAAAGTTAATACCATGAGGCTTAACAGAATAATCATCCCTACGGTTTGTACTACACTGGCAGCCTTATCGCCTAATTTTCTACCTGTAATCATTTCTGCAATGGTAAATAGGGCATGGCCGCCATCTAATCCCGGTATTGGTAACAGGTTCATGAAGGCAAGACCTATAGAGAAAAGAGCAGTGAACTTCCAGAAAAACTCCCAATCCCATGTAGTAGGAAGGCTGGCAGCAATACCCACAGGGCTTTTCACGTGCTTGTAAGCACCTGTTGAAGGGCGAAGGATAAGTTTGAACTGCTTTACATTATATACCAATAAGAAGTATGATTCTTCTACAGCTTTATGGATTGCCGTAAAGAAGTTGTATTTTTCGGTGATTATAAAATTCACTTTTTCTGCTGGTATTTGCATAATACCAATGGTCCCTTCGTTAGAAACATTAGATGTAACCGTAAGCGGTTCATTGTTTCTAACAATATTGATTGCTACAGTTTTGTCTTTGTTTTTAAAAGCTTCTTCGTTAAGTTGTTTTTGATAAAGAAGATTTTTGTTGTTTATCCCTACAATTTTGTCTCCTTTTTTCAATCCTGCTTTTTCAGCATTCGATCCCGGTACAATAGAGTCGATAATTGTACTTGTAACTTTAGGATGGATAAAATCTCGACCTTCTTTGTCAAGTATTTCTTTTTTGTCTTCGTTAGTTAAATGAACCGTAATAGGTTTGCCGTCACGTAATACTTCTACATTGTCACCTAATAGAATATCCAGTATAACACGATCAAAACGTTCTTGAGACTTGCCGTCTACGCTTAGTACTCTATCGCCATCCTCAAAGCCTACTTTTTTTCCGGTAGAACCAAAAACTAGTCCGTCTTTTTGAATAAGCTCTGTAGCTACATATTTCTTACCATAGGTGCAGTATACCATAGTGTAAATAAACCATGCAAGAATAAGGTTTACTATAATACCTCCAAGCATGATGATAAGCCTCTGCCATGCCGGTTTAGCACGAAATTCCCATGGCTGTGGCGGGCTTTTCATTTGCTCAGTATCCATGCTTTCATCTATCATTCCTGATAGTTTTACATATCCACCTATTGGTAACCAACCAATACCCCATTCTGTATCACCTATTTTTTTCTTGAAGAGCGCAAATCCGGCATCCATAAAAAGGTAAAATTTCTCTACCCTTACTTTAAACATCTTTGCGGTAATATAATGCCCAAATTCATGAAGTACTACTAATATTGACAACATAAGTATTAACTGGGCAATCTGTACAAGTGTATCCATTCTAAAGTTTTAGTGTGCTTAAATTAACGAACAAAAATAGTGTTTTCTGATTACTTCTGCCGATTTTAATTTTAAGCTGCTGTTTAAATGTTTGTTAATTATTAAACGTTACGTTTCCTGTTTAAGTTTTGTAGGGTAAATTTACTCTACTTAGGCATTTACTGCTACTCTGAGCTATTTATCTAAATCATAAACGTTATGGCTTCACCCTTATTTTCATTGTTACAAATAAAAAGTATTATTCTTAGAAATAGGATGGTAATATCACCCATGTGTCAGTACTCTGCAGAAGATGGTTTTGCAAACGACTGGCATTTGGTGCATTTAGGCTCACGTGCCGTAGGCGGAGCATCACTAATTATACAGGAAGCAACCGCTGTTTCACCTGAAGGCAGGATTTCACCTGAAGACCTTGGTATTTATAAAGGCGAACATATAGAAAAATACAAACAGATAACAGCTTTTATATTGTCGCAAAATGCCTTTCCGGGAATACAGCTTGCCCATGCAGGCCGAAAAGCCAGTACATCGGCACCATGGCAGGGCAACCGAAAACTAACACTGGATGAAGGTGGATGGAGAACGGTAGCACCAAGCGCGATACGATACCATGAAGATGAAGCACTACCGCCTCTTGAACTGGATAAAGAAGGAATAGCAAAAGTGATAGCCGACTTTAAAGCTGCAGCACGTCGTGCACATGAAGCCTGTTATAAAGTACTTGAAATTCATGCTGCACACGGTTATCTTATACATGAATTCATGTCGCCATTGTGTAACACGCGTACCGATGAATATGGTGGAAGCTTTGATAACAGAATTCGTTTACTGCTTGAAATTATTGAAGCGGTTAAAACGGAATGGCCTGTTGACCTGCCATTATTCGTGCGTATTTCCGGAACGGATTGGGCAGAAGGCGGATGGGATGTAGACCAGTCGGTAGTATTAGCAAAACTACTTAAAGAGAGTGGAGTAGACGTGGTAGATTGTTCATCGGGGGGTGCAGTGTCGCATCAGAAAATTCCGGTTGAGCCAAACTATCAGGTGCCAATTGCCGAACGCGTTAAAAAGGAGGCACACATCTGTACTGCTGCAATAGGGCTTATAACCGAAGCCGAACAAGCTGAAGCAATTCTTAAAAACGGTCAGGCCGATTTGGTCTTCTTTGGGCGTGCATCTTTGCGTAATCCTTACCTGCCTCTTACCTTTGCACATGAACTTCATACCGACATCATTTGGCCAAAACAATATGAACGGGCACATGTAAAAGAAAATAAATAAAAACTTAGAAATCTATCTAATAATAGAGTGAAGCTAAGGCCTTAAACTTTGTGCCTTGAATTTTTGTTTCTTTTGTTTCAAGACAAAAGGAAAGTAGAAAAAAGTAATAAAATATAAATGAAAAAAATAAAAACAGCTTTGCTTTCTTACGGAATGTCGGGCAGGGTATTCCATGCACCATTTTTAGAACTCCACGCCGGATTTGAACTCATCGGTTCGTGGGAAAGAAGCAAAAAACTCATACAAAATGATTATCCACAGGTAAAAAGCTATGATTCATTAGAGGAACTATTAGCAGATGATATCGATCTGGTTATTGTAAATACGCCAGTTGAGACCCATTATGAATATGCTAAAAAAGCTTTGCTGGCAGGCAAACACGCATTGGTAGAAAAAGCCTTTACCACAACAGCTGCCGAGGCAGAAGAATTATTAGCAATTGCTAAAGAAAAAAACCTTAAATTAACAGTATACCAAAACCGTCGTTGGGACAGCGATTTTAAAACGGTAAAACAGGTTGTAGATCAGGGTTTACTGGGGGATATTGTAGAAGCCGAATTTCATTTTGACAGATACAATCCAAACTTGAGTCCGAAAATGCATAAAGAAACAGCAAATGCAGGAGCAGGAATAATAAAAGATCTTGGTCCGCATTTAATAGATCAGGCGTTGTATTTATTTGGCTATCCTGATGCTGTTTTTGCCGATATAAGAACCCTAAGGGAAGGTTCTCTGGTAGATGATTATATGGATATTTTACTGTACTATCCGGATAAGAGAGTACGGTTAAAAGCAGGTTTTTTTGTGCGTGAAGCAATTTCGGCGTATGCCGTTCATGGTAAAAAAGGATCGTTCCTTAAAAGCCGTGGCGATATTCAGGAAGATGTACTTAAGACCGGAGAGAAGCCAAATTTAACTACCTGGGGAACTGAACCTCAAGATAAAGCCGGATTGCTGCATACCGAAATTAATGGAGAGGTGGTTCGAAAAACGATTCCTACCCTGCAAGGTAATTATTATGATCTTTTTGATGGATTGTATATTTCGATTACGCAGGATAAAGAAGAACCCGTTACTGCAAAAGATGGCATTCGTACCATGAGAATAATAGATGCAGCAGTAGCAAGCAGTGAACAAAAAAGAAGTATTGACTTAAAAGAATAACAGTTATTATGGAAAAAAGACGACTAGGCAACACCGATCTCCATGTGTACCCAATTACTTTTGGAGGTAATGTGTTTGGATGGACAATAGATAAAAAACAATCGTTCGAGATATTAGATGCTTTTACAGGAGCAGGTTTTAATTTTATAGATACTGCCGATGTGTATTCGCGCTGGGTTCCTGGAAATCAGGGAGGCGAATCGGAACTTATCATTGGTAATTGGCTGAAGAAAAATAACAATCGGGAGAGCGTTATTATTGCAACAAAAGTGGGTGCCGATATGGGTAACGGAAGAAGAGACCTGTCTAAGAATTACATTTTAAAAGCAGCCGAAGATTCGCTGAGAAGATTGCAGACCGATTACATAGATTTATATCAAACCCATTGGGATGATGAGACTACTCCGATAGATGAAACATTGGAGGCATATGCTCAATTGATACAGGAAGGAAAAGTACGTCATATTGGTGCATCAAACCTATCGCCGGCAAGGCTTAAAGATTCGTTGCAGATAGCCGCTAAAAACGGACTGCCTGCTTATGAAACCTTTCAGCCGCAATACAACCTTTACGAGCGCGAAGAATTTGAAGCTGAGATTGAGCCTATCTGTTTAGAGCATAATCTGGGTGTGCTTAACTACTATTCTTTGGCAAGCGGATTCCTTACCGGAAAGTACCGTTCTAAAGATGATCTTGGTAAAAGCCAGCGGGGCGGCGGGGTAGAAAAATATCTTGACGGCCGCGGATTTAAAATATTGGCAGCTCTTGACGAGGTGGCTAAAAAACTGAATACTACACCTGCAACAGTGGCTTTATCATGGTTAATCCATCGTCCATCGGTTACGGCTCCTATCGTTAGTGCGACGAGTATTAGCCAGTTGGAGAGCATAATTAAAGCTCCTAACCTGGCGATAACAAAACACGAAATCGATTTCCTTACACAAGCGAGTGCCTGGTAAAAACAGGTAACAATTTGACAACGTGACTGCTCGCCTAAAGTATTGAAGTTTAACATATGTTCTGTAGTTTGTCTGAAAGGTTTTAAAGAAATAGAAGTAATTTTGCAGGGTGCAGGGAGAAGTAAAAATAACAGACAAGCCAACGGGCGTTTTAGCTTATAAAAAAGCTTATAAAGACGTAAAAACATCTTATTTAAACCGTATCAGATGGGCGGTATCATTGTTCTATTTTTCCATGGGGCTCACTTTTGCCACATGGGCAAGCCGTATCCCGGATATTAAGACGACAATGCAGCTTTCTGAAGCCGATCTGGGAACAGTACTCTTTGCTATCCCTTTTGGGCAGCTTTTCATGATGCCATTTTCGGGTAAACTGGCAAACAAGTATGGCAGCCACCGTACAGTGGTTTTTGGTATCACCTTTTATATCATCAGTATGGTGGTTCTGGGTCTTGGTACCGAAAGATGGCATTTACTGCTTGCTTTGTTTTTCTTTGGGATGTTCAGTAATCTAACCAATATCTCTGTCAATACCCAAGGCATTTATACCGAAGGACTTTTTAAAAGAACGATCATGTCTTCCTTTCACGGAGCATGGAGTGCTGCCGGTTTTACAGGAGCTTTAATAGGCTTGGGTATGATGGCACTTAAGCTAAAGCCTCTTTATCATTTTGCTATTGTAGGCGCAGTCCTGCTCCTTGTAATACTTTTCAACTATAAATATCTGGTTAAGGCAAAAAGCCCTGAACCCGCAGCTAAGAAAAAAGGTTTTACAAAACCAAATTCGGCACTGCTGTGGTTTGGTGTTATTGGTTTTTGCTGTATGGTGAGCGAAGGTATTATGTTCGACTGGAGCGGTGTGTATTTTAAAGATGTTGTAAAAGCACCCGGACCGTTAGTAATACTCGGTTACACTTCTTTTATGGTCATGATGGCAACAGGTCGTTTTTTAGGCGATCGTGTTATCCGTAAAGTAGGCAGGAAAAGAGTGCTGCAAATTAGCGGTTGCCTTATTTCTATAGGAATGTTTACTGCAGTAGCTTTCCCGTATATACTAACGTCTGCATTAGCATTTATGCTTGTGGGTATTGGTGTTTCTACCATTGTGCCCACTGTGTACAGTATTGCCGGCAAAACGCCCGGAGTATCGCCAAGTATCGCATTAACTACGGTTTCCAGTGTGAGTTTCCTTGGTTTTATGATTGGTCCGCCTGTTATAGGATATATCGCAGAAGCTTCGAGTTTAAGAGCTTCTTTTGCTATCATCGGTATTTTTGGATTCTTTATTACTTTTTTAGTAAGCAGGGTAAAAGCTTTTCAGGAATAAGATACTTTTTTCTTCAAAAATCTCATTTTTCCCAATTCTTTCCTATTTGTGCCTCTAGTTTTGGCATCAAATGAAAGATTTATGAAGAATACCCTCGTTATCACGCTATTGTTACTATTGACTTTTTCTGTCCATGCACAACAACCAAAAGACACTCCTGTAAAACCGTTGAAGCTGAGCCATGCCGAACCCTTGTATATTGATTTGATACGGGATCTGGGTGCGCGTAAAGGAGAAAAAGAGATCAATGTGGGTTTTGGTGTTAATGACAAAAAACATTATCTTTCTTATAACGGTTTTGTAGAATATGAATTTGCTATTGCCAACAGGCTTGGTTTAGAAGTAGAAATTCCTTTTGAAGTTAATCAGCGTCTTAGCGGTAAAGAATCCATGTCCATGCCCGATAACAGGGTTGAAGGTGTAAAACTGGCAACACAGTATACATTTTGGGTTTCAGAAAAATACCAGACATCTATGGCGGTAGGATATATTCAGGAATTTGAATTCTCTTCACTATCGGATATCGATCATAAAGGAAGCCTTTTTGAGGGTGCCCTATATAATCCTATCTTTATTGCAGCCAAAAGATTGACGCCGCACATTCATACATTACTTTATACAGGCCCGGTAATCGAGCAGTCTTTTAAAACAAACAGTTGGGAAACATCGGCACAGGTAAATGCCAACCTGCACTATGTTTTTAACGGAGGCAATTTTGTTGGGTTGGAAACGAATATGGAGTTTTCAGATGAAAAACCTTCGTTTGTTTTCAGGCCGCAGTTTAAAGTACAGTTTTCGAAGAAAGTGAGTTTGGGGCTTCTTACAGGTATTCCGGTTGCAAATCACGAACATGGCATTAGCGGTATGGGCAGGCTTATATGGGTGCCTTAGTTCTTAAAGAAGCTTAGTTGTGTAGTGCCTTTATTGGTAATAAGGGTCACGAAATAAACTCCGGTAGCAAGGCGGGAAATATTCCAGGAGGTGTCATTGGTGGTTTCCATAACTCTTTTGCCAAGGGTATTGTAAAATATAGTTTCGTTTACAATAGTAGTTTCAGATAGTGCTGCCTGAAGTATACTATTGGATGGGTTAGGATAGAGATGAGGTTTAAAATCTTCCGATACTATTTTAATGGTACTTCCTGCAGAGATAATATTTTTATCAACATCAAAAGCGACACTAGCTACTGTAAACGGTACAGGTACAATAAACACCTGTTCATTAGTTGTATTGTCTAAAACAACAGAATGTACCTGTCCGTTAGCACTGTTTAGTTGTATCGGCACAGGTATTTCAAAATATGTGACTGATGGATGCGACTGCGTTTGCTTTATCAGTATTTTGACATTTCCGTCGTTCAGGTTATCTACGATAATGGTATAAGTAGGATATCCCTCTTTATATACCCAGTCATTAAAAAATTCGGTAAGATCCATTCCTGATGCCGCTTCTAGGTGTGCTTGCAGCTGAGGTGTTTTTGCATAACTATAAGCCAGTTCGGGATCTGACAGATAATTTTTTATGGCCTGGTAAAAAGCAGTATCTCCCATTTTAAAGCGCAGCATATTAAGTACCATTGCGCCTTTATTATAAGTAAGTCTGCTGCTAAATGTTCTGCTTACACTCAGGGTGTCTGCATCGGTCAGATAAATATAACCTCCGCCTTGAGAAGTAATGTCGTTTATGTTGGCTGCTTTCCAGTTTTTAAAGGCGTCTTTGCCGTCAAAATGCTCAATGACAATTCCAGACAGGTAAGTAGCAAAACCTTCGTTAAGCCAAATGTCTTTCCATGAACCGCAAGTTATTTTATCGCCAAACCATTGATGACCCAATTCATGAGCGATAAGGTTTCTTCCAAAACTTCCCATAAACGAAACTGTAGTGTGTTCCATGCCTCCGCCAAAACCGCATTGGGCATGCCCGTATTTTTCCTGATGAAACGGATAAGTTTCGAAAAGCTGTTCGTAGAGATCCATTATAGGTAAAGTAACAGCAAGCTCTTGTTTGCTTTGCTCCTGTGTCTCGGGGTAGATGTAATTTACAATTGGGAAAGTATTTGGAACAGTGCCTGCCTGTTGGGTGTAAATGCTGTAATTACTTACTGCAATCGCAATAAGATAGGCGGGTATAGGATAATTGTGCTTAAAATGAGTTGTTTTTGTGCCATCACCATTGTCATTGTGCGATTGTTCTAAACCATTAGAAACACTTATGTATTCGCCAGGAGCTGTTATGTATACGTCCAGTTTATCTACCTTATCTATAAGATCCTGTTTGCATGGCCACCAATCTTTAGCACCATAAGGTTCAGATAGCGTCCATAAAACGGGAGCACCTGCATGCTGGCTGGTAACAAAAGCATCAGAATCAAAAGGAGGTTCGCCGGAATAGGTTACGGTAAGTGAATCCAATATGCCTTGTGGTTGTGTAACTGGTAGGGTAATTACCAGTTCGTCATTCTCATTTTGTAAAAAAGAAAGATCGATACCGTTACGTTTTACAGCGCTTACGGTAAGCTGATTGGTAAGGTCGAATGTAATTTGGGTCATGTCTTCTTTGGCAATATAATGGGTAGTAACATCGCCGCTGATGAAGTGTATTGCAGGATCGGCCTGAAGTTCCAAACGTTGGTATACTACGTTATAATTACCGGTATTCATGTTAGCCGTAAAGTTACTTATCGCGTAAGCTGATTTCATTTCGGCCTCGGCAATTTGTTTTACATCATTATCCTGTTGTTGGGCAAAGGCACAATGAAAACATAACAGGCTGTATAGTATGAATGTAAAGTTCTTTTTCATGGCTAAAATTTCTCAAATGTAATGAGAAATTGCTTTCGGTGCGCTTAGAAAAAAGTTTAAGAGGCAGGCTTTTAAACTTTGGCACTGTACGGGTTAATTAATAACAATTCATTAAATTTGCCTCACTTTATAAAAAACATAATCATGTTACAGACAGTATTTATTAGAGAAAACAGAGAAAAAGTAATACAGGCTTTAGCCAAAAGAAATTTTGACGCAAGCTCGTTAGTTGATGAAGTGATTGCACTTGATGAGAAAAGAAGAGCTACTCAGGTGGAACTTGACACTGTTTTGTCCGAATCCAATAAGCTGTCTAAAGATATTGGTGAGCTGATGAAAGCCGGGGAAAAAGCTAAGGCTGCTCTTATTAAAGAAAAAACAGTACAGTTTAAAGAAAAAAGCAAAGAGCTTTCTGATGCGCTGAATACCGTTAGTGAAGAGCTTACGAATGTACTTTATAAACTGCCTAACACTCCTGCTGATATTGTGCCTGCCGGGAAAACTCCGGAAGAAAACCTTGAAGTAGAGCGTGAAGGCGATATTCCTGTATTGTTTGAAGGTGCTTTGCCGCACTGGGAACTTGCAAAAAAATATGACATTATAGATTTTGAGCTTGGTGTTAAAATTGCCGGTGCCGGATTTCCTGTTTACAAAGGAAAAGGAGCAAGGTTACAACGTGCATTAATTGCTTATTTCCTTGATAAAAATACAGAAGCAGGATATAAAGAATACCAGGTGCCTCATCTTGTAAACGAAGCTTCTGGTTATGGAACAGGACAGCTGCCGGATAAAGAAGGGCAGATGTACCACGTAGGTATAGATGATCTTTATCTTATTCCTACTGCTGAGGTTCCGGTAACCAATCTTTTCCGTGATGTAATCATCGAAGAAAAAGACCTTCCGGTATTGTGTACTGCTTATACACCGTGTTTCCGTAGAGAAGCTGGATCTTATGGTGCTCACGTACGCGGATTGAACCGTTTACACCAGTTTGATAAAGTAGAGATAGTGCGTGTTGAGCGTCCGGAGAATTCTTATGCTGCTTTAGACGGTATGGTGGAACACGTTAAAACGATACTACAGGAGCTTAAATTACCATACAGGATATTGCGCCTTTGTGGTGGCGATATGGGCTTTGCTGCTGCATTAACCTATGATTTTGAAGTGTTCTCTACAGCGCAGGACCGTTGGTTAGAAATAAGCTCGGTGTCTAACTTTGAAACGTTCCAGTCTACACGTCTTAAACTGCGTTTTAGAGATAAAGAAGGTAAAAATCAATTGGCACACACGCTAAACGGAAGTTCATTGGCATTGCCAAGGGTACTGGCCGGAATATTAGAAAATTACCAAATGGAAGACGGTATTGTTATCCCGGAAGTTTTACGTCCGTACACCGGATTTGATATAATAAATTAGTAAATTTGTTAGGAACGGCTTAATGGAACGCGGATGACGCGGATTTAACAGGTGTTCGCAGGTCTTGGCTTACAAAGGTTATAGATTGCGTTATGTGCTAAATCAGTGTCATTTGCGTTTTTATATTAGTTAAGGAAAATATGTTCCATTAAACACTAACAGTTAGGGATGAAAAATATAGTTACCATTATAGCTTTTTTGTGGTCGGTTGCGGTTTTTGCGCAAAACGAACAGCTTGCCTACAATTATTTTGACAAAGGCGAATTTGAAAAAGCATTGGTAATTTATCAGGACCTTGAAAAAAAGCAGCCTAACAATACCTTTTATATCCAAAAAATAGCAGCCTGCTATCAGCAGTTAAAACAATATACAGAAGCGGGAAAGCTTCTTGCGGACAGGCTTGATAAGACAGGACAGCCTTTACTTTATGTGGAACTGGGTTACAACTACCAGCTGCAAAAAGAGATGGCTAAAGCCGAGAAGAATTATAAAGCTGCAATAAAAACAGTAACAGATAATCCTTCTAACGTTTATGCTGTTGCCAATGCTTTCGAGCAAAAAACATTGTTAGAGTATGCGCTAAAAGCATATGAAACGGCAACTGAGATTAACAAAAGCATGAATTTTGATTATCAGTTGGCGTTAATACAGGGGCAATTGGGTAATACAGATCTGATGATCGAGAAGCTGTTGTCGTATTCATATAGTAACAGACAGAACCTTGTCGTAGTACAAAACCAGTTGTCGCGCTTTATGAACGAAGAAGGCAGTGATACTTTTAATGCTTCTTTGCGTAAAGCCCTGCTTTTAAATACACAAAAAACGCAGGACATCTTTTGGAACCAGTTTTTAAGCTGGTATTTTGTACAGCAAAAAGAATATGGTAAGGCATTCATTCAGGAGAAAGCGATCTTTAAAAGAGATCCGGAGCTGTTTATGAATATTGTAAACCTGGCACAACTAGCGATAGAAGAAAAAGAAACAGCTACAGCCAGAGAGATATTGGACTTCATTTTAAAACACACCGATGATCCGAATTTAAAATTACAGTCGCAGGTTAATATCCTTACGATGGATATCGATACTGCTCAGGAAAAAGATTATCCGGCTCTTAAGCAGCGCATAACAGCATTGCTTACAGAATATGGGGCAACGCCTTATTCTCTCGATCTACAATTGCTTAAAGCAAATTTTGACGCCTTTTATTTAAAAGACACTAAATCGGCAGTAGAAACATTGAACAATGCATTGAAGCTGCAACTTAATAAATACCAGGTTGCTGAGGTGAAAATGAAATTGTCGGACATACTGCTGTTAGACGAAAAATTCAATCAGGCGATTATTTATTATGCCCAAATAGAAGAAGATCTTAAGAACGATGCAGTAGGGCATGAGGCTAGTCTTAAAGTGGCCAAGAGCAGTTATTTTAAAGGTGATTTTGAGTGGGCTCAAAAACAATTTAAAGTATTAAAATCATCGGTATCACAGCTTATTGCAAATGATGCTCTTGAAATTTATCTGCTTATCATTGATAATACGGTTGAAGACAGTACACAAACAGCATTAAAGAAGTTTGCTAAAGCCGACTTTAAATTATACCAGAATAAAAAAACAGAAGCTTTAGCACAGTTTAAAGATCTACTGGATAATGACCAGACCAAAAGCATTAAAGATGTTACACTTTTGCGATTAGGAGAAATATACGAAAGCCAAGGGAAATATGATCTTGCGCTGCAGCAATATAAACAAATAATAGATAACTATAAAGAAGGTATTTATGTAGACGAGGCACTTTTCTTTTCGGCAGAGATCTATAATAAAAAACTCGCTGATCCAGAGAAAGCCAAACCGCTATATGAAAAGATATTGTTTGAACACCAGGACAGTATTTACTTTATAGAAGCCCGTAAGCAGTTTAGATTATTACGTGGCGATACAAATAGTTAAACACAGGCGGTAACAGCATGTGTACTTAGAAAACAAAACAAACATTACAAAATAACAAGACTACATGATAATTTACAACGTAACCATAAACATAGACGAAAGTGTGCATGATAAATGGATCACCTGGATGATGGAAAAACACATACCGGAGATTATGGCAACAGGTAAGTTTGTCAAGGCTAAGATGGTAAAAGTGCTTATCGTGGAAGAGATGGGAGGCACAACCTACTCTGTACAGTACTTTGCGGAAACCAAAGAAAAGCTGGAAGCTTATTATGAAGAAGATGCTCCTCGATTCAGGGAAGAAGGTGCTAAGCTTTTTGGGGACAAAATGCTGGCCTTTAGAACAGAGCTGGAGCTTATTAAAGAATTTAAACAGGTTTAGTACTAAGCTGCCTAACGTTTTGCATTAGCAAAACACCCCTACACAAAATGGATAAAGTAAAAGCTAAAAAGCATCTTGGACAACATTTCCTTAAAGATGAAAGTATAGCAAAAGATATTGCAGATACACTTACGCTGGAAGGATATGATAAAGTACTTGAAATAGGCCCGGGTATGGGTGTGCTTACAAAGTACCTTTTAGATAAGCCTACAGATCTTTATGTGATTGAGATCGATACTGAATCGGTAGAATATCTTAATGCACATTACCCAAAGCTGCACGGTAAAATTATTTCTAAAGATTTTTTACGATACAATCTTGCAGAGGATTTTGGTGATGGATCGTTTGCAATCATCGGAAATTTCCCGTACAACATTTCGACACAAATTGTTTTCAGGACTTTAGAATTAAGGAGCAGAATACCGGAATTTGCAGGGATGTTCCAAAAAGAAGTTGCGCAACGTATTTGTGAGAAAAAAGGAAGTAAAACTTATGGTATATTATCAGTACTGGTGCAGGCATTTTATGATGCCGAATACCTGTTTACTGTAGACGAGCATGTGTTCAATCCGCCACCAAAAGTAAAGTCGGGTGTACTGCGATTAAGACGTAAAGAAAACTTCCATTTACCTGTAGATGAGAAACTGTTTTTTACGGTTGTAAAAATGGCCTTTAATCAGCGTAGAAAGACACTTCGTAACAGTTTAAAAACATACAATCTATCGGATAGTTTAAAGGAAGATACTATCTTTGACCTCCGTCCGGAACAACTTTCGGTGGAACAATTTATAGATCTTACACAAAAAATAGCGGCGAATGGAGTTTAAAATCAGCAAGGATTTTATTGCTCAGATAGAGCAATATATAGAAGAAAATCGTGAGGAACAGCTACAGGCACTCCTTGAGGATATTCACTATGCTGATATTGCCGAAATTATGGAAGAACTGGATAGCGGCGAAGCCAGCTATCTGTTCCATATCCTTGACAGTGAAAAGACAGCAGAAATACTGCTTGAGCTGGATGAGGAAGTGCGTGAAAAGATCTTAAAGAATCTTTCACCAAAAGAAATTGCCGAAGAGCTTGATGAGTTGAGTACGGATGATGCTGCAGATATTATTGCCGAACTTCCTGAAGGAAAAAAAGGTGAGGTAATATCTGAACTTATTGATGCCGAACACGCTAAAGACATTGTAGACCTGCTTCGTTATGACGAAAATAGCGCAGGGGGGTTAATGGGAAAAGAGCTTGTTAAGGTAAACGAAAACTGGAATGTATTAACCTGTGTAAAAGAAATGCGTGCGCAGGCAGAGAATGTGCAGCGCGTACACTCTATTTATGTGGTTGATGACGACAATAAATTAAAGGGCAGGCTGTCTCTTAAAGACCTGCTAACTACTTCTACAAAAACTAATATTAGTGATATTTATATTCCTAAAGTGGATTATGTAAAAGTAACTACCCCGGATGTTGAAGTAGCCCGTATCATGCAAAAGTATGACCTTGAGGCCATACCGGTTGTAGATGAGCTTGGACGTCTTGTTGGACGTATTACCATCGATGATATTGTAGACGTTATCAAGGATGAAGCCGACAAGGATTACCAGTTAGCGGCAGGTATCTCGCAGGATGTTGAGGCGGATGACAGCATACTTGATCTTACCAAAGCGCGACTGCCATGGCTTGTACTGGCACTACTGGGAGGTTTTATAAGTGTTAGGCTATTGAATAGCTTTGATGCTGCTATGGAAAATCATAAAGAGTTATTTTTCTTTACGCCGCTTATCGCTGCAATGGCGGGTAATGTAGGAGTACAGTCTTCTGCAATTATTGTACAGGGTCTTGCAAATAATAGCATCAGCGGTTCGCTTTGGAACCGATTAATAAAAGAAGTGTCTTTAAGTTTGCTTAACGGTGCTATACTTGCAGTGATATTAATATTGGGGAGTCATTTTTTATTAAATAAAAGTTACGATCTTGGAATTACAGTAAGTGTGTCGTTAATTTCGGTAATTGTTATAGCATCGCTGATAGGTACTTTTGTCCCGAT
The DNA here is from genome assembly GCF_004028155.1 of Flavobacterium cerinum. GTDB lineage: Bacteria > Bacteroidota > Bacteroidia > Flavobacteriales > Flavobacteriaceae > Flavobacterium > Flavobacterium cerinum. The sequence goes on along the minus strand of NZ_SBII01000006.1, from coordinate 42,749 downwards.
ACTTTTAAATAAATTTGGTATTGATCCAGCTTTGGCTACCGGACCATTTATTACAACCAGTAATGATATTTGCGGTATCTTGATCTACTTCTCAATTGCCAAGATGTTACTTGGTTTTTAATTGAATTTGGGATTTACTTTTTCTTCTTTTTTCGCATGCCGTTAGGATACTTAAATTCTATATAGATGGAGTATATAATCTTGTTCCGTATTGTATATCGTATTAATCCCTCAAGGTTGTCAAGATATACTTCGTAAGTGTAATAATTATTAATTGCACTTAGCGGTGCATCCCAGTTTTTTAAAAGCGTGGAATTGTCGTATTTGTTGCAAAGCACCTCTTCTGAGTCTCCTATTTTTACGCCATCTATTTCAATGGTATAAAAATCAGAAAGGTCTTGCGTTTTATTAATGATCACTTCGCTTATTCTATCCTGAACAGCATCAAAACTAAATTTTGTTTCACCAAGATAATATGAGTTTACAGTTCTGTGGAGCTTTCCGGTAGCGATATATACTGAGTCAGTTCTGGAAAAATTGAAGTAAGTAATGTCTTTTTCAAATTCTTTTCGGGTAAGATCGTAAATTGGTTTCTTTCGTAAAAGGACACTTTTAGCCGGGATGGAGTCCATCTTCCATGCGCTGATTTCTGAAGTAAAATCTCTTAGAAAAAAGTCGGTAACATCTTTAGGGAAAATTGATGTGATATTGTTTTGAGGAGCTGTATACTGCTGCTGTTCGTTAGGGAAGAATACCGCTCTGTTGCCTATTGTTGTAAATACAGTATCCTTATGATTGTTCACTTCTATGATGAACATATTTGGCACCAATGCCTTTCCTACAGATTCTTCACCACAATTGCATACCTCTTTATTCCAGTTTTTGGCCTCTGTTTTTAGTCGTAACAGGCTATAGGCTAATGTGTCATTAAACGATTCCATTGCTTGTATATAATGCCCTGTTCGCTTTAGTTTCTTTGCATAATATTCTATACTGCATGGGCTTCCTTCATCGGTATTTACCAGTCTGCATACTGTTACTTTGGTATAGTTTTTAAATTCCTGCTGAGCATTGCAAAGGCAGGTGAACAACAATAAGAATAGAAGTTGTTTCATGATTTAGTTGATTTGTGCTAAAAATAATGATTTATCTTACAACGTTATATTTAAGAGCTCAGTATGTTCTGTTATAAGGTTTTAAAACTGTACAGAATATCTGCCCCCTTTATGTAACTTTGCGTAACTAAACGCAGTATAATGAATTCACAATCTCTCATCCAAAACATAAAAGTACTTCATATAGACAGCAATAACCCTTTGCTTTGGGAACAGCTGGAACAGGCTGGTTTTGAAAACCATGCCGATTATAAATCTTCGAAAGAAGAAATAGAAGCGAAAATTGCCAATTATAATGGTATTGTTATAAGAAGCCGTTTTGATATTGATAAAGCGTTTTTAGATAAAGCAGTTAATCTGCAATTTATTGCACGTGTAGGTGCCGGGCTGGAAAGTATTGATTGTGATTATGCAGAAGCAAAAGGTATACACCTTATTGCAGCACCAGAAGGCAATCGGAATGCAGTAAGTGAACAAGCGCTGGGTATGCTATTGTCATTATTCAATAATCTTAATAAAGCTGATGGTGAGATACGTAGTGGTAAATGGATAAGAGAGGGTAATCGAGGGCATGAACTGGAGGGTAAAACCGTTGGTATTATTGGATATAGTAACATGGGCAAATCGTTTGCTAAAAAATTAAAAGGGTTTGATGTAGATGTTTTGTGTTATGATATAAAACCAGCTATGGGAGATGCTAACGCGAAACAAGTCACCTTGGAAGAACTACAGCAAAATGCAGATGTACTGAGTCTGCATACTCCCTGGACACCCGAAACCAATAAAATGGTGAATGCTCAATTTATCAATGCTTTTGCAAAACCATTCTGGCTTATCAATACGGCACGTGGTAAAAGTGTAGTAACTCAGGATCTTGCCAAAGCACTAAAATCAGGAAAGGTTTTAGGGGCTGCTCTGGATGTGTTGGAATATGAAAAATCCTCTTTTGAGCATCTTTTTAGTGATAGGAATATACCTGAAGCTTTTCAATACCTTTTAGAGGCCGATAATGTTTTGTTATCGCCTCACATTGCAGGGTGGACATTTGAGAGTCATAAAAAACTGGCGCAGGTTATAGTAGACAAAATTAAAGCGGTTTACTTTGGAGATAAAGTTGAAGAAACAGCAGTACAACGTGTAACCGGTATTGGAGGTGTTTTCTTCAAGTCAGATGATCCTGCTGCTTTAAGAGATTGGTACAACAAACATTTAGGATTGAATACAGATAATTACGGCTGCACATTTTGGTGGAAGGATCAACAAGGCAATGATGCTTCAACACAATGGTCGCCTTTTGCTGCTGATACCGATTATTTTGAGCCTTCGCAAAAACAGTTTATGCAAAATTTCAGAGTGCATGATCTTGATAATCTTTTGATTTCTTTGAAAGAAGAAGGCGTTACCATCATAGGAGAGCCTCAGGCATACGATTATGGTAAATTTGGATGGATAGTAGATCCCGAAGGAAATAAGATAGAATTATGGGAGCCTGTTGATAAGGTATTCCTGTAAAACTCCCAGAATAAAAAAGCCCCATTTAATGGGGCTTTTTTATAATAAGATTTCTTATTAAGTAATATTGTATATAGGTGATGTTTTATTCTATAGGTGTTCTTCTTCCTTTTCTGTAAGCTTGCGTTCCAGTTCAGCCTGAAATTCTTCCATGACAGGTTTAACTGTGCTTTCGGGTAAATCGGCAATTCGAATGTACATTAATCCGTCTACAGAATTATTGAATAGCGGGTCTACGTTAAATGCTACAACTCTTGCATTCTGCTTGATGTACTTTTTAATAAGTACCGGCAGGCGGAGGTTGCCCGGTTCTACCTCTTCAATAAATTTATCAAATTTATTTAGGTCGGCTTCTGCTTCATTGAATACAAAATCTTTATCGGCATCCTTCAGTTTTACTTTGTACTCCTTTTTAGGGTGTATGTATTGTGCAACATAAGGATCGTAGTAATGTGACTTCATGAATTCGATCATTAATGATTTTGAGAAGTCAGAGAACTGATTACTGATGCTTACTCCACCAATAAGGAATTTATGTTCCGGATAGCGTAGAGTTGTATGTACAATACCTTTCCAAAGCAGGAATAAAGGCATTGGTTTTTGCTGATAATCTTTAATGATAAACGCACGACCCATCTCGATCGACTTCGACATCATGTCATATAACTCAGGCTCAAACCTAAAAAGGTCATGAAGATAAAAACCATCAATACCATGTTTTTTATAGATATCAGAGCCTAATCCCATTCGGTAAGCACCTGCTATTTGTTTGGTCTGGTCGTCCCAAAGGAACATATGGTGGTAATATTTGTCGTACTGATCTAAGTCCAGTGATTCGTTCGTGCCTTCACCTACCTCCCTGAATGTTATTTCACGAAGGCGTCCTATTTCATGAAGAATGTTAGGGATCTTATCTGCCGATACAAAAAACACCTCGTAATTTTTACTTTGCAGCAAACGGTAATCACCTTTACGCATAGCAGCTACTTCAGCCAGTATTTTGTCATGATTAACTGCCGTAGCAATTTTCTTTGGTCCTTTGTTTATTTTAAGGTTAAGGTTTGAAGTATCGATAAGCTTGGTTTCTTTTTCAAAAGGGTTAGCAAGCATATAGGTTTTTATCCTGATAAAATCAGAATAAGAATCCAGTGTTTCGTGCTCGTTTTGTTCGGCAACAGATATTGGCTTGCCTATTCTTACTTTAATAACCCTGTCTTTTTGGGTAAGTAGTTCAGATGGTAATTTAGCCGTGCGTAGTGTATCGCTTAGTTTAGAAAGAAAATAAAACAGGCGGCTGTTTTTAGCGTGAAAGTAAATAGGTACTACGGGTACATTTGCTTTTTTGATAAGTTTCATAGCACCTTCTTCCCATGGTTTATCTACAACAAATTTTCCATCTTTATAAGTAGAAACTTCGCCCGCCGGAAAAATACCTAATGGTTTACCTTCTCTTAGGTGTAGAAGCGCATCTTTTATTCCGGTAACGCTCGATTTTGCATCCTTATGATTTTCAAAAGGATTAACCGGCATTACATAGGGTTTTAAAGGCTCAATGCGATGTAGTAAAAAGTTGGCAATAATTTTAAAATTAGGTTCCTGTTCGAGCATTAATTTTAAAAGCAATATGCCATCTATACCTCCCAGTGGGTGGTTAGATACGGTTATATAAGCACCTGATTTTGGCAGGCGTTTAAGATCTTCTTCGGGTATTTCAAACTTTATCTGGAGCTCATCAAGTATAGAGTTCAGGAATACAAGATCATTAAGATGCTTGTTCCTGTTGTATAATTTATTAATGTTAGAGATCTTTAAGATCCTCATCAGCAACCAGCCTGAAAAAGTCCCTAAAAACCCGTATTTGTCAGTCTTTATTGCTTTTGCAACTTCTTTAGCTGTAACTAAACTCATCTACATTTGTGTTTCGGGCGAAAAACAAAGATAACAATTCTTGCGAAAGGTTAAAGGAGATTATTTTTTTAATTGTTTTTATTAAATAACTGGCTATTTATCTGTTATAAAAGAAGTTAATGTCAAATCTTTTCAAAAGATTTAATTTATATAGTTTTTTGGTTACTTTTGAAAATCAAATGACACATAATGAGGATTATTTCTTATAACGTAAACGGTATACGTGCCGCTTTTACAAAAGGTTTTATGGATTGGTTAAAACAGGCTGATCCGGATATTATCTGCCTTCAGGAGATAAAAGCAACTCACGACCAGGTTGCTATCAATGAGATAGAAGAAGCAGGTTACCCTTACCATTATTTTTATTCGGCTCAAAAAAAGGGATACAGCGGTGTTGCTGTATTTTCTAAGCATAAACCTAATAATGTTGTGTATGGAACAGGCATAGAGCATATGGATTTTGAAGGCCGTAATTTAAGGCTGGATTTTGATACATTCTCTGTAATGAGTCTTTACCTGCCATCGGGAACTAATATAGAAAGACTGGATCATAAATTTATGTATATGCACGACTTTCAGGAGTATATTACTAACCTGAAAAAAGAACTGCCTAATCTTGTAATTTGTGGGGATTATAACATTTGCCATGAAGCCATTGATATTCATGATCCGATTCGAAATGCCAAAGTTTCAGGGTTTTTACCGGAAGAACGGGCATGGCTGGATACATTTCTTAAAAACGGATTTGTAGACAGCTTCCGCCATTTTAATAAAGAACCACACAATTACAGCTGGTGGAGTTACCGTGCCGGTGCCCGAGGAAATAATAAAGGCTGGCGTATTGATTATGCTTTAGTCACTGAACCTATGAAAGAAAGGCTTACAAGAGCAGTAATACTTCCTGAAGCTAAGCATAGCGACCATTGTCCGGTAATGGTAGAATTCGAATAAAATAAACATCAATAAAAGACACTACAATGATTATCAAAAAAATTTCGGTTGGATTACTGCTTTTAGCACTTACTACCAGCTGTGTTTCTAAAAAAGTATACACAGACCTTGAGACTAAATATGCCGACCTGAAAAAAGAAAACCGACAACTTTCTGATGAGAATACTAAAGTTGGTAAAGAGAGAAACGAACTTGACCTTAAATCGAAAGATCTACAGGCTCAACTGGATAAACTTAAGGCGGAAAGAGATAAACTTTCTAAAGATTATGCATCGACTAAATCGGGTCTTGATAACCTGCAGTCGTCATACAACAATTTAGAAAAAAGCAGCGGAGAGACTAACGAAAGCATTAGCAAAAAGAACAGGGAACTTCTTGCTGAACTTGAGGCTAAAGGTAAAGCACTTGCTGCAGAGCAGGAACGCCTTAATAAATTAAAATCAGAACTTCAGGAACGTTCTCATCGTGTAGACGAACTGGAAGGTATGATCGCTGCTCAGGAAGCCGGACTTAAAAAACTAAAAGAAACCCTTTCTAAAGCACTTAACGGTTTTGAAGGTAAAGGACTTACTGTTGAACAAAAAAACGGTAAAGTGTATGTTTCTATGGAGAACAAATTACTTTTTGGATCGGGTAGCTGGACTGTTGGCGCAGAAGGTAAAAAAGCTGTGGTGGAGGTAGGTAAAGTACTTGCTGCAAACCCTGATATTTCGGTACTTATTGAAGGACATACCGATAATGCGGCCTATGCCGGAAGTGGTCAGATCGCTGATAACTGGGATCTTTCTACAAAACGAGCTACTGCAATCGTTCATATCCTTAAAGAAAATAAAGGTGTTAAACCTCAAAGCTTAACAGCTGCGGGGCGAAGCGAATTTGTTCCCGTAGCTGGTAATGATACTGCCGAAGGAAAATCTAAAAACAGAAGGATAGAAATTATCCTTACGCCTAAATTAGATGAAATTTCAAAAATGCTTAACGAGATCTAATCGTCATAAATAATAAATAAAAAAGCCCTGCAATTGCAGGGCTTTTTTATTTATGTCAATCGATAACAAGTTTACTGCTGAATTTACTTCCCGACGTTTCTATGGTGAGAAGATAAATACCGTTTTGAAGCATAGACGTATCAATGCGGGTGCTGTTTGTCTCTATTGATTGTTGCACTAATCGTTTTCCGGTAATGTCAAAGATACTTGCAATGCCTGTATTTGTTATATCTTTTAAATCGATAAATACTTCATCTTTTGCCGGGTTTGGATACACTGATAAACGAGTGGCATCAAAATCATCTGTACCCGCAGTTGTATCTTTTAAGCTGTAAATACTATTTCCTGCTGCTACATAAAGCTCGCCATTGATGTCTTCTCCAAAAGTAGTAGTTCCTGCTTCACCCGGTCTCCAGGTAATAGTATAACTAATGGTGTTCAGTATCCCTATTTCACCGGTACAATAGTCGGCAAAAAAGTATTTGTCCAGCATATTCGGATATGTTGTCCCAGTATATACATAGCCTCCTGTTATAGAGCAGCGCGAAGTGTTATTATTAGCATACTGTGCTACCGGCATAGTGTACATTTCAACAAGAGAGCATTCTGAGAAGTTAAATTCTTCATTGCCCTCATAGCATTTCCATCCATAGTTTACCCCTGCCGTTGTAGGAGACATTCTATTTATTTCTTCCCATATGCCCTGTCCTACATCAGCAATCCATAGATAGTGATTATTTACTCGGCTGAAAGAAAACTTCCATGGATTACGCAAACCATAAGCCCATACTTCATCAGCACCATCAATACCTACAAAAGGATTTCCGGCAGGGATATAAGGGGCAGGAGCATCTACATCCAGGCGTAATAGTTTACCTAAGTGCTCATTTTTATTTTGTGCCCTGTTACCAGGGTCACCAGCGCTTCCACCGTCTCCCATTGCAATATAGAGATAGTTATCAGGACCAAAACGAAGGCAGCCTCCGTTATGATTCTCAAATGGTTGTTCTACGGTAAGCATAATTAATGCTGAGGACGGATCGGCCGTATTTTGATTTCCTGCACTTCTTGTATAGCGTGCAATAACGGTATTGCCATCAGTATTTACATAGTCAACATAGAAATAACCATTTGTAGCATAATCCGGGTGGAACGCCAATCCTAAAAGCCCCTGCTCACCTCCAAAAGTGACCAACCCTGATATATCCAGAAAAACAGTTGGATTTACAGTTTTATCAGCATTAAGTATTTTTATACGTCCACCCTGCTCAACAACAAATAAGCGACTATCGCCGGCATTAACAATCTCTACAGGCTCGCTGAATCCTGTTGCAAAGGGTTGAAGACTTATACTTTGGGAAAACCCGACCCCTGATAATATCAGGGCAAATAATAATAATTTTGTTTTCATAGCATAAACTGTTAATTGGATTATAGTAGTAAATTTACCAAGAACTGTTTATTTGTAACGCATTGGTTAACAAAACATTATAGGTTGTCTATGTTTTTGTTTTTAGGATATTTTACACGATAGCTAATTCGTATCTTTTTATTTTCGCCGGGTTTTAATTCCTGTTCCCAGGTTAGTATACCAGATTCTTTATCAACTTTAGCACCATCACTTTGTAAAAGTTCTACCTCTATTTCCTTATCTGTACTTATAGGGTATTGGTCTTTAATCATAAGTTTGGCTGCGTCTTTTTTGTTGTTTTTTATCGTAATGTCATAAGTAAATGTTTGCTCCCTGCTTGATGATAAAAATTTGGTCCCTGATTTTTCGGCTACTTTTTCACGTTTTATGGCAATTTTTTTATCCCTGCCCATGCTCAGGTTAAGCGTGTCGGAAGTTTGAGACGGATCGATATACGTTTTACCAATATACATTCCTTCAAAGATAATATTGGCTTCGCCCTTCAGTAAATTGAATTTGGAGTAGTCGTTAATCTCAGCCAAAAGGAACGCTTCTTTCTCCACTTTAGGGACTGCATAATATTTGTAAGTTGCCGGAAGTTTTATTTCTTTAAGGGTAACGCTATGCCTTTTTCCGTTAGATAAAATGTCATAAGGTAAATCAATATCAAAAGAAATGTTCATCTGATTTTCATTGATTGTTGTGTAATTTGAAATGGAAGATTCTTTGGATTTCTTCTCAACAACAAGGCCAGATGCCTGACCTTTGATCATAATATCTGACGAAACATTTGGTGCTGCGGCTAAATAACCAATGCTTTTGTCATAACCAAGTCTTAAAAACCATGAACTAAGCTCCGGAGCCTGATTGTTTTGGTTGGGAACTCCGCTGGAAAGCGTAAGTTTTACCTTTTTCCAATCGATACCAGTTTGCTGCACTACCTGTGCTTTGTAGAGCATATTTATTGGATCGGTAGTATTGTCGGCTCTTAGGTCATAAAAAGGAGACCATCCTGCATTTTGGGTTAAATAAGTAATATCTAAAGAGGTGCTTACAGCAATATTGTTCATAACCTGCAGCACCAGTTTTCCGGTAGATGTTTTTTCTTCTTTACTCGTATTAGTTTCTAAACGGCTGTTCAGTCTTGCTAAAGTCTCGTTTAACTTTTCTTCTTTTGTGGTAAAAGCATTAATTGCGTTGGCTGTTTCTGTTCGTTTCAGCTTGTAGTAATCTACCATTTTCATCAGCTCGGCAACGCTAAGTCCGGATTGCTGCCCGTACACCTGATTGTTCTTGTCTAAGAGTTCAAGTGTTTTTTGTTCGGATGCTTTTTGGTTGGATACCAGTGCGATTTCTTTTTGAACCAGTTTGATACTGTCCCTTACTTTTTTAATAACCGGAGAAGTTTCATCCGGTTCATATTCCGAAATATAATCGTTTGTGAATTGTACCGACATCACCGTAAGATTAGATGGAGCGCCAATTTGAACGGTGTTTTCAAGAAGATAGTTAGCAACATTTTTAATTACAATTTCTGACGTTCCTGCGGGCAGGGTAACGTTTGCTGTTTGGGTAATTTCGGCAGCATTAAAATAAACCGTTGCCGCTTTTACTTTTGCATTGGTAAAAATGGGCTTTTGAGCATATGTATAGCCAAAGGCTAACAGTAGTAACAGAACAATCTTTTTCATGATGTAAAATTTTATCTTTTAGATATAGATTATCTTTTTACACAAAAGGTTGGGATGAGCACGAAATATTTTCAGGATCGGTAAAAAAATAATTAAATTCATCGTAGTAAATTTTTGATGTAGCAATGAAAGCAGCAGATATAATAAGCCTGATAGAACAGAATGATCTGGTCGAGAAAACAATTACAGTGGAACGCAATGCGTTTTTAAAAGTTAAGAGTAGTATTGATACCAACATTTATCTCATAGAAGAGGGGAGCCTGCGGATTTTTGTTCTGGATGATTATGAAGAGCGTATTATCCGATTTGGATATAAAGACAATATCATTGTTTCTCTAGACTCTTTTCTTACCGAGAGCCCGTCTGATTTTTACATTCAGGCGATAAAGAAAACAAGTGTAAAAGTAATCCCGAAGAAAAGTTTCATGACGTTCATTAATAAAAATGAAGAGCATTTAAAGCTTTGGGTAAAAATACTGGAAGACCTGATCCTGCAGCAAATAGAACGTGAAAAAGATATATTGATCAATTCGCCTAAAGAACGTTTTGACAGGGTTTTAAAAAGAAGCCCGCAATTATTTCAAGAAGTACCAAACAAGCATATTGCAAATTATTTGAGGATGAGCCCCGAAACTTTGTCAAGATTAAAAAAACGTTGATTTCAATCAAGGTTTATCGTTTGAAAGTTTAGGAGCTTTGCTAAAACAAATAAGATGAAAATAAGATCGGAAGAATTGATTCAGGACTTAATTGAGCGAACACGTCAAAATATAAACCAAGCAGAATTACTGAAAATTAAAACAGACAATGCACTAAACTATAAAGCTGCATCTCAAAGCTGGAGTGCTTTAGAGTGTTTGGAACATTTAAACTTATATGGCAGATTTTACCTTCCTGAAATCGCTAAGCAGATAGAGCAAAGCCGATACCCAAAAGAAACAGATTTTAAAAGTGGACTACTGGGTAACTATTTTGCAAACAGCTTACTGCCTAAGGAGAAATTGAACAAGATGAATACTTTTAAAAGTATGAATCCGTTAAACAGCGAACTGGACATATCGGTAATTGATAACTTTCTGGATCAGCAAATCCAAATGCTCGAATTGCTTAATAAAGCCCGCCATGTTAGTCTCAATAAAACAAAAGCGGGTATAAGTATTTCATCCCTCATAAAATTGAAACTGGGTGATACTTTCAGGGTTGTAATCTATCATAATCAAAGACATATTCAACAGGCTGAAAAAGCACGGGAAGCATCTAAAAACTCTTAATCGGTTTTAAAAAGTACGATTGGTAAAATTCATAAAAAACTCTTTCATAGCGAGAGAATCATTTGCCGTTGGAACTTGTTCCTTGAGGCGTATACGTGATCTTGCACGACCGGAAATATTAATTTTCCCCGATTGTGCTAATGTGTCTTCAGGGTTTAAAAGCCCTCTTCTCATCATTAGTTTTTTAATATAATCATTATGTTTTTCGGCATAGCCTTTAAGATTACCATCGTCATTAAACTGCCACATAAAGGCTTTAGGACGCGGTATAATGCTGGCAAGGAATATACATTCGTCCAGCGTTAATTGCGAAGGGCTTTTGCCAAAATAGTATGATGAGGCTTCGCCTATTCCATATACATCCGGGCCCCATTCTATAACATTAAAATAAACTTCGAGCATACGCTCTTTACTGGCGATACGGTTGTTCTCTAAAATATAGGTAAGCAGTATTTCCTCCAGTTTTCTGGATAGCGTCTTCTCACGGGTCAGGAATACATTTTTAATAAGCTGCATACTTATAGTACTCGCTCCACGGGCAAATTTCTTTGTCCTGATGTTCTTAATGATCGACTGCTTGAATGCTTCGTTGATAAAACCTCTATGCGAAAAGAATGATGGGTCTTCGCTGGTCAATACCGCATGACGTAGGTAAGACGGTATCTGTTCCATTGGCGTGTAATACGGATTATCACTGCTCAATGATATACCACGCTGCTGTCTGCCATTATCAATAGCCCTATAGGTAAAAGCGCTATTAAGTTTTGCAAGGTCTGCTGCTCCATACTTTGTGATTTTCAGGCCGTCTTTTTTGAGGGTGCTATCAAATACAAGTTGGTTAGGCTTGTTTTTATTGTATAAAAAGTCCAGGTTATAACTAAAGTTACCTTCGGCTTCCATGCCTTCAAAGTTGGTAAACAATCCTGACGGCAGCGAAACGATAAAGTCCTGAGCAGCCATTTTAGGGATTCTTGCCTTAAGCTGATAAGTAGTGTCTTCTGCAACACTGTATTTAATGAAAGGATGGAATTTTATTTTATTCAATCGAACTGTCGATGTACTGTCTAATGCGATGAAATCAGATCCAAAAAGGAAACGGTAATCAAAACGGGCATCATCAATAACTACATCTTTTTTGGAGATCCTGGCATGGTTTACCATAAAATTACGGATAGATGCATAGCCGTCTACATGAAGTTCTCCGCCACTCATGTCTATTTTTTCTACATTGATGTGAATGGAGTCGAACCCTGATTTTAATCCGTAACGTTCATTCAGGTAGGGTATTTCTACTCGGGAAGTATCTGTATTAAAAAAATTAAGGTCGGCCTGTTTGTTACGCGGGTCTGCAAAGCCTTTTACTTTCCAGTTTTGAGCAATATCATCTGCACTAACACCAATGGATGATTCGAGTTGTTCATCGGCCAGCTTAAGTTCTTTAAGATGCAGGTTTACTTTCCTGCCCATATCGTTCATACGTAGTGTCAGGTTCTCAAGACGCATATCCGTTGGCACAAGATTAAGGACTCTGTTTAGTAGCCTATATGCTCTTTCGGCATAGTTAGCATCTTTTTTATCATCAAGGATATCCTCTTTTTTATTTTTTAAAAAGGCATCAAAATTTTTACCATTCTCGTTTTTTACAAGCTGTACAAATCCGTTTTTCATTTCAAGAGTACCCAGTTGTACATCTCCGGTAAGCAGTCTTAAAAAGTTAATGCTGGTTTTTAGCTCGCTAACCTGCAGCAGGGTATCTGCATTTTTTGGCACAAGGGTAATGCCTTTCATTTCGATATCGGAAAACCCTTTAAAAGAAGCTTCTTTCACGGTAAAAGAACTGTTGTAATCGGTAGTCATTTTGTCTGATACCTTGGCAATCGCTTTTTGTAAAAGTGTATTACGAAAGACAAAAAAGGATATGACAGAAAGAACGATGAATACAACGAATATCTTTAAAACTAATATTGCTATTTGTTTTTTGTTTTTTTTGCGCATTTTAAATAATTGTCTAACCGAATAGGTGGCCCGCTACATCTTCAATTTTTGCCACCAGCCTGATGTCAATTAGGGTGTTTTTTAATGAAATCTTATTGTACTTAGATACAAAAATAGTGGAAAATCCTAACTTTTCTGCTTCCAGTATGCGTTGATCTACCCTATTGATAGGACGAATCTCTCCGGATAAGCCAATCTCTCCTGCAAAACAGAAGTCTTTACTTACAGCAATGTCTTCGTTAGATGATAATATCGCAGCTACAACGGCAAGATCTATAGCAGGATCATCAACATTTATGCCACCCGTAATATTTAGGAATACATCTTTTGCTCCAAGTCTGAAACCAGCTCTTTTTTCAAGCACTGCCAGTATCATGTTGAGTCTCTTGGCGTTATATCCGGTTGTAGAACGTTGTGGCGTTCCATACACAGCCGAACTTACCAATGCCTGAACCTCGATCATCAGAGGGCGCATACCTTCCATTGTTGTGGCGATAGCAGTTCCGCTTAATTCTTCTTCCTTATGTGAAATTAAAATCTCTGACGGATTAACAACTTCTCTCAATCCGCTGCCCAGCATTTCATAAATACCAAGTTCGGCTGTAGAACCAAAACGGTTTTTTAACGATCGTAGTATGCGGTACACGTGGTTGCGGTCGCCTTCAAACTGCAGAACGGTATCTACCATGTGTTCCAGTATTTTTGGTCCGGCAATGCTGCCATCTTTTGTAATGTGGCCAATAAGTATTACAGGAACGTTTGTTTCTTTGGCAAACTTTATAAGCTCTGCGGTAGTTTCCCTTATTTGGGAGATGCTACCGGCAGATGATTCTATAAAATCGGTATGCAGGGTTTGTATCGAGTCAATAATAACCACTTCGGGCTCGATGGCTTCGATCTGCTTAAAGATATTCTGCGTTTTTGTTTCGGTTAAAATGTAGCAGTTCTCGGCAGAAGGGGTTATCCTTTCGGCGCGCATTTTTATCTGCTTCTGGCTCTCTTCGCCCGAAACATAAAGGGTTTTATAAGGTAACTTTAAAGACACCTGTAATAGCAGGGTACTTTTTCCTATTCCAGGTTCGCCTCCCAAAAGAGTAAGTGATCCGGGAACGAGTCCGCCTCCAAGAACACGGTTTAATTCACCGTCGCCTGTATCAAGCCGAACTTCTTTAGACGAATCAATCTCGTTTATTTTAAGCGGGCGTGCCGCTTTTTTTGTTTCAGAAGAAGTAGGTTTCCATGCCTGCTTTTCTTCTTTTTGTATCACTTCTTCTACAATGGTATTCCACTCTTTACAAGCATTGCACTGGCCTTGCCATTTTGAATATTGATTGCCACAGTTTTGGCAAAAAAAGGAAGTTTTAAGTTTGGCCATTTATAATATATTGTGCTATTTTAAATTGTCTGCTTTTTCAAGCATCATTTCTTTTGTATATTCTCCTACTTCATTCAGGCTGTAACCTTTCATATAAGCATTAATCGCTTTTTTTGTTTCATCCATTTTTTCGTAATACAAACCGTTGTAGTATTCTACCAATGTTGTTTTAGGATAGCTTTTTGATGCAAGTGATGAAAGACCTTTTAGCTCTTCATAAGCTCCATTTTTAAGGATAGCTGCCTCTATAGCTCTAAAGTCATTGATCCTGATCGGTATTTTTACTCCAAGGTCTTTTTCGATAACCTCATATTTTTTGGCAAGGTAATCTACATAACCCGATTTTAATGTTACAATTTTCTCCTGATATTCAATAGGCGTTATTGGCTGGTAAGAAGAAAAAATATGGTAAAGTGCTTCGGGGATTGCATAGGTTACTAATGAGTAATGTGTTGCATTTTTTATATCATCAAAATAATATTTTAAAGCAGGGTTTGCTATCTTTTTGATGCTCTCATCAAGTGCTTTAATTTTTTTCTGCATCTTAGCAACATCGCCGTCTGCGGTAGCTAAGTAATAATAAACAGGTGTTTTTATATCGGCAAGCCTTTCCGGGATATGTACGTCCATTTCTTTTGGTAGTTCAGGACTAAGCGCTATATAAGCATTAAATAGCGGGCTCTCTTTGTATAAAAAATAGTTCATAAAACCTGCTGTAAGGTCATGTCCTGCAATAATTTTAAAAGGGGAGATCCTGTATTTCTTTTCAATATGAGGCATTAATTCGGTCACCATAAAGTCAAAGAATTTTTCGCCAAACTCGTCAGGGAGTCCGGTCTCTTTGTCTATTCTGCAATCGGTTTTACGCTCGTTATTCTTATTTTGGTTAATACCTACTATAATTACTTCCGGAAGATCATTCCAATATTCAGTATACGATAACATTCCGGAGAAAGGATCCAGAAGATAGTCACCATCAAGCAATACTAATAAAGGGTATTTTTTGTTTTTATTTGCCGGTAGATCATAAGATGCCGGAGTAACAACGGTAATCTGCCTGGTCGTATTTAGTTTTTGAGATGCAATTTCTTCGTTCTTTTTTTGAGCGAATAGGGAAGTAGTAAAAAGGAATAAAAATAGTAAGGTTTTGGTTTTCATTGCTTTGTAGTTTAATGGTATAAACGCGAAGCAAGTTAGCAATTATTTGTTTCTATACAGTAAAGGCAATAGTAAAAATGATGCCGATCCCAGAAAAATAATCAAGCCTATTTGTGATGCCCAAACGATCCATCCGAAGGCAGTACCAGCCTCCGCAGCTACGCCATATAAGCTAAGAACGGCCGAAATAGCAACTGGGAATACACCAAAACCACTGTTGCTAAATGTAATGGCAAGGCTGCCTATTACAAAAGAAACGGCTACAACACCAAAGCTAATATGAGCTGTTTCCTGCAATGCAAAAATGGTAACATAGAACATAAGCACATAACAAACCCAGATGTATAAAGACAGCAGTAGGAAAGGCCATTTTTTACGCATTTTAAAAACGCTTAGCACACCTTCTGTTAATCCTGAAATTTTTATTTTGAGTTTCTTAAGCCATTTTGCATTAGAGTATATGTAGAACAAAATCGATCCAATGAAAACTATCCCTGCAATCAGGCCATAAAAAAGAAGTTTTTCAAATGGCACTTTAGTGGATATGTAGTTCTTTAGCGTGTCAAATTGCAGTAATATTGTACCCAGAATACAGGCTATGAGTATAAAAAGGTCTACTACGCGTTCTGATATAATGGTGCCAAAACCCTTATCAAAAGGTACATCGCGATAGTTTTTCAGTACCAGGGCTCTACTTACTTCGCCGGAACGAGGAATGGTCATGTTCATGAAATAACAGATACTCACAGCGAAAAAATTGACTAAAAAAGGAGAATGATAACCCAAGTGTTCCAGAGTATATTTCCACCTGTAAGCCCGTGCAATAAAACCTGTAAGCCCTATAAATAAAGAAATATAAATATAGTTATAATCGGCATTTTTAAAGTAACCGGATATTACTTCAATTTGTTGTGCTGTAAACGAAGTATAAGTGTATATAACTAAAAATACTCCCAGCAATAGCGGGAGTATTATACTTAGTAGTCGTCCTATTTTCTTTTTCAAAATCTAGGTTAAAGAATTGTCTTTTTCGTTAGGGAAAACAATAGATGGTTTAAATGTTTTAGCTTCTTCAAAATCAAGTATCCCATAAGAAATAATGATAATGATATCGCCTCTTTGTACCTTTCTTGCAGCCGGACCATTTAAGGTAATATCTCCGCTGTTCCTGTTTCCTTTAATAGCATAAGTCTCAAGGCGTTCTCCATTGTTGATGTTAACAATAGAAACTTTTTCGCCTTCAATAATATTAGCAGCTTCCATTAGCGCTTCGTCTATGGTAATACTACCAATATAATTTAAATCGGCTCCAGTCACCATAACGCGGTGAATCTTGGATTTTACAACTTGAATTTGCATGGTGCAAAGGTAATCAATTTAATGAAATATTATCTATTAACCTAACATTGCTTAAAAAAACTGCAATGAAAGCCCTGTATTTTTTGTTTTCCTTTATTGTGGCAGGTATTAAATCGTCTTCTGCAGCAATCTCAAAGTAGTCCATTTTAAACTCCGGATGAACAGAAAAAGCATCTGCTACATAGTTTCGGGTAAACTCAATTCCTTTTTCTTCAAATAACTGTTGAGCTTCCTTTAGTGTTTTGTATATAAAAGCAGCTTTAGTCCTGTCTTCAGCAGATAATCTTTGGTTTCGTGAACTCATTGCAAGTCCGTTCTCTTCGCGGCTTATAGGGCATCCTACAATATTAACAGGCATGTGGTGCTTTTCTACCATTTTTTTAACGATCTGCAATTGCTGAAAGTCTTTTTCGCCAAAATAGGCATTGGTAGGAGTAACAATTTCGAATAATTTTTTCACAATTGTTCCTACTCCGTCAAAATGACCGGGCCTGTGGCTTCCTTCCATCTGATGTTCGAGTCCGTCAAAAGAAAATGAGCCTGATGAAGTGTTGCCATCATACATTTCGTTCACCGAAGGTGCAAAAACAATTATTTTATCGCTTACCGATTTTATTTTTTCGACATCGGCTTCCAGAGTCCGTGGATATTTTTCCAGGTCTTCGGGGTTGTTAAACTGGGTGGGGTTCACAAAGATACTAATGACAGTGATGTCATTTTCCTGCACTGATTTTTGGAGCAGCGACAGGTGTCCTTGGTGCAAAGCACCCATTGTTGGCACAAAACCAATGTTATATTTTGTACTAACGTAATTAGATAAAAGCGAGGTAATACCAGCTTTATTATTGAAAATGAGCATCAAGTTTGAATTAAATATCGAAGCAAAATTAATATTTTAGTAACAAAATGCACAAAATTGTTTAATTTTGCGTGTTTTTTATACCCAAATAAATACAAGTTTTAAAAATGGAGGATAAGAGGATATTGTACGTATCATCTGAGGTAGTGCCGTACTTGGCTGAGAATGAAGTCTCTTTAATGTCGTATGATGTGCCAAAAATGATTAATGACCAAGGTGGACAAATAAGAATATTTATGCCCCGCTATGGCAATATTAACGAAAGGAGGCATCAATTACATGAAGTAATCCGCTTATCAGGTATGAATTTGGTAGTGAACGACATGGATATGCCCTTAATTATTAAGGTGGCGTCTATACCTAAGGAAAGAATACAGGTTTATTTTATTGATAACGACGAGTACTTTAAAAGAAAGGCTACTTTTAGTGATGAAGACGGTGTACTTTACCCGGATAATGACGAAAGAGCTATTTTCTTTGCAAAAGGTGTTGTTGAAACAGTGAAAAAGCTAAACTGGGTGCCGGATATTATACATGTTCATGGATGGATGGCAGCAATGCTGCCTATTTATATGAAACATTATTATAAGCACGAAGCTCTTTTTGCTGATACTAAAATTGTAACTTCGGTATACAATCAGTCTTTTGATGGGACATTGGATAATGAGATGCTTAAAAAAGTTCTCTTTGATAATATACCGGAAGAAGACGTGAAAATGTTAGGAGTGCCTAATTATGAGAATATACTTAAAGCATCAATAGCACATTCTGATGCTCTTATTATTGCTTCGGAAAACCTTTCAGATGAGTTAGTTAAGGCTGTTGAGGCCTCAGGAAAACCATTCCTGCCGTTTGTTGCGAAAGATAATTTTGCAGAGGCGTATACTAATTTCTATAGAAATCAGGTTTTATAGTAAATCAAAAAAATATATAATGACTAATAGTTCATTTTTAAAGAAACTCTTACTTGCTTTAAGTGTTGTACTTCTTGTATCATGCGATAAAGACTTTAATGAGATAGGCTCTGATATTATTGATGATGATATTCATCATGATATGACGGGCGAAACAATAGGTGTTGTAGCTTATAATGCTTCTATGGGAGCTGTGCAGTCTAATAACCTGCCTATTAATCAGCTTGGAGTTTTTAATAGTAATGTTTTTGGTAAGACGGTGGCGCACTTTGTTACTCAGCTCGAGTTTCCTGCTAATGCCGCAAACCCAACAATTTTCGAACCTAAAGTAGATTCAGTTTACCTATATGTTCCTTATTATAGTAAGAAAATCAGCACTTCCGGTTCTTCGTCAACATATAAGCTGGATTCTGTTTACGGTAATACTGAACAGGCGATGAGTTTGAAAGTATATAGAAATGGTTATTTCTTAAGAGATTCAGATCCTAATGCGCCATCGGGAGTTCAAAGGTATTATTCTAATGAGAGAGCAATGGTGGATGCTTTAAAAGTTGGTTTGCCGCTTAATGATGATAACATTAATAATAATGAGCAAAACACGAATTTTAAAATTAGCGCTAAAGAGATTGAACGAAAGGCAATAGTGAAGTCAGGAGAAGCTGAAAAGGTTATAGAAAGAATGGCGCCGGGTATCTTTGTGAATCTTAATAAAGATATTATTCAGTCTCAAATAGTAAAAGCAGGTTCGGGTAATCTATTAAATAATAATGTATTTAAAAATTATTTCAGAGGGCTTTATTTTAACATAGAGCAAAAGGGAAATGATGCGGTAATGGTGGTTCCTCAATTCTCCAAAGGTGTTGTCATAATTAAATACACTGATAATGAAGTTGGTTTAAAGGGTGAGAAAACAGATAAATTAATTAAGAAGACCATAACTCTTAATCTTGCCGGGAATACCATAAATTTCTATGATAATACGTATGGAGAGACTTTCGAAAATGCTTTAGCAACGGCCAATCATACAACAGGAGATTCACGTCTTTATGTTAAAGGTGGGTCAGGTTCTATGGCTATAATAAATATTGATGCTGCTGCGATTAAAAGTTTAGCAGAAAAAAATGATGCAGTTAATGGTGGTGTACTGGTAAATGAAGCTAATCTTAGTTTCTATATAGACGAAGAGGCTATGAAAGGATCTACAGAACCTATGAGGGTTTATCTTTATGATCTTAAAAATAAAACCCCTCTGTTCGATTACTATAGAGATGCTTCATCGAATAAGTCAGATAAAAAGTTTGATAAAGTTGTTCATGGCGGCTTACTTGAATTTGATAAAAAAGGAGCGCGTTATAAGATACGTCTTACCAATCACTTGAATAACATTATTAAAAACGATTCATTGAATGTGCCGCTGGGTCTTGTAATAACTGAAGATATTAACAATGTTAAAAATGCAGGTATAAAAACTCCTTTTACAGCAGGTCTTTATCAAGTAGACAGGGTTCCGGTATCATCAGTAATACAGCCATTTGGAACAGTGCTTTATGGAAATAACGTTCCGGAAGCAGAGAAAGATAAACGTCTTAAGTTAGAGATTTTTTACACTAAAGCTAAAAAATAAAAATTATGTGTGGAATTGTAGGTTATATAGGCCATAGAGAAGCATATCCTTTAATTATAAAAGGTCTTAAAAGACTTGAGTACAGAGGTTATGATAGTGCAGGTGTTGTGCTGTTTGACGGCAAAGATCTTAAGTTGTCTAAAACTAAAGGAAAAGTTTCTGATCTGGAAGAAAGAGCAGAAAAAGAAATAACATTAAATGGAAACATTGGAATAGGCCACACAAGATGGGCTACTCATGGTGTTCCAAACGATGTAAACTCACATCCACATGTATCTAATTCAGGGAATCTTGTAATAGTGCATAATGGTATTATTGAGAACTATGAGCCGTTAAAAAAAGAACTTATCAAGAGAGGCTATGTTTTTCATTCGGATACAGATACAGAGGTTCTTGTTAATCTTATAGAAGAAGTAAAGAAAAAAGATAATCTTAAGTTAGGCAAAGCTGTTCAGGTGGCGCTTAATCAGGTTGTAGGTGCTTATGCGATTGCGGTGTTTGATAGAGAAAGACCAACCGAAATAATAGCAGCACGTTTAGGTAGCCCGCTAGCTATAGGTGTTGGTGAAAAGGAGTTCTTTATTGCTTCAGATGCATCACCTTTTATCGAATATACGTCAAACGCTATTTACCTTGATGATGAGGAAATGGCAATTATACGACTTGATAAACCGTTAAAAGTAAGAAAAATTAAAGACGATTCTTTAGTAGATCCTTATATCCAGGAACTACAAATGAATCTTGAGCAGATCGAAAAAAATGGTTACGATCATTTTATGCTTAAAGAAATCTATGAGCAGCCTAATGTAATAAAAGACACGTACCGTGGAAGGCTTCATGCTAACGAGGGTATTATTAAAATGGCGGGTGTAGAAGACAATCTTCAGAAGTTTCTTAATGCAGAGAGAATACTGATCATTGCTTGTGGTACATCATGGCATGCAGGTCTTGTTGCAGAATATATATTAGAAGAATTTACACGTATCCCTGTAGAGGTAGAATATGCTTCTGAGTTTAGATACAGAAACCCAATTATACGACCAAACGATGTGGTTATTGCGATTTCACAATCAGGTGAAACGGCAGATACCCTTGCAGCGATTAAATTAGCCAAGGAGCACGGTGCTTTTGTGTTTGGGGTATGTAATGTAGTTGGTTCTTCAATATCGCGTGAAACGCACGCTGGTGCTTATACACACGCAGGCCCGGAGATTGGTGTTGCTTCTACAAAAGCATTTACAACACAAATCACGGTTTTAACACTTATTGCACTTCGTTTAGCGCAGGCTAAAGGAACAATGAGTAAATCAGATTTCCACAGACACCTACAGGAACTGGAGCTTATACCGGCAAAAGTACAGGAAGCACTTCAAACAAATGAGGTAGCAAAAGCTATCGCTGCAGTCTATAAGGACGCTCCTAACTGTCTTTATTTGGGTAGAGGGTACAACTTCCCGGTTGCCTTAGAAGGTGCTTTAAAGCTAAAAGAAATATCATACATACACGCAGAAGGCTACCCTGCTGCCGAAATGAAGCACGGACCAATTGCGCTTATAGATGAGCAAATGCCGGTGGTTGTTATTGCACCGAAACAGGAGCATTATGATAAAGTGGTTAGTAACATACAGGAGATAAAATCAAGAAGCGGTAAAATTATTGCTGTAGTAACTCAGGGCGATGAGCAGGTTAAAGCATTAGCAGACCACGTTATAGAGGTGCCGTATACTATAGATGCACTATCGCCATTGTTAACAACAATTCCGTTACAGCTGCTTTCATATCACATCGCTGTAATGAGAAATTGTAATGTAGATCAGCCAAGAAATTTAGCAAAATCGGTTACAGTAGAGTAATTTTTGCAGATAAAATTTAAAAGCCGTTAAGATTTCTTAACGGCTTTTTTTGTTTGGTATATTTTCCTACGTTTGTGTCACATTAATCAATAATTATTATAATGAAAAATCTAGCTCTCATTGCTCTACTGTTCGTTTCGTTTGGGTCTTATGCTCAAACCAAATTCATTGAAGTGGAGGTAACCGATACCATTTCCCTAAAGCCACTTAACTTTCGATGCAATGTGTATGCTCAGGATAATACAGATGTTTATTCTTATGATGTTGCTGAAGACGAAGAATACGATCCTTTAGCAGCTGCCGAAAAAGCAAAAAACAAGCTTAATGAGGTTAAAGGGATGCTGGAAACTAAAAAATATAAAGTGCTTCCTTTGGATGAATCTAAAATTAATCTTTTAGAAAGAAGGCCGCCTTCAAAGGAAGGTTTTAGTATTGTTGTAAATGATGAAGCAGAGATGAAAAAGTTAAAGGAACTGCTAAATTCAAGAGAGGACGTAACTACTGTTGTAGTGGTTTTAAAATATTCAGATAAGTTAAAAGCAGAAGAAAAGCTTATTAAAAAACTCATCGATAAGGCTAAAGCAAGAGCTGCTTTTATTGGTGTTACTTCGGGTTTAAAAACAGGCAAGATACTTGAGGTGAAAGAAGGAAGAAAAAGTAATGAAGCCAGTTTTACTGAATTGTATTCACAACTTTTAAAAATGGGTAGTTTCGGACAGGAGAATAATGATTATACCGGGAGTATTTCTAAAACGTTTGTTGTGAAATTTGCAGCAGAGTAATAATACTTTATTAATTTATAAAAAAAGCAGTTAGGGTATTCTTAGCTGCTTTTTTGTTTAATTTGTTACTGCATCCGAATTTGAATAAAATTACACTCAGACCATATGGCAAAAGAATTTGAACTGGTAGATAGTTTGGGTGTAGGAGTAATAATTCAGCAATCGAGATGAACTCTTAACAATCTTTTTAGTCCGGATTTGCAGAAATACTGTTTTTTATTGAAAAAAATGCAATTTTAATATTGCATAATTCACAGATAAAAAACTATCTTTGCACTCGAAAAAAATAGGTTTTTTCGCAAAACGTAAATAGCTGTTTAATAAATACATAAGCAATGTCTAAAGTAATAGGAAAAGTTGCACAGATCATCGGACCAGTAGTAGACGTGGTGTTTAACACCCAAAACGCTGAGCTTCCTAAGATCTATGACTCATTAGAGATCACTAAAAAAGATGGTTCAAAATTAATACTTGAGGTACAATCTCACGTAGGTGAAGACACTGTTCGTACAATCTCGATGGACTCGACTGACGGAATGAGCAGAGGTCAGGAAGTTATTGGTACAGGTGCTCCTATCCAGATGCCAATTGGCGCTGATGTTTATGGACGTTTGTTTAATGTTATTGGAGACGCTATTGATGGTCTTGGTGATTTACCTAAAGAAGGTGCTAATGGTTTACCAATTCACCGTCTGGCTCCAAAATTTGAAGATCTTTCAACTTCATCAGAAGTTTTATTCACAGGTATCAAAGTAATCGACCTTATCGAGCCTTACGCAAAAGGTGGTAAAATTGGATTATTTGGTGGTGCAGGTGTTGGTAAAACGGTATTGATCCAGGAGTTGATTAACAATATCGCAAAAGGTCACGGTGGTCTTTCTGTATTCGCAGGAGTAGGTGAAAGAACACGTGAAGGAAATGACCTTCTTCGTGAGATGCTTGAGTCTGGTATCATCAAGTATGGTGATGACTTTATGCATTCTATGGAGAATGGTGGTTGGGACCTTTCTAAAGTAGACAAGCCTGGAATGAGGCAGTCTAAAGCTACATTCGTATTCGGACAGATGAATGAGCCACCTGGAGCACGTGCACGTGTTGCGCTTTCTGGACTTACAATCGCTGAGTACTTCCGTGATGGAGCAGGAGAAGGACAAGGAAAAGACGTACTTTTCTTCGTTGATAACATCTTCCGTTTTACACAGGCAGGTTCTGAGGTATCGGCTCTACTTGGCCGTATGCCATCTGCGGTAGGTTACCAGCCTACACTTGCAACAGAGATGGGTGCAATGCAGGAGCGTATTACATCTACTAAAAAGGGTTCTATTACATCTGTACAGGCGGTTTACGTTCCTGCGGATGACTTAACTGACCCGGCACCGGCTACAACCTTTGCTCACTTAGATGCTACAACTGTACTTTCCCGTAAAATTGCTGAGCTTGGTATTTACCCTGCAGTAGATCCATTGGATTCTACTTCAAGGATACTTACTCCACAAATTCTTGGTGATGAACATTACAACTGTACTCAAAGAGTAAAAGAAATTCTACAAAAATACAAACAACTTCAGGATATCATCGCGATCCTTGGTATGGAAGAGCTTAGCGAAGAAGATAAGCTATCTGTATCACGTGCTCGTCGTGTTCAGCGTTTCCTTTCTCAGCCATTCCACGTGGCAGAGCAGTTTACAGGTATACCGGGAGTATTAGTTGATATTAAAGACACTATCAAAGGATTCAACATGATCATTGACGGTGAACTTGACCACCTTCCGGAAGCAGCTTTCAACCTTAAAGGTACTATTGAAGAGGCAATCGAGGCAGGACAAAAAATGTTGAGCGAAGCTTAATAACAGTTTCGGGTTTCGGGTTTATAGTGTTAGATTTATATCTGTCGCCTTAAACCCGCAGCCCTCAACCCAAAACTTATAACTATGTTATTATTAGAAATTGTATCGCCGGAAGGCCATTTGTTTAAAGGAGGCGTTACATCGGTAACTGTTCCTGGTACAAACGGTGAATTCCAGATGTTAGTTAACCACGCCAATATTGTATCAATATTAACAACTGGTACTATCAAAATTGCAGTTCCTGATTTTAAAACAAATGCTGAGTTTTCGGCTCGTTTTGAAAAATCAGAGAAAGATCAAAAATTCCTTTTACCTATAACATCAGGTACTTTGGAGCTTAAAGACAACAGAATTATTATCTTGGTAGGTTAATCCTTCCTTCCGATTTATATAAAAACAAAAAGCCCCACGTTATGCGTGGGGCTTTTTTTATGTTTCTTTCTCAGGAATATACTCCATTATATCGCCCGGCTGGCATTCGAGTATTTCACATATGGCTTCAAGCGTAGAAAACCGGATGGCTTTTGCCTTACCGGTTTTTAGTATAGAAAGATTTGCTGTAGTGATGCCTACTTTTTCGGCAAGTTCATTAGACCGCATTTTACGCTTGGCCAGCATTACATCGAGGTTTATAATTATTGGCATAGCTATATTGTTAGTTCGTTCTCTTCTTGTATAAACTCGCCTTTTTCGGTTATATAAGACATAATGAAGATTAGTTTTCCTACAAGGTAAAGTGTAAGGAAAGCCGGGAGCTGCTTAAAGAATGTCGATATGTCTAAATAACTCAGTATGCCTGTAAAACAAAATAAAACGTACTTAAGCTTGGCGAAAATAATTACTGTTGCGCCAACTTTTCTAAATTGTGCGCCTTGCTCATTATAAAACATTTGCCCTTTTTCTATTTTTAAAAGGCATTTATACAGCCTGATTATTCCAGTTATTCCATATACAAGCAAAGCGGTATAGGTTATAGTAAATCCTATGGCAAGCCATTTTATGTTGAAAAAATAACGTGCCCCAAGCTGTTCCAAGCTGCCTAAAGATAATTTAGGAGCTGTAAAGTAATTTAAGAAAAACTCATTTATGGCTACGGGGTCATCTGTTTGAATAAATCCATATGCCTGGATTAAATTAAACACACACATTATTGCAGCTACAAACAAAACTACACGCAATGCAATTATTATGATATTTAAGTGATGTTTCATATTGTTGTTATACCGTTAAGTCATTTTCTTCTTTGATCTTCTTTGCCATTTGGAATACCTCACTAAGAACCATAAAGAATAAACCAAGACCCAGAGTGCATAAAATTGAGCTGAAACCTAATTTTATTTCGATAGGTTTTTTTATCAGGCTGTAAAAAATTAATGGAGCAATAATGATAAATGTGCCAGTTAGTATAGCTTTACCCATTTGATCGAAATTCTTTATAATTCGGTCGTCAAAAATTATTCTCCTGCTAAATAGCTGCAGGACTTTCCTGAATAGATAAAGAGCATAAACATGTAGTGCATAGCCAACAAGTATCAGAAGAAGAAATAGTATTCGTTCTGCACCTGTAATAGATAAAACTTCATTGTTTAGAGTCAAAGGTATCTTATCGGGCATTATGCCTAGTAAGAATATAAAAGGTAATCCAAAAATTAAGGGTATAACTGATAGATAAAAAATAATATCAATTAGCGTTTTTAATATGGGTAATCGTTTCATGGAATTATATGGTTAAGTCGTTTTCTTGTTTAATGCTTTCTCCTTTTTTTATGATATCTGCAACGGCTGTAAGGCCAAATCCAATAATAAGCATAAGGCAGTTAAGAATAATGTTTGTTATGAGCTCTTCTCTGGATTTACCGGCTAGTTTAGTCATGTTATATGTAAAACTAATAATCCCTGTAGCTGCTATAATGTAACCGCCTTTTGAAAGGTATAAAGCACTTTTAAAATTGAAAAAACTCCTTTGGATAAAAAAGGTGAACGACTGATGAATATACCATAGTCCGGTTATAAGCAGAAGTACATTTAGCATAGAGACCAAATAAGGTGTAATGTCTACCGATAATGCAGGTATTGGTTCAGATGATAATATATAATAGATGTATATATTGCTACAGATACCTAATATGCAAATAGTAATAAAGAGCTGTATAGCCCATCTTAAAATTTTAAATTTTCTCATTGGTTTTGTATTTTGGTTGAGACAAATATAATAATTATTGTTTATCAATAATAAAACATCGAAAAAAAATATTATTTTTTAATTTTGCCTAATTGTAAGTTGCTTATTTTTGAGTCATGAAAAGTTTCCCAAAGTCTTTATCAGATAAACTGGCGCAGCGCGAGTCTGCTAACGCATTGCGTAAGTTGCCTGTTAACGGAAAGCGTATTGACTTCTCTTCTAATGATTATTTGGGATTTTCTAAATCGGAAATTATTTTTCAGGATTCGCATAAGTATCTGGCGAATGCCGGTATAATCAATAATGGTGCTACCGGATCAAGACTAATATCGGGTAATCATGATCAATATAAGATCACAGAAGACTTTATAAGTCAGTTTCATAAAGCAGATAGTACACTTGTTTTTAATTCGGGTTATGATGCTAATGTGGGTTTGTTTTCATCGGTTCCGCAAAAAGGAGATATAATTTTATACGATGAGTACATTCATGCCTCCATACGTGACGGTATAAGGCTGTCTAACGCGAAGGCGTATAAGTTTAGCCACAATGACGTTGATGATCTTGAAAGGCTGCTTAAAAGAGCTTACAATACGATTGGGGAGAATGAGGTCTATATAGTTACAGAATCGGTATTTTCTATGGATGGCGACAGCCCTGACCTTCAAAAACTGGTAGATCTTACGGATGAATATAAAGCACTACTGATAATAGATGAAGCCCATGCTCTTGGCGTTGCAGGAGAAAAAGGTGAAGGATTATTGCAAAGCAAAAATCTCCATGACAAAGTGTTTGCCCGAATCATGACTTTTGGCAAAGGGCTCGGCTGTCATGGTGCTGCTGTTCTAGGTTCACAGCAGCTTACAGCCTACTTGGTTAATTTTGCCCGCAGCTTTATTTATACTACAGGACTGCCACCACATTCTTTGGCTACAATTTTAACGGCTTATAAGTATCTGGAAAATCATTCGTATGAAAGGAAAGCACTGCACAAAATTATCCTATTCTTTACATCAGAAATGAAAAGGCTGGAGCTAACTAAATTTTTCATAATCAGTCAGTCAGCCATACATTGTGCGGTGGTTCCGGGTAACGAAAAAGTAAAAAATATATCGTCAGTTCTTCAGCAGCATAATTTTGATGTAAAAGCAATATTGTCTCCTACAGTTCCGCAGGGGCAGGAACGCTTGCGTTTTTGTTTGCATGCTTATAATACGCCACAGCAAATTACTACTGTATTAGAATTACTCAGGGTTACGATTCGGTCTTAGCTATTTTCTTTCCGACACCCCTTTTTTTAAACCAGTTATTGTCTTCTTCCCCAAAAAGGTAGGCATAAGGCTCGGTATCCGGACTTAGTTCAAAGAGTTTTTTGAGGATCGCAATAGTTGGGATAATAATGATCATTCCTACCACACCCCATATCGCTCCTCCAATTAGTAATCCCAGAAAAGTAACCAATGCATTTAGGTTTACATTGCTTCCTGTAATTTTTGGAGTTAAAAAGGCACCTTCCAGTAATTGGATAAATGTAAAAGATACAGCAACCGCAATAGGGTAAAAAGCACTGTCTTTAGTTAGTAATGCAAACGTGAAGGGCAGCACAACACCTAATGAGGGGCCTAAATAGGGCACTATATTAAGCATTCCGGCCAATACTCCAAAAAAAATAGCGTGTTTTATACCTAAAGCGAGTAGAACGCCGGTGTTTACTACGGCAAGTATAACCATTACTTTACCGGCGCCTACAATATAGGCATGAACAATTTTTCTAATCGAAGTCACTTTTTCCAGCAGTGAATTGTTTTCGTGCTTCTTGAATACTTTGGTTATAAATACAACAAGGTGGTCACGATATATTAGCAGGAAAAAGATAAAAACTGGCAGTAGGATAATGTTTGATAACGTGTTAAGAGTAGAGAACACAATTTGTGTTGGACTTCCATTTTCCGGTTGAACGATTTCTACAGCTTTTTTCATTTCAAAGCCGTTTTTCATACCAAGATCAAAACCAAAATTCTCATAGAACCAGTTGTTGATCATTATAACAAATGCGTTTAATTTTTGCGAAAGGTCGCCTCCCAGGTCGTCGGCAAAACCTTTTACCTGCGAAAATATAAAGTAGCAAATACCTCCAATTAAAGCTGTAAAAAACAAAAGACAGATAAATGCACTTAATGAACGTGGTATTTTATAACGTTCTAACCTATTACAGGTGGAGGTAAGCAGCATGGCGATATACCCCGATATGAGTAAGGGAACTAATAATGCTTTAGCGATTATCATGAAGAATACAATGATAATAATAAGTAGGGCTATGAAAACGGTTTTGATGTAATTGGGCACGGTTGATGTCTCCATATCAGTAAAAACGGGTTAAATTTATAAAGCTTCTCTTTCAAAATTAAGAATTTTAAAACCCCTCATTCGTAATATTGTATTAAAATTATGTTTAACTGCTCAAAGTGAAAATTGCCTTTACATATTCGCTTGAGCATGCCATTTCGTTTAGTAAGTTTGCATAACGAAACAAAATAACAATGAAACTATTCATTACAGGTATAGGTACCGATGTTGGTAAGACGATTGCTTCAGCAATTATTACCGAAGCTCTCGAAGCCGATTATTGGAAACCTATACAGGCAGGCGATGTAGAAACATCAGACAGCCATAAGATAAAACAGTACATATCTAATACTAAAACACAATTATTCCCTAACAGCTACCTGCTTAATACACCTGCGAGTCCGCACTTGGCAGCAGAGTTGGATGGCGTTGTTCTTGAACTTAAAAAGATACAGGAGCCTATAACTCAAAATCATTTGGTGATAGAAGGAGCCGGCGGGCTTTTTGTTCCGCTTAATGATACTGATACTATTGCCGATTTGATAAAGCCCGACTATAAAGTTATTGTCGTTTCAAGGCATTACCTTGGGAGTATCAATCATACACTGCTTACTATTGAAGCCTTGAAACATAGAAATATTGATATAGCTGGTATTGTGTTTAATGGTAACGAACTACCATCTACAGAAGAGATTATTCTTAAAAAAACGGGATTAACAATGATAGGCCGCATTGAAGATGAACCTTATTTTGATCAAAACGTGATCTCTTATTATGCCGATATATTTCGGGAAAATCTATTGAAGTTATGAATTTACAGGAAAGAGACGGTCAATACCTTTGGCATCCGTACACACAACATAAAACGGCAGCCCTGCCCATTGCTATAAAACGAGGAGAGGGTGCATTGCTATGGGATGAAGAAGGGAAACAATATATCGATGCGATAGCATCGTGGTGGGTAAACCCTTATGGGCACAGTAATAAATATATTGCCGATGCTATTTATGCACAGCTTACTTCACTGGAGCACGTGCTCTTTGGCGGTTTTACGCATGAGCCTGCTATTGTATTGGCCGAAAGGCTGATGGAACTGCTTCCGGATAACCAGAAGAAGTTATTCTTTTCAGACAATGGGTCTACAGCTGTGGAGATCGCAATGAAAGTGGCATTGCAGTATTATTATAACAAAGGCGAAAAGCGTACTAAAATCATCGCTTTCGAAAATGCTTTTCACGGGGATACATTTGCCGCTATGGCAGCAAGCGGTATTTCTTTTTTTACCGAAGCCTTTAAAGGATCGCTCATTGAAGTGGTTAGAATACCGGTTCCTTTAAAAGGAAAAGAAGAAGAAAGCTTTGAGATTTTAAAAGAGTTGGCAGCGACTAACGAATATGCGGCGTTTATTTTTGAGCCTTTAGTTCAGGGAGCAGCGGGAATGGTTATGTATGAGCCGGCAGCATTAGACAAACTGATTACAATTTGTAAAGCAAATGCTATTTTCACGATTGCAGATGAAGTAATGACGGGATTTGGTAAAACAGGAAAAAACTTTGCCTGCGATTATCTAACAACCCAGCCTGATATGATGTGCTTGTCGAAAGCGCTGACAGGAGGAACGATACCTATGGCGATAACTACTTTTACACAAGAGTTGTTTGATGGTTTTTATGATGATGATGTAAACAAAGCATTGTTTCACGGACATACCTTTACGGCTAATCCAACAGGGTGTGCTGCTGCGCTTGCCAGTATGGATTTATTGCTGCAGCCGGAAATGCAGGAAAACATTAAGCGCATAAACACGCAGCACCTTGCCTTTAAGGCGAAAATGGAAATTCATCCAAGAGTTAAAACAGCAAGGGTGCAGGGGGTAATATTTGCACTTGAAATTAATAGGGATAGTGAAGAATATTATGGCAACTTCAGGAATAAATTATACAACTTCTTTATCGAAAACGGAGTTATAATGAGACCTGTAGGTAATATTATTTACATACTTCCTCCGTATATAATACAGGACGAATTGCTAGAGAAAATTTATGAAATCATAGAGCAGGCTATCGAAAAAGTGCTGTGATAGTAAGTTTAAAATTTTAAAGGGGCTAATGCCCCTTTTTTTGTGTTTTGCAGTACTTTTGCATAAATTTATTTACAGTGTCAACACCGGTTTCCATAGTTTCCATTTCTTCGTTTTCTCCATTGGGTACTACGCCTCAGGAGGTTTGGGAGAATTATTTAAAAGAGACAACGCTTATTCAGGATTTTCAGGCAGGCGCTAAAATTGTTCCGGCTGCTGCACTTACTGAGCAACAGAAACATGAAGTTGAAGCTTTAAAAAAATCTGACTCAAAATACAGTAGTCTTGACAATTCGGTGCTGTATTCTTTGCTCGCTTCGAGAGAGGCGCTAAAGGAAGCCGGATGGGGTGGGGATGATGTTTTTGGGATTAATATTGGCTCTTCCCGTGGTGCTACCGATCTTTTTGAGAAGCACCATAGTGAATTTTTAGAAACCGGAAAAACAGCAGTACAGGCATCACCGGTTACTACACTTGGAAATATTTCGAGCTGGGTTGCCCAGGATCTTAAAAGTACCGGTCCTGAAATATCACATTCAATCACCTGTTCTACTGCATTACATGCGCTTTTAAATGGCGTAGCATGGCTTCGTGCTGGCATGGCAGATAAATTCCTTGTAGGAGGTAGTGAGGCGCCATTAACACCTTTTACGATTGCGCAAATGCAGGCAATGAAAATTTATAGTACACTTACTGCTGAATATCCATGCAGGGCATTAGATCTGGATAAAAAAGCAAATACAATGGTGCTGGGTGAAGGAGCAGCTTCGGCATGCCTTGAGCTTGGTAAAGTGCCAAATGCCTTGGCTTATATTGATGGGGTAGGATATGCTACAGAAACACTGAAACATAGTGTCTCTATTTCTGACGACGCAGAATGCATGCAAAAATCAATGATAATGGCACTTAGAGATACACCTATTGAAGAGGTAGATGCTATTGTTATGCATGCGCCAGGCACAATTAAAGGTGATCTTTCTGAATATAAAGCTATACAAAAAATATTTAGTGATAAACTTCCTTTATTGACTACTAATAAATGGAAGATAGGGCATACGTTTGGTTCATCAGGATTATTGAGCCTTGAATTTGCCGTTTTGATGCTGCAGCACAATCATTTTGTAGGGGTTCCATTTGTAGCGTCTGATAAAGTATTGGACAGACCCTTGAAAAAGATATTAGTAAATGCTGTAGGTTTTGGCGGAAATGCAGTAAGTATATTACTTTCTAAATAAACGGAAGGGTATAAAAAATAGAATCCCGGCTACTAACCCGGGATTCCGCATCCAACTAAAAAATTACTAAAACATTATGAGTAGAACTCATAATTACTCTTCAAATTAAGTATATATTCTTATTTAATTTATAAATAAATTAATAAATAAATCCCCTTTATTATCCTTATGCAAATATATTGATATATAAGTATTTGTAATAGAGGTATTTGCTTTTTATGTATTTTTCAATACTACTGTTATATATTTACTATATAGATATTTATATGAAACAAATAGATGATAATATTCATTTTTAAGAATATTATACAATGATATTGTAATCTTATGTTTAAAATTCTGCCATATACAACAATGCATTAGTAAGGATTTTATGACTTATGAAGCTGATTTGGAAATTACAAAAAACCCCGATAATATTACTTATCGGAGCCTTTAGTAATTAAAAACTACTCAACATTTATAATGACCTTACTCATTATAGTTTTTTTAAATCATTGGATTACGATATTCTTAGTAACAATCTGTTTATTACTTAATATTGTTTTAGCGATAACAATTTGTTTTGTAATATTTAGATATGAACTTGAAAATTCAAAAGCATTAATATTATTCTGAGAATAGATAAGCCTGCCGGATATATCATATAAGGCTATAGACATTATCTCTTGTGTAGAATGAACTTTAACCTGATTATTATTAGTATAAATTATAGTTTCCTGTAATGGTGCTGCCGGTAAATTAGTACCTAAAGTTTCAGTATAAACGATTTCAAAACGGTTTTCAAAAGTACCTGCATTTGTAGTGAATGTGTAATTCCCTTCATTTAGGTTATGTATAGTATTGTCTGTTTTGTCTTTAAGGTATATATGTTGTCCACTTAAGAATAAACCATCCATGTGGTCCAGGGCAATTTGATATGTGCCAGCTGTTTGTGTCTTAAATCCTAATGGAACAACATCTGTATCATTAAATTCAGGACGGGCCTGTATGGCAAACCTTTTTGTATTGGTTACAGTGTATAATGTAACACCACCATCCATTACTGCCAGTCCATCAAATCCGTTATCATATTGTAATGAGCCTTGTGGAGTATAGCCTATTAGGGTTTGTGAAAATACACCAGTGCCAGTAACATTTATCCATAACCGGCTTGTTAGATTCTCTTCGGGTTGTTCGTCATTTTTTGGGCGAAAAAAAACAGCTTCATTTACCGGTAGGCGCATAGCGTTATTAAAAACCAACTCCTGGGTGTTTTTAGATCTAACCATAAAACCCTGACCGGTATTTATTATTCCATCCGGATGTGCGTAATAAGGATCGTTGGGGTTGTTTATATTAACGATATCATTAGACTGATAACCTAGTTTTGTAACTGTAACATAACTTGATTTTGCAGCGTCTTGTGTTTTTCTCCACAACCAAACAGTCCCGTCAATTACATCACTGTTTGCTTCGATAAATGCTTTAATGCTTATAGGAGACGGGTAAGGGTTTCCTACGGCATTATAATTTAAATCCTGATTAGCATAGACTAAATGAATATTGATATCTCCCGTATTAGGTGTGCCTTCAAATTGCGCCTCCCATGCAGTTGGAACAATTGGGTGGGTTTCGGGAGTGCGAATTAAGTATCCTTTTGCTTTTGTAAATACAGTAGCTTGAGGGTTAACCAGATTATTGTAAATATTATTATTAGTGCTAAATGTATAGAAATGGTTTTGCAGCGTTTCCGGAGAAAAATCAACAAGGGTTTGCTCACCACTTACAGGAGAAGACCATAAGGTATAATCATCCTTAACAATTTTAGAGGATTTCCTTTTTATAATAATATTTCCTGTATTTTCTGTCTCTTCAATTTGAATAAGATTACTGCTGCTCTCAAAAACAAGTTGTGCATTTTCGGCAACATTAACACTATGTGTCACTATTGCGTTAGAACCTTGATTGAAATTTATATGAGCACCATCCAGAACAAAAATGGAACATGCATTAAACGTGCCTGTAATACAGGTATAATTAGCATTGAAAATTACATCCTTATTTGCATCCGGTTCACCATTACTCCATGCACTGCCATTCCAGGTTGTGGAAGCATTGCAGTATATTCCGGTATTGGTATCTGGAGGAGGAAAGTTGTCAAATTCTTGGGAAGTGCCAAAAAACGGCAAAAACATAAATACGAATAATAAAAATTTAGTCATTATGCATCCATATAAAAAGTAGCTGGGGGTACAACTATTTATTGGGTTCAGAAAGAAAACACGGTAAATGCTTTAAGCTTTTCGAGTAGTAAGTAAAGACTATAAAATAGACGATAATCTCGTGGGGGCTAAATCATCTTTAAAATCACTCAGAGAAAGATATCTCTGCTAAGGGGGCGTATAATATAAAACTGGGGGCAGGTTCTATATTAAAAATTAAAACCGTTAGGGCTATGGGGGCGGTAACCCTAACGATTTAATCTATTTAAAGAGAGTATTCTAATCATTAATTTATTGTTTAGTATTTTTTGTTGGCGGTGTATACAACCCAAAATCGATTACTATTTTATAACCATAATTAGGCCGTTTGTACATTACAAAGTAAAGCTAAAAAAAGCAAAGTGTTAACAAAACATTAATAGACAAAGTATAGACAGAGTAAATTTTATAAATTTATTAAATGCTGTAAATCAATTGTTTATGGATTATGTGTATATTTTATAGACGAAAAACATAGACAAGACCCCTTTGGGGTTAAGTTTATTGAAATTAAAAGAATAGTAGAGCAAAATAAATTTACAGTAATTAAATTGCCATGATTACTCTTTCAAACTCATTGTCATCATTAATTTCCATCTTCTTTTTTATACGGTATTTTTTGGTAATAGCACTTTCATGAGAAATTTGCAGAAGCGAAGCAATTTCCTTGTTTGATAGATTCAATTTAAGTAATGCACAAAATTCAACATCGTT
This sequence comes from Flavobacterium cerinum, assembly GCF_004028155.1. Lineage (GTDB taxonomy): Bacteria > Bacteroidota > Bacteroidia > Flavobacteriales > Flavobacteriaceae > Flavobacterium > Flavobacterium cerinum. The sequence goes on along the minus strand of NZ_SBII01000006.1, from coordinate 7,335 downwards.
TTTTGTGAGTTTTGAAAAACGATTGGTAAGAGTAGAATTGAATTCGGGATGAAGGTTATTAAACCGGGTTTCAAATTGTTTCCAATAATCCTTTTGTTTTATTAAATGCTGAAGTTCTTTTTTTACATCATTAACGTTAGTGAATGTTGTATCACATTTTTCAATAATTTCATTAATACTGTCTTGGTAATTAGCCATTCTTAAGGCTGTCGAAGTTAGTTCACGTTGTTTCTCTTCGATTATATCACGTTGGGTGTTTGTTAGTTCCTGTTCATGCTTGCGCTGTTTTTGAATAAGGTTTTTTTCAACCTCGATACTTCTTAATGCTTCTTTTTGCAGGCGGGTTTTGAGCCAATAGCTGCGGAGGAATAACAATATGATAATTATAATGATAAAACTGCTAAGAATATATAGCAATGTAAGTCTGCTTTTAGCATCCATTGCTTTATGCAGTGTGTTATTTTTTGCTTTTAGAAGAGTACTTTTTTCCTGTTGTAAGTTTTTTTGAAATTCTGCTTGTAAGTGATTAGTAGACAAGTCGCTATCTATTGCGGCTAACGAGTCCTTTAATTTAACTGCATTACTAAGGCCTAATAATGCTTTCTCTTCGTTATTTGTGTTTTTATAGGTTTCTGCTGCCGCAAGGTCAAATCTTAATTTATCCTGAGGATTTGTATTTTTAAAGATGGGAATTTTTTTTGTGTTCTCAATAACAGTTAATGCCTCTTTATATTTTTTAGACATATTGAGCTTTTCGGTATACTCTGCTGCAACTAGTACTACACTAATAGCGTTTGCTTTTGTAAGTGCTTTAAGTGCTGCATTGTAGTTGTTAAAGGACGCACTGAATTTATTTTCAAAATAAGCAATATTGGCAATTTTAGAATAAGCTACTCCAATATGTTCCTGATCGTTAAATTTCCTTAAGATTTCAATAGCTTCTTTTAGTGCTTTTTTTGCGCCATCTGAATCGCTCATGTGCAGTATACATTCGGCATAATTTATCAGGGTAAAAGCATAATTACGGCTGTCATTTGAGGCTTTAAACCCTGCAAGGCATTCTAAATACATATCTTTTGCAAAATCAAAGTTTCGCATTTTCATGTAAGTATTTGCCAGTTTTTGGTTTAGCGTGGATAGTGTACCTTTCTCGCCTTCTTTTTTTACAATGGCAATACCCTTTAAGAGACAGCTAACAGCTTTGTCATACTCAAGCATAAACTGATAGTTTGAGGACATATTGCCATAAATAAGCGCTTCGTTTAATTTATTGTTGTCTTTTTTAGCAATTTCTAAAGCTTCTTCCAGGTATACAAAGGACTTATCATATTCGCCCATATTACGATAAGTGACCGATATATTCATTAAGGCTCTTGATCGTATTGCCGGATAATCTTTAAGGGTCGCAATTGCTTTTTTATAGTAATATAAACTGGAATCCCGCTTTCCTATATTTCCATAGTAAATAGCGTAAATATTATAAACATTTCCTCTTAATGAGTCAGGCAGGTTTTTTTGAGAAAGGGCATAATCGATAAGCACTTTAGTACTGTCAGGGGAGGAATATATGTATTTTTTAATTTTTGCCTCGGTAGCTTTATAACTAAAGGGAGCTTCCTGCCCTCTTGATAAAAAGGAAGTTAATGAAAGAAATAAGATTAAAAAATAGTGTTTCATAATTTATATTTCCAGAATCAGTTTTTCAAATTCGGCATCGTCATTAATCTCCATTTTCTTTTTTATCCTGTATTTTTTAGTAATAGCACTTTCGTGAGAAATTTGTAAAAGCGAAGCAATCTCTTTGTTCGATAAATTAAGTTTAAGCAATGAACAAAATTCGACGTCGTTTTTAGTAAGCTTCGAAAATCTATTAGTAAGCGTAGTGCCAAACTCCGGATGCAAATTGTTAAAGCGTGTTTCAAACTGTTTCCAGTAATCTTTTTGCTTCATTAAATACATTAATTCTTTTTTTACATCGGTTACCTTTATAAAATCATTAGACTCACATTTTCCAATAATATCATTAATACTATCCTGATAGTTAGCCATTCTTAATGCCGTAGAGGTTAGCTCCCGCTGTTTTTCTTCTATAATGTTTTTTTGTGTATTTGTAAGTTCCTGTTCGTGTTCGTGCTGTTTTTGTATAAGATTCTTCTCTGCTTCGATAGATTTTAATTCTTCTTTCTGCAATCGGTTTTTTAACCAATAGCCACGCAAAAACAAGAGAATTAATATGATAATAGATATGCTAATAAGGATATATAGTAACATTAGCATTTTCTCTGTTTCCATATCTTTTTGCAGCGATTTGTTATTTGCCTCTAGTGCCATGTTTTTTTCGCGCTGCAGTTCTGTTTGAAATTTTGCCTGAATTTCTTCTAAAGCCGCACTTTTTTCAGCGCTGGCAATAGAATCCATTATAGTAATAGTATTTTGGTATGCTTTAATGGCTTCTTTATCATTATTTGTAGCCTTATATGTGTCGGCAATAGCATTTTGATAAGTTAACTGGTCTACTTTAGTGGCATCCCTAAATTTCTTTGAAGATTCAATTCCTGCTATAATACTTAATGCCTTTTGATGTTGTTTTTGTTTGTTGAGTAAATCGATATAAGAACCCGCTGTGCCAATAATTCTTGAAGAGCCGGATTCCTTGAGATTATCAACTGCTTTTTGATAACTAATAACTGCTTTACCTGTTTGTCCCAGTTTTGTTTCCAGTTCGGCCTGCTTTGAGGCACAAACGCCTATAAGTTCTTTATCTCCAAAACCATTTAGTCCTGTAGCAGCTTCCTGTAGTGCTGTTTTTGCGCCAGAAAAGTCTTTAACCTGAATAAGAGCATCACCAAGAGTAATTAGCGTGAGATAATAATTTTTTGTCATGCCATTAGCCTTAAATCCTATGAGGCATTCGCGGTATAGGTCTATAGCAAATTTGTAATTTTGGGTACCCAGGTAAGTGTTTGCCAGTTTTTGTTTTATGGCAACAAGCTGTGTGGTGTTTTTTTCTGCTTTAAGCAAGGTAATAGCTCTTAGTAAATAATCTACAGATTTGTCATAATCCATCATGTAGTTGTAATTAGATGCTATCTCCCCATAAGCCATTGCAAGGCCTACATTGTTTTTGTTTTTTTTATGAAGAATTATTGCTTTATCTAAGTATTTTATAGAAGTTGTATGATCTCCTTTATTACGATACCCTATAGCCAGATTCATAAGGCTTCTCACTCTGTTTTTAGGGTAGCGGCCAAGATAAGTTAGTGATTTTTTTAAATAATAAATGGTAGAATCCGGTTTGCCTATCATACCATAGTACATGCCGTACAGGTTGTAGGTGTTACCATAAATTGTATCGTGGACATTTCCTTTTTGAGAGAGTGTTCTTTTAATTATTGTTAAAGCACTGTCCGGGTGAGAGTAAATAAGCTTTTTGGTTTTTAATTCAGCAGCTTTAAAGTCATACTCTTTTGTTTGTCCAAATGATAATGCAGCGATAAATACAAGCGCAAAGGGTAGTTTTTTTACCATAGCATTAAGACATTAAATTTTGTAAACGTATTCTGGGGTTGGCACTGCCAAATTAACAAAATTTTAGGGACGATAATTCGGTTGAAAGTAAAAAAAATTAACAAAAAGAGAATATTTTTTCCTGTACTAAATTACTTTCATATCCTTTTCTTAGCAGATAATCCATCACTTTTTTCTTCTTTTTCAGGATGTTACTTTCTTTAACAATATCCCATTGTTTATCGGCGATAAGATGAAAAGTTTCCAAATATTCTTCAGCCGGGATCTCTTTAAGGGCACGGTCAATATTATATTTAGAAATATTCCTTGCCTTAAGTTCGTTTGTAATTCTTCTTTTCCCCCAATGCTTTATTCTGAACTTTCCTCTGGTAAAACTACAGGCAAAGCGTTCTTCGTTGAGAAAATTATTATCAATCAGATGTACCACAATTGCATCTATAGCCTGAGGAATCATGTTCAGCGTTTTTAGTTTTTGTATAACCTCGTCATGGCAGCGTTCCTGGTAAGCACAGTAATGCTCCATTTTTCTTTGTGCTTCGTCTACCGTATACGATTTATACATTGTCTGATAATTCTGGGATAAAGGTAAAAAGAATCCCATAACCAAGGGGGTTTTATTTATACCGGCAGATTTAAGTTTTTGTGAGTATTTATTATAGCTTGTTTGTTTTTATAATCAATCCATGACTGGCCTTTATACTTTCGCATTAAGTTGTCGAAATTCCTCATAATAAAGATATTGTAAACGGCCTTGGATATATTAATCAGTCTTGTTGGAAAAGCTCTGAGGCTCATAGAAAATCCGGGTGTTACATACTTCATGTAATGCCAATAACCTTCGGGCATATATAGCATTTCGCCATGATTAAGTTCTGTAACTAAGCCCTCAGTATATTGTAATGCAGGCCATTTATCAAAGTCAGGATTGTCAAAATCGATATCTTCTCTAGATATAAGCGCATGGGGTACTTTATAGAGGTAAGGTGTCTGATCGGGTTCAAAAAGAATACAGCGTTTTTTTCCGTTAAAATGAAAATGAAGTATGTTAGAATAATCAATGTCATAGTGGATAAAAACCTTTGAATTCTCTCCCCCAAAAAACAGCATAGGTAATTGTTTAACAAGTTTTAAACCAATATCCGGCCATTTAAAATCTTTATGTAAAGAAGGAACCTCTTTCATGAGGTTGTAAAGAAATATTCTGTAGTTAGTAGGCTTTGATTGCAGAAGGTCAATGTAGTCTGCCATTTTCATTTTGGCATGTGCCTCATTAAAGCCATCCTTGTGAGATACAGGCCGATCATCATACAGTGGTACAGTTTTGTCTCCGGCTATTTCTTTAATGTAATTAAGATTCCATTTTTCAAAAGCAGGCCAGTCTTGTGTGAGCTGCTCTATGACTAGTGGTTTTTGCCTTTTTACATACTTGTTATAAAAATCCTTTTTCGAAATGGTCTTTACACGTTCAATTTCTGTCAAATGTAATGGCATCAGATAAATTGTTTTGGTATAACAAAATTAAGAAAGTGTTATTTAAATGTAAAATAAGGTTTTCTTAAAATTTCAGTCCCAACGTCATTTATTTTTTGAAAATCAATGTGTTGCAAAACAAGAAGCAGCCCCTAAAGGCTGCTTCAAAAAAAATAATAGTTGTGATTATTACTTTTTAACAATAAGAAATTCGCTTCTCCTGTTTTGAGAATGCTGTTCATCAGTACAGTTTTCACCACAGTTAACTTTAGGCTCACTTTCGCCATACCCCTTCCCGGATATTCGTTTGCCATCAATTCCTCTTGAGATTACATACTGTACTGTTGCTTTTGCCCTGCTGTCTGAAAGTGCAAGGTTATATTCTGCACTACCTCTGCTATCGGTGTGTGATTTTACCATTATAACCATGTTTGGGTTTTGCTGTAGTACCTGAACCAGTTTGTCAAGTTCGTTAGCGCCCTCTTTAGTTATATTACTTTTGTTGTATTCAAAATAAATCTCATTAAGTTTTATTTCATTGCCTACAATAAGTACATCTATAGGAGTCAGTTCTACAGAAACGTTTTTAACACGCTCCCTTGTTTTAGCTATTGGAGCTGTATTTTGTAAATAGCCATCTTTAGCTACCTGTATTACATACGCTCTGTCGCAATCTACACTATAAGTTGCTTTACCATCTGCATCTGCAATAGTTGTTTGGATTACGTTATTTCTTTCATCAAGGATAGAAATTTTAGCATTAGCCAGGAATTTACCTGTTTTAGCATCTTTTGCCTGTACAATCGCCTCTACGCCACAAATAGGGGTAGCAAGGTAAAGGTTGTCTATGCCGGCTTTGTTACTTGAAAAGAAACCAATATTTTTAGTATTGTTAAAGCTAAAACCAAAATCGTCTTTAGGGGAATTTACGGGCAAACCTAAGTTCATCGCTTCGCCGCCTTTTGCAAGGTCAATCATAAAGATGTCCATTCCTCCAAAACCTTTTCTTCCTTCAGAAGCAAAAAACAGCTTGTTGTCGTCTGTTATATAAGGAAAATTTTCCCTTCCTTCAGTATTTACTTTAGAACCAAGATTTTCAGGTTTGCTATATGTATTGTTGCCAGTAACCTCTACTTTCCAAATATCGGTGCTGCCTCCCATAGAGCCTTCCCTGTTTGATGCAAAATAAAGTGTTTTGCCATCTTTGCTTATAGCCGGGTTACCCGTAGACCAACGTTTGTCGTTAAATGGCACAGGATGTATGTCACCCCATTTGCCGTTAGATTTTGTTGCTTTAAAAAGATAAACAAGCCCTGTTCTCTGTCCGGGAGTATCTTTTTCAAATTTACCTTCTTTAAAACTTTCACTTGCAAAATACATGGTGTTACCATCTGCTGTTACTGTTACAGGGCCATCATGCCATTTTGTATTCAGTTCAGATAACGGTGTTGGCTCACTAAAACTACCATCGGAGTTATAAGTGGCTGTGTAAATATCAAGATACGGTTCTTCATTCCTACCGTATGTTCTTCTTGCCGTATTACGTGTACTGGCAAAATAGAAAGTATTATCATTGGTTACAAAACCGCTAAAATCAGCATATTTTTTATCGTTGATGTCCAGCAATTTTTCATCATACAGCTTTGTCTGCATTTTTAATTTTGGCAGATAGTCAGGATCCTGATTAAATAAAACTGCTCTTTGGTCTTTAGGTGCTAATGATGCAAACTTCTGCATCTGTTTATTTGCGTCTTCATACCTGCCTTCTGCCTTTAGCATTTGAGCATAACGGTAATAGGTCTCGGCATCCTGCGGTTTAGCCTCTATAAGCTTTGCATACCATTGTATGGCTTGCTTAGAATCAAACAGGTTATAGTAACTTTCAGCCAGTTGTTTATAAACATAAACATCTTTGCCTTTGTTTGCCAGTTTTAAATACTCTTTTGCGGCATCTACATATTCAAATTTAGCAAATAGTTTATCGGCAGTTTCGGTGTCTTTATTTTGCCCCGCCATAGCCATGGTTGCAAGCAAACTAAGAGAGAGATATAATTTTTTCATCTGTAATTGGCTTTATGTTAAAAATAACGTGGTGAACGGGATACTTTTTTCGGGAAGTTCAGATCGAATAATAACATGATCTCATGCGATGCAGGAGTTGTTACATTAAGATCTGAGATGATATGATCGTAAGCATATCCAATTCGTAGGCCTGGTGTAATTGCATAGTTTACCATAGCACCAAAGCTGTCATCCAGTCTGTAAGTTGCTCCAATCTCGAAGCGTTCAAAGAACAAGAAGTTTAATGACCCATCGATAGATGGCGACACATCAAAA
>NZ_SBII01000005.1 GCF_004028155.1 Flavobacterium cerinum | reverse complement strand
GCTATTGGAAAATTTATTAGTGAAGAGGCAAAATTTCCTTTAAAATACAACGATGCAAAAAATAGTGATGTAGAGTTTGATAAATTATTAACTTATGATCTTATCGAATCTGTTGGCGGCGGTTGGCTTGTATCCGATAGATTAGTCAATATTATTGATATGAATTTCCCGAAAGAAGTCCAATTTTTTAGATCTACCTTTAATTATAAGGATAAAATATGTGATAGTTACTCGGCCATAAATATTTATAACAGAGTGGACTGTTATGATCTGGATAAAAGTGAATTTGTAAAACATCCTGTTGATGGTTCATATAAATTTTCGAAAATAGCACTAAAAAAAGAGCCCCTTGAAGAATATGGAATGATATACAACATTGTACGAAATTCCTTTGATAACAAAGTTGTAGTATCAGAGCTTTTTGTTGAACATATAAAATCAAATCAGATAAATAGCATTACTTTTAAGAAGGCGTAACATTTTAAACTATGATTGAGGTTGTAAGCAATACAAGGATTAATGGCGTTTTTCTGAAACAGAAAAAAAGATGTCTACAGGAAGAGATGGAAGGTATTAAGTATTACTTTGAACTTAATAAAGAAAATGAAATAGTAACATTGTCTGTAAGAAATGTAGAAAGTTTTATTTTTGATGGGCAGATCTTGACATTTGATATGGTTGATTCTTTTTTAAGCCAAAATGAATATATCAGAAGAGGAGATTTATACTATTTTGCTCATTTAAATTTAAATCTTTATTTAAATTTCGAAAAGGAAAAGTTTCTTGAAATATTAATATATGATGAAGAGGTCGCTAATGAGTATAATTATAAACATATGGCTGATTAAAATATGGAGTATTTAAATTTTATACCCTATGAAAGTATTGGTGATTACCGTTTTGGGGTTGATTTATCAATACTGTTTGAACTGATAAGTACTGACCATAGAGGAGATATTGATTTGTCGTCTAAATATATAATTCAATACGATGATATGGGGTATAGATTTGATAAGGGAAAGTTTACTCAACTTTATGTTAACTTGGAGGTGTTTATTGGGAAAATATCTATGTTTAATACTGATCTTACAAACGAAATTGGAATAGAATTACTGATTGCCAAAGAACCTAAAATTGAAAGAAAGGCGCACTATATTTTTACTGAATTCGGCTTAACAATTAGTAAGGACAAAAAGGAGCTGTAATTCTTTGACGAGAGTTTATTGGTGAATTGGCAATTAGTGAAAAGACCCATTACCAGTTGGTAGCGGAAAATTCTCAAAAGATTGAGTAATTACATGGAAAACTATTTTGGAATATTTGAAAAAACAGCGAAATATACACCTATTGGTTTGTCTGAGGGTATTTTACCATTCTGATGGAATGTAGACGAGTTTAGGTCATTAATTCAATACCATTTAATGATCTGTATGGAAGCTGTGACGAATATTTGCTTGCTGCTAATATTCTACCGGATGGCTTGAAATGCGGTCTTTCCTTCGGGAATGTGGAGGTAGAGACTGATAAACCTCGCCATTGTATTCCCTTTTTCATTCTTATATTTACCCCATAACGCATATTCCTTTCTTAAACGAAAATCAGAACTTGTCAGTTCCAAGCATACCAGCTTACCGTCTCCATACAGCACCATCTTATAGTTTTCCATTGGTTGCATCTGAAAAGAAGAGTCCTCAAAAAGCAGTAATTCATCTTTTACTACATCAAGGATTTCCTGCTGCTTTGTATAGCCACTTTGACAAATTTCGGCCTGAGATTTAAAAGTTAGTCCAAAATAATCGTCTGTCTTTCCATCATTGATCATGTTCCACACCTGCTGATAAGCTGCTTTTGTTTTTTGAAGCAGTTCCCTTTGATCCATTTTGCTTAGATCTTTGCTAGTGCTCCAGCTTTTATTTTCATAGGCGACCTGGGCATCAAACGTGAAACTATGTTCATAATAGTTCTGTCCTGCAGCAATAAACGTTTTGCCATCAGGCTGCTTTAAACTGTGATGTTCAATAAGAACCTCTTTGCTCATGTAAGGATCATCCTTCTTCATGTTAACTTTTAACAGATTAAGATCAACTTTTGTCCAATCCGGTAGCTTATCTATAACATCCCCATTTTCACGCTTTCCTATAGGATATAACTTATAGGTAATCTTTTGTGGCCCGCTTTTTAAGATCATCAGCTGAACATCTACCTCAGCACTAACCTGTGCTTCCTGAAAAAATTTAAATGTTGGAACGTCATTCACCAAAATTTCAAAAGTACAACCCTGAATATCCTTTATTTCCAGAAAATAGTATGGCTCTTCCGGATAATGCTTTATTTTCTTCAGCAATGAGTCAGCGAAATTATCACGGGTAACATCTGCATCAGATGCAATGAACATATTAACCCCTTCCTGCTTAGGAGAACAGGAAATCAAAAAACACATTATTGAAATGCAGAAACCGACTTTAATCATGGATGAAACGTTATAACTTCAAATGTAGGCTTTCCTTCCGATATGGAAGCGAATTCATGTGCCATTATGAGATGAAGTATGTTATCCGGTTTATTTAAATACAGAAATATAAAATTTGTTCGGGGTAAACCAAAAACTCAATTTATCAGGTAAATATAACTATTATCGTAATCTGTTACGTGGTTTGTTTCCTTGAACACCCAGTAAAACTATCATAAATTCTGACTTTAAAGACCATAAACGATTAAAATAGTTATATATTAGTTCTACACTCATTAGCAAAACAAGCTCTTTTGATACAACAACCTTCTTGCTTAATAAAAAATGAAAACACAAAAACAGGATTTATAGCAGGTTTTTGGTTTAAAAATCAATGCGTTTTTCACTAAATAGGTTTCATAAAATCAATGATAAAGATTAGCGTACAGCGGCTGTGTGTGTAGGAAAATAAGCAAATGAAAAGAAACAGGATTAAACCGGAAAAGGGAATGGTTGTTACCATTCCGCTTACCAATGACCAGTTTGGGCTTGCGATAATAATTGAAGTACGCGAACTTGGAGAAAGCATATACCATACTGTATGGAGCTTTTATGATTTTATGTCTCCTGATAAAGAAAGTTTAATTAAAAAATTAGAGGATGAAAACTACTTTAGATTACCTTTTTTGGTTTGCGGAATGGATTATGAAGAACTCGAGAAGGGCAAATGGCCGGTAATTGGAAAATTGGATACTCATATAACAAACATTGACCTTTCCAATCCGGATATTTTAGAAAAAATGATGAGGGAGTCAATCGCAGGGGTAATGCTGCTTGAAATGTATCTCGGTATACAACGATGGAGTTTATATAAGGATCCACTGTATTTAGATAAACGTTTATTGCCAGGATTTAAACGATCTGCTAATATTTTAGAATAATTAAAACATGAATGATAAGGTCTAAAGGAGGGTGCTTAAAAATAAAAAAAATTAAATATGACAATTTCTCAATTTGATAAGACAAAACCTGTGATAACAACAGTTTTTGTGGTAAAGCAAAAATCACCGATAACTGAAGTGGTTTATGATACGGATGGTGATTTACAGATGTTAGGAGATGAAGATTCTGAAGTTGAAGATGCTATGGTTCTGTCTTTGGAACAGATTCTTGACTTGGATAAAACACTTCTGGATTTACCGGATTTGGAGTTGGGTATGCGATACTTTCGTAATCATATTGGGGATGATTGGCAAGATTTTAAAGATTAAAAAGACATTCTTTAAGATTGATATAATAAATGGCCGCTTGTGTAGTGGGAACAGTAAAATGATTAAATAATGATTGTAAATAAAGAAGTTATACTTTCATTGGGACTTTTATCTGAAAAAGACAAAAGCTTTTTTGGCCTGTTTTGTGTTAAAAGAATCTCTGGATTATATGAACTGTTTGATCATTTAATTGAACTTGAAAAGTTAGAATTTCCAAATAAAAATTATGAGCTTATTAGTGGTATTATAAAATATCTTGAAGAGTCATTGTTAAGTAATATTGATATTCAAAGGTCAACTATAGAGGGGTTTACAGATGAATTAAATTCAATACCATTTGATGATTTATATGGGAGCTGTGATGAATTTATGCTTGCAGCTAATGTTTTATCTTCAATTGAAAATCTCCTGAATTTTCATGCTAAAAAAGGCGAAAAGTATATTGTTAAATGCATTGATTTATTAATTAATACAATTAATACCATTGTTTCGCAGCATCTGTTTAATATAGATGATGGTATTAGTTATGAAGAAAAAGAACATGTTTTAGCTAAGCACTACGCTAGAGAAATTGAAATCGAGTTAACATTTATTGAAATGTTAAGGAAAAATGCGAGTGGAAATGAGCTAATGGCTTTTATCAATGATCATTTGATTTTTATTTCCCAATATGAAAATTCATTTCCTAACCCGAATCTGTAAAGTACCTATATATTTTTAAAAATGAAAAGAGGAAGTAATTTTATTAAACGTTTAGGAGTTTTTTTTACAAAAAAAGACGAAATTGAACTTTCGAATCTATTAAGACTTCAATTTAAAAACATTCTTTTTATTGATACGTCTCGAAGCGATTCCAAAGAGATAAAATTCATAGATGACCTTTCCTTAGGATTCAAGGGTAAATCAATTTTAAATACAGATATCTTTTCATTAGAAGATTATAAAACTCTGGTGAATTTGCAGGAAGGACCTCATTTTGGGTTTCCCATAATTGGCAAAGGATTAATACAGTATGTCTCTTCTGAAGTGGCAGGATATGACACTGAATGTCTAAAAGACGGCTATGTTAGTGGATCTTATCATGTTAATGATGAATTGACAGCTAATTTTGTTAAACAGGTTTTTAAAATAATTGGTCAATACGGGCGAAAGGTTTATTTAGTGTCCAGAACAAGGGATTTACAAGCGGATGTGCCCGAGAAGCAGCTTTTGGTATGGCCCGATGCGGCAAAAACGTACAATGGTGAGAATCAAAATTATTTAACACAGACCCGGGAAAGGTGGCTGGTTCCAGATGTTCCTGATTAAAAATGAAATATTGAATCTGTAGAAACAGGTATATTATACTTTTAGTAGAAAGTTTTCCTTTTTTAAATCTAAGAATTAAGGAATATTATGTGTACACTACATGTACGAATTTACAGTTCGATTACTATAAGTCTGCCAACCGCTTTTTGGGAAAAGAAACTTACGAAAGGTTAAAAAAAAAGGGATACAGTAGGGGTTATTTGAAATGTCGTAAAAATAAAAATCTTGCAGTTACTGTGCTTTTGAGATTAAAGACGTTTACTTTAAGAGAAAATGCTGAATACTAAATAAAAAGACCTTGGAATTTTATAATTAAAGACTTTGTTATGGGTAATATAGAATATACTAAAAAACTTATCTCATTAATTATAGCTACTGATTTTAATTTTAAAGATGTCAAAAGACTGGCTGATATATATACAAAAGGGGATGAGATTGAAAGAGAAACTATAAGAAAAGAAATTGTTGATACAAAATGTAGTTTGAAGATTCTTTCTCTATCTGAAGGGTTAGCAGAGCTTGCTTACAATGAAAAAAAACATGAATACATTGAAATTGCTTTAACCTTGCAGTCAATTGAAGACTTTAGTTTGGATCCAAGAGAGAATATTGTTTACTTATCAGTTATATGGTTTGTGATGGAATATTTAAAAGTAGACAAAACAAAGTTGTTCGATGATGTGATAAAAATATCAAGTCATAAAGCATTGCTCTATTTACAGGAATTTTATAGTACTCCCCCCGAAATGAAATCGATTAAAACTATGGGGTTAAAGGCTGTAGTTAAAAATTCAAAGATAATATTTGAACTGAAAGCACCCCCATGGTTGCGTAATACAAAAGTATAAGGGGTGACACAAGTAAATACTTTTGAAGTAAAAACGTTTATAATCAGGAATTAACAATCTGCGAGATATTTTAGAATACTGCTGATGCAATATCAGATCTTCACTAAATAGAATAAAATGAAATTATTAACAATTGAAAAACTGCTAGAGTTCTTAAACACGGAATTCAAAGATGTTGATCCAGAAATGGTCGATGATTTACTATTAAAAGGCAATGATGCAGATGAAAAAAATGTTAATAGTTTAATGGATGAGCTAGAAATAGAGAAATTACCTAAGGACTTTGTGGATTTGATCTGTAAATATGACTTTGGGAATTTTTCTATACAAAATGTACAATTCGGATATGAAGACAATTATTTCGAAAAATTGGAGGAATTAAATTCTAAAGATCAATACTGGTATAATGACATCAAAAAAAGGAATCTCATTGTAATAGGTTTAGGTGATCCATTTACGGCCCTTTTATCTCCAGATAATGGTGCTGTTTATGGTGTATCTCCAGAAATATCTTTTGGAACTGAGATCAAAATTGCTGACTCGTTTACTCATTTTATTCGAGGACTTGGCAGTGCTTTTTACGCGAAAAGAAATAATGTAAGAAATGAATTTCTAGAGTTTGCTGAGGAAGAATTTGGAGCGGCAGGATTGCAATTCTGGAAATATGCAATATAACTTACTACTAACTTGTTTACCGAAGGTGTTCCAAGGCTTGGGTCAATTGTCCTACAAAAGCCATACAAAGAGATTGATGCTGGGAGCTTCTGGAGATACTAGTATTTTCAACGTGTGCTAAAAAGTGTGGCCCATACAGAGAAAGATCTTAGCAAAAAACGGGTATATAAAACATCATTAATTATGAACAAGGAATACATCGATGAGTTGAAAGGAGAGGTTACATCAGCCCCAATGATTGAAGATAATCTTAAAGAACGGTATAGAATAAAAATTCTTGGTAGAGGTGAGGAGTTGTTTTATTTTGATAAGAAAAAAAATATAGCGGTAATTGTTGAAATTCAGGTAAGAAACGGAAGTGTTTTTAAGACATCTATACAGAGGTGGGACGACGGAACGAGAATAGATGATAGTGAAAAGGAAATAATTTTAAAACGTATTGTTAAGTATTTTCAATGTTTTCAAAAGATTGAGGCAGTGGTCAGGTAGTGGACATATAAACCGGAACTAGATGAATTGAAAAAAAGGATTATATTCTAAATAAGATAACTATGCCCCTAAATAAAAATGACTTTCATACATTAAATTTACCTTCTGATCTTCGTCATATTCTTGAAGAAGAAGGAGGTTGGGAATCAGAAGAATTTACACCTTTTTTTCCATTCGGATTTAGTTGAGGGGGCGTGAGAAGAGGGTGATATTTTGTTTTCTTCCCAATTTAGTCCTGATAGTCTTGGATTTGTAGTATTAAATAAAATTGTTTCTGCAAAAGGGTTTGATGAAAATGGATATGGCTGGACGGAATTTTTAATGCAGGAAATTGAAAAAATGGACCAACACCTTGTTGGCGGTCTAAATGTTGACCCTGAAGCAGAAACCTTTAGCATTGTAACTACTTCGAGAAGTTCTTTTGAGGAATTATTATCTCATCTAACGAAGTTGTTTCAGGAATTGAAACAATAACAGTTTAGATCAGATAGATTTAGGGTTTAAACCCATCAGTTAAAAATATAGAAAATGCAAAAAGTTGAAATACGTACTATGGTTAATAAGGAGGCGCTATATGAATAAAAATTTAGTAAAAGATGTAAGTATATTTATGACTGATGATGACAATAAACTTTTTATGGAGTATCTGCAAAAATTATCAGAAGTTGTTTTAATTGACACAAAGCCTACCCAATCCAATAAACCGAAAATAATTGAAAGTATTGATGAAGCTCTTCTGTCTGAAGTGGTTATTCTAAATGCAAATTTACAGGCACTTTCAAATTATGAAAAGAATGTCGTTGAAATAGGTGGATATTATCATTTTGCAAATACAGGAGAAGGTATTTTACAATTGCTACGTTCAAAAATTTCAAGCTACCATAAAAACTGTCTGATGAATGGGAGGTTAGCTGCTTCTTACTGCAGAGATGATACTGATAAATGGGTAAAAGAGATCTTTAAATGGATAAAAAAGACATCTGCAAAAGTTTATCGAACTTCTATTACTAGAAATTTATCGGCAGATGTTGCTGAACGGAATTTTTATGCCTTACCAACTGCAGCAAAAACTTATGATGGAACTGATGGTAAGTACCTAACTGTTGGTAAAGATATTTATTGTGTGCCAAAATAAACTAAATTTAAACAAATATGGTTCTTGTATAGGGCAATGTTTATACATCACCTATATTTAGTGATAAATATAGTTATAGCCTGCAACTGGGGTTCTGAGGACATAATTTAAGTAAGATTGGATAAAAAAAAGGTCATTATTAAAAAATCGAGAAAATGCAAAAAGTAGAAGTGCGTACAATGGTAAAGAAGACTGAGTTAGAGGAAAGTCCTAAACTTTCTTCCAAAGTAAGAGAATACTTGTGGCAATATATTTTTGATAATTTATTGGTTCAAAAGAAGATAATGGTTGATGATAAATACAACTATAGTGTGACGTTAGATTTAAATAAATTTAATCCGGAAATCCATAAATTTTTCACCGATTCACCCTTTAATACAGATAGCAATAAGTTTAGACCTGAGCCGAAATTTAATCAGCAAGGCAATCTGAAATTTGCCAACATAAGAGTGGTCTCTAAGGAGATGGATAAGGATATTTCGCCTACTGACTACGCAAATATTGTATATGATGCGTTTGGTTCATTTTTAATCCTTATTTCAAAAAAAATAGATAAATCGGAATTAGACGAACTTAAAAAAGGATTAGACTATGAATATATAAACAGTTTTAATTATCCTGCGACAATCGAAGAATGCAAGTTCTTTTTGTTCTAAATAACTAGGTATGCTAATAAACAAAATAGACTTTTATACGTTGAATTTACCTTCTAATCTTCATCGTGTTTTGGAAAAAGAGGGAGAATGGGAATCAGAAGAATTTTTGCCTTTTTTTATAAATGTTGATTTAGTTGACGGGGAAAGCTGCAGATGATTATGCAAGAAGTCAGGCCAATAAGTCCAGTAAAAGAGATGCTGCCTTGCGCAGAACACAGGCAAGGCAAGATGCCTCATTAAAGCGGGAACAAGCCATCGCTCAGGCAAAACAAAATGCAGCCAATAATGCCAGAAATAATGCGTTGAATGATAAAGCACAACGAAACAAGGTCTTTCGCGCTAAACTAGGTGGTGTAGTGGGAGGATTTTTAAAAAGTTGGGCCGTTGGGGTGATCATTGGTATTGCAAATAGTGTGGGTAAGAGTGCCGCAAATAATGCAATTGATGCCAGAGCAGAAGGTTGGGAAAATGAAGTAATTAAAAAACTAGGATTGAATGCCGTAGCCGTATTAAAATAATGAAAGAAGATAAAACTAATTTTTTTGCACTGATTTGGTCCAAAATATTTTTTCCCCTGGACTCTGTTTCCAGGCTTTGTATTCAAGGTGGATTGTCCTTAGTGATCATTTTGATCTTTTTTACCTGGCAGTATATCGCAATTGGTAAGACTTTAGATGATAAAGAAGTAAGTGGAACAATTACGGAGGTTCTGGTTGGCTCGAAAGGTGGTGGAGTGGGAAAATATAGTGGTAAGTCAAGGTACTATTACATTCGTTTGAAGCAATATAAAAGAACGTTTCTGCTGGAAGATGCAAGTATATTTGAAAACTGGAGATTTGGAAAGGACGACTTTCAGGTGGGCGCTCAGCTTTCATTTAAAATTCAGGAAAAAAGCGTTGTTGATCTGAATAAAGAGAGTGTTTATAAGGAAAACAGTCGGTATAACATCTTATGGCCGGAACTAAAGTCATGTACAAAAATATACGGAGCTAAGGTAAATGCACAAGAAATATTGTCGGAAAATGCAACGGTAAGAGGACAGGTTTACAATACCTGGTTCTGGCTTTTCATTCCATTATTCATTTATGGAATTGCACTTTTGTTTATCGCGCTCTTCCCGCTATTGTATCCGCCAAAATATAAAACACAGAATTAAAATGTATTCCAAAATATATAACTACAAAAATGTAGGTATTGTTTATTCTTATAGGGCTTTACATTCCTTAAAATTCATTGATCTTATCGCTGAGGACCTTCTTGACGAGTATGAAATAGCAATGGATTTTGAGCTGAAGTTAATTGGAAAAGGCTCTTCCGGAGCCTCTGTTTTTAACATTAAGATCATTCAGCTCTCATTGCCGGAAATAATTTCGGAGACACTAACTCCAGCTATGCTGGAGTACAATACCCGGTATCAGAATATCACATCAGAACTGCAAATCAGGCTGACAGAGAATGGTTCAATAAAAGCGCTGGAAAATGTCGTTGAGCTAAAACAAAAATGGATTTCTTTAAAAGAATCCATAGCAAAGGAACCACAAACAGCAGAATTAGAGGCGTTGAAGGAGCGTGGTGAACTGGCTTATGGCAATGCCTTTGAATATGAAGACACATTAAAGTCCTCTCTATTCTTTAATTGCTTGTTTTCGGAGTTTTATAACCGTTTCCACATTCAGGGAGCTGAATTGTCGGAACATGAGGTAAGGTCTTCTCTCTTTCCCGATTTGATGATTCCCGTTACCGCATATTTTGATTATAATTCCGAGAATGAATCTGTTGTGATTTCCAAAGATTTTGATCTGGGTAAGACCGGTCTGATAAAAGAACATTTCGATTCCCTGGCAAATGAGGATAAATTTGATCATTATTTCTACCAGGAGAATGCAGCTTACTTTCTCGATCAAAACGATCATTTAAGCTCCGTCGAATTGATCCGTAGAGAGACACTAAATGGAATGAATGAGGTAATAGACCATATTCAGATCTGGAAACAATAATGCTGGTAATTAATCGTAATATTCAATTTGATGATTGTAAAAATCAATGTAGAAGATAAGCAGATTCTGCATTTTAATTCCTTTCAGCTACAGCAGCAGTTTAACCAGCATCATTATTTTGAACTGCGGTTCAATCATGATGAAATTGGATTGCCGAGTTTAATTAACCTGGACAATAGCAGGGATTTTGTGGGTAAAACCCTGACTGCTTCTTTTGGTTACGGGAATGACCGGGTTCAGGATCTCGCCGGCTTGGTGACTAAAGTTGAGCTGGCGCAAAATCATGGTTATCATGGCTTTCAGGTCGTGAGTGGTTACAGTCCGACGATATTAATAGACCGCGGACAGGATCTAGACTCTTATCTGGATAAAACATTGTACGAGATTGTGAACCTAGCCACCAATGGCACTCCGAAAAACGATTTGAGGTTTGCAATCAATGCCACAAGGAAGGCGCCAATAGATTATTACTATGTATTATAATAAATTATTAACAGCGCTTTTTCTGATAGTTATCATAAATAGTTGTGCACAAGAAAAAGGAAAACAAAATAAAAAAGAGATCGTAGAATTTCAAAGCAAAATGTATGATAAAATAAAGAAATTTGATAAGCGACCGCTTTATTCTCTACAGGTAAATAAGAACAACTGCAGGGTATTGGTTTTGTGTAATGACATTCCGCATTGGCTTACTTTTTACGAGAACGATGGAGAAAGCATGGCCCCTTACTTAAATAACTACATTCCAAAATCTGGTAAGCAAACAGTTACTGTACAGGTGTTTCCGAAGGAGGGAGAGGAGTATATTGCCGCAAATGCCGACCTTGATTTAAAAGTACGGTATGCTGCAGATAAAGAGGATGGCGTAGACACCCATCGTGTCTTGGCCAGCGCTGAGTTACCTGAAGACATTGGCGACCGAAAATTAAAGTACTTTGAAATAAAGATACCTTTTGAAGCAAAGGTCCCCTTCGATTTCAGCAAGGATCTGGAGCAGGCTCAGGAGCTAAAAAATATAGCAGACATAGAACAAAAAGTGGTAAAAAAATATCAGCAATTTAAGGAGCTTTTAGTAAAAGGTGATGGCTTGTCTTTTGCAAAAGAATTTGAATACAGTGATTTAAAAAGTTGCACCTATTTATATGCAACTAAAGAGGAACTGATCGCCGCAGATAAAAGTGACAATGCTGATATTAGCAGAGTAAGATTGGATGTTAAAAATAGAAAAGTACATCCGATAACAAATTATGAGATGGTATTTTTTGCTGGCGGGAAATTAGTGCTTCTAAGGACGGCTAAAGATAAGAAGGACATGCTAAGAGTTGAATATGATACAGAAGCCGGAACAGATGGCGATGAAAAACCAGCTATTTTATACCGGCCGGCCGGTAGCACTGAATTGAAGGTTTGGTAATAGGTATAAAGAAACTGCTTGAAGAAAGATGCTGAAAAAGCGAGTATAGACCCGCTTGATAACGAAGTTACAATTAAGTTGTTTTCAAAGTTCCCGGCTGTTACCGAAGGAGAGGAGCTCATTGTGCTTGCCCAGGAAACCCTTTTTGGCTGTATTTTTTTCTCTACATGCCTTGCCTCTGTTATATTTTATCTGATTGATGTAGGTTTTCTCGCCCTCTTCTTATTTAATTTAGTGGTTATTATCGTGGGATATCTATGGAATTATAAATACAATATTCGTAAAAAACCGATATTAAAAATTAACAAAGCGGGGATTACTCATAAGAACTCTTTTTATGAATGGCATAGGATACATAATATGGTTTGTGCCGAAGAATATAATGGAGAAAGAGGTGTATATGATGCTACGTATATAAAATTTAAGTATGGCAACGCAATTAAAACAATCTATATTGATGGGTTATCTAAAACTAAGGACGAAATCATTCATTACATCTGTTCTTTCTCAGCATCAGGTTTATGATGCACGGGGAAGCGAAGGGACACTTTTAACAACGAAACATGAACTTGGTCTGAAGATCAGCAGCGAGGGACTGCAATCTAAATAACATTTTTTGTTAGCTTAACTTTTTGATATAGCACACAAGATTGGTTCTGTCATATCTAAATTGATATGTTTTTACTTTAGTCTTTGAAATCCTAAATTTCATCAATACTAAAGGTCACTGCTATTTAACGCAGTAATGGTTTTAACCTTTGATGCTTCTATATCCCCGGTTACTTCACCATATTTAGACTCCTTTAAACCCAGTTTCTTTTTTAATAGTTCCTGAACTGTGATGATCATTCCCTCTAGCGCTTTCTCCTTCTTTTCTTCTGGAATTGCTTTCTTTATGTGTTTCAGAATCTCATCTTTAGATTTAGGATGTTTGAACCATATTTGCCGCATTGCTGTGGCTGCGTATCCTCTTAATTGAGGATCGGGGTCGTTTAGTAATCGTTCATTTAAAACTTTCAGATCAATTTTAGTCCCTATGGTATCATATGGGTTTTCAGATTTTTTCAGGGCTTCATAAGAAGCGTAAAGGCTTTTTATATCCATTCTATTTTTGATGATTACTGATCACAACTGCTATTCAATTAAATTTCAGCTGGTCATCGGTTCATAACTTAAACCTTTGACCTTATTTTTTACCAGCAGCTGATATAGCTTTTGAGAAATGATTGTG
Source organism: Flavobacterium cerinum (assembly GCF_004028155.1). Taxonomy (GTDB): domain Bacteria; phylum Bacteroidota; class Bacteroidia; order Flavobacteriales; family Flavobacteriaceae; genus Flavobacterium; species Flavobacterium cerinum. The sequence goes on along the minus strand of NZ_SBII01000005.1, from coordinate 267,855 downwards.
GCCCTGACGGTAAAGCCTCCCGCTCCAAAAAACTCTTTAGTCTCAAAAAAATCAAGGTCACCAGGTGCCGACTTAAAATCTGGATAAAATCCAATTCCGTTCAGTATGTATTTGTTGATTTCCCAGCCTGCAATACTTTCTATTTCATTGATATGTTCTGCTTTAATATCCAGATCAGCATCAGATATACCTTGGGGGACCAACTGCAATACGCTTTTCAATACATTATGTGATTTATATTCCAATACAGGCAGAGATTTTATCCCCAAGGGTTCAAATATGGCTTTATAAACTTCAGGTTTAACAAAGATTGAATCTTGTATCCAGAATGCGGAACCAATGGACGAGCTGTCCCAGCTCGGTTCCTTTTTCAATTTATAACTTCCTATTTGTCGGCCTTTCAACATGCCAAATTCCGGATCTGTATTTTTAATTTCAAAAACATCCTTGAAATAAGGATACAGGTCAAAAGGAAATTCACATCCAGCCGATTCCGGTTGGGGATAGCCCAACAACTTTGCAGGGTAAACATGTAGAAACGAAGAGCCGCACCTGTCTTTCTCAGAAAATTCAGTTTCCAAACTAATGGAACTTTCCCATTCTTCAGCAATGACGCTCTTTATTTCCGCAAGTTTAGCATGGTCAGCATCGACTAGAAAGGCATCAAAACCTTGCTTTACATCTATTGCCAATACCTTTAATTGCTGCACTTCTTGCTTACTAAAATCTTTAAATACCCGGTATCTTATTTTCATCGCATTATGAATATGAATAGCCAAACCAGTTTTTTTCCTAACACTTTTTACCGTTACCCTAATCGAACAACGCCAATACACTAAGATTCAATTAACATTTAAGTATAAAACCCAGGCTGCCTTTATAAATAGTTTTATAAAATGAAGCTGGTAAAACCAGCTTTTTCAAATAGATCAGAATTTCTTTTTCCAGATTCTTTTTATCTGTTTCACTCATTCTGATACAACTGATATTTTCCCCTTCCTTCAATATAGTTTGAATTTTTCCCTTACCATCTACAACAAAAGAAAAGCTGAACATGATTTTATCACAATGAGTACAGTCGGATTTAATCTTTTTCGAAGCCAGAAATGGATTCAGGCAAGTGGTTATAAAATCAGTGTTGATTGTGGCCCAGTTTATTGCCTGCGTCTCTTGGTTTACATTTATTGATATACTATCCTTGGTTTTAGCAGTTGGCAAAGGCGATTTAACCGCTGTAATTTCCGATATTGTTTCAGCCGCCACCGCCGCCGATTCTTTTTGAGTTGGGCTATTACACTGACACAGGGTCAATAAATAGAAAAAGCTGATGCAAAAAGCACCTGCGGTTTTCATATATGCCGGTACTGTTTTCCTGTAAAATCGAAGTTTGATTTGAAAGCGCATAGGTTATAATTTTCAAAGCAATTCACAACAACACCTGTTAAATTTATGAATGATACTCTGGTTGGAATTATAGTAAAAATACAATTTTGAAAGCAATTCAAGTAAGTCAGATCCAAATAAAGATGGCATAGAAGGATATTTTTGTCTCATCAATTGGCTGCAGAGCGATTTGATCACGGAAGAAATATTTACTTGAAAATTTCTTTCAAGACAGACTACGCGTTCATAATGAGCAAAGTAGGGATACTTTAGGTCTGCGTTTTAATGATGGTGGTTATGTACGTATGCTCGATATGAGCAGGTTTAACCACAGATTAGACACAGTAGGGAGTAATATGATCTACAATTTATTTAAGTAGGTTGGCTATTACTTCAGGGATATCAGTTACCAAAGGAGTAATGTACAGGATTCCTTTCCTGTGGTAACGTCTGTTTTTGGTTGGGAGTTTCAACAGTGTTTTTAGCGTTTTATTAAAAACGTATAAAAAAGTATTCTATTTTTAAGTTTTGGAAGGTATATATCTGTCTGCTGTATTCAAAAAAAATAAAATTGTCAACGATAAAAAATCAAAAACTACGTTAGATAATTGTTAGAACAATCAGTCTCTGTACTCATGAAAAACGTTTCTCGGATAAGCATTACATTAGCCACTTTTAATAGTGGATCTCCATTAATTTAAATAACGGATAATGAAAGTATTACTTTATTTAGCCTTTTCATTTAAGTTATCAATTATCAAACAATCAGGTTGTTACAAAAGATTCAATAAACGATGGTTTATCCTATCAGCGCTAAGCGGGAAATAAAATGGTGAAAATTGTACCCTCTCCTAAGACAGAAGCCACTGAAATAGTGCCATTATGATTTTCAACAATTCTTTTGCAAAGCGCTAATCCTATGCCAGTGCCGGAATGATTTGTTGTAAGCCGTTTAAAAGGCTTAAAAGCAATTTCTGCATACTGCTGATCGAAACCGATTCCATTATCTGATATTGTAATTAAATGGTATTGACCTGTATCATTTTTCACTATTTCATGTTGAATTACGATAGAAGGGTAGCCGTTATTGAATTTAATAGCATTGTGTATCAAATTATTGAAAAGTTGATTCATTTGTATCGGAATTGCATCTATGACAGGTAAAGATGAAACTGTGATTATTGCTTTTTTCTCCTCTATCAGCAGGTCTAGTTCACCAATAACTTCGGTCAGTATATCCACTAGATTTACAGATATAAATTGATTTTTGTCAGACGATAACCTTGAAAAATTAAGAATATCTTTTATTAAAGAAACCATCTTATCAGCTGAAATACTCATTTTATCAAGATAATTATTGAGTAGTTCCTTATCATCTGTATTTTTTTTTGCTAGATTAATAAACGTCTGTATTTTCCGGATGGGTTCCTGAAGATCGTGTGAAGTAATATAGGCAAACTCTTCCAACTGTCTATTTTGCAATTCTATACTTCTGGTATCACGGGCTTTTTCTTCTTCGGCAAGCTTTCGTTCGGTAAGGTCACGTGTTACTTTTGTAAACCCGATGACATCTCCATCATCACTATGTAGGGCAGTTATTACTACCGATCCCCAAAAAGTACTACCATCATTGCGAACCCGCCATCCTTCATGTGTGGCACGGCCATTTAAAGTAGCGCTATTTATCAGTGTTTTAGGTAACTTTGAAGCCCGATCTTCTGGCAGGTAGAACAGACTGAAATTTTTCCCTAATATATCAGCTTCTTTATAACCTTTAATTTTTTCAGCTCCTATATTCCAGTTCTGTACATTGCCATCAAGATCGAGTAGCAGGATAGCATAATCCTGAACCTCTTCGATCATTTTTTTATACAGTTGTTCGCCTTGGGGTAGAAGCGAATTAGTACTATTTATCATGGTAAAGGGATTAGGTTAAAATAAATGGAAGATCATTTCCTTTAAGGATACTAACCACTACTTCTGATAGTCTGTCAATATCGGAGGTTTTGGATAAAAAGTGTGATGCTCCAAGAGCTTTTGTATCCTCTATATCTTTATGATAGGAAGAGGTTGAAAATATGATTATAGGAACTTTATTAAGATCAGCAGATTCACGGAAAATCTGGAGAAATTGTATTCCGGATATCAGTGGCATATTCAAGTCTAAAAAGATATAGTCCGGGAGTTCCAAAAATTCCGGAAATATATTTAAAGCCTCAACTGCACTTTCTGCAGTTTTGAGAGTATAACGGATGCCCGTCATGTCAAGAGCAATCTGAAAAAATTCACGATCATCCGGGTCATCATCGATCATAAAAATTTTTATTTTTCTTTCCATACCTAACTTTTAGTGAAACGTGAAGATAAGGTATTATAGGGGGAAAACTAAATAAATGCTTCCACTTTTGTCTTAAGTTAACATAGTTGTGATGAGGCATCATATCTCATAAATTATTCCTTTTTATGTTACTTATGGATTTTGATTAGTTCTTTTAATTCCAAAGCATTGATTATTGCAGCAGTAGAAGCCGTATTATTGAAATAAATATAAACCTCCTCGAAGTATTTATTTGCTGTTTCTTTTTTAAGAGTATTAATTGTCTCTATATCATATTTTGAATAAAATAGATTTGGATTGCCATGCATGCGTACATAACCGATTTTTGCAGTTTGTAGAATAATCGAAGGCAGACCAGGGTAACTGACAGAACATAATGTTATATTTTTTTTTCTGATTGTTTTGAAAACATCTTCCCTCCACCAACTTTCATTTCTGAATTCTACTACGTTCTTGAAGCCAGGATCTAATGAATTTATTATTAATTCGAGTTTTGCAGTTGTGTAACTAAAACTTGGCGGTAGCTGAAAAAGCACACAACCCAGTTTATCTCGTAGTCCTTCATGACATATAGCATAGAATTTTGCAATTTCTTCTTTACAATTTTCAAACTTGTGAATATGAGTAATAAGTTTAGGCACCTTCACACTAAACATAAAATCTTCTGGCGTTTTATTGTACCAATTTGACAGGGTTTTTACTGTAGGGAACCTGTAAAATGTGGAATTGAGTTCGTATGTATTAAAATGCTTACAGTAATAATCAAACCATTTATTTTTAGATAGTTCTTCGGGATAAAATAAGTACTTCCATGATAAAGTGGTATAGCTTGAGCATCCTATGTAAGGTTTTTCTTTTTTCATTAATAAAGTCTTTGGCAGTTAGTACAATAAAAACTACGACGCTTTTTTACTCCTGTATATTTTTTTGCATAGGCAGATTACAGCGAAGACATTTTTTTCATATTGCAAGTCAGTTTGTAAAGTTTAAAGTTACCTATTTACATACGACTAAATCCCTAAGTTTTTGCTAATTAAGAAAACTTTTCGGAACTCTTATAAAAGGGGATTGGTACGTATCCCTACTTAAAAAAATTAAGTTACTTATAGATAATTATTTGTTGGCATAACAATCAAATTACCAAGTGTTATGCAATGCAGGTATACACAATTTTTTAATTAGATAAATTGTAAATAGAAAAAATCCTCCTTAGTTTTACTAGTGAGGATTTTTTTGTTTGGAGTATAATTTTTAAACCTTATTTGATGCCTCGAAGTTAATACTGTTATAAGCGGTTTCAGTTAATTTTTGATCGGCATCTTTTTCTTCTGCGAGTGTTTGTTTGAGTAATGCTGCCACATCATCTTCACCTAATGTTTTAGCAAATGCAACAAGCGTTCCATATGAAGCGATTTCATAGTGCTCTATTTTTTGTGAAGCAGAGATAATGCCGGCATCGCGTACAGGTCCAGGTTCAGTATCTTCTAGGATACTTTCACCTTCTTTAATAAGTCCTTCCATAGCTTCACATTTTTTACCCCGATCAGTCTCTTCAAGGATACCGAAAATCTGAACTAAACGATCCACATGTCCCATAGTGAGGGTTAAATGTTCCTCAATAGCAGATTTAAGGTTTGCATTTTGGACATTATTAGCCATTTTGGGCAATGCTTTAACAAGAGCGCGCTCTGCATAGATGATGTCCTTAAGCTCGTCAATAAATAATTCCCTAAGACCTTCAGCAGCGCTTGACTTTGGCGCTACTTTTCTCGTAGACCCTTTTGTTTCAGAGTCATTTGTTGTTTGACTTTTCATAATAAATACTTTTTTTAAATGGCTATTTATTTATAAGGCAAGTTACTGGTTTGTAAATGTCTGTAGATATAAATCATTCTTAAGCTTTTGATAAAGTATCTTAAAAAAAGGCATGTTGGATTTAAAAAATGTTAAATGAAGATATTATATTAGCTTGTTGGGATCATGTTAAATATATGGTATCATGTATATTATGGCTTGCTTTTTGTTCTTTACCTATTTCTGCAGCAATATAGCAGGCATTCCGAAAAAATTACGGTTTTCCGATAATATAGAATTCCCTTCTCTTTAATCATAGTGTAACAGATACCCCCGATTACTGAATATGCAGCAGCACAACTATTATGTACACCCGTTTAAAATTTAATAACAAGTCCAAATCTCCCTTTATGGCTACGGTCCGTTCAAGAGTGGAGTGCTATTTCAGCGAAAGCAATTTATCGCCAAATGCAAACGGTATGATGTGGGTAAAAACCCTAATCTTTCTTGGAGGCTTCCTTTGCCTATATATACTTCTTATAAGCAATATTTTCAGCTTTTGGCCCCTTTTGCTAATAGGAGCCCTACTTGGTGTGTTCAGTGCTTTTGTAGGATTTAATATCTGCCATGACGCTATCCACGGGGCTTTTTCGTCAAATAAAATTGTTAATGCACTACTTGGTGGTGTATTTCATTTATTAGGAGCGAGTCCTTATGTATGGTCTATAACTCATAATGGAGTACACCATACCTATACCAATATTCCCGGTCACGATGAAGACATTGAGGTAGCATCTGGATTGATACGATTATCTGAAGAGGATCCTGTAAATAAAGTACAGCGTTTTCAGCACTGGTATGCTTTCCCGCTGTATAGCTTGGCATCATTGTCATGGGCTTTTCGCAAGGATTTTAAGAAATTCTTTCAGGCCAGGATAGGGCAGACCGCAGTAAAACATCCCAAAATAGAATACTTCAACCTCTTCTTTTATAAGTTACTCTATTACTTTCTTTTTATCGCTTTGCCCCTTATTGTACTAAGTGTATCCTGGTGGCAGTTCCTAATTGTCTTTTTGATAATGCATCTAACCCAGGGCTTGACTATGGGTTTAGTATTTCAGCTTGCCCATGTGGTGGAGGGGACTGAATTCCCTGTACCTTCTAAGAGTGGAAATATGGAGGAAGCCTGGGCGGAGCACCAAATGCATACTACAGCCAATTTTGCGGCACAGAACAGGCTGGTCTCCTTTTTACTGGGTGGACTGAACCGTCAGATCGAGCATCATCTCTTTCCTAAAATATGTCATACTCATTACGGCAAAATCAGTAGTATCGTAAAGGAAACAGCGCTGGAATTCAATATTCCATATATTGAAAACCCTAGCTTTTTCGCAGCTTTAAAATCACACTATCGAATCCTTAGAAGATTCAGTCGTGAAAGCACTAAAAAAATATGTACAGCAGGCTAAATCAGATATATTATCATGATAACGGCTATTATTACTTGCAATGCCCTTATGAATGCGACAGCCAAAACTATATTGTATGATGCAGAAAATCATTTATAGGTATTGGGAAAGATAACCTAAGGTAAAATACCAGTATGACAAACATATTTTGATGATCTGCCACAGGCAATCACCGATATTATATAGTCGAATCTTATTTTACTTATGTGTTAGTTAGTTGTCCGATGATCAGTTCGGCAGCCCGATCGATTGTTTGGAGTATAATTTCTTCCGCAGTTCCACGCAATACTTCGCCGTATGGGATAAAGGCGATTTCCAGACCTTGCTCAGCTATTTCCTTACTGCATTGCAATACGATATTTGAAGCATATTATATTTTGTTTATTCTCCGGTTTCATAATGTGGGGCGTCCACGGGCTTTGATTGTGGTGAGCCTTTTTTGCCTCAGGTAAATTGACAGTACAATAATGGCAAACACCGAAAGGAATTCGCTTTGCCAATTTTGGAAGGATTCGAACCAGAATCGCGAATCAGCTACATAATCTGAAGCAGATTCTAAAAGCTTTCCTTTTAAGGCCAGCTGGGTATTTTCATCCTTGAGGCTGCCATAGAAATGTGCTGCAAAACTGAGTAAAAATAATAGCAAAAGCACAATAGTAAGTGAATGCTTATATAATCCCAAGATCCATCCGCTTCTCTTTACAGGCCATGGTACATCCTTACGATTTGGGTCGGGTTCGCGGTCAACTTCTTCCTTAGTATCTAAGTCCTTGCTTTCCGAGGAGCCCTTTTGCATAAGGAAAATAGTAAGAATCACAAAAAATGCCATCTGCAGAAACTCACTTTCCCAGTTTTCAAAGGTGGACTGCAAGAAGTGCCCGGATGATAAATATTGTATAAGACTTACCGCTGCACCACCCTCATCCGTAATTTCCTTATTGTATTCTTTAATTCCAAAGATTACCTGCCCTATGATGCAAATTATAAAGAGCATCAGAAAAGAAAAGGATAGCGCATTGTTTCGTAAAAAATTCTTCATGGGATTTTTTATTAAAGTTACATCATTGCCTATTTTCTTTGCAATTCCTTTAATGAAACATTAGGGATACTTTAAGCATTTTTAAGAACAATGCTATGATTTAGCCACACAATTTTACAGTCAACAGGACAAGGTACTAAAACTGTAAGATTTTAAAAATAAAGAACCTGGTTGCGTTAAGGTAGTGCTGGATTGCTGGGTATAAGTCAAATAGCATTTTAAATCTAAAATATGGAAGCCGGTCAAACCGGCATCCATTATATAACCCTCTAACTTCCATTATTTGTAAAATGTCGTGTTGCTGATCGGTTTCCGCATAATAGCGCCGACGTTAGGATTAACATCATTCACGAACGGGTGGAAAGTGAATGACCCCATTACAGCCTCCTCGACAAAGCTGACTACCCGTCATCTTCACTATAAGTATTGGAAGCCAGTAGATTTATTCATCAGGCGTAAAAAGTATAACCTGATAATTCTTTGCAGCTCTATACATTGTTATTGAAGAGTGTGTTTTTAGATCGCTTGTTAAATTACTCCATAGCAAATCCTTATTTTCATAGTTAAAGTCACGTTTGGAACGGAATAACACGTAAATTGAAAAATCGTCAGGAGAAATAAACAGGTCTCTATTATCTGCAAAAATTAGTTTCGGACCCTTATACATGATTTCTGCTTCCTTGTCATAAATTAGTTTAACAAGTTTGTCATAAAGTATTTTATTGTTTTCGCTGCTGGAGGGATCAAACTCCAGTAGTTCTCTTGATCCGGGAATACGAATAAGTATCTCTTCAATATCTTCGGCAATAGTAGTATTATTGGAAACAATGCTTTCCACAGAAGATAACTCAATTAATTGATGATGCTCATTCTTTTCCCTTACTTCGGGGAATTTATTAGTTTGGATATACTCCTTTAAAACTGCCCAGAGCATCTGGTCATTATCTGTATCATTAAGGGTTATGTCCCTAAACAATATATAGGTGGCAAAATTGTTATCATCTTTGGGAAGCAGGTGCTGATCGTATCGAAAATAGTCACCTTTATGTACAATATCTGCTGCCTGGCTATCAATTGCCTTTTGCAGTCTATTAAAAAAAGTGCTGTAATTAGTGTTTTTTTCTACAGTCATTTCCATTTGTTCCTGATGGCCGTTCAACCGAATTACTATATCAAGTGTTCTCATATTATTTGAAATAATGTTTAATTTTTGTTGTACTTTTTCTCAGTAATTCATCCAGGGATTCAGTATCCGTCATGCGAATTTCTTCGAGTTCACTCGCTTCTACTTCAAACTCAGTAATTACTGTCCCATTTGCATCAGGCATATCAACAGACTTGCTCGGGTATCATAAAGCACATCGTCCCACTCTGTATAATAGACTGTTTCGTTATGCCTGCCTTGCTCAAATTTTTGAAGTGCATAAAGTGTTATCTGCGTATTCATAATTGCTTTTTACTTAAAGTTACCGCAATTAGTTTGTGTTGAGTTCCATATTATTATATAATTAACGCTAAGGAAAACAAGGAACCCTAATTTAAACGAACCTTTTATAAAGGTTAGATCCCTGTCCTTGAAGTATGGATATTCTTCTATATTACCCTGCTGTTGAGCAAGATCAAGTGCTGGTAATCCTCTGTAATCTTCAATTGTTCTATTGGCACCTATCTCTAAAAGCAAGCACACAATCTGATTACGGACAAACATTGTCGCAAACATAAGTAGTGACATTTCCTTGACGGGAGGCTGAAAAGAGTGCTTGAGAGATTTCATCCATATCTATCTGTTGTATCTCTTAAATGAACTACGTTCCATATCATCTAGTCTTTTGTAGGTTGCCAAGGCTGTAGCAGAAAATATTATATGGGCAATAAATAGTTGTTGATAGTAAGCTTCCCTGTCATTCTTTGGCGGATTATCGTGTTGAGCAAATAGTAACTTCCAGGTTACTATGCCGATAAGGCCACTTGCACTCCCGATGATAGCAATTTTAAGAAAGGTGGGTTTGTGCAGTGCTTTTTGCCAGATGAGCCAATAGGCGGCGACAAATCCTATTCCAATACTATAGTGCATCAGCCATCCTATAGGATGGTTTACCGGCATATCAGGAAGATGCTTTGAGTTGTCGACTAATTTATTGATGAGTACTGGTTCTACAAACTCTGAGTTCTCTCTTTGGGCTTTTCTATAGCTGTACAAAGTCATCAGGGTTGTACCAACTACAGCGGCAATAATTATTTTTTCAATAGTTTTCATGACTTCTTTTTATTACTAATTTGTGTCAGCCTTTCAAATCATTTTAATTTTGGCTGGTAAGACATACAATACTTTGATGTGTCTCGACGAACTGCTCAATTTTTCTTAAGTGGACTTTTTTGGTCTGTAAAGCTTTTAGACAATATTGATAAATGTTTTCCTGACTTTTCATCATGCTCAAGTCCATTGGCATCCTTATTTCCACAACAGCCTTAAAATTGTATGGTTGTGTTAAGTATGACCTTGTATTTTCAACACTATATCCCCCCGACCAGTTAAAATCGGCTAGTGTCAAATTATGATCCAGCATTTCCTGAAGGATTGCTCTTTCCACCATAGAGCTGGCTAAAGTGTTGCTGGTCGGCAGGGCCAAAGCCTCATAATTGACAAAGGTCATAATATAAGTATCCATAACATTTTTTATTAAAAGTACTTTATATACAATATAGTATACGTTATCTTAATCCCAATTCTTTGCCAATAATGTGTTAGGGCTGGCAGATAGTCTGGCGATACTACAGAATTAACAATCCTGTGGGAAAATATATTGGACGATTCACGTCTTAGGCTTAAAATGCATGATTCACTTTTAGCGACCTTCATTGCCAACCCTGGTGAAAGCACTCCTGATCGTAATAGGAATACTTCTCCAGTTCCGAATTGTCGGTCTTACCAGATTTGCCCAAACATTACTTTCAATAGCAAGAACAGGTCCTTTTGTCATCAGTTTTGGTCTTTAGGACGTCGGTGATAATTTCCTGGCCTGTATACTGTTGGCCTTTAATAGACCCATTTCGATAGGGGATATAATAGAAAGCAATGGGATTAAAGGTAAAGTGGTCACACTTAATCTTAGGGATACACAAATCCGAAGTGATAGCAAAGATACCTTTGACAATATTACTGCTTTGTTTTTGCAGGAATGCCTCTTTTTCGTAACTTCGTGTTGCACTTGTAGAAAGAACTCCAATTTTCATAATTATCTTAAAGTCAGTGTTATATCAGTAATTATAGCAATCAACTAACTTGAAATTTATGCAGATATTGAAACATAAGACAGGGAAAAGTATATCAATTAACGCCGCATCAATTTATTATGAAGAGTTGGGTAATCCTTCAGGTTTTCCTATTCTAATGTTACATGGCGGCTTTGGCACACTTGAAGATTTTGAGCCTATTATCAGCAACTTTTTATCAGAATTCCGAATTATTGCAATGGACGCCCGAGGACAAGGAAAATCAACCTTGGGAGGTCAACCTCTAACCTATAAGATGATGCAAGATGACGCAGAGAGATTATTAGATCACTTAAAAATCAGCAAAATTATTTTAATTGGCTTTAGTGATGGAGGAATGGTAGCTCACCGTATTGCAATTTCTGATTCAGAAAGGGTAAGTAAGCTTGTTTCTATTGCAGCACCATGGAGAAAAGAAGACCTCGATTTAATACGCGGTTTTCTTCTAAAAGTAACTCCCGAAAGTTGGGAGGAAAAATTTAAAGAATCGTATCAACTCTATGAGTCTCTTAACCCCAGTATTGATTTTAAAATCCTGGTAGACAATCTCAAACACATGTGGTTAGACGAATCAGAAACAGGAGGATATCCCGGTAATAATGTGAAGCAGATTAACTGCCCCGCATTAATAGTGCGAGGAGACGAAGATCATCTATTTTCCCGTGAAAGTGCTGTGGCGTTGGCAAGTTTTTTAAAAAATGGAAAATTATTAAATATCCCATTTGGCGGCCATGAAGTTCATAAAGATCAATCAAAAATTGTTTCAGATTTAATACTCACTTTCATTAAAGAATAATAAGATCCGTGGATTTCACCAACAGTGACAAAGAACCAGTTTTAGTGAAATCCGGTTCTGTCGCATCTAAGAATAAGTTTTACCTTTAGTCTTCTAAATTTTTAATATAATGAACACTAAAGGTCATTGTTATCCGAAATCTATAATTCTTCAGGCAGTATATTTCAAGTTACGATTTACCCTAAGTTATAGAGACGTCGAGGAAATAATGAAAATGTGTGGCGTTCAGGTCGACCATGCTACAATTCAAAGATGGGTATATAAGTTTACGCCTTTTATTGTGGCACAGATGAAGAAACGTAAACTCAGAGTTGGTAATAGTTGGAGAATGGATGAAACTTATATTCAAGTTAAGGGACAGTGGTGTTATTTGTATAGAGCAGTTGATAAACTGGGGAATACTGTTGATTTTCTGCTGACAAAAAGGAGACAGAGGATGAGTGCCCAATCTTTTCTAATAAAAGCAATCAATAATAATTACAAACCGAGAGTAATTACTATTGATAAAAGTGGTTCTAATACTGGAGCTATAAAGGTTTATAATAAGCGTTCTTTCTCGAAGATAAAGATTCGACAATGTAAATATTTAAACAATATTATTGAACAGGATCATCGTTTTATTAAGTGGAGAATACAAAACGGTTTAGGCTTTAAAAATTTTGAATCGGCTAAACGTACTTTGAATGGAATTGAAGTTGTACATATGTTGAGAAAGAATCAGATGATTAATCCTGGGTTAACTATGTTCAAATCATTCTGTAGACTGGCAGTATAAATTTAGAGCGCTCGAATATCTTGGATCTTTACAAACAGATGCGACAGAACCTTTATTTCAGCAGAAGTGAATTAAAGGAATGGATCAAAGAAGGAAAAGTGAAAACCGTAGCAGATTGTGCAGCAAATGCTGAAACGTATCTAAAAGATAATAGGCTGGGTGTTGCAAGAAAAGGGAAAGCTAACGGAGTTTGATACGGCCGGTGCTTTCCCTTTTTGCTTTGTCTATAATCTTGGTATAGACCTGTGTTGTCCTGATACTTTTGTGACCAAGAAGTTTGGACACCGTAAAAATATCCGTACCTAAATTTAACTGCAACGTGGCATAGGTATGCCTGAAGCAGTGAAAGGTGATGTGTTTGGTAATACCTGCTGCCGCTGTCCAGATTGGAATAAAACGGTCAATGTCCCACTTTCGCAACCCATCAAAAACCTTTTGTTGTGGAGTTTTTCTATCTCCCAAAAGTTCAAAAGCATGTTCAGAAATCGGGAGTGTTTGTTGCCTATCAGTCTTCTGTTGTTTAAAACGAATGAAAGGCCCATCATACTGAGAGTATTCGATTTCTGACCATTCCAGTTTCTCAATATCAGAATAACGCATCCCTGTAAGTATCGAGAATAGTCCTGCCGACTTAACAACTTCTTTAGGACAGTCCGTCACAAATAAGCGCTGTGCTTCTTCGAGGTAAAGAAAATTTCGTTGGGTTTCCTGCTCTTTAATGTAATCCACCTGTCTATTTATATCGACATGTAGCAAACCTTCCTTATAAGCCTGTTTCAGAGTCGCCTTCAGCTTATTAAAATAGGATTGTGCAGAGTTATTCGAGAGTTTTCTGTCTGGCATACGTTTGCTTTTTGCCTGAAGCATATAATCCCTGAAATCTTCCACTAACACAGAAGTGATCTCTGAGAATGTAATATCATCCCTGTCAAGGAAATCCCTAAAATATCCCATTGCATATTCCCAAATATCATAATTCGTTCCAATTTTTTTATCAGCTTGCTTTTGGAAGTAGGGCATAAAAGACATGCTACCAATTTCCTTTATCTGCAACAGACCCTTTTCAAATTCTGTATAGATATCATCTTTCATTAGTTCGGTCTGTCTTCTGACCTGGATCATTTTAGCTGTATTTAGATTTTCTTCATTGACGATCTTATCAATTGCATTTGTTGGACGTGTGATAAGATATAGTCTTAAGAATTCCCTTCGCGTGAACTCATTAGTCGCTGCATCATAAATAGGAGGGTAGTAATCTAGATAAAGGGATATGCGTTTTCCCATTGATATAGGTTTCTTCCTCAAAGTGACTTTAATTTTCTTAGCCTTTTTCATCATTAAATCTTCTTCATTAATACTTTTTCAATGTCAGCTTTAATTACATAAGTATGACTTCCTTTGACAAACCTGGGAATCTGCTCTCTCCTGATAAGATTATATAAAGCTCCATTAGATATACCAAACCTATCATGCATCTCATTGACGGTGTAACAATCATTAAGATCAGGAAGCTTGTTGTCAGGGATTATTATATCAGGAAATTCGAAATAGGTATCCACATCTGACCTCCTGACAATGGTCCTGCGTCCCAGCTTCTTGATTATAATTTCTCCGTGGTCAATAATGCGGTAAAATGTCCTTCTGCTAACACCGAGAAGCTTCGCTGCTTCATCAATGCTCAGGAAGTCTTTTTTTGTAATGCTGGCATCAAATTCCTGGACCTCTTTTTTCATCGTTAGTGAGCTGACCTGTAATTTCGCCTCCCGCTGAATGGCCTTGTAGGCCCTGCTATTGCACTTTAGGTCGCAATATCGCGTCTTCGTAGTCTTCGCTATGAATATTTTCCTACAGTATTCGCATACTTTTTCTATCCTGATATTTGAACTCATCTTGTTTTATAATTTGGCGTGTCATAAAGTGTCCCGGCGTGCCCTGATGTGTCAGGACGTGCCAAACTGTGCCATAATTTGTCCAGTCATTTGTACCTTAATGTTAAAATCGTTTTCGAGGTACAAGGGAGGTACAAATAAGAACAAAGTTGCGCAAATAAAACGAAATTTTCGGGTATAAAAAAATCACTACATAATTGATATGTAGTGATTTAACGTATTTTTTAGATGAGTATTTTGTGTTGTTTTGTGCTGTTACTTACCGATGCAGAAATTCGCAAAAATATTACCTAGTAATTCATCATTAGTAACCTGTCCAGTAATTTCACCAAAGTAATAAAGAGCCTGTCGTATATCAATGGCCATAAGATCTGCCGAAATACCTGATTGTAATCCAAATTGTACTTTTTGTATTTCTTCAAGTGCTTTTAGAAGCGAGTCATAATGGCGTGTATTAGTTACTATAGTTTCATTATTTCGTAATGCACCTGTATTTACAAACGATAAAAGTTTATCTTTTAATTCTTCTACGCCAATGTTTTCTTTTGCTGATACTAATAACAGTCCTGGTATCAATTCCAAAGCTTCCTTTTTTTGATTTTCTGTGAGTTTATCAGCTTTATTTCCAATTATGACTAAGGGCTTAAGCGGAAATTGATTTTTTATCTTTTCTATTTCAGTTTTCAATTCTGATCCCTGAATTCCAAATTGTGCGACATTAAAAAGATAAACAACAACCTGCGCCTGTTCCATCTTCTCAAAAGTCTTTCGGATCCCAATACTTTCTACAACATCTTCAGTTTCCCTGATGCCGGCAGTATCAATAAATCTAAATCCAATTCCATTAATTACAAGTTCATCTTCAATTGTATCTCGAGTTGTTCCTGCAATGTCTGATACAATGGCTCGTTCTTCATTAAGTAAAGCATTAAGTAGGGTAGACTTCCCAACATTTGGTTCTCCTACGATAGCCACCGGAATACCATTTTTGATAACATTTCCAACAGCAAACGAATCAATAAGACGTTTTAATACAAAATTTATACGATTCAGTAAATCCGTAAATTGAGTACGATCTGCAAATTCAACATCTTCTTCTGCAAAGTCTAATTCCAGTTCTATTAATGAAGCAAAATTTAATAATTCTTCACGTAGCTTTGCAATTTCATTAGAGAAACCTCCTCTCATTTGCTGCATGGCAATTTGATGGGATGCTTCATTGTCAGATGCTATTAGATCGGCTACAGCTTCAGCCTGAGAAAGGTCAAGTTTTCCATTTAAGAAAGCGCGAAGTGTAAATTCGCCGGCATTAGCCATGCGACAGCCTTTACGAAGTAATAACTGGATAATTTGTTGCTGTATATATACTGAACCGTGGCACGAAATCTCTACGGTATTTTCACCTGTATATGAATTAGTACCTTTAAAAAGAGACAATAAGACTTGATCGTATATTTTATTATCATCAGTAATATGACCTAAATGCAGCGTATGGGTTTTTTGGGTTGTAATATCTTTACCTTTGATAGAAGTAAATACACTTGCTGCAATAGTGATAGCATCTTTACCGGAAATTCGTATAATAGCAATTGCACCTGAACCAGAAGGGGTGGCTAATGCAACAATAGTATCCTGTGGAATCATTGAAATTCTTTTTGCAAAGATAGCATTTAGAATTCAGTTGGCATTAATTGGTACTTTAGTGTTTTCTAGTCCCGGATTTAATAATTAAAAATTATTTTTATGTTAACATCTGTACAATTAGGTAAGAAAAATTCATACTTTTTTGTAACTTTAACCTAATAATCCTTGAGTTCTATATGCCATGAAACAAATACTTTTCCCTACTGATTTTTCTGAAGCAGCTAATACAGCATTTATCTATGCGCTTCGGTTTGCCGACTCTTTTGATGCAGAACTTGTAATTCTTCATGTATATGATTTGCCTATTGTAGAAACACCTACATTACCGGAATCTACTAAAGAAATCTTTGACATTGTAGAAATGAACCAGTTTGAAAGCTTTAGAGAAGAATTACCTGAACTTCATCTAATGGCTGAAAGAAGAAACTTAGGGCATGTGAAGATGAGGAATATCCTTTTATACGGTGACCTTGTTTACAATATAAATAAAGTATGTATTGATGAAAAAATAGACCTTATAGTAATGGGGACTAAAGGAGCAACCGGGCTTAAAGAAACATTTTTAGGTTCATCTACCGCTTCAGTAATTGCTAATGCAAAGGTGCCTGTATTAGGTATTCCAGCAGAGGCAGAATACCACCCAATTAAAAATATAGCTTTTACCACACAGTACAAGGATAAAGACAACGATGCGCTGACTAAAACTCTTGATATTGCTCGTAAGTTTAAAGCGAATGTAGCTTGTTTATATGTTAAGAATCCTGATGATCCTGCTGATATTGACGAAAGAATAAATGAATGGAAAATATTTTATCGTGATGAAAATATTGATTTCTTTAATATTGATGGAGATCATATTGAACAGACGATACTTGATTTTGCTGAAAATCAAAGAGTAGGACTATTAGTAATGCGTACTCATAAAAGAGGTTTTTTTGAAAGTCTTTTCCATAGAAGCCTTACGAAAAAGATGGCTTATCACACTAAAATACCGCTGTTGGTGTTTCATGAAGGCTAGTATATCCTGCTTCGGCAGGATTTTTTTATGCTATATTTGTTCTTTTGCCTAAAATATGGAATTCTACAAAAATCGTAAGGAAACTTTTCAGCTTGAACTTAAAAAACTAAATTTTAGATACAATATAATTAGTGCCTCAAGGCTATTAATAGCTGTTGCTTTTATTATTTTAGGTTACTATAGTATCCAACCAGAAAAGTCAACCTTACAATTTAGTCTTATGGCTATCTGTTTTATTCTTTTTTTATTGCTTATGAAGCGTCATGCTCTGGTACATCAAAAAAAACTTAGAGCAGCCACACTTGTAAAAATTAATTCAGATGAAATAGCCTATCTGGAAGGAAAAATAATTCCTTTTGAAGATGGAGCGGAATTTGTAGATTTTAGACATCCTTACTCACACGATCTTGATATATTTGGGCAGCGTTCATTATTTCA
Source organism: Flavobacterium cerinum (assembly GCF_004028155.1). Lineage (GTDB taxonomy): Bacteria > Bacteroidota > Bacteroidia > Flavobacteriales > Flavobacteriaceae > Flavobacterium > Flavobacterium cerinum. The sequence goes on along the minus strand of NZ_SBII01000005.1, from coordinate 249,999 downwards.
TAATATAAACCGCACTCAAACCTATAAGGGTAATGAAAAGTTAGCTGAATTGCTTCAAAGTATTCTTTCAGATGAGGAAATAATACTTAATCAGGATGCTGTAAAAGAACTTGCTTCTAAGCCTGAATTAAGACAGGAGATCATGGCACTAGGTAAAGCCCGAAAAGATAATCTTGCTGTTTATACAAGACTTATATCATGGGCAAATAGTAAAACTAAGACCCTATCGGTAGTTTCAATTATCATTGGTATCCTAATACCGGTTGTGCTTACAATTTGTATAATTAGCTATTTAGTAACCAATAATCAGACTTTATCGACAATAGCCGGATGGCTGTTTTTATTTAATCTTCTTTTTCTATTAAGTTATTTAAAGCTTATAAAGAATGAAGTGAAACATACTACAGAAATACATGACATAATCCATCATTATGGATTGATTATAGAGCAGTTAGAGAATGAAAAATTTACTAGTAAAAAACTTCAACTACTTAAAAAAAATCTTGTAACAGGAGGGAAGTCTGCCAGCGGGCACATTAAAGAATTAGCATCATTATTTTCCAGATTAGACAGTATTGATAATGCATTAGGCGCAATATTTCTTAATGGTATAATGCTTTATCATTTTCATTCCCTTAACGCATTGTATAAATGGAAAAAGAATAATGAGCAAAATGTTGCACTATGGCTTGATATTATTGCAGAGGTTGAATCCTTAAGTAGTTTTGGTAACTTATATTATAACAATGGGGATTTTATTTTCCCGAACCTCAATACAAACTATATTGTTGCATTTAGAAATATTGCTCATCCTTTACTTAAAAAAGAAAATCGTATTGGAAACGATATTAGTTTCAATTCAGACTTCATGATCCTTACAGGTTCAAATATGTCGGGTAAAAGTACTTTTTTACGTAGTTTGGGTATCAATATGGTATTAGCAGGAGCAGGGGCACCGGTTTGTGCTTCTAATGCAGATATACATCCATTACCTGTATTGGTTTCTATGCGATTGTCAGATTCTTTATCTGATAGTGAATCTTATTTCTTTGCCGAAATCAAGCGTCTTAGGTATATTATGGATAAATTACAGGATCAACATGCTTTTGTATTACTTGATGAAATTTTGCGAGGAACAAACTCTGATGACAAAAGAACGGGTACAATTAAGGTAGTTAAGAAAATGATAGCCCTTAAAGCTACGGGAGCTATAGCAACTCATGACATTGAAGTTTGTAATATAGTTGGAGAATATCCTCATAGTTTGGTAAATCGTTGCTTTGAAGCCAAAATTGTAGATAATGAACTCTATTTTGATTATCAGCTTCGCGACGGTATCTGTCGTAATAAAAGTGCCACTTTTCTTATGGAGAAAATGGGGGTTATATAATTCTTTTTATTGACTGCTAAAACGTAAAAAACCACAGTATAAAACTGTGGTTTTTAGTATAAAAAGGGTTGATTAAATAGCGTGTTTAATTGTTAAGCATTACCGGCATAACAAGCATAGTAACAGTTTCACCTTCGTCAAGACCGTCTACCGGAGTAAGGATACCAGCACGGTTAGGTAATGACATTTCAAGCATTATTTCGTCACTCTGCAAATTTGTAAGCATTTCAGTAAGGAAACGTGAGTTAAAACCTATCTGCATATCGTCTCCCTGATAATCACATGTCAAACGCTCTTCAGCCTTGTTTGAGTAGTCAATATCTTCAGCGGAAATATTTAATTCAGTTCCTGCAATTTTAAGGCGTATCTGGTGGGTAGTCTTATTTGAGAAAATAGCCACACGACGAACAGAACTTAAAATCTGTGCTCTACTGATCAATAATTTATTAGGATTCTCTTTAGGTATTACAGCCTCATAGTTTGGGTATTTACCATCTATAAGTCGGCATGTTAATACATAGTTATCAAAAGAGAAAGTTGCATTTGAATCGTTGTATTCAATTTTGATCTCAGCATCAGATGAACCAAGGATACCTTTAAGAATGGTAAGTGGTTTCTTAGGCATAATGAAATCGGCTACTTGAGAAGCTTTCACGTCTGTTCTTGAATACTTAACCAGTTTGTGAGCATCTGTGGCTACAAAAATAAGTCCTTCAGGAGAGAATTGAAAAAATACCCCAGACATAACCGGACGTAGATCATCATTACCTGCAGCAAAAATGGTTTTGCTAACTGCAGTAGCTAAAACGTCGGCAGGTACTAATGTAAATGAAGGATCTTCAAGCGTTACGGCTTTGGGAAATTCATCTCCAGAAGCATATGCTAATGCATATTTACCAGAGTTAGAGCTTATCTCTATTGTATTGTTGTCTTCTACAGTGAAAGTAAGCGGCTGTTCAGGAAACGTTTTTAAAGTTTCAAGCAATAGTTTAGCAGGTACTGCAACGCTTCCTTTACTTTCCGAATCAATTTCTAGTGTAGCAGACATTGTGGTCTCCAAATCGGAAGCTGATACTTTTAATTCAGTATTGTCTAATTCAAAAAGGAAGTTATCAAGTATAGGCAGTGTATTACTGCTGTTGATAACACTTCCTAGTACTTGCAGTTGTTTTAGCAAATATGAACTGGATACTATAAATTTCATCTTGTTTTTTGTTTATTTAATTGCAAAACCAAAAGATTTTACGTTTCACAAATATATCGTAATCAAATGGAATAGTGCAACATTTTTTATTAACACTATTTAGAATATTTCCTTTTTCTAAGGTATGTAAACAGTATTCCGAATATTACTAAAATGACTATTGGTAATCCGATAGTTATAAACTGCGCGGTTGAATAATTATCATAGACCTTTTGTTTATCTAATAATGGGAGGTCTACATCCTTGCTTCGGATGTTAATAAGTCCGTTATCATCGAGCAGGTAATTTACGCAATTCATAAGGAAACCTTTGTTGTCATAAAAATTCTTGGTCCATTTATCGTAACCCAATTCAAGAGGCTGATAATTTTGATCCAACTGGTTTTTTACAATGTCACCGTCGGCAATAACGATCATTTTTCCGGCTTTACCTTCTGTTTTATATGTAGGATCTTTAAACGGAAGAACACGGTTCTCGAAAGCAGAATGAAATTTACCTTCTAACAGTACTGCCATTGGTATAAAACCTTTAGTCAGATAGTTTTTAGGGTTAAATTCTTCGGTCACCATATCTAGTCTGACTTCTACAGGTGTACCAACTTTTTTGGATAGTTCAGACGAACGTAATAATACCGTTTTTTTGATACCATTTTTAAGGGTATCGATACCATTCGCAAAATCAAATTTAATACCGCTCATGTTTTTAACGATCGGGTTGTCTGATTCTGGATATACAAATGGAGCAAATTTCCATAAGTGCTCCTGGTATTGTGTTGCACTGCCTTCTTCACCCGAAGCCAATTTAAGTGGTGTAGCCATTTCGTCTTTAATAAGATCAGGATTTATCCTGAAACCGTATTTAAAGAACATATCATTAAGATTTAGATCTCGTGGAAAGGCTAAGGTAGAGCCTGTAGCATTATAAAGACTGTCCATTTCTATTTGTACAGCATCGATCATCCATAGGGTTTTACCACCATTAATGATGTATTGATCCAATACTTCTTTTTCGTCTTCGGAGAAAGCTTCTGTGGGCTTTGTGATTATGGCCAGGTCATAACCTTTAAGAGATTCTAAAGTACGTTGCGGACTTTTGGCTACTGAATCCAGTGTAAACGGACCTATGTAATAGCTTTCGCGTATTTGTTTAATGAAGTCTCCCATTAAAAGATCATGCATTTCACCATTGCCTTTTATAATAGCTACTTTTTTCTCTTTTTCTTTAGTTACTTTATTTATAGCATCTACAAGTGCATATTCTAAATGTTGCACAGAACTTACGACTTTCTCTGCGGTTGAAGCACCCATTAAATTTTTAAGTAATGGAATTTTAACCGTTTTTTTACCATAGTTAGCTAAAGCCCATGGGAAAACCATTTCCTGAGACTGCTTGCCTTTATCGTCAACTGTTACATTGATAGGTGTCATACCTAATTTATAAAGTTCCTGCATGGCCTGATCACGTCCTTTTTCGTCTTCTAAAGGATTAGTGAACTGGAATATGATGTTTGGGTTTGCTGCATGGAATTCTTCAAGAAGCTGTCTTGTTTCGTCCTGCAGTCTTTTAAATTCCCCTGGAAACTGCCCTTCTAAAAATACATCGATATACAAAGGCTCCTGAACATCGCCAATGATATCTAAGGTAGTGCTTGATAAGGTATAACGCTTATCATGTGTAAGGTCAAATCGCTTAAAATAATAGTTACCTGCAAAATTTACTACAAGTAAAACTACCAGTGTAACGATAAGCTGCTTAAGGTTTTTTTGTTTTCTTTGTTCCATTATCCTTTAAGAGCTTTTAATTTGTAAACAGTTAACGACAGGAATAATACAGTGATGCTTACAAAGTAGATAATATCTCTTGTATCGAGTACACCACGGCTCATACTTTTAAAATGATAATCCATACCTAAAGCTCCTATAAAACCACCAAATTCTCCTGTATATTTAGCAGCACCGGCAAATCCAAAATAAAACAGGAAGCATACAAATACAGCCGTTATAAAAGCTACGATCTGATTATCTGAAAGAGTAGAAGTAAAGATACCAATAGATGTATATCCTGCAATTAAGAATAGTAAACCAAAATAAGAACCCATGGTACTGCCCATGTCAATATTTCCTTCGGGGTTTCCAAAAGAAGATATAACTAACACATAAACAATAGTTGGTATTAAGGCTATTACAATAAGTAGTAAAGCACCTAAAAATTTTCCATTTACTATTTGCCAAATGCTTAATGGTTTAGTAAATAATAGTTCAATTGTTCCTTGCTTTTTTTCATCAGAAAAGCTACGCATGGTAACCGCCGGAATAAGGAAAATAAATATCCATGGTGATAATGTAAAGAAAGGACTAAGGTCTGCAAAGCCACTATTTAATATATTAAAGTCGCCATCAAAAACCCATAAAAACAGGCCGTTTAGCAATAAGAAAATAGCGATAACCAAATATCCTATCGGTGAACCGAAAAAGGACTTGATTTCTCTAAGTAATATTGATTTCATTTTTTTTAAATATAATAATGTCCTGGTGTTCATCCAGGCCTTCTGAATAAATCCCTGACCAGTTACCTCTTATGAAATGTGAAATGTCTAAATTATTTGCTTTTAGAAGCTCAAAGATATACTCTTTTTTATATGCAACATTAGCCTCTTTTACGGTTTTATCCATAAGAGAATAATTTCCAAAATTAAATTTGAAGTTTTTTGTTCCCTTAGAAGACATAGCCTCCTGACTTTCATTATCTAAAATAAAAAAGGTTGCAAAACAAACGCTGTCAGTTTTTAAGACTCTATTTATTTCTTTTATATAATTTTCTACATCTTCAGAAAGCATATGGGTAAAAACCGAAGTTAGAAATACAAAATTGAAATAGTTATTAGGGTAGGGAAAGGTTATTTTTGAAGCATGATCGTTTGTACTGGCATTATAAAGTTCATTTTTCAAAGGAATCCATGTGAAATTAAAATTTGGATAACGATTGGAAATGTTTTTATTACACCATTCTACTCCTTGTTTTACAATATCAAAACCTTCATAAGTACCATTCTTATCAAGGAAATTAGTAAATGGAATAGCCATACGGCCAATACCTGAACCAATATCCAAAATGCTGCTTTGAGGAGTTAAATTACCATAATTTTTAAAATGCTTAAAGAACGTTTCACCAGTTGCCAGAAAATCACCACGTCCTATAAATATTTTTCCTTTAGGAGGTACTAAACTTTTTTTATCCCTAAAAAGATCAATAGGCAAATATACCATTCTTCTCGCTGTATATCTTAAATTTACAGGGAGTGCGTAGTATAGTTTTCTTACTAATGAATTCATTATTTATTATTTTTATTGTAAGCTAACCAGTTTATCTACACTCCAGGCTTCTGCTTTTTGCCTGAATAACTGTTTAGTAAATGCCCAGACTTCAATGAATAGTTCCGACTTACGGTAGTTTTCAAGATCTGCTTCAGTTTCCCAATAGCTATAAGTGAAAAATATTGTAGGGTCGTTTTTATCCCTATATAACTCTAAGAAACGGTTGCCTGGAAAATTTCGTATATTTTGCTTAACTTCTTCAAAATTATCAAGAAAGGCATCTACCTTATCTTCATGAAACCCCATCTTTACTATTCGTACAAACATACAGTTTTTTTGTTTTATATATAATCTAAAATATCAAGGGAGCTCGCCTTTAGAATTGCCCTTTTAATTTGAAAAATCTATTTGAATTTAACGTTTATAACATCCCTGAATTTAAGGCCCAATAGTGTTTTTGCAGTTCCAACTGTAGAGGGGTTACTTCTATATATAGCGATTTCAATAAAACCAGCCTCATTAAAAATTGCCAATTTTTCGCCTTCGTAATCTTTAAGCGCAAAACGTTCATTTACTGTAAAATCAGAATATCCTTTTCTTACCGATTTGATTGTTTTTGTACTAAAGGTAATTTCAAAATCACGCCCCTTAGCAATTTCTTTTACCAACTTTTGGGATATATTAGTTACACAGTTGCCAAAATGATCTATATAAGCCACATAACCCTTAATAGAGTTGTTATCTGCTGCGACTACAGGCACAAGTTCGTTCATTTCTTTAATTTCAGAAATTTCTTTACCTATAACACTCAGTGAACCGCCTTTTGCAATATGGCAGGCTGCAGTTACAAAAACATCCATTTCTGTAGAGCCGGAAGGCAGGCGGTCGTGTATGTTTATTTCTACAATTTTTTGCGGAACGATTTTCTGAGTAAGCATACTGAGTATTCCATTATCTGCACAAATAAAATAATGGTCATTCCATTGCATAGCTATATGCCTGTTTTCTTTAGTTAATTCGGCATCTACACCAATGAGGTGTACCGTACCTTTTGGAAAGCTGCTATAAGCCGCACCAATAATGTAACTGGCCTCAGATACATTGAATAAATCGATATCATGGGAAATATCAATAATCACGGCGTCATTGAAACCGGAAATAATTTTCCCTTTCAAAGCGCCTACAAAATGGTCTTTGAGTCCAAAGTCAGTTGTAAGGGTAATTATTGACATAAAATTGTGTAAAACTTTTACAGAAGCGAGATTTAATTTCACTAAATTTGATTGCAAAGCTAATAATTATATAGCTATCATTTCTAATTAAAATCAACTGCTTTTGAACGAGAGAACGATTGAACTGACAGACATTGCCCCTAAAGATTTTTGGGGAGCACAGGATTCTCATCTTGACACCATTAAGAAGTATTACCCAAAACTCAAAATTGTTGCCCGTGGCACTACCCTGAAAGCTTTTGGCGAAAAGGAAATGCTGGACGAATTTGAAAAAAGGTTTAAAAGACTAATGTTGCATTTTTCACGATACAATAATATTGATCTCAATGTTATTGAACGTGTAATTCATGGCGACAATAGTACGATGGAGCAAATGAGCCCAAATGATAAAATTTTAGTGCATGGTTTAGGTGGTAAGCTTATAAAGGCGCTTACTCCAAATCAGCAGAAGCTGGTTGACTACATGGGCCAAAACGACATGGTATTTGCTGTAGGACCTGCCGGTACCGGTAAAACCTATACGGGTGTAGCATTAGCTGTAAAAGCACTAAAAGACAAGCAAGTGAAGCGAATCATATTAACCCGTCCTGCTGTAGAAGCGGGGGAAAATCTTGGTTTTCTTCCGGGAGATATGAAAGAAAAGCTGGATCCTTACATGCAGCCGTTATATGATGCACTGCGTGATATGTTACCGCCTTTAACCCTTGAAGATTATATTTTAAAAGGTATAATCCAGATAGCACCATTAGCTTTTATGAGGGGACGTACACTGGACAATGCTTTTGTAATACTTGATGAGGCACAAAACACGACGCATTCGCAAATGAAGATGTTTTTAACGCGTATGGGTAAGAATGCTAAATTTATGATTACCGGAGATCCCGGGCAGGTAGATTTACCACGCAGAACCATATCCGGACTTAAAGAAGCATTATTAATACTTAAAGATGTAGAAGGTATTGGTATACTGTATCTTGATGACAAAGATATTGTGCGCCACCGTCTTGTTAAGAAAATTATAGATTCTTATAAGAGTATCGAAAATCATGATTAAACCGTTGAAGGAATACGCATGAAACAATTTATATATTTATTGATTGCTATTGTTTTTGAAACTATTGCTACGTCGGCATTAAAATCGTCTGAACAGTTTACAAAATTAATTCCAAGCTTAATAACAGTTGCTGGGTACTTAACAGCTTTTTATTTTTTAAGTTTAACCTTAAAAACTATGCCGGTAGGTATCGCATATGCAATTTGGTCTGGTATTGGTATTGTTTTAATTACAATTGCAGGAATATTTTTATTCAAACAAAAGCCCGATTTACCAGCTATGATAGGTATGGCACTTATTATTGCAGGTGTTGTAGTAATAAATGTCTTTTCAAAAACGTCCAGTCATTAAATATAAAGTACTGATTATGTAATGAAAGGTTTTAGAAATGTGATTTCTCATATTTCTAAAACCTTTTTATTTTTAAAAAATTCATCGTAAAAAGTAACGTTGAGAGGTTAGCAAACTCTTTTTTAAAAATCAAATTAACTTTCTTATTTTTGCAATTGTAAAAACGCAAATACTAAACGATGAATACCATCACATCCACTGATTTCAATTTCCCGGGCCAAAAATCGGTTTACCGAGGTAAAGTAAGAGAAGTATATAATATAAACGACGAACTATTGGTAATGGTAGCAACAGACAGGCTTTCTGCTTTTGATGTTGTTATGCCAAAAGGTATTCCTTACAAAGGACAAATACTTAACCAGATCGCTACTAAATTTATGCGTCTTACCGAAGATGTGGTACCTAACTGGCTTATTGATACGCCGGATCCTAATGTTGCTGTAGGTCACCTTTGTGAGCCTTTTAAAGTAGAAATGGTTATCCGTGGCTATATGTCAGGCCATGCTGCCCGTGAATATAGTGAGGGCAAAAGAATATTATGCGGAGTAGAACTTCCAGAAGGAATGAAAGAGAATGATAAATTCCCTTCACCAATCATTACACCAACAACTAAGGCTGAGAATGGTGAACATGATATGGATATTTCACGTGATGCTATTTTAGCTAATGGTATAGTATCTGAAGAAGATTATGTTATATTAGAAAAATACACTCGTGCTCTTTTTCAAAAAGGAACTGAAATAGCTGCATCACGTGGATTGATATTAGTAGATACCAAATATGAATTTGGTAAAACTAAAGATGGAAAGATCTTATTGATTGATGAAATACATACTCCTGATTCTTCGCGTTACTTTTATGCAGAAGGTTACCAGGAACGTCAAAATAAAGGTGAAGGTCAAAAACAGCTTTCTAAAGAATTTGTTCGTCAGTGGCTTATAGCTAATGATTTTCAAGGTAAAGAAGGCCAGGTTATACCTGAAATGACCGATGAATACATTGAAAGTGTATCAGAAAGATATATAGAATTATATGAAAAAATAATAGGTGAGAAGTTTGGTAAGGCCGATATCTCAAATATTAATGAAAGAATAGAAAAAAATGTGCTTGCATTTCTTCAAAAATAAATAGCCTAAAATTTTATTGAAACCACCTTATTTTAAAGGTGGTTTTTTTATTTATATATGCAAGCATAGTAAGATTATAAATGTTAAATATATGTTAAAATAAATATTTACTGTAACGTTTACATGGATGTGAGCGTCTATTACTTTAAACGATCTAATCAATCTAAAAAAAATCATCAATCAATCAAATCAATCATCATGAAAAAATCAATCATTTATTTAGGCCTTGCTCTTGTAGCATTTAGTAATGTAACAATTGCAAACAATGTTGAAGCTACCCAAAAATTTGAGTTAGTATCAGGGTACAAAACAAACACACCACTTGGAATGGCAATTGCTAAAGGAGATTTAGTAACTGTAAAAAAACTTATCGAGTATGGAGCGTCTGTACATGAAAAATCAAACGGTTTAACACCTCTAATGATAGCAGCACGCTATAACAATGTAGAGATCATTAAATTGTTACTTGAAAAAGGCGCAGACGTAAAAGCAAAAGACGAAAAAGGAATTACTGCCTTAAAATATGCAGAAGCTTCAAACTCTAAAGAAGTTGTTGCATTACTTAAAACAGCGCTAAGTTCTTAATCAAGTCTTAAAAAAGTAAAAAAAGCATCCGCCACGGCGGATGCTTTTTTTTTTAGGCTTTGAAATAAGAGAAAGTTTCTTCGTTTTCCATAGTCAATAATGTCTCATAAATAAGTTTGATTACATTCTCAACATCATCTCGATGTACCATTTCGACTGTTGTGTGCATATAACGTAACGGCAGCGATATAAGAGCCGAAGCCACTCCGCCATTGCTATAAGCAAAAGCATCAGTATCTGTCCCTGTAACTCTTGACGATGCTAATCTCTGGAAAGGTATTTCTTTTTTATTTGCAGTATCTATAATAAGTTCTCTAAGGTTGTTTTGTACAGCAGGTGCATAGGTAATAACCGGGCCTTTTCCTATTTGTGTTTCACCTTCAATACGTTTATCAATCATAGGTGTTGTGCTGTCATGGCATACATCAGTTACAATAGCCACATTAGGTCGAATAGTTTTCGTAATCATCTCTGCACCACGCAGACCAACTTCTTCCTGCACCGAATTTGTTATGTAAAGGCCAAAAGGTAATTTCTTTTTGTTTTCATGAAGGAGGCGTGCTACTTCAGCAATCATAAAACCACCAATACGGTTATCAATGGCACGGCATACAAACTTATTTTCGTTTAAGATTATAAATTCGTCTGGATAGGTAATAACGCAACCTACATGTACACCAAGATTTTCTACTTCTTCTTTTGTTGAACAGCCTAGATCAATAAAAATATTTTCAATTTTTGCTGGCTCTTCTTTACTACGGTTACGTGTGTGTATAGCCGGCCATCCAAATACACCTTTTACAATACCATTTTTTGTATGAATGTTAACTCTTTTAGAAGGCGCAATCATATGATCAGAACCGCCATTACGAATAACATAAATTAATCCGTTTTCTGTAATGTAATTTACATACCATGATATCTCGTCACTGTGTCCCTCTATTACTACTTTATAAGGAGCTTCAGGATTAATAATACCTACAGCTGTACCATACGTATCTGTAATAAAAGTATCAACATAAGGTTTAAGATATTCCATCCATATTTTCTGACCTCCGGATTCATATCCGGTAGGGGAAGGGTTGTTTAAATATTCTTCTAAAAAGGCAATTGAAGTATCGTTTAGTATAGATTTTGATGACATAAATTTATTTTTTTGCTAAATTATAAATTTGATAACAGAGTTATGTATTATTGTATATTTTTGGGATAAATTTTTTCAATCAATGAAAACACAATTTTACATTTTCATACTATTATTAACTGCTTTCGGAGTTAAAGCTCAGGAAGTTGTTACAGACACTATTAAAGGTTCTGTGACGGACTCTATTGTTTTTAATGTAGAGATGCAGGAACTTGTAATTTCGAATGTAAAAGATACAATTTCAGCCGAAGAAAGAAAAAATCTAGCTTTGCTTAAAAGAAGGACTCTAAAAGTATATCCGTTTGCTAAAACTGCTGCCGAAAGACTTACTCTGCTTAGTGTAAACATGTCTAAACTGAAAACAGAGAAGGAAAAGAAAAAGTATTCTAAGATTGTTGAGCGATACCTTCAGGACGAGTTTGAAGGTCAGCTAAAAAAACTTTCGAGAAAGGAAGGTCAGATATTAGTAAAGCTCATATACAGGCAGACAGGTGAATCTACTTTTGATCTGATTAAAGAACATAAAAGCGGGTGGAAAGCTTTTTGGTCCAATCGGATTGCAAAAATGTTTGATATAAATCTTAAATTAACCTACAGTCCTTCCACTGTACCGGAAGATTATCATATAGAAGGCTTTTTAATACAGGCATTTAGAGCTGGAAAGCTAGTAAAACAAGACCCGGCATTCGCAATAAATTATACAGCTATTACCAAAAACTGGAGAGAAAAAAACAAGAAGGATTAATTATATTTTATATAATTGATTAAATCATAGTAGGGGTTTTAACATTTTAACTGTTTAAAGTGTGTTAATCAACCAAACCTTTACTATGAAAAATAAATTACTCTTTTTAGCCGTTTTTTTATTGCTTACCCTTAACGGATTTTCACAGGCAGTTGCTAATCCTGCTCCAAACATTCAACAATGTGGTTTTGAAGTTTTTAATCTTACGGTACAAACCCCTATTATTTTAGGAAATCAAAACCCTAATGGATTTATTGTTACTTATTATAAAACCCAGGCTGATGCTGCAAATGGTACAAACCCTATAGGTAATCCTACTTCTTTTGTTTCTCCACAGCAGCAAACTATTTTTGCTAAGGTTACAAATACCACAGATGGCAGTACTGCGATTACAGTTTTCCAGATAAACTGGTCATCAGGGATTTTCCTTCCGGATATGCCAAATGTAACTGCGTGTGAATTTTATACATTACCTGCTCTACAACAAGGGAATTATTTTACAGGAGCAAACGGGTCAGGACAAATAATTACTATTGGTACTGTAATTACTCAGACACAAACTGTTTATGTGTTTGCTCAAAGTGGGGTGTGTACAGACGAAAGTAGTTTTGTTGTAACTATTTTAGCGCCTCCAACAATGCAGACAACACCGTTATATGCATGTGATCAAAATGGTGATGGTTTTGAAATGTTTAATCTTAGTGATATAGTACCACAAATTATGGGTGGTGTTACAGACTTTACAACATATTTTTTCTTAACCCAAGCCGATTCAGAAAATACTAACAACGCTATTATTAACTACGATGCTTTTGTAAATACAGTTGCAGATTCACAAACATTATATGCAATGATCATACACGGGAACTGTACATGGTTGGTTCCATTTCAAATAAGCGCAATTGAATGTACAGGAAATAGTATATCTGGTTTTGCTTCACTAGATCTTGATGGAAATGGGTGTGACTTATTTGAAGCAGCAGCTGCTAATATGCCTGTTTCTTATACTCATGATAATATTGTTTATACAACTTATACCAATGCAGATGGCCATTATAAATTTATAAATGTTCCTGATGGTGTAAATACCGTTACTGCCAGTCCTGCAAATATGTATACAGCAACTCCGGGTTCTTATTCTTTCACAATGCCGGCAGTTGAAGAGGATGCGAATTTCTGTATTTCACCTTCAGAAATTATAAATGAAGTTAGTGTGGCACTTGTTCCAACAAGTCAGGCGCGACCTGGTTTTGCCGCAAGCTATATTATTTTCTATGAAAACCTAGGCACTGTAACAGCAAATGGAACTATTTCATTGCAATTTGACAGCAGTAAACTAACATTCGTAAATACCTCACCTGCAATGGTTCTGTCCGGCAATACATTGACTTTTACTTATTCAAATCTGCTTCCTTTTCAAACAAAAAACATATTACTAAACTTTACAGTTAAGCAGCCACCGGTTGTTAACGGACAAGATGTATTAGTATTTACTGCAACAATTAATCCTGCATCAGGAGATTCTAATCCTGTAAATAATACATCTGTTTTAAATCAGATTGTTGTAAATTCTTATGATCCAAATGATATAACCGTTCGTGAAGGCAAGTATATCACCGAAGAGCAGGCAAATGAATACCTAAATTATGTAGTTCGTTTTCAAAACACGGGAACTGCTGATGCAATTAATATTCGAGTTACTAATACACTTGATGAAAACCTAGACTGGTCTACTTTTCAGCCTATAGCAGCAAGCCATGATTATAAAACGAATCGTACAGCTAATGAAGTTGAATTTTTATTTGATAATATTCATTTAGCAGATAGCTTAAGTAATGAACCGGCAAGCCATGGATATATCATTTATAAAATAAAACCAAAAGCAGATATTGCTCTAGGTGATATTATGGCAGCACAAGCACACATCTACTTTGATTTTAATCCAGCAATTGATACAAATACTGTAACAACTACGGTACAAAATGTTGCTGGTGTTAAAGAAAATACTCTTATAAATTTCATGATATACCCTAATCCTGCGTCAGGTAGCGTAAACTTAAAATTGAACAATATTAGAGGGACACTTTCCGAGGTTGTTATTGCAGATGTTTTAGGGAAAACAATACTTACCAGTTCAATAGAGAATAATGAGGCTGATATAGATATTTTATCCTTAAGAAGCGGGGTGTATTTTATAACTATAAATATGCAGGGAACAAAATCAACAAAAAAACTGATAGTAAAATAAACTATTAACTAGAAACATAAAAAATGCCACAGATAACTGTGGCATTTTTTATGTTTTATTTTTTCGTCTTAACCTCTGGTTGTTCTATTTTCTTTTTGTAAAGTGGAATAAAATAAGAGACTGTATAATTAAAACCTACACCAAAGCTACCATCATAAGTACGGTTAAAACCGGGAATGTAAAGATTATCAAAATTATTAGGTTTCTTATCTGTAAATAGAATATTTAATCTAACACTGAAGCCTAAAAACAGATTGTCATAAACTTCTGCTTTTATACCACCTATAAGTTCCGCCCAATGCGCTGTAAGGCTGCTATATTTTTGATTTGGATATACTGTTACTTCATCAAAATATGGGTTTTTATCATATATTGTATAGGAGTTAAGATTTTGACTAAACGATGAAAAGCCATAACGAATGCCAGTATAGATCATGTTTTCCATGTCAAGCCAGTTTTCATAAGCATTATAGTCAAAACCTATTTTAAAATAACTGCCTTTAGTCGTAAAGTTAACCTGATCGTCATCAATAGTAAAATCTACAGTACCTAACTCTCCTGCAGCATATATTTTTTTTGTAAGTCTATAATCTGCTACAGCTTCAAAGCCTCTGAATTTATCATCATAAAGAGAACGGCTTAGTCTATGAAGATCTACACCTACACGGATACCATACCTGTCTGATTTTACAGGAGGCGTAACAACTGCAGTACTGTCTGCCTTTTTTTCCTGTGCAGATACAGAAAATGACGCAAGCAATAATAGGCTATAAATAGATCTTGATATGTGCTTCATTTTCATCTTCTATGTTATATTTTAATACATCAAAACCAGATACAGGTATCCAAAGACCATCTTTTCCCGGGCCGGGGATGTCAATTGCGTTTTTTTCTTCTGTATCAGGATCAAGTGTAAAAGTTGTTTTAAAACCACAGGCACGAGAAACGTATGTGTTTTTAGTTTGATAATTAAATTCCAATATGTCTGTATTCATAAATGTACCAGCCCCTGTTATCTGTTTGTATGTTAAATACCATTGAGTAGTATTTGCATCTACTTTTAAAGGCAATTTCATAGTTGCCTTGTTAGTGATACTATCTGTTTTAGTTGAACCTAAGACATAGAATTTTACATCAACATTTTTTGGTAATGTAGGACTATCTTTTTGATAAAACTCAATGACAATACTTGGAGTAGTAGGAGTAACACAGATATCATCTTTCTCACAGCTTAGCAAGTATGTAGAAATAATAAGTAAGAGTACTATAGAAACTATTAGTCTTTTCATATGAAAGTACCTGGTTTAATTATCTTTTTTCCAAAAGTACGACATTTTCCACATGGTGTGTTTGTGGGAACATATCTACAGGACGTACACGGGTAACTTTGTATTTTTCGTCCATTAAAGCAAGGTCACGAGCCTGAGTAGCTGAGTTACAGCTAACATATACTACTTTATCCGGAGCAATTTTTAATATCTGCTCTACAACATCTTTATGCATACCATCGCGTGGAGGGTCGGTAATAATAACATCCGGCTTGCCATGGGTAGCAATGAACTCTTCGTTAAATACTACTTTCATATCTCCTACAAAGAACTCACAGTTTGTAATGTTATTACGTATAGCGTTTTCTTTAGCATCAGCAATAGCTTCAGGTACGGCTTCTACACCAACCACCTTACGGGCTTTTTTAGAAACAAACTGTGCTATAGTTCCTGTCCCTGTATAAAGGTCATATACCAGTTCGTTACCAGTTAAACCGGCAAAATCGCGGGTTATGCTATAAAGCTCATAAGCCTGATCTGAATTTGTTTGATAAAATGACTTAGCATTAATACTAAATTTAAGTCCTTCCATTTCTTCAAGGATGTAATCACGTCCTTTATATAAAATAATATTCTGATCGTATAATGTATCGTTCGCCTTGCTGTTTACTACATATTGTAATGAAGTAATGGAAGGGAAGCGCTCTGCAAGAAAGTTTAATAATAGCTCTCTTTTATCTTTATCATCCTCAAAAAACTGTACCAATACCATGATCTCGCCAGTTGAAGCCGTACGGATCATAAGCGTACGCAATAAACCTTCGTGATTTCTAGGATTAAAAAACGAAAGATCATGAGTGTTTGCAAACTCCCTTATTTCATTACGAATATCGTTACTAGGATCTTCCTGTAAGCTGCAATGTGTTATGTCAAGAATTTTGTCCCAGGCTTTTGGAATATGGAATCCTAGGGCATTACGATTGTCAAATTCTTCACCGCTTTGTATCTCGGCATCCGTCATCCAACGGGCGTTAGAAAAAGAGAATTCCATTTTATTACGGTAAAAAAACTGCTTTTCTGATCCGGCTATAGCTTCAAAATCAGGAAGGTCTACTTTACCAATACGTTTCAGGTTATTATAAACTTCCTGGTTTTTATAGAATAACTGCTGAGAATATTCCATATTTTGCCATTTACAGCCTCCACAGCTGCCAAAGTGACTGCATACAGGCTCTATTCTATGTTTAGAAAATTCGTGGAATTTTATGGCTTTACCTTCGTAATATGATTTTTTCTTTTTAAAAGTCTGTATATCTACTACATCACCGGGAACCACATTGGGTATAAAAATTACTTTCCCATCGGGTGCTTTAGCTACTGATACACCTTTTGCACCGGCATCCAGTACCGATATATTTTCAAATACTATCTTGTCTGTTTTCTTTCTTCCCATTCGGCAAAAATAAGGTATTATTATAAAATTTAAATATTTTTGTAATGAATCTCATTAAACAAATTTTATGCCTGTATACTTAGCCCTTCTTCGCGGCATTAATGTTAGCGGAAAGAAAATTATAAAGATGGAAGATCTGCGGAAATTAATGTCATCTGAAGGCTTTGAAAATGTAAAGACATATATACAAAGTGGTAATGTTATTTTTAAAAGTTCAGAAAACAGAAAAGACCATCTGGCCAGATCAATTGAAGTTATAATTGAGGAGCATTATGGCTTTGATGTCTTGGTATTTATCCTGGAAATTAAAGATTTAATAAAGGCTGTTGATAATAATCCTTTTGTTGAAGGCAGGGTCGAAGAAGAGGCTGGATTTAAGAAAATATATGTGACTTTTCTTTCTGAAAAACCATTAGCAGAGAATTTTAAAAAATTAAAAGAGGCACCAATAGCAAATGATCTTATAGAAATTATAGATGATATTCTTTATTTTAAGTTGGAATCTAGAGCATCAGATTCTAAGCTATCAAATAATTTAATTGAGAACAAACTAAAAGTAAGAGCTACTACACGTAATTGGAATACTACTCTAAAATTACTTTCTTTAATGGAAAATCCCTAAGCAATTGCTTTTAATTTTAATTTTTTGTTAAAGTATATTTTAAATATTCAATGAATTTGTAATTTAGGTATCCATTAAATAAAGCAATAATTATAATGAAAAGAAATGCAACGGCCGTTTGGAAAGGTTCTCTTAAAGAAGGAGATGGAAAAATCTCAACTCAAAGTAACGTTTTAAATAATACTCAGTATTCTTTTAAAACCCGTTTCGAGGATGGTAACGGTACAAATCCGGAAGAGCTTGTTGCAGCAGCACATGCAGGCTGTTTTACTATGCAGCTTACAGCTTATATTAACGAGGCTGGTTTTAGTGTAGACAGTATAGAAACAAAGTGCGATATCGATTTTCAAAATGGAAGTATCGTGGGTTCGCATCTTTCTATTGTAGGTAAGGTGAGTGGTATTGAAACTGATGAATTTCAGTTATTGGTAACTAAGGCAGAAAGAAATTGCCCTATATCAAAATTACTAAATACGGCTATTACATCTTCCGCCACATTGGTAAGGAGTTAAGTTCATTTTTTGATTTCATAGTAAGCCCCGTAAAGGGGCTTTTTTTATTTTCAGCTTCACTTTAAAGAAATAAAAACATCTATATTTGAACCACTAAATTTATATTATGAATCGCTTCGACAGGATAACGGCAATACTTATACAGCTCCAGTCTAAAAAAGTAGTTAAAGCTCAGGACCTGGCTGATAGGTTTGACATAAGTTTAAGGACTGTTTATCGTGATATACGTACCCTGGAAGAAGCCGGAGTTCCTTTATATGGAGAGGCGGGTGTAGGTTATTCTATTGTAGATGGTTATAGACTTCCACCAATTATGTTCACTCAGGAAGAGGCGATGGCTTTTTTAACTGCTGATAAACTGATGGAAAAGTTCACAGATAGTTCCCTTCAAAAAAACTTTAGTTCAGCGATGTATAAAGTGAAGTCGGTTCTACGCGGAACTGAAAAGGATTTGGTTGAAAATCTTGAAGAACAGATCATAGTAAAAGACAGGGTTAGGAATAATACTCCACCGGGTAACATACTGGATGTTTTACTTAAAGCTATTGCCGAAAAGAAAAATGTAAGAATGATTTATCGTGCTTTTGGTAATGAGGATAACAGCGAACGGACAATAGAGCCGATAGGTATTTTTCACGAACATGAGAATTGGTATACCATTGGCTATTGCCATTTAAGAGACGCTTACAGGCAATTTAGAGCAGATAGGATTATTGACATTAAACTTACTGAAGACACTCAACAGGAGCGTACATCTTTAAAAGAATTTCAGGCACTCAAAGAAGACATGAAAGCTAGCTTTACAATGCAAAAAGCAGTAATTCTCGTAGAGAAGAATATAGCTCTTTACTTGCAGGAGCATAGGCATTATCATGGATTTGTTTCAGAAGTTATAATAGACCAACATGTTGAAATGACTTTCTTAACACAATCAATAGAATATTTTGCACGATGGTTTATTATGTTTGCCGATCAGGCAGAAATAATTGAACCTCAATCTTTAAAAGACCAGGTAATGAAAATATTTGAGAAAATATTGAAAAAAAATCCACTTGCAAAAAACACTGTTGACATAGGGTTGTCATAAACCATGATTTAATTTGTACTATAAAACTAATTAAACCACATTATTATGGAACTTATCAAATTATTACAAAAAGAAATGGATCAGGAAGCACTAACAACCCGTAAAATGCTTAGCCGTGTTCCGGCAGATAAATTTGACTGGCAGCCACACCCAAAAAGCATGACACTTAAACGTCTTGCTGCTCATGTTGCCGAATTACCTGGATGGGTAGAGATGGTTATTGATACTGACGAGCTGGATTTTGAAAATAACCCTTACACACCTCATGAGGTTACTACAACAGAAGAGCTTTTAGCTTATTTTGAAGACTCACTTAAAAAAGGGAGAGAAGCTTTAGCACGTGCTGATATTAAGAATTTCACCAAAGAATGGGTATTGAGGAGCGGTGAGCAGATATATAGTACAGATACAAAATATGAGGTAATTAGAATGTCTTACTCTCAAATCATACATCACAGGGCACAATTAGGTGTTTATTTAAGATTACTTAATATACCAATTCCCGGTAGCTATGGCCCAAGTGCAGATGATGTGAGTTTTTAAAGATAATATACTCAACAGTAAGCCCCATTTTAAGCAAATGGGGCTTTTTATTTGCATTTACCTTAAATTAACCATAGGATTATTTTATTTTTAGTAATTTGCATGCTCATAGGATGATTTCTCTCCATAAGCAGGAATTGCTATTTGAAAACAAAAATTACAATTTAATGTCAGTTTTAGAAAAATTGAATTCGGCCGATGCCATTGCTTTAGAAGACAAATACGGAGCTCACAACTACCACCCTTTACCAGTGGTTTTAAGTAGAGGTGAAGGCGTATATGTATGGGATGCAGAAGGGAAACAGTATTATGATTTTCTTTCAGCTTATTCTGCTGTAAATCAAGGACATTGTCATCCAAAAATAGTTGGTGCTATGATAAACCAGGCACAAACGCTTACGCTTACTTCTCGTGCTTTTTATAATGACAAATTAGGGAAGTATGAAGAGTTTGTTACAAAGTATTTTGGTTTTGATAAGGTTCTGCCAATGAATACAGGTGCTGAAGCTGTTGAAACCGCTATTAAACTTTGCCGTAAATGGGCTTATGAAAGAAAAGGAATAGCAGAGCATGAAGCTAAAATAGTAGTTTGTGAAAACAATTTCCATGGTAGAACTACTACAATTATTTCATTCTCAAACGATGAGAATGCAAGAAAGAATTTTGGACCTTACACGGAAGGATTCATTAAAATACCCTATGACGATATTGAAGCATTGGAAAATGTCTTGAAATCTGAAAAAAATATAGCTGGATTTCTTGTAGAACCTATTCAGGGAGAAGCAGGTGTATATGTACCGGCTGAAGGTTATTTAGCAAAAACTAAGCAACTGTGTAAAGATCATAATGTTCTTTTTATTGCAGATGAAGTACAGACAGGTATTGCAAGAACAGGAAAGCTGCTTGCAGTAAACCATGAAAATGTACAACCTGATGTACTTATATTAGGTAAAGCACTTTCAGGAGGAGCATATCCCGTATCTGCAGTATTGGCTAATGATGACATAATGAATGTTATTAAACCAGGCCAGCATGGATCAACTTTTGGAGGTAATCCAATAGCAGCAGCAGTTGCTATTGCAGCTTTAGAAGTTGTTGAAGATGAAAAACTTGCTGAAAATGCAGAAGCAATGGGACAACTTTTCCGAAAAAAAATGAATGAATATATAGCTAATAGTACGATAGCTACTTTAGTGCGTGGAAAAGGATTACTTAATGCTGTAGTGATCAATGATACCGAAGACAGTTCTACTGCCTGGGATATATGTATGAGCTTAAAAGAAAACGGACTTTTAGCAAAACCTACACACGGTAATATTATTCGTTTTGCACCGCCATTAGTAATGAATGAAGAGCAGCTTTTAGACTGTGTGAATATTATAACAAAAACGCTGTCTGCGTTTGAAAAATAAACCAAACAAATAATTTTATTAACTAATTAAATCACTTATTATGGAAGAAAAATCTTCTTTTGAATCTTTTGAATTACAATTTAATTCTGTTGCGCAGGGCTTTTTAAGAGAAACAGCTAAATGGGCAAAATTCCTATCTATTGTTGGCTTTGTAGTTATTGGCTTAATGGTTTTAGGTGCATTGGCAATGTTTGCCATAGGCGGTAGCAGCAGTCAAATGGGGGCTATGGGCGGTAGTATGGGAATGATGGGGGCTTTAGGAGCAGCTGCCGGATTTATATATCTTCTTATTGCTCTTCTTTATTTTTTCCCGGTACTTTATCTTTACAAATTTGCAACTAAAGCCACTAATGCACTAAATAGTAATAATACTGAAGAGTTAACTTCTTCACTTGAAAATCTTAAATCACATTATAAGTTTATAGGTATATTAATGGCTATAATGCTTATTGTATATGCATTAATATTTATAATTGCTATAGTTGCAGGCGTTGGAGCTGCAATGTAATTAAAAAACATTTTTTTATTGAATCCTCATGCCTGCAAAAGGCATGAGGATTTTTTATTGTGAAGATTATTACTAAATTTGAAAACAATAATAAGAGTTTATGAAAACCATATATATAATTTTATTTTTTGCAGCTGCTTTTGTAGCCTTATTTGAACAGTCTAAAACACAGCCTAATAAAATTATAATGATTTTATGCATTGTGGTTTTTATGTTCGGTCTTATGCGTTTGATGTCTAAAGTTCCCGGCAAGGGGCAAAATAATAATGAAGAGGATGGGATTTAATATAGGAGATGAAGTCACGGTTCTCGACGATTCTTTCGGAGGTCGTGTAAAAGGCTTTAAAGGGGCACAGATTGTTATTGAAACCCACGAAGGATTTGAGCTTTCTTTTGACGAAAAAGAACTAATTAAAATACACAATGCAAACGAGTTAAAATCTTTTATATCTTCTCAAAGTTTAGGTACCGTACTTAAAGAAAAAGAAGAACCTAAGAAACGTAGTTTTGTAAAAGAAAAGAAATCAAAAAAGGATGATTTTGTATTGGAAGTAGATCTTCATATAGAAAAATTAGTACCCAATAAGAGGGGTATGTCAAACTATGATATACTTACTTTACAATCTGATACGGCAAAACGCCAGCTCGAATTTGCAATAAAGAACAGAATGCCTAAAGTAGTTTTTATTCATGGTATAGGTGAGGGGATACTAAAAGCTGAACTCGATTTCCTTTTGGGAAGATATGAAGGAATCAGTTTTAGGGATGCCGATTATCAAAAATATGGTTTAGGCGCTACTGAAGTATATATAAAACAAAATCCAAACAGGTAATTCAACCTAAATTAAAGTATAAAAAAAGGCCTGCTTTAAGCAGGCTTTTTTTTATGTTTAGTAAATACCAAATAAATAATTTTCTGTTGAAGCAGGAATGACATCTGACAATTTAAATGTTTCATTTAGATTTTTCACATTAGAAAAAATAACGTCTTTCAAACGAATCTCGTGAACTAATGTTCCTCCAACCCCAGCTGTAGTAGTTATAATAAGCTGTCCTGAACTTGCCTGCCAGTGTTGTTTTACGACTGGTGTTGTTATTGTATTACAAATATAATCGTTTGTTACAGTACTCTCAAAAACTTTAAAAATAACAAGATTAGGATTTGCTATACCTTTTAAGTCTATTGGCTTTATAGTTGGCTCAGTAGGAAAGGTCCCTGCCGGTAAAGATAATATTAATGCTTCGTTAAGCTGATTGGTATAGATCAATCCATTAGCTCCACTACACTGCTTTACAACAGGTTTATCAGCTCCCTGTGGTACAAAGTTAAAAACAATATTAAGTTTACTATCTACTGTGCCAAAAAGATTATCATTTATAGTTATTGTTTCCCCGCCTTTTGTAAAAGTTACGTTTTTAAGGGTAATTTGATGTGTAAAACCCGTAAGCTTCCCATTGGGCAATTTTGTTTCCCTTGTTATTATAGACAATTGACCCTGACCTTTCCATTCGTCAATTACGCTAGGTGTAGCAGGTGGTATTTCATTACATAGTGTTTCATTACTCACTTTACCTGTGTAGTTTCTATAGGTAATACTATTACCAGTACCAGTTATAGTAACGAAACGTTCAATATCTTTTCCTGTTACAGGATCCAGCGTTGAAACATTTACTAATGCTGACGGACTAAGTTCAAGTATCAAAACTTCAGTATCTTTAATTTTGAATAGTATATTACTATCAGGACAGCTTTCTGATGTGGCTGATCTGAAATCGAAGGTTTTGAAAGTCATGTCGCCATCATCACATCCTAATACTAAAATTAAAGTAGCAATAAGTCCTAAAATCTTTTTCATAGAGATATATTTTGAACAAAAATAATCTTTTTAATCAGTTAGTGAAACGTTTTCTAAGTGCTTTCCATTAAAATATGATTACAAAGAGTTTTTGAGTAATTTTGCAGGGATGAAAAAAGCATATCTAGATAATGCCTCGACTACGGCATTACGTCCCGAAGTTATACATGAAATAACGAATATACTTGCCGAAAATTATGGCAACCCATCTTCTACACATAGTTTTGGCAGAAGCGCTAAAGTATTAGTAGAGACTTCCCGAAAAACTATAGCTTCTCTTATAAATGCAGAGGCAAGAGAAATATTATTTACTTCTTGCGGAACAGAAGCCAATAACTGGATATTAAGAAGTGTAGTTAATGATAAAGGAATAACGCGTATTATAAGCAGTAGAATTGAACATCATTCTGTTCTTACAACAGTAGAAGAGTTAGCCAGAGAAAATAAAGTAAAAGTTGATTATGTTAACCTCCTTAAAGATGGCAGCGTAGATATCACACATCTTGTACAATTATTATCTGATAATATTCCAACGCTTGTTAGTCTTATACATGTAAATAATGAAACTGGTACCGTGCTTGATATAGAAAAAACGGGGAGGATATGCAAACAGTATAATGCACTTTTTCATACTGATACGGTGCAATCTATGGGTAAAACCAAATTTGATATGCAAAATCTTCCTGTTGACTTTTTAGTAGCAAGCGCTCATAAATTTCACGGCCCAAAAGGTGTAGGTTTTGCTTTTATACGTAAAAATACAGCTTTAAAGCCAATGATTTATGGCGGAGAGCAGGAGAGAGGTCTTCGTGCAGGAACTGAAGCATTGCATCAAATTGGCGGAATGGCTAAAGCTTTAGAGTTATCTTATACTAATCTTGAATCAGATAAAGAACATATTACTTCACTAAAAGAATATCTGTTAAATGAGCTGGAAATTTATTTTCCCGGATTTAAAATAAATGGAGGTACTGATGGACTTTTTTATAATCTTGCAAACATCATGTTGCCGTTATCAACAGAGAAAACATCAATGATATTATTTCATCTCGATATGAAAGGAATAGCAGTATCCAGAGGAAGTGCATGTCAGTCCGGAAGTATAAAACCTTCACATGTTCTAAAAGAAATACTATCGGATGAAGACATTAAAAAACCATCATTACGAATCTCTTTAAGTCATTTAAACACGAAAGAAGATATTGATATGTTGATTGAAGCTCTTAAGACTGTATAAGATTGTTTTAATCTCTAACTATAATAAAATTAAAATCCTCCGTTCTGAAATATTCAAAACGGAGGATTTGTTTATAATTATCCAGGTTTATTCTTTTTTTTCTGCTGCTATATTAATAGCCTGAACTACGTCATTATCAGGAGTAATTGAAAAACTTATAAAATCGATTATCCATTTATTATCTTTCTTTACAACACGACTTACCATTCTCCATGGGATATTCTGAGTAAAGACATCCATATTAAACTGGTCTACAATAACAGCGCTTTGATTGTTTTCATCAAACATCATCTCCCGCCTATCAACTTTATAATCAATTGTTCCAATTGCCGGATTGTTCAATTTTAAATTCAGGTAGTTAATAAAACTAGGCTGACTGAATATCTCTGTTGGATCTGTACCACAATAAAGCCCGTTTATATCAATAAAACTTTTTACGTCTTCTATTTTCTTATTTTTTATTGTTTCATGGAATTTATCCATAAATGCTGCTGTTTCAATGCGTATACTATCTGTATCCACAGTTACTGTTGTTCCATCTGTATTGGTAGTCGTCTTGTTTTTATCATTACAGCTTACCAAAGTTGATAACGATAGTACTAAAGCAAGTAAGGTAAGAGTTCTCTTCATAAGTAAATAAAGGTTGTTAATTGTGTTGACTAATGTAATCATTTTTAAAAATAGGTTAGTGATAATTTGTCAATATTGCTTCTTTTTATTAAAATAACCGCTTATTATTAGCGGTTATTTTAATATTTAAAAGGTTATATTTTTACTTTAGATTTACTTGTCTATTCTTTTGAAATTCAGATCCTGGAAATCAAAACTAAAATCGATACCAGGGGATATACCTTTCATTTTTATACCCTGAGCTTTTCCTTCTTCATCAAGAGTGAATAATGCAAAAGCGTCGGCATTCATGTTTTGATATTCCCATTTAATAGCAAATGAATTAGCCTTGTAAAAATACATAGGTCCGTTTAATTTTGGAGAACGGTATGACTTAAACCAAAGCTGTTTGTCTTTCATGAAAATCTCTACTTTTCCAAACCATCTGTCTTCGTAAACTCCAACATAATCCTGAGTACTTACTTTTTGTTTAGACGATTTTTTTACGGTTTCCCAAACTTTATTAGTTACATCATCGCTCTGATTCTGCATACCCTGCAACATTGTAGAGTACCTTTCAACCCAGTTTAATTTATCAAGACCTAAATAACTATCAAGAACAGTTTGAGTAACTGCTTCAAAAAGACCTGCTCCGCCTTCTGCAGTATTTGTAAGTATTACAACACCAAGATTAAGATCAGGTATCATCGTTGTTTTAGAAAGCATACCAGGTAATCCTCCTGTATGAGACACACACAATGTTCCTTTAATGTCTTCGACTCCCCATCCTAAACCATAACCTGCGAAATGAGAATTATATCTAGGACTGGGACTTACTTCGAGTACAGTATGTATTCTCCACATTTCACGTTGGCTTTCTTCTGTAAAAAGATGCTTTTTTAAATCAGAACCATATTTTCCCTTGTTAAGATGCATAAGCATCCATTGACTAATATCATCAACATTAGAATAAATACCTCCGGCTGCGCCATTTACCATATCGTTAAAACTATTCAACTGTTTCAGCTTTCCTTTTGCCTCATCATGTGGCAAAGCAAGATTAGCGGTGTTTTTAATCATTCCTAAACTAGCATATGAATTATCCATTTCTAAAGGAACAAATATGCGTTGCTGTATAAATTGCTCCCATGTCATACCACTTGTTCTTGCAATAATCTCACCAGCAATAACATAAAGAATGTTATCATAGTCAAATTTTGTTCTAAAAGCCGACTGTGGTTCAAAATATTGAAAAACAGTAAGTATATCTTTCATTTTAAAATCGCTTCCATCAGGAAAAAACATTAAATCACCAGCTCCAAGACCCAATCCGCTACGGTGGGTAAGGAGATCCTGAATATTAAAATTCTGAGTAACGTAATCATTGTACATTTTAAACTCAGGAACATGGTCTATTACCTTATCATTCCAGGAAAGTTTACCTTCTTCAACCAATATAGCAAGTGCAGCAGCAGTAAAGGCTTTACTGTTTGAAGCTATAGCAAATTGAGTATGTTCGTTAACTTTCTCTCCAGTGTTGATCGATTTTACGCCATATCCTTTACTATGTACTATTTTACCGTCTTTAACAATAGCTATCGCTGCTCCTGCTACGTGAAATTTTGAAATAGCATCTTCCATCAAATTATCAACTTCGGTGGGAGTAATCTGTGCAAATGCACTCTGACAAATTATAAACAGGAATAAAAATCTAATTTTCATATTTTTTTTGATTGATGGTAAAGTAAATAAAAAAAAATCTGCTTTGAAAAGCTCAAAGCAGATTTTATATAATAAACAGTTATAAACTGTAAAGAATCAATTAAAGGTGAATTACTTCATCATAAGCAGCTGCAGCTGCTTCCATGATAGCTTCACTCATTGTAGGGTGGGGGTGAACCGATTTAATGATTTCGTGAGCAGTAGTTTCAAGTTTTCTTGCTACAACAGCTTCAGCGATCATATCTGTAACACCAGCACCAATCATATGGCAACCTAACCATTCGCCATATTTAGCATCAAATATCACTTTTACAAAACCGTCAGGAGTACCTGCAGCTTTAGCTTTACCTGAAGCAGAGAATGGGAATTTACCGATTTTAAGTTCGTATCCTTTTTCTTTAGCCTGTTTCTCTGTTAAGCCTACAGAAGCAATTTCAGGTGTAGCATAAGTACAGCCCGGTATATTACCATAGTCAAGCGGTTCAGTATGAAGACCTGCTATTTTTTCTACACAAAGAATACCCTCAGCAGAAGCTACGTGTGCTAAAGCCTGTCCAGGAACAACATCGCCAATAGCATAGTAGCCAGGAATGTTAGTTTGGTAGAATGGGTTAACCAAGATTTTATCCCTGTCTGTAGCAATACCAACTTCTTCAAGACCGATATTTTCAATGTTAGATTTGATACCTACTGCAGATAATAAGATATCAGCTTCAAGAATCTCTTCTCCTTTAGCTGTTTTTACAGTAGCTTTAACGCCTTTTCCTGAAGTATCTACTTTCTCTACAGATGAGTTAGTCATAATGTTGATACCTGACTTTTTAAGCGAACGCTCAAATTGTTTAGAAATATCCTCATCTTCTACAGGAACGATGTTTGGCATAAATTCTACGATAGTAACCTGAGTACCCATCGAGTTATAGAAATGAGCGAACTCAACACCGATAGCTCCAGACCCTACAACGATCATCGATTTTGGCTGTTCCGGAAGTGTCATTGCCTGACGGTAACCGATAACTTTTTTACCATCCTGAGGCAGGTTTGGCAATTCACGTGAACGGGCACCCGTAGCAATAATGATATGATCTGCGCTATATTCAGTCACTTTACCGTCTTTATCGGTAACGTCCATCTTTTTGCCTGGCTTAACTTTACCAGTACCTTCTATAACGTCAATTTTATTTTTTTTCATAAGGAACTGTATTCCTTTGCTCATACCATCGGCAACGCCACGGCTACGTGCAATAACAGCACCAAAATCTTTATCAAATTCATTAACGGTAAGTCCGTAATCGGCAGCATGTTTCAGGTAATCAAAAACCTGAGCACTTTTAAGAAGTGCTTTTGTAGGGATACAACCCCAGTTAAGGCAAATACCTCCGAGGTTTTCTTTCTCTACAATGGCTACTTTAAAGCCTAACTGTGATGCCCTTATAGCAGTTACATAACCGCCCGGGCCGCTGCCTAAAACAATAATATCGTATTTCATCAGTGTATAATTTGCGATTTAATTTGCGTCTACGAAAATAAGTATTTATTTGCTTATTCTAAAATGTTTCTTCTGTCTGTTGGTAATCTGTATGATCATAAAGCCAACTTAAAATTATTCCTCACTTTCAGTTTCTACTGCAAACTGCGAATAGTAAAGATTTTTATAATAACCTTCAATTCTATTAATCAGTTCATAATGTGTTCCTGATTCTACAATCTGTCCTTTATCCATTACTATTATCTTATCAGCATTTATAATTGTAGCCAGTCTGTGCGCAATGATAATAGAGGTTCTTCCTTTTGTAATAGTCTCAGTGGCTGTACGTATAAGATCTTCAGAATGCGTATCGATAGAAGATGTCGCTTCATCCAGAATAAGGATACTTGGATTACTTACAAATGCTCTTAAAAAAGCAATAAGCTGTCGCTGACCTGAAGAAAGCATAACTCCGCGCTCTTTTACATTATAATCATATCCTCCGGGTAAGCTCATGATAAAATCATGAACACCAATACTTTTTGCAGCATTGATTACCTGTTCACGACTAATTTGAGGATCGTTTAATGTTATGTTATTAAGGATGGTGTCGGCAAAAAGGAAAACATCCTGTAATACGACACCAATCTGCCTGCGGAGGCTGTCCAGTGTAAAGTCGTTAATATCTACACCATCTACAGTAATTTTACCGCTGTTTATTTCATAAAAACGATTCAGCAGGTTTATGATCGTCGATTTACCTGCTCCGGTAGAGCCTACAATAGCTATGGTTTGTCCGGCTTCAATTTTTAAATTAATACCTTTTATAATCTCTTCATCATCAATATAACTAAAACGAACATTTTGAAACTCAAGTTCTCCTTTAAAATGTCCGGCTTTTATATGTCCTGATTGCTGTATAAGTTCTTCCATTTCCAATAATTCAAAAACCCTGTCTGAAGCTACAATACCCTGCTGCATCTCATTGAATTTATCGGCTATTTGTCTAAGCGGATTGAAGAGCATACCAATAAACATAATAAAAGCAAACATCTGTCCAGGTTCAGCTAATGCATCGCCGTTAAGTATACTAATACTTGCATACCATATAACAAAACCTAAGGTTAATGAAGAAATGATGTCAGCGATAGGGAAGAAGATGGAGTTATAAAGAATATTCTTCTGCCATGCGTCGTTGTGCTTTTTGTTGATCTCCTTAAATTTTTCGTACTCAATGTCTTCACGATTGAATAGTTGTACTATTTTCATTCCTGTAAGACGCTCCTGTACAAAAGTATTTAAGTTGGCCACCTGAGCACGAACTTCTTCAAAAGCACCTTTCATTTTCTTTTGGAAAATACGGGTTGCATATACTAATATTGGCATTGCCAGCATTACGGCAAATGCAAGCTTCCAGTTCATATAGAACATTACGATAAGTATCACGAACATTTTTAGCAGGTCGCTAATGATCATGAACAATCCCTGGCTGAAGATCTTTGATATCGACTCAATATCAAATACAGTTCGGGTAACTAATCTTCCTACAGCTTCGTTATCGAAGAATTTCATTCGGAAACTGCTAATATGGTTAAAGAGTTTTTCCCTGATATCTTTGACAATATCCTGACCTAAAACATTTGCCCAGAACACAAAATAGAACTGCGATATAACCTCCATAACAAGCATAATGACCATTAGCATTATATAATACAAAAGCCCGGTATTGTTTTTAGGGATCAGGTATTCATCTACCGTTTTTTCTAAAAGGTAAGGACGTGCTGCAGCAAATATAGAGAGGCTTATTGCGAAAATAATAACCCAGGCGAAACGATTTTTATAAGGTTTTGCAAATTGCATTACCTTTTTAAATGATGAAGTTTTTTTGGCTTTCATAACAAATTTAATGGCTTAAAGGTACGGATAAATTACCTTGGTGAGGTATAATCCATGCGCAGGAACCGAAAATCCTGCTTTGTTTCTGTCACGGCTTTCAATGATTAATTTAAAATCATCAATACTTATTTTCCCAAGTCCAACACCAACCAGAGTACCTACAATTGCTCTTACCATATTGCGCAAAAAACGATCGGCCGTAATGGTAAAAACCAGTTTTGTACCATTTTGTTCCCAATGCGCTTCTTTAATGTCACAATTAAAGGTTTTTACATCGGTATGCACTTTCGAGAAGCATTGAAAATCGGTATAATTAAAAAGCAATTGGGCAGCTTCATTCATTTTTTCCACATCGAGCGGGAAGAAATTATACCAACTGCCTTCGTTATCAAAAGCATCTTTATAGGTATGAACATGATACTCGTAAGTACGACTCACAGCATCAAAACGGGCATGCGCATCATCCTGTAACGGAATGAAATTGTAAATAACAATATCCTTAGGTAAATAAGAATTGAGACGCTGCACCAGCTTCTTTACATCGGTAATTTGGTCGTGATCAAAATGGGCAAACATCTGTCGTGCATGTACACCGGTATCGGTACGTCCGGCGCCAACGACATTTATTTCTTTTTTTAGCAGAGTTGAGAGGGCTTTATTGAGTGTTTCCTGTACAGACGGGCTATGCGGCTGGAACTGCCATCCGCAATATTCTTTTCCATTATAAGCAAATTCTATAAAATACCTCAAAACGTAAGTTCAAAATTAAGAATACAAAGATACTACTTAAGTAACAAAGTTATAAAGTCCATTGCTGTAAAAGTTGCAGTATATACAGATACTGATGATGAAATTATTAGGATGGAGGTAAAAAACTTAGCAACTTTGTGTTTTAGAAACCCATCTACTTTACTAAATGAAAAAAATCCTTCTGTTATCAGATACCCACAGCCACATTGATGACACAATACTTAAATACGTGCGTCTTGCCGACGAAGTATGGCATGCAGGAGATATAGGTGATCTTTCTGTAACCGATGCCCTTAAAAAAGAAAAACTGCTAAGAGCTGTATATGGCAATATCGATAATAATGAAGCACGTATGGAATTTCCGTTAAACAATCGTTTTATGTGCGAAGGTGTTGATGTATGGATTACACATATTGGCGGTTACCCCGGCAAATACAATCAGGCTATTCGTGAAGAAATAACTCTTAATCCTCCAAAGTTATTCATCTGTGGACATTCACATATCCTGAAAGTGCAATTCGACCAAAAACTTGGTTTATTACATATGAATCCGGGAGCGGCAGGAGTAAGCGGTTTTCATCAGGTGCGTACTATGCTTCGTTTTGAGATTGAAGGAGATAAAATACAAAATCTTGAAGTTGTAGAAATAGGGAAGAGGGTTTAAACTTGATTTAGACAATAATTTCAGATATAAACAAAAAAAATCCGGGCTATATGGACCCGGATTTTCTACGCACTAATAAACTA
This sequence comes from Flavobacterium cerinum, assembly GCF_004028155.1. Taxonomy (GTDB): domain Bacteria; phylum Bacteroidota; class Bacteroidia; order Flavobacteriales; family Flavobacteriaceae; genus Flavobacterium; species Flavobacterium cerinum. The sequence goes on along the minus strand of NZ_SBII01000005.1, from coordinate 217,915 downwards.
AGTTTAGAGGTTTATCGTAAGCGGTCTACAGATTTTACGAGGTCCTCATCCTTCTTGATGGCTTTATTGGCTAAGCCAAGGAAAACGATAGAAACAATCGGGAGGATTACCCCAATACCCTTCTCTGAAACGATCTTTTCTGGATCGGTCTCTCCGGATAAATTAAATAGCCTGAATACAAATAACCCTAATAAAATTAAATTTAATATTATGTTCAGCCTGCCCATGACAAACTGGTTTTTTCTTTTCTTATAAGTAAGTATACTTATTACACTAAGTGTTGTACTAAAGGCAAACAACATAACAAAAGAAAGATCTCTTATGAAATAATAGTTTTCACCTGTTTTAGTAACCCATAATGGAAATGCAAACGGTAATATTCCGGTTGCTATAAAGGCTATTAATAAGTATATAGTTTGTATTCTTTGTAACATTGCTGCTTTATTTGCAGTACAAAAATATGTTTTCTTTTTAAAAAATACTATTGTACACTAAAAATAAATTTGTAATATTGCAATACAAAATCATAAGTACTTCATTCTGAAGTATAGTATTCCCAAAAAAAACTTACCCTTCGATCCATTTTGAATACACTATTTAATTTAACTAAAAATTATTCATGTTTGATATTTCCGAATTAAAAGAAATGAAGCTTCCTGAGCTTCAGGAAATTGCAAAAAAAGCAAAAATCAATAAATACAGAGGGCTTAAAAAAGACGAGCTAGTGTACCAAATACTAGATCATCAGGCAGCAAATCCTGCGATAATAAAACCCCTTTTTGAAGATGCTGCGCCAGTAGCTAACAAAGAAGAGTCTGAACTACCCGCAGAAAAAGCTAAAAGAATAAGAATTGCGCCGGATACTTTTAAAAAAGCACCAATTGTAAAAAAAGTACCTAAAAAAGAGCTTTTTGCACCACTGCCGGAAATTACTTTAATCGAAGATACTCCTACAGAAAAAGCTACTGAAGAAAAGGAAAAAACTTTTACCAAGATAAAACCTGAATTCACGAAGCCTGTTATAAGTAAAGAAGATACAACTAAGGAAAATATAAAAACTCCAACAGTTGAAACTGCAACAAACAAGATTACTCCTCAACCTAAAGAAGCTGACCAAGCAAAAGAAGATAGCAGGAGAAAAAATATACCGCTTAAGGATACTACTCAATCCAAGCCACAACCAGCCGGGTCTGAAATTAAACCAAACAACAGGCAGCAAAAGGCTCAAATTAGCGAAGAAGAAAGATTAGCACAGATTGAAAGAGCAAATGCAAACAATCCTAATCACCCAAGCTATAATAAGAACAATCAAAACAAAGAGAATATCCAAAATAACCCGGCTCCGGTTGCACCTCCTGTTGGAAATCAAAATCCGACTCACAGCAAAAAACAAAATTACCGCGAACCGGATTATGAGTTTGATGGTATAATTGAAAGTGAAGGTGTCCTTGAAATGATGCCGGACGGATATGGTTTCCTTCGTTCATCAGATTATAATTATCTGGCATCACCGGATGATATTTATTTATCAAACTCTCAAATACGTCTTTTCGGGTTAAAAACCGGAGATACAGTTAAAGGTGTTGTTCGCCCTCCAAAAGAAGGTGAAAAATATTTCCCTCTGGTAAAAGTGAATAAGATTAATGGACATGACCCACAAGTGGTTCGTGACAGGGTTTCATTTGAACACCTTACGCCATTATTCCCTGAAGAAAAATTTAATCTTGCCGACAGGCAGAGTACTATATCTACAAGGATTATCGATTTGTTTTCTCCAATAGGAAAAGGACAAAGAGGTATGATCGTAGCACAGCCAAAAACGGGTAAAACAATGCTTCTAAAAGATATTGCTAATTCTATTGCGGCAAATCATCCTGAAGTATATCTAATTGTATTATTAATTGACGAACGCCCTGAAGAGGTTACTGACATGCAGCGTAGTGTAAGGGGAGAAGTTATTGCTTCTACTTTTGATGAACCTGCAGAGCGTCACGTAAAAGTGGCTAATATAGTACTTGAAAAGGCAAAACGTCTTGTAGAATGTGGCCATGATGTAGTTATCTTATTAGACTCGATTACCCGTTTAGCAAGGGCTTACAATACAGTTCAGCCAGCATCAGGTAAAGTATTAAGTGGTGGTGTAGATGCCAATGCATTACAAAAACCAAAACGTTTCTTTGGTGCTGCCCGTAATATTGAAGGTGGAGGTTCATTAAGTATTATTGCTACTGCACTTACTGACACCGGTTCTAAAATGGATGAAGTTATCTTTGAAGAATTCAAAGGAACAGGTAACATGGAATTACAGCTTGATAGAAAAATCGCTAACAAACGTATATTCCCTGCTATCGATCTTACATCCTCAAGTACAAGAAGAGATGATCTATTGCTTGATGAAAAAACAATACAGCGTATGTGGATCATGAGGAAATACCTCGCTGATATGAATCCGGTTGAAGCTATGGATTTCATCAATGAACGCTTTAAAAAGACAAGAAACAATGAAGAGTTTCTTACCTCAATGAATGACTAAAACGAAATGTTTTTTATATGGAAAAGTCCCGCTATTGCGGGACTTTTTATTTTATTCTCCTTCTTCCTCATCACGATCTGCTTGTTTTTTCACAGCTCTTGGTGGAGCTTCAAGAAAATTATCAGAGCATAAATCATTGTAATACTCAACTATATCCTCAAGTGTTGCAATATTAAAAGTATTATTTTCAAGCCTTTCTACTATACCAGGACATTCATTAAAATAAGCAGCTATTTTTTTCTTGTTGCCTGTAAGCGTAGTCAGTTTTGTTTCTTTATCCCGTTTTACTTTTAAATATTTTGGTTCTGGTGTAATATGAGACGCTTCATCTGGATCTTTAGGTTTGCTATTCCATGCCGCAAGCGCATCAGCATATAGACTAACCTCACCTTTTATTATAAGTTCTAAAAGAGTAATTTCTGTGCCGTTACTATATTTTATCTCAATATATTCAAAAGTTCGAGGAGTATCAAAATCATGAAAAACTACTTTAGTTACAGTTTTTTGATCCCATACATCTGCCTTTTCATCTTTAGTAACTCTAAAAACTATTTTGTCCTGAGGAGCTCCATAAAATGAAGCTTTATCTAATTTCAATGTAGCATATCCTGAAATATCGGTTCCATCAAGAAAATAAAGAGTTGCATCATGTTCTTCCTGTGCAACTATAGGTAGTGAAAACAGAAATGATAGTACAAGTAGTAATAATTGCTTCATATTTAGTTTGGCTTAAAACAAATATAGTTTTATTCTTTAATCACCATTACAGATGCTTTAAATCCGGTGGCAAGATTCCATTGATTAGACATTAAAAGTTTCTCTTTATCATCATAGATAGCAAACTCGGCCGTATTAGGACCCGAGGTTCCCTGATTCATAGCTTCAAAATCAATTTTATTAAAACCGGGACTAAGCATGAGTTGTAAAGCCTTACTATTATTGGTAAGCGTGAATTCCTCAATCACTACACGATCGTTTATAAGAACCTTTATCCTGTCACCATCCTGAAAACCATAATCACTGGCAAGCACATTAAGGTATTGTGATTTTGTTGTAAGTTCTCCAAAAAATTGGTGACCGCGAAAAGCCACATTTGATTCTCCTTTAGAACGAACACTTGCATTTGCTTTATCTTCAAACTCAGCACCACGGCTAACAAAATCATTTTTCTTCTCCATACTTAAACCTTTCCCACCAAGATCATAGGACATAAAAGTCTTTTTTGGTTGAGCTACTTTAGATGGAGCCTCTGCTTTTGCCGGAGCTGTGGGGGCAATGGGAGTCTTACTTTTAGGTATAGCAATACCACCGGTAGGATTATCAACCTGAGCATATAAGCCTGTACCGGACAGTATAAAAAGTACTATAAAAATATATTTAATTCTATGCATTGCATTCATCATATATAGCAAAGTAACAAAAATTTTGCCAGTTTATACAAAACAGGACGGTTCGGTACAAATAGAACGTCTTATAAAACCTTTTATTTTATTTTTAACAGCACAATCTCAGTAAATACTACTTATGACGACCGGAGCGATTCTTTTCAGCATCCCAGTCATCGGTACTTTTTTTGCTGTCACGATCATCTTCATGGGTGATTTCTCCCGACTCAGAATAATGTGCATTATTACTTACATCATCGTCAGAATTGAGGGTCCCTTTTGGAGATTTTTTATTATTGCTCATAATTTCAGCTTTTTTGAATCTTAAAATTATAAACTATATTTTACGGATTAGTTAATTTGATGGTAAAACTTAATACAGGAGTTCTTCGACATTTTTCTTGATATTTTCGGAGATTTTGTCCAAAGGAAGATCATTAGGATCGTTACCAAACGGATCTTCAATCTCTTCTGCAATAAGCTCTAAACTGGCAAGCACGTAGAATATAAATACAACAACCGGAATCACATAATAACCCAGTTGGAACACATATCCAAAAGGAAGTGTCATCACATAGAAGAAAATGAATTTTTTAATAAAAGCACTATAAGAATAGGGGATAGGAGTGTTTTTGATACGCTCACAAGCCCCACAGATATCGGTAAAGGAATTCACTTCACTATTAAGTGTAATAAGCTGTTCACCGCTGATCTTACCCTGACGGTAGATTTCATTTAGCTTTGCCATGATCGTTTTAGCGATCTGGTTTGGCTTGTGTTTGTAGTGATCGGCAGAAAGGGTTGCATCATCAAAAAGTTCGTGACTGATGTCTTCATTTTTTAGGTGCAGGTTAAGCACCGAAGCATAGGCAGGAATAAGTTTCCTGAACGCTTCTTTATCCTCCTTATCATCCAGCATCACCGCCAGTTTCATGGATAGGTTTCTACTATTATTGACCAATGCGCCCCACATTTTACGGCCTTCCCACCAGCGGTCATAAGCTGTATTAGTTCTAAAAACCAGTAACAAAGAGATCACAAATCCAAGCATAGTATGCATTACGGTAATGTTCTTTATATGACTTTTATCCGAAAGCATCCAGTACTCCATTTCAAGGTAAGCAACACCACCTGAATAAGCCGCGATTGCTAACATTAAAGGGATAAGTTTCTTAAAAGTATCCCCACGGTGGAATTTAAATATAAACGAAAACCATTCTTTAGGATCGTATGAAGTCATATTGTATTTTGTTTATCTTTTTAAGATTTTATCTGATTATTTTTTAGTCGCTAATTGTCCACTTTTTGTCTCCGACATGCACTTTTTGTGTGGAATAATTCAATTTTTCAAACAAATGTAAATCAATACCTTACATACTGTAAAGAAGTAATCTTCCACTTTTAGTATATTTTGGATCGATCAATGGGTAATTACTCAAACAAATGTAAAAAAATCTCCCGCATATTTTTTCTAAAATTTTACTGCAAAAACCATTGCAGTAAAAAAAGTTAAAACGATAGTAACTTTGCAAAGCCAGTTTATGTACATTTAAGTCAAACCAAAACACATGCAGAAAACCATCGCCACGATCTTGTTCTTAGTTTTTTTAAATACCGCCTTTGGTCAGGATCGATTCGAAAAGCTCAGGATACAAATAAGCAATCTTAAAACACCGGAACAAATAAAAGAATTCTGGATAACAATTAACCAATTGGATCAGGATCCATCGGCTAGTGATACTCCCGATGTTACTTTACCGCTTTATAACCTCTATGCCGCAAGCCTGCTGATTGAAAAATTTGGTTATCCGACCAGTTCAGAATACGAATACCCTGCATATGTAACTCCCTGGTTGGTTTGGACACATACCGGAATACCCGAACTTGAAGAATATACTTTCCCAATTATCCTTAAAGGAAAAGAGTTAAACCAATTACCTCCGGATCGTTACCCAAACTATTTTGTAGGCGGATTTCTGTTTAGGAATTATGGTTTTGACATGGAATTCGATCCTGACTTTAACAGCGGTGACAATAGCATCATTTTGGAATGTCAAACGTTGTTTGAAAAAGCAAATCATACAGTAGATCCAAACAAAGTTTTATCTCTAGTAAAACAACATATAAAAACACTTAACTACAAAGATAAAAACACATTAGGTACTTGGAAATTTCTGGAGCACGGTGTCAAAAGAGCATTCACGATCGTGAAACGCGACGATAACGAATGGTATCTTAAAACCCAACTGGAAGGACGATCTCCTATGTATCAACGCCTCAGGAGTACAGATAAAACCCTAAAAAAATTCCAGTATCCGTCAGGCTTCAATATGTTCCATCTTACCATAAGCAGTGCAAATAAACTCCAGCTCCGCGACAAAAAAGGAAACATCAAAAAAGAATCAGAGTAATAATAAACAGCTTACTTCGACAAGCTCAGCATGACTGCTTATTTCAGATATTCCTATTATACGATTAAAAACCGTTCTGTCACCCTGAGCCTGTCGAAGGGCTTCACAACAAAATAAACAGCCCATTTCGGCAAGCTCAGCATGACTGTTTATTCTCATATATGTAAACATCATCATGCACCGTTCTGTAACGGTGAGCCTGTAGAAGCGCATTCCCATTGTCACCCTGAGCTAATCACAACAAAATAAACAGCCTACTTCGACAAGCTCAGCATGACTGTTTATTTTGTGTCACCCTGAGCATGTCGAAGGGCATTCAAAACAAAATATCGCACTGTTTTGTCATTCACAGCGTAGTGTAACAAACCCCGAGATTTCTCCACTATATCACTGGGGTTTTCTTAACATAAATCCCTGGTAAATAGAATTTTGATTATCGATTAACGGTATCTTTTAATCTTTATAAACCTGACTAACAATGCCTTACAGATAAATTCTTTCTATACATTTACACCTCTAAATGATTTAATATCGTTATCAGGGGCCAACGACCCAACGTCGGGGTATGTGTAAATGAAAAACGACATGAAATAAAAGAGTAGTCGAGGATCTGAAAATCGAAAGAGTAGGGCAACCAACTTTTAAATTAATCCAACATGAAAAATTTTATTAAAGCATTACTGGGCTTAGTCCTTTTTGCAGGGATCTTATATGCCTGTTCAGAAAATAGTGATGAAAAAGAAACGATAAAGCTAAAGTCAGACATGACTCCGTCTCCCGTAATAGATAACGCTACTATTGGTTATATGAACAATGGTACCTATGTACCCATAAGCCAGGCATTACTGGTGGGATATTGGAAATATAAACTCAACCTTCCGGCTGACACGAATTTTACCAACATTCATGTCATTGGTGGAACCTCAGAAACAGGACAGTTATCGTATACCGTAAGCGGCAGGAGTGAAAACGGAACAGTAAGTGTTACTTCTGTTCTTAAGCCCGTTGGCGAACCGGCAAACGCCATGTATATGATGGCAGGAGGTACGTGTTCGTGTGAAACAACGGCATGCTCCTGGTCCGGCTGCGATGCTCAGGCAAGCGGTAGTAGCTGTTATTGCACCTCTTGTTCGGGCGATTGCAAAAAAACATCAACCGTCGAAACCAATTTTGCCCGTGCATTCGCATATCTTAAAAGTATAGGAGTCGGCAAATGATTACTATAAAAATATCAGGAACCACTCAAATAAGCGGTTCCTGACTTCTATATAAAATAAATTAGGATTTCATAAAAATATTAAATTAAATCAATTCGATATGAAAAAAAATATTATTAAAGCAGTATTAAGCTTAGTGCTTTTTGCAGGTATTTTCTATGCCTGCTCTGAAAACAGTGACGAAAAAGAAACGATAAAGCTAAAATCAGACATGACTCCGTCACCTGTAATAGATAACGCTACTATCGGCTATTTAGGAAATGACGGAAATTTCACGCCTATAAATCAGGCATTGCTGGTGGGTTATTGGAAATATAAACATAACCTTCCTGAAGATACAACTTTCAGTAATGTTCAGATTTTAGGTGGCACTTCCGAAAACGGGACAGCAATATATGTAGTGACTGGCAGGAGTGATAATGGAGTCGTAAGCGCCACATCTGTTCTTAAACCCTTTGGTGGAGCCGGAAGCGGAATGTATTTAATGCAGGGGAGCACGTGCACATGCACATCTGTATCATGTGCCAGTGACACGGGCTGCCAGGCGAGTGCAACCAATGGCTGTGTTTGCAGCTCTTGTAGTGGCGACTGCAAAAAGATATCAACTGTCGAAACCAGTTTTGCCCGTGTGTTTGCTTATCTTAAAAGCATAGGTGTCGGAAAATAAATTAGTTAATAACATAAGCACGAAAAGCCACTTATTGAGTGGCTTTTTTTATGATTTTCACGTAACCCTAAGCCTGTCGAAGTGGACAGTTTATTCTCATAATCCGTAAACACCATCACACACCGTCCTGTCACCCTGAGCTTGTCAAAGGGCTTCACAACAAAATAAACAGCCTACTTCGACAGGCTCAGTATGACTATTTATTTTCATATATCCGTAAACACATCATGCACCGTCCTGTCACGCTGAGCCTGTCGAAGCGCATTTCGTCACCCTGAGCTTGTCGAAGGGCACTCACAACAAAATAAACAGCCCACTTCGACAAGCTCAGTATGACTGTTTATTTTGTGTCGCGCTGAGTCTGTCGAAGCGCATTCTAAATTAAAACTCATTTACTATATTTGAAAAAACAACAATAGTGAAACTTTTCTACGTATACATACTAAAATGCTCGGATGGCAGCTATTACACAGGGATAACAAATAACATTGACCAACGTGTAATGCAGCACAATGAAGGACTTTCCCATTCGGCATATACATATACGAGACGTCCGGTAGAGCTAATGTGGGTCGAAATGTTTACCGATCCAAATGAAGCAATAGCAATAGAAAAGAAGATTAAGGGATGGAGCAGACGCAAAAAAGAAGCCCTGATTAATGAGGATTGGGATAAGCTAATAGCCTTCTCAAAAAACCACACACAATTCGGGAAATAAACAGCCTATTTCGACAGGCTCAGCATGACTGTTTATTTCAGATATTCCTATTTGCGATGAAAAACTGTCCTGTCACGCTGAGCCTGTCGAAGCGCATTCCAATTGTCATGCTGAGCTTGCTGAAGGGTACTCCCAACAAAAATAAACAGCCCACTTCGACAGGCTCAGTATGACTGTTTATTCTCATATACGTAAATATCATTATGCACCGTCCTGTCACCCTGAGCTTGTCGAAGGGCTTCACAACAAAATAAACGTCTACTTCGACAAGCTCGGTATGACTATTTATTTCAGATATTCCTATTTGCGATGAAAAACTGTCCTGTCACGCTGAGCCTGTTGTAGGGTACTCACAACAAAATAAACAGCCCACTTCGACAGGCTCAGCATGACTGTTTATTCTCATATACGTAAACATCATTATGCACCGTTCTGTCACGCTGAGCCTGTCGAAGCGCATTCCCATTGTCACCCTGAGCTAATCACAACAAAATAAACAGCCTACTTCGACAAGCTCAGTATGACTGTTTATTTTCATATATCCGTAAACACCATCACACACCGTCCTGTCACCCTGAGCTTGCCGAAGGGCTTCACAACAAGATAAACAGCCCACTTCGACAGGCTCAGTATGACTATTTATTTCAGATATTCCTATTTGCGATGAAAAACCGTCCTGTCACCCTGAGCTTGTCGAAGGGTACTCCCAATAAAATAAACACCCTACTTCGACAAGCTCAGCATGACTGTTTATTTTGTGTCACCCTGAGCCTGTCGAAGAACTACAACCACCAAACTCCCGGCAGCCACCGCGCTGTTTTCTTCCAATGATCGGTATAGGCTTTACCGTAAATACCCATAAGGAACGGCTCCTTAAAATGAACCACATACAGGTGCGAGAACCGCGCCCAAACCACAAGCCAGATCAATAGGAAAGGCGACTGTAAGAACACGATCTCACCAAACAGAATAATATGCATAGAAAGCAGCATAGGGTGGAGGACAAACCGGTACGGACCTTTACACATAAAGTTTTGCGAACCCTCAAACGATAACAGCGCACCTTTTTTATATACCACCATAATAGCAATGCACCAAATGGCGAGCATAAGCCCAACATCTGCTATGATAATATCCAGAACAGGCAATGCATCGTGCTTAAAAACAGGAATGCCCCATTGATGTTGCAGCATTATAAAAAAGTAAGGAAATACATAGAAAACTCCCACAGATACTACTAATGAGTAAATGAGATTATCTAATCTTCTTCTTACAACCTTAAAATGTCTTGCAATCATATGCTAAAAGTAGAATTAAAATATTATATAGGCAAATTTGCCTACATAATATCCTATATCAATTCGCAATTTTGAGTGTGAAAAATAACGAAGACATATTATTTTTAAAAGCCTTAGGTCAAAAGATTAAAAAAATCAGAACCGAAAAAGGCTATACCCAAGCCCAACTTTCTGCTGATTTAGGTATGGAAATTTCTCAAATCAGTAGGATAGAAAGAGGTGTTGTAAATACTTCAGTACTCAATCTCAAAAAGATAGCAAGTCTTCTTAATGTCTCAATTAAAGATTTGTTTGGATCTCTTTAAAAGTTATTATCTATAAAGATTTTTAATAATTTAGGAATAATAATTTTTAAATTAATTAGGATAGAAAGAAGTGTTATAAATTCTAAATATCTAAGAATAGAGATTATACTTGCATAGGACTAAGCTTAAATATTAAAGGATAAAGAATGAAAAAACTATTACTTATTATGCTTGCTATCTCAGCCTTTTCTTATTCACAAACAAAAGAAGAGAGGCAGAAAATATTAGATAAGAAAAAAGCTATGGCTACATATAGTCCAAGAGATAGCCTAAATTATCCAGTAAAATATTGTTTATTAATGGCAACGTCTAAATTTTTGAGTCCGGATGTGGATTTAGAAATTGATTATGGGCAGGATGCTACATATTTTGAAGATAAAAAGATAAGAGATAGAAATGGGAAAAAAATACTTTTTAACTCTGTTATTGATGCTTTAAACTATATGAGCAGCATTGGTTGGGAATTTGTTAATGCATATGTTATTACAGTAGGGAACCAAAATGTTTATCATTATTTAATGAAAAATGAAAATGTTAACCCAGATTATATACCTAAAACTAAAAGGGATTTCAAACTAAACTAATTCTGAGAAGTATAATCATTAACAAAATATTCAATATTTTGATCTAAGAATCAAACATATATCACAAATGATAACGAATATTACAGCAACTTTTAAGTAGTAAAATTAAAAAAAAATTGATCATAGCTTTAAGAACAAGAGCGTCGGATTGTGGTTCTGAAGGTCGGGGGTTCGAGACCCCTCATTCACCCTGATTTTAAAGCCTCTCAGTAATGAGAGGCTTTTTTTATTGTATACGAAAATGTATACGATTTGAAAATAAAGAAAAGATATTCTAATTCAATCTCAAGAATTATAATGGAGATTTTCTAAACGTTGGCGCTATACTATTCGTTAATCAGCTGGGTAGTTCACAAAAACTAAGAATACTAACTCTTTTAATTAGGCGCCTTTCTAAATACTCAAAATAATCCCCTTTTTTAAGCTTTTAAATCCATAAGACTTAAAATTGTAGAATTTTATAACTCATTTGGCATTGTTTTGTGACAACATCAAATTCAAATTCCCTAATATTGACATTATATTTCTAGAGAGTAGAAATTATGCTGTGGGGGCAGGCTGCAATCTATATTTAAAATATAGGTTGCAGTTTTTTTTTAAAAAGTAAAAATTATTCGTCTTCTAAGAAATATTCTTTATTATTGTATTAATAATCAATAATAACCTACACTTTACTTATGAAAAGAATTTTTACTCTAGCAGCTGTTATGGCTTATAAAAATCTGATGCTGGATGATATTTAGCTCTGTTTTTTACCTGTTTAACTTTTGTCATTTTAGTGCCTCCAGATCTATTAATAAAATCAAGAAAATCTGTTAATGAAATTTTTATTGAACTATCTTTTTTTGCCATTATTAAATTATTATTTCAAATTAATATTTCTCATTATAAGGAATAACAAGTATTCAAAATTAATTTGAATTTAAATCACGTATAATTACCTGATTTTAAGCAACAAGTATAAATACATTTAGTACAAATAACAATAAGACCATACTTACGTACAGTCTTTATCATTTTAAAACTTCATAATTGATATACTCTAAGAAATATAATTCCAAATATTCTTCTTCTTACTCATTTCAATAAAAGCATGGCGTAAGGCAGCGTGCTCCGGTTTTTCCATTGGAGCATCATCTTTAAGAAGCTGTACCGCATGTTCGCGTGCCAGCATAAGTATATCGCGGTCACGCACCAGGTCGGCAATCTGCAGGTTTAGTACACCGCTTTGCTGCGTACCCATAATATCGCCCGGGCCGCGCAGTTTAAGGTCAACTTCGGCAATCTCAAAACCATCATTGGTTCGCACCATCGTTTCCAGTCGTGTTTTGCTATCGCTGCTCAGCTTGTGGCTTGTCATCATAATACAGTAGCTCTGGTCGGCACCACGGCCCACACGTCCGCGTAACTGGTGTAGCTGCGAAAGCCCAAAGCGTTCGGCACTTTCTATTACCATCACACTGGCATTAGGTACGTTAACACCTACCTCAATTACAGTAGTGGCCACCATCAGGTTGGTCTTTCCGGCAGCAAAACGGGTCATTTCGCTGTCCTTTTCGCTTGGTTTCATCTTACCGTGTACAATGCTCACACTATATTCGGGCAACGGGAAATCGCGAGAGATACTCTCGTAGCCATCCATCAGGTCTTTATAGTCCATCTTTTCGCTTTCCTGTATCAGCGGGTACACAATATAGATCTGGCGTCCTTTGGCAATCTCATCCTTAAGGAATTTCCAAACCTTTAGGCGGTTGCTGTCATAACAGTGTACCGTCTGTATCGGTTTACGCCCCGGCGGAAGCTCGTCTATAACAGAGATATCCAGATCGCCATACAAGCTCATGGCAAGCGTCCGCGGAATAGGGGTAGCGGTCATTACCAGTACGTGCGGCGGAATATCATTTTTACGCCACAGCTTACTGCGCTGTTCCACACCAAAACGGTGCTGCTCGTCAATAATGGCAAGCCCTAAATTCTTGAACTGCACCTTGTCTTCCAGTAGTGCGTGCGTTCCTATAATAATATGAAGTTCACCGCTTTCCAGTGCCTCATGTATAATTTTTCGTTCTGAAGTCTTAGTTGAACCCGTAAGTATCTTTATATTGATATTTAACGGTTTAGCTAATTCCGAAAGTCCTATAAAATGCTGATTCGCCAGGATCTCGGTAGGCGCCATCAAACACGCCTGAAAGCCGTTATCGAGTGCTAACAGCATACTCATTAATGCCACTATCGTTTTCCCCGAACCTACGTCTCCCTGTAACAAACGGTTCATTTGCGCGGGCTGACCCATATCATTCCGGATCTCTTTCAGCACCCTTTTTTGGGCACCCGTCAATTCAAACGGAAGGTGGTTCTGGTAGAAATTGGTAAAGTAATCGCCTACCTTATCAAACGGGTGGCCTTTTATCTTATGCTTACGGATAAGGTTCTTGGTAATTAACTGCAGCTGGATAAAGAACAGCTCTTCAAACTTTAGCCTGAACTGCGCCCGTGCCAGCAATTCCTGGCTTTTCGGGAAATGTACATTGAACAGGGCCGCATTTTTAGGGATCAGGTTCAGGTCTTTTATCAAATACCCCGGCAGGGTTTCGGTAAACAACGCCTGCGTCTCTAAAAATAACTGCTGCATGATCTTGTTAACCACCTTATTGGTAATACCGCGCTGTGTTAGCTTTTCGGTACTTGGGTAAATAGGCTGCATCGCACTGCGGAGGCTCTGCTCATGTTCAGCAAGGAGTTCCATCTCAGGATGCGCCATATTGAACACACCATTAAACGACGTGCATTTACCAAAGATCACATAAGGGGTATTGAGCTTTAAATTCTCACGTATCCATTTCTGCCCCTGGAACCAAACCAGTTCCATTTCGCCCGTACCATCGGTAAACGTAGCCACCATGCGGGTTCGTTTGTCGCCCACGGTCTTAATATTGATTACTTTTCCCACTACCTGAACCTCAGAACTGCTGTTCATCAGTTCGTTAATGCGGTAATAACGGGTACGGTCAATATAACGGTTAGGGAAGAGGTTAATGAGGTTGCCGTATTTATGAATGCCTAACTCCTTACGCAGCAGTTCGCCGCGCGCAGGTCCAACACCTTTAAGGTATTCAATAGGAGTTTCGAGTAGGTTATTCATTCAGGCTTTTACGTTAGGACTACGAAGGTAAGAAAGCAGAAGTAACTATCCAAAATTTGAAGCTGTTCCCGCTATCGCCTTTATCTCTGCGCTTCGCTGCGAGGATATCGGCTCTATCGGGGCTATGAAACTAAAAAACTGTTAATTTATTTGCGCAATCAAACGGTTGCCTATATATTTGCAACTGAATGATTGCTAGTTTAATTATGAGAAGAGATGTATTTCAGGCAATTGCCGACCCAACACGCAGGGCTATCCTGAGTTTACTGGCCCTAAATGCTATGACCCCAAATGCTATTGCCGAACATTTCGACAGCAGCAGGCAGGCCATATCAAAACATATTAAAATACTTTCTGAATGCCAATTGGTAAGTCAGAAACAAAACGGACGTGAAATATACTATCATTTTAATCCGGAAAAGATGAAAGAAGTAGACATGTGGATGGAGCAGTTCCGCGTACAGTGGGAAAGCCGCTTTGACCAACTGGACGAAATATTAAAACAACAAAACAATAAACAATTATGATCAACAAAGAAGCAGTCTTTACAAAAGACACAGAAAACAAAAGGCTTACGGTTGTAAGAGCTTTTGACGCTTCGGTAGAGCAGGTATGGAAAGCCTGGACTACCAGCGAAATACTGGACCTGTGGTGGGCACCAAAACCATACAGGGCAGAAACAAAATCAATGGATTTTAGTAATGGAGGTCAGTGGCTTTATGCTATGGTAAGTCCTGAAGGCGACAAATCGTGGTGCAGGGTAGACTACGGCATCATTGAACCGAACAAGAATATTCTTAGTGCTGTTATGTTTTGCGATGAAGACGGTATCGAAAATCTCGATTTCCCAAGAATGTACTGGAATCAGGCATTCAGTCAGACTGGAGATAGCACAACTGTAACTATGGATATCACTTTTGACAAACCTGAAGATATGGATATGTTCCTTAAACTTGGATTCCAGGAAGGCTTTACCGCCGGTCTTACCAATCTTGATGATTACCTGGCAAATCACTAAGAGTTCTATGATTTCTAAAAAGGTCTTTAAAATTTTAAAGACCTTTTTTTGTAGTTTTAATTGTAAATAATAAACGTACATTGTATGCATGACACATGCCAAATACGAACTGTCTGCCAATCCTGATTTTACTGTGTTCGAATTTACAAGTACTGGTAAGAACGGACCCATTCAAAAAGCAATTAAATATACTCAGACTCTAAATAAAGACGTGTATAACCTTGGCTTTGGCGATATCATTTCCAGTAATGAAACAACAGGCGAGGTAGAGATTGACGACATCGGAATAAGCAATAATGGCGATTTACAGCAGATTTTAACCACAGTGGCTTATTCTGCCTATGCTTTCACCGAACGTTACCCTAAAGCCCTGATTCTCTTTGGAAGCAGTGATAAAGCAAAAATCAGGTTATACCGCATCATGCTCTCTCATAATCTTGCCGAAATTTCCAAAACCTTTATCCTTTTCGGAGCAGTCCACAACAAGCAGGGACAACTCATCAATATACCTTTTGATCCTAATCAAGATGTAGAAGGTTATTTTGTGAGGAGAAAATAAGTTGTAATTATTCATTATTTGGTTCAGGTTTCACAACACTGCCTTCTTCAGGATACTGAATCATTCCTCTAAGCTCATCCACCCGTTTCTGATCGAATTTGGGCAGTTGGAGCTCACCATTTTCTTTCCATTTTTTAACGGTTTCCTCAGCCTGAGCAGTTTTTTCCTCAGAGTTACCGCCATCCCTTGCAAAATATATGGTTTGTGAAGGATAAGCGAGCCCGGTTCCGCTATTATCTATAATATCAAGTATTCGCAGTAATAAGTCTTCCTGTACTTCGTGTGAATCATCAACATTAGCAGCTTCAATATAAGCTGTCATTTCAACCTTAAGAGCATCGGCAGTAATCCCCTTAAAACGGACAATAGGCGAGGAGTTAACAACACTCGGGTGCGAATACAGCAGTGCCCGGAGCTCTACCAGTAAATACCGTAGCTGGTCAGGCGTAGTCTCCATTCTAAACGTAAGTATCGGGTTGAAAAGAAAGCGGTCACGGTGTGTGTAGTTCTCGATCTTACTCGCGGCAAATTCGGCATTCGGAATCGTAACAATGGTTCGTGCAGCTGTACGCAATGTGGTAGAACGCATGCCGATAGATTCAACTGTACCTTTAATGTCGCCTATACGGCAGTAATCGCCCACCCGTATCGGCTGATCCACGATCAATGAAACACTACCCACAAAGTTTTCCATAGTTTTTTGCGCTCCCAATGCCAGTGCAATACCTCCAATTCCCAGTGCAGCTATACCAGCAGTAACATCTACACCCACAGCTCCCAGTATTGCAATAATACCGATGATCACTATAGCTACTTTAGTAGTACGCCTTAAGAACAATATAACCGATATAGCCGAAATCCTTCCTCGCAGGGTCATCCTATCCCTACTATAGCTGCTTATAAAGTCAGTCAGCCTCCATAGCAGTATTAGAAAAGCAACAATGGCTATAGTAACAATTATTACACTAAAACGCTGCCTAACAATTATAGATATCCCTAAACGCTGGGTAAGTGCCACAAATACCAACACCCCCATATACAGTCGTGCAGGAAGTGTAAAAGCATCTATAATGGCTGAAATTTTCTCTGTATTTGCTTTCCGCCAGAAGCGCTGTATAAGGAAACCAATTAAAGAAATTATAGCCCAAGAAAGCATGTAGGCAACAAGTATCATTACAACGACAACAAACCAATGCCCAATTGGTACGCCAGCCATTTTACGTTCTTTCAGTACATCAGGCAATATCCTGTCCAGTATCGTTTCATCGCCAATAGTTGCATTTGCAATGGCGTTTACCGTTTCGTCAGAGAATTGCCATAGTGCCGGTTTGTTATCATCTTCCGTCTGGTTCTCTACATACAGGTTTATAAGTGTATTATTGGTCGTAATGGTTCCTACAAGATCGATCCCTGCCGCCAGTTCATCATCTGTACGCCCTGTTTCCTTATTGTTTATCATAGAAGGGGGCAGGATATCCCCATTTTGATCCAACAATCGCTGGAATGCCTGGGCAATACGAATCCGTTCTTTTACACTACGATACGAACGTTTGCTCAATACAAGATACTGGCTGGCACGTATATAGTTTTGCTCAGCAATGGCTTTTATAAAACCGTTTACAGTACCTTGGGGCGTATTCCTGCCTAGGGAATCAGCCGGAACTTTAGGAGCTTCTTCTGTAGTACTTTTTCCTGTACCCAGTAGTTGTGCTTTCACTGTTAGAGGCAATCCAATAAGCACTATGAAAAAGATGAAAGTGTATAATTTATGTTGTAATGAAGACAGCATAGATGTTGTTTTTAGGCATTTAGTTATAAATTTAAACAAAATCCGGGCGCTATGGTTTTTTCTTTAACGTTATGTTCTAAAAATAAACCATTGCCAGTGCTTTAGCAATTGTGTAGTTTTGTATAAACGTCCAAATCAAAAAATGAAATATCTTTTTTTCCTTCTTATACCTATACTTGCTGCAGCACAGCAAACTAAAAAGGTCGACTTTAAAACTGCTAATGCCTATCTTACATTCGATGTGCCTCATAAAAAAGTAATGGGTAAGGTGGTATACGACTTTGAAGTACTGGACAAAAAAACAGATACTATTACCATAGATGCCCGCAATATGCAGTTTAAAGATATTAGGATTAATGGTAAAAAAGCAAAATACATTGTCACGACTAAAGCTTTGAAACTCTACAATGGTTTTAAAAAAGGAAATAACACGCTGGAATTCGCTTATGAAGCACAGCCCAAACAAACCATGTATTTTGTAAATGAGGATAATGCAGTCCAGATATGGACGCAAGGACAGGGTAAATATACCAGTCACTGGCTCCCTAGTTTTGATGACGTAAACGAGAAGGTGATCTTTAATCTGTCGGCTGTTTTTGATGGCGGATATACTGTACTTTCTAATGGAACGCTTAAAAGGATGTCTAACGAAAACGGACAGAAAAAATGGGAATATGAAATGGATGACCCCATGAGCAGTTATCTTGTTATGCTTGCCATTGGCAGGTTTAGTAAAAGAGAAGAAACGGCTGCTTCGGGCACACCTTTGGAATTTTACCTGCGAAAAGATGAGAGTTCTGATAAATTCGAACCGACTTATCGTTACAGTAGGGAGATCTTTAATTTTTTCGAGCAGGAAATAGGCGTGAAGTACCCATGGAAAATATACCGACAGGTTCCGGTACTGGACTTTTTATATGCCGGCATGGAGAATACTACTTCTACTATTTTTTCGCAGGATTTCGTAGTCGATCCTATCGGGTTTAACGACCGTACGTACATTAATGTTAATGCACACGAACTTGCCCACCAGTGGTTTGGCGATATTGTTACGGCAGAATCAGGTACGCACCATTGGCTGCAGGAAGGATTTGCAACCTATTACGCCTTATTGGCTGAACAGAAAATCTATGGCGACGATCATTTTTACCATGAATTATATGACATAGCCGAACGTTTACAGCAGGCCTCTAAAACTGATACTATTCCTATAATGAACGAAAAAGCAAGTTCGCTATCATTCTACCAAAAAGGAGCATGGGCACTACATGTACTTCGTGAGGGTGTTGGACATGATAAATTCCGTACTGCTGTAAAAAACTATTTAGAAAAATACGCATTCAAAAATGTAAATACCGACCAGTTCTTAGCGGAGATCAATAAAGTATCTGATTACGATACCAATTCTTTTAAGAAAAGATGGCTGGAAAAAGGAGGTTTTGAAGTTCAGGAAGCCATAGAACTAATTAAAAAGAACACTTCTATGACGCTATATCTTGAAATGGGCGAGTTGCAGGACAATCCTTTTAAAGAGAAAAAAGAAATGTTCATGAAGCTGATGGAGTCAGATGCTTTTTATGCCATTAAAGAAGAAGCTATTTTCCAAACTGCCGAAGTTCCCTTCACCGAAAAAGCAGATTTTGTACGTTTAGCCTTGAAAAGTAAAGACCTTCGTCTTCGACAGGCAGTTGCAAGAACAGTTACTAAATTTCCTGTAGATTTTATAGAAGAATACAAAACCCTATTATTTGATGACTCTTATATTACCCGTGAAGTTGCTATAAATATCCTATGCCGAAACTTTCCTGAAAGGCAGGGTGAATTCCTCGATATTGGTAAAGACTGGGTTGGCTTTAACGATAAAAACTTGAAGATACTTTTGCTTACGCTAGCCTATGTTGCAAAAAACTACCGTCCGGCTGATAAAGAGAAGTTTTATGAAGAACTGCAAGGTTATGCAGCACCTGAATATGAAAGCAGTGTACGCACAAATGCATTGGCAAACCTGTTATATTTAGGCAAACCCGATCCTGTGATTTTGCGAAATCTTGTTAACGCAACCCTTCACCACAAATGGCAGTTTGTAAAATTCGGAAAAGACAATATCAGGAAACTTTTAAAGAAAGAGGGATACCGCCAGCAGTTTGAAAATTTATTGCCAACATTAACAGAAGCCGAAAAGAAAAAACTGGAAGCCTTACTCGCTGAAAAATAGATATTGACTAAACAGGTATCAGGTCACAAAACCAAAATTTAGATTTATATCCGTTGGTATCATATTCCCTAAGGACTATTTCCCCTTTGCTAAAGACAACAGGCTGTTTAAAATAGGGACCATCATAGCAAAAGGTATGGAACTCTCCATTCTCACCACAAATGTCAACATTTCCGGGAAGATCAGCTATAAATTGATGATCAATTATACGTCCAACAAACGAGCTGTCCAGTTTACTGCCGTCTACACAAACCGTAATAGCTTTAAATCCAAGGTTAATAAATTCTGTCAGCAATTCTTTGGTATCTTTTTTCCATAATGGAAATACCGTTTTAATCCCAAAAGGGGCAAGCTGTTTTTCACGATACGCTTTAAGATCTTCGAGAAAAATATCTCCAAAAGCAGCACATTTATAGCCTTCAGATAATAGCTCATTTACTTTATCCGTCATTAACGTCTCATACTCCGTATTTGTAGGCTGTTCTGGGAGTTCAATGGTTTTTGATGGAATTCCAATGAAATTTATCTGTTGTTCGAGCAGTTCCTTTCTTAATCCGTGCATACTCACCCTGTTGTAATGAGCATTTACCGAAGTAAACAGGCAGTCAACACTGTAATTGGTATTCTGTAAAAGATAGTATAGCGCTAAAGCACTGTCTTTACCTGTACTCCAGTTGAAATACGCTTTTATGGGTTGGGTTTGCATCAGTAATCAATATTGAATTGCAAACTTAAGGAAATACCGCTTTTATTTGAATACAGACACTTCAATAAAACTATCGGTAAACCAATTTTATCTTTAAAGGTTCTCCGGTACCTCTAATAGTTTCATCATAAGCAATCATACATATTTACCATTAGTTATAATTAAATATAACTAGGGAGTTTGCATAATACGTAAAGACATATAGAAATGTCTTCATATTATTTTAAAGTTTATATAAAACCAAAAAAAACTTTAATCATAATACAAAAAAGCACCTCAAAAGAGATGCTTTTCAATATTTTATAACCTGTATTAATCTTCTTTCCAAAGACCTGACACTTCATTTTTTAGATGGGCAATAGCAACGCTGCTTGGAGTCTGCCTGTCAAAAAGACCACTCAATACTGTTTCACGAAGTTCCTGTGCTGTAGTAACTTTCGGATCCAGATTCGTTTTACGGATCATTTGTATCGTTGCGTTTTTAGCTGTAGTAATAATATCCCAGCTCTCCGATGAAACATAGATTTGCTGTGCAAGGTTATGCTCATATTCTACCTCGATCTGCGAAACCAAATACTCTTCATAATCAAACTTATTGGATGATTGCGGAGTAATACGTATAAGTAATTTGGCAGGGTTTATCCTTTCCAGGAAAAGAGTAAGGCGTTCATAAGCCTGAAGGCGCAATGGTAATGCATTTTTCTGCGCTTCTTTATGTATCAGGTAACGGCGGCGTCCTTCCTCATTTTTAGTATGCATGTTAAAAAAATAATAGGCAACTCCACCGGTTATAAGGGCAGGAAGGGTATAAAAAGCAAGTTCGATTAGTTTATTAGTATCCATATATAATAGTTGATAGATGTTAGCTGTAACGTTGTTGAGGCATCACAAATTGTAAAAAGCGAAAATAAGGAAATAAGTTTTTTATCACACAGCATCTAAAAATAATTTTACAATTATATTTGATATACATCAAAGAAAACAAAGTGCATTTCAAAAGGGTATTATATTCAGTAGTGATTGTTATAACTATAGCCACTGGTCTTTTTGTACGGATCAAACAGGCATGGTTTCCTAATATAGTAAATTTGTATCTGGGTGATATGCTTTACGCTTTTATGGTATATTACATTGTTAGTTGTATCGCCATCAATAAAAACCTGATCTTACGAAGTATGATAGCACTATTATTTTGTTATTGTATCGAAATAAGCCAATTGTATCAGGCAGGCTGGATAAATGAGATCAGGCAGACTATCCCCGGGAAGCTTATATTAGGTTCCGGTTTTTTGTGGAGTGATCTACTTGCCTGTTTTTTAGGCATACTGGCAGTAGTATTGGTCGATAATTTATGGTTTTCAAGACATAAAATCTAAGAGTAAATCTCGCTTAAAATCGTTACTTTTGCATACTTAATTACTACAATGGATATCCACAAATATATAAGCCAGTTAAACGAGGCACAGCAGGCTCCAACGCTGCAAAAAGACGGCCCAATGATTGTTATTGCAGGTGCAGGCTCTGGTAAAACCAGGGTACTTACCATACGTATTGCTTACCTTATGAGCCAGGGTGTCGATGCTTTTAACATTCTTTCGCTAACCTTTACCAATAAGGCTGCTAAGGAAATGAAAAAACGTATCTCCGATATTGTGGGTAATTCTGAGGCTAAAAACCTATGGATGGGAACATTTCACTCGGTTTTTGCTAAGATCCTGCGTGTTGAGGCCGATAAGCTTGGATATCCGTCAAATTTTTCTATCTACGATAGCCAGGATAGTGCGCGCCTTATAGGCTCTATTATAAAAGAAAAACAGCTCGATAAAGACGTTTATAAACCCAAACAGGTATTAAGTAGGATATCATCTTATAAAAACAGCCTTATTACAGTAAAGGCCTACTACAATAACGCTGAGCTTCAGGAAGCCGATGCAATGTCTAAAAAACCGCGTCTGGGTGAAATATATGAAGCATATGTAGACCGTTGCTTTAAAGCCGGAGCAATGGACTTTGATGATCTTTTACTGCGAACTAACGAACTTTTAAATCGTTTCCCTGATGTATTAATGAAGTATCAGGATCGTTTCCGTTATATATTGGTAGATGAGTACCAGGATACTAACCACTCCCAGTATCTTATCGTTAGAGCATTATCAGACAGGTTCCAAAATATCTGCGTGGTAGGGGATGATGCTCAGAGTATCTATGCTTTTAGGGGCGCAAACATCAATAACATCCTGAATTTCCAGAAAGATTACGACAATGTACAAATGTATCGCCTTGAACAAAACTACCGTTCGTCAAAAAACATAGTTGAGGCAGCAAATGCTATTATAGATAATAACAAGACAAAGCTTGATAAAGTTGTTTGGACTGCCAATCATGATGGAGCCAAAATAAAAGTACACAGAAGTCTTACTGATGGTGAAGAAGGCCGTTTTGTAGCGAGTACCATTTTTGAAGAAAAAATGCAAAACCAGCTAACAAACGGACAGTTTGCAATTTTATACCGAACGAATGCACAATCACGTGCTATGGAGGATGCCCTTCGTAAACGTGATATTCCGTACCGTATTTATGGCGGACTCTCTTTCTACCAAAGAAAAGAGATCAAAGATGTGCTATACTATTTAAGGCTCATTATAAACCCGAAAGATGAAGAAGCCCTGATAAGGGTTATCAATTATCCTGCACGTGGTATTGGTGACAGTACTGTAGAAAAACTTACGGTCGCAGCAAATCACTATAAGCGTTCAATCTTTGAGGTAATGGAAAACATTGACAGGATTGACCTGAAGCTAAATTCCGGAACCAAAAACAAGCTTCATGATTTTGTAAGCATGATAAAAAGTTTTCAGGTGATCAATGAAAGCCAGGATGCATTTTACCTTGCCGAACATGTTACCAAGAAAACAGGGCTTATACAGGAACTAAAGAAAGATGCTACACCCGAAGGTATAGCACGTATCGAAAATATAGAAGAATTACTAAACGGTATCAGGGACTTTATCGAAGGGCAAAAGGAAGTAGATGGAGCACGTGGCGCATTATCCGAATTTATGGAAGATGTTGCCCTGGCTACCGATCTTGATAAAGATACAGGAGATGACGATCGCGTGGCATTGATGACCATCCACCTTGCAAAAGGATTGGAGTTTCCACATGTATTTATCGTAGGTATGGAAGAAGACCTGTTCCCAAGTGCCATGAGTTTAAACACCCGCAGCGAACTGGAAGAGGAGCGAAGATTATTCTATGTAGCACTAACCCGTGCTGAGCATCAGGCGTATCTTACTTATGCCCAATCCCGATACCGCTGGGGCAAGCTCGTAGATAGCGAACCTTCCCGTTTTATTGAAGAAATTACCGATAAATATCTGGAATACCTTACACCAACTGAAACCAATTATCGTTATAAACCGATGATTGATACCGATGTTTTTGGTGATGTAGACAAATCTAAACTAAGACAGGCAAAACCAGTAAGTACTACACCGCCAAAATGGGTAACTGATAACGATCCAAAACCGGAGTCAAGCGTACGCAGGTTAAAACCAATAGAAGGCAGAGCACCTGTAAGCAGTTCATCCATGCCCGAAAGTAAGTTAGTACCAGGTAATGTGGTTATGCATGAACGTTTTGGTAAAGGGCAGGTGGTAAGCCTTGAAGGAGTAGGAGCCGATAAAAAAGCCGAAATACGCTTTGATGTAGGCGGACTTAAAAAGCTTTTGCTACGCTTTGCAAAGCTGGATATACTGGAATAAATTATACTTTTCAATATAAAAATAACCCGCAACAAGTATAAAACTTATTGCGGGTTATTTACTTTATTACTTTAAATTATAATTTCTTAAAGCGTTCACCAAGAGCAATAGCATAACCCTGATCAAAAGCCAATGTTACTTCTATACGATCATATTTACCAACCATATCGCCTTTCCATCCGGATTCGCCATTGCTGCCATATTTCAAGATGAGAACTACCTGATAGTTTTTATTGGTTTCACTGGTTCGTTTTTGGATAACGCCCTTTGCATCCGTTTGTATCCAATACTCAACAGGATAAGCCTTAACTCCATGTACCTGAAACAAACCCGAACCATCTTTATTTATCTCTACGACAGGCTCTTTGGTTTTTTCGTATTTATAGTATCCTAAAATTTCTTCAGGAAATGCCTTGGTACCATAGTAGGTATTCCCGTCAATTGTAAATTGTTCAACTTTTTGAGCAGATGCTGTTAGAAATGAAACTGCACATACTATTACTGTGAGTACTTGTTTAATTTTCATTGTCCTGTATTTGAATTTAAGTAAAGGTAATAGAGTAGTATAACTCAAAATATACCCATTAATAGGTATATTTCAATTGATTTTAAACCACTTAATGTTTAAGTATGCTTTAACATTACTATTCATACACTATTTGTAACTTTAACAATTCAAATGCAAACTACCCAATCATGTCCCAATTCATAAAAATATACCCTGAAAACCCTAACGAAAAGGAAATTGCCAAAGTGGTAAAGATCCTTCGTGATGGCGGAATTATCATCTACCCAACCGATACGGTATATGGTTTGGGCTGCGATATTACCAATACCAAAGCACTGGAACGTATTGCCAAAATAAAGGGGATTAAACTTGAAAAAGCTAATTTTTCTTTTGTGTGTAGTGATTTGAGTAACATATCCGATTATGTGAAGCAGATAGACACCAGTACCTTTAAAATATTAAAACGATCGTTACCGGGACCTTATACTTTTATCTTACCGGGAAATAACAACCTTCCAAAAGAGTTTAAGAAGAAAACTACTGTAGGTATCCGTGTACCCGATAACAATATCGCCTTAGAAATTGTTAGACAATTGGGCAACCCAATTGTGTCTACCTCAATATACGATGAAGATGCGGTATTGGAATACTCTACCGATCCGGAACTTATATTTGAAAAATGGCAGAACCTTGTTGATGTAGTTATAGATGGAGGATATGGTGATAATTATGCTTCTACCATTATAGATCTTTCAGGTCCGGAACCTGTAGTGATCAGAGAAGGTAAAGGTGACCCTGATGTTTTTTGATGCAACGTCATCTCATTTCGACAATAGGAGAAATCTTAAGAAGATTAAGATTCGATTAAGTTACACTTTTATTGAAACCACAAATAATATGTAAGAAAGGCTTCCAATTTTGGAAGCCTTTCTTATTTAGAATAAACTAACTATGCGTTCTCAGTCTTTAATAAACTGATAATTTGTTCTGCGAGTTCAGTACCAATACGATCCTGTGCTTCTAATGTAGCAGCACCAATATGGGGGGTAAGTGAAACTTTAGGATTCATTAATACCTGTATTGCCGGCTTAGGTTCTTCTTCAAATACATCAAGACCTGCAAAGGCAACTTTATTCGAATCTAAAGCATCTACTAAAGCAACTTCATCAATAACACCACCACGTGATGCATTAATAATGCCTACTCCGTCTTTCATGGCTGCCAATTCTTCAGCACCAATAACATAACCACCATCCTGAGCAGGTACGTGAAGCGTGATAAAATCGGCATGTTTAAAAATGTCTTCCATAGGCTCAGTAGCTATTTCAACATTAATAAACTGTCCGTTATAAAAATCAACTCTTATTTCACCGTGACCTACAAACTTATCTGAAGCAATAACACGCATACCTAATCCAAGCGCTATTCGTGCTACTGATTTTCCTATCTTTCCAAACCCGATGATAC
Organism: Flavobacterium cerinum; assembly: GCF_004028155.1. Lineage (GTDB taxonomy): Bacteria > Bacteroidota > Bacteroidia > Flavobacteriales > Flavobacteriaceae > Flavobacterium > Flavobacterium cerinum. Next base: position 191,629 of record NZ_SBII01000005.1, on the reverse strand, counting down.
CTAATGTTTTACCACGAAGTTCAATACCGTTAGCATAAGCCTTTTTAAGTCCTTCAAAATTAGTATCGCCTTCAAGAGGCATATTCCTGTTCGAATCATAAAGAAAACGTACACCGCTAAACAAGTGCGCAAATACCAATTCTGCCACAGAATCTGATGATGAAGCCGGTGTATTGATTACGTGAATACCTTTTTCACGAGCATACTCTACATCAATGTTATCCATACCCACACCACCACGACCAATAATCTTAAGGCTTGGGCAGCTGTCAATAATATCTTCGCGCACTTTAGTAGCACTGCGCACTAATAAAACACTTATATGATTTGCATTTATATAATTAGCCACCTGTTCCTGGGCAACTTTTGTTGTAATTACTTCAAATCCGCCTTCTTCAAGTGCTTTTATACCACTTTTAGAAATACCATCATTTGCTAATACTTTCATTTTTTTGATTTAAAAATTTAATGATTGAAAGATTCAATCGTAATTATTTAAGATACTCCTTTTAAAAAAGAGTGAAGCTAATGTCAACTGCTACTGTTTACTGACTACTTCTTTCAAGTTCTTTCATTACATCTACTAAAACCTGTACACTTTCTATAGGCATAGCATTGTAAATAGAAGCGCGGTAACCACCTACAGAACGGTGTCCCGGAAGGCCACTGATTCCTGCTGCTTTCCAAAGTTTGTCAAACTGCTCAGTGTGTGCTTCGTCTTTAAGAAGGAAGGTAACGTTCATGCGGGAACGATCTTTAGTTTTTGCCGTACCTGAAAATAAAGGATTACGATCTATTTCAGCATAAAGCAAAGCTGCTTTATCATTATTTCTTTTCTCCATGGCATCGATACCACCATTGTTCTTAAGCCATTGCAGAGTAAGATAAGAGGTATACACCGCAAATACAGAAGGTGTATTGTACATACTCTCTTTATCAATATGCTGTTTGTAATCCAGTATAGATGGAATTACTCTGCCTGTATGGCCAAGTATGCTTTCTTTTACAACAATAAGAGTTGTACCTGCCGGACCCATATTTTTTTGTGCTCCTGCATAGATAAGATCAAACTTTGAGAAATCTAAATTGCGGGAAAATATATCAGAGCTCATATCACATACTACCGGTATAGTGGTTTCCGGGAACGAATGCATCTGGGTGCCAAAGATCGTGTTGTTGCTCGTGCAGTGAAAATAGTCAGCATCTGCAGGAACAGTATAGTCTTTAGGAATATAACTGTAATTATCAGCTTTAGACGATCCTATTACATTAGTATCACCAAATTGCCTTGCTTCTTTAATAGCTCCGGCGGCCCATGTTCCTGTATCCAGGTAAGCGGCTTTACCATGCATCTTCATAAGGTTATAAGGTACTCTTAAAAATTCAAGGCTCGCTCCACCCGATAGGAACAATGCCTGGTAGCCTTTACCTTCAAGCCCCATAAGCTCTAATACTAAAGCTCTTGCTTCTTCCATAACAGCAACAAAATCTTTACTGCGGTGGGATATTTCAAGTATGGATAGGCCGGAATTATTAAAATCTAATACAGCCTGTGCTGCTTTCTCGAATACTTCCTGTGGCAGGATAGATGGGCCTGCGCTGAAATTGTGTTTTTTCATTGAATGAGATGAATTTTGGTACTGCAAATTTCCTAATTATGTACCGATAAACAGCTAAAATATTATAAATAATTCTGCTATATTTTTGATAAAAATGCAATTGTATCCACATTATCTGCATAATCTAACAGTCCTGGTTTTTGCGTTTGTCCAAAAGCGATACTGTCATCCGTAAGTTGATTACTCACAATACACTGAATTTGTTCATGTTCTGTTCTTAAACGTTCCTTTAATTGTTCCAGATCGTCATAGAATTCATAAAACACGCTCGATATTGGAGAAGCATGGCTGGTATCTTCTTTTAAAGTCAGGAATTCGTTGTCCAGCAGCTTAAAATTGCTCATCAGGAAAACAGCCTTGTTGTAGTCATAATTGTTAGCATATTTCTCATAAAAGATAACATCTTTATATTCGAATATGGCTTCAAAAAACACTTTGAAATCATAACCTTTTGGTACAAAAAGTTTAGATACATTACGGCATCCCAAACCAAAGTATCGGAAGATATCTTCACCCAGAGCTATAAGGTCTTCTTTTGTTTCTTTACCGGTAAGTATAGCAACAGAATTCCTGTTTTTTCGAATAATAGACGGCTTGTCTTTAAAATAATATTCAAAATAACGCGCTGTATTATTACTTCCTGTAGCTATAACAGCATCAAAACCTTCCAATTTACCTTCAGTGAAAATAATGTTGTTATTGAATTTTGGTTCAACAGCAATTAAGTATTTGGCTAAAAAGGGTAGGAGGTGCTGATCATTAGATGATGTTTTAACCAATGCTTTGTGCCCTGTAATAAGTACCGACAGAAAATCATGAAAACCAACTAACGGGATATTCCCCGCGAGGATTAACCCTACTTTTTTAGATTCAATTTCATTCAGGTTGTAATTCTCAAGCCACTTGTCAAGGTTTTCACGCGTTAGTGCATCTGCCCATGATTGTAGAGCAAAAAACACCTGTTCGTCTGTATACCAGCCATTATGCGATCTGGAAAGCTCTATAAGAGCAAGCATATCATTATAAAACGAATCGTTGAGCGGAACGTTTTCCTGTTGCTGGCTGTTGTCTAATTTAAACTGGCTTAAAAATTTGCCAAGGGCTATGAAGGCTGATTTTCTTTCGGCTAAAGTCATTCTGAATTTGCTTATGAATAGATTTGGGTGTAATTTTGTTGCAAATTTACGTTATTAATACTAAAATAAGCTATGGCGATCATTATAACAGACGAATGTATTAACTGCGGGGCTTGCGAGCCCGAGTGTCCTAATACTGCTATCTATGAAGGGGCCGATGACTGGAGGTATAAAGACGGTACAAAACTTCGTGGAAGAATTGTACTACCAAACGGTGAAGAGGTTGATTCCGATGACCCAAATACTCCAATATCTGACGATATATACTATATAGTGCCCGATAAATGTACAGAATGTAAAGGTTTTCACGATGAGCCGCAATGCGCTGCCGTTTGTCCGGTAGACTGCTGTATTCCTGACGACAACCACGTGGAAAGTGAAGAAACACTGCTAAACAGACAAGCCTTCTTACACGGAGACGATTAATGAAAAAAGCCTGAAGATATCTTCAGGCTTTTTCTTTTTCATGGCAATTCCATTTTTATTTTTTAACTAACGAATAAGTTTCAACAATCAAACCGCTTCCGTTATCATCATACGTTTCAACAACCAGATTTCCATCAGCATCAAAGTGAGCTAAAGACGTCTTACCATTATATTTAAATATATAATTATTGTTTGACGCTTTTCTCATTGTCCCGTAATTCACATTATCAGGAGAAGCAACTCTATATCCTCCGGCTCTGTCGGTTACAAATTGGTAATTCTGTCCATTCATCATGTAAAAACTTGATCTGTCAATTTCTGCAACAGTTGTACCATTTGCTGTAATCGTAGTTTGTGAGTTTACCTGAACCGGTGTAGGCATTACATCTTTATTCAGTTTTTTTGAATCGGCATCTTTAAATTCTAATTGCTGCTCGGCATCGGTTTTTGTTGTTTTTACAATTTTATCTACTTTCTGACCATTATTTACAGTAACAGTAGTTGTCTTTGTTTCTTTCGTTACGTTTTTGATCTGCGCACTAAGGCTAAATGTAAAAACCAGTAGTGCAGTTGTTAGTAAGGCCTTTTTCATAATTTAGTTGTTTTAGGTTTAAACATATAAAGTTACTTGCATAATGTTAAATGAATCTGTAAGAAAACATAAAGTATTGATAAATATCGATTTGCAATTTTAAAAGCAATAATTATATAAACTCTTTATAGTTCTCCATTATCTTTAACATTCTCCAGCAATGCGACTTTGTAACTCCAATCGAAAACCCTATATTTGCACCCTTAAAAAAACAGTTAATTAAATGAAAGCAGGTATAGTAGGATTACCCAATGTGGGAAAATCAACACTTTTTAATTGTTTGTCCAACGCCAAAGCGCAGAGTGCAAACTTTCCATTTTGTACTATTGAGCCCAATATCGGGGTTGTAAATGTTCCTGATCCAAGGCTTGAAAAACTGGAGGAACTTGTTAATCCTGAGCGTGTAATGCCTGCAACTGTAGATATCGTTGATATCGCCGGTCTTGTAAAAGGTGCAAGTAAAGGTGAAGGATTAGGCAACCAGTTCCTGGGTAACATCAGGGAGTGTAATGCTATCATCCATGTACTTCGCTGCTTTGATAATGATAATATCATTCACGTTGACGGAAATGTAAATCCTATCCGTGACAAAGAAACTATTGATATAGAACTTCAGCTAAAAGACCTTGAGACTGTTGAAAAACGTCTTGAAAAAGTTAGAAGAGCTGCAAAAACAGGAAATAAAGAAGCACAGACTGAAGAAGCTTTGCTTGACAGGATAAGAGAAACATTGCTTCAGGCAAAATCTGCAAGAACTGTAGAACCTAAAAACAATGATGAAGTAGAATTAATGGAAAGTTTCCAATTGATCACTACAAAACCTGTACTTTATGTTTGTAACGTAGACGAAGGTGCTGCTGCAACAGGTAATGCTTATGTAGAACAGGTTCGTGAACTGGTTAAAGATGAAAATGCAGAAGTAATTGTACTTGCTGTAGGTACTGAAGCGGATATCACAGAACTTGAAACCTACGAGGAGCGCCAAATGTTTCTTGAAGACCTTGGTCTTAAAGAACCGGGAGCTTCTTTATTGATCCGTTCGGCTTACAAACTACTTAAACTGCAAACGTATTTTACAGCAGGTGTTAAAGAAGTTAGAGCATGGACTATTAATGTTGGAGATACTGCACCACAAGCTGCAGGAGTTATACACACTGATTTTGAAAAAGGATTTATCCGTGCAGAGGTTATCGCTTATGATGATTATGTAGCTTTCGGATCGGAAGCTAAAGTAAAAGAAGCTGGTAAACTTCGTGTAGAAGGAAAAGAATATATCGTTAAAGATGGTGATGTAATGCACTTTAGATTTAACGTATAATCAGTATTTATATTTAGTACTGAAAAATTAGAAAATAAAGCCTGCTGGACAATATCCAGCAGGCTTTTCTGGTATATTTGCGTAAATATTATCTTATGAAAAAATGTTTGCTTTTTATACTTACAGGATTCCTTTTTGCATCATGCAAAGAAACTGCAAAAGGAGAAACTGATTTTTTTTTTGATAACCCTCAACCCATAAACGATTCAGAACTTTCCACCATACCTACTAAATATAGAGGACAATACAATCAGGAAAATCAAACAACTCTTTACATAACCGATTATATTATTTTTAAAGAGTCAACTATGGCATATCATAAATCCGGAATTGATTCGATTGGAACTTTAAAAAATGGAAAGTTTACCACTAATGATAATAGTGAAACATTCACTGCTGAACAAAAAGGAGATTCCGTTTATTTAAAAATGTTTAGAGATACACTTTTTTCTTTTTCACCAAGACAGAAAGCAAAACACATTAATGGACAAATAGTACTAAGCTATAAAGATTCAATTTCATGGTATATTAAAATTCTCTCTTTAGAAAAGGACAGCCTGAAAATTAAATTTTTAATGTCGCGTAATGATTATACTAAATTAAAACCATTAGTAACGAATATCAAAATAAATTCAGACACCACAATTGTTAATATAAATCCAACGCGTAGAGAGTTTCGAAAAATACTTAAAACGAAAGATTTAGGTTATGATATGAAATATAAAAAAGTAAAATAGTTTATTTGTATTTTAGCTTGGTAACCAAAAAACACACCATGAAATTATTAGCCTTTGCAGGAAGCAGCAGTAAACATTCAATCAATAAAAAACTGGTTGCTTATGCCGCAGGATTATTTGAAGATGTCGAAATAGAGATTATCGACCTTAATGACTACGAGCTGCCTTTATTCAGTGTAGACAAAGAAAAGCTTATTGGCGCACCTCCTGTAGCGCGTTTATTTCTTGATAAAATAGAAGCCGCAAACATACTTGTAATCTCTGTAGCCGAACACAATGCCGGATTAACGGTTGCTTTTAAAAACATATACGACTGGGCTTCACGCCAGAAAAAACTAGTATTCAACAACACACCATTACTATTACTTTCCACATCGCCAGGTAAGCGTGGTGGTGCAAGCTCACTTGAAGCTGCAAAAATAAGCCTTCAATGGTATGGTGGAAATATTAAAGCAACTTTCTCATTACCAAGTTTTGAAGAAAATTTTGATAAAGAAAACAGTAAAATTTCAAATATAGAATACGATACTGCGTTAAGAGAAATTATAAGAAATTTCGACTATGAACAAAAAGCTTAAGCAGTTTTTAAAATTTACAGGAAGATTTATCCTTAGCATTGGTGCATTTATCGTTTTATACCTGCTTGCAGCGTTTATACTGGCGCATATCCCTGTAAACTCCAATCCCGAAAAGAGCAATGATGTAACTATTTACATAAACTCTAACGGGGTACATACCGATATTTTAGTTCCAATAAAAAACGATACAAAAGACTGGACCAGAGACATATTATTCAGCCATACAAAATCCAAAGACAGTATTATGAAGTTTGTAGCCTTTGGATGGGGCGATAAAGGTTTTTATCTTGAAACCCCACAGTGGAGCGATCTTAAAGCCAGTACGGCTTTAAAAGCAGCTTTTCATCTGGGTACATCGGCTATGCATACAAGGTTTTACTACAAAGTAAAAGAAGACAATGAATGCGTAAAAGTCACGATCAGTAAAAAAGATTATAAAAACCTCGTTAAATACATAGAAGACAGCTTTGCACTTGACACTAACAACAAATTGCAATGGATACCTAACCAAAGTTATGGACAGTATGATGCTTTCTATGAAGCCAATAGAAAATACAGCTTGTTTTATACCTGTAATACCTGGGCTAACAACGCACTCAAGGCAGCCAACCAAAAAGCTTCGTTATGGACACCTTATGACAAGGGGATATTTTATCATTACCGATGATTTAGCCACTTAGCGTCTAAACGACTAAGTAACTCAGTCATTAAGAAATTAAAAAATGGCAAGATTATTGGATATTCTTCTGCATGAAAAATATCTCCCATACAATCAGTATATTACTTTTATTCATGTCATTTACCATTTCGGTAAATGCTCAGGATTATACAAAAGTAGATGCCATGGTTAAAAATTATCCAAAAACATTTTCGTCACCCGATAAGTTTGCCGAACAGGTGGGTAAAGACTTTAAGCGCGATGATGAAAAAGCACGCGCCATATTCACCTGGATTGCTGTTAATATAAAATACGATCTTCCTGCTTATGGTGTAAATGAAAGGCCAGCTGCCTTTTCATTCAGGACGCAGGAAGAAAAAGAAGCCAAACAGAAAAAATTCAAAGAAGACCTTGCCGCTAAAACCCTGAAATCTAAAAAAGGGGTTTGCCAGGGCTATGCAACCTTATTTGCTGTTGTGGCAGAGAAGGTAGGGTTAGAGTCCGAAATTGTTCCGGGAACATCTAAATCACACCCTATGCATATTGGTAAAGGTCCGGGAGCTAACGATCACGCCTGGAATCTAGTAAAAATTAACAACGAGTGGAAACTTGTTGATGCCACATGGGGTGCAGGAACAGTAACCGGAGCCAAACCTGAGTTTGTCTTTAAATTCAACGACAAGTACTTTTTCACCGATCCGGATGTATTTTTCCTCAACCATTTTCCGGATGATAAAAAGTGGCTGTTAACACAAAAAACAGAACAGGATTTTGCAAATTTACCTTTGTATTACGGTACTTATTTAATGGATGGTTATGAGTTTTTAAGTCCGAAAAAAGGAACAATACAAGTCTCAAAACCAGTTAGTGTAGCATTTAATGTCAGGAATATTAAACCAGGTGATAAAGTACATTACGCTTTTAGCAAAGACAAGGTATTTAAAGAAGCTGAACTGAAACAAAATGGAGATACAACTGAGTTTATTGTGCCGGTAGATGGCAAATCGAACGGGACACTTACCATTTACATCAATCAAAGATCAGTAGTAACTTATAAGATAAATACGACATAAATTAACGGCCTCAAAAAAGAGCCTGATTATTGATCGAGTATTGATAAATTTCTGCAATCCGGCTTTCATTTTTTAAGTAGAAATGGTACATTAGCAGAAAATCCTTAAATTTTATGCTGGAGCAGAATCAGTACACTGAAGACAACATCCGTTCACTTGACTGGAAGGAGCACATCCGTATGCGTCCGGGTATGTACATCGGTAAGCTGGGTGATGGATCGTCTCCCGATGACGGTATCTATATCCTTATAAAAGAGGTTATTGACAACTGTATTGACGAATTTGTGATGGGTACCGGCAAAACAATTGAAGTTACCCTAAAAGATAAAACTGTTAGCGTTCGAGACTTTGGCCGTGGTATTCCACTGGGTAAAGTAGTTGATGTAGTTTCTAAAATGAATACCGGTGGTAAATACGACTCCAAAGCGTTCAAGAAATCTGTAGGTTTGAATGGTGTGGGTACAAAGGCAGTTAATGCCCTATCCAATTATTTCCGTGTAGAATCGGTAAGGGATAATATGATTAAAGCAGCTGAATTTTCTGCCGGTGAGCTTACCCTTGAAGAAGACCAGATAGAAACCACAAAGCGTAAAGGAACGAAGGTAACCTTTATTGCAGATGAAGCTATTTTTAAGAACTACAAGTACAGGACTGAGTATATAATTAAAATGCTTAAAAACTATTGTTACCTGAACACAGGGCTGACAATAATTTTTAACGGTGAAAAATATTTTAGCGAAGATGGACTTAAAGATCTTCTTGGCGAAACAATTACTGAAGACGACAGGATCTATCCGATTATCCATTTAAAGGATGAGGACATCGAGATTGCCATGACACACAGTAAAACCCAATACAGCGAGGAATACTACTCCTTCGTGAACGGGCAGAACACTACACAGGGTGGTACACACTTAGGAGCTTTCCGTGAGGCAATTGTAAGAACGATCAAAGAATTTTACAATAAAAACTTTGAAGCTTCAGATATCCGTAAATCTATTGTTAGTGCAATTAGCGTTAAAGTAGAGGAACCTGTATTTGAGTCACAGACCAAAACCAAATTAGGTTCTACCGATATGGGACCGGAAGGGCCAAGCGTAAGAACATTTGTAAATGACTTTGTTAAGAATAAACTTGATAACTTTTTACACCGTAATCCTGATGTAGCTGAAGCTTTGCTTCGAAAAATACTACAGGCAGAACGTGAACGTAAAGAACTTTCCGGTATCCGTAAACTGGCAAGAGACAGGGCAAAAAAATCCAGCCTTCACAACAAAAAACTGCGTGACTGCCGTGTTCACCTTACCGATGCTAAAAATCCGAGAAGCTTAGAAAGTACCCTTTTTATTACTGAGGGGGATTCGGCTTCAGGATCAATTACCAAATCGAGAGATGTTAACACCCAAGCCGTTTTCAGTCTTAGGGGTAAGCCTTTAAACTCGTACGGTATGAGCAAAAAGATCGTTTATGAAAATGAAGAATTCAACCTGCTGCAGGCAGCCTTGGATATCGAAGATGAAATGGAGAACCTGCGCTACAATAACATTGTGATCGCTACCGATGCCGACGTTGATGGTATGCACATCCGTTTGCTGCTTATCACGTTCTTCCTTCAGTTCTTCCCTGAACTTATAAAAGAAAACCACCTGTATATTTTACAGACACCGTTGTTCAGGGTACGTAATAAAAAGGAAACAATATATTGCTACTCTGACCAGGAACGCCGTGACGCCATAGAAAAACTGAAAGGTAAACCTGAGCTAACCCGATTCAAGGGATTAGGAGAGATATCACCTGACGAGTTCAAACACTTTATCGGTCAGGACATTCGTTTAGATCCTGTATTGATGGACAAGGCTACACCAGTAGAAACATTATTGGAATTCTATATGGGTAAAAACACACCGGACAGACAGGAATTCATTATCAACAACCTTAAAGTAGAACTTGATGTTGTCAAAGAAGAATAGTTAACTATCAGGCTATTACAGATATTAAAAAAGAATAATTTCAAATACAATTTGAAAGGAGATACATGGACGAAGAAAACTTAGAGCCTATAGAAGGCGGACATTTTTACGATAAGAACGAAAATTCAGAAGGAGGCGATACGATTACCAAGGTAACCGGTATGTACAAAGACTGGTTTCTGGATTACGCGTCTTATGTTATCCTGGAACGTGCTGTTCCCGCCATTGAGGATGGTTTTAAACCCGTTCAGCGAAGGATCATGCACTCGCTTAAAGAACTTGACGATGGCCGTTACAACAAGGTAGCCAACGTTGTAGGACACACCATGCAGTACCACCCGCACGGTGATGCGAGTATTGGTGATGCGATGGTACAAATTGGCCAGAAAGAACTTCTTATCGACACTCAGGGTAACTGGGGTAATATCCTTACAGGAGACGGTGCTGCAGCTTCTCGTTATATTGAGGCACGTCTGTCTAAATTTGCTTTAGAAGTTTTATACAGTCCAAAGATTACACCTTGGCAGTCATCTTATGACGGCAGGCGTAATGAACCTATTAACCTTCCTGTAAAATTCCCATTGCTATTAGCACAGGGAGCAGAGGGTATTGCTGTTGGACTTTCTACTAAAGTACTGCCACATAACTTTATAGAGCTTATTGATGCGTCTATTAAAATATTAAAGAACAAACCTTTTACAATATACCCTGATTTTCCTACCGCAGGTATTGCTGATGTTTCGGCATATAATGACGGTATGAGGGGCGGGCGTGTTCGTGTCCGTGCAAAAATTGGACAACTGGACAAAAGTACACTTGTAATTACACAAATTCCTTTCAGCACCAATACAACTACGTTGATTGACAGTATACTGAAAGCCAACGAAAAGGGTAAAATTAAGATTCGTAAGATCGAAGACAATACCGCAGCAGATGTAGAGATTTTAATCCATCTTCCGGCAGGTGTTTCACCTGATAAAACAATTGATGCCTTGTTTGCTTTTACAGCATGCGAAACCTCGGTTGCACCTCTAGGATGTGTTATTGAAGATAATAAACCTTTATTTGTGGGAGTTACCCATATGCTTAAAATATCTACCCAAAGAACTGTAGATCTTTTAAAGAGAGAATTAGAAATACAGCTTGACGAGCTTGAAGAACAATGGCATTTCCAGTCGTTAGAGCGTATATTCATAGAAAACAGGATTTACCGTGCTATTGAGGAAGAAGAAACATGGGAAGGTGTTATAAAAGCAATTGATGAAGGCCTAAAACCTTTTATAACCCATCTTAGACGTGATGTAACTGAAGAAGATATTATCCGTTTAACGGAAATCCGAATTAAGCGTATCTCTAAATTTGATATTGACAAAGCCGAAGAAAAGATAGAAGCTTTAGAAGGTGAAATTGCACAGGTAAAACATCATTTAGACAATATTATTGAATTTGCTATTGCTTATTTCCAGAACCTAAAAGACAAATACGGTAAAGGACGCGAACGTAAAACTGAACTTAGAAGCTTTGATAATATTGAAGCAACAAAAGTAGTATTACGTAATACCAAACTATACGTTAACCGTGAGGAAGGCTTCGTTGGTACAGGTTTAAAGAAGGACGAATATGTTGCCGATTGTTCTGATATCGATGATGTTATTGTATTCCTGCGTAATGGTACCATGATGATTACTAAGGTAGATGTAAAAACCTTTGTGGGCAAAGATATCATTCATGTTGCCGTATTCGATAAAAACGACAAACGCACCATTTATAACATGATCTACCGTGACGGTAAATCAGGACCATCATATATTAAAAGGTTTAACGTATCCGGGGTTACCCGTGATAAACCGTATGACCTTACTGCGGGCACGAAAGACTCGATGGTATTGTATTTCTCACACAATCCTAACGGAGAGGCCGAGGTCATTACAATACTACTGCGTCAGGTAGGCAGCGTTAAAAAACTGAAATTCGACCTTGATTTTGCTGCTATGGCTATTAAAGGCCGTGCATCAAAAGGAAACCTGGTAACCAAATATCCGATCAAGAAAATTGAGCTTAAAGAAAAAGGAATCTCTACACTTAAACCAAGAAGGGTATGGTTTGATGATACCGTTCACCGCCTCAATGTAGATGGCAGGGGAGAACTGTTAGGTGAATTCCGCCCTAATGACAGACTACTTATTATAAACCAGTCCGGGAAACTAAAAACTATAGTTCCGGAACTCACTACGCATTTTGAAGAAGGTATGATCGTATTGGAGAAATGGGTACCTAATAAGCCAATCTCAGCAATTTACTTTGATGGTGAAAAAGAACGTTACTTTATAAAACGATTCCTTGTAGAAAGCGAGAACAAAGAAGAAACGTTTATTACGGAACACCCAAAATCACAGTTGGAAATAGTATCTACCGATTATCGCCCTGTAGCTGAAGTAGTATATGCTAAAGTAAAGGGAGTTCAGAAAGAGAACCAGGAAATAGACCTTGAAAACTTTATAGCTGTAAAAGGTATAAAGGCTTTAGGAAACCAACTTACAGCTGATAAGATAAAACAAATAAATCTTCTTGAGTCATTGCCGTTTGAACCACCAGTAGAAGAAATTCCGGAAGAAATGGAAGTAACAGGCGATACTGATGTCTCTGATGAAAACATGACCCTGGATGATGATGGACAAATAACATTATCCTTAGATTAAAATAAAAAACTCCCGGTTAAACCGGGAGTTTTTTATTGCTTTTCATTTAAAATTCTTAATGCAATTTCCGCAACACCAAGATCAATATCCGGAGTTTCACCTTCTTGAGGTTCATTTAATATCCAGGCAGCTGAAAGTCCGCACCAGGCTATTATCCATCTCAAAAGATGTTTAGTATCCAGATCAGCTTCTTTACTTACAATCTGTAAACGTTCCATAAATCTACCGGGAGCTAAAGCTGTTTCTTTGTCGGGGTTGCAAAAGATATTTGCATAATCAAACGCACGCTCGCCAATAAGGCACTTAGGATCTATTACGACCCATCCCGAAGTATTAGAATAAAGTACATTTTGATGATGCAGGTCACCATGCAAAACAGCAGTATCATTTTGATTATCCAGAATGTCCCTGGCAATAACAGCACATTCCTGTATAATACCTCTATATTTAACAGCAGCTGGCCATAAATCCTTAAACCACGTTTCAAGTGTTGTAATTCCTAATGGATGTTCTTTTTTAATGGTATACAGCTTTTTTGCTACAGAACATATAATACATGTTGCTTCGTTATCCCTGTTTTGCTTAACCATATCTACTAAAGAGATATGATCACCTGATATTCTTTCTAATAATAATGCATTATCATCGTACTCCAACACTTTTGCAGCACCATTTCCATCCCACCAAACCATCAAAAGCGAACTTTTTCGTTCTTCGGCTTCCATTGGTATTTTTATCATGGCAGGTGTATCTTTATAAATTACCGGCTGCAACAAACTGCAATAAGTAAAAAAGCTATCCCCGTCTGGGGATAGCTTCCATAATTTGGTATATTTTTTAAGATATTCAGTAGCTATATTTTTATCCGATTCATTCATCAAAAAAAGTTTTACGGCTATAAGAATTCTTTTTATTTCTTCTTTCTCATTTTCATGTTAATAAACTCTACTGCCAATGAGAATGCAATAGCAAAATAAAGATACCCTTTAGGTACTGCGCCTACATGCTGACCCGCAAGCTGAGCTTCTGAAAGGTGCATGCTTTCTGTAATAAGCATAAAGCCTATCAGAATAAGGAAAGCAAGTCCTAAGATTTGTATTGATGGGTTAGCATTAACAAAGTTACCTACCGGTACGGCAAACAACATCATAACCCCCACAGAGATCACTACCGCAGTAATCATAATTATCAAAGCACCTTCAATACCATTTGTCATACCTACAGCCGTTAGAATAGAATCTACAGAGAAAATAATGTCAATTAACAATATCTGAATGATAACACTTGAAAATGATTTTTTAGCAACACTGCCAAGCGTATGTTCTTCTTCACCTTTATGATCAACTTTTTCGTGAATTTCTTTTGTACTCTTATAAATAAGAAACAATCCTCCAAGTAATAATATCAATGCCTGACCTGTAAAATGCCCACTGAACCAGCCAAAATCAAAGCTGAACAAAGGTTCTTTCATTGCAATCAGCAATGTGATACCAAATAAAAGGCCAATACGCATAAACATGGCAAGGAATAAACCTATTCTTGTCGCTTTTTTGCGTTCTTCGGGAGGTAATTTACCTGTTACAATAGAGATAAAGATAATATTATCTATACCTAATACTATTTCAAGAAACGTTAGGGTTACAAGGGCAACCCAGGCATCGGGATTTAAAAAAACGTCAAACATTGAGTTTATTTTTTAGTTGAGTTTGGTTACAGTTCCTTTTTGTTTATGTGTATCTCCTACAATGGAGAACTCAAAGGTATATGAATTTTCTTTAGTAGTCAAAATTTTCATTTGTACAGCCTTTTTTTCCTGCATATTTTTAGGATGGATCTTCTCTAAAATATATTCACAGTCATTAACCCAACGTATTGTTGAAGTATCTGTTTTACCTTCAAATGTTTCAATTTCAAGATCTTTTGTACGCTCAAAAACGGTGGTTTTCTTCACACCATCAATTTCAAATTCAAAACTGAATTTTCCGGTTTTAAAATCTTTACAATTGCGTTCCTGTTGATAACAGGAAGCTAATAAAAGCACAACAGGTATAAGTAGTAACTTTTTCATCATTTGGTTTTATTTATGCAGATCACTAGGATCACGTTTTGCTTTTTCTTCGGCAAACTTAATTTTATTATACTCTTCCGACTGGTTTTTAGGTACAGAAAGGCTTTGCCAAGGCGATTGCTTTAATTGTTTGGCATAAAAAACGATCTGACCAATATGATAAGGGTAATGTGCCAGCTGCCTGTTTATTGCTTCAATTACCGTCTGACCTTCACCTCTAATATAAATTGTATCGCTAAGGTTTTCAACAGTAAGACTGTCTAACGTATTGAAAAGACAATCCCAACCTTTTTTCCATTCACTTAGTAAAGTGTCTTTATCTGTATAAGCCTCGGGATTTGCAAATTCACCATCACGGTTACGCGATTCTTTTTCCCCGTCGGTAGTTAAAAAGTCGGTAAATCGGGATAGCATATTACCATGTAGGTGTTTTACAATATTCGCAATACTATTCGTATCTTCATTTGTAGAGATGAAAAATTGTTCTTCATTAAGCTGGTCCATTGCTTTTTCTGCAATACCCTTGTAGTAAAGAAATTGCTTTTTTATACTTGCAAGATAATTTTCGCTAACACTCATAACTTTATTTTTCTTTATCAAAAAGGCTGTTCATAATGGTTTTCAGGCCTTTAAACATTAATAACATAGCAAGTATGCACAATACAATACCAATTCCTAGTACAGGTATAAACAAAAAGTGTTTTTCATTTTTAAAAGAACTGTGTATTACAACAGGACCTATAAAGAACAAAGGCAATGCTCCGCTAAGGTAACGTATACCTTTTGCCAGTATTTTTTTATCTGTTGCCATATGCTTCTATTGCTTTCCTAACGTTTTTATGTTCCTCTAAAAGGGCAGATGCTACTTCTTGGGAAACATTTATTTCATCCATTATCATTCTTACGCCACGGTCAACCAGTTTGTGGTTACTTAGCTGCATATCAACCATTTTATTACCCTTTACACGACCTAACTGTATCATCGTCGCGGTAGAGATCATGTTCAATACCAGTTTTTGAGCAGTACCGGCTTTCATTCTCGAACTTCCGGTAACAAATTCCGGCCCCACAACAACCTCAATCGGGAATTGCGCAACAGCAGCTAATGGACTACCCTCATTACATGTAATGCACCCGGTAAGAATACTGTTTTGATTACATTTTTCGAGTCCGCCAATAACATAAGGAGTTGTACCTGATGCTGCAATGCCTACAACAACATCTTTACTGTTCACATTATACTCCGATAAATCCTTCCAGGCTTGTTCGCTATCATCTTCAGCAAATTCTACAGCTCTTCTTATAGCAGTGTCACCACCGGCAATAAGTCCGATAACAAGGTCAAAAGGTACTCCAAAAGTAGGAGGGCATTCCGAAGCATCCACAATGCCAAGGCGTCCGCTGGTTCCTGCTCCAATATAAAATAAGCGTCCACCATCTTTTAAACGGTCAACAACTCTTTTTACAAGGCTTTCAATCTGCGGAAGCGCTTTCTCAATAGCTAAGGGTACAGTTTTATCTTCGTTATTTATATTCTGAAGCAAATCTGTTATCGACATCTTTTCAAGATGCTCATATTTAGAACTTTGTTCGGTGATTCTTGTAAAAGACATTCTAATAAACTTTTAAATATATTCAAAGAAAATAGGCGAGAATAACCCCTAAGATAATAACAATAAGCTTTGCAAGATTAAATTTATGACCTTCATTGCTTTCAAAAATTATTGTAGATGATATATGGAATAGTATACCAATTACAATAGCAGATATCTCTGTATAATAATGGCTTATAAATTCCAACTGATCCGATATAAGTGTACCTAAGGGTGTCATGATGGCAAAAGCCAGCATAAACAACATTATTACGGGTTTCTTAAGTCCTGAATTAACAAAGAATGCGGTTAATATTATCGCAATAGGGAAGTGGTGAATTGCAATTCCCCACGCCATATCATGATGATGGCTTACCGGCATACCTTCTAATAATGCATGAATACAAAGGCTTAAAAAAAGTAACCATGGCATCTTAGTAAGGTGTTCGTTTCCATGAGCATGAACATGTCCGTGCTCAGCACCTTTAGAAAAATACTCTAATATTATCTGGAACACGATACCCGCCATAATAAAAATCCCAATGGAATTATTGTGGCCGTGATCATGCCCTTCATGCGCATGAAGGCTATTCTCATACACTTCAGGCAAAAGATGCATTACCGTAAGAGACAGAAGGAAAGCTCCACTAAATGCAAGTAATAGTTTAAGATTTTTTTTATTCGTTGGCTTTAATATAAGTGCTATACCATAACCAAGAATAACCGATAATAAAGGGAGAATATATATCATACTATTTAAAGATCATGATTAAACGCTCAGACTCGTTTTTGAAAAATTTCTTTAATTTATAATCACCAAAGGTATCAAGTAAATAAATACCGGCTTCTTCCATCATTCTCTCAAAATCTTCAAGTGTCAGTGCCTGTACTTTTTCGGTGAAATGATATTTTTCACCTTTATCTTCAAAATCAATTTCTTTATAGATGTGATTGTCTTTTAGATAACGTTTTATATGAAAATCGATCCCATCTACGGTTTTTACTTCTTCGGGCACCAGATTTTTAAGAACCTGTGGCACATTCATAAAATCGATAACAGCAAAACCATATTCAACAAGGCTCTCTGTAATCGCTTTTAGCGTCTTGATGTTATCATTATCATCTTCAAAGTATCCAAAGCTCGTAAAGAGGTTAAAAATAGCGTCAAACTTCTGATCGAAAGGTTCGCGCATGTCGTGCACTTCAAAGTGCAGTTTTTCATTGCTGTTCTTAGCAGCTTCGGTTATACTGTTCTCAGATAGATCGGCACCGGTAACATCATAACCTAATTGGTTAAGATATATAGAGTGCCTGCCTTTACCACAAGCCAGATCCAAAATTTTGGCATCATCAGGCAGGTTTAAATATTGGGTAATATTGTCCATGAAAAGCTGCGCTTCTTCATAGTCCCGGTCCTTGTATAGTATGTGGTAATAAGGTGTATCAAACCAAGAGGCAAACCAGTTGTTTGTTTCTTTTTGCATATTCATTGAATGTACCCGCAAAATTAGTTTATTTTTGCCAAGAATTTGAGACCCACACATGGAAAATAATTTTAAAATGATTGCCAAAACCTTTTTTGGTTTTGAAGAGATACTTGCCAGAGAACTGCAGGTTTTAGGTGCGCAGGAAGTAGAGCAGGGCGTAAGGATGGTTAGTTTTAAGGGAGATAAAGGCTTTATGTATAAAGCCAATCTTTCGTTACGTACTGCCCTTAAGGTACTTAAGCCAATTTATTACTTCAGGGCATTCAACGAGCAGAGCCTTTATAAAGGTATCCAGGGTATTGATTGGTCAAAATATCTAAACGCAAACCAGTCTTTTGTTGTAGATGTAACCCTGCATTCAGATAGTTTTAATCACTCACAGTTTGTTGGATTAAAAGTTAAAGATGCAATTGTAGACCAATTCAGGGATCGTTACGGTAAAAGACCAAGCATCGATAAAGATTATCCGGATCTACGCATAAACATACATATACACGATGACCAATGCTCTGTAGCACTAGACACTTCGGGTAATTCACTCCACCAAAGGGGATATAAAACAGCTACAAACATTGCACCTATAAACGAAGTATTAGCAGCAGGTATGCTATTACTTTCAGGATGGGATGGTCAGGGTGATTTCCTTGATCCGATGTGTGGAAGTGGAACAATACTGGCTGAAGCAGCTATGATCGCTTGTAATATCCCTGCAAACATTAACCGTAAGGAATTTGCTTTCGAAAAATGGAGTGACTGGGACAACGACCTTTTTGATATGATCGTAGATTCGCTGATGAAGAGAACGCGTGAGTTTCATTATACCATAAAAGGATATGACAAAGCACCTTCGGCAGTTATGAAGGCTAAAGACAATATCAAAAATGCCAACCTTGATGAGTATGTTACCATAAGGCAGGAAGATTTCTTTACTACCGAAAAAGAAACAAGAGGTCCGTTACATATGGTATTCAACCCACCTTACGGAGAAAGGCTTGATATTGATATGGAGAATTTCTATCAGGATATTGGCGACACGCTTAAGCAATCATACCCGGGTACACACGCCTGGTTTATTACGGCAAATCTTGAAGCTCTTAAATATGTGGGACTTAAACCTTCCCGTAAGATCAAACTTTTTAACGGTAAGCTGGAAACACGTTTTGTGAAATACGAAATGTATGAAGGCAGCAAAAGAACCAAGTTTCAACGTAATGAAGAAACAGAAGGCGATATAGAAAATAACGAACAGACAACTGATATTTAAAGAGATGAACAAGAAAACTAAATCATTTTTGTACAACTTATTAGGTTTTTTACCTTTTTATGTACTAACTTATTTCCTTGTGAAAGAATTTACAGGCGTTACAGGTGTTTGGATACCGCTTATTGCTGCAGTTTCTACAACTTTATTAGCCCCTAAATTTCAAGCCGTTAAACTTCATGGAGAAGAAAAAATATACATGAAATGGCTTTTTACAAAAGGTGTAAAAGAAGTAAAATAAGCTTTAACAGCTGAAAAAATAAAAATCCATTGTTTCTAATTATAAGAAATAATGGATTTTTTGATTTTAACAATAATTCCCTCCCTTAATTAATCTTTGAAGTTGGTAATCTCTTTCAGGTAGTTTAACATTTTAATTTCTTTCTGTATCAAAGAAATCAAAAGGAATCCAAACCCAATTAAAAATACAGAACCACTAATAGCACAATACCAAAACATCCCTGCACTCATATTTGATTTAAATACCGGAAGTAACAAAACAAATCCGGCTATATAACTCAAGTAAATAATTGGAGTATGCAGTAAATGGACTTTTTTTCTCCATATATGATAAGCAGTTATCCTCTCAGAATATTCTACAAAAGAAGCATTCGGCTTTATTTTAGAAAAACGCTTCATACTAATTAATTCCAAAGTAATCCTCCATGATAACATCCCAATCATCAGGCTCATTCCTGTAGTAAACAAGCTCAATTGGTAAAAACCGATCCAAAAAAAATAAGCTATCAGCACAGCTAATGTTATAGCAAGTATTATCGCTGTTCCAATATATTTATTTTTAATTTTTTGTATTTGGATTTCTGTTTTTTGAATAATATCATGAGGATGGATTGACGTTTTCTTTTTAGATTGGCTGTTCCACAATTCCTGTATTTGGTTAAAATCGTTCATAATTGCACACATTGAGTTAAACTTTTTTTAATTCTATGAATTCTTACCCGAACATTTTCTTCAGTAATACCTATTATATTTGCTATTTCATCATATCCTATGTTTTCAAGCACCATAAGTATAATCATTCTGTTGATTTCTTCGAGTTTTTGAATACAGGCATACATTTTAATGAATCTTTCTTCCATTTCTTCTGAGTCACTATCAACTGTTGCGGTAGAATTTTCTTTTGTTAAAACTCCTTTTTTTGAGTTTTTTTTACGGAGTAAAACCAAACAGGTGTTCACAGATATCCTGTATATCCAGGTTGAAACTGAAGAATCACCTCTAAAGGAATCCAGATGTTCCCAGACTTTCATAAAAACTTCCTGAGCGGCATCGTTTGCCAGGTCGGTATCTCCATTGAAATAACCTTTACTGAGGCGCAGGATCTTTGGATAATGTTCCTCAAATATTTTATTGAATAGAAATTCTTTTTCCACCTTAATCAATATTTTCTAATAAATTAGTTAAAAACCATTCCGGCTGGTCGTACATCACAAAATGCGCAGATTGATCCGCATATTTAATTACGACATTGGGCAGTTTTTCAAATTGAGCTTTGTACGTTTTCTCTACTATTGCCCGATCCGGGAATGTGGCTGCTAATACAGTTACCGGAACAGTAATTTTTGCAATTTCATTTCGCAAATCAAGATTCAGCATTTCTATATATCCATAAACATAAGTTTTCCTGTCTGAATTTTTCATCATCGCTACAATAGATTTTTGCCCTTCAGGACTTTTACTCATAAAGGCCGCCTGTTGTGCAATCATTTCCTGAAAAGTTTTATCGTCCATTTCAAGCATTTTTGTGCTTTGGGGGTTGTCAAAAGGAATTTTCTCTCCTGTATAACCCGGAATCATTACAGCTGCTGTGCTTGGTAAGCCGTCAATGACAATAACCTTTTTAAACATATCAGTATGAGAAGAAGCAAGCCATAGTGCCAGTGTGCCTCCTAAACTATGTCCTACCAAGTTGGTTTTTTCTAACTTGTTTTCCTTTACATATATCGCGATTTGATCTTTAATAGTAGTAAACCAGGGCATTTCAATAGGAGCAGCATTGCCAAAACCGGCAAAGGTAAACAGGTGCAATTCGTGGTTTCGGGATAACTCTTCTACCACATTATCCCATACTTGAGCACTACATCCAAAGCCTGGAAATAACAACACAGGAGTTCCTTTTCCTTTTACAACAACATTAAAAGCTTTCTGCCCGTGCACAGGATGAGAAAATAAGCACAATAAAACTAAGGTAATCGATACAATCGTTTTCATAATGTTTGATTTTAATTTTCTCTTTTGATTCAGAACTATTAAAATTGTTACAATAAAACTATAATAATTTTAAAAAAGGAATCACACTGGAGGTTTAGTAACCGATACAACCTAATTTTTTGGAACAAATACGCGACATATTAATTGTGTAATTAGCAAAGGAAAAATAACATATAGTGACTCAAAAGTTTTAGCTATGTCTTGTATAAAAAAAAACGGAGGCTAAAGCCTCCGTTTTTAATTTTTATTTTTTTAGATGTGTATCAAAATAATCAGCAATCTTCTGATTCAGGTGAATCCTGTCTTTACCACGTACGTTGTGTTCATGAGTAGGGTATAAGAAGTAATCTACCTGTTTACCTGCTGTAATACATGCATTGATAAACTCCATGCTGTGTTGTTGTACCACAACATTATCCTGTGCTCCATGAATTACAAGCAATCTGCCTTTTAATTGTTTAGCTTTATTGATAACACTTGTTTTTTCATATCCTTCAGGGTTTTCCTGTGGTGTATCCATATAACGCTCACCGTACATGATCTCATAGTATTTCCAATCACATACCGGACCACCGGCAACACCTACTTTAAAGGTATCTCCCTGATTAAGTAGTAATGAAGTTGTCATGAAACCACCAAAACTCCATCCAGAAACACCAATTTTATCCTGATCTACGAATGATTTCGATTTAAGGAATTCAACACCTTTCATCTGGTCTGCCATCTCGTTTACACCAAGATTACGATGTACCACATGTTCAAAATCACGTCCACGGGCATCACTGCCTCTGTTATCTAGCGTAAATACCACATAACCCTGCTGTGCTAAATAGTAATCAAACAAAGATGCACCACCCAACCAGCTGTTAGTAACCAATTGTGCATGAGGGCCTCCATAAACATAAACGATTACTGGATATTTTTTAGCAGCATCAAAATTAGCAGGATATATAATCCTTCCGTTAAGAGGTGTTTTACCATCGGCAGAAGTTACTGTAACCAGTTCCATTTTAGGCAATACTGTTTTCCCGGAATATGGATTCTCTGCTTTGAAAAGCGAAGTCACCTTACTGTTTTTCAGATTGATAATGCTTACATCATTTGGTGTTGTCACATTACTTAAATTGTCCAGTACTAGTGAACCGTCAGTACTTACAATCGCATCATGCGTACCAGAACCTACTGTTAACTGTGCTGTTTTACCACTTTTAAGCTCAACTCTGTATAATTGTCTGTCCAGACCGTTGTTTGCTGTACCAATGTAAAATACATTTTTAGCATCAGTATCAAAATCTAATAGTTCAGTAATAACTACATCTTTAAAACCTAAGTTCTTAATAAGCTTACCGCTTGTACTGTAAAGGTATAATTGCTCGTAACCGTCTTTTTCACTTCTGTATAAAAACTGATCGTTTTTACCGGGAACAAAAGTAAGATTGTGCAATGGCTCAACATACGTTGTTGCTTTCTCTTCAAACAGTGTTTTCACAAAATTACCGGTTGCAGCATCATATACGTTTAATTTCAGGTGATTCTGACCTCTGTTAAGTAAACCAACAAATACCTGTTTCCCGTCTGGCGACCAGGTAACACAAGTAAGATATTGCTCTTTAGGTTCTCCTGTTTTAAGTGTTAATGATTTGCCCAAAGCAATATCATACACCATAAGAACAACTTCTTCGCTCTTCATACCCGCCATTGGGTATTTAATATCTTTATTAGACGCAATACGCTCATCCCAGTTGGTAAGCGGGTAGTTTGCTACCATCGTTTCATCTTTATGATAGTAAAGCAGTTTGTTACTGTCAGAGCTCCACCACATTCCTTTGTTGATGCCAAATTCCTGACGGTGTACATAGTCACTACCATTAACAATACCTTTATCTGTATCGTTTGTTACATTAATAGGTGTTCCGTTAAGCGGAGTAATAACAATATTGTTTTCTTTTAACCATGCGGCATAATTACCATTTGGAGAAAGTTCCTGTTTAGCAGCATCAGATGCAACACCAATTGCCGATTTAACTTCTTTTTTATCAGCATCAAAAAGTACCAGATAGTTTTGATTTTTTCCGTTTACTTCAAATGATAATGTGCTTTTGTCTTTCCATTGGTAAGTGTAAGGGAACATTTGAAGTTCAAAAGTATCCGAAGGTAACTTAGCTTTAAGTGCCGAAACCAATTGACTTTTTGTAACTAATATAGCTTCTGCCCATTGACTTTCTTCACTGCGTGCCATCAGGTTCTGATAGGTAGCATCAAGATAAGTTATGGTTTTAGCATCTTTTCTCCATGCCGGAGCTACCATGCTTTTTGGTGCAAAGCTTTGGTATTGCCCAAATGTTGCCTCCTGTACAGTAAGGTTTTTTTGAGCTGTTGCGGCCATTCCCGTGAAGAGGAACAGCAGTAATAATTTTCTCATGTGTTTGTTATTTGAAAGGCGAATTTAATTAAACTATAAACTTCTACGAAATGTAATCGTGTTAATTAGTGTTCGATGCAATCAGTTTGTTACAAAAAAATCCGTTTCGGTTAAGAAACGGATTCAGATAATATAGATCGTGCTAATTATTTAGCTAAGATTCCAAGCTCAACCATACAGGCTTTCATCATTGTGTAAGTTCTTTCAGCATCATTATCAAGACCAATAGAGAAACGGATAAGACCATCTGTAAGCCCCATTTCTTTTTGTTCGTCTAATGGTATTTCACTTGATGTTGATGTTCCCGGCGCACTGAACAATGTTTTGTAGAAACCAAGACTCACTGCAAGGTAACCTAAGTTACGCTGCTGCATTAATTCCATTAACTCATTTGCTTTTTCAAGTGTTCCCACATCAATAGTCATCATACCTCCAAAACCATACTCAGGATTTATCATCCCTTTGTAAAGCTCATGGCTTGGATGGCTTTTAAGTCCTGGGTAAACTGTTTTTAATCCGTCTTTTTCAAAACGTTCCGCTAAGTATAATGCATTATAGCTATGCTGTTTCATTCTTATGTGTAACGTACGTAGGTTCTTAAGAACACTTGCAGAACGTAAGCTGTCCATTGTTGGACCTAATAACATACTGGCACCGTCATTTACATTACGAAGCGAATCTATAAATTCCTGCGTACCACAAGTAACACCGGCTACAGTGTCACTGCTTCCGTTAATATATTTAGTAAGACTGTGTATTACTACATCAGCACCCATCTTAGCAGGAGCCACAGATAGCGGAGAGAATGTATTATCTACAACCAGTTTAATATTATGTTTTTTAGCAATTTTTGCCAAACCTGCAATATCAGCTACTTCAAGAAGTGGGTTACTCACTGTTTCACAGTAAAGTATTTTTGTAGTAGGAGTGATCGCTGCTTCAACAACATCAAGTTTAGTTATATCTACAAACGATGTTTTGATTTGAAGTTTTGGCATAAAGTTTTTCATGAAAGCATACGTTCCGCCATAAATTGTACGGCTTGAAACGATATGATCTCCCGCGGCACATATTTGTAATAATACCGGAGTAATAGCTCCCATACCTGATGCCGCTACATTAGCTGCTTCTGTACCTTCCATAGCTGCAAGAGCCTGGCCTAAGTACAGGTTACTTGGCGATGAGTGGCGTGAATACAGGTAACATCCTTCTGCATTACCTTCAAAAGTATCAAACATGGTCTTTGCCGAAAGGAATGTATAGGTAGAAGAATCAGATATTGATGGGTTTACACCACCAAATTCACCAAAATATTGTAAATCCTGGATATTATCTGCGGGATTAAAATCTTTCATAATTTTTGTTTTTTAATAGTAGTTTGTTAAAGCAAATAAATAGAATAGTAAGTTTATAATCAATCCTATACTGTTTATTTAGATTATTTTTCTTTAAATTTGATATTTTGTAGTTAAATAATTTATTTAAGCTACTCGTAATTAAATAATCTCCGATTTTTTTTCAGATGGATGCAATAGATAAAAAGCTTTTGATGCTGCTTCAGGAAGATAGCACAAGAACAACAAAGGAACTTTCGATCAAGTTAAACCTTTCGGTTACTGCCGTTTATGAACGTGTAAAAAAACTGGAACGGGAAGGTGTGGTTAGTAAATATGTTGCCCTCCTGGACCGAAATAAGCTCAAAAAAAGCTTTGTAGTTTTTTGCCATTTAAAGCTTATCCAGCATACAAAAGAATACTTAACCAAATTCGAGCAGGAGGTAACTCGTCTTGATGAAGTATTAGAATGCTATCATGTAAGCGGCGATTATGATTACATCCTTAAAATATTTGTAGAGAACATGGAAGAATACCGTGAGTTCATGGTAACTAAACTTACCACATTACAGCATATTGGCAGTACACACAGCACGTTTATGATAAGTGAAGTAAAAAATACCACTATTATTACCTTATAAAACCTAAAGTTTTCCAAACCTTCGGAAATATTTAGATGTGGTTTCTTAAATTTGAGAAAATCACAATAAATGGAAAACAAATTACAAATAACCCCGGTTGACAAATGGTTCATAAATCCACTTAAAGAGTTTATAAGTAATTCTGTAATGGGAGGTATTACCCTCTTCATCGCTGCGGTTATTGCTGTAATTATGGCAAATTCCCCCTGGTCTGACTGGTATTTAAATTTATGGAAATACAAGATCGCTATAACACTTAACGGTAATACATTTCTTGATTACGACATACAACACTGGATCAATGACGGACTTGTTGCCGTCTTTTTCTTTGTGCTCGGACTCGAATTAAAACGCGAAATGGTTGCCGGCCAGCTTTCCGGACTTAAAAATGCTACTTTACCTATTATTGTTGGAGTTTCAGGTATGGTGTTCCCAGCAATGATCTTCCTTTTATTAAACGGTACAAGTTCTGAAGCCTCAACCGGATGGGGGATACCTATGGCCTGCGACATTGCCTTTATATTAGGAGTATTGTACTTATTAGGAGATAAAGTTCCGGCATCTGTAAAAATATTCTTTACAGCTTTTGGTATTGTTGATGACTTAGGAGCTATACTTATTATAGCCCTTTTTTACACAGACCAGATTTCATATGTACACCTTATAATAGGGCTTTCTTTCTTCTTAGTACTAATACTTGCTAATAAGCTAGGGGTAAGAAATACTTTATTTTATGCTGTAGTAGGTATATTGGGTGTGTGGGTTCCATTTTTATTATCCGGCATTCATGCTACAATCGCAGCAGTTCTGGTTGCTTTTACTATACCGGTTTCAACAAAAATAAGCGAACAGGGGTTTTTAAACAAAATTAAGAAGTTTTCCATCAGACTTAATGATGCAAACACAACCGATACATCTGCCGTAACAAAAGAGCAATTACATATTTTGGGCGAAATGAAAACATTGACAAAACACGCAATGACACCATTACAAAGGCTAGAGCATGATCTCCACCCTGTAGTTTCTTTTATTGTAATGCCGCTTTTTGCATTGGCAAATGCGGGTGTTGTTTTTACACTCGATCTCGATTCTTTATTGGCTAATAATATATTTACAGGAATTGTATTTGGCCTTATCATTGGAAAATTCTTAGGTATATTTGGAGTTACAGCTATCCTTGTAAAATTAAAAATGGCTAAACTGCCACGTAACATGACTTTAAGGCATTTATTTGGCATAAGTATATTATCGGGAATTGGATTTACAATGTGTCTTTTCATTACAGGTCTTGCTTATAACGATGACGTTCATATAGCACAGGCCAAACTGGGAATTTTCACAGCATCAATACTTGCAGGAATTCTAGGTTACATTATTTTAAAAACCGGACCTGCAAAAAAAATAATAACGAAAAACACTTAAATAGTTTTCAATATCACAAACATTCAATTCAAGAAATAGGGCATATAAATTTAAGAGCATGTTTTTGTCTTTTTGTCTTAACCATAACAAAAAACTTCCCTAAATTTGCCTTACAAATAAAATCACACACAAATAAGATATATTATGAGTTCATTTGACGTAGTCGTTATAGGTTCTGGTCCCGGCGGATATGTAGCAGCCATTCGCTGTGCACAATTGGGTTTCAATACCGCAATCATCGAGAAGTACCCAACACTTGGAGGAACTTGTCTTAACGTAGGTTGTATTCCATCTAAAGCTTTGCTTGATTCATCACACCATTACCAAGACGCTACCACTCATTTTAAGGAGCACGGTATTGATATTGCCGGCGAAATAAAAGTAAACATCGAGCAGATGATCGCCCGTAAAAAAGGTGTTGTAGACCAGAATGTTTCAGGTATTAAATACCTGATGGATAAAAACAAGATCACTGTTCTTGAAGGTGTAGGCTCTTTTGAAGATGCTACTCATATAAAAGTGACTAAAAACGATGGTGCTTCTGAAACTATTGAGGCAAAGTACACAATCATTGCTACAGGTTCTAAGCCATCGTCTTTGCCATTTATAAAAATAGACAAAGAAAAAATAATCACTTCTACAGAAGCCTTAAACCTTAAAGAAGTACCTAAACACCTTATCGTTATTGGTGGTGGTGTAATTGGTCTTGAATTAGGTCAGGTTTACCTTCGCCTTGGCGCTCAGGTATCTGTAGTAGAATATCTTGACAGAATTATTCCAGGTATGGATGCTGGCCTTTCTAAAGAGCTTACAAAAGTACTTAAGAAACAAGGCATGAAATTCTACACGTCTCACAAAGTAAAATCAGTAGAAAGAAGCGGAGAAGGCGTACAGGTTCAGGCTGAAAACGCTAAAGGTGAAACGATCACACTTGATGGTGATTACTCATTAGTATCTGTTGGTCGTCGTCCATATACTGACGGACTTGATGCTGATAAAGCGGGAGTTAAGATTACCGAGAGAGGACAAATTGAAGTAAACGATCATTTACAGACAAGCGCTTCTAACATCTATGCTATTGGAGATGTTATCAAAGGAGCAATGCTTGCACACAAAGCAGAAGAAGAAGGTGTATTTGTTGCTGAAACTTTAGCAGGACAAAAACCTCATATCGATTATAACCTTATACCGGGTGTTGTTTACACATGGCCTGAAGTTGCTGCTGTTGGTAAAACAGAAGAGCAGCTTAAAGAAGCAGGTGTTGCTTACAAATCAGGAAGTTTCCCTTTCAAAGCTTTAGGCCGTTCTCGTGCGAGTATGGATACTGATGGTTTTGTGAAAATACTTGCTGATGCTAAAACAGACGAAGTTTTGGGTATCCACATGATAGGTGCACGTACAGCCGATCTTATTGCTGAGGCCGTAGTTGCAATGGAATTTAAAGCATCAGCTGAAGATATCTCAAGAATGTCTCACGCTCACCCAACATATGCAGAGGCTATCAAAGAAGCAGCTCTTGCAGCAACTGACAACAGATCAATACATATGTAATTCAATATACAGGGTACTTAAACCTTGTAGGTGTTTATATCAACAAACCCACTCTTTACAGAGTGGGTTTTGTATTTAATAACAATGTATGTACTTTTGAATACTTAATAGAACGATTTGAGAACTTCCGTTATCCTTACTATAAATAATACCGATCAGTTTAAAAACCAATTGCTGCAATGGGCACAACAGTACCGCGAAGTAGTGTTTTTAGACAGTAATAATTATGAACAGCAGTATTCGTCTTATGATGCCGTATTGGCCGTAGATGCCCTTACCGCTATAAAAACGGATCATCATAATGCTTTTGACGATCTAAATACCTATCAGCAAATTACAAAAGACTGGATATTTGGATACCTTTCATATGACCTTAAAAACGATACCGAAGACCTTCATTCATCAAATTTTGACGGATTGGAATTCCCTGATCTTTTCTTCTTTCAGCCTAAAAAACTATTCTTACTTAAAGAAAATAAACTTGAGGTAAAATACCTTAAAATGTGTGATGATGAGCTTGATGAAGACATTAAGGAAATCATAGAGCTTAAAAATTTTAAATTCGAAAATTCAAATTTAACATCGCTATCGAACATAAAACAAAGAATATCAAAGGAAAGTTATCTGGGAAAAGTGGAGCAGATGTTAGAACACATCCATAGAGGCGATATCTATGAAGCTAACTTTTGTATGGAGTTTTATGCTGAAGATTCGGTAATCGATCCATATGATATATATACTAAGCTTAACGCAATCTCAGAACCGCCTTTTGCCGTATATTTTAAAAACTATAAACAATACCTGATTTCGGCTTCACCGGAACGTTATATAAGAAAAGAAGGAGATAAAATAATATCACAGCCCATAAAAGGTACAGCAAAGAGAAGTACAGACACCAATGAAGATAACGCCATAAAAGAAGCGTTGACACTTAACGAGAAAGAACGATCTGAAAACATAATGATCGTAGACCTTGTTCGTAATGATCTGTCACGTACCGCAGCCAAAGGAAGTGTAACCGTAGAAGAATTATGTGGAGCTTATACTTTTAAACAGGTGCACCACCTGATCTCAACTGTAATTTCAAAGACGGAAGTTGGTGCTTCTCCGCTTGATGTAATAAGGACTACTTTCCCAATGGGAAGCATGACGGGTGCGCCAAAAATATCTGCTATGCAGATCATTGAAAAACTGGAAGAAACCAAACGCGGACTTTACAGTGGAGCAGTAGGCTATTTTACACCCGAAAGTGATTTTGATTTTAATGTCGTAATCAGGAGTATTCTATACAACAAAGAAAATAAATATGTTTCCTTTTCTGTAGGCAGTGCTATTACTTCACTTGCCAGTCCGGAAATGGAATATGAAGAATGCTTACTGAAAGCAAGAGCAATGCGAACGGTTTTAGAAGCTTAAATATCTGTAATTAAAATTTATTATCTTTGAAAATGCTTGCGAACCTACAGGAACATCTCTATAAGACATTGCCTTTTTTAAAAGAAAAAAAGCTGCTCGTCGCCGTTAGCGGAGGCATAGACAGTATTGTTTTACTGGAACTCTTAAAGCAACTTAATTATAATATTTCAATTGCCCATTGCAATTTCAGCCTCAGAGGAATTGAGAGCGATGGGGACGAGCAATTCATCCGAGATTATGCTCATAAAAATAACATTGAAATTTTTGTAACCCGCTTTGATACAATGCATTTCGCAACAGATAATAAACTATCCATTCAAATAGCAGCGAGAAAGCTAAGGTATGTTTGGTTCAGTCAATTATTGGAAGAAAACAACCTTGATTACCTTCTGACAGCACATCATCTTGATGACAGTATTGAAACCTTTCTTATCAATTTCATACGAGGCACAGGGCTTGAAGGCCTCACCGGAATTCCGCAGCAAAATGACAGGGTTATCCGCCCTTTGTTACCTTTTACACGAAGTGAAATCGAAATGTATGCTAAAGTTAACAACATCCTTTGGAGAGAAGACAGCAGTAATGCTTCTGATAAATACCTCCGCAACAAACTTCGACACGATGTTGTTCCTGTTTTAAAATCACTCAATCCAGCATTTGCAGATTCTTTTCTTCAAACAATAGCTAATTTACAACAATCGCAGTCTCTGGTAAATGATGCCGCCATATTGGTTTATCAACAATTGGTATCTGAACATGAAGGACAGAAACATATCAATATCGAACAATTAAAACGACTTCCTAATTATAAGGCGTATTTGTACCAATGGCTTAATGCTTTTGGATTCACGGCATGGAATGATATTTACGATCTTTTAGAGGCTCAATCAGGAAAACAGGTGCTTTCAGCAAATTACCGCCTGCTTAAAAACAGGGAAGTCCTACTACTTGAAGCCTTGAAACCTTTAGATAAAGAGGTCTATGAAATAGGAGAGGGCGTTACAGAAATAAATAAACCATTCACAATTAAGCTGGAAATGGTGAATGAAATTTCAACATATAGCACAAAAAAGGTCATTTTTGTTAATAATAATTTAATAAAATTCCCTTTATTTGTGCGCAAGTGGCAAGAAGGAGATTACTTTTACCCTCTTGGTATGAACGGACAAAAGAAAAAGGTTTCCAAATACTTTAAAGATGAGAAAATGTCTTTATCTGAAAAAGAAAACACCTGGCTGCTTTGTTCTGAAAATCAGGTTGTATGGATTGTAGGTAAACGGGCAGATGAACGTTTTAAAACAAAAGACACAACAAATCAAATAGTAAAAATTGAAGTTTTATAAAAATGAAAAAAGCTACCTTTCTATTCTTTTTTTTATTTGCCTTTTTAGCATTACAGGCACAACCACCATCCAGTTTAAAAGATCCGGTTAAATGGTCTTCTAAAATCGAAAAGAAATCGGATACAGAATATGTATTGGTTTTTGATGCAGTTATTGAAAAAGACTGGCACATGTATTCACAGTTTACTGCCGATGGAGGCGCACTGCCCCTTGAGGTTCTTTTTAATAATGATAAAAAGAACTTTGAAGCAGTAGGTAAAGCTGAAGAAAGTAAAACCGAAAAAGCTTTCAACGAAACTTTTGGTGTTGAAGAAACATTCTGGAGCCATACAGCACAGATAAAACAAAATATTAAGATCACGAATCCAAAATCTGAAATTGTACAGATTGAATTAGCCTACCAGGCTTGTAAAGAGGTTTGTATTCAGGGTTCTAATTTATTCGAGTTCAATATCAAAACATTAACATCTAAAGAAGTAAAAAGTTTTGAGGAGCTTGTTGTACCTGTAGCATCAGAAAAAAAAAACGATGATAAGGCAATAAATAAACATGCTGATAAAGAAGAAACTAAAGGAATATTTACTATATTTTTCCTTGCGTTCCTTTCAGGCTTCGCTGCATTGTTAACACCATGTGTGTTCCCAATGATCCCTATGACCGTTAGCTTTTTCACCAAGCAGAGTAAAACCAAAGCTGCAGGTATTAAAAATGCTTTCATTTATGGAATTTCCATCATTATTATATATGTACTGTTAGGATCTCTTGTAACTGCAATTTTTGGAGCAGATTCACTAAATGCACTATCAACAAACGTTTGGTTCAACATTATTTTCTTTGTTCTTTTAGTTGTATTTGCGTGCTCATTCCTTGGAGCATTCGAGATCATGCTTCCTAATTCATGGGCAAACAAAGTTGACCGTCAGGCTGACAGAGGCGGTATAATAGGAATATTATTCATGGCACTTGCATTAGCTATAGTATCGTTCTCCTGTACAGGTCCTATTGTTGGTACATTATTAGTAGAAGCTGCGTCTAAGGGCGGTGCTGCTCCGGTAATTGGAATGTTAGGTTTCTCTCTTGCATTGGCATTACCATTTATGCTGTTTGCAATGTTCCCGGGATGGTTAAATAGCTTACCAAAATCGGGTGGATGGCTTAATACTGTAAAAGTATTTTTAGGATTCCTTGAATTGGCTCTTGCATTTAAATTCCTTTCGAATGCAGATTTAGTTTTACAGATGCATTTACTTGAAAGAGAAACATTCTTAGCGATCTGGATCGCAATATTTGGTGCATTGGCTTTATACCTTTTCGGAAAAATCAATTTACCACACGATAGCCCATTAGCTTCTATATCTGTAGGTCGCTTATTATTAGGTTTACTTGTATTAAGTTTTACCGTTTACATGATCCCAGGTTTATGGGGTGCACCTTTAAAAATCATTAGCGGTTTCCCTCCTTCAATGACCTATAGCGAAAGCCCGTACGGTATTGGTGGCGGAAGTACAGGGGCACCAGGTTCGGATGTTCCTTTACCGGATGGCGCACATATTGGTCCGCACGGTATCATAGCATTTGAAGATTACAGTAAAGGTGTAGCATATGCTAAAGAGGTAAACAAACCAATCCTTATCGATTTCACAGGATATGCCTGTGTTAACTGTCGTAAAATGGAAGACAAAGTATGGTCTGATGATCATATCCTGCCTACATTAAAGAAAGATATTGTTTTGATCTCTCTTTATGTTGACTCTAAAAAGGAATTGCCTGCAAGTGAACAGTACATATCTGAAACTACAGGTAAAAAAATTAAAACTATTGGCAATAAGTGGAGTGATTTCCAAATTACCAAGTACAAAACAAATTCTCAGCCGTATTACATCCTGGTAAATCTACAGGAAGAAAATCTTAACGATCCTATCGGTTATACTCCGGATGTTAATGAATATGGAACATGGTTAAAAGAAGGCATTGCCAACTTTAAATAATAATAGAAAAGCCTTCGTAATGAAGGCTTTTTCTTTATATATCGTTTATTAGTTTTCGTGCTGCTGTCTGCACCGGATCCCAAACAGGAGAGAAGGGTGGAGCATAGGATAAGTCAAGGTCTATTATATTCTGCACAGTTAGGTTATGCGTGAGTGCTGTAGCTAATACGTCTATACGTTTAGCTGCACCTTCTTCGCCAATTATCTGTGCTCCTAATAACCTGCCACTTTTTTTCTCTGCCAATAATTTTACAGTGATATCTTTTGCTCCCGGATAATAATGGGCGCGTGTTTTACTTTTGGTCGTAGCGGTTACATAATCTATCTTCATTGCTTTTAGGTCTTTTTCAAGAAGTCCGGTACGCGCTACTTCATAACTACATACTTTACACACTGCTGTACCCACGCCACCAGGAAAAACCGATTTTTCTCCGGCAATATTACTTCCGGCAACCAGTCCGCTTTTATTGGCCAGTGTACCCAGAGCAATATAAACCTGCTTTTTACTTACCAAATGGAATGTCTCAGCACAGTCACCGGCAGCCCATACATCTTTTATATTAGTTTCCATTTTGGTGTTAACAGCTATGGCATCTTTAACACCAAGTTTGATCTTTGAACCTTTCAGGAAAGCAGTATTTGGTGCAGAACCCATTCCGAAAATAACAATATCGGCTTTGATTGTTCTCTTATTCGTGACTACGCCTTTTATCATATTATCTTTAAGATCGAAAGCTTTCAATTCTTCATTAAGATATAAAGTAACACCAAGATTACGAACAGCATCGGATACCATAGCTCCCATATCGGGATCAAGTGTATTCATTACCTGTTCAGAACGGTTTATCAATGTAACTTTTAAACCTCTAATCAATAGTGCTTCGGCCATTTCGAGCCCAATATAACCGCCACCAATAATTACTGCCGACTTTGGTTTTTTATCCTCTATATATTTCTCCAGTTTTATACCGCTTTTTAGAGTAGAGATGCCAAAAGCATTTTCTGCATCTTGCCCTTCAATATCAGGACAAAAAGAATGACCTCCCGTTGCTATAAGCAACTGATCATATTCCTGCCATATTTCCTCATCTTTTTCTTTATCAAGTACTTTTATCTTTTTATTATCTGTATCTACCTCCAGAACCAAATGCATAGTCCTGACATCGATCTTGTATTTTTTTCGAAATTCCTCAGGACTTCTCACCACGAGCTCTTCAGCAGATTTTACAGTTTCCGATATAAAATAGGGGATACCACAGGCAGAATAGGAAGTATATTGTGATTTTTCAAAAACAATTATTTTCCTGTCCGGCTGTTCACGCCTAACTTTAGAAGCTGCAGTCATTCCGGCAGCATCGCCGCCAATTATCACAAGTGTATTATCTGCCATAGTTATTTGTTTTATAAAAAAAATAGCCAAAACGTTGCGTGTTTTGGCTAAAAGGTAATATAATTAAGTAGGTGTTCTAACCCAGAATATGCTGGCTCAATATCACATATACTTCGTTGATATTATTGTCTTTACCAAATTGTTTTTTTATAGGAAGGCTTTCACCTCTTACCCAAATCTTCAATTCTGCATCAAGGTCAAGAAGACCCGCACTTTCTTTAGAGAATTTAGTAATACTACCATAAGGAATAGATTGATAATCTACCTTAGATCCGGTAATACCCTGCTTATCTACTAAAATAAGTCTTTTATTAGTAAACACAAACATATCTCTGATAAGTTTGTAAGCTTTCTCGATCTTTTCTCCTGGAATAAGCATAGGCTGGAATTCGCCTGTTATTTTCTCGATATTAACTTCAGAGGCATTGCCCATAATGGCATTAAATAGTCCCATAATTTTATTGTAAGTGGTGATTTAAATTTGAATAAAAGTAAGATGTTATTTCTGATTTAGAAAATTTATAAGTTTATTTTAAGGGGAAATTATCAATTGAATTTATTTGCCTATTTTCGGCTATTAATAACAAACAAAACTGATTCGTATGAAAAATAGCATCAAATTAATTTTAACGGCACTAACTTTCTTTTTATTTTCAAATACTGCATTTGCACAAAAAGAAAAGACGATACAAACAGCTGTAATTAAAACCGTAATACACTGCGATCATTGCAAGCAATGTGAATCATGCGGCGACAGATTGCAAAAAACGCTCCTAAAGGAAAAAGGTATCCAGATGATCACCCTTGATGATAAAGCCATGACCATTAAAGTGGTTTACAATTCTAAAAAAACCGATCTTACCAAAATAAAGACCGCTATAAGCAAATTGGGCTATGATGCCGACGATATACCCGCAGATGCTGTTGCCTATGAAGGATTGGACGGATGCTGTAAGAAATAAATTTTATAAATACAGGAATGAAGGGAGCCATGAGCTCCTTTTTCTATTTATTTCACTATGCTCTTAATTAATGAATACTGAAACACTGTTGTTTTACTTATAATAATTGTAATCAATTTCCGTATTTTAGAACATTATATATAAACAAATGAAATACCTATTAGTCATTTTTCTATTGTTCAATTCAATAATCATAGTATCACAGTCAAAAGAAATTTCTTTTGATAGTAAACTCTTAGTGGGTAAACTAAAAAATGGTAAGCCAAAATTGTTAATCACCAAAAAGGATTTTATAAACACGGTTAATAAAGAGCTTTATAAACATGATCCAATTATTGATAATGTTGAAGTCATTCAAAAATATACACTGGGCAGTAAAAAAATAAAATATTTCTATGTTGAGTTCTCATCATCTAAAAGAAAAGATCTTCATATTGTAAGATGGCTATGTAATTACAATGGTGAACTTTATTTTGACAAATCAAATAACCCTGATATATATACCTATATAGACTTATTTATTATTTGTGAGGGAAATGAAAAATGCAGACCAAGATTATTTTACATGGGAGAGGATGATTTAGGCTGGAGCTGTAGAGAATTTATAGGCTGTGTAACGGAAGAAGAAGCTTTAATAAATAAATGTACACAAGGCAATGCTGCTTTTTGATGCTTAAATAAAAAGGCTAAATAGTATATCATAAAATTGTAATTATTTTCCGTATTTTAGACACTTCAAATTTACTATATGCTGATAAAAGTTTTCGGGAGCGCCGTTTTTGGGGTTGAAGCCACAACCATTACCGTTGAAGTGAATATAGATAAAGGTGTAGGCTATCACCTAGTAGGACTGCCTGATAATGCTATTAAAGAGAGTAGCTACCGTATTGCTGCTGCTTTAAAGAATAACGGCTATCAGCTTCCCGGGAAGAAAATTACTATAAACATGGCACCTGCCGATTTAAGGAAAGAAGGATCTGCTTATGATCTTACCCTTGCCATAGGCATACTGGCAGCTTCAGGACAAATTAAATCGGATGAAGTTGACAAATATGTAATAATGGGTGAGCTTTCGCTTGATGGAAGCCTCCAGCCGATAAAAGGAGCATTACCCATTGCTATCAAAGCTAAAGAAGAAGGTTTTAAGGGATTTTTTCTACCAAAGCAAAACGTAAAAGAAGCTGCTATTGTAGCCGGACTTGATGTATATGGTATTGAAAATGTCTTGGAAGTTATTGATTTTCTGGAAGGAAGAGGTACACTTGAACC
The DNA here is from genome assembly GCF_004028155.1 of Flavobacterium cerinum. GTDB lineage: Bacteria > Bacteroidota > Bacteroidia > Flavobacteriales > Flavobacteriaceae > Flavobacterium > Flavobacterium cerinum. Next base: position 154,445 of record NZ_SBII01000005.1, on the reverse strand, counting down.
GACGATATTCAATACCCGTGAGGAGTTTTACAAAACACTCGATTTTCCGGAGTTTGATTTTAGTGATGTTAAGGGTCAGGAAAGTATAAAACGCTGTATGGAAATTGCCGCGGCTGGAGGACATAATATTATATTGATCGGTCCGCCGGGAGCAGGTAAAACAATGCTTGCCAAACGTCTGCCAAGTATATTGCCTCCAATGACATTAAAAGAGGCTTTGGAAACGACAAAGATACATAGTGTGGCAGGTAAAGTTAAAGAAGGCGGTTTAATGAACCAACGTCCTTTTAGAAGCCCCCATCACACAATATCCAATGTAGCACTCGTCGGAGGCGGGAGTTATCCACAACCCGGTGAAATATCTATGGCTCATAATGGAGTACTATTCCTTGATGAATTACCCGAATTTAAACGTGATGTACTCGAAGTAATGCGCCAGCCATTAGAAGACCGTGAAGTTACCATATCCAGAGCGAAGTTTACAATAACATATCCATCGTCTTTTATGCTGGTAGCAAGCATGAACCCAAGTCCGGGAGGTTATTTTAACGATCCCGATGCACCTGTTAGTTCATCTCCACATGAAATGCAGCGCTACCTAAGCAAAATATCAGGTCCTTTACTGGACCGGATCGATATTCATATTGAGGTTACTCCTGTACCTTTTGAAAAGTTATCTGATAAACAAAAAGCGGAAAATAGTGCAGATATTCGTAAAAGGGTAACTACGGCAAGAGAAATTCAAACAGAACGTTTTTCCGATTTCGACAAAGTACATTATAATGCTCAAATGAATACCAAACAGATTCGCGAATATTGCGAACTTGATGAGGCCTCCTTACAACTTTTAAAAACAGCTATGGAACGGCTTAATCTTTCTGCGAGAGCTTATGATAGAATTTTGAAAGTTTCCAGAACAATTGCCGATCTTTGTGGTGCCGTTAATGTAGAGCAGGAGCATATCGCCGAAGCCATACAATATCGCAGCCTGGATAGGGAAGGTTGGTTAGGTTAATTTAAAAATAAAATAAAAATGGTTAAACAAAATTTAGTAGAATTATTCAACGGCATGCCGGCTATAGTTCAGGAGAAATTACGCCCTGTTATGGATAATTTATTAGAAAGAGCTCAAGATCTTGATGCTGCCGGAATGGAAGATCCTGATTATGAAGATGAACTGGAATCGATCACCAAAGAGGTAAATAAGGTAAAATACCTTAATGACCAGTGGCAGATAATGAACGCTAAAAAGAGTAATTAATTATTGTAGCTCTTTAAAGGTATCGCCTTGTTTGATATCTCCCGTTTCAAATCCTTTTTTAAACCAATACATGCGCTGAGCCGATGTACCATGCGTAAAAGAATCAGGAACTACATGCCCTTGAGCACGTTTTTGAATGGCGTCATCACCTACAGCATTTGCAGCACTTAGTGCTTCATCAATATCACCTTCTTCGAGTATATTATTCATTTGCTCATTGTAGTGCGTCCAAAGACCTGCATAAAAATCGGCCTGAAGTTCCTGTGCAACAGAAAGTCTGTTAGCACCAGCTTCATCCGTTTGCGACTGCAACTGTCTAACTTTTGATGAAGTTCCTAATAATGTCTGTACATGGTGGCCAATTTCGTGAGCAATTACATATGCAATTGCAAAGTCACCGCCTTTAGCCCCGAATCGCGATTGTAATTCATCAAAAAAGGCCAAATCCATATATACTTTTTTATCGGAAGGACAGTAAAAAGGTCCTGATGCTGACGATGCACCACCACAAGCAGTTTGTACACTATCGCGAAAAAGTACCAATTTCGGTTTTTCATAAGTCATACCATTTTCGGCAAATACTTTTATCCATACATCTTCTGTGTCGGCAAGAACGGTTGCAACGAATTTTCCCATTTCTTTATCGCGTTCCGATAATTCCACAGTTTCCTGCTGGCCGCCAGCTCCATTTTGCTGTAACTGATTGGTGATTTCCTGGATCATGGTTCCACTATCACCACCACCTGTAAACAGACTTATAGCAAGTATTATTATACCTATAATACCACCACCTGCAGCAATTTTACCTCCTGAAACACCACGGCGATCTTCCATGTTATCGCTTTGTCTTCTGCCTGACCATTTCATATGTATCGATTTTATGTAATGAAGTTAGGGAATATAATTTTATACAGGTAATACTTTATAACAATTTTTTAAATTGGTCATAAAAAAAGCCATACGAAATGTATGGCTATAAATTTGAACATAACTTATATATTAGAATCCAAAACGGAAGCCTAAATAAGCATCTGCCTGGTTTGTATCACTAATAGCTGAAGAAAGTATTGACCCAGAACCAATGTAGAAACCTCCTATACGGAAACCAATACCTGCTGTGAAACCTGAAATTTCATTATTTGCCAAAGGTGCATAAACTTCAAAGAAACCAGTAGAATAACGCGGTGTAAGCGATATCATGTTTTGTACTGCTATCTGTCCGTCTTTACTGTCTTTGTTAAGCTTCTGCTGAAAATATCCTGTAGCATACCAGTTTCCTGAAATATTATAGTCTGCATATGCAGAAACCAAAGCCGGCATTTTTGCTTTAAAGTTTTTACCTGATTTATTTAACGTTGCATAACCACTCTGCATTAGGATATCTTCTATTTCCTGAATGGTGTCTGCGTTTTCAAACTGAGTAAGATCAAGCCCGCTGGTTCCATCAAGAGGGTTATTATCATTAGGAATGTTCAATGAATAATTATTAGAAACATTTTTATCATCCTTAAATGTCATGCTTCCCATATTTCTGAATGCTAAACCTGCATTCAATTTGTATTCATCATTATTACCATTAACATTTTTCCATCGGTAATTAAAACCTATATCAGTAGAAAAACCATTTAAGCCACCTGCAAAGAAGTCTGCAAAATTACCTGCATCATCAAAACCGTCAGCTAATGATCCTGAATAAGCAAAATTCAAATTAGCCTGAGCATCATCAAGAACCGTTTCGTTAGTTAGCAAATTGGTGTTAATGGTACCTTTAAATTTACTGGCAGACATATTAGCATAAGCTCCCGGAAATAATAACTTGAATGTTACACCCGCAGAAAATTCATGCTCTTCGTCTTTATAAATTTCTCTTGCAGCAGATAAACCAATTTCGCCCCATGAAGTTGCAGTAGCTCTTTGATTATATTGCGAATTGATATTTGCTGTTACCGTAGTACTCATAATAGGATCTAGTGTTAATGCCCGACCTAAATGCGTATCTATATCTACAAGATTAGCTCTTACTTTTGCAGCAGTAGTAATTGCAAAAGCCCACTTATCAACTTTCATTGCAAAAGATGGGCCTAATATTTCTACATCAACACGCATATTTACAGGGTCATCCCCCGTAAATAACAATTCTTCAAAATTGTCTGCACCGCCTACAAGATCACCAAAACTAATTTTATTGTTTGAAACGTTAGCACTTAATGAAAAAACACTAACCTCATATTTTTTTTCTAAATTCACTAGTTCGGCAGGGTTAATTGTGGCATTGATGATGCCTGTTCTTCTGGAAGTGCTAATACCAGAAAAATGCTCCTGAGCGTAAAGCCCTGTACTTAGGAGCGTAATAATAAAGAGTAATGGTTTTTTCATATGTAAATGTGATTATTTGCTGTAAATGTACAAATATTTAAATTTTCAATAAGGTTTTAACAGCAGAATCACTTTCGCTATTAAAATAAATTTAAATTTCATTAATTTAATGCAAATATCTAAAAATCATTCACATAACAAAATACCTATAGATAGGTATTTTGCCATTTTACAAAAACTTGTTATTTGGTTAACCTAAACAGCTTTCCAGATTACATCGTCGGGTACAGGAGCAGTGATGGATATATTTTCTTTTGAAACAGGATGCACAAAAACTAACTTTCGTGCATGTAAATGAATACCTCCATCAGGATTACTACGGTCAAAGCCATATTTAAGATCTCCTTTAATAGGGGAGCCTATAGCCGATAACTGTGCCCTGATTTGATGATGGCGTCCGGTATGTAAATTAATTTCGAGTGCGAAATAATTATTCAACTCTTTTATCACAGTATAATCAAGGCTTGCTTTCTTACTTTCAGGCACCTCTTTAGTATGTGCTTTAGAAGTATTCGTTTTTTCGTTACGCTTAAGAAAATGCTCTAGAATTCCAGTGTTAGTTTCCGGTTTTTTCTTTACAACAGCCCAATAGGTCTTTTGCGTTTCTCTATTTTTAAATAGCTCGTTAAGTCGTGTAAGCGCTTTTGATGTCCTTGCAAAAATAACAATACCGGTTGTAGGTCTGTCGAGCCTATGCACAACGCCAAGAAATACTTCTCCGGGCTTATTATATTTGTCCTTTATATATTCTTTTACAACATCGCTAAGGGGTTTGTCTCCGGTTTTATCGCCCTGAACAATATCGCCTACACGTTTGTTAACCGCAATAATGTGGTTGTCTTCATAAAGAACCTGAAGGTTATTTTTATTGGAAAGTACTTTCAAAATTAGATTATTGGAAGGTTGTATTATTAGAAATTAAGGCAATATGAAAAAAGTCTTGAAATTAATATAATCTCAAGACTTAAATATTTTAATAAACTAAATTCTAGTATTGTTCATTAGTATTTGGAAAATCTTTAGATTTTACATCTGTCACATACTGACCAATTGCAGTAGTCATTTCTTCATAAAGATTCATATATCTACGAAGGAAACGCGGGCTAAATTCATTGTTCATACCCAACATATCATGTATTACCAATACCTGACCGTCTACGCCACCGCCTGCACCAATTCCAATTACCGGAATTGAAATACTTTCGGCAACCTTCTGTGCCAAATGAGCCGGAATTTTTTCCAGAACTACAGCAAAACATCCAATGCGTTCCAGCATTTTAGCATCTTCCATTAATTTCTCAGCTTCTTCATCCTCTTTTGCACGTACAGTATAAGTACCAAATTTATAAATAGACTGAGGTGTTAAACCTAAGTGCCCCATAACAGGGATACCAGCATTTAATATCTTCTTTATTGAATCTTTAATTTCGCTGCCACCTTCAAGCTTTACAGCATGTCCGCCGCTCTCTTTCATAATCCTGATAGAAGAACGCAATGCTTCTTTAGGATCAGACTGGTAACTTCCAAAAGGTAAATCTACGACAACCAATGCTCTTGTAATTGCTCTTACTACTGATGATGCATGATAGATCATTTGATCTAATGTTATAGGAAGTGTCGTTTCGTGACCTGCCATAACGTTTGAAGCTGAATCGCCTACCAATATGACATCTATACCGGCAGCGTCAACAATTTTTGCCATAGTATAATCATACGAAGTCAGCATAGAGATTTTCTCTCCATTAGTCTTCATTTCAATCAGTGATTTTGTAGTAATCCTTTTGTAATCTTTTTTTGCCGTTGACATAATGTACTGTTTAGAGAGGTAAAAGTAGTAAAATGTAATAAGAATAGCCGAGCAGAACTTGTTTTTTAGCTGTTTTTGTAACAAACCTTTACTACTTGCTACTAAAGTAAATAGGTAATACCCTAAAATTATGAAAAAGCTATTGGTTATCTTAATTGTCTGCCTGGTACAAAACACTAAAGCACAGGAATCTGATGTAAAAAAAACGATTCAAATCTTTTTTGAAGGAATGCATCAGGGTGATACTTTAAAAATAAAGTCGGTTTGTAAGGGTTTGGTATTACAATCCATTAGTGAAAATACTAAAGGAAATACTCTTACAACAGAAAATACTGAGGATTTTCTTAAATCGATCGCAGCACTTCCTGTAAATATAAAAATAGAGGAGAGACTTTTGGATTATAAAATACAAATCGATGGTTCATTAGCACACGTCTGGACGCCCTATGAGTTTTATGTTAATGGTAAACTAAGCCATAGTGGAGTAAATTCATTCCAGCTATTTAAAGATAATGGCATCTGGAAGATCATTTATATTGCAGATACCCGCAGGAAATAATATTAAAAGAAAAAGCCACATCAAATTTCAATCAATGTGGCTTTTTTATATTAAACAGAAAACTAACTAACTAACTAACAGTCTGCGTTATTAACTGTAACGGCAAGACCGCCTTCAGATGTTTCTTTGTATTTATTATTCATGTCCTGAGCAGTTTTCCACATAGTATCTACCACTTTATCTAAAGGAACTTTAGCATTCTTAGGGTCAGTTTCAAGGGCAAGTTCTGCTGCATTTATCGCTTTAATTGCACCCATAGTATTACGTTCAATACAAGGAATCTGTACCAGTCCTCCTATAGGATCACACGTCATTCCTAAATGGTGTTCCATAGCAATTTCTGCAGCCATAAGGCATTGTGCAGGAGTTCCACCCATTAGTTCGCAAAGCGCTGCTGCTGCCATTGCAGACGACACACCAATCTCTGCCTGACATCCGCCCATTGCTGCCGATATAGTAGCACCTTTTTTAAAGATACTGCCTATTTCTCCTGCAACCATTAAGAATTGTTTAATGTGGCTTTCGTCTGCATCGTGATTTTCTATAACCATATAATACATTAATACTGCTGGAATAACACCGGCACTGCCATTAGTAGGTGCAGTAACCACACGGCCAAGAGCTGCATTAACCTCATTCACTGCAAGTGCAAAACAGCTGACCCATTTTAGTATCTGGCGGAATTTAACTTCGGTTTTCCTGATTACTCTTAACCATTCCCACGGATTATTATATGGTAGTTCACCAATCATTTTACTGTGCATATCAAATGCCCTGCGTCGCACATTCAGTCCGCCCGGAAGTATTCCCTCGGTATGGCAGCCTGTGTACATACATTCCAACATAGTATTCCAAACACGCATCAGTTCTTTATCTATTTCTTCTTCTGTACGTATCGACTTTTCATTTTCATATACGATCTCCGATATCTTTTTGTTCTCGGTAATTGTATACTGTAAAAGTTCATCGGCCTTATCAATAGGGAAGGGGAATGCACATTTAATCATTTCCTTTTCACCGGAAGCTACAAGTTCTTCTTTGACTACAAACCCCCCACCTATAGAATAGAAAGTAGACTCATATTCTCCGGCATCTGTATACGCCGTGAACATAAAACCATTGGAATGGAAAGGAAGGAAGTTCTTATTAAAAACTATGTCAGTATCAATTGTAAAAGGTATTACTTTCATACTCCCTAAAAACAACTGATGTGTTTGTTTTATATCCTCTATAATAGAAGCTATACTGTCTATAGGAACATATTCGGGATCAGCACCGCTAAGTCCAAGCATTACAGCAAGGTCTGTGGCGTGTCCTTTACCCGTTAAAGATAAAGAACCATACAGGTCAACCTTAATACGGATAACATTATTAAATATGCCTTCTTCATGGAGTTCTTTTAAAAAACGTTCGGCTCCACGCCAAGGACCAAGGGTGTGGGAACTGGAAGGCCCGACACCGATTTTAAGCATATCGAAAACAGAAATACATTCGTTCATAGTAAGTAATAGCAATTCTTGTAAAGGTAATTTATTCCAGCCGATAAAGGTAAATAAATTGCCAATACTATAACGATATAGTACTAAAATTGTTGATTTAACAAAACAGATATAACAAAGAAATATAAAGATGTTATATCACTATAACACTCTAACTATTGTTATGTGAAATTACTTTTCCATTTCGCTATACAAAGCTCTTTCCATTATTATACCATTCTGCTTTATAAACTCCTGAAGGTTGAAGTTTTCATTTCTATAATATGCTTCAACGGCTTTTTTAGCATTGCTAATAGCCTCTTCATTTTCCCAGATGGCAATGGTTATGTAATTAAATCTGCTTTCGCCTACAGTTTTTACGTAAGCATGGTCTTCAATAAAACCGGGAATGGTTTTAAGCAGCTCCCTGTTCTTGTTCATCCTGTTGATAAAAGATTCATGGGCATTTTCAGGAATCGTAAACGTATCAATAAAAGTTACTCTTTTGCTTTTATCGATATATCGATACTCCCTTACTTCAATATTACCTCCGGTAGCTAGTACCGGACTTTCTTTTGCCAGTTCAACAGCCTGTTCTTTGTTCTGTGCCAGTACTGTTACTATAGCACCTAAAAACATAGTGCCTTCAGCAAAAGTATTTTCGCTTATTTTAGCAGCAGTACCTGTTATTAATATTCCTTTGGGTTCAAATACTTCATTACTTATATATAGTCCTTTACTTTTCCAGCCTGCTATTGTTTTGTGCCATTTATTACCTATATCTGCAAGCTGTTGCTCAGTATAGTTAATGTTAGGATATCTGAATAACAAAACATATTCTTTTAAGGCAGCTGTTTTAAGAGGTTGAGTTTCTTTTAGCGGGCTTTGAGCATATAATGAAAGAGTGAGGAATAGAAGACCCAATGAAAGTTTGGAATTAGATGTTGTTTTCATGATTATTACTTTTTTAGTTGAAACAAAACTATGACTGTAATAATCTGTGAAATTGTAAAAAATCATTGATTTACCACTTTCGTGGCTGCTTGATAAAATTGTGAGGAAGTTCTCCTGTGAATGTTTTAAAATCTTTTATAAAATGCGACTGATCAAAATATCCCGAGGTATAAACAGTATCTAAAAGATTATTTCCCGGATTAAGATTATTAACCAGGTTGTTGAGTTTTACAATAGAAGCATATTGTTTTGGTGTTGTACTCGTTGATTTGCGGAAACGTTTCTCAAAGGCATCACGGCTAAGAGGCAGGTTATTCATAAGCTCATTGATCCTTATGTTTCCTTTTACCAATTGTATATTATGAATTGCTTTTTGAACCAAAAGATCGGGTTTTACCTGATTCAGTCTGGAAATAAGAAAGTTCTCAATTATAATAATGCGTTGGTTATCATCAATCGCTACTGCTAATTGTTCTTCAATCTCATTAAGAATACTCATCTTTATCAAACTGTCTAATGACAGGCTTATAGAGAATAATTCATGTAATGGTTCATTAAAGAAAGCTGTAGCACCGCCTTCTTTAAATTTAACCAGCAGGTTGGATGTTTGCTCATAATAAGTAAACGTTCTGGGAGATTTTCGCAAACCGCTGATAACCATTTTAGGTAATAATCCGCTGCTATCGGTCTGCTTGTAATCTACAGTTCCCTTAAACCTAAACGCCATCACGATAGCCGTATCCGGAAGTGTTTTATTAACCATACCTTCAAGGCTCTCAATAACCATATATTCCTTTATATAAGGAGAAAGAATAGGGCAGGGTAAATAACTTTGAATTTTCATTTTTGGGAAACTAACACTCAAAGCTACAAAAAATATTGCCTTTTAAAGACAAATACCCTGCCCTGAAAATAAGAAACTATTGTTTTAATAAAACTGCAAGCCTTTCATTTATGGAACCAAATTGCTGCAGTGCTTTATCTTCGAATCCTGAAGCAAGTTCAATAAACCAATACGGATGCTTGTTCCGTTTATTTGTTTTAAGATTAATATGGATAAATTTTGTCCATAACAATGCTTTTAACTGCTTTTGATCTTCATCCCACATACTCATTTCTACCAATAGAGAATCGTCTCCAAGCTTAATTAAACCGGATTGTATGCATACATTTTCATTATAATAGGCAGAATTGAGGTAGGTGATTTCGTGCTTACTGACCATCCATCCGGAACCTTTTTCATATAGGCTTGTCATGCTTATATCGTGAAATTCTAAAAGATGATCTTCACGGGCATTGAGCATATAATCTATATACCCCGAATTATTGAGATGTTTAAAGGGATCGCAGTCGCTAAACCTTATCTTATAAAATGTTTTAAGTTCCATTTGCTTTTATTTTGATAGAGCAAAGCTGCAACTATAGACAAGCTTTTCCTTTGACAATTATCAAAAAAAAAAATCATACTGCTTTAGAACGTATCCTACTTAATGTTTCCTGTGTTATTCCCAGGTAAGAAGAGATATGACCAAGAGATATTCTTTGTGAAAGAGATGGATTTACACTTATGAATTTACTGTAACGTTCCTGAGCCGTCATAAACTGAATATCTGTCAAACGCTGATTTAAAGTAATAAGATCCTGAGTGATAAGCTGCCTGCCAAGTCGCTCAATATCATGATGGGCATCATATAATTTTTCAAGTTGTGTATAAGGCATTGACCATATCGTAGATGATTCTAAAAGTTCAATCTGCCTAATATCAGGTGTATTGGTTAGGTATCCGGTCATTGAACAGGTAAATGAATTTTCGACACAAAACCTTTCAGTAACTTCCTTATTATCTTTTATGTAAAATGTTCTTGTAAGCCCTTTTTCAAGATAGTGTAGATTTCTGCAAATCCCACCCATTGGTACAAGTACATATCCTTTAGGCAGTTTCTCTTTTATCATGTGCGATAAAAGTACCTGCCTGCTTTCAGGACTAATATTTACAAGATGCGATATACTGTCAAAAAAACTAACAGGTTTTGTACTGTTTATCATGGCTCTTATTCTTATTTAGTAAAATTACCCAAATCAACAACTACTATGCTATTTATTGCAATTTCTTTTTCTTTACTAGCTTCCATTTTCCGCTTTCTCCTACATAGTAATAATCAACAATATGTCTGGAATGTAGTCGATCCTGATAATGTCTTTTGAGAGGTATTGCAGTTAGATCATCGAGTATAAAAGTACTTTCTGCCGAAACTCCAAAAGCACTTCCGTCAAGAGTACAATTTATAACCTTAGTTTTTTCATCATATTCTGGACGATCCCATATGTTGGTGTTTTCAGTTGTATCAATAAGCCTAATCAGTTTTTTATTCTTCTGGTCGTTTAGAAATACTATTGTCCATTCATTACCATTTATGTTAGAAAAAATCCAACATAATAGATCTTCATCACCATCTTTATCAAAATCGGCTATCCGGAAATGAGAGAAAAGTTCATTTTCCTCCCTATACAAGAAGTAAGATTGATATTGCATATCTTCCTGTAAGATCCATTGCTCATTTTCATATCTCGATAGAGAAGCAATCGTATCATTTTCAAGGGTCATAGAATATTTTAAAGGCATTTTGCCATTTAATATAAATTCACATTTTGGCTTTTCTCTGCTCCAATCTATATCATTATCACCCATAGGTGGATAATCTAATTCAAAAGTAAGCATAGTTAGAGTATTAGACTCAATCTGCGAATAAGTGGTATTACAAATCAATAAGAAGAGAAAAACAAAATATTTCATCTAGTTAAAATTTGGATTAAATATATATAAAAAAACCTCCCGATTGGGAGGTTCTAATTATATTATAATATTGCAACAAAATTACATTTTGCGTTCCATTAAAGCCATGTAGAATCCGTCAAATCCAGATTCAGATGCTAAAACTTTTTTATCCTTTACAAAGGTAAACTGCTGACCAATTTCTGTAGTAAGGAAATGTTTTACCTGTTCCTCGTTTTCAGATGGTAGGATGGAGCAGGTAGCATATACCAGTTTACCACCTGGTTTTACAATCTTAGAATAGCTCTCAAGTACTTCTTTCTGTACTTTTTTAATGTTATCTATAAACTCAGGTTGTAGTTTCCATTTACTGTCCGGGTTACGTTTTAAAACACCCAGTCCGCTACATGGAGCATCGATAAGTACACGATCTGCTTTTTCGTGTAGTTTTTTGATAACCTTAGTGCTATCAATAATGCGGTATTCTATATTGAATGCACCATCTCTTTTAGCACGAATTTTTAACTGTTTTAGTTTGCTTTCATAAAGATCCATCGCTATTAGCTGACCTTTATTTTCCATTAAAGCTGCCATGTGCAGTGTTTTTCCACCAGCACCAGCGCAGGTATCTACAACACGCATACCGGGCTCAACTTCAAGGAAACGGGCCACAAGCTGCGATGAAGCATCCTGAACCTCAAACATACCTTCTTTAAAAGCATCTGTAATAAATACATTTGCTCTTTCTTTTAACACAAGAGCATCAGGGTAATCTTTGTCAATTATCGTTTCGATGTTAAGGTCCATTAAAATCGCTCTTAACTTTTCACGGGTAGTTTTAAGGGTATTTACCCTAAGGATAACTTTAGCCTGCTCGTTTTGTGCAGCAAGTTCAGTTTCCCATTTCTCTTCACCCAATTCTTTAATACACAGTTCATCCATCCAGTCCGGAATAGATTCTCTGTATTTTCTTATTTTAGAAAGTTCGTCATAACGGCCTTTAATTCTTCTTACCGGTGTTTCTTCAAAGTATTTCCAATCAGGTAGGGTAATACCACGCAATACTGCCCATACAGCAAATACACGCCATAAGTTATCCCTGGTTAATGGTTCTTTAACCTCTGCAATTTCTGTATAAAGACGTTTCCAACGTACTATTTCATATATGGTTTCGGCAACAAACTTCCTATCGGCACTGCCCCAGCGTTTGTCTTTTTTAAGCGCTCTTGCTACTACTTTATCGGCATATTCGCCATCATTAAATATATGGCCCAACGAGTCTATAACCGTAAACGTTAAATTCCTGTGTAATCTCATCATTGTAATTTGAGGTGCAAAGGTATTATTTTTTAGGCAGATACCCTAGGCCAATTAATTCACTCTTTTATACCTCTTAATGAAGTTTGATGGTGTTTCCCCGGTCTTCTTTTTAAAGAGCCTTGAAAAGTAAGCATAATCATCATATCCAAGCGATAAAGCAATTTGAGCAAAACTGTCCCGTTGTAATATAAGTTCTTTTTTTGCCTCAAGCATTACACGTTCCAGTATAACATCAGATGCTGTTTTTCCAACAACGCCCTGTGTAATCCGGTTTAAATGTTTTGCGCTCATATTGAGTGTTTTTGCATAGGCCGAAGGCGATTTTTCAAGAGCATAACTTTGCTCTATGAGGTCTTCAAGTTTACGGAACTTGATATAATAACTGTTCCTGTTCTCAGTAGTGGATGGTTTCTGCTGCGTATAATAGGTACGTGTTCCCTGTATATAAACCAGATCGATCATACTAATGATTGCCTGTTTTTCGAGCATATCCTGAGAAATACTTTCTTCAAGGATCATCTCAAAAAGCATTGATGTTTTTATAAATGCTTTTTCATTCAGATAAACGCATGAAGGGTGATGCATGCTGTAGAAGAAAGGAAAACTATTCAGGCTGTTGTTTATATAGTGAAGATCATAAAACTCCTGAGTATGAAAGAAAATAAATCCTTCGGTATCTTCAGACAGATCCCAATGGTGTGTTTGGCCGGGATTTAAAAAAAATAATGCTCCTGGCTTTACGGCATAAGATGTAAAATCTACTTCATGAATGCCTGTCCCTTTTGTGAAAAGCACACTAAGATAAAAATTGTGTTTATGTGGTAACGCAATATCCTTATGACGGGTCTCCAAATGATCCTGAAGAGTATTTACATAAAATTCTTCCAGCACATCATGATCGTGAAACTGCTGTATATCAAGTATTGTAACTTTTGCCATAAATCAGACTTAATTATGTCCTAAAAGTACAAATTTTAGCGTAGATATTCTATTGTGGAAACTAGTTTTCTACCGTAAATTTGTATAAAAAAAAGATGTCAGCAATAGTAGGTATTATCACAGAGAAATGTCCTAAATGCGGTAAAGGAAAAGTGTTCAGCCGAAAAGGTAATCCACTGCTTTTCCAAATGCCGAGAATGAACGAAAATTGTTCAGAATGCGGCCATAAATTCGAAAAAGAACCAGGTTATTTTTTCGGTTCAATGTTCGTTAGTTATGCTTTGGTAGTAGGAGAGATGATCGTTTTTTTCTTACTTGTACATAAATTCATAGAGAGTTTTGTAACGATCCTGATTCTAATAGCCTTACTAGCAATTCTTTTAAGCACCTTTAACTTCAGGATGTCAAGAATGGCATGGATGTATTTACTGGACGGTAAAAACAAGCAGATATAACTGCACTTAATAAAGTGTAGTATTTCGTCAATATATAATACAACCACCTGCACCCAATGCTTTAAAGCCCTGCAGGTGGTTGCTCCAAATTTTACAGGTTTATTTTTTCTATTGAGCATAGCAATATATTTACTATTTCTAATTGTAGTCATCATTCAGGCAATTAGAAATATATAAAAACTGTTAACTCAAAAAAGGCAGTGTAATAATTTATTACCTTAGCCTTTTAAACAAAAAACAAATGAAAAAAAGCCTATTACTTATCCTGTTTACAATAATATTTTCCTGTAAAGATAAGAGTAACAACGAAGTCGCTGATTACAAACCATCATTTACAAGTACCACAGCAGACACCTTATTGAGCGAAGAGATAAGCATACGCGCATTAACCATTGATGGTGAAAAAGTATGGTATGCAGGAAGCAGGGGTAAGTATGGATGGATCTCATTAAATGGCGGAAAAAACTTTAGTGGTGTTGCCGTTCAGGATACACTTATACCAGAATTTAGAGCTATTGCACAAACAAAAACCGATGTCTTTATACTTAATGTTGGCACTCCTGCATTGCTTTATAAAATATCAAAAGACGGAAAACGCAGTAAATTAGTCTATACAGAAAATGGTGAAAAAGTATTTTATGACAGTATGCAGTTCAGTAACGATAAAGACGGCATCGCTATGGGCGATCCAACAGAAGGTTGTTTATCTGTAATTGTTACAAACGATGGGGGTGATACCTGGACAAAAGTACATTGTGATAAATTACCAAAAATAGCACCGGGAGAAGCAGCTTTTGCAGCTAGTAATACCAATATTATTACTAAAGGAGATAAAATATGGATGGTATCCGGTGGTAAGAAATCAAGAGTTTTTTATTCGTCAGATAAAGGTAAGAACTGGGAAGTATATAAAACGCCTATAGTTCAGGGAAGCGAAATGACGGGTATATTCTCTGCAGACTTTTATAATGATACCATAGGATTTGCCGTAGGCGGTGATTATGAAAAACTAGAAAAAAATTCAGGAAATAAAATGATCACTACTAATGGCGGTAAAAATTGGGAGCTAATAGGAGAAGGGACTGGGTTTGGCTATGCATCCTGTGTGCAGTTTGTACCGGGAAGTAACGGCAATGAAATTGTAACGATCGGTCCATCAGGATTATACTATTCATACAACAAAGGAAAAGACTGGGAGAAGCTTCTGGATAATAAAACTTTACACACAATTCGATTTATCGATGCAAAAACTGCCATTGCTGCAGGACAAAATAAAATTATAAGATTGCGTTTTAAATAAAATTTGATAGATTTGTAATCCAAGTAAATAAAACTTAAGCGGATTGACGCTATTTTATGAGATCTTTTGAATAGGCACTAAAAATGTAAAATATGTCGTTTAGTATAAAAGAGAAAGGGAAGCTGTTACTTCCCTTTCCCAAACTTAAACTAAACATAAACTAACAAATTAATTAATCTCCCGATTAACTAATTAATTTTCATAAATTACTAATCTTTTTTTGCCTTTAATTTATTCATAAGCATCCTGTTAAATTCGTCTTCCGCTTTTCTTAATTTTAAAACCTTTTTTGGACCTATAATCGGTCTAAGGTCAGTCATTAATTTTTTCTTAAGCTTAAATATTTCATCTTCCGCCGATTCAAGCTGCATTAAAAGTAGTTGAGCATCTTTTGGTGTAAAAGAATCAATTCCTTTTTCTTCTAATTTAATTGTTATCGGACGTATTTTATTATAATTTATATCATAAGTCTTCTCTTCACAAGCTAAATACATTGGCCAAAACTTCGCTGCTTCTGCACTTGTCAGATTAAGTGATGTTGCTATGCGTGAAGACTTTACTGCTCTTATCTGGTCCTGATCTTTTCTATCCATCTGGCCAAACACACACATTGTAAACAATAAAAAGAACGGCAGAACATACTTGATTTTCATAGTATTATTCATATATGGAAACATTTTCACCTGCAAGATATTCTTCTATCGCCTCATCGCTTATTTCATCTGCAACAAAAGACTTATCCATATCACTTATTTCTTTCTTACTAAGATTCTGTGATAAATCATATGAACTGACATTTGCCTGATATAAAAGATAATTTTCTATTGCGGCATTATCGGGCATTTGAACTACAGTATCTTTTCTTGTGAAGATCAGCGAAAGTGATAGGATAAAAACTGCCGCTACAGAAGTGACCCAAACCGGTCTTCTTCTATATAAAGGCACTACCTTAACTTCTTTTAAAGGAAGACTTAGCATTACCCTGTCGGCAAAGCTTTCAAAATAAGCATCAGGCGCTTTAAATCCTGGCTTTATTCTTGGCTCGCTATCTAATTTGAAATCGTTCATATCGTTTAGACTTAATTAATTATAAAAGGTTTAATGGCTATTTACAAAATCTTCGATTTTTTTTACAGCATGGTGGTAAGAAGCCTTTAGTGCCCCCACCGAAGTGCCCAGTATATCAGAGATTTCTTCATATTTTAGGTCTTCAAAATATTTCATTTTAAATACCAATTGTTGTTTTTCAGGTAGTGCTGCAATTGCTTGCTGCAGTTTTAACTGCATAGCATCACCTTCAAAATACTCGTCGGCCTGAAGATTTTGTAGTGCTTTTTGCTGCACCTCTTCATTAGTTGTGTTTGCTTTTTTAGCTTTTGTACTTATAAAAGTAATCGCTTCGTTAGTAGCGATACGGTATATCCATGAAAAAAGCTTACTTTCTCCTTTAAAGTTCTTTAGATTCTGGAATACTTTTATAAAGGTATTCTGCAGTACATCATCAGTATCATCATGATTAAGCACAATGTTCCTGATGTGGCTGTATAGTGGTTTGCTGTATTGGGATACGAGCTGCCTAAACGCGGTTTCCTGCGTTTTGGGATTTAGCAATAATGCTATAAAGGCCTTCTCGTCCTGCAATTTTAGGTTGGTTTATTTATTGGACTAAAATTAAAGCAAAAGGTTTAATGAGCCGCTACTTTATATTTTTGCATCGAAAGGTTTAACAATCTCTTAAAAACAGGCTCTATTTGAATCGAACCGATTTACATCATACGCGTCTGTCTCTAAAACAAATAGAGTGAAAAAGTCCTTTTTAACAAAATAGAACATCTTATCGAAACCCATTTAGATAACAAATAAAAGCCGTTTAAAACACATTATTTACATTAAAATTTAAATTTTCCTCATGAAATAATATCTCTTTACATCCTAATTATGACCCGATCTGAACTAAATTAACTGTATCTTATTTAGTTTGTGCTTTATTCGTCTTATTTTTGCACTTTTAAATTTAGCCATGATAAAGACTGTTATTTTTGATATGGATGGGGTTATTGTAGATACAGAACCTGTTCACCACTATGCCTACCATCAGCATTTTAAACATTTAAATATAGATGTAACCCAGGAAATGTATACTACTTTCACGGGTAATTCTACTAAAAATGTATACCAGCGACTTAAAGAAACTTTTGATATTCTTGATGAAGTTGAAAATTTAGTTCAACAAAAAAGAGCTTTATTTAATGACGCCTTTGATGATAAAGAAGATCTTGACCTGCTTCCTGGTGTTAGGGAACTTATTATAGACCTGCACAGTAACGGTATACAGCTAATTTTGGCTTCATCTGCTTCAAAAGTAACTATAGAACGTGTTTTTAATCGTTTTAAACTTCATCAGTATTTTACGCATATCGTTAGTGGCGAAGATTTCCCTAAATCAAAACCGCATCCTGCTATTTTTGAGCATGCAGCATCTTTATCTGTCGCTCCAAAAGAAGAATGCATCGTTATTGAAGACAGCACCAATGGTATTAAAGCTGCTAAAGCTGCCGGAATCTATTGCGTGGGTTATATTAGCGAACATTCAAAACTTCAGGAATTAAATGAAGCTGATGTGGTTATTGGTCATTTCAACGAACTGGACTCTAATAGAGTGAAAAGCTTAAAATAGTTAAGCCAGCCACTAAACGAATTATCAATTTTAACCAATAGTATTTATGCTATTGGTTGAACCGTATATAAGTAATGATAAAAACAGTAATTTTTGACATGGATGGAGTAGTGGTTAATACTGAACCTATTGGGTATCACGCAAACCAACTATTGTATAAGTCGCTTAATATTAATGTATCAGATGATGTATACCATACATTTATAGGTAATTCGGATAAGAATATTATTCAGAAACTCAAAAACCTGTATCCAATAGCACTAAGTCAGGAAGAATTACTGGAAGAAAACTACCGATACTTTTTTGATGCTTTTGACACTAATGAAGATCTGGCAATGTTGCCGGGAGTAAAAGATCTTATCGTAGATTTATATAATAACGGCATGAAATTAATATTGGCTTCATCTGCATCAAAAAGGAAAATAGAAAAAGTTTTTGATCGTTTTGATCTTCATCAGTACTTTGATTATAAAATAAGTGGTGAAGATTTTGAATTCTCTAAACCACATCCTGCTATTTTTCAGGAAGCGGCAGCAAAATCAGGATTTACAAAAGAAGAATGTATTATAATTGAAGACAGCACCAACGGTATTAAAGCCGCTAAAGCTGCCGGAATTTACTGCATAGGCTATGCAGGTGAAGCAGCAATGGGGCAGGACACTTTTTTAGCCGATAAGGTGATTACCGATTTTAAAGAATTAAATTTCGAAACAATAAGAAACATAAAGTGATTCCGTTGAGTTTAATCAAATAATCTTATATTTAATCTAATTTAAAACTCATCCTATGCTTACACAAAATAACACTTTAGAGCTGGAAAAAGTTTTATCTTTCCTTAATGAAATTGGAATTAATGTTATTGAAAAAGAATTAGATAACACTTTTTTACCCGGATTAAGCCTGGGACCTAACTGCATTTATATTGACTACGATAAATTATTATATCCTGGAGATATATTACATGAGGCAGGGCATTTAGCTGTTACACCTGGGTCAGAAAGAACAGTCGCAGGCACTGATAGAATGTCTGCAGAATGGCCCACACAGGGAGAAGAAATCGCGGCAATACTTTGGTCTTTTGCTGCAGCCAGCTATTTAAAACTACCCATCGAATTTGTATTTCATCCTAACGGCTATAAAAATGACTCTGATTGGATCATATCCAATTTCAATAGTGAAATTTATATAGGCATCCCTTTCCTTGAATGGGCCGGACTTGCTTTAGGAAAAGAAAAGGCTTTAAAAGAAGGGAAGGAAGCGTTCCCTATAATGCTAAAATGGATAAGAGATTAATTATGGATACTTTAATACGCTCTATAAAATTCCCTTTCGCTTTTGATGTAGAAAAACTACAAAACGATGTTGGAAAGATCTTAAATGAAAAATGGGTCGATCATTACAATCCTAAAGACTATTCAGGAAAATGGACTTGTATAGCATTAATGTCGCAAACCGGTAAATCAGATTACGTTTATGCTGTACCAAATGGACCGGGGGATATAAAACTTGTTGCTACTGAAGTTTTAAATTCCTGCACTTACTTTAAAGAAATTTTAGATAGCTTTCTATTCGAGAAAACAGCTGTACGATTGTTACAATTAGCTGTTGGTGCAGATATTAAACCACATAGCGATAATTGCCTTGGTTATGAAGATGGTTCATTTCGATTACATATCCCTATAATTACCAACAGTGAAGTTGAATTCTTTCTTGATAGCACACGACTGACAATGAATGAAGGCGAATGTTGGTACATTAATGCAAACTTTATTCATTCTGTTGCAAATCGCGGATATAAAGACCGTATACATCTTGTAATTGATGGAATTAGAAATGAATGGACTGACGCTATGTTCTATAAAGAAGCTTCTGAGAATCAGTTTATAAAACCTGTTCCCTCAATAAGTGATGAACAAAAAAAACTCATAATAGCCGAATTAAGACGGATGAATACACCTAGGGCAAATGAAATGATTAAAGAACTGGAAATTTAAAATAAATTACCGCTCTACTACATAATTTTCAATAACCAACACATCCAAAGCTGTTATTTCAAAAAGATGGACGGCTTCCTGTGGTGTTTCTACTATTGGCATTCCTTTTTTGTTTAAACTTGTGTTTAGTAAGACTGCAATTCCGCTTTGTTTGTAAAATTCGGCAATCAGTTTAGCGAATCTAGGATTCCAACTTTCTTCAACCGTCTGCACCCGAGCAGATCCATCCTTGTGGGTAACATTAATAAGTTCTTTACTGTATTCCGGTCTCGTTTTATCAACCAGGATCATATAGGGGCTATTTCTTCCTGTCATAAAATATTCTCCAACTTTATCTTTTATAACTGCTGGAGCAAAAGGACGAAAATCTTCCCTGAACTTTATATCCCTATTGATATGGTCTTTCATGTTTTTAATTCCGGGATGTGCAAGAATGCTTCTTCTGCCCAATGAACGCGGGCCAAATTCTGATCCTGACTGAAACCAGCCAATTGTTTTACCCTCATTTAACTTTTCAGCACAATACTGTAGTAACTCATCTTCACTATCAAATATTTTGGGATTATACTTTTTATATTCCTCCTTTTGAAACACTGCATCAATATCTTTGGCGGTATACTTTTTCCCAAAACAAGTGTTACCGTCATGTTGTATCTTAGGCATTTTTAAATATTCTATCCATCCATAAAAAGCACAACCTAATGCTAAACCATTATCACCAGCAGCAGGTTCAAAATAAATATTCTTTACAATTTTACTATCCTCAAGTTTTGCATTTGCTACAGCATTTAATGCTACGCCGCCACTGTAACATAGATTCTCATGAGGAAATTGCTCCAAACGGTTCGTTATACATGCTATTACAGCTTTTTCAACCTGTTCCTGAGCCCAGCGTGCTACATTAGCATAATAATCAAAATGCTCTTTGAAATATTCATAACCCTGAGACGGATTTGTAAATTTATATTTCCAATCTTCCTTAACAAATAATCTTCCTGATTCAAATTCAAAAGCTTCAAATTCAAAAACTCCTGAATTTCCAAAAGGTGCAAGTCCCATTAATTTACCTACATCATCTAAATCACCAAAAACATATTGACTAATTACCGCATAAAATCCACCAATTGAATGTAGGGAGGTTGGAAGAGAAAATTGTTGCGTTCCAAACTTAGTCATCTCACTAAAGTCTTTTAGTAAAGGCGTTAGCTGTTTTCCATCAAAATGATAAAAACTGTCTTTCTCGCAAATCATCTGATTTTTGTTTAAAACAGATTGAGGTACGTCCTTTTTTTGATCAGGATGCAATTGTAAAAACTGATGTAGTGGACTTCCGCATCCGTCAATTACCATAACTGCACATTCAGAAAAAGGAGAAGTTCCAACAGCACTATAAGCATGTGCTAAATGATGAGAAATATCAACAATCTTCGGTGTCTCCGTGCCTGCAAAAATTCTTTCACCTCTAAAACGATCCCTGCCCGGAATCTCAAAATTGGCACATTGCACCACTAGAGTAATATCCTTTAACTCAATTCCCTCAGCATCTAAACAATACTGAATTGCCAGAGTATCATTACCACCATCATGCTTTACCCGACTTAACCGTTCTTTTTCGATACCCACGCAAACACGGCCATCTTTTAATAAAACAACCGATCCATTGTGTGAAAGTCCGGTACCAAGAATATATATGGGTGAATTCATCTAAACTATTATCTTGTAAAGTTTATTACTGATTATTGTTTTGTAAATATAGGAAAAAGACAAGATATTTCTGACTATTGTTAATTATGCATCTCTTATTGAACAGCTTCCTTATAAATCCTAAGTGCTCTTTCTCGGGCTTCTTTATGATCTACAATAGGGCGGTAGTCAAGTTCTTCAAATTCAGGAACCCATTTTCTGACATACTCTAACTTAGAATCAAATTTCTTAACCTGTTCCGAAGGATTAAAGATCCTGAAATAAGGTGCGGCATCTACACCGCTTCCAGCAGCCCATTGCCAATTACCAATATTACTGGATTGTTCATAATCCAAGAGCTTTTCGGCAAAATAAGCTTCTCCCCAGCGCCAGTCGATCAACAGATGTTTGCATAAAAAACTTGCTACTACCATACGCACACGATTGTGCATGTGTCCTGTGGCGTTGAGTTCACGCATTCCTGCATCTACCATAGGATAACCTGTTTTTCCTTCACACCATGCTTTAAAATCTTTTTCATCTGCACGCCATTTGATATTATCGTACTTCGGGCGGAAACTTTTTGTTATTGTTTCGGGGAAATGCCACAGTATCTGCATGAAAAACTCCCTCCAAATCAATTCGTTCAGAAAAGTTTCCTTATTATTCTCAGCAGCCGTTTTAATCAGTTTACGAATACTTAGTGCTCCAAACCTAAGATAAGGACTAAGCATGGATGTACCCTGTATAGCAGGGAAATTACGCGTATCAATATAATCGGTAATTAAGGATTGTGATACATCATAAGGAACTGGTTCGATGGACGATTTGGTAAAACCGATATCATTTAAACTTAAAAAGGGGTAGGAGTGCTGGACAATATTTTCAAGTTTATTTTCAGATGCATAGAAACGAATATCTTCTTTATGAAAAAGTTCTTTCCATTTTTTCATGTAAGGTGTATACACTACATAAGGCGTATTATCTTCTTTTACAACCTGATTCTTTTCAAAAACAACCTGATCTTTAAATGTTTTAAAATCAATACCTTTAAGAGAAAGTATTTCTTGTATTACTTTATCTCTTTTTAATGCATACGGTTCGTAATCATGATTGGTATAAACCGCTGTTATGTCGTGTTTTTGGATTAGGTCTTTCAAGATAGTTTCAGGCTCACCATAAAAAACAGCTAACGATTTTCTATCCTTTAAAAGCATTGCCTGTATGTTCTCCAATAGCTTATGAATAAATGTAACCCGCGCATCATCTTTGTGCAGTTCAGCGAGTATATTTTTATCAAAAATAAAGATTGGGAGTACATTATCATCTGCACTCAAAGCTTCATACAGGCCGTTATTATCTTCTAATCGTAAATCACGCCTAAACCAAAATATCGTCATAAATAAGTATTATTTTATTGTACCAAAGAGTTCCTCCAGTTTTTTTTCACGGTAAGTAAAAATTTCTTCCAGTTTTGACTTTACAAGAAATGGATGTGCCATACGGCCAAATATCCCCATGGGTAATTGATAATCTACAATATCTTCCATTTCTACACCACCCGCAATTTCTTTTAAGAAGTGTTTGTGATGCCAAAGCTTAAAAGGGCCGCTACGCTGCTCATCTACAAAATACTGTTTATCGACTACATGAGTTATTTCGGTTACCCATTGCATCTTAATTCCTAAAATAGGAGTAAGATAATAACTGATTATCTGGCCCGCAAACATTTTACGATCATCGCCAGACATGGTTGTGAGTCCCATAGAAGGAGGTGTAATAACGGCAAGGTTTTTGGGATTAGAAATAAAATCCCATGCTTCCTCTAATGATATAGGGAGTTTTTGTTTTTTGTGCACTGTATAAAGCATGATTAAAGGTAGTAAACATAAACTGAAGTAAAAAACACTAAGCGTATTTCTTAACAGCCGCAAGGAATTTTGCTATTTTTTAACAGTACTACAGGGGTAGAATTGTTAATTTTGCAGCTACAAACGATTTAAAAAACAAAAAGAGTTTTTATGAAAAAATTATTCATTACCGCGGCATTCGTGTTGGGTTTTATGGTAAACAGTTCAGCGCAGATTGTAACACCACAGGCTAGTCCTAAGGCTGTTATAGAGCAGAAGGTAGGTCTTACAGATGTTAAAGTAGAATATTCACGTCCAAGTTCAAAAGGAAGATCAGTATATGGAGAGCTGGTTCCTTTTGGAAGAATGTGGAGAACAGGAGCTAATGCTAATACTATTATTTCATTTAGTGAAGATGTAATGATTGGTGTGAAAAAACTTCCTGCAGGTCATTATGCATTATACACACAACCAAAAGCAGACAGCTGGGATGTGATTTTTTATGCAGACACAAACAACTGGGGACTTCCTGAAAAATACGACGATAAAAAAGAGGTAGTAAGAACAACTGTTAAACCAGAGTTTCTTGGTCGTAACGTAGAAACTTTTACTATAGGTATCAATAATCTTGATAACGACTATGGGTTCATCGAAATTGCTTGGGAAAAGACTATGATCGCAGTTAAATTTGAAGTACCTACTAAAGCTATGGCTCTTAAAAGTATAGAGACAGTAATGGCAGGCCCTTCTACAAATGATTTGTTTGCTGCTGCTCAGTATTTCTATCAATCGAATGCAGATCAGTCTAAAGCACTTGCATGGATGAACCAGGCTATCGCTAAATTCCCTAATTCGGCAGATGTACCATTTTACTTCCTAAGACAAAAATCGCTTATCCAAGCTAAAATGGGTGATAGAAAAGGTGCAGTTGAAACTGCTAAATTATCATTAGCTGCTTCTGAAAAAGCAAACAATGCTGATTACGTTAAAATGAATAAGGATTCTATCCAGGAGTGGAGTAAAAAATAATTTTGTTCACTACATATACAAAAACAGCCCCGCATAGCGGGGCTGTTTTGTTTTTATATCAATCCGGAATTTTATACTTCCTGTTGCTCTGCTTTGGTCATGTTAATTATAAGCTGCAATAATGAGGATAAGACTATCGTTAGTGAAGCACCGATTACATTCAGCCACAGATAACTTACCACATCCATTTTATATACAAAGATCACAGCAATCTGACTTACCAAAGCGCCCCAGAATATAGCCTGAGCTTTTATATACTTAATATAAAATGCTACAAGGAAAATTCCCAGTACAGTACCATAGAAGATTGAGCCAATAATGTTTACCATCTGGATAAGGTTTTCAAAAAGTGTACCCACACACGCAAAAAGTATAGCAATAACACCCCAAATAAGAGTAAAAGTCTGGGTTGCATCTACAAAATGCTTATCTGTTTTTTCTCCTTTAACGTGGCGTTTGTAAATATCTATAGTTGTAGTTGAAGCCAATGCATTTAGTCCAGATGCCGATGAAGACATTGCTGCCGAAATAATTACTGCCAGTAACAAACCTATAAGGCCTTTAGGAAGGAAATTAAGGATAAAGTACAGGAATACATAATCTTTATCGTTTGTCTCTGCTTTACTATCTGCTTTACTTATTAATAATTTAGCCTGATCGCGAAGATCTTTTTCACGTGTATTTAATGCTATCATCTTATTATGCAGTTGTATATTGTCATAATCCTGACTCAACTGGTCTACATAAAGCATACTGATCTCTTTTTTATCTTCCTCAACCTTCATCAATTGATGTTCAAGGCCATCAAATTGAGATTTGTATTCTGAGTTGTTGATTATTTTAGTATTGTTTGGATTGAAATGCAGCGGGGCAGGGTGGAACTGAAAAAACACAAATACCATAACACCAATCAGTAATATAAAAAACTGCATAGGCACCTTTAAAAGTCCGTTCATGATAAGTCCCATCTGGCTTTCACGAATGGATTTACCGGAAAGGTAACGCTGTACCTGAGACTGATCGGTACCAAAATAAGCCAGCATAAGGAAAAATCCTCCCGCAATACCGCTCCAGATCGTATATCGCTTATCGGTATCGAAAGAAAAATCCAGAATATTCAGTTTTTCATTAGCACCTGCTATATGCATGGCATTATTAAAATTCAGGCCCTCCGGAAGATAACTCAATATGATAAAAAACGTAATTATCATACCAGTCATGATAACAAACATTTGTTGCTTATGGGTTACATTAACAGCTTTTGTACCGCCCGACACCGTATAGATAATTACCATTAAACCAATAACAACATTCATTAGGTTTAAGTTCCATCCTAATAGCGACGACAGTATAATTGCAGGAGCATAAATAGTAAAACCTGTACCTAGTCCACGCTGTATTAAAAAGATAAGCGCTGCCAGCGAACGTGTTTTTACATCAAATCGCTGCTCCAGGTACTCATAAGCCGTATATACTTTAAGCCTGTGATAAATAGGAATAAAAGTGATACAGATAACCACCATAGCCAGCGGCATACCAAAATAGAACTGGACAAAGCCCATACCGTCATGGTAAGCCTGTCCTGGTGTAGAAAGAAAAGTGATAGCACTTGCCTGCGTAGCCATTACAGAAAGCCCCACTGTCCACCAAGGGGTTTCATTACTTCCTAATATATATTCATTTACATTCTTGCTCCCTTTTGTTTTTATAGCACCGTAAGCCACTATAAATAGTAGGGTTGCAGAAAGGATGATCCAATCGATTAACTGCATATTAATAAATTTGCATTATGACATAAAACACCAATATGTAAAGGATATTAAGCAGCAATACTATCGAGTAGCTCTTTTTCCATGTTCCAGAATTATCTTTCATATATATGAGGTTAAACTTCGTTAATAAGACTCCTTTAAAGAGATTTTGTTACACCTAAATGTATTTAATTGAAAACATTACAGTTATCTATATTCTTTTAAAGAAAACATTTTACATTCTTAAAATTATTTACCAACTCCGATAAGATTTGCCATAAGCCTGTAAGCCCCAGAAACACCTTCGGGAAGTTCTCTAAAAAAGCTTAATCCGGTATAGATATAATAGCCTTTACCATATTTTGCTACCAGTAAACCACCTTTTTTAGCATCTTCACCTTTATCATTAGAACTAAATATTGGTGTAAATTCTTTTGCCCATTCGTCAGGATAATACAGTCCCTGTTCCTGTACCCATCCTTTAAAATCTTTTTCAGTTATTTTATTCGGGTTATTTAATACCTCATGTTTGGGGTCAAGGAAAGTAATCTTAGCATCTTCTTCGGTAACTCTATCTCTCGATATTCTTAAAGCAAACGGAGCAACATCTTTCATAACAAGATCACCGGTAGTATTATACTGAACTATCATGTTACCGCCATTGGATACATAATCAAACAAAACCTGCTGCTTGAATACCAATGCATCAAGTACATTGTAAGCGCGTATTCCCATTATTACAGCATCATAACCTTTTAGGTTTTCTACTGTAATAGCATCCGGAGTAAGTACTGTTACTTTGTAGCCCATTTGTTTCAGGCTTTCAGGAATATTATCTCCGGCCCCCATAATATAAGCTATGTTTTCGCCTTTTATCTTAAGATCTGCTTTAGTGAATTTTGCCGTAGAGGGTAACAAAACCTGTTGTGCTGCAATATGCGGATAATTGATGATTATCTGCTCCTTGTCAAATTCTTCATTATTCAGTGTTGCAATGCTTCTTCCTGTAACCTCAGATGACGCATCTGGCGGAGTAACTTCAAAAGTTACAATAGTTTCACTGCCTTTTCTGATCAAGTCAAAAGGAATTGAGGATGGTGTAACTTTCCAGTCCTGTGGCAGTTCAAAACGAAGGCTGCCTTTACAATTATCTTTACCTGCTTTTATTTTGATGCTTATAGACTGTTTTTTATTGTCTTTAAACAGCTGTACTTTATTTAGTATTTTGGTTGTTACCGCTGGTACAATATCCAATGGCTGATACACTTCACCAGCTACTGGATCATTATGCTTGTAAATTACAGTACGCTCAAACGGAATAGCAACACCATCTATCTCTACAATAAAATTAAGTGCTACTTCTCTGATAATATCCGGAAGACTGATCTTTTGAAGATCATCAACCCTGTACATACCTGTATTCCCTTTTTCTGCAAGCCAGTAAGGAGATGTATACGCCAGTGTTTTAGGCAAGGTAGTAGTGATTGTACTGCTAATACCTACATTGTTAGCTAAAAGAGTATCCTGTGTAATAGTTCTGTTTTCGGGAATTATTATCAATGACTTTAATTCCATTGAAACTTTACTACGATTAATTGCCTCCCATTTAATTTTTGCAGTACTGCCTGGTGAAAGCGACTGACTTTCTGAAACAGCTTCAAGATACAATCCGCTGCAGGCGGCAATGATCTCTTTAATTTCTTTTTGCTTTACATTTTTCCAGTGTATATCTTCAATTTTACCAATTTCAGCATATACTTTTACCAATGCAGATACAGAAGCTGATGGGTTTTTAAAATCATATTCTTTTATTATAGCTGCTATAGCATCACCAATAACTTTACCGCCTTTAACACGATTCCATGAAGTATCTATACCCTCGAATAGGTCTTGTTTGTTCTTTTGCTTTTCTCCTTTAATGAGTTCAAGGTATTCCATATCGTCACCACGTTCTCCTGTAGAGCCAAATCCCTGTGATTTGTGTTTGCTTCGGCTTAATGAGGCAATTTCCTGATTGGACATTCCTAACGACGGAAAATAAGTGCCTGTTTGCAGATTTATGTATTTCGATTTATCTGCCTTTTCAAATTTATCCCTTCCTCCAAAAAACCACCAGGATACATTAAAAAACACACGTTTAGGCTGCCAAACATTTGCATACTTTAACTGCTGTGGTTCATAATTAGGATCGGCCGCCAGTTCATAAGCTTCCTGAGTTAACATTGCTGATGAAGTATGATGACCATGAGTTGTACCCGGAGAACGGTGGTCAAATCGTGTAATGATCACATCGGGCCTAAATTTTCGAATAACCCATACCATATCCTGCAATACTTTATCTTTATCCCATATCTGTAATGTTTCATTCGGTACTTTAGAGAATCCAAAATCATTGGCACGGCTAAAAAACTGCTCTCCACCGTCAACTTTTCTGGCTTCTATTAATTCCTGAGTACGAATTACTCCTAAAAGTTCCCTTAGTTCAAGACCAATAAGATTCTGACCTCCATCACCTCGGGTTAGTGACAAATATCCCGTACGTGCTTTTACGTCACTGGCTAAAAACGAAATAAGTCTGGTGTTTTCATCATCAGGATGTGCTGCAATATAAAGGGCAGTACCCAAAAAATTTAGTTTTTCGAGTTTGTTGTATATCTCTGCCGATGAAGGCTTTTTTGGTTGAGCAAAACAAATAACACATGAAAATAGCAAACCGTATAAAATCGTTTTTCGCATTGGATATAATAGTTGTTTAAAAACCTTAATCGTAAAATTCTTTCTCTTCCTGTTTTAAAGGCACAATACTAACTGCTTTTTGCAGTAACAGGCTGTTAGGGTAGGTAATAAGTTCACCTTCAGTCGTTCTTAAAATAGTATGAAAAGCTTTTATGTCTTCTATCTGAGCTTCTACAGGAAAATCTTTATCGTGTACTTTAATAAAGTCACCAATACGGAAAGGAAAGCTAAAAAACAGTATGATTCCTGACGTAATGTTACTTAAAATAGACCATTGTGCAAAAAATGCAACACCAATTACGGTTAATGTACCGCCTAAAAAAGTGAGTATATCATTGGATTTTATACCCCAAATTGCAAAAATAAGCACAGCCAAAAGCGTTAGCATAAAAAAATTGATATACTTAGCTATAAGGTTTGTGCGATGCTCTGATAAATGAGATGCGCGGGCATATCTCCTGATGATTCTTTTTATTATAAATCCCAGGAGTGCAAATATTCCCAGTATAATAATTGTTCTTAATATCTCATCATGAAATTCTCCCATTATGCTTTATTCTTTTATAATAAATTTACTTAAGTGCTGGTATACTTTATCTACCGGAAGACCTACAACAGTAGCATAAGATCCTTCAATCCTTGCAATAGCTACCAAGCCTATCCATTCCTGGATACCATAAGAACCTGCCTTATCATAAGGGCGGTAATTGTCAAGGTAATACTTGATTTCTTCATCAGTAAGCGGATTGAATGTAACACGTGTAGTGTCATTAAAAGTCTCACTTTTTCCTGCATTTTTTATACAGACCGATGTAATAACCTCGTGCGTTTTACCGGATAACGACCTAAGCATTTCAAAAGCATCTTCATAATCTGTTGGTTTACCCAATGCCTTATTTTCATGCCATACAATAGTATCGCTTGTTATAAGTATTTCATCATCGGTAAGTGTATTTTCTAATGCAGCAGCTTTAAGCTCTGCTAAATAATCGGTGATTTGTGCTCCTTGCAATGAATCCGGATAGATTTCATCAACTTCTTTAAGGCGCACTTCAAAATTAGCGTCCAGTTCTTTAAGAAACTGCTGTCTTCGGGGCGACCCCGATGCTAAAACAATTTTATATCCTTTAAGCTGTTCTCTAAGCATTGTGTTTAATATTAAAGGTTATTATCGCTATAGAAGCAGCTGTAAAAAACAATACCAGTTTTAAAACCACTTCAAGAACAGCAAATTCTTTTTGAGTCTTTGCGGTCCAGATATTGATTAGGAAATAAATAATGGGCCCCAAAATGAATAGCAAGCCAAAACCTAAAGCCCATAGAAGTTCTTTAAGGTAAGCATTTGCATAATATAGCAGCATAGCTGCAGCTATAAGTCCAAATACAAATACAACTTTTGCAGTGCGTGCTTTTCCAATTGCGATTGGTAAAGTATTTATACCTGAGTTGTAATCAGTATCCGCTTCTTTAAGATCTTTAATTAGCGTGATCATAAATCCTATAACAAGAGTAAAGATCGAGTAATCAAGAAGAAGATCAAATATAGTAGCCATTATACGGCGATTATCATCTGTGATAATCGGGAAAATACAGAAAACACTAATAACCATAACACTTAAGGCTATAATAAAAGAGATAGCAATATTACCTAACAATAAACTATTCCTTAAACTTGTAGCATAAAAATATAGTGTTGCAACGGTTAGACCAAAAACTAATAAGAAACTCGGTCTTCCGATAAGATTAGAGAGATAATAGCCTATAGCAAGTCCTCCAATAGTGAAAGCACCATAAATGTAATAAGCAGCAGATTCTGAAATCCCATAACGCTCACTGCTGGCAGCTGTTATATTATTGATAAGAAAGCCGCCAGCTGCAATAAGCACGGAAGCCAGTACCAATAAACTGTAATTTTTTTCATTTAAAGCGAGGATCAGGTCCGGATGATAATCCAGAAAGCCATATTTAATAATGAATTGTGCAAAGGCAAGCACAATTAAATTTTCGAATCCTATGAGTTTTAAAAATTTCATCCGGTAGTTTCAGGTTGTATAGTTTGGTATATTTTAGTTTGTGGGTTGTTTTAGGAATTAATCGTAACGTGCATTAAAATGCTCCATCCATTTTCCCTGAACTTTCATTACCTGCTCAATTACATCTCTTACACAGCCCGTTCCTCCATTTTTATGGGAAACATATCGACTGATCTCTTTAATTTCAGGTGCAGCATCAAGTGGGCAGGTAGGCAGCCCTACTAATTGCATCACATGGTAATCGGGAATATCATCCCCCATGTATAATACCTGCTCTGGCTTAATGTTGTAAATGTCAATAAATTCGTCAAACGTCTCTACTTTGTTAGGTACTCCAAGGTAAATATCAGTAATACCAAGATTGCGCAGCCTGATACGCACCCCTTCATTCAGACCTCCGGATATGATACAAACAG
This sequence comes from Flavobacterium cerinum, assembly GCF_004028155.1. Lineage (GTDB taxonomy): Bacteria > Bacteroidota > Bacteroidia > Flavobacteriales > Flavobacteriaceae > Flavobacterium > Flavobacterium cerinum. The sequence continues at coordinate 123,054 of NZ_SBII01000005.1, read as the reverse complement.
TATAACCATTTTCTACAGCTGCTTTCATAGCATAACCATCGCGAATGTTCATGTTTCTAAGCATTTCTCCTGTTGGTGTTACATGTATATTACCATCTGTAAGCACTCCATCCACATCAAAAATAAATGTGGTAATGTCGTTCATTATCTCCTTGTAGTTTCTAGACATTTGTTTTTTGTATCGATTGTGTTAGTAAATTATATATTGCTATTTGATTTTCATCCTTAAGAAAATCAAGGTGTTTTTGTATTGTTTTTCGGTCGTTGCGTTTCGCAGGACCTGTTTGCGCGTCAAGTGGTGAAAGCTGCTCTATTTTAGCTGCAGTTTCCTGAATCAGGGGTTTAAGAATGTCGAACGAAATGTTATTTTCAGTACAGATCTCACTGCCAACTGCATAAAGATGATTGGTAAAGTTATTTACAAATACTGCAGCCACATGAAGCGACTGTCTTTGTATAGAATCTATAGCATAGAGAAGGGGAGATATGGCCAATGCAAGCTCCTCTAGTACTTTATAGTCGCTTTCCTTTTCACTCTCCAAGCAAAACGGAATTTTTGTAAAATTGACTTCCTTACTTTTAGAGAACGTTTGCAACGGATAGAAAACACCTCTGCGATTCTTAATATTCAGTTGGTCTAAAGCCACACTGCCCGAAGTATGCACTACAAGCCGATCCTTAAAAGGCAGTTGTGAAGACACACCGGAAATAGCATCATCGCTTACCGAGATGATGTAAACATCAGCCTCTGTAATAGCGTCAAAAGAGCTGGTAATTTTATCTGCATCGAGTAAATGCAGAAGATTTTCGGCATGCCGGGCATACGCCTGAACAAGTTCTACTTTCTGCGAATTCCGAAAGGCCTTGATAAGGTGCTGCGCTACATTTCCTGAACCTATGATTACTACTTTTAACATGGTCGCTAAATTAGCAAAAAAGATTAAGGTTTAAAGTGTAAAATTTCACAGCCATAGTTAAAATGACATATTGAATTCATCAGATGAAATTCAATAAATTATAATGAAAATTTCAATTCTCCACACGTTCCACACCAAATTGTACTAAAAGTGGAATGACAACGTAAAATACCTAAACAAAACACTGATTTACAGCTATGAGCAAAAAACTAATACTTCACATTGAAAATATACAAAAAGTGAAACATAAAAAAGACGTTTCTTAAACTAAGAAACGTCTTTTTTGGAACTACACAAGATTAAAAATTACTCTTTAATCCATGAATTATTATTAAGATCTACATCCGGCAGGAATCGTCCCGGATCGATATCAACAGAAGTTATTTTTTTAGGTGATTTCACAAGATAATCCCATTCATTCTGACGCTGCCAAACTTCTACCGGAAGGGTTTTGATTTCGCTAGTACCGCCTTCAAAAGTAACTTTAAATACTATTGGCATAGGTACATCTCCTTTATTTACAAAGGTAATAATAGCATGATCTGATTTTTGAGATACCTCTTTAATACCAAGATCGATATTGCCATTATTTACAAACCATCCTCTCCAGAACCAGTTCAGATTTTCTCCTGCACCATTATCCATAGCATTGAAAAAGTCTGATGGCTGTGGGTGTTTGTAAGCCCAGTTTTTGATATACGATTTGAAAGCATAGTCAAAACGCTCAGGACCAAGAATGTATTCACGAAGTAAAATCAGTCCGGTTGCAGGCTTATAATAAGCTGTGAAAGCCAGGTTATTACTTCTTGCAATATCGGGATAGGTATTGATACTTTCCCTCTGTTTTGACCTGTACCAAAATATCATTGCGCGTCCTTTTGCCGCAGTCGATGGGTATTCGCCCTTATTAAAAGCAACTGTACTATAATGATTGATGAAAGTATTAAAACCTTCATCCATCCATGCATAGCGGCGTTCATTCGAACCAACGATCATAGGGAACCAGTTGTGACCAAATTCGTGATCTGTAACACCCCATAATTCTTCGCCGGCACTTGAAGCCTGACAGAAAGATAACCCAGGATACTCCATACCACCTACATTAGATGCCACGTTTACAGCATTTGGATAAGGGTATTCGAACCATTTTTCTGAATAATGCTCTATCGAAGCTTTAACATACTCTGTAGAACGGCTCCATGCTTTTTTACCATCGCTTTCTTTAGTATAAACCGATTGTGCCATTGCTTTTTTACCGCTAGAAAGATTGATCCCGGCAGCATCCCATATAAAACCTTTAGATGTTGCAAATGCGACATCACGGCTGTTTTTCATTTTAAAATGCCAAGTTGTTTTACCGCTTTGAGAAGGCCTGGTTAAATTTGTATTTCCTACTTCATTAGGAGCAATAAGATAGGTAGTAGTATCGCTTTTTAAAGCTGCATCCCAGCGTTTAAGAAGTTCTTTAGATAAAACCTCTTTTGAGTTTACTAACTCACCAGATCCTACTACGATGTAATCGTAAGGAACCGTTACTTTATAATCAAAGTCTCCATATTCAACATAAAATTCACCTGCACCAAGGTAAGGGTCAGTATTCCAACCAATTACGTCATCAAAAACTGCTACACGAGGATACCACTGTGCGATAGAATAAATGATTCCTTCTTTAGTTTTTAACTGTCCCATTCGATCCATACCTTCTTCCGGAATTTTGAATTCAAAATTCAAAGAAACCGTTGCTTTTCCTCCTTTTGCAGCAATAGGCTTATCAAAAAACACCTGCATACGGGTATCATTGATCAGGTATCTACTATTGTTTTTTCCGTTTGTGTTAAGTCCTGTTATTTTACATCCACCATCAGTATCTCCGCTATAGCGATTGCCATCTAATGGTGTAGTAAGTGTTCCCCTGGAATCTTCTGTAAAACGGTTCTGCTCTATATACATCCAGATATATTCTAATGCTTCCGGACTATTATTGTAATAGGTCATTGTCATCTTACCCTTAAGAATGTTGTTTTTGTCATCCAGTTCGGTTTCGATAGCATAATCTGCCCTGTTTTGCCAGTACTGTGGCCCGGGAACACCCGATGCTGAACGATACACGTTACCTCTTCGATACATAATATCGTCAAACTTAGACTGATTGTTTTGGATCGCTTCCTGTGCAAAAGCAGTGAATCCTGTAAGACAGAAGAGAAGCAAAAATTTAGTTATTCTCATTAATTTAATTGGTTAATTTAATATTGTTTCTGTTTGTTAGCTTTTCAGGGCAATTATAAGCTTTTAAAACCTATAAAAGACAAGAATATAATATAATACGATAGTTGCTAAGGATAGATGCTGTAAAATCATAAAACACAAAGGACACGAGTGAGCAAACCAGACCGTAAAGCTTTGGAGTTATTCATTATACATCTTACCAAAAACAAATATAAATATTTATTAAAACAATAGTGTGCAACTATTATTGTTTCCTGATAATTTTTAAGAATTAAATAGCCTTTAAAAATGAAGTTTTGAGTACTTTTGCAACAATTTATAAAAAACTTTCCGTACTCATGGATAAAATTATATCGTTCTTTTCTTCCACGCGTTTAATGGCTACACTTTTTATTGTTTTTGCCATTGCATTAGGTGTCGGCACATTTATAGAAGATGCTTATAATACAGAAACCGCACGCCTGTACATTTACAATGCTAAATGGTTTGAGGCTATTATGTTGTTATTTGTTGTAAATTTCTTCGGAAACATCAAACGTTACCAACTTCACAAAAAAGAAAAGTGGGCTACACTACTATTACACCTTTCATTTATACTAATTATTGCCGGTGCTTTTGTTACCCGTTACATCAGCTTCGAGGGCATGATGCCAATCCGGGAAGGGGCTACCGAAAATACTTTCCATTCCGATAAAACATATCTTACCGTTTTTGTTGACGGTGAGCACGAAGGAGAAATGCGAAGAAGAACTTTCGAAGAACACTTAATGTTCTCTGCTGCAAAGCTACCGTCTGCATTATCATTTTTAGGGAGTAATAACTTTACAATGTCTGAAGAATTTAGCGGTATTCCATTCGAAATCAAATACAAAGATTTTAAAATAGGAGCTAAAGAAACCATTGTAGAAGATCCTAAAGGAATCTATTACCTTAAATTGGTAGAGTCTGGCGAAGGCACAAGACACGAACATTTCCTTAAAGAGGGAGAAGTTCAGAGTATCCACAATATCCTTTACGCTTTCAATAAACCTACAGATGGCGCTATTAACATTAATCTTAAAGACGGTGTTTACACTATAAAAACACCATTTGAGGGTGACTTTATGAGAATGGCTGACCAGATGAAAGGTAGTGTTGCAAAAAATACCGAGCAGCCATTAATGTTCCGTTCACTTTATAATGTAGCCGATTCACGTTTTGTATTCCCTGATGCCGCTATTAAAGGAAGGATCGATTATGTATCTAACAATGACTTTAAAACTAAAGAAGATGCAGCTTTAACGGTTACTGTAAAATCTGAAGGAGAAGAAAAAGACGTAACCCTTTTAGGAGGAAAAGCTAAAATAGGAGTGCCGCATTCTTTTAAAATGGGTAAGCTTGAGTACACCCTTATCTACGGCAGTAGAACCTACACTTTACCGTTCTCTATAAAAGTAAATGACTTTATTGCTCGAAAACATCCGGGTACCGAATCAAGTTATGCTTCATTCGAAAGTCAGGCTACAGTAATCGACAAAGAAAGAAATAACACATTTGACACCAGAATATACATGAACAACGTACTTGATTATAGAGGCTACCGTTTTTTCCAGGCATCTTTTGACGCCGATGAAAAAGGAACTGCATTATCTGTAAACCATGATTTCTGGGGTACATGGATAACGTATATTGGTTATTTCTTCCTGTATATTGGCCTGCTTGCAATATTGTTTGATAAAAATACACGTTTTGGTGATCTAAAACGTAAGCTTGATAAAGTAAGAGAAAAGAAAGCAAAATTAATTACCATATTCTTATTGTTCTTCACTATTGGTGGTTTTGCACAATCTCATATGCATGAAAAACCTACTGAAAAGCAAATGGATTCGCTTATCATGAAATTTAAGGTTAGTAAAGAACAGGCAGATAGATTTGGACGTCTTATCATTCAGGATGCTGGCGGAAGGATGAAACCTGCCAATACATTTTCGTCAGAATTGCTACGTAAGGTAAGTAAAAGTGATACCTATAAAGGACTTGATGCTGATCAGGTATTCCTGTCTATGACAATGATGGATCAGCTATGGTATGGTGTACCTATTATTCATCTTAAAAGAGGTAATGACAGTTTAAGAATTGTTGCAGGTCTTGACAAAAGTGCAAAATTTGCAGCACTATCTGATTTCTTTGATGCACAGGGTAATTACAAACTTACTCGTATACTTGAAAAGGCATACCGTGAAAAAGAAGCTACTCAGTTTCAAAAAGACTATATTGATATTGATAAGAAAGTTAACCTTTTATATTCGGCACTAACAGGACAGATATTAAAAGTATATCCGGTACCTAATGACCCTAATAACAAATGGGTGTCTTATCTGGAAATAAATGAGGTTAAAAATGCAGAACTTGAAAAAGTTAAAAATGTATTGCCATTTTATATTCAGGCTTTAGGGAAAGGAATAGAAACGGGAGACTACAAACTGGCTGACAGCCTGCTTGAAGGACTTACAAAATATCAGGAAAAATATGGTGCTGCTATAATGCCGCACAAAGACAAAATAGAAGCAGAGATTTTATACAACGAATATGATATCTTCAAAAAACTATTCTCCTGGTATATGTATGCAGGAGTACTTATGTTCCTGTTTACTATTGTTAAAATATTCAATTCAAGAAAAGGTATCAGAATCACGGTAAAAGCTTTCCATGTTATTATTGGAATTTTATTTGCAATGCATACGCTTGGTCTTATAGCGCGTTGGTACATTTCAGGACACGCACCATGGAGTAACGCTTACGAATCGGTTATTTATGTTGCATGGGCTACTATGTTCTTTGGTCTTGCCTTTGGTCGCAAATCAGAACTTACAGTTGCGTCTACAGCCTTTGTAGCTTCAATGGTATTGATGGTGGCGCATTGGAACTGGACAGATCCTGAAATAGGAAACCTTGTTCCTGTGTTAGATTCATACTGGTTGATGATACACGTAGCAGTAATTGTAGGCAGCTACGGTCCGTTTACGCTAGCAATGGTATTAGGTATGGTGACCATGATCCTTATGTTGTTTACCAACAGCAAGAATAAATTGAAAATGGAACTTAATATTAAAGAACTTACATACATAAATGAACTGGCACTTACCGTAGGACTTGTAATGCTTACCATTGGTAACTTCCTTGGGGGTCAATGGGCCAATGAGAGCTGGGGTCGTTACTGGGGATGGGATCCTAAAGAAACATGGGCATTAGTAAGTATTATGGTTTATGCCTTTGTTATACATATGCGTTTTGTACCTGCCCTAAGAGGTTTATGGATATACAACTTCTTTAGTGTAATCGCATTTGCTGCAATTCTTATGACCTATTTTGGTGTTAACTTCTACCTTACAGGTTTACACTCGTATGCTAGTGGTGAAGTAAGAACTCCAATGTATTTCTTATGGATGGCTCTAATTGTTATCGCATTGGGTGTTTTGTCTAATATCCAGTATAGAAAATATTTTAAGAAATAATTTTTCGTAATTTTATAGTAAAGAACATCCTATGAAAAACGCAATACTGCTTGCCTGCGCACTAACAATGTTATTCAGCTGCCAGAACAAGCCACAGTCAAAACAACCGGCAGAAGCCGAAAAAACAGCATCTATGCCAGCAACAAGCTTATATCAGTTTAAAGTAAAAGACCTTTATGGCGAAGAATTCGATTTTGCTTCCCTAAAAGGTAAAAAAGTAATTATAGTTAATACCGCTTCTAAATGCGGATTAACACCTCAATACAAAGATCTTGAAGCTTTATATAAAGAGTATAAAGACAAAGGCTTAGTAATTGTAGGTTTCCCTGCAAATAACTTTGCATCTCAGGAACCGGGTACTAATAAAGAAATTGCAGAATTTTGCGAGCAAAACTATGGAGTTACATTTCCCATGATGGATAAAATATCTGTTAAGGGAGATGATATGGCACCAATATACCAGTTCCTTACCCGTAAGGCAAATAATGGCTTACAGGATAGTGAGGTAGAGTGGAATTTCCAGAAATACCTTATCAATAAAGATGGTCAATTGGAAAAAGTTGTTGGTCCAAAAACACTGCCTACAGATCCAGAAATTGTAAACTGGGTTAAAGCCTAATTTATTCCTCATTTTCAGTTCAGTGTTTATATTATAAATACTGAACTGAAAATTATTAAACTCCCTAGAATGATTTATCCCAAAATACCTTTGGCCCAAAGTATCTTAGAGATATGTTTGGCTAAAGGAGTTACTAATATTGTAATATCGCCGGGGTCACGCAATGCACCTCTAACAATTGGCTTTGCCAATAACCCAAACTTTACCTGTTACAGCATTGCCGATGAGCGTTGTGCTGCTTTCTTTGCAACAGGTATGGCACAACAATTACAGCAGCCTGTGGCAGTTGTTTGTACTTCGGGTTCGGCGTTATTAAATTATTATCCTGCTGTTGCAGAGGCATTTTACAGTCAGATTCCTTTGATCGTAATTTCTGCAGACAGGCCGCATGATAAGATCGATATTGGTGATGGGCAAACCATTCGTCAGGAAAATGTATATGCAAATCATATCTTGTTTAATGCTAATCTTCTTGAAGATGTATCACAGGAAAATGATGACCTTATCAATGAAGCTATAAATACAGCTGTATTACTAAAAGGACCTGTACATATTAATGCACCTTTTGAAGAGCCATTATATGAAACAGTAACACAACTTTCAATTCTTGCTCCGGTATTTAAAACTGTGATAGAAGATATCCATGTTCCGGAAGATCTTACTCCATATATAAACAAATGGAATGTAGCTAAAAAGAAACTGGTATTAGTAGGGGTAAACAATCCTAATACCATTGATGCAGCTATTATAGAGCAATTGGCAAATGATCCTTCGGTTATCGTTATGACCGAAACAACTTCCAACCTGCATCATGATCGTTTTTTAAATAGTATAGACACCATAATTACTCCATTCACTAATGATGATTTCGAGGCATACCGACCTGAAATACTGCTTACATTTGGCGGAATGGTTGTTTCTAAGCGTATTAAGGCTTTCCTTAGAAAGTACAGCCCTGCCGAACATTGGCATATCGATCCGTTAAGAGCTTATGACACTTTTGGACATCTTACCAAACATTTTGAAACAGGCCCTAACAAATTCCTTAATGACTTTTTACCAAAAACTCAACCCGTAGAAAGTAATTACAACAAACAGGCACAGGAATTAAAAGCATTCAGGCAGATAAAGCACGATCAATATCTGGCATCCATTCCTTTCTCTGATTTTAAAGCATTCGAACACATACTGCCGGCATTACTGGATAATTCCCAATTACAGATAAGCAACAGTTCGGCTATTCGTTATGCCCAGCTGTTTGCAATTAAACCTACTGTAGAAGTTTTTTGCAATAGAGGAACAAGCGGTATAGATGGCTCAACATCTACAGCTATTGGTGCAGCACTGGCAAGCCGGAAAGAAATGGTATTAATAACAGGAGACATCAGCTTCCTGTATGACAGTAATGCTTTATGGAATAATTATATTCCTAAAAATTTTAAAATAATATTGATCAATAATGGCGGTGGTGGAATTTTCAGGATATTACCGGGACATAATGAAACTCCTGTATTTAATATTTATTTTGAAACAGCACACAAATTAACAGCGGAACATTTGGCTAAAATGTTTGGTTTCGAATACCAGCAGGCATCTGATGAAGCAACGTTAAAATCTGAGCTTAAAACATTCATGAGTGACTCATCTCAGCCAAAAATCCTGGAAGTATTTACGCCTATGCTGGAAAATGATAAGATTCTCCTTCAATATTTTAAAGAGTTGGTTTAATCTATCTGGATAACCATTCCAGGTATTTTTCTCCTAAAGGCGAAATCGAGTAACCAACTTCATGGCTAATCGTTAGCCCTATATTTTTTAATTTTCTGATATTGAGCTTGAGCCATTCTTTTTCCCATTTTGTTCTTTGGGCAAGATCGGCTGCTCTTAGTGTAGGGTATTGATGTATGAGTTTTAAAATTTCCAATGTCCAGTCTCCCTGTTTACTGTAGCGGTCAAGACGTTCCAGTTTAGTTGTAATTTCCTGTAATGTTATTTCCTCAGGAGTTATATTCTCTCGTAAAGCAATACTGGGATCCTCATCAAAATAAGAAATACTGATCTTATAAATAATTCCATCTGCTATTTTATTTAAAAGCTGAAGCAATTCGTCTAAAGAACTAAATCCGGCACTAATTGCATCATCAAGAGTTATATTAGAGATAGTAACTCCCGAAACTGCTTTTATCTCAACAAGACCAATGCTGGTTTTAATAAGACTCCCGGGGTTAACCGCAGATTTTTTCCATTTGCGAAACGCCAATGAAATTTCTCCCGATCTGATTCCCTGTAAGTGTTTTTCCTTAAATAACATTTTCAAGATTTATATTAAGATAAATATAGATCATTTTCAGGTAATGCTATCCATTAGCCATATTTTCCTTATTATAATCTTCGTACCTTTGTAACCTGAAATTAACAGAAATGATTGAAATAGGAAAATACAACACGCTTAAAATTGTTAGAGATACTCAGGTAGGACTCTATCTAAGCGATGGAAAAGAAGATATATTATTACCCAATAAATATGTACCGCGTGAATTTGAAGTAGGTGAGGAGCTTATCGTATTCGTTTACCTTGACCATGAAGAACGCCCGGTAGCTACTACATTAGAACCATACATTTACCTTAATGAGTTTGCTTTACTTCGTGTAAATTACACCAATAAATTTGGTGCTTTTTTAGACTGGGGTCTTGAAAAAGATTTATTTGCTCCGTTTAGGGAACAGGCGCGTCCCATGGAAAAAGGCAAACGTTACCTTGTTTATATGTATATCGATGAAAAATCGAACAGATTAGCAGGTACCAGCAAGATCAACCAGTTCTTAAGTAATGAAGAACTTACGGTTGAAGAAGGTGAAGAGGTTGACCTTATTATTTCGCATATTACCGAAATGGGAATCAACGTTATCATTAACGAACAGCACAAAGGGTTGATGTACAAAGATCAGGTATATGAAGATCTTCGTACAGGCGACAGAATGAAAGGGTACATTAAACATATTCGCCCTGATAACAAAATTGATGTCTCACTACAAAAAGACGGATTTGACAATATTGAACCTAATGCTGAAAAAGTATTAGACGAACTTCGTGCAAGCCGTGGTTTTTTACGCCTTAATGACGACAGCCATCCGGAAGATATCAAGACCGTACTTAAAATGAGTAAGAAGACTTTTAAAAAGGCTATTGGCACCTTATACAAACAAAAGCTTATCGAAATAAAAGAAGACGGAATTTACTTGGTTAAGGAATAGTTTTCGTTTCTCACTGAATATTCAAATCGCTCAATACTATTAAAATGTCTTTACACGATTTTAAAAATTGGACCGACAGTTTAGGAGAAGAAGATATAAAGCATCCGGTGCTCTTTATAGGGCATGGATCACCTATGAATGGTATTGAGGATAATGAGTTTTCACGAACATGGGCAAAAATGGGTCAGGAAATTACCCGTCCCAAAGCTGTATTGGTAATATCAGCACACTGGCTAACCAGAGGTACGCATATTACTGCTATGGAAAAGCCTAAAACTATTCATGATTTTGGAGGATTTCCCCAGGCTTTATTCGATGTACAATATCCTGCAAAGGGAAGCTTTGAATTAGCTGAAGCAACATCTAAATTAGTGACTTCCACAAATGTTGGTTTAGACCACGATTGGGGACTGGATCACGGTACATGGACTGTGGTAAGACATATGTACCCAAATGCTGATATCCCTGTACTACAGTTAAGTATTGACTACGGACGCCCACCTGAATACCACTACGAACTTGCCAAAGAAATAGCTTCTCTACGTAAAAAAGGCGTACTTATAATTGGTAGTGGCAATATGGTTCATAATCTTAGAATGGTTGACTGGCAAAAGCTTAACGAACCAAATTATGGTTTTGACTGGGCCATAGAAATGAACGATATTTTTAAACAGAAAATTGCCGACGGCAATCATAAAGCGCTTATTGATTACGAGAACCTAAATAAAGCCGCAAAACTAGCCATACCAACCCCAGATCATTATTATCCTTTATTATATAACTTAGGCTTACAGGATAATAATGATACGATCAGTTTCTTTAATGACAAACTCGTAGGCGGTTCATTAAATATGACTTCAGTTAAAATTGGATAGGCTATTTTGATTGCAAAATATACTCCTGATACCTCTTTCCTAAAGAAAATAGTTTCTCTACTGCAATAATTATAAGAACCGGAAGGAATAAGAATTCTATATAACCCTGCCTGTATAACAAGTAGGTTGAGAAAAGTATTAGTCTGCTGTATTCTAAATAATAGATCCATTTACGCTGTTCTAAAAGTGCTCCGCAATTTATAAGTGTAATCATGATAAAACACAAAAAAAAGAGTTTATCTACAACATGCTGCACATCATAGAAATAAGTAAACCACGTAAGCATTAAAGTAGACAAACCTATTTGAAAAGCAAGATATCCTTTAAACTTTAGGTCTTTAAGACGAAGCCGTCTGTCCTGAAGGAATTTCTTTTCCAGTTCTGGTCTGATGTCTTGGTCCATGTAAGCCGGACTGCCAAAAACTGCACTCCATTTCCCTCTAAAATTATCTGCTCTTTTGTACGATTCATAGATCTCAAAATAATAGTGAAAGTGCTGCCATAAAAAACTATAGCTTTTTAATGGATGTGTAAGTCCGTATTTGGGTTTTTCTTCTTCGGGCTGAAAAGTACCAAACATCTTATCCCAAAATACAAACATATCGCCATAATTCTTATCCAGATACTTTTCATCGGATGCGTGGTGTACACCGTGGAGTGAAGGCGTAATAAAAACATGTTCCAACCATTTAATACGTTTTAAAACTTGTGTATGAGTAAAGAAAGAGTAAGCTCCATGCACTAAGAGCATCGTTATAACCATTTTGGGATGAAACCCTATTAATGGCAGTACACACCAAAAAACAGTTCTTATCAACGCTTGTATAGTTGTAATCCTGGCCGATGCAGTAAGATTAAATTCTTCACTTTGATGATGCACTATATGTGCTGCCCAAAAAAGGTTGACTTCATGGCCTAAACGATGATACCAATACCAAACAAAATCGGTAGCCAGTATTAAAGCAACCCATACCATCCAGTTATTTGGAATGGAAAACCAGGCATAATTATTATACACCCAATAATACACCTGATAAAAACTCGCCGCTACAAACAAATTTATTAATCGTTCAGCAATTCCAATACTAATATTTGAAACCGAACTATCATACTTAAAAACATTCTCTTTTTTCCTATGTTGTGCCAGTTTATATTCCATATATAAGAACAGGAAAAATGCAGGCATAGCAAAAGCCAAATAATTTAAATTCTCCATAATACCATTTTTGGTTCTGCAAAAATAGCAAATAGTCTACTAATTTAGTAGACTATTTATTAAGGGGTGATGTTAATTGTTTTTAGAAAAGAAAAACCCCAGTATTTACTGGGGTTTTGTTTATTCCAAGAGATCTTCATCTTTTTCCGGTTTGATAGGATAATGTCCAAATAGAGGAGATAACTTCCAAACTTTATAGGGTTTATATGAAAATTTATTTGAAAGGGCTATTATAGCTACAGTATCTTTTTTAAGTGTTACATAAGAAGAAGTATTACCGTGCCACCAGCCGTTATGATAAAATAGTTTTTCACCACTTTCCCATTCATGCATGCGAATACCAAGTCCGTAATTTTTTGTGCCCTTATGCTCATAACTATATCCCTGGAACACTTCTTTTAAAAGTTTTGGGTTCAGGAATTTTTTAGAATAGGTAGCAAGGTCAAATTTTAAAAGGTCGCGGGGAGTAGAGTAAATATTTTTATCGCCATAAACATTATCAAGAAAATCAAAACCATACAATACATTATTCCCTTTATAGGATAAACTTGCTGTAGAACGATCTTTATCATAATCAAAAACATAAGTGTTCTTCATACCCAAAGGCTCAAAAAGAATTTTCTTCATGGCATCACGGTAATTCATATGCGTCACCTTCTCAATTATAAGAGCCAGCATGGCGTAATTGGTATTACAATAGCCAAACTTTTTATCAGGCTTAAAATAAAGATTAAATTTATGTTCAGCAAAAAGATTCAAAACATCCTGATTCGTAAGTACTTTGCGATCCCAGATGGCACGATCGTCACAAAAATAAGCATAGTTAGGCAGTCCGCTGCGGTGATTCAAAAGCATCCTGACTGTAATATCCTCATAAGGAAACTCAGGAAGCAGACTGTTTACTTTAGCATCAACATCCAGCTTATCGCGATCGATCAGTTTAAGCACAACAGCAGCCGTAAGTACTTTACTTACTGATGCTATATGTATCGGTGTTTGCGATGTGATTTCTTCTTTTGCTGTCCTGTTAGCAAATCCGCCATAATTCTCATAAAGGATCTGACCGTTTTTTGCAACCAGAAAACCACCGCTCAGATCATTTTTAGGCCATAATTTTTTATAAAAATGTTCTATGCTATTGCCTTTGGCATTTTTGTAAGCATTAGAAACTTTATTTAATTTAATGTCAAGCTGAGCGATCCTTAAAACAGTATCTTTTTCTGTTTCGGTTGTATTTTCGGCAACGGTAGTTTTTTCTTTAAGACAGGATACTAAGGTAACTGCAAATATATAGGGTAATAGTCGTGATAACTTCATGTTGTGGTAATGCGTAAATAGCAAATATAATTAAACCATAACTTTTGGAAAGAATTTTCTATAGGGTTAACAGTATTTTTTTTGATTTATTGTTCATCAAACTATTAATAGTTTGAATACAAATTGTTTATAGTTTTCAGAATTACATATTCCATATTTTAATCGTCAGAAATCACTTTCCTGCTTAATATATTTTTATTGGTTAATGTAAAAAATGGCTTATTTTTACGGTAAATTAGTATGCAATATGAGTGATATAAACTGGAAAACCGTAAAAGAGTTTGAAGATATAACCTATAAAAAATGCAATGGGGTAGCCCGTATAGCATTCAACAGGCCGGATGTGCGTAATGCTTTTCGTCCAAAAACAACAGCCGAACTTTTTGAAGCTTTTCTTGATGCAAGAGAAGACACTTCGATAGGTGTTGTTCTGCTTTCTGCCGAAGGGCCATCGTCTAAAGACGGTGTTTATTCTTTTTGCAGTGGCGGCGATCAAAAAGCACGTGGCCATCAGGGCTATGTAGGTGATGATGGTATGCACCGCCTTAATATTCTTGAAGTACAACGCTTAATCCGCTTTATGCCAAAAGTAGTTATTGCTGTAGTACCGGGATGGGCAGTAGGAGGAGGACACAGCCTTCATGTTATCTGCGATTTAACACTTGCAAGTAAAGAACACGCTATATTTAAACAAACAGATGCCGATGTAACCAGCTTTGATGGTGGTTATGGTTCTGCATACCTTGCTAAGATGGTAGGGCAGAAGCGTGCAAGAGAGATCTTCTTTTTAGGTCGAAATTATTCAGCTCAGGATGCCTATGAAATGGGGATGGTAAACGCTGTTATCCCTCATGCAGAACTGGAAGATACTGCTTACCAATGGGCTCGGGAAATAATGGAAAAATCGCCAACATCTATAAAAATGCTGAAATTTGCATTCAATGCTACAGATGATGGTATGGTTGGCCAGCAAATCTTTGCAGGAGAAGCTACCCGTCTTACTTATATGACTGAAGAAGCTAAAGAAGGACGTGATGCATTTCTTGAAAAGAGAAAGCCTAACTTCAAAAATATCAAGTGGATACCATAATGGAAGGATATACAAATGAGCCTATAAATACTGCTGCACTACCACGTTTTGAAGACGTGGAGCTAACACCATTACACCCTTCTTACTTAAAAGTAATCTGGCTGAACTTTGCGATGGTTTATGGCATTATTAGCATTGCAGCAGGTGTTGCTTTTTATTTTATTGAAGAACTGCGACCTTATTGGCTCCCCATAACAATATGTTATGTTGTTATCGTTTTACTTTCCATTTTTATCTCGTTAGTAAGCTTTAGGAACAAAGGCTATGCTTTTCGTACCCACGATGCCATTTATCGCAGCGGAGCCATTAGCCTTACCACAACTATAATTCCTTACAATAGAGTGCAGCATGTTGCTTTACACGAAGGTTTTATTGCCAGGGCATTTGGACTTGCTCAAATAGAAATATTTACAGCAGGAGGCGACAAAAGTGATATTCAGATTTCGGGTATTGAAAAACAACAGGCTGAAAAAATAAAGCAGCTCCTTATGGGTAAAATTATAAAGGAAGAGGCTAATGAAGAATAATTTTAGCCAGCCACAGCGCCAGTCACTGATAGGAGTAGTTGTTATGTTTGCTGATACGCTTCAGAGTGCTATACGTGCTCTTTGGTTTATTTTGATTGTGTGGATCTTAAAAATTGACGAGCTAAACAAAATATACTTCATCATTGGTGCTGTTGCGGTTTTAATAGGAGTGAGCTTAATTGCTTACTTAAAATACCGGAATTTTACTTTCTTCCTGGATGAAGAAAATGAAGAATTTGTAGTACACAAAGGGATATGGAATAAAAGCCGTATTGCTATTCCTTTTGATAAAATACAACAGGTAAACATTAACCAATCTATTATTCAAAAAATAATAGGAGTTCATGCTCTTGAAGTAGATACAGCCGGAAGTAGTGGTAAAGAAGTAGCTATAAGAGCTATTAGTCACGATGCTGCTCTTGCATTAAAAGAACGACTATTAGAGGCTGGATACAAAAAAAAGGCAGTTACCAAAGAATTTGCTGACGGCTTGGAAACAGAAGACAATCACAATCATTCGTTTATACAGATTAGCCTTCTGAGCCTCTTCAAAACAGGAATCACATCTAACTACACAAGAAGCTTTGCTCTATTACTCGCCTTTGTTATAACTTCATTTCAATACATTGAAGATTTTGTAAAAGTAGCCGGTTATGATGAAGATCCATTGGATCAATACATTAATACCGAAGTACTATTACGCTTTATTTCCTTCATCATTGTTGGAATTATGGTTCTTACATTGATTATCAACCTTGTACGAACCATTGTGAAATATTATAATTTTAAGATCACCAGACAACAGGATTCATTGCTATTATCTTACGGACTCATTAATACAAAGAATACGATCATTCGCCCGGAAAAAGTACAAATAGTAACTATTGGCCGTAACTATTTCCAAAAAAGACTGGACATAAACGATATTAAGATACGACAGGCATCGGGCGTGGAAGCTAATGATAAAGATCAGAAAAAAACAGCTATAGAAATTCCGGGATGCAATAATGCTGAAAAGGATTTATTGATGAGATTTCTTTTGGAAAAAATCCCGGAAAGGGGAATAGCTTTAAAACCAAGTATCCGTAAAATAATCATGGAAGCTATTGGCTTACTTATCATTCCGTTAGGCATTTTCTTTTCACTTGCCTATTATGCATTCCCGTCCATCATGGAATATGCAATTTTTGTGCCTGTTTATGTATTATTTGTTGCAATAATGATCTACTTCGCCTTTAGTCACAGCAGGCTTTTTGTTACCGATGATTTCATCGTAAAACAAAGTGGCGCCTGGGATATTGATAACGATTTTATTGCCCCTCATAAAATACAAACCATATCGTTAACACAATACTTTTGGCACAAAAGCTCAGATATAGGTATTGTTACATTACACACAGCCGGAGGAACAATTTCGTTTGGTTTAGCCGATTATACCCGTTTAAAACAACTTGTTAACTATTGGTTATACCAGGTGGAGGCAAGTCCCAGAAACTGGATGTAGTCTATATAAAATTTAAGAATTAATAAAATGTCAAATATAAAAGCATGGTTTGAAGCCGCCCGATTAAGAACATTACCTTTATCGGTATCGGGTATATTAGTAGGTAGTTTTTATGCCTATTCACAACAAAAAGAAACCTATAATTGGGCAATATTAGGATTTGCCTTGCTAACCACATTAGGTCTGCAGATACTTTCCAATTTTGCAAACGATTATGGCGATGGCGTTAAAGGCACCGATAATGAAACCCGTATTGGTCCGAAACGTGCCATACAAAGTGGTGCTATCACCATCAAGGCAATGAAGCAGGGAATAATAATCACTTCGATACTTACACTTATCGCTGCAATCCTTTTAATTTACCTTTCGTTCGGAAAAGATAATTTTGGATATTCACTGTTCTTTTTCTTTTTAGGACTGGCATCTATAGCAGCTGCTATAAAATACACCGTAGGTAACTCAGCTTATGGATACAGGGGATTAGGTGATGTATTTGTTTTTGTTTTCTTTGGATTGGTAAGCGTTATAGGCTGCTATTTCCTGTTTGCGAAACACATCGATCCTCTTATTATATTGCCAGCCATTACTGTAGGATTACTAAGCGTAGCGGTTCTAAACCTTAACAACATGCGTGACCAGGCTTCAGACACTATGTCGGGTAAAAATACTATTGTAGTAAAGATGGGGACGAAAAAAGCCAAGATATATCACTATAGTATAATAGTAACAGCATTGTTTTTAACGCTGTTATTTGCTATCTTGTCTGGGTTTAAGCCATTACAGTACTTATTTCTTGTTGCTTATGTACCTTTTGTACTGCATTTAAAAACAGTAGCTAAAAACACAGTGCCAAGAGATTTGGATCCAGAACTTAAAAAAGTAGCCTTAGGCACATTCTTTCTTTCTGTACTGCTTTGTATCATATTACAGTTTTAAAACAAAAACTATTTAAAAATAACCACGACTAAAAAAATAAAATATGAAAATAACATTTTATGGCCACGCAAGCCTTGGTATTGAGGTAGGTGGGAAAAATATTATTGTAGATCCTTATATTTCTGCAAATGAAAATGCAAAACACATTGACATCTCACAGCTTAAAGCTGATTATATCCTACTAACACATGCACATGGCGACCACGTTCTGGATGTAGATGCCATTGCTAAAAACACAGGTGCTGTAATCGTTTCGAACGCTGAAATTGCAGGATACTATGAAAAGAAAGGATTCCGGACACACCCAATGAATCATGGTGGAAGCTGGAATTTTGACTTTGGCAAAGTTAAATATGTAACGGCACACCACTCAAGCGCATTCCCTGATGGCAGCTATGGCGGAAATCCCGGAGGTTTTGTTATTGAAGGAGAACATAAAAATATTTATATTGCCGGAGATACAGCCGTTACTTTTGACATGAAGCTTATCCCGATGCGTACCAAACTGGATCTTGCAATATTGCCAATTGGTAACAATTTTACTATGGATGTTGAAGATGCTATTATAGCATCGAATTTCCTGGAATGTGACAAAATATTAGGCTACCATTTTGACACCTTTGGGTACATTAAAATCAACCATGATGAAGCAATCAAACAATTCTTCGACAAAGGAAAAGACCTGATGCTGCTTGAAATAGGAAGTTCATTAGAACTTTAAAAATTACGAATTCTAAATTCCACTAATTTAACTGATTAGTGGAATTTTTTATTACAATTATATGAAAGCTACTTATAAAAAATACATTCTCGATTTCAAACGCCCAAGCGGCACTTCAAGAGGTGTACTTACCCAAAAAGAAACCTGGTTCATTATTCTAGAAAAAGATGGTAAAACAGGTATAGGTGAGTGCGGTATCCTACGTTCACTTAGTATTGATGACAGGCCTGATTATGAAGATAAACTAAAATGGGTTTGTCACTCTATACATTTAGGTGAACAGGCACTTTGGGAGGCACTAATAGAATTTCCCTCCATACAGTTTGGCTTAGAGATGGCTTTCCAGTCACTAAAAAGCGAAACGCCTTATCTTTTATTTCCATCTCCGTTTACAAAAGGAGAAGATCCTATTACCATAAATGGACTTGTTTGGATGGGTGAAGAACAATACATGAAAGAGCAGATTGAACAAAAAATTCAACAGGGATTCAGTTGCATAAAATTGAAAATCGGAGCTATTGATTTTCAACAGGAATTAGACCTTTTACGTTTTATAAGATCAAACTTTAGTGCCGATGAAATAGAAATAAGGGTTGATGCAAACGGCGCTTTTTCTACAACTGATGCTTTATATAAATTAAATCAGTTAAATGAATATCAAATACATAGCATAGAACAACCAATTACAAAAAATCAAACTGACAGCATGTCAGAACTATGCAAAAACACTCCGTTACCCATCGCTTTAGATGAAGAGTTAATAGGTGTATTCGGACTTGAAAATAAGGAAGCTTTACTCCTAAAAATACAGCCGCAATACATCATTTTAAAACCAAGTTTAGTAGGTGGCTTCCGAGGCACAAAGGAATGGATCGACCTCGCGGAAAAACTTAACATTGGCTGGTGGATAACATCAGCATTAGAAAGTAATATCGGCCTTAATGCTATTGCACAATGGACCTATCTTCAAAACAACCCTATGCCACAAGGATTGGGAACAGGAGCTTTATACACTAATAATTTCGATTCGCCTCTCGAAGTAAAAAATGGACAACTTACTTATAATACTGATTTACAATGGAAAGTAAATTTGTAACTTTGGTATAGTAAAGCTATAACAATGGATTATAAAGTATATGCTCCTGCCGATGCTCTAAAGCCTTATGTGCGGTATTTCTGGTCACTACAGAGTACTACTACCTATTTCACTTCACAAAGTTTTAGGACAATGGCCGATGGCTGTCCCGGACTTATTTTCCAGCAGGCTGATAATGGCTTATTTTACCAATCTGATAAACAGCTGCCAGAAACTTTTCTTTATGGCCAGTCAACCAAATTTGGTGAGTTCAGTCTAAAAGGAACTTTCAATACTATAGGTGTTTTCTTTTATCCAAGCGCTTTAAAATTACTTTTTGGTATCAATGCCCAGGAATTCACAGACTCCTGCTTTGATGTAGATGATGAAGCTAGAAAACATGGTTTTTACCTGTCTGAACAACTTTCGGAAGCTCCTTCAATTCCCGAAAGGATCATGATATTATCCGCATATCTTCTATTCCAGATAAAAAACAACGTCCATCATAAAAATGAAATTATAGGGTATGCATTATCAATGATAATGAAATCGGGAGGCAATATTTCATTAAAAGAATTGCAGGAAAAAGCACAAATGACCGAAAGGACTTTTGAACGAAAATTTAAGGAATACGTGGGGATTTCGCCCAAACTTTTTACACGTATCTGCCGCTTTCAGGCATCACTATGCCAGATACGCCATAACAGTTTTGAAAAACTTTCTGATATCGCTTTTGAAAACGATTATTCAGACCAATCTCACTTTATACGATCGTTCAAAGAATTTACCGGTTTTTCACCCAATCAGTACCAAATAAAGTCCAATGAGATTGTAGAAAATCTCTCCCAAATTATAAAATAACAAAAATGCTTTAGATAATAACTTGACAATAGAAAGCCTATGAAACGTGGTTTTACAATATTCTGGATTATTTATATGCTCTTTTTTGCTATTCCTTTTCCGATGCTTCTATACTATAATATTAAAAGTGAAACCGATATTTTAGAATTAAAAGATCAAAGCCCATGGGTAGCATTAAGCCTACTTGGGGTATCAATAATTATCTGGATAATCCTTTTAATGGGATATTTTAAAAGGTGGTTTTTACAGATTTTTATTTCTAAAAAAAACATTGAACATATTAAAAATAAGGGGGTAAGGCGGGAAGCTAAAATTCTGAGTGCTGTAAAAACTTCAAGTCTAAATGCAAAATATAACACTTATGAGCTAGAACTGTCTTTTAAAAATTTAGCTGATTCTGAGATTATCCAAAAAATAACAGTGAACGATGCTAAACCTCACGAACGTCGTTTTGAAGTTGATAAAAAAACAGGGGTACTGCTGGACCGCGATATGAAACACAAACCTTATTTTATAATAGCAACTTCTGATGTATCAATAAATATCCTGAGAACTATACTTATCCTATTAACCTGGTTGGCTCTTTTAGCAGGTGTAATTTGGTATTATATCTATTCCTACAAGTTAGAAAGCCATGGTATGGGCTGGCGCTTTATTGGTTTCGGCCACCCATTAATTGTTTGTGCGCTTGTGCTTTTATTCTATAAATTTATTTCACGTTTAGTTTTCAGAAAACTTTTGGGAGATCCTGATGATATGACCCTGATTAAGTTTAAAGGGATAAAAACATGGGCAAAAGTAATTAGAGTGAGTCAAACGGGAACCTATATTAATGAGCAGCCTATGATTCGTTTTGACCTTGAATATACTGATAATCACAAGCAGCTACATCGTGAAAGTTTAAAAAAAATCGTTGATCTTCTAAATCTGGACAGCACTAAACAGGAACAGGTCGGGATTTTTTATCTTCCTGACAACCCAAAACAAATTGCCTTTGCCAGCGACTTAAACGAAATATAAATATGAAGAAATTAATCATTATAGCAATCTGCTGTCCTTATTTATTAGGTTGTGAACAAATTTCTAAAAGTATCCACGAAACGTTTGAGCCTAATGACACGTTAGTTAATAAGCAAACCGAAAAGCCGAATATTACTGTCACTAAATCCGACACGATAAGCGAGAGCCATACTACCTTTACTAGTATTGAAATTAAAATTCCTACTATAACCCATACTCAAACAACAAATACTGAGCCTGTCAAAACCAATAAAAAAGATTTTTTAACTAATCTCAAGGCCTTAACAAATGCCGAAGATGCTTTAAAAAAACTATCGCAATATGCAGGCAAGGAAATTTTCATCTATTCTACTATCCATTTTTATAATGATGGCAGTATTCATACTATGCTTCAGCATCCGGAAAACCCTAACTATGTAGATAAATACATATACAATAATGGAAATTGGTCTAAACCTGAACCTGTAACTTTATCACTTAGGGATAATGTGCAAAGTAAACTGGTTTCTCTTAATAGGATCAATTTCATCAACGTAGCAAAAGTAACAGAAACTTATAATCAAAAAGTAAAGGAGGTTGAAGGGGCTAAGCCTTCTACAAACACTTACATATCTATATGGGACAATCAGATTCGTTGGCTTCCATCAGGCATTAATGGCAGTCGTGAGCGTTATTCAATACAGTTTAATGATGATGGCTCGCTAAAATCATACCGACAGGAATAAGAAACGAAAAGGCTAAGGAGTGATCATTAGCCTTTTTTACTTTCATTGTATTCATCCCACCAATTATTCAGCATTTTGAGTACAGGTAGGAGTTTAATTCCTTGTTCGGTCAATTTATATTCTACTCTGGGAGGTGATTCTGCAAAAACCTCCCTGCTTATAATTCCGTCACGCTCAAGCTCTCTTAATTGTATAGTTAGTGTCGTTTGAGTAACATCTTCCATTTTCCGCTTTAATTCTCCAAACCGTTTAGGGCACTCATGGCTAATAGCGTATATCAACGGCGTTTTCCATTTTCCACTAATAATTTTAAACACATTCTTTAATGGAAAATTATTTTCATAAATCTCCAAAATTTCTTCATTAGCAATTGACTGATAATCACTATTAGTATTGTTTTCCATACTTAGTACTGTTTTAGAAACTACTTGCGAGCACTTTTTACATGCCGTAGTTTTGAACAATAAATGTATAAAAAAATTGCCTTATGGCTAGAAATATCTCTAGATGGTCACTGCTGTTATTAGTTTCAACTTCTGTCTTTTTATCTGTACTTGATATTTTTGTAGTAAATGGTGCCATTCCTTCTATTAAAAAAGGCATAAACGGAACAGATACCGATATACAATGGGTCATAGTCCTATATGTCCTGGGATATGCTGCCTTTTTAATTACTGGAGGAAGAGTAGGTGACTATTTTGGAAAAAAACCTGTATTTATAATAGGTATGGCAGCCTTTACCCTTGCTTCCTGTCTTTGCGGATTATCTCATGATGCTGTTCAGTTAAACATAGGAAGAACACTGCAGGGCATAAGTGCAGCATTTATGGTGCCACAGGGAATAGCATATATCCAGGTTCTTTTTGAAGACCAAAGATCAAGAACAAAAGCATTAGGTATATATGGGAGTATTGCTGGAGCAGCTTCAGTATTAGGTCAGTTCTTAGGGGGCATGCTGCCACAAGTTCATAGTTTTATTGAAGGATGGCGTCTAATATTCCTGATAAATGTACCTATTGGAATTGTTACCGTTTATTTAGCGGTTAAATATTTAGAGAATACTACAATAGTTAGAACGAAAAAATTTGATTGGGTTGGTGCATTCCTTTTAATAGTTACGCTTATCTTTTTTATCTATCCAATGATTCAAGGAAGAGAGCTTGGCTGGCCAGTATGGATATTGTTCATTTTTGGTTTATCTGTTATTACAGCTGTTATATTTTTTTTGCAGCAGAAAACCCGACAACAAAAAGGAATGTCTAATCTCATAGACACACGTGTGTTTACTTACAAAAGTTTTAACATCGGACTTTGTGCTTCCGTTTTTTATTTTATGGTTCAGGACACTTATTTTCTTATCAATGTAGTACTGCTGCAAACCGGATTCGGAATCAGTTCTCTTGATACAGGTCTGTATTTTATGTTTCAGGGTGTTGGCTATGTTATTGCTTCTCTGATTTCTATAAAATTAATTCCGATATATGGAAAATTTGTTCTCATTTTTGGAGTCATTATCATGATTATATCTTTAGCATTCCATATAATAATTTTAGACGGAATAGAAATGAATACCATTAACATTGCTGCGGTCTTCTTCATTTACGGTATTGGCTGTGGATCTGTATTGCCATCACTATTAACTGTATCACTTAGGAGTTTACCATCCTCGCTTTCAGGCATGGCATCGGGAACCTACTCAACATTTCAACAAACTGCAATTGCTTTGGGTATTAGTACTATTGGAGGTTTATTTTTCAACATCTTAGAGAAACCTTCTATAAATCAGGAAGCCTATTTGACTGCCTATAAAACAGCAACTTTCGGCAATATTGTATTACTAATAATTGTTGCTGTTTTTCTCTTGTTACTTTCAAATAACAATAAACCTGTAAAACTTTCTTAACATAATTAACCTGTCGGTTTTATTCTATTTTATGGTTTTAGGCTGCTATAGATTTGCTTAAAAATAAAATCTATTATGAGCGCAAAACAAAACACAGAAAAAACATTTTTAGTACTGGGAAGCAACGGAAAAACAGGCAGCAGGGTTGTAAAGCAATTACTCGAAAAAAAATATAAGGTCAGGATTGGCTCACGATCTGCCGAAATATCTTTTGATTGGGAAGATGTATCGACATGGAAACCAGTCTTAAAAGATGTTGATACCGTTTATATTACTTTTCAACCCGATCTGGCATTACCGGGCAGTGTTGAAACAATAGCATCTTTCTCTAAAATAGCTGTAGCATCAGGAGTAAAAAAACTGGTGCTATTGTCAGGTAGGGGAGAGCCTGAGGCTCAGGAATGCGAACAAGCAGTAATACGTTCAGGAGCAGACTGGACTATTGTAAGAGCAAGCTGGTTTTGTCAAAACTTTAGCGAAGGTAATTTTCTGGAACCAATTATAGCTGGCTATGTAGCATTACCCGCAGGAAATGTGCGTGAACCATTTATTGATACTGATGATATAGCCGATGTAGTTAGTGCAGCTTTAACAGATGATAAACACAATGGCCATATCTATGAGGTTACCGGCCCAAGATTGCTTACTTTTAAAGAAGCTGTAATAGAGATCGCTGCTGCTTCAGGTAAAACCATTCATTATGAAGAAATATCTATTGATCACTACAAAGCGACCCTGGCAGAATATAATGTACCAAATGTTATTATAAATTTAATCACTTATCTGTTTACAGAAGTACTGGATGGTAGGAATGAAAGCATTACCGATGGGGTAGAGCGTGCATTGGCTAGAAAACCAAGAGATTTTTCTGAATATGCTAAAAGAGCAACAGAATCAGGTGTGTGGAATACAATCTCAGTTTAAAATATTGATCATCAATTTTTAAAATAAATATCTTTATTATAAAATTAGTAAAAAATGACAGCACAAAACATAATTTTGGGTATTACAGCTATATTAACAGCACTCATTGCAGGTTTGTTGTATGCTTATAGCTGTTCTGTAAATATCGGGTTGTCAAAATTACCTGATAATCAATACATCGCTGCTATGCAGATCATAAACAGAGAGATACAAAATCCTGCTTTTTTTTTGAGCTTTATAGGAACACTAATAATGCTGCCCATTAGTACCTTCCTTCAATATAAAGATGGAACAATGAATACTTTTTGGCTACTATTAGCTGCAACTGTACTATACTTTGTTGGTGCTTTTGGAATAACTATGTTTGGCAATGTACCTTTAAATGAAGCGTTGGATAAATTCAGTTTACAATCAGCAACCATTCAGGAAATCGCCAATGCAAGGAAGCAGTTTGAAATACTCTGGAATAGATTTCATACCATCAGAACAATTGCTTCAATTATGGTTTTATTGCTTGTAATAATAGCCTGTATAAGCAAACCTGCAAAACAAATAATATAGCTTCGGAGGTTCGATTACTTTAGTTTATTGCCGTACAAAGTTCAATTAGAAATCCGTCAATATCTCTAATGTAAGCTACAGTTTGTCCCCAAGGCTTTTGTTTTGGAGATTCTATAATTGTAGCTCCTGAGTTTTCTGCTTGTTTGGCAGTTTGTTCTACGTTATCAGTTATAAAACCCAGTTCTATTGCAAATGGTTTTTCGGTTAGCCTGCTTTCTATAAAACCCTCTTTAAGATTTGTTCTTGCCAGTTCCTTGGAAGCAAACGAAATAGTTGTTTCTCCCGATATGATCTCACCATAGTCATTTTCGGGAGAAATAAATTTTCGCTCGAAACTAAAGGCCTTTTCATAAAATTCTATTGACTTTTCTACATCTGAAACATATAGGATCGTATATCCAAATCGTACCATAATTTATTTATAAAGTGTGTTTAATGTATTTAATCTTTTAAGCTTCCGCAGCTTTATTGGTCACTATAGCGCCAAGACAGTTTTCAGGAATATTGAATGCATCTACTAGAGGAACAGCATCCTGTCTGATCTCCCAACACAACTGGCTCACTAATTTCCTTACAGCTTTGGTTTTTACTCCTTCCATATAGCCTTGTTCCAGATACCATGCTTTATGCTGCTCTATTTTGTTAAGGGCAAATAGGTTATATAGTCTTATTAAAACTTCTTTCACACCTGTATCATTTACTAAATCAAGCTGATTTTGAAACTGTTCCAAGAATACGCGATCCAGATAAGCATCGGCAATTTGAAGCATATGTGGATGCATAACATTTGCAGCATCAAAAGCATCAAGTCCATCATCAACCAGCTTTTTAAAACGTCGCGCCCCGGAACTCACAATTTCTTTTTCTCTGTATAAGAAAGCATTAAGATGGAAACTTCTGTCTTTTAAATGCTGTTCATCCGTATTACGGGTAGCAAATGGATTTTTTTCTGTAATGCTTGTCTTTGCCTGATCCAGTACATAACTGAATATAGAAGATACATTCATCTCACCAAACTGTTTACGGAATTCACCCAAACGATTTTTGGCTGTCAGCTGCATCAATACTGTATTATCGCCTTCAAAAGTAGTATATATTTCGGTGTCATTTTTAAGGTCGTCAATTCGATTTTCAGATAGATAACCCTTACCACCACAAGCTTCACGGCATTCCTGAAGCGTATTACGGGTATTCCACGAAGAATAGGATTTCATTCCGGCTGCAAGTGCTTCGATTTCCTGCATCTCATTTTCGGTGCGATTAATAAAACGCTTAGTAAGGTACTGTAAACCAAAATGTATGGCATAAGCATTTGCCAGATAAGGCATTAATCGCTGCTGGTGCATCCTGTAATTCAATATAGGAACTTCTGATCCACCCTCGGGGCCAAACTGCCTGCGTTTATTACCATATTTTATAGCAATTGTAATTCCGGTTTTAGCTGCCGCCAATGCCGATCTTGGTATACCAATGCGTCCGCCGACTAATGTACCAAGCATCGTAAAAAAACGACGGTTATCACTTGGTATCGGACTTTCAAACTCACCTTTTTCGTTTACCTGAGCAAAACGATCCAGCATGTTCTCATAAGGGATAACTACTTTATCAAAAGTGATTATTCCGTTATCAACACCATTCAGTCCCATTTTATGACCGCAATCTTCAATAGTTACACCTTCTAATACATTTTTGTCTTTACTCCGGATCGGGACAATAAAAGCATTAACGCCATAATCTTTCTCATCAATAACAAGTTTAGCAAAAACAGTTACCATTTCTCCATGGTTTGCTGCATTACCTATATATTCTTTCCTGGCATACTTTTCAGGGGTATGTATTGTAAAGGTTCTGTCTTTATGATTGTAAGTAGCTGTTGTCTGTACACCTTTTACATTAGAACCATGATGGGTTTCGGTCATCGCAAAACCCCCTGGAAGTTCCAGTGTACCAACAGATTTTAAATATTTAGCGTAGTGCTTTTCAGTACCCAATGATAAAATACTCATTCCCCAAAGGCCAAATTGTACACCAAACTTTATAACAAGGCTCAGATCGTGATAACTAAGGGTTTCCATGATAGAAAAATAACCTTCGATATCGTCTTTACCACCGTGTTCTTTAGGATAAGCATAAGAACCAAGTCCATGTTCCGCTAGTATTTTGCTCCATTCGAGAACACGCTCTCGATACACCATAATATCTGTAGAGGTTTCAAAAGCAAATTCAGGTGTAGCTATAAGTTCTTTAACTTTATTTATAATGGCTGCCTGACTACCGTCTAATAAAGACGTAAGCTTTTTAACATCAAAGCTTTCTACGGTATTATGTTTATCTGTTAGCGTGTTTTTTTGCGATTGAAAACCAGATATAACCTCACGACTCATAATTCCCAACTCAGATTCCATAGCTGCAAAAGATGGTGCTATTTTTTTTATATCATCATCAGTAAAAGCGGGACGGTCTGCATTTGCAATAAGCAGCCCCAATTCGGTTAGATTCTGTGGTTTTTTATGCTCATTAAGAGCCCTGTCTATCCTTTCCTTCCAATGATAAAATTCAGAACGACTAGGAGGGGAGGTCAGGTTAATTTTTGATTTTAGGAATTCCTTTTCGGCTTTGGTAATCCATTCCTGCTTATTTATGAACTCATTTAAAGTATCAAATTCTTTCTTTGTAAGTGTATTATCCTGCCAAGCAAGATACAATACAGGTAATACTATATTTAATTTGGGATCGTTATTGAAAGTAATATCCATGATAAATAGGTTTAAACCTTAAAAATAGACAATTACCTAGAGACGAAATTTAAAATAGTGTTAAACTAAACCCTTAGTATTTATAGGAGTTCATGAATTTTTGCATATTGTAATAACATAATTGTTTTAGCATCTTTAATTTCTCCCGATGTTATCATTTTCATAGCATCATTAAAGGGCAGTTCTAAAACCTCAATGTTTTCCTGCTCGTTATCCAAACCGCCTCCGATTCCTGTTTTCATCGCTGAAGAATAGGTAGCAACAAAGAAATAAAGTATCTCTGTCACTGAACCGGGAGACATATATACTTCCATGACTTTACAAACATCTGAAAGCGTATAGCCAGTTTCTTCTTCCGTTTCACGACGTATGCAATCTTCCGGGTCTCTTTCATCCAGAAGTCCGGCGCAGGCTTCAATCATCATTCCATCAGCATTACCATTAAACCATGTTGGTAAACGAAATTGTTTAGTAAGTATAACAGTATCCTGAACTTTATTATATAATAGTATAACAGCACCATTGCCACGATCATAAACTTCACGCTCATGTGTCTGCCAGGAACCATCTTTTAATTGATAATCATATTTTACCTTATTGAGTTTTCCCCAATTATCAGAAAGTATTGTAGATGATTGAATTTTAATTTTATCTGTCATTATGTATATTATAAAGAGTATTTTAACTTCATAACTAACGAGATTTATAGTTACATAGTATTGTAAGATTAAATGAAAAATTATTAAACAAATTATACATTTTAAATTGATTTTATATCTTTAAAATATTAAGAATTATTAAAACTTTCTATATTTACAAACTAATAATCTTTAAAACTAAAAAATGAAAAAATTTCTTGTTTGCTTTTTAATAGCATTTGCTTTTTCGATGAATGCGCAGGACAAATCAGTGCCATTATCAATAAAGAATTTCGAATTGTATTCTATATTAAAAAAATCAAATTCATTTAAAGATTTCCCAGCGTTGCCAGAAACTGTAAATGAACATTATGTGGGTGGCGAATTAATGTATACATCAGCTGAAACAGATAAATTTACTTTACGAATTATGGCCGATGGAGAATTTAGATTCGAGATGAAAAAACCGGCGCCAACATTTGTAAAAACAACTTACTATATAAGATTCCCAAACAATACGCTTTTTGGTTATGCAATGATGACAGGGAAAGATGGAGTTATTCAGGTAACAGTATACCAAGCAGAGAAATTTGTTTATACGGGGTCTATAAAGAAATAAGCAGAAATAAAGATATGGCGGGCTTTCACCCGCTTTTTTCTTTTGTATTTTTTGACTTATAATGTATAACAAGTAAATTCATTCCTACATTTTAACATTTTTTTTGTCTTTATAATATAAGCTTTTTTTAGTCGTTAGCGTGGTGTCACATAAAACCTTTTTATATGACATTATCTCGAAACACAAAATTAAAAAGCATTTACCCGCTTATCGATATGGTATCTACCATGTATGATAAGCGGGTTTTTGACGTTCTAAAACTTCGTAGAAAATTTTCGCCTTTACTCTCCATAGGGCATGGAAAATTTCATAATAGTTTTTCTATAACTAACAGAAAAACAGACTTCTATTGCGGTGGTTCGTACGAGTATAATCTCGACGGTACTGTTCGTATCACAATTAAACATTCAACTCGATTTGGGAATGCTTTCCAGTTCGATTTCAATGTATCTACAAACAAGGAATTTCTCCAAAAATTAATCCATTACAATTTAATCTAATGATTACAGCATCAAACGAATACGTTAAGGTGTTGCAAATGTTTGTACCCGAGGGTTTCCAAACTTCTGCTCACACATTTAGTTACTACTTGTCTACATTAACACAAAGAAGATATGATATACAAAATCATTCTATTGATGTAACTGCATCAGGAATTGAGATTTTTATGTATCGCCCTGCATACACGCCTACTCAAAAATTTACATGGAATGAATTAAAACGCCTTATTGATACTGAATACGGTGTAAAAATACACTCTCCGCGACTTCAATCATTGTTTGATCAACTTGGTAAAGCTTTTTAATTATGTACATATTAAGATTTAAACTCGGTGTTTTTGTTAGTCCTGTAGAAAAGCCTTTTACTTCAATTAAGGTATTGTCACAGTATGTTAGGCGTAATTCTATTACTGGTCATGTTGTGCTTAATAAAAATAGAGTTCCTGTCGCTTTTTATGGTAATAAGGAAATTACATTAAATCAAGCGAGAGAAATTGTTTCACAACTCGAGACCATTTTATGAAGCTCCTGAACCTTCAAGGTAGCCGTTAGGTATAACGGCTACCAACTCGACCAAAACCATTATTCACACCTTATTCAATAAAACAAATGTTACTAATTATAGATTACTTAATCATCAATTTAAAAGGCTCTCTTACCAAAGAACGCGGTAATAGTCTTTACAACTTACATAAAATAAATCCCTTTACTTTAAACCGCCATGAGCATGGTAATAAGATATATACGGACGTTTACGACCTTTTTTACAATAATGAGAAAATAGGCTTATTGAATGCTGTACCACGCGCAAGTATTATTGATGCTAGCTTAATTCAGCTTCAATTTGAAAACCATTTGTTTTACACAAAAAAGCTAAATGATTTAGGGCAGATAGTATACGAATTCCAATACTATTTCGATTTAGCATTTGACGGTGTAAATAGACTTGATATAGCTATTGATAAAAAGGAAAACCGCATAAAATACGAACAATTGTATACTGATCTTATGGCAGGTAGAAAGCTTGTAAAAGGTCGAGAAAAAAATATTGCTTCGTATGGTGTTACTAAAAAGGGTAGAGGGCAGTTTAACGGCTTTACGGTTGGCAAAAGAAGTAGTTCACGGTTCTTACGCGTCTATAATAAAACAGAAGCTTTAAAAGACCTTAAAAACCCAAAAACATATATTAATGATTATTTAGAGGTTAATAATATGGCTTCCTCTCCGGGTCTTGATGTATGGCGTTTTGAATATCAATTAAACAGCACTTTTTTTACATACTTACGAAAGTGTAAAAAGAATATTACTAACCAAATTTTTGAGTTAGAAACGCTAATTGACTTAATAGAATTAGCTGAAAAAAATCATTTTGAAATTGTTGAAAATACTGGTAAAACTGAAACTAACAAAGAAAAATTGATTGTGCTACATAACTGGTCACTCTTACGTGAAAACTTACGTGGTAAATACAGTTCTATAGTTTCACGAATAAAGAAAATATTTGAGCCTTCAATTAATGCTCAAAAGCGACTAATCAAGGGACTTTTTAGACAATACTATGTTGAGCAAAGTTTAGCTTTTCTATATCCCTTAATTAAGGTTTTACGTGAATATAATTTGCAGGATTGGTTTATGGAAAAATATGATTTCTACAAACGAGAGTTTGAGAATAAAGAACGGCTTAGGCACACTTTCAATCAATCTTTCTTCGTCGATACTTTTAATAAACTAATCGTATGAGTGCAGTAAAGTCACAAAATAGGCATCATGTTTTTATTAATAAAAACTTTGTAATCAGGGTTCGCGATTTAAAGACAAATAAATGTGTTTTAGCTTCTGCCAACACACTTTCAAGGTATTTAGATGAAATACCTAAAAACAGCCTTTTTGGGCAACTTTTAAATGCTAAGTGGGATAAGCGCACCTTTCTATATCGTGAACGCCTTAAAATCGAAATTGTATCAAAATAACCCTTAAATAAATATATACGCCATGTCAAAAACAACCAATAAAGTAAATAGAAAGCAATTAGCACATATTTTGGGAATTGGTGAAAAAACTGCCCGTAAGGAATACAAAATTATAATTGATTCATTAGGTATAAAACGCAATTATCTTACGTTTAACGACCTTCAAAAGTACGGTATATAAAAGTCCAAAAGCGGTAAAAAGCGGTAATAAACGGTAAAAAACGGTAATAAACGGTAAAAAACGGTAAAAAGCGGTAAAAAACGGTAACCCTCTTTTCAATATCAGCAAACCTTTGTTCAACAATAACGGCAATAGTGCCAATTAATTAAACAAAGTTTTTATGAATATTTTAAACATGCACACGGGGTCAACTGAGGCGGTCTGTAACCCGATTGTAAAAAGTTCAGGTACTTTAATAATCGGTACGGATGTACCGTTAGCGGACTTGGACAACGAATTAATTTCTATTCACATAGAAAGAACCGGTTCTCCAAATGTTTACATCTGTACTGATTTACTACTTAGGGATTTTATCCTCGCAACAAATTGTAATCAAGACGATTCAATTCAGGGATGGCACCCAGTACTTCAAACTATTGCGGTATGCGAGTTAGGTTTTGAGTCGGGAATTATGTTGCAGACAAACGAAAAAATCCATGTGAAGTTCACGAAGTTGAACCCTGCTAAAAAGTATGATGTTTCTGTAGTTACAAGTCCATCAAATACGCTTTCTCACGTTGAATTTGATTACAAATCAATCGGGGTGGGAGAAAGAGAAAAGTTATTTGATGTTTCTGAACATGTAATCGCTTTATTTAATGAAACTCCCAATTTAAAAGAGGTTGGTATCATTGTAAAAGGTGTCGAAACTCGTTTTACTCCTTTCGAACTCCGTGCCTTAATGGTTCAGGAATATCCTGTTTGTAAATACGATTTTACTGAAAACCCACTTCAAACTTTTGAGAAAACTATTGTCTTGGGTTTAATGGGCGTACAGGCTTTAAATATTTACAAAGATGATGCTGGTAGTATGTCATTAACCCTAATGAAATACAACGAATTAGTAGGTACTTCTGCTGTGTTCAAAGATGGCAGAACACTAGGTTCTATTGGTGCTTTCCAATCTGCTCCGATTGGTTCTGTTCGATCTTCAGGCACAAAAAATTCTTGCGGTTGCAACTAAAAAAAGCTGTAAAGCTTTGCGAAAACCCTTTGTCAAGGAAAGTAAAGCTTTACGGTATTAACTAACAATTTAAAATTTAAAATTATGGGATGGTTTGGAAGACTATTTGAAAAAAAACCGCGTGGTAGTAAGGCGGGTAATGCTTTGAGAATGTGGGCGTATAAAAAGACTTTTGGTCTTCTTGGTACTGAAAATGGACGTCCCGAAGATCCTTGGGTTGTGCCAAAAGAGGCTAAGAATATTAGCAATACCGTAGAAGGTTCGGGTAATGGTAATCAAATGTGGTGGGGAGAATAACCTATGGGATTCTTTAACAACGTATGGAAAGCAGTCGGAGAGGTCGTGGATGGCGATTTTGAAGGCGCATATAGCGAGATAACAGGTAACGGCGGTGAAGGTTCTAAAACTAATCGCCAAAAGGCAGAAGAAACGGTACTTGCACAATTGTTTGTTCGTTTTACTGCTGAAATACCAAGGGGTTCGCTTCGTAAAGACCAATGGCACAGAAAAATAATGCAAGCTTCGGTTGCTTATTTACAGAGTGCAGAGGGTCAAAAGATGGTAACGGCTGTAGAAGGTCAATTAAACTCAGGTTTAAACGCGAATGGCGGTACAATACAGAATATTGTAAAAGATATTGTGAATACTGCTGTAGGTTCAGTTAAAACAGGTGTTTCGGGAACTATTGAAAAAGGTTTTGATAAGGGT
This sequence comes from Flavobacterium cerinum, assembly GCF_004028155.1. GTDB lineage: Bacteria > Bacteroidota > Bacteroidia > Flavobacteriales > Flavobacteriaceae > Flavobacterium > Flavobacterium cerinum. The sequence continues at coordinate 88,913 of NZ_SBII01000005.1, read as the reverse complement.
ATTGAAAAACTATTCGGAACAAAACCAATCAAGAAATTTGAAGATACGCTTGGCGGGTTCTTGGGTAATGTTGCAGATTCTGCAATATCTCAATGGTTCAAAAAGAATTGGTACTGGGTTGTAGTTCCAGTATGTGCTGTAGGCTATTTCCTTTTTCGCCCTCAAAAAGCATATACAAGTGGGGGCAAAGGACCAAGAACCAAATAAAAAAAAGTTTAGTATGTGGCGTGTTTATGCGCTAATAGCTTGCCTAGATGCGCTCATACTACTAATAAAGAAACTAAAAGAATTAATCATTTTAATAAATTAAAGCAATGGCTTACGGTAATAAAAGGGCATACGTGCCACAGGAACAAAGACAATCGTATCAGGGTAATTCTTATTCTAACCAATCAGGTTATAATAATCAACAACCCGCTAAAAAGCATTCAGGTGCTAAAACTAAAAAGTACTATCCTAAAACGGGCGGAAATGCAGGTGTCGAAATGACTCACACGCATGGATGGATGTACAGAAGACGCGAGGGGTTAACAACTTTCAGTTGTAATACAACTTCTAAAAGTGTACTAAAAGAATCGGGATGGATGGGTTCTATTGCTTGTGAGGTTATCTCGGGTAATAAGCAAAAGTCTTTTTACTGGGGTACTATGGAGTATAAAACGGGCAAAGTTGTAATTGACTCCTTAGGTCTTGTAATCTCTCCAAAAGGCGGTAAAGGCGGTTATACAGGTTCATTTACAAATAACTAACGCTATGAAAAAAATTCAAGGTCTTGTAACGGTAATGGGTGTTATCGTCAAGTATGCAGGAATTGCTATGGTTATTATTGAAACTATAGAGTTTTTTAACGACCGTTTAAAGGAAAAATTGGGAGATATAAAAGAAGTCCCTGAACCCTCAAAAAATTTGAAAGATGGCGCAGTCGTTTCTGAATAACAGTGAGTCCCGCGGATTACGAAACAATAACCCGGGTAACTTAATCCGAACGGTTAATAAATGGCAGGGTAAAATACCATTTAAAGAGTCAAAAGATACGAAGTTTGAGCAGTTTAGGGAAATTGCATGGGGTATAAGGGCGTTTTATAAAGATATCATCAATGATATAAATAAAGGCGCAAATACAGTTGAAAAGCTTGTAACCGAGTACGCACCATCGTTTGAAAACAACACGGCAAGCTATATCACGCAAGTTGCTTCTGCTATGGGAATTTCAAAAGACAAAGTTCTAACGGCAAATAAGGCAACGCTAATTCAATTAGCAAAAGCAAAATTTAGAGTGGAATTGGGTTCAATGTATTCTGCAAAAATCACACAGGCAAATTATGAAGATGCTTGGTTATTGATGGATTCTCAGTACGGTTCTGGTGAACTTCCCGAACTTGAAATATCACGTTCTAAATGCGAATATTGCGGTCATATTCTAACCGTTATAGCCCTGTTTTTTTTTACCTACTTTACAGTGGTAAGTTAAAGCAATGGCTTAAAAAGAATAAACTAATCAAATAATAATCAATACTTTAAAAATTTAAAATTATGTTCACACAATTAAAAGAATTTTACGGAAAATACAAAATGTGGGTAAACGGTGCTATAATTATCTTAGGCGTTGTTTTCATTGCTAAATACTTTAAAAAGTAAGGTAATGCCACCTAGAACTAAAAAAACAGAAAGTCCAATGCAGGGTGTATTGGACTTTCTTGCAAAAAATTGGTTAATGCTTGTCGGTATATTTATAGCATATCCCTTTATAAAAAGGTATATCGATAATACTGCAATCGATGATTTGCAAAGTCAAAGTAATGCTTTAAGGGATAACCCTCAGGAACTCGATAACGCTTTAAATCAGTTAACAACAGATAAAGATTACCATAACGCTGCTAAAATTATTTATCAGTCGTATTCTATACCGAAAGATAATTGGGATTGGTTAAAACCATCAATGTGGACTGAAAACGATGAAGATGCGTATCTCGCTATAACTTCCATTGCAAAAGGTAAGGAAGTCCCACAGCTTTTATATGATGCATATCGTTTAGTTTCGGGTAATCGGGATTTATTCCAAGACAGTCAAAAGTATTTGGATGAGGATTATTTTAAAATAATATTTTGGTAATTATGGAAAGAAGATATATATATTTCCCTGTACTTATTATGACTTCATGTGATATGTTAAAAGAAATGAATCTCATATTTGAATATGACTATGATCTCAATAATGGTGCAAAAACAAATGAGCGTTTTTACATTCCTGCTCAAAGTGTTCCTTATATAGTCGTTTCGTTTTTGAGACTGCCTGAAGATTTCGAGTTTGTGTATCATCCGTTACGAGATTTCCAGCTTATTCTAAATAACATAGAATATGAGATAATTAAGAACTATTTTCCTGCAATTACGTGTTGTCCTAAATTAGAATGTTCATTATATAGGAAAGCAGATACGGAGTACAATATTCCTTTTGTTAAAGATGTATAAACCAAAAGCCGACTTAACACGTCGGCTTTATCCATTTGTAAACGGCTAGCTGAAGTAACGAAGCTTAAAACCTTTTTTTTTTTTTGATTTTTTTTTACTGCGACCGAGTGAAGTTGTTAGCATCAAAGCGATTTTAAGGCTTCAAACCAAAACAATGCTGATACTTTTTTGTAAAAAGTGAAGCGAAGCGTAACGGCTTTAAGAAAAAAAGTTCAAAGCTTGTTTTAGAATTTCGCCTTTTAAATGATTTGTTTGCTCAATAAAAAACTTTCCTATATTTGGGGTAATAATAATCCAATCCTTACAATATGAAAAAATTACTACTATGTTTATTGCTTGCTGTATCTTTTAATATTAATGCTCAACAGTTTGTGAAAAAAGAGGTTACTCTGTCTTTGAAACATCATGAATTATTGATTATTTTAAAGAAAATGAATACTTTTAGGTCTTTTTTGATTCCTGAAAAAGTAACAGAAATTTATTTATCTGATATTTTACAGCATATACAATTTGAGGATGAAAGATATTTTACGCAAATAATGCCTGATAACGAGTTTAGATTAACTTTGAAGAATTTGCCTGATGATGTTGTTTCTGACGTTAAATATTTAAGGTTTCCTAATAAGGTTGTTTATGGTTATGATTTGGTTACTTATAAGGATGGTAAAATAACTACTAATAATTATCGAGCGCCTTATGTGGGTTTATATGATTATACATTTAAGCCTGTAAAATAATTCTTGTTAGAATCAAATTTATTTGTATTATTGCATAATAATCATTGACATCATGCAAACAGCTAAAAAGGGTATATATTGCTGTTATAAAGATATTTAGCGGGTTAACCCCCGCTTTTAATTCGTAGGCAAAGTGAACTATAATGTATATTATGTAAAATAATAAATACTACCGTTACCTCTTGTTTTTTATATGTATTTAAAACTTTAAAGCACATTATCTTCAATTGAGGATAATGTGCTTTAAAAAGATAGTTATATATTCTTATTTAACAGAAACAGGAATATCTAAATTCTCCCAACTAAGTGTCACGTTGTTTTTATTTACTGTGTAAACCAGGCTTTCATTCATCTTAGCAGATTTTTTTGTTTTTACTTTTACTCTAAGCTGATCTTTAGCCTGGTCGTAATCATAAGCACTCATTTTAGGATCTTTTCCAAAAACTACAGTTGCTGCATCTTTTTCAGGAATTACATAAACAGCATATTTTCCTGCTGGTAAATCTTTACCTTCAATTTTAAGAGCTTTGTCAGTTTCAAATGTTGTTGGTGCATTTGCACCTGCACGCCATACTTTATTATAAGGTACTAATTCTCCCCAGATAACTCTACCTTTTACAAATGGGCTGCTATAGTTAATTGTAATATTAGCACCGCTTATTGTTCCTTTTGCTGTTGCTGCCGGACTGGCTTGTTTTTTTTCTTGCGCAACAGATACAGTAGTCATAAATACAGCTACAAGTAGCATTGTAATCTTTGTTGTAAACTTCATCTTTAAATTTTTATGGTTATTAGTTTTGTAAATTTAGCAATATTCATAGAATAGCGATTATATATATTGGCTTAATTCTTACTGTTAAACTGTTTTATACTCAATTTTCGATCCTAAATATGTAAAAACATTCTAAATGTTATTGATTCAAAAGTTTTTACATTGGGTTCTAAATAATTTTAACATAGGTTTATACATTTCCTGTAGTCTTTTCTTTTAAAAAAACCGAAAAAGTACTACTTTTAGATTTCAATTGCCTATTATGAAAAACCCTGTTGCACAGAGCATTGCCGATTTTTTAAAACGATATCCACCCTTCATTAGCTTGCAGTACGATGAGTTACTCGCTGTTGCAGAGCAATCTAAAGTGATTTATCTCGAAAAGAACCAAGTTCTTTTCAAAGGTGGCGAGGCCATACACTCAGACTTTTATGTTGTAAAAGATGGCGTTGTAGGGCTTTCAGTTACTTCAGATGCTGAAGAAACACTAATCGACAAATGTGATGAAGGCGATATTTTAGGCTTAAGACCATACTTTGCTAAAAATGATTATCTAATGACAGCGCGTTCACGTGAAGAAGCAATTGTTTATGGTATTTCTTTTGCGGCATTTCAACCTTATTTCACCGAAAACGTAAACGTATTAGCCTTTCTATTAGAAAGTTTTGCTTCTCAAACCCGCAATCCTTATGATAAAGAACGTCAGGGTAAACTTGTTACTGAAAATATGATTTTTAGTGAACAGGTTGCTGACATTCAGTATTTTCAACCTATTAAATATACCCGAAACCCTATTACTGCAAATCCTGATGATATATTAAAATTTATTGCTAAATCAATGTCTAATAGCGCTGTAGGAAGTGTTATAATTCAAGAAAATCAATTACCAATTGGAATTATTACTGATAGGGATCTGCGTTCAAAAATTTCAACAGGCCTCTTCCCTATCGAAATTGATGCCCGTACAGTTATGACAAGTCCTGTTATTACTGTACCTGAAAATATATCTGTAGCTGAAGCACAAATGATCATGCTAAAACATAACGTTGGGCATCTTTGTGTTACCCGCGATGGTAGTGATAAGTCACCTGTCAGCGGGATTATTTCAGAACATGATGTAGTTGCTGCACAGTCAAATACTCCAGGTGTGCTGCTTAAACAAACCAGAAGAGCAACAAATGCTAAAGAACTTAAATATGTAAGAGAAAAGCTTACTGATTTAATTCAGAACTCAATTGATACTAACATACCAATATCTCATATATCTAATATTGTTTCAGAAATCAATATAGCACTTACGCGACGTTCAATAGAACTCTCTGTAGAAAAAATGGGAACTCCTCCACCTGTTCGTTTTGTTTGGATGAACATTGGAAGCCAGGGAAGAAAAGAGCAGCTATTATTAACAGATCAGGATAGTGCCCTTATATTTGAGGATGTAGCCCCTGAAATATACGATGATGTAAAAAGATATTTCCTGGAATTAGCGGAAATGGTAACAGAATATCTTGAAAAAGTAGGTTACGAACATTCGCCCTCAGGTTTATTGGCTAGCAATACACAATGGTGTAAATCATTAAGCGACTGGGTTAAACAATACAATACATGGATAAATACACCTGCCGAAAAAGGAGTTGAATTAAGTACAATTTTCTTTGATTTCGACTTTATATATGGTGCTCCTGCATTAGAAAATGTTTTAACTGAGAATATTCATGAAAAGATCAACCATAATAAAAAATTCTTTGCCTTTTTAGCAGCAGATACACTAAGAAACCCAGCTCCACTAGGCTTTTTTAGGCAGTTCCTCGTTGAAAACGATGGTGAACACAAAGACAGTTTTGATATTAAAAGCCGTGCCTTGGAACCCTTAATTGATGCTGCCCGACTATTAGCATTAACACATAATCTTACCGAAATTACGAATACATATCATCGTTATAAAAAACTTGCTGAATTAGAACCAAATAATGCCGAACTTTATGACGAATGTGCTGAAGCATTCAATGTTCTTATGCGTTTTAGAACTGAAGAAGGATTACTAAACAACTCTAATGGAAGATACCTGAACTTAAACGAGTTATCTAAATCCGACAAAGTAAAACTTAAAAACTGTTTTCAGCCTATAAATGACATTCAGGACATGATCAAGAATCGTTTTTCATTAACTTACATCAATTAATTTATGGCTTTTGATTGGCTCACCGGTAATAATCTTCCACAATTCTGGAAAAATTATATTTCTCTGTTTGATAGTGATAATAGTAATCATCATAAACGTTATGTAATTTTTTACATGGAAAAAACCGGTTTAGACCCTAAAGAAGATGTTATTCTCTCCATAGGTGCAATTGGTGTTACAGCTAATGCAATTGAAGTTGGTGATTTTTTTGAGATTTTTTTAATTCAGGAACAGTTCGATACACAGTCTCCTGCATTAGATAAATACGTTAAAGAAACAGGCACTGAAAAAGTTGTTGAAGCCGAAGCAATGATACAATTTTTAAACTTTGCTAAAGACGCTATACTTGTTGGCCACAATATAAATTTGGATATTGAGATGATCAATCAGGCATTAAAACGTCTTGACCTTGGGCGGCTAAAAAACCCTATAATGGATACTAATGCATTATATCTTAGATGGAAAGAATTGGCCGATACTACTCAAGCAACCCTAGACGAACTAAGTGATGCTTTAAAAATTAAAAAAAGTGACCGTCATACAGCATCAGGAAATGCCTATGTAACGGCTCTAATATTTTTAAAATTAAAAACTAAGCTTGGAATTTAATTTGCTTTCTATTAAAAATTTTGTTTAAGAATTTTATAATTGCTGCCTCTTGTAAAAAATATAATCTGTAACCTCAGGTATTATATTTTCTAATTTACAATACGTTGCAATTTGCCCTCTATGGTATGTTGAATGATTTACAGTATGGAAAAGCATATCACGTACAGTGTTACTAAAAGCCTTTCCTTGAGTATTCGTATAAGTGACTTTATTTTCAAAATCAAACGTATCGATTATTTTTAATGAATTTTGATAATTAATTTCATTTATCTCTTTAAGTGTATCTAAGGGTCTTATCCCCCATACGTCAATCCTATATGGTTTTTCATTTATTCTTGCATTCCATATTTCCTGTGCATTAATAGTATGATTAATAAGTTGCACCGCTTTTTCCGGAATTGTACCGTCAATTTTCTGCAAAGAGTTTACCACTATTTCATTAAAATGAAAAGTATACTCAAAAAGCTCCTTAAAAAACTCTTTCATAATTCTAATTATTATTAATAATGATTATTTTTTTCAAAGGTATAATTTGACGTAATTCAGCATACTGAACCTTTTTATCCGATTTACACGAATAACATTCTCTCAGAATGCCTTTGGCACATTCTCACCTTTCTTCCATTTTTTAAATATTAACTCCGTTGGAGAAAAGAATGAATAATTATTTAGTTTCAATTAACCTCCAGTCATAAAGGGATTTTTTTATAGACTCACTTACCTTTCCTGCCAGCATTTTATTGAGTACAACCTTCGCTCCAATATACAATAAGGGTTTTGTAATTCCATTAAGTTCAACAATGTTCATGAGTATTTTTTCAACTCTCCTTTTCAGAGGTTTATTAAACTTTTCAATCTCTTTTTCAGTGATTTTAGGCCAGTTTTCACCACATGAAAATGTGGGTACTTTTAATGTTCCAGGAGCAGGTCTTGGTGTGAATATAGGAATAATCTGGTATTTTTTTTCTTCCCCTGGTTTTGTTTCATCCGAAGCATATAAACTTTTATCAACCTGGGCATATCCATTTCTGAAAATTTCATTATCCTGTAATGCAGATTCTGTCACAGTAAAATAATCTCTTAGGAAAACTTCACAATTATAACGCCCTAAATAATAATCATGAATACGAAATTCTTTATTCAAAAAACCGCCAAAACCTCCCAAAGTTCCACACGCAATAGCCTTTTCCCCAAACAACTCTTCAATTATATTACCGGCTTCATCACGTATTTGTCTTGAGGGCGAAATAATAAACTGACTAGTGTCATTTTCTTTCATTGCATCCTTATAATCAGTAGGCTTAGCTCTCATCTGTGAAAGCATTGCTGAAAGCGTTTTTGGGATGATATCAGTTATATCAGTATCCATCTTAAAATTCTCATTCTGAACACTGGGAAATGGATCAATCATCAATATCGTATTTTCGAATGTATTACAATCACTATTAATATCTTCTAATACCTGAAATGTTTTAATTTTCTCCTCTGTAGTAGTATAAGGCAAATTCATCTCTGCAGCCATCTCATCATTAAAAATATCTCTCACCTTTTCAAACGGCTCATTATTTATCATTCCACCATCTACATTAAGTGTCCTGATAATCTCTTTATCCAAAGGAGTATTTCTGAATACATAATCAAGCCATGGGATTTTCTCTACATATTTTGCTTCACGCTCCAGTATACGCGGAGCTAAACCTATTGGAAATGCTCCTGTAGCCATTGCCGCATTTTTGGCAGTCTGTAAATTTTCTCCAGTCATAAAGTTTAACGGCATCCACGCACCTCCTTCAGGTTTCTTAACACCATCAAGAACTTCAAAGCAGGCATAATCATTATGGATGCTCATATAATACTTATCCTTACGCCTCCCAGAATTTAGCCCTGCGTAATAGTTAAACCCCTCTAAGTTCGTAAGCGTGGTAAATACTTTAACTGATCCCTGAAAATAAGAGGGGGTTTCTCTCCTGTTTTGAGTAGTACTACTAATCATTTTATTAGCAATATCATCTATAAATTGAGAATTAAGAGCTGAAACTATTTTCCCTTTTTGAATATCCGAAGTATCAAGCATTTTAGAAAACATATCTCTATCAATAAGGTCTACCCAGCTGTGATAAAGTTTATTTTCAGGATGTTCATCAAAAAGATGTTCTGGTTTGGGTAAATCTACCGGTATAATACTATTGTTTATTGTACTGGCAGCTAAAATTGCGGTCATGCCTCCTGCCGAAGCCCCACCCATAATGGGTATAGTAACTTTATGGCTTGGCACATTATCCTGCCCACGCCTCTTTTCCCATTCGTTTAATGCTTCCAATAAATAATCAACTACACCAGCTGTATATGCTCCTGCAGAAACTGCTCCTGCCATACAAAGCCCAATTTTAAAAGGTTTATCCTTATTTTCCATTAGCAATACTTTAAACTAACAATTTTATAAAATCTTCCATGATGACTTATTGATACAGGATACATCTCATTTTCAATCAATTGATAAGGTATTCCACTGGTATCTTTAATAACATTACTATTTTCTGGTTCTTCAATTTTTTCAATATCAATAATATTAACCGTAGCTATAGTATGTATTAAGTTTCCGTCTAAAACTGTCTTCGTTGCATAAATGAATCCGTTACACTTCACAACACCCCTAATAACCGTACTACAACTCACATCAATTGTACAAATTAGCTGTAGAGGTATAAAACTTCTTAATTTGGTTTGTCTGTTATAGATTTTATAAGCTGCTTCTTTCATACTCCATAAAACCCAAACCATGATTTCGGGAGAGTTATGGCTATTTATTACTTCACGTTCTTCCTGTGTAAATAACTTTTCAAGCAAACCCGGACGCTTCCAGTTACTCTGCACGCGTGTAGCTTCTAAATCTATAACGTCGTTACCAATCATGCTATTCAGTTTTTACTTCAATAATATCAATCGCTGTCTTTACATCGAGCATACGCTCCATTTCGGGATTGTCAATTACAATATTAAATTGCTCTTCGACATCCAATACTATATCTACCAGATTTGCCGAATTAACACCTAAATCTTTAATGAAATCTGAACTTTCATTCATATTCTCATAAGCTTCCTGATTATTTACATAAGGCTTAACAATAGTTTTTAGTTTTTCAATTATTTCTTCTCTTTTCATAATTTACTCATCGAATTTTTTAAAAATTACGCAGGCGTTTACATCTCCAAAACCAAAACTGGCTTTAGCAATAATATTAACTTCTGTATTAATAAGTTTTGTAGGTATTTTTAATCGATCTGTACTGCCTTCTATTTCCGGATGCAGGTCTTCGCAATTGATGTTAGGAAAAATAAACCCATGATACAGCTGTAGTATTGCTGCAACACTTTCAATGCTTCCCGCAGCACTAAGACAATGCCCAGTCATCGATTTTAAAGAGTTTATATACGGAAAATCCAATCCATTACGGTTTAAGGCTTCCCTCCAATTAGCAATTTCAAGACTATCCTTAGCAGTAGCCGTTAGATGTCCGTTTATAGTATCAATATCATTTGAAGTAATACCGGCATTTTTAATGGCTTCCTTAATACAACGTTGTACAGCTACGCTATTCGGTGCTGTCATGGTGCCACTGCCTCGTTGTCCTCCTGAATTTATGTTTCCACCCAACACTTCACCATAAATACGTACACCTCTTTGTAAAGCACTTTCGAGGTCTTCAAGCACTATTGCCCCTGCTCCACTTCCCGGCACAAACCCAGATGCCGATGCACTCATTGGCCTGGAACCTTGCTCAGGAGATTCATTGTGCTTGAATGTGCATACTCTCATTGCATCAAATCCTGCCCATATATATGGGCCACTATCGCTTGTGCTGCCTGCGAGTATTCTATTAGCTTGTCCGTTTTTAATACGTTCATAGGCCATCAATATGCTTTCTGTTCCTGTTGTACAGGCAGATGAATTGGTTGTAACCTGATTTCCTAATCCTAATTTACCTCCCAGGTAGGCACTAATACCACTATTCATGGTCTGAGCAACTACTGTACTACCTAATCTTCTGGTTTGCAGTTCATCAATTTTATAAATACTTTCTCGAAACTTATCTATGCCTGATGTTCCCGAACCAAAAATAACACCACTATCCCAATCCGGATCTACATTGTTCTCAATAGTGAGTCCGGCGTCTTTCCACGCGTCTATACCCGCAATTACACCATATAAAATACCTGTACTATTAAACCCTCTCAATTCTAATTCAGAAAAATAGTTCAGTTTAAGTTCTTCGCTTATTTGAGGTTTACCCACTATCTGACAGGAAAATTGGAGATTATGCAATTGAGCATCATGCCGTATTCCTGAAATACCATTTTTTATGGCATGTGTAAATGCATTAAGCCCAACCCCATTTGGAGCAACAACGCCTAAACCGGTTATTACAACTCTTCTGTTCATTTTTGTTGCAGTATCATTCCTGAAATTGTACCCTTACAAACCTGTTCTTCAACTTCATTCAGCATAACCACGCGGCATTTAAGTTTCCCAAAACGAAAATATATTTTCTCTGAAACAACAGTTACTTTTTCATTTGGTAAAACTGGTTTTAAAAATTCCATTTCAGTTGATGTTAAGGTTATTATATTGTTTTTATTTAAGTCTTTATTTAGTAAAAAAATACCGAGACAAACAACGCCTATCTGAGCCATTGTTTCCGTTAATATAACTCCCGGAGTTACAGGATTTCCTTTAAAATGACCTTTATAAAAATCCAAATCTTCTTTAAAAAAATAAGTTCCTTTTACCCCGTTTTCATCAACATTAAGTAATTCATCCACAAACAGAAAAGGTTTTTCATAAGGAAGTTTCGATAGTATTTCTTTAAAATCCATAATTACCATTGTAATAAAACACGTTGCGCCGAGAATCCCGGTCCAAAGCTTAGCATAACTCCCTTTTCTCCTTTTTTAGGTTTAGTATCCATAACCCGTTCCAACACATATAAAACTGTGGCACTAGACATGTTACCATAAAGCCTTAAAACTTCCTTAGTGTCATTAATGTTTTTTCCTAATCCTAAAAAAAGATCTTCGACTGTATTAACAATCTTTTTACCTCCCGGGTGAAATATCAAATGATCAATATCTTCTATTTTTAACTCATTACGCTTTAAAAAAGGATATATGATACTCTCAAAGTGTGACGAAATTGTGTCGGGTACTTCAATATCTAAAATCATCTGTAATCCTGAATTTGTAAGTTTAAAACCCATCATATGCTCAGCATCATAAAAATGATACATTTGTTCGTCAATGATCTCAGGGCCTTCATCATCGTTATGTGAAGATAAAAGACAACAGGCAGCACCGTCTCCAAAAATAGCGGCACTAACAATGTTGGGCATAGAAAAATCATCCAATTGAAAAGTTGCTGTTGGTGATTCTACTGCAATCACTGCGGCTCTTTTACCAAGATTGGCTTTCAGGAAATTCTTAGCATATATTATACCTGATATTCCTGCAGCACATCCCATTTCGGTAACAGGTAATCGTACGATATCCTGCCTCAACCTCAGTTTATTGATAAGATAAGCATCTAATGACGGAATCATTATTCCGGTACAGCTTACTGTAATAATGTAATCAATATCTTCAGGTTTCCATCCTGCTTTATTAAGAGCTTTCACAAGCACTTTCTCCCCAAGATCAATCACCTCTCTACAATAAATATCATTTTTTTCTTCAAAAGAAGTAGCTGTAAAAACCTCTAATGGTTCCATTATAGAGTATCGCCTGTCTACAGCAGCACCTTCAAATATCTTTTTTACTTTTTTAATAAATCTTTCATTCTGGCCTTCCAGCCAGTTATCCAACAAGGGGAGTATTTCTTTGGTTTCTCTGGAATATTTAGGAAGTTGTTTTGCAACAGTTACAATTTTTACGCTCATAGTTTAGATATTATCCATTGGTAACGAAAAGCCCATTTCCACTGGATTTGGCTGTTATTTAAATTCAGTTTTTTTGAATAAAGTTCTAATTCTTCTTTTTTAAAACCTCTTAAAATGGATAACAATCCATCTTCCCTTGACATGCGGTTAAGATTAAATAACTTGCACATAATAGAAAACAATCTATAAGCAATTTTACTACGATGCAAATCATTTATCACCACTCCTACTGTTGCATTCTTATTAAAGGTAGCTATAATTTTTAATATCTCATCATCTTTAAAGTGGTGTAATGTAAGGGTGCACAACACGATATCATAATTGAGAACCTTAAAGTCATCTTCAAAAATATCAAGGCATTTATATTCAATATTCAGATAATCTTTGGACAATTTCCCTGCATAGTTAATTGTATATTTATTTGCATCAATACCTATAAGCCTGAAATCAATATTCGCTTCTTTTCCATAATCGGCAAGCATCCTGAGCATATCTCCATTACCACAGCCAACATCGACAATAACAATTCCTTGTTTAGTCGTTTTTTTTAATAATTGCTTCACCCCATTAAGTGTAAGTTTGTTACCTCCCAAAAGCCTGTTTATATCTGCAATTTTATCCAAAGCGTTGCGCAATTCTTCGCCTTCAAGCAAAAAATCATCCATTATTTCGGTTCCGTCTGCCCTGTAACTAGTAGTAATACTCATTAATTGCTTATTTGTATAGGTTTGCCATGCGTACGCCTAATGATTATGTCTAATAACCGTGGCCATAAAAAAATAAAAGAAAATAAGACCCTTGAAATAGCAGGCCTTTGTAAAGCTTTCGCTAATAATTTACCTGTATGCATTCTTTTCCCGAAATTTCTATTCCACTCCTTGATGTATTTCTTTTCCAACTCTTTTCTTGAAGTAATTATACCTTTATTAAAATTGACAACTAACTCTGATGCAATTTTAGCACTGTGTATTGCCATTGCCATACCATTACCGCATAGTGGATGGATAAGCCCGGCAGTATCACCGATCATGAGTATGTGATTTTCGACAATAGTTTTTTCATCAAAACAGATCTGACTTATAGTTAAAGGCTTATCAAATACCATAGTGCTGTTTTCAAAAATATTCTTAAGATGCTTGTTTTTATAAAGCACCTGCCTTTGATAGTCCTCTATGTTCTTATGTTTTTTGAACGTAGTATAATCTGCCAGGTAACAAATATTTAAAATATCATTCTCTACTTTAGAAACACCACAGTAACCACCTGAAAAATTATGAAGTGCAACAATATTATTATGAAAATTGCCTTTATAATGTGCTTTTACAGCCAGCCACGGCGATTTATGCTTTACAAATGCCCGACCCAGTACCAAATCGACATTGGAACGTTTGCCATAAGCACCTAAAACTACTTTTGTTGAAAAAACAGCTTCAGAGGTCATGATCGTAAAAACCTCGTCATTAAACGAAACACCAGTAACCTGTTCACTTAGCACCTTACAACCGTTTGACAGCGCCTTTTTACACAAAAAATGATCTAATGTATGTCTACTGATTCCAAAGCCACCTAAAGGCAATTTTGCATTTATGTTGTTCCCTGATAAAGTCGTTAATTGAAATGTATCGATTTTTGCAGGATGGAGTTCAGATATATCTATATCTAACCATTCCAAATAGGACAGTATTTCATTAGAAATATATTCCCCACACACCTTATGCCTGGGGTAAAATGATTTCTCGATTATCATAACTGATAATTTCGCTTTTGACAAATGAATCCCAGCCGTCAATCCTGCAAGACCGCCGCCTATAATCACGACATCATGGTTTGTTTCCATAAAAGCTAATTTAGGCAAAACCTTACAGGTCAATGTTATTATTTACCCAAAAAAGAAGCGGCTTCATAATTATGAAGCCGCTTCCACTCAATTTAAAAACTAATTATAATTTTCCTTCTTTTATTTCTTCAACAATTTCAGGATTAAGCAGTGTACTTGTATCACCAAAATTAGAATAATCCCCTTCAGCAATCTTACGGAGTATTCTTCTCATGATCTTACCTGAACGCGTCTTTGGCAAGCCTGAAACGAATTGTATTTTATCCAGCTTGGCAATTGGTCCAATATGACTGGACACATGCTCATTAATTTCCCTTATAAGGTTTTCTCTATCACGACCTTCACCTGATTCTTTCAGAATAATAAAGCCGTATAAAGCGTTACCTTTAACATCATGTGGAAAACCAACAATAGCCGATTCTGCTACTGCCGGATGCTCGTTAATAGCATCTTCAATAGGTGCTGTTCCAAGATTATGACCCGAAACAATAACTACGTCATCCACCCTGCCTGTAATTCTATAATACCCTACCTCATCTCTAAGAGCACCATCTCCAGTGAAGTATTTACCCGGAAAAGTAGAGAAGTAGGTCTCTTTAAAACGCTGATGATCTCCCCATATTGTTCTTGCAATACCCGGCCATGGAAATTTAATACAAAGACTGCCCACTACCTGATTGCCTTCAATCTCATTACGAAGTTCATCCATCAACACTGGCTGTATTCCTGGTAATGGCAATGTTGCATAAGTAGGTTTTGTAGGCGTTACAAAAGGTAATGGTGATATCATTATACCTCCGGTTTCTGTTTGCCACCAGGTATCTACAATAGGGCATTTTTTCTTACCTACATGGTCATTGTACCAGTGCCACGCCTCTTCATTTATAGGCTCTCCAACAGATCCAATAACTTTTAAGGTTGAAAGATCGTGGTTATCCACCCAACTCCAATTTTCTTTAGCTAAAGAACGTATTGCTGTTGGTGCAGTATAAAACTGTGTTACTTTATGTTTGTCTATTACTTCCCAGAAACGTCCAAAATCAGGATAAGAAGGTACACCTTCAAAAATTACTGTAGTAGCACCATTTAAAAGTGGTCCGTATAAAATATAAGAATGTCCGGTTATCCAGCCAATATCGGCAGTACACCAGTATACATCATTTTCTTCGTAAGCAAAAATATTCTTAAAAGTATAAGCCGTATACACCATGTACCCGGCAGTGGTGTGCATCATCCCTTTAGGTTTTCCTGTAGACCCTGATGTATACAATATAAATAATGGGTCTTCTGCATCCATTATTTCTGCTACATTATTAGGTACAGCATCATCAAGAAGCGGCTGTAACCATTGGTCACGCCCTTCCTGCATATTTACATTGGTATTGGTTCTCTTAACAACAAGTACCTTTTCTACCGTTGGACATTTTTGCAAAGCCTCATCAATAATACTTTTAAGTTCTATTGTTTTACTACCTCTAAAGCCACCATCAGAAGTTATGACAAGTTTACAACCTGAGTCAATTATTCTGGTAGCTACAGCTGAAGCAGAAAACCCTGCAAATACTACAGAGTTTATCGCTCCAATTCTTGCACAGGCCAAAACAGCAACTGCAAGTTCAGGTATCATTGGCAGGTAAATACATACCCTGTCTCCCTTTTTAATACCCTGATCGCGTAAAACATTAGCCATTTTCGCAACACGCTCATACAACTCATTGTATGTTATATGCTGAGCTTCTTCTTTTGGATCATTCGGTTCAAATATAATAGCCGTTTTTGTACCTCTTTTTGCCAAATGACGGTCAATACAGTTTTTAGTGATATTCACTTTTGCATTAACAAACCATTTAATCTCGGCTTCCTGCATATCAAATTCTACTACCTTATCCCACTTTTGATACCACGTGAAGTTTTCATCGGCTATTTTATCCCAAAATTTTCTTGGTTCCCTTACCGATTTATTATAATGTTTAAAATATTGTTCTAAACTTTTTACCTGGTAGTAACTCATATTCTCTAAAGGTTAGTTTCTTGTTTATTTATCTGTAAATATAATAAGGATATGATTGTCATGCCAAATAACTTTATACACTTTCGTTCCTTAAAATGAATAATTAAATGAATTTATCATTTTTTTATTTACAATGTAATTTTTATTTATAATTTTTAAAGTATTATAAATTTACACTTTCTTATTAAGTTCTCTGTAAATCAGGTTTTATAATAAGTATAATTGAAAAATAATCTGAATGAACATGTTTTATAACAAAAATGTATAAAATTTGATCATAAAATTTTCTTTTATTTGTAGCCATTAGTAACTGTTAGTATGGAAATAGATCCCCTGGAAACAAGTCAGAAAAATATATATAAAATCTTAACCGGTGCTGTTATACCCCGCCCTATTGGTTGGATATCCAGTATCAGCGAAGATGGAGTACCTAACTTAGCACCTTTTTCCTTTTTCAATGCCGTGGGAGAAGACCCGCCTCATGTAATGTTTTCTACTGTTCGCACAGGAGATAAAAATAAGGACACTCTTAACAATGTCCTGGCTACAAAACAATTTGTCGTGAATATGGCTACCGAAGAATTAGTAGAAGCTATGAATGCTACATCTATAGAATTACCACCAAATGGTAATGAATTTGAATACGCAGGGCTTACGCCTATCCCATCCATTAAAGTAAAACCATTTAGGGTAAAAGAAAGTCCTATTACATTTGAGTGTGAACTTGTACACCATTATAGCCTGGAAGATCATAAAAATGGTGGAGCTACTATCATGATAGGCCGTATTATTATGTTCCATGTAGACGAATCAGTATTACTGGATGATTACAAGATAAATATGGATACATACAGACCGGTCGCACGCCTTGCCGGATCTAATTATGCTAAACTTGGCGAAATTTTTTCAATTAAAAGACCTTAATATACAATGAAAGTAACGGTAATTGGCGGAGGCCCAGGAGGTTTATATTTTTCAATATTACTGAAAAAGGCGGTACCCGACTGTAGTGTGAGTGTTTATGAACGTAACAAAGCCGACGATTCTTTTGGCTTTGGTGTTGTCTTCTCTGATGAAACATTAAGCGAATTCTTAACCCGTGATCCTCAATCCTATGATCTTATACGTACAAAATTTGCTTATTGGGACGAACTTGATGTAGCTCGTGACGGCGAAAAAGTGCGCATTACCGGAAATGGCTTTTGCGGATGTTCCCGTAAAACACTGCTTCAACTGTTGCAGCAACGCTGTCGTGAAGAAGGCGTAGAACTTCATTTTGAAGCCAATGTAGATGATCTAAGCCAGTTCTCTGATTCTGATATCATAGTAGCTGCCGATGGTATAAACAGTGGCATCCGTGAAAAATACACAGAAGAGTTTGGTACTGAAATAGAAATGAAAAGCAATCGTTTTGTGTGGTTAGGCTCTTCACGACCATTAGATTCTTTTACTTACTTTTTCCGAACTACACCTTACGGTACTTTTGTAGCACATACCTATCAGTATGAAGAAGGCATGAGTACATGGATCTTTGAAACTACCGATGAAACCTGGCAGAAGGCAGGATTTAGCGTTACTGATGAAGAAGATACTATTAAAAAAATATCGGAGATATTTAAAGAGGAACTAGACGGACACGGATTAATATCCAATCGTTCACACTGGAGACAATTCCCGGTTATTACCAATAAAAAATGGAATACTGATAATATAGTATTATTAGGCGACGCTAAGGCTACTGCTCACTACTCTATTGGATCAGGGACTAAACTGGCGATGGAATGTGCTATTGCTTTAGCCGATTCTGTTATCAAATATAAAACAGACACTCAGGCTGTTTTTGCTAATTATGAGAAACTGCGCCGTAATCGTGTTGAAATGATCCAGCATGCTGCAAATGTTTCATTACAATGGTTTGAAGACATGGACAGGCACATACAGCACGATTTCATGAAATTTGCTTTTAGCGTAATGACACGTTCGAAAAAAGTAACTTTCGAAAATCTTGCACTAAGAGATCCTTCTTTTACTCAAAAAGTATTAGAAGATTTTAATACTGGTGAAGGGAATAAGAACACCAGTGCCTCAGCAGCTTTTACCCCTTTTACCTTAAGAGGTATGACAGTTGAGAATCGTATTGTAATGAGTCCGATGGAGCAATATAATGCTAAAGACGGATTAGTTACAGATTGGCATTTAATGCATTATGGCGCACGTGCTACAGGAGGAATCGGGTTAATATTAACTGAAGCTACTGCCATATCTCCTACCGGAAGAATTACTTTAGGATGCCCCGGCATATATACTACAGAGCAAATAGTTAACTGGAAAAGAGTAACTAATTTCATACATCAAAACAGCGCTTCTAAAATAGGAATCCAAGTAGGACATTCAGGACGAAAAGGGGCTGTACAATTTCCTTGGGAAGATAGTAACAGCACAATTGAAAATGCATGGGAACTGTTATCTGCATCTCCGATTGCCTTTAATGAAAACATGAACATTCCAAAGGAAATGACTTTGGAAGAGATGGACATAATTACAGAGCAATTTGTAAACGCTTCCAAAAATGCTGATGAAGCTGGTTTCGATATGATAGAACTACAAGCACATCACGGATTCCTTTTGGCTTCTTTCCTATCTCCCCTAACAAACATCCGTAAAGATGAATTTGGTGGAAGTATTGAAAACAGATTAAAATTTCCTATCAGGGCATTTACTGCTATGAGAGCGGCTTTCCCTGCCGATAAACCAATGAGTGTGCGTATCTCTGCTTCAGATTGGGCAGATGACGGCATAACAGAAGAAGATGTTATTGCTATTACCGAAGCGTTTAAAAACGCAGGTGCAGACATTATAAATGTATCTACCGGATTAACGGTAGCAAATCAAAAACCGGCTGTGGGCAGAATGTGGCAGACACCATTCTCTGATATGGTTAGAAACACCGTTCATATTCCAACCATTACAGCAGGATACATTCAGGATATAGATCAAATAAATACTATTCTTTTGAATGGCCGTGCCGATTTAGTAGCATTAGGTAAAACACTATTGCTCGATCCGGCATTTGTGCGCAATGCACAGGCTTATGAGCAGTATAATGCCCATGATTTAGATTCTTTAGGTATACCTAAACCTTATGTATCGGCTGTATCACATTTATACCCTTACAAAGGAGGCGAACGAAGAGCCATAGAAAACATGAAAAAAGCACTAAAACCGGTAACCCACAAAAAGTAATAAGCAGTACAGCAATGAAACATTACGAAGATAATTTCGCGCACGATCACCTGCCGCCTGCCTTATTACAGGCTGAATGCTTTACAGGGCATCCGGATTTTGAATTTCCCAAAGACCTTAATTGTGTAGAGAAACTACTTGATGATCATATAAAAGAAGGTCGTGGCAATACCATTGCCATACGTACTTTTGATACCGTTTGGACTTATAAAGATCTCTACGAAAAAGCAAACCAGATTGCTCATGTATTAATCGAAAACTTAAATTTTGTACCGGGCAACAGGGTAATGATACGCGCAGCAAATAACCCTATGTATGTTGCCTGTTGGTTTGGCATCCTTAAAGCTGGAGGAATAGTCGTAGCTACTATGCCCCTATTACGCGAAAAGGAACTAAGCATAATGGTAGAATGCGCAGAAATATCTCATGCATTATGCGATTTTAGATTGGAAGATGCCATGAATGCGGTTAAGTCTCCATTCTTAAAGCACATTGTAACTTTTGATGGTACAGGAGAAGGTTTTTCAAAACTGGAAACTTTAATGGGTAATAAACCAAAAACCTTTACCAACTACCCTACTAAAGCCGATTCGCTTTCAATAATAGGGTTTACATCCGGTACTACAGGTAAGCCTAAAATGACGTCACACTATCATAAAGATATATTACTGATATGTGAAGCGTTTCCTAAATACTCTTTACAACCTACACCTGATGATATTTTTACAGGAAGTCCGCCATTAGGTTTCACTTTTGGATTAGGCGGTCTTGTATTATTCCCATTCTATTATGGAGCTTCAACCTTCCTGATAGAAAAACCATCCCCTGATTTACTCTTAGAAGCTATTGATAAGCACAAAGTAACTATTTGCTTTACTGCTCCAACTGCCTACAGAGTATTAACAACCAAAGTAGCAGATTACGATATCTCTTCATTGCGTAAATGCATATCCGCAGGAGAAACATTGCCTTTAAAGGTTTGGGAAGACTGGTATGAAGCTACTGGTCTTAAGATCATAGACGGTATCGGTTCTACCGAAATCCTTCATATCTTTATTTCTTCTACTGAGGATAATATGAGAAAAGGCGCAACAGGATTACCTGTTCGTGGTTATGAAGCTAAGATCGTAGACAAAGAAGGTAATGAGGTAGAAAATGGTAAAGAAGGCCGTTTAGCTGTACGTGGCATAACGGGCTGTAAATACCTTAACAGTGAAGAAAAACAAAAAGAATATGTAGAGAACGGCTGGAATATAACAGGAGATATTTTTCGTAAGGATGACGATGGTTATTTTTGGTTTGTAGCCCGTGGTGATGATATGATCATCTCTTCAGGTTATAATATTGCTGCTATAGAAGTAGAAAGCGTGTTGATCACTCACGATGAAATTGCGGAATGTGCCGTAGTAGGCCTTCCTGATGAAAACCGTGGAATGTTAGTATGTGCTTATATTGTTTTAAAAAACAAAGATAAAGCCAGTGAAGCATTTACAAAAGAGATACAGGATTGGTTTAAAGCTGTAGCTGCACCATACAAATATCCAAGAGAAATACGTTACATGGATGCACTGCCTAAAACCGAAACAGGAAAAATACAACGATTTAAATTAAAAACCACATTACAACCCTAATGGAGAACGCATTTATAAAAAAAGAAAAAGTACGCTTTCAGCATGTAGATTACGCGGGGATAGTATTCTATCCTCGTTTTTTAGAGATGCTTAACTGTCTTGTGGAAGACTTTTATGAAGAAGCACTTGATATGCCTTTTAAGAACATCCATCAAACAGGCGGTATTCCTACAGTTGACCTGAAAATTCAGTTTAAAAAAGCAGCACGTTTAGGTGATGAACTTACTAAATACTTCTGGATCAAAACTCTTGGAGGATCATCAATGGTTTGCGGATTTAAATTTGAGCATGAAGACAGTTCAATCTGTCTTGAAGGTGAAGTAACACTTGTAAAAGTAGATTTTTTAGATAACCGTGGTGGTATAAAATCAAGCCCTTTTACTGAAGAAATGAGATCAAAAATTGAAAAGTATAAAATTTAAAATTCAAAATAATCACTATGTTGGATTTACCAAAATTTAAAGCCGCTGCCGTACAGGCTTCTCCCGTTTTTTTAAACGTAGATGCTACAGTGGCTAAAACCTGTTCTATAATAGCCGAAGCTGCCGGTAATGGGGCCTCGTTAGTAGCTTTCCCAGAAGTTTTTGTAGCGGGTTATCCGTACTGGAACTGGATCATGACTCCTGTACAGGGAAGTAAATGGTATGAGAAGCTGTATGTTAACTCTATTACAGTTCCAGGACCTGAAGTAGCTACAATATGCCAGGCTGCAAAAGACAATAACTGTCATGTAGTGATTGGTGTTAATGAACGTGGCCAGAGTTTTGGTGAACTATACAACACCAATCTGATTATTGACAATAAAGGGAACTTAATCGGTAAACACCGTAAACTGGTTCCTACTTGGGCTGAAAAGCTTACCTGGACTGGAGGAGACGGTTCTTCGCTTAAAGTATACAATACAGAGATTGGCCCTATAGGTACATTAGCCTGTGGTGAAAACACAAATACACTAGCACGCTTTACACTACTTACACAGGGAGAACTTATACACATCGCCAACTACATATCACTTCCTGTTGCTCCTCCTGATTACAACATGGCAGAAGCTATTAAAATTAGGGCAGCAGCACACTCTTTTGAAGGAAAACTGTTCACTATAGTATCCTGCTCTACTATTACAAAAGAGATTATCGACATCATGAAAGAAGATGTACCTAACGCGGAAGAACTGCTTACGCGTAAAAACAGTGCATTCTCAGGAATTATTGGTCCGAATGGCGCGGTAATAGGTGAACCACTTATTGATGATGAAGGAATTGTATATGCTGACATTGATCTGTCAAAATGCATACAGCCTAAACAAATGCACGATATACTTGGGCATTATAACCGTTTTGATATTTTTGATCTGCGTGTAAATACAGCACCTCGAAAAAACATTACCTTTATTGATAACGAAGAAGGATTACAAAAAGAACTATAGTATGGAAACAAAACATGACGATAGTGTATTAGGCAGAGCAAGAGTTCAGGACACTCCTGAACTGGAAGCCTATTATAAAGAATTAGAAGCTCTTGGCGCAGGTGCTCTATGGACTGTTGCCAACGATATTGAACCTTGGGAGCCGAGAACATCATCAATACCAATGCTTTGGAAATATGAGCAGTTGCGTGAACTGGTCCTTAAGTCATCTGAACTGGTTACACCTGAACAAGCTGGTCGACGCGTGGTATATCTTGTAAACGATAAACGCAGGGATGTTAGCGCAGCTGTAGGTTGGTTGTATACCGGCATACAAGTTACACGCCCAGGTGAAAGTACATCAGCACATAGGCATAAAGCCTCTGCCCTTCGTTTTATTATGGAAGGCGAAGGTGGTTATACCGTAGTAGATGGTAACAAGATCATGCTTGAAGTAAATGACTTTGTTATTACACCAAACAGTACATGGCACGAACATGGTGTTGAAGCAGGTGGTAAAACCTGTATCTGGCAGGATGGCCTTGATATTCCACTTATAAATGCGCTTGAGGCGAATGACTATGCAGTATATGATGGCAAACAGCCTTTAACGGCTCCTGTAAATTATTCACCACTTACCTATAGCGGTGCAGGACTTGTTCTTGCTGATAATGAATGGAACAAACCTTATTCTCCCCTTTTTAAATATTCATGGAAACAGGTATACCCTGCACTTCTTGAAGCTGCAAAGGTTAACGAAGGTTCTCTGTATGATGGCATCTTAATGCATTATACCAATCCTGTAACAGGCGGTCACGTAATGCAGACTATGGGAGCCAGTATACAATTATTACGGGCAGGTGAACACACTAAAGCGCATAGACACACAGGATCATTTGTATATCAATGCGCAAAAGGCCATGGATATTCTATCATTGCCGGTAAACGGTTTGACTGGAAAGAACGTGATATCTTCTGTGTACCGTCATGGGCATACCATGAGCATATAAATTTATCTGAAACCGAAAATGCATGCCTGTTCTCATTTAATGACTTACCGGTAATCACTTCATTAGGATTATACCAAGAAATGGCACACCCTGATGGAAATCAAACAATAATACAATAACAAACATACTATAATGAAATTAGTTACATACAGAATAAACCATACACCTTCCCGCCTTGGATTTATCGAGGGAGAAATGATCATTGATGCAGAAAAATTAGGCCACATTAAAAGTAGTCCGTTACCTAATACTATGCTTGAATTCATCGATATGGGAACTGATGGTATCAACAAGGCAACTAACCTTATCAATACAGCCTCTAAAGAACAATTACAGGAATGCTCTATTCCATTAGCGAATGCTACTTTAATGGCACCAATACCTAAACCTCGCAAGAACATTTTCGGAATAGGGCTAAACTATACTGAACACGTAGCAGAATCTGCACGTACGCTTGATACCTCCAAAGATTTACCACAACAACCGGTTATCTTTTCAAAACCTCCAACGACCGTAACAGGACCTAATACAAATATCATTCACAACCAAAAAATAACAAAGCAGCTTGACTATGAAGTGGAGCTTGCTGTAGTTCTTGGAAAAGGTGGTAAAAACATCCCTAAGGATGAAGCTATGGACCATGTATATGGTTATACTGTAATAAATGACATTAGTGCTCGTGACTGCCGTCGTTCAGGACAGTGGATCGTTTCTAAAGGACAGGATACTTTTGCTCCAATGGGACCGGTATTAGTTACACGTGACGAAATTGCAGATCCACACAACCTTAATCTTCGTCTTACAGTAAATGGTGTAGAAAAGCAAAACTCTAACACCAAATTTATGTTGTTTAATATTTCAGACCTTATTCATGATCTAAGTACAGTGTTTACACTTGAAGAAGGCGACATTATTGCTACAGGAACACCTGCCGGTGTAGGTGCCGGAAGAGATCCTCAGGAATTTATGTGGCCTGGTGATGTGGTAGAAGCTACTGTTGAAGGTATCGGTACACTAAGAAACACGATTGTAGATTCGGAAGAAGTACAATAATAAAAGAAGATATTACAGACTGTTGAAATAGAAATAAAATGACAAAGAAAACATATAGAATAGGCCAGATCGTACCAAGTTCTAACATTACAATGGAAACGGAGATCCCGGCTTTATTACGCTCTCGTGAAACCATATCTCCAGAACGTTTTACTTTCCATTCAAGCCGTATGCGCATGAAGAAAGTAACAAAAGAAGAACTGGAAGCCATGGATGCAATGAGCCTTAAATGTGCTCAGGAACTATCTGATGCGCGTGTAGATGTTATGGGGTACGCCTGTCTTGTGGCTATCATGAGTATGGGACGCGGTTACCACTGTGTATCTGAAACTAACCTGTACGAAGAAACTGTCAAGAACGACGCTCCTACTCCAATCGTTACAAGTGCCGGGGCATTAATAAACGGACTAAAAGTATTAGGTGCAAAAAAAGTAGCCGTTATTACGCCATATATGAAACCACTTACTCAGCTAGTTGTTGATTATATAGAACATCAGGGATTTGAGGTTGTTGACTTCGTTGCCCTTGAAATTGCAGACAATCTTGAAGTAGCGGCACAGGATCCTCAAAACTTATTGGAAATATACAAACGCCTTAACCTTGAAGGTGTAGATGTACTTGTAGTTTCTGCCTGTGTACAAATGCCATCACTAGAAGCCATTGATGCTATCGAAAAAGAGATTGGCATCCCGGTAACTTCAGCAGCAGTATGTACTACTTACGAAATGCTTAAAAAACTTGGACTAGACACTAAAGTACCTATGGGTGGTGCATTATTAAGCGGAAAATATTAAAATATAGTATTCTTTAAAACGTCAAAGCACTTACTTTGACGTTTTTGATTTTATACTCATAACATTTAACCAGCCTTTTTAAAAAGGCTATTTAATGTTAGTAAAATTATGATTGCAGCTATAACTGAGAATTATCAAATTGAAAACATTCACACAAATTAATTACAGAATGTTTACTTAATAATTTATTAAACAAGAAGCCCACAAAATAAATTTGTGGGCTTCTTGTTTATATTAAAAAGTCTTAATTTGTGTAACGTTCATTACTTTCTTCAAAATCGTCATCATCACTTGAGATGGATTGATTTTGGTCTTCATCAAGATCTATATTGTCATTAAGTATATCATCATCCTGATTAAATGCTTCAGAATTTTTACTATTCCCTCCTTCTTCATTCCATTCTCCACTACTATCTGTAGTTCTTGAATTTACCTGATCAGAGTTTACGGTTGGATCAACTTCTTTAGTATATTTTACACCAGGCTGCTCCATAGCTAAATACTTATCCGTATCCTCAATATCTTTATCTCTTTCGGATTTAGTATTGAAGTTGCTTTTTTTATTTTTATCATCATCCTGAGAATCCTCCGAATGTTTTTTTTCGGTATTTTCCATAATTATTGATATTAGAATAGTAAAATAGCTCTTATCTCATTAAGTTTAAGAAGCTTTAAATTGTTCATTAAAAGATTCTTAAGTAGGAGACTACATGAAAGCTCTTCATCTTTTTCGGTTTCATCTGCAAGTTCTGCAGCAGCTCGCTCATAAGAAAGGGCGTTAAGCTCATTAACCTTGCCCGGCTGAGTAATAATACGTTCCATGGTGTTGCGATTTTAGGTGTTATAAGCTAATTTCTGTTCACCTAAGTTAATCACTAAAATCC
Organism: Flavobacterium cerinum; assembly: GCF_004028155.1. Classification (GTDB taxonomy): domain Bacteria; phylum Bacteroidota; class Bacteroidia; order Flavobacteriales; family Flavobacteriaceae; genus Flavobacterium; species Flavobacterium cerinum. The sequence continues at coordinate 62,343 of NZ_SBII01000005.1, read as the reverse complement.
TAATTATAAGATAAGATTGTATTAAATTAAAGCTAAAGATTTATTTATACATGAACAGATTGAGTGATTACTTTGATAGCTAACATATTAGTCGACAATCTTGATTAAGTATAAACTATATAAAAACAGAAAAGCCGCCTTTTTTAAGGCAGCTTAACGTAACAAATAATTATAATTCTTTCAATTCGACAGGGTCTTCCTCGTCTTCTTCATCATCAAACACTTGGTATTTAATAAATAAACTTCCTATTAGTACCGTAAGCTTATTTTTATAATCTTCTATAAGCCACTCTTTATAATTCTTGGTGGTTTTTGCTAAAAACTTAGTAAACTGCTTAACACGATATTCAATATCCGGATCCAATACTCTGGAAAGTTTACGTGCTTCGGCAATGCTTTCTGTATTCTCTATACACATTACAGCGTGCTGACGAATGGATTTTTCAATAACAACTTTAGGTCGTAACTGCTGATCCATAGCCAGTTTATATTCTTCTTCAACATTAAACAAAACATCGGCGCTTTTATTAAACTTAGCACGAACTTCGTCTGTCATTTCATACACATGATAGCTTTCAATTTCAGCATCTGTGCGGATATTTTCTAAAAACTGTTCAGGATGACGGAATATATACTGCCAGTCTATAGGATCACTCCACAACCCAAAGCGCTGTGCGTTATTGCCTAAATCAATTACAGTAAAAATATCTTTTTCCGGCAGCTTACGGGACCCACGTCCTATCATTTGATAGTAAAGCGTAAGTGATCGTGTAGCTCTATTAAGAATAATAGCCTCAACAGTAGGCTCATCAAATCCTGTGGTAAGAATTGAAACCGATGTTAAAATCGCATCAGGTGTTTTCTTAAACCATGTCAATATTTTCTTTCGCTCAATATCCGGTGTTTTATTGTCAAGATGTTTTATAGGTAGACCTGCTGCTTTAAATGTTTCATAAACATACACTGAAGTAACAATACCATTATTAAAAATAAGTGTTTTCTTTCCTTTAGCTCTGGCTTCATAAGAATGCAATAAGAGATCCTGCATTGCAGAACGTGAGTACAACTCATCGGAAGACCCTACAGTATAATCACCATTAATACCCAGTTTTAATGATGTAAGTTCCACATCATAACCAAACATTTCGGCTTTTGCCAAATAGTTCTTATTAATAAGAGATTGAATTGGTTCACCAACTATTAGCTCAGAGTACGTTTCATACATTGGAAGTTCTACATTAGAACTTAATGGAGTTGCCGTTACACCTAAAAAAATTGAATTTTTAAAATAAGTAAACAGTTTACGGAATGAATTATAATGTGCCTCATCCACAATAACCAACCCCACATAATCCATGTGGAATTTTTTATCTTTAAGACGATTATTAAGTGTTTCGACCATAGCAACATAACACGAGAAATCATTATCATAAGGTAAATCCTTAAGACTACTATCAATAACTGTGTTTTTTACGCCAAAGCTTTTCAGCATTTTAGACGTTTGCTTACTTAATTCAATTCTATGTGTTAATACGAGTACCTTTCGTTGATATTTTTCAATATAACGTCGTGCAATTTCAGAAAATATAACCGTCTTACCACCTCCTGTAGGGAGCTGGTAAAGCAAATGGAAATTGTCAGGCTTGCCTTCAAACTTCTCAAAAATGGCATCTATATCTTCTTTTTGATAACGGTACAGCTCTTTTCTGTCCTCAACTTCGTCTTCTCTTTCCATGCAGTTTTCGTAATCCACAAAATTATAATAATTAAACGTTCTTATTTGTATAGATACTCATAATTATTATGAGAACTTTAAACTTTAATGAAACATTAGCAAAATACATCAGGAAACCAGTAGTTTAATTGTTAATTTTGGAATTCTATGAAGAAGGATATATGATAAACTATGATACTATATCGCTCACAGAAGCGACAAATATGCAAAATGAACTCCGTAAGAAAGTCTCATTGACGACAGAAAACGTCAATATCACAACAATTGCCGGTGGAGATATATCTCATAATAAGGATACTGATATTGTATATGCCGGCATTGTTGTATTGAGTTACCCGCAAATGGTACCACTCTCCTATTCGCTGGTCATTGCTAAAACTACATTTCCTTATATACCGGGCTATTTAGGTTTTCGTGAAGTTCCTGCATTATTAAAAGCATGGGAACAGTTACCACAAAAGCCTGATTTAATGATACTAGACGGTCAAGGTGTTACACATCCAAGGCGAATGGGGATTGCATCACACTTTGGTGTACTTACCGACCATCCTTCAATTGGTTGTGCAAAAAATATGCTTCATGGTGATTACAAACCCTTAGGACTTGAAAAATTTAATAATAGCGCTATAATCAGTCAGGGAGAGCATATGGGATTTGCTTTACGGACAAAAGACGGCGTAAAACCTGTTTATATTTCGCCAGGTCACAAAGTATCTGTAAACGATAGTCTGGAACTAATGAGAGCTTGTGTTTTAAAACATAGGATTCCCGAACCTACCCGCCATGCACATGAAAAGGTAAATTTATTTAGAGTCGGAAAACTTAAAGAAGGTTATCATGTAATTGATGTCCAGACAGAATTATTTTGAGTTATTCAAAATTATCATATATCCTTTCGAATTCTTTCCTGTTTTCCCAATGCTGCTTAAAAGTCTGGTCATGAATTGCTAACAACCGCGCCTTAAAATCACCCGATATACCATTTACAACAATATAATCTACAGCCTGTTTATAAGAATTGAGAATACTTTTATAAAAAGACGAATTACTGAATTCACGTTTTGTCGAATATTTTTGAGCCGTTTCAATATTAAACAGCATAACATCTGCTACAATATAAGGATCTACGCCTAATGATAGAAAATGTTTAATGTACTTTTGAGCGGTTGACCTTCGTAATTTTGGACGCTTACCTTTTATTGGGAAATATTCATTTGCTATTTTAACCTTCGCCTCCTGTTCCAGTTTTTCTTCCTTTGGATTAAAAACAAAATCATAATAAGCTTTTACATCACTAAACTTATCATAGAGTGATATTAGTTGTTCCTGCAATTCATCATTAGGCAATGAAGCAAGGTATTTTTTAAGGTCGCGTTTACTCATGGCATCCAAAAATAAAGCTTAATTTTACCATCAGCAATAAAATGTAAAAAAGAATGTGGAAAAATTATATAAAATAGTATTTTTGCAATCCTTTAAACAAAGTCAAAACTAAATAAACTTTTACTGTGGAAAATCCGAGTGCACTAAAACTGATCAACAAAATACAGCTCGACCTTTTTAAAAAAGGTTTTGAAGCCGAACCATTAATTGCCGATCTGAAAAAATTACGCGAATATTCCCTTGAAGAGCAAAATCCGGTATTAACTAAGGCGATCCGTCTTACTTATGAGCACCTGGAGGCTAATGGAGCTTTTCTTATCGCTATACCAGATGATGAGCCTGTAGATGACGAAACAGAGTTAGTAAAAGACAGCAATGCAGGTGGCGCAGAAAACAACATGGAAAGTCTTGAATATCTTTTATCTTTATTCAGTGACCTAAGCCATAAGAATAATCTTCTTGATCTTAAGGAGTACAATAAAGCCTTTTTAGCGTTTTAATTACCCAAAAACATTATAATTAAAAGCTGTTTGTCATCAAACAGCTTTTTTTATTGCTAATTTGGCTGGAATTGCATTCTTTTAACTTTAATTGAAAGCGCCTAATGACTACCTTTGCAGCTTAAAATTAAAACCTTTCGTTTATGATTCGTTTATTTAAGATTATTGCTACCCTTGAAGGTATATCGGCACTTGTTCTGTTTTTTATTGCAATGCCACTTAAATACATGTATGACATGCCTGAGTATGTTCGCGTAGCAGGTATGGCACATGGTTTATTATTTACAGTTTATATAATTATGGCTACAATGCTGAAATTTGAACTAAAATGGTCATTCAAAAAATACCTGATCATCTGCCTGGCATCTATACCCCCATTCGGTACTTTTTATATGGAATGGAAATATTTTAGAGGTGAAGAATATAAGAATTCCGAAAATATCTAAATGGAAATATTTAACTGGGCATACAAACTATTAAGAGAGCTTAAATTAGGGCATGTATCTGCTATTTACGGTAACCTTATCGTAAATCTTTTTGTAATTGCTATTGTTGCTTATCTCTTAGATAAGATCTTTAAAAAGATTATTGTTCTTACTTTAGCCATAATCGCTCAAAAGACGAAAACTACTTTTGATGATTTATTGGTTGAAAACAAGACATCGAAGTATGTTGCCCATTTAATTCCTTTATATTTTATTTACAAAACATTACCGGTAGCGCTTAAAGACTTTGTATACTGGGAATTTATTTTCTCAAAAGGAATTACAATTTTCATCATTACGCTCAGCCTTTGGATCATCCGAAGTATCTTCAATGCTATACGTGATTATTTAAAACAGCAGCCGGATTATAATGACAAACCAATAGACAGTTATGTTCAGGTTGTTATGATAATCCTTTGGATATTCGGCATTACAGCTATTGTTCTTATTCTATTTGACACAAAAATAGGTACTCTTTTAGGTACTTTTGGAGCAATTTCAGCCATTATCGTTCTTATTTTCAGGGATACTATATTGGGTTTTGTAGCCAGTATTCAGGTTACTGTAAACGATATTGTGCGCATTGGCGACTGGATTACCATCGAAAAATACGGCGCTGATGGCGATGTTATCGAAATTAATCTTGCAACGGTTAAGGTTCGTAATTTTGACAACACCAATACTACAATTCCAACCTATAGCTTAATATCCGATTCTTTTAAGAACTGGAGAGGCATGCAGCAATCTGATGGACGACGCATCAAAAGACACATTCTTATTAAAGCAAATAGTGTACGCTTTATCCATAGGGATGAAATGAATGATCTTAAAAAGATCCAGCTTATATCCGCTTACCTAGAACAACGTCAGGTTGATATCGACAAATATAATGCTCAAAACAATGTAGACAAATCATTGTCGATTAATGGCAGAAACTTAACCAACTTAGGTTTATTCCGTAAATACATCAATAGTTATATAGAAACACACCCGGGTGTGAATAAGAATATGACTATTATGTGCCGTCACCTGCAGCCAACAGAAAAAGGTATACCTATTGAGATCTATGTATTCACATCAGACAAGCGCTGGATTAACTACGAATACATTATGGCCGATATTTTTGACCATATCATAGCTTCTGTTGCTTACTTTGATCTTGAAATATTTGAATTACCTTCCGGCAAAGGCTATATTGACAGCTAAGGTTTTAGAATTCTGTCTTTTACATATTCTATCTTTGTTTTGCCGTGAGCTGATGGCCTTCCTAAGCCATCCAGATTTACCATAGTAATATTATCTACTGTAATGATCTTTTCCTGAGTCATTTTATTACGCACTTCAGATTTCAAGACTATTGATGTTGTTCCAAAACGCACTACATCAATACCTATCTCAATAATATCACCCTGTTTTGCTGAACTCATGAAATTAATTTCCGACATATGCTTGGTAACGATTCTCTGATTTTCGAGTTGTATTATAGAATACAACGCAGCTTCTTCATCTATCCATGCTAATAACTTACCGCCAAACAATGTCCCGTTTGGATTCAAATCTTCTGGCTTCACCCATTTTCTTGTATGAAATCTCATAATTTGTGTTTATCTAGTGCTGACTTAACTATATCAGCGTGATCAAAAGCCAATTCCGGAAGTTTCTTGATTGAGAACCATTTTGCTTCATCCGCGTCATCTGCAGCTACAGCGTTAGTGTTTTCTTCCGCAAAACCTGTATAAGCTATAGATACTATATGTTGCCTTGGATCACGCCCAGGTTTACCAAAAGCAGCTAATTGTTCAAGCCTGGTTACTTTAACTCCCGTCTCCTCTAATAGCTCCCGATTAGCAGCATCAAACAAGTCCTCGTTTTCGTCTACAAAACCACCGGGTAAAGCCCATTTACCTTTATAAGGGTCGTTTTTCCGTTTTATAAAAAGGATGTCATATGCTGAGTCTGTCTTTTTGAATATTACGGCATCGACCGTAACAAATATTTTTGATGTTCTCATATACCAAAGTTAAGAAAAACACTAATCAGGATTGAGAGTTTACTAATGATTTTATTTATAGTAGTATCGAGTATATCGCATAAAAAAAACCACGCTCAAACAGATTTAAGCGTGGCCTTGTAAACAAAATATATTATAATATTAATATGCAATCAAATCTGCTAAAGCAGTTTCAAAACGTTGCTTTGGTAAATACTGGTCTTCCAGTGCTTTTACAAACGGTATAGCACTCTCAAGACTTCCAACACGCTTTACAGGAGCATCAAGATATTCAAAACAATTTTCCATGATCATAGCAGAAATATCACTTGCTATACCACCAAATAATGAATCTTCCTGAAGGATGATCACCTTATTTGTTTTCTTAACTGATGCATATATAGCCTCAGTATCTAATGGCTGTAGTGAACGCAGGTCTAAAAGATCTGCTTTTATATCAGGGTTTTTATCTAATGTTTCCAGCGCCCAATGTACACCTGCTCCAAAGGAAATCACAGTTACATCGCTGCCTTCTCTTAACAGAGCCGCTTTTCCAAGAGGAATTGTGTAATAATCTGGTGGTACATCCTGATAAACACTTCTATATAAAGCTTTATGTTCAAAGAACATAACCGGGTTAGGGTCGTTTATTGCTGCTGCCAAAAGCCCTTTAGCATCATACGGGAATGCCGGGTACACCACTTTAAGTCCAGGTGTTTTTGTAAACCATGCTTCGTTAGTCTGAGAGTGGAAAGGACCCGCCTGTACTCCTGCTCCGCAAGGCATACGTACTACAACATCTGCATTTTCCTGCCATCTGTAATGTACTTTTGCCAGATAGTTTACTATAGGGTTAAAACCTGTAGAAACGAAATCGGCAAACTGCATTTCTATAACCGATTTGTATCCGTTAATAGAAAGTCCCATTCCTGTAGAAACGATAGCCGATTCGCATATAGGAGTATTCCTAACACGGTCTTTTCCAAATGCAGCAACAAAGCCATCGGTAATTTTAAAAGCACCACCATATTCGGCAATGTCCTGCCCCATTATCACAAGATTCTCATGACGCTCCATAGATTGCTTAAGACCTTGTGAAATAGCATCGATCATACGAACATTATCTTTCTTTTCAGAATGAGTAACTTCCTCATATTTATAGGATTTGTATACATCATTTAACTCTTCGCTCAAACTTGCTTCAATAGCAGGTTCGTTAGAAGCTTTTTGATAATTTTCGTCAATTTCTTTCTTTAATTCAGCACGAAGTTGGGTATCATACTCTTCAGTAAGAACACCTTCTGCTTTAAGGAAATCCATATAATTAGTCACAGGATCTTTAATAGCCCACATATCCATAAGCTCTTGCGGAACATACTTTGTACCACTCGCTTCTTCATGGCCTCGCATCCTGAATGTTTTAAATTCCAGTAAAACCGGACGTGGATTTTCACGTAATGAAGCCACAATATCTGTAAGCTTAGTAAACACTTCGAGGATGTTGTTACCATCTATAATATGAGACTCCATCCCGAAACCAATACCTTTATCCGCTATGTTTTCACAACGATACTGCTCATTGGTTGGTGTAGATAATCCGTAACCATTATTTTCTACAATAAACAATACCGGAAGTTCCCAAACAGCAGCAATATTCAATGCTTCATGGAAATCACCTTCACTGGTAGCACCTTCTCCTGTAAATACAGCAGTTACTTTATTCTCTTTCTTCAGCTTATGAGCCAAAGCGATACCATCGGCAACACCTAGCTGTGGACCAAGGTGAGATATCATCCCTATAATTTTGTATTCCTGTGTACCAAAGTGGAAAGAACGGTCACGTCCTTTTGTAAAGCCATTAGCTTTTCCCTGCCATTGAGAAAAAAGTCTTGAAAGCGGAATATCTCTTCCCGTGAATACACCAAGGTTACGGTGCATAGGTAATATGTATTCATCTTTATCTAAAACAGCAGTTACACCTACTGAAATAGCTTCCTGACCTATACCTGAAAACCATTTGGATACTTTACCCTGACGTATAAGGATAAGCATCTTCTCCTCTATAAGCCTTGGCTTTATTAATTTCTTATATAAATCGAGTAATTGTTCGTTGGTTAATTCTTTTCTATCGAAATTCATGGTGATTTTTGAATAATCATTATTAAACGCATCCAAAAGTAATAAAATAACAGATTGTATTATAAATGTTATAGAAATAATTTTACCTCTAATTTAATCCAGACTTTTGAAGTGTTAATAACTTAAGCATAACAGAAATATAATTATTCTATACTTTTGTATTTCTGTAGCTTTGGCCCATTATACATACTATAACAGCAATTATTTATGCAAAATATTCCCAGTGTAGATTTACACGATTTCCTATCTGATAACCCTGAGAGAAAACAAAAATTCATCAATGAAATTGGTAATGCGTATGAAGAAATTGGTTTCGTAGCACTAAAGGGACATTTTCTTGATGAAGCTTTAGTAAACGATCTATACAATGAAGTAAAAAACTTCTTTATCCTTCCTCTGGAAGTCAAAGAACAATACGAAGTCCCTGGCATTGGCGGGCAACGTGGTTATGTTTCTTTTGGTAAAGAAAAGGCCAAAGGACACACACAGGGTGATCTAAAAGAATTTTGGCACTTCGGACAGTATCTTGCTGAGGATTCTATTTATAAGGGGCATCCACACTATCATGATAATGTATCGGTCAACGAATTGGCTAACTTTAATAAAACAGGAGAACAAGCTTATAAAATGCTTGAAAAAACGGGGGTATATGTACTACGTGCATTAGCTATCTACCTAGGCCTAAATGAGTTTTATTTTGACGATTATGTAAATGAAGGGAATAGCATATTACGCCCAATACATTATCCTCCTATTACAAACGAACCTAAAGATGCTGTTAGAGCTGCAGCACATGGCGACATTAACCTTATAACCCTGCTAATGGGTGCTCAGGGTCGTGGCCTACAGGTTCAAAATCACGAAGGCGAATGGATTGATGCTATAGCTGAGCCGGATGAACTTGTTATCAATGTAGGCGATATGCTTTCACGCCACACGAATAACAAACTAAAATCAACCATCCACAGGGTTGTAAATCCTTCAAGAGAACTATGGGGTTCATCCCGTTATTCAATTCCCTTCTTTATGCATCCTGTTGCTGAAATGAAGCTAAACTGTCTAGAGAATTGTGTCAATAAACAACACCCTAAATTATATGATGATATAACTGCAGGTGATTTTCTTTATGAACGCCTTGTAGAACTGGGATTAATCAAAAAATAATATATAATTTTATACCATACTAAGGCATTGGCTGTAATAATCCGATGCCTTTATTTTATAATTCAAACACTATGGCAAAGAAATTAAGCAGTTTAGATGATTTAGGCGGATTTGTTTTTTCCACCAATAAAGACTTTGAATTAGAAAGTAATGACGAGCAGCAGGAAACCCTGCCAAACAATCAACAGAAATTAGAAGCGCATCTGGACAAGAAAAACAGAGGCGGTAAAGTTGCAACTATCGTAAAAGGATATGAAGGCAGCGATGATGACCTTAAAGCTGTTGCAAAGCAATTAAAAACCTTATGTGGTGTTGGTGGTTCTGCCAAAGATGGAGAAATAATTATTCAGGGAGATTTTAGGAATAAAATAATGGATTTTTTAGCTAAAGAAGGCTATAAGATAAAAAGAGTTGGCGGATAGAGTTTAAACTAAATCCAATAGTGTCAGCCCTGTCTTAAATGAATATTTTTTTGACTTTTATTGATCGCATGACAATCAAACGTTTTCGTAAAATTGCTATATAATATTTAAAGTAATAATCTAATAATTAACAGCTGTTAAATAAAGATTATCATTTTTTACTAAAATTATAAATTTTGGAAAGAATTCGATTTGAAAACTACAAAGACAAAATTATAACAGCCACTCAGGCAGCCTTACTATTTGAAGACGGAATGACTATTGGTTCCAGTGGATTTACAAAAGCAGGCGATAGCAAAGCCGTACTACCTGCTTTTGCTGCAAGAGCACAAAACGAAAATATAGCTGTTACACTTATTACCGGTGCCTCATTAGGACATACTACAGATAGTGATTTAGCCGGCGCCCATGCCCTCAATAAAAGGATGCCTTTTCAGGTTGATCCTGTTTTAAGAAAAGAAATAAATAAGGGAACTATACTCTTTATAGATCAACACCTTAGCGAAACTGCAGAACTATTAGCGAATGGTCACATACCTGCCATGGATTATGCCGTAATCGAAGCTTCTGCAATTGATGAAAATGGATACATTATACCCACCACTTCCATTGGTAACTCCGTTACATTTGCGCAACTCTCTAAGAAGATCATTATCGAAATAAACACTTCAGTACCTGTTTCATTTACCGGAATACATGACATCTTTCTTCCTGGAGAATATCCAGACAGAAAGATCATACCAATTGTGAAACCGTGCACCTACATTGGAGTTGATTATATTACTGTAGATCCTGAAAAAGTTGCAGGTATTGTATTTACAGAATTACCGGATAGCCCTGCAGAAGTAACTGCTCCCGATGAAAAAACAATAGCTATAGCCGCTCACTTGGTTAAATTCTTTGAAAAGGAAATCACTGCAGGCAGACTTACACAAGCACTTATGCCGCTTCAGGCGGGTATTGGAAAAGTTGCTAACGCTGTGCTTTCCGGATTATCAAAAGGTGATTTTAAAAACCTTACTATGTATTCTGAAGTTTTACAGGATAGTACTTTTGAACTAATTGACAATGGTAAAATGAACTTTGCTTCTGCATCCTCAATTACAGTTTCAAACGAATGTCATAAAAAAATACTCAACAATTTTGATTTCTATAAAGACAAAATTGTTTTGCGTCCGCAAAATATCAGTAACTCTCCCGAAGTAATCAGAAGACTCGGCGTTATAGCCATCAATACCGCAATTGAATTTGATATTTATGGAAACGTAAACTCCACACACATAAGCGGTACAAAAATGATGAATGGTATTGGCGGATCGGGTGATTTTGCCCGTAATGCCTACCTAAGCATTTTCGTTACACAAGCTGCTTCAAAAGATGGCAATTCTATATCTCATGTACTTCCTATGGTGTCTCATACAGACCATACAGAACATGATGTTGATATCTTGGTGACAGACCAGGGATTAGCTGATTTAAGAAGTTTAGCACCTCGTGAAAGAGCCAGAGTTATCATTGAAAACTGCGCACATCCCGAATATAAAGAAGAATTAAGAAGTTACTTTGAAAGAGCTTGCGAAAGAGAAGGACATACACCACATATCCTGGAAGAAGCTCTTTCATGGCACCAGCAGTATATAAATTCAGGAACAATGAAAAAAGCATCTGTTTTACAAACAATATAAATTTATCATTCCTGCTTTAAGAATCCCTAAGACAGCTATAACACTGTTTTAGGGATTTTTTTATAGCTATATGCTAAATCATTATACATATTAAATTTACTCTTATTACCTTTATCCTTTAATTAGATTTATATTATGATACCGATAAAAATAGCAGGCGTTCCGGAACATTTTAATCTTCCATGGCATTTATGCATTGAAAATGCTGAATTTGAAGATGCAAGTATACTGCTTGAATGGACCGATGTTCCTGAAGGTACAGGTAAACTATGTCATATGCTTCGAAATGGCGAGACAGACATTGCTGTAATACTGACCGAAGGTATCATTAAAGATATTGCTGCCGGTAACGACAGTACTATTGTTCAGGTATATGTAGAATCTCCATTAGTATGGGGTATCCATGTAGCTGCAGGTTCTAATTACAAAACACTGGCCGATATCGAAAATGGCAAAGTAGCCATTAGCCGATACGGATCAGGATCTCATCTTATGGCTTTTGTAAATGCTAAAAAACAAGGATGGAATACTGAAAAACTGGAATTTGAAATTATAAATACGCTTGACGGCGCCGTAGAAGCATTAACCGAAGGACGTGCCGACTATTTTATGTGGGAACGTTTTATGACAAAACCCATTGTAGATAGAGGTATCTTTAGGCGAATTGACGACTGCCCTACTCCATGGCCATGCTTTGTGATAGCTGTACGCAATGAAGTACTTAAGAATAATCCCAAGGCAATTGAAACCATCTTGGATATTATCAATCAAACCACCTCTGATTTTAAGGAAATTCCTAGTATAGACCGAACACTCTCTGAAAGGTATGAACAAAAGATTGAGGATATTAATGAATGGCTTAAAATAACGGAATGGTCGCAAAAGAAACTTGATAAAAAGACGTTTGATAAAGTACAAGACCAATTATTTGAACTTAATATTATAGAAACGAAAACTGCATTTGAAACTTCGGCAGGATAAAACACGATGTTTTATTTAGTGCACAATGATAAAACTGGACGCTACCACCTTAAAGAATCTAAAAGCTAAGCTTCAAATAAAGAAGCCATGGGATTCCATTATCATTTTTGTACTGAATATACTTATAGCTATTCCCCTGTGTATCATTGTTCACCAAAACTTAATAGACCCTGAATGGCCTTTTCACTTAGACAGGATATTGATTTTCATTGTTATTATTGTTGCCATACAATTCGTGCTACGATTACTAAAAACAGTACTCATTATCTGTATCTTCTTTTACCTCATTGCTTTGCTTTATGGTTCTGTATTTGGGAATTATGGTTTTAATGCTGTTTATGAAGACTATAGATCTATGGTTTACACAATGGCTGATGATGCTAATCCGCAGGATATCATCATTTCAAAACTGCTTCCTTTCCCTAATAAATCTAAGATTATTGCTGCTGTAGATTATGATAACCCTTTGGTTCGCAACTTTGCTCTTATGGCAACAACTAAATATTTTAGAGATATTAAAGGGTATCATAAACAACGCTTAATGATACAATGCTTTGCTGTATTTAAAGAAATAAAAAACAGATGGAATTATGTAAACGATCCCAAAGGACGTGAATACATAGCTTCTGCTAGTGAATCACTACAACATTTTTCGGGAGATTGTGACGATCACGCTATACTTATGGCAGCTGCAATACGCGCTGTAGGCGGAACACCAAGAATAATACATACAGGCGGGCACTTATATCCAGAAATGCTTGTAGGCACTAAAGCTGACTTAGAAACAGCAAATTACCTTATAAAAGAAGTGCTTTTTATACAGGAAAGCCGAGGTAAAGAAGTCCATTATCATATTGATGAACGAGGACAGGTATGGCTTAATCTTGATTATACCGCTACCTATCCTGGAGGCCCTTTTATGAGTGAAGAAATACTAGGCGCATTAACATTCAACTAACCAAATTACCAATCTATTTGTTTTTTACCTTTTTCTGCCAGAAAAGCATTTGTTTTACTAAAATGCTTATTACCGAACCAATGCCCTTTATTTGCGCTTAAAGGTGAAGGATGTCCTGAATCTAATATTAAATGCTTTTCTTTATTAACACGTGCACCTTTCTTTTTTGCAAAACCACCCCATAAAAGAAAAACAACATCTTTCTTTTCATCTGATATTTTTTGAATTACAGCATCAGTAAACGCTTCCCATCCTTTTCCCTGATGACTGTTAGCCTCTCCTTTACGTACTGTTAGTACAGCATTTAATAAAAGTACTCCTTGATCTGCCCAACGCTCAAGATTACCCGATGGGGGAAATGGCTTCCCTAAATCAGTCTGAATTTCACGAAATATATTTTGAAGAGAAGGAGGATTTGGTATACCATCATTTACAGAAAAACATAATCCATTAGCCTGACCTGGTCCATGATAAGGATCCTGGCCCAATATAACAACTTCAACCTTATCAAATGGGCAATGATCGAATGCAGAAAATATCTGATTTCCTTTAGGATAAGAGGTTTGTTGAGTATATTCTGTTTTTACAAAATCAATAAGATTATTAAAATAAGGTTTTTCAAATTCAGAAGAAAGTACTTCCTTCCAGGAAGATTCTATATTTACCTGCATTATATTTTCTTTTTTACAAATATAAACATTGCATAGTATACAATTATAAAGCTTTCGAAACTTTATATGTATATGTTCAATTCGGCTAAATATGTAGTATTTTTGTATAAAATTTGCTTTAGAACTACAATGATAAGTATCACAGATAAAACCCTAAAAGATTTAGAATTCCATACTGTGCTAGAGGCTGTTGCATCAAGCTGTACTACAGAACCCGGACAAGTAAAAGCACTACAGATCACTCCTTTTAAAAATAAAGAGGAACTGATGGAATCGCTTTTACAAACATCAGAATATGTATCATCCTTTGATAATAACAATGCACTGCCTAATCACGGTTTTGACCCAATAGCTAACGAAATAAAATTTCTTGCTATCGAAGACAGCTACCTGGAAGCTTCGGCATTTAGAAAGATTGCAGTCATATCTGACACCGTTAATACACTTATAAAATTTCTTGAGAAATTCAATGATTACTATCCCAACCTTAATTCAAGAGCTGAAAAGGTAGAGTACACTAAAGAAATATTGAAAAATATTGAAAAAGTTGTAGATAAATATGGTGAAATAAAAGACGATGCATCTCCTGAACTGCAAAATATACGCAGAGAGATGAATTTAGTTAAAGCTAAGATAAACCAAAGTTTCACTTCAGCCTTAAGTCAATACAACGGATTGGGTTATTTAGACGACATAAAAGAAAGTGTAGTTGAGAACCGCAGGGTTTTAGCTGTTTCTGCTATGTATCGTAAAAAAGTAAAGGGATCAATTCTGGGAAGTTCTAAAACAGGAAGTATAGCTTATATAGAACCGGAAGCTACTCTTAAATATTCTCGTGAGCTGAATAATTACGAATATGAAGAAAAAGAAGAAATAAAGCGCATATTGTTACAATTAAGCAATACAATACGCCCTTTTGTTCCTTTATTAATCGAATACCAGGAATTCTTAACTGACATTGATGTGATATCCGGTAAGGCAAAATATGCAAAAAGAATTAATGGTCTATTACCTCATATAACAGAGGAGAAAAGGCTATTTTTCAGAGAAGCCTTCCATCCTATCCTTTATTCAAACAATAAAAGAAAAGGAGAAGTTACATATCCGCAAACCATTGAACTGACAGAACAGAATCGTATAATTGTAATTTCGGGTCCCAATGCCGGTGGTAAAAGTATCACACTTAAAACTATTGGATTACTACAATTAATGTTGCAAAGCGGATTACTCATACCTGTACATGAGCGTAGTGAAACATTTTTATTCGACAGAATAATGACTGATATTGGCGACAATCAGTCCATTGAAAATCATTTAAGTACATACAGCTACCGCCTTAAGAATATGAATTATTTTCTTAAGAAGTGTAATGATAAAACATTATTTTTAATTGACGAATTTGGTACAGGATCTGACCCTGAACTTGGTGGTGCTTTAGCAGAAACTTTCTTAGAAGAATTTTATCATCGTGAAGCTTTTGGTATCATTACAACACATTATACCAATTTAAAGATATTAGCTAATGAGCTGCCTTTTGCAACTAACGCGAATATGCTTTTTGATGAAAAATCTTTAGAACCAATGTATAAATTAATACTTGGCCAGGCAGGGAGCTCTTTCACATTTGAAGTTGCTCAGAAAAATGGAATACCCTATGGACTCATAAATCGTGCTAAAAAGAAAATTGAAGGTAGTAAGGTGCGTTTTGATAAAACTATTGCTACACTTCAAAAAGAGCGATCTAAACTGGAAAAAACTTCCCAAACTTTAAAAGAAGAAGAGACCAAAGCACGTGAAGAAGGTAAAAAGATGGAAAACATCAATACCAAAATTCAACAGAAATTAGAAAGTTATCAAGAATTATATGATGCTAACCAACGACTAATTTATATTGGGCAAAAGTTAGATGATATTAGTGAAAAATATTTCAACAGTAAGAATAAAAAAGACCTTATCGGAGAATTTCTGAAAATAGTTGAGATTGAAAACTCAAAACGTAAAAAAGCTACCCCAAAAGAGAAAAAAGAAAAAGAAGTAATTCAAAAACAAGTAATTGCAGAAGTTCAGGAAAAGGTTGAAGAAATTCGAGTTGAGAAAAAAGAGAAGAAACTAAAGGCTATAAAACAAGAAGCCAATAAACCAAAAGCCATTCTTAAAGTTGGTGACAGGGTTAGAATGCTAGATGGTAAAGCTGTAGGAACTATAGATGTTATCGAAAAAAAGAAGGTTACTGTGAACTACGGCATATTTACGTCAAAAGTTGATATTGAATCGCTAGAATTAGTTGAAGCTAAAAAGAAATAAACTATTGTGATGGAAAATTTGCCTCAAGACAAAAAAATAATATTATTTGATGGGGTTTGCAATCTTTGCGACAGTACCGTTCAGTTTATCATTAAACATGATAAAAAAGATATTTTTAGATTTGTAGCATTACAATCAAAATTTGGAGAGAAAATAATCAAACACATTGGATTAGACAGATCTAAAACCGATTCCATTATTCTTTATGAACCCGGACTTTCATATCTCTACAAATCAGAAGCTGCATTTAAAATAGCAAACGAGCTTGGAGGAGTATATTCCTTAATTAGTATATTCTCAATTTTACCAAAATGGCTTACTAATAAAGTGTATGATTATATTGCCCGTAATCGTTATAAGTGGTATGGAAAGAAAGACGAATGTATGCTGCCAACACCAGAAATGAAAGCCAAATTCTTATAACATTTTTTACTTCAAAAAAGATTTATTCAAAAAAAAAGCCTCCAATATGGAGGCTTTTAATATTGTAAGAAAACTAATAATTAGTTTTTCACGATTTTTTTAGTCATTGAACCTTTATCAGAAGATACAGTCATCATGTATACACCTGAAGCAAGATCAGAAATATTGATTTGTGCATTAGCTACACCATCAAATTTAGAAGATTTAACTGTACGACCGTTAAGATCTGTAACTGTAATACCGTTTACAAGAATGTTTTCAGCGTTAGTAACATTAACAACATCATTTGCAGGGTTAGGATATACAGAAAGTGAAGTTAATGTGTTTTCATTTACACCAGCAGTACCAGCAACTTTAACTTTGATATTATCAATTTTAGCGCTACCAGGAAGGTTATCTGTAGTAACAACTAATTGCTCAACTTTTGTAGCACCCCAAACATCTCCAATAAACACTGAAACACCATCAATAAATACCTCGATATTAGGTGTAGTTGCAGAGAAATTATGTACTATACGTACATTGTACCACTGATTAGCTACAGTTTGAAAAGGTACAAAAGCAGTTCCTTCTCCAGTTCCAGCTAAGAAATAACCTAAAGTGTTATCATTTCCAGTTGCAACAACCCCAACTTGTCCATCATTAAAGAAACCTACATTTGAAGTAGCTTTCTGAGCAGTAGGAGCTTGAGCAGCAGCAAAGAAACTTGCAGCATTTTCACCTATAGATGAAAGTTTAATATCGTAAGATACTTCGATATCTCCAGCAATAGTAAACGTTGGGCTAAAAACACCTGGACGAGGAGTAGCAGGAGTTGTAACAGGCACACCTGCACCAGTAGTACCAACTACTAATACGTTTGCACCATTAGTTGCAGAAGCGTCAGCAGCTACAACCATTTCAGCTAAAGAAGCACCCCAGTTATTTTGTTCATCTATAGCACCAATAGCAAAGCCTTCAGAAGTTTCGAAAGAATAAGATTCCTGCGCTTGCGCAGTTAAAAAAGAAGCTAACATAAAAGCTCCTACAAGTAATTGTTTTTTCATGATGATAATAGTTTTTAATTTTTCTCAAAAATAGGAATTAAATTCTCTCCTACAAATTTATTTCAAAAAAAAAATAGGCCTAAAAGGCCTATTTTTCTTAACATATTGAAAACTAATTAGTTTTTTACAATTTTCTTAGTTGTTGTACCTTTATCTGATGATATAGTCATCATATAAACACCTGAAGCAAGATCAGAAACATTGATTTCAGCATTTGCAACACCATCAAACTGAGAAGATTTAATTGTACGTCCGTTAAGGTCAACAATTTCTACTCCATTAACAAGAATGTTTCCAGCATTAGCAATGTTAATTACATTGTTAACAGGGTTTGGATATACTGATAATTGAGAAGCTAAAGCATCGTTTACACCAGTTACATTTCCTGCAGTTACAGTTACATCATCAAGAACAATTACAAATTGATCAGTAATATTATAGTGTCTAAAAACAATACGTACTGTTTGTCCTTCATGACCTGCTAAACTTACAGTTTTGTTAACAGCTGTAGCACCACCTAAAGTTTCTTCTAATTTTGGTGAAGTTAGTAATGCAAGGAACTCACCAACAGTAGTAGTCTCAGTAACATCTGCAGCATTTATAACATAAACTGCATAATGCTCTGCAGAAAACTCAGGGTCCATACCACCAACTTTAAAAGTTAGTGTTGCACCATTTGCAGGAACAGCAAAAGATTGAGTAACTAGTGAATTATCCGGTGTTAATGGCCCTGATTCATTATCAAAAGATGCAGATAGAGCTACACCACCAGTAAATCCATTCCCTACAGTTGTTGTAGAACCAGCTGTATCTACTTGCCATGTAAGTTCATCTCCATCACCATCAATCAACAACCAGTTGTTATCAATTAGTACCTGAGTACTGCTGAAATCAACTGAAAAGATTTGTTGTGCAGAAGCCGTAAAGTAAGAACCAGCTAACATGGCTCCTAAAAGTAAAGTTTTTTTCATGATTATAGTTTTTAATTGTTTTTCAAAAATACTAAAAAAAAATGTTTTTAAAAATGTTTTTAAAAAAAATTAAGAAATATTTAGACTTTTTTATAGCAATAAAGCTATAATTAATACATAGCTCTAATATTACAACATCTTATCAATTAATACTAATGCAGCCATAGCTTCTACAATAGGCACCGCACGAGGTAAAACACATGGATCATGCCTCCCCCTTCCTTGCATTTCGACTTCATTACCCATATTGTCAATAGAAATTTGCTTTTGCATAATTGTTGCGACAGGCTTAAAAGCAACTCTAAAATAAATATCCATTCCATTGCTAATGCCTCCCTGAATCCCGCCTGAAAGATTTGATTTTGTAGTTCCATCAGGATTAAACAAATCATTATGCTCACTTCCTTTCATTTTTGCGCCACAAAAACCACTGCCATATTCAAAACCTTTTACTGCATTTATTGACAACATAGCTTTACCAAGCTCTGCATGTAGTTTATCAAATACTGGCTCTCCTAAACCAACAGGGACATTTTGCAAAACACAAGTAATTGTTCCTCCTACTGTATCACCTTCTTTTTTTATCTGCTTGATATAATCTTCCATTTTCTTTGCAGTGTCCAAATCTGGGCAACGAACATCATTACTTTCTATAAGTGAAAAATCAAGAGCCTGATAGGGCTTATCAATAAAGATATCCCCAACCGAAGACACAAAAGCATTAATTTTAATATCCGGCATAAGCTGCTTAGCAATTGCCCCACCTACAACACGACTTATAGTTTCTCGCGCAGAACTTCTTCCTCCACCTCTATAATCCCTTATACCATATTTTTTATCGTAGGTATAATCAGCATGTGAAGGCCTGTAAACATCTTTTATATGAGAATAATCATCTGATTTCTGGTTTGTGTTAGGTACTATAAACCCAATCGGTGTTCCTGTTGTCTTCCCTTCAAATATCCCTGACAGAAACTGAACATTATCATTTTCTTTTCGTTGTGTCACAATAGCCGACTGACCAGGTTTTCTTCTGTTAAGTTCATACTGTATTGCATCCATATCAAGAGTTACTCCCGGAGGACATCCGTCTATGATCCCTCCAATAGCATCACCATGTGATTCGCCAAAAGTTGTTAGTTTAAATATATTTCCAAATGTATTTCCTGCCATGTGTACTATTTTTAACAAATGTAATTCCTTCCGCTTAATAATTAAAATAAATAGTTCAGTTATAAGCTTAACTCCAATTTAGGATTTATGATATTTTAATAACAATCGCTTAAACATACCTTTATATATATAGGAGTACTTTGCAGAAGAAAAAACACCCTCAATGAAAAAAAGGAATGTTGATCTTGTAGTCTTGTCTGATATACATTTAGGTACTTACGGCTGCCATTCTAAAGAGCTTTTAGCCTACCTCTCTACAATTAAGCCCAAAACCCTAATTCTTAATGGTGATATTATTGACATTTGGCAGTTTAGAAAATCCTATTTCCCTAAAAATCATTTAAAAGTTGTAAAAAAATTTCTTGATTTCGCTTCAAAGGGAACTAAAGTATACTATATAACAGGTAACCATGATGAGATGTTACGTAAATTTAGCGATACATCAATGGGTAATTTTTCAATAGTAGATAAAGTAGTACTGGAACTGGACGGAAAAAAAGCTTGGTTTTTTCATGGTGACGTTTTCGATAGCTCTGTACATCATGCTAAGTGGATCGCAAAACTGGGAGGCATTGGCTATGATTACCTTATACTTTTGAACAGACTTATTAATTGGGTTTTAATGAAAATGGGGAAAGAGCCATATTCACTATCCAAAAAAATAAAATCGGGAGTAAAGAAGGCCGTTAAGTTCATATCTGATTTCGAAACTACAGCAGCAGATTTAGCTATAGAAAACAATTATGATTATGTTGTTTGCGGGCATATACATGAACCTGTAATTACACGTAAAGAAAACAAGAAAGGCAGTGTAATGTATTTAAACTCGGGTGACTGGATAGAAAACCTTACTGCACTGGAGTACAATAAGAAACGATGGAAAATGTACCGTCATGCCGATGTTGAAAAAGTTGAAGAAGAAGATTATTTTGAATTTGAAACCAAACTTGGTCATCAGCTTATTGCAACCTTATTATTTACAGACAAATAAGTTTTCATTTAAAAATTGTTAGTTATATTAGCACACCTAATCAAACTATTACAACCATGAAAAAAACTTATTTATTATTTATTTTAAGTCTCTTTATTGTTTCCTGTTCAAGTGATGACGATAATGGAAACAACAATAACCCCACTCCAACCAATACTTTCCTTCCATCTAATATTGGGAATTACTGGGTGTATGATGTTCAAAATTCAACAATAAGCGGAAGGGATTCATTGTATGTCGCAAATGACACTATTATCAATGGTAGTACTTTCCAAAAATTAAGAACCAAAGACCAACCTTTCGGATTTTTTTCAAATGCATTAAATAAAAATGCAATAAGATATGATAATGGTAAAATTTACCTTACCGGCAATGCCGGACTAGATTTTGCTGCAGATTTACCAATAAATATCGCTGTATCAAATTTTATTATTTTCGATCAAAATGCCGCAGAAAACACAGAACTCGGAACAGTAAGCGGAACTCTTGAACAGGAAATTGAAGGATTCAAAATAAAATTTAATTACAAACTTACTTCAAAAACAAAAGCAACATTAGCAAATTACACTTCAGGTCAGCAAAATTACAGTAATGTTAGGCCTGTAGAAATTACGCTTAACTTAGAAATTACTGCAGGACTGTCTGGTTTCCCTATAGCATTTCCTCTTTTGAAACCTCAAAATGTAGTAGTTTCTACCCAATATTATGCAGAAAACATAGGTGTCGTTAATGCAACTACAGATATTAATTATGAATTGGAAGAAATTCCTCTGCCTGATTTTCAATTACCAATACCTCAGTCAGGCACTGAGCATCAGGTAGAAACACTGGTAAACTACAATGTTGATTAATTCTTTAACATAATCATAACAGTTAAAAATTTAACAGTCGTATATTCATGCTGAACATTGGGGTTATTTTTGAATCATAATAACCCAATAAATCATTATGAAAAAATTAGTATTATCGGCTTTTTTGCTAATTGGATTAGCATTTAGCTCAAATGCACAGGACAGAAAAAACGCTATTGGTTTACGCCTTGGGGATAATGACGGTTTTGGCGGTGAAGTTTCTTATCAAAGAAGTCTTTCTACAAAAAACAGATTGGAATTTGACTTGGGATGGCGTAATACCGATTATTATGATGCCATAAAACTTGCTGGTTTATACCAATGGGTATGGAACATTGAAGGAGGCTTTAATTGGTATGCCGGTGTAGGTGGAGGTTTAGGAACATGGGAATTCAATGATGACCTTCCGCCATGGGCTAAAGGCAATGATGACAGCGGAACATTCTTATTCATTGCAGGAGATATAGGTATCGAATATAACTTCGATTTCCCTTTACAGCTATCTCTTGACTTTAGACCAGAAGTTTACTTTGGAGATGATTACAGAGAAGATAACTTTGGTCCGGATATTGCACTTGGTGTAAGATACAGATTTTAAAAATCAATGTTGATTTTATAATAAAAAACCCCGCAATTGCGGGGTTTTTCTATTTCAATTAGTTTCTTATCAATTTTTTGTATTTGATACGTTTAGGAGCCAGATCGCCGCCAAGACGTTTTTTCCTGTTCTCTTCATATTCAGAGAAACTGCCTTCAAAGAAATATACCTCTGAATTGCTTTCGAATGCAAGTATGTGAGTACATACCCTGTCAAGGAACCACCTGTCGTGAGAAATTACTACCGCACAACCTGCAAAGTTCTCTAAACCTTCTTCAAGCGCACGAAGTGTGTTAATATCAAGATCATTGGTAGGCTCATCCAGAAGCAACACGTTACCCTCTTCTTTAAGCGTTATGGCTAAGTGAAGCCTATTACGCTCACCCCCTGATAATGTATTTACTTTTTTGTTCTGATCACTTCCACTAAAGTTAAATCGGCTTAAATAAGCACGTGAGTTAACCTGTCTTCCCCCCATCATTATAAGCTCCTGACCATCGCAGAAGTTTTCCCATATACTTTTTTCCGGATTGATGTTAGAGTGCGATTGATCTACATAAGCAATCTTCACTGTTTCACCTACTGTAAACTCTCCTGCATCTGGTGTTTCTTCACCCATGATCATTCTGAAGATAGTCGTTTTACCAGCACCGTTAGGACCAATAATACCTACAATACCTGCCTGAGGAAGTGTGAAGTTAAGATTATCATATAATAATTTATCTCCATATGCTTTAGCAACGCCTTTAGCTTCGATAACATTGGTACCAAGCCTTGGCCCGTTTGGGATATAAATTTCTAGTTTTTCGTCAAGCTCTTTCTGATCTTCATTTAAAAGCCTGTCGTAATTTTGTAAACGCGCTTTTTGTTTGGTCTGACGGCCTTTGGCACCCTGTCTTACCCAATCAAGCTCTCGTTCAAGTGTTTTTCTACGTTTAGATGCTGTTTTTTCTTCCTGCTCCATACGTTTCGATTTTTGATCAAGCCATGAAGAATAATTCCCTTTCCATGGAATACCTTCTCCTCTGTCAAGTTCTAAAATCCAGCCAGCAACATTATCAAGGAAGTAACGGTCGTGTGTTACTGCAATTACAGTCCCTTCATATTGAGCCAAATGTTGTTCCAACCAAAGTACACTTTCTGCGTCCAAGTGGTTGGTAGGCTCATCCAATAATAATACATCCGGTTGTTGTAATAAAAGACGGCATAATGCAACACGTCTTTTTTCACCACCAGAAAGCACTTTAATTGGGGTATCAGGCTCTGGTGTACGTAAAGCATCCATTGCAATTTCCAATTTTGTATCAAGCTCCCAAGCCCCAGAAGCATCAATCTTATCCTGAAGTTCAGCCTGACGGTCCATCAGCTTCTGCATTTTATCTGCATCTTCATATACTTCCGGAAGTCCGAACTGGTCATTTATCTTATTGAATTCGTCAAGCAGTGCAACTGTTTCAGCAACACCCTCACGAACTATTTCAATTACAGTTTTGTTTTCATCAAGCTGTGGTTCCTGTTCAAGATAACCCACAGTATATCCCGGAGAAAACACTACATCGCCTTGGTAGTTTTTATCTACACCGGCAATAATTTTTAATAGCGATGATTTACCAGAACCATTTAAACCAAGAATACCAATTTTAGCTCCATAAAAAAAACTAAGATAAATATCTTTTAATACTGGTTTTTGAGCTCCCGGATAGGTTTTTGACAACCGGGACATTGAAAATATTACTTTTTTATCGTCTGACATATTCTATTTATTTCAAGTTTCAAATTTATTATACCCTACCTTTTAGTGAACTGAACACCCATGCAATAGCAAAGAATCCAATACCTACGGCAGCAAAGCCCCATCCAGCAACATCATCATATCTAAAAGCACCTAGGCTAATAAGCAGCAATCCCATCAACACCATTATAAAAGCAGCCCATCCTAAGATAGTATTTTTATTCATTCCCATGTTTCTCTCATTCAAATTTTAGCCTGCAAATATCGTGATTTAAAAGCTTAATTAAAAATCTTTACAAGCATCTCTTTCAGCAGGTCAGATTGTGGTATAGCAGTAACGCCAACACCTTTACTTTTAACATCAATATCGCGTAGCGTAGCCACAATAGCGCTTACTTTTTTCATAGGATAATTACGTAATGCAATATCATAATCTTTTACAAAATAAGGATTGACTTTTAATAGTTTTGCAACATTAGATGGATTTTTATCTTTTAACCCATGATACTGTAATAATTGCGAAAAGAAACCAAACACAAGGCCTGTAGTCATAACCAGAGGGTTATCCTTAGGGTTCTGCGAAAAGTAATCGGCAATTTTATACGCTTTTAACTGATCCTTCTCTCCTATTGCTTTACGCAATTCAAAAACATTATAATCTTTACTGATCCCTATATTATCTTCAATGACTTTAGGCGTGATCGTGCTACCTTTTGGAAGAATGATCATTAGTTTATCCAGTTCATTGCTTATTTTACTAAGATCTGTACCTAAAAATTCAACAAGCATAGCTGCCGCTTTTGGTTCTATTCCATAATTTTTACCCGACAGTATACGCTTGATCCAATCCCCTACCTGATTGTCGTAC
The DNA here is from genome assembly GCF_004028155.1 of Flavobacterium cerinum. Lineage (GTDB taxonomy): Bacteria > Bacteroidota > Bacteroidia > Flavobacteriales > Flavobacteriaceae > Flavobacterium > Flavobacterium cerinum. The sequence goes on along the minus strand of NZ_SBII01000005.1, from coordinate 37,273 downwards.
ATCTTTTTACTTTCAAAAACAACCCCTGCTTTTTCAAGCATTTTGGTAACTTTTTTACGTTTATCGAGTGTTTTATATTTATAAGCAAAAACCAATACCGTTGTAGTTTGTGGATTTTCAGCATAGCTCTCCAACTTCTCTATGGTGCGCGATAACTCCTGAGCTTCCTTAACAATAACAACCTGCCTGTCTGCCATCATTGGATAGCGTTTAGCATTAGATATAACATCTTCTATAGATACGTCTTTTCCATACAAAACCATCTGGTTAAAGCCTTTCTCTTCCTCAGTCAGTATATTATTTTCAATATATTCGGTAAGCTTATCAATATAATAAGGCTCTTCACCCATTAAAAAATAAATAGGTTTTATATTACCCTGTTTAATTTCATTAACGATCTTTACAACTTCATCCACAGTCAGCTGGTGTTTATAACATTTCTACTGTATGTATAACCAAAAAACTTAAATTTGCCTGATGCAAAAGTTGAATTTTCCCGATTATACATTCCGTTTCAAAAATAGTGAAAATAAGGTCGCTATTTTTGATGAAATCCGTAAAAAATTTATCATTCTTACTCCTGAAGAATGGGTAAGACAACATGTTGTTAAATATATACTTGAACAAAAAATGTATCCAAAATCGCATGTAAACGTGGAGAAAACAGTTAAGGTAAACGGACTAACAAAACGATATGATATTGTTGTATTTCAGCCTGATGGATCTATTTTTTTATTAGTTGAATGTAAAGCTCCGGGTATAACGATTTCCCAAAGTACTTTTGATCAGATCGCCCGCTACAACATGTCTTTAAATGCTATGCATATGATGGTTACAAATGGGCTAAATCATTACTTTTGCCAAATGGATTACGAACAGGAAAAATACTTTTTCCTGCAGGATCTTCCCGAATATAAACCAGCCAAATGAAAAGTATAGCCGTTGTAATTTTAAACTGGAATGGTAAAAAGCTATTAGAGCAGTTTTTACCATCAGTTGTAAAACATTCGCAGGAAGCAGTGATATATGTAGCAGACAATGCCTCTACTGATGATTCTATTGAATTTATAAGCACGACTTATCCAGATATTAAGGTCATTGGAAACAAAGGTAATTTTGGGTATGCAAAGGGATACAATGAAGCATTGAAATCAGTCGAAGAAGATATCTATGTATTGGTCAATTCAGATGTAGAAGTAACTGAAGGGTGGATCACTGCTGCAATAGAGCTTTTTGACAAAGATGCTGAAACAGCTATTATACAACCTAAAATTCTGGATTATAATAACAAGACCCATTTTGAATATGCGGGTGCAGCAGGTGGATTTATAGATAAATATGGATTCGCTTTTTGCCGCGGTCGTATCTTTGAAACACTTGAAGAAGATAAAAGTCAGTATGATACTAATATAGAGTTATTTTGGGCCTCAGGAGCTTGTTTTTTTATTCGTAAAGAAGTCTACCATAGTCTAAATGGTTTTGACGAAGACTTTTTTGCCCACCAGGAAGAAATAGATCTTTGCTGGCGTGCATTTAATAAGAACTTTAAAGTTCGCTTTTGCTTCAATTCGGTCATTTATCATATAGGTGGAGCAACTCTCACTGCCGGTAATCCAAAAAAGACTTTTTTAAATTTCAGGAATTCACTTTGGATGATGATTAAAAATCTTCCTGCGTCAAAATTAATCCCCATTCTTTTTATAAGGATGCTTATGGATGGACTGGCAGGTATACGATTTCTTCTAAAAGGTGAATTCAAACATCTTTTAGCTATTTTAAAAGCTCATTTATATTTTTATTTAAAACTTTTTTATTTCTTAAACAAAAGAGAGTCAAAGCAGTACCGAAATTACTATAAAACAACCAGTATTATTTACTTGTATTATATAACAAAAGGCAAGATATTTGATAAAAATTTTAACAATAGTTTATAGTCAAACGCGTTACTATTTTTTTATTAATACTTAATTTTGTTAAAATTTAAAATTTGAATTTTATGAGAAGAGCCATTTTATTACTTACGCTATCAGCAATGACGCTGACTTCATGCGGGTCTAAGAAAAAAATTGCCGAACTGGAATCTAAAAATAAAGAAATCCAGGATTTGCTAAATAGTGCTACTATTAAACTGAACACCTGTCTTACTGAAAAGGATGCAATGGCAAACCATCTCAATGATCTTAAAAAAGATAAATCTGAACTTATGAGTACTGTTGGTAACCTTACCACTCTCTCTTCTAAGGGAGCAGAAAACATCGAAAAGTCATTAGAAAGCTTAAAAGAGAAAGATCTTAAAATTACAAGACTTCAGGATGCATTAACCCGTAAAGATTCTGTAACACTTGCTCTTGTAACAAGTATCAAAAGAGCAGTGGGTGTTAACGATCCGGATATTGAAGTTAATGTTGAAAAAGGTGTAGTTTATATCTCTTTAGCAGACAAATTGTTATTTAAAAGCGGAAGCTACCAGGTAACAGACAGAGCTAAAGAAATTTTAGGTAAAGTTGCTAAAATCGTTCTTGACAAACCAGACTTTGAATGTATGGTTGAAGGACACACAGATAATGTGCCAATTAAAAACCCTGTACTACAAGACAACTGGGATTTAAGTGTTAAGCGCGCTACATCTATCGTAAGGATACTACAAAACGATTTTGGTATCGATCCAAAAAGACTTGTTGCATCTGGTCGTGGTGAATATGTGCCACTAACAGGTAATGACACAGCTGAAGGCAGATCTACAAACAGAAGAACAAGAATTCTTGTATTGCCAAAAATCGATCAGTTCTATGATATGATCGAAAAAGAAATGAAAAACCAAAAGAATGGTAAATAATCTATAACTTTTGTATTATAAACAAAAAGGCTGCTCAAATTGAGCGGCCTTTTTTATAAAAATTTACAACTAAAAACAATATTCACATAAGTGTTTATCAATAGCTATTCTTTACTCTCTTTATTGATTTAGGAACAACCGGTGCGTTAAAAATAATTCCCGTTATACAAATAACAAGTAATATTATCATCAATAAAAAATAGATTACACCATTAAAATTATCCAAATTGGGGAAATCTAAAATTAGATAAAATAAAGCTGCAACAAAGGCAACTACTGAAGCAATAAAATTAAACATTCTCATAATCCAGTGATTTAAACTGTTAGTTTCAAGATACATTTGAAAGGACTATAAGGTGTTAGCACTTTCAGTTTTAACTATTTTTCATAAACAAAACTAAAAAATTAGGTAAGTAATAATAAAACTCGAAGCCAAACACTTCTTCTAACCTGTTAATTATTACATAAATATATAAAAAAATAAGCACAAAACATTAATTTAAGTTAAAATATCATAAAAAAATAAATCAGAAGCTTTAAATGAATTTAAACCATGTGTTATGTATAAAAAATTAACAATTAACAAACATATTGTTTACAAATAAGCAGGGTTAATTTTTTATAATTTATTTATTAAATCTTATATTTTTAACATATTTTTTTACGCAAATAAAATTCAAATGATGAACTTGCACTCACAAACCATAAATGAAGAGTAGATGAATTGGGGTAATTTTAAGCTAAGAATGAAACTTTTTGTAAATAACCGTATAAGAAGTTATAAGCAGAAAAGACTGAGAAAATATTTTACGTCTTAAAAATTGTCTAAACAAATTTTGCCGTTAATTACCCAATTAGCGGCAAAATTTTTTCCCTCCATATTTGTAATTTTTCAGCAAAGGATTTTGTCGCATTTGCCCCGCTGGGCGATGGCAGAATTTCATAAGTTATATCTTTATTCTTACCTACATACTTATCATAATAAATTGCCGCATTTTTACTTGAAAAAAACACGTTCTTAATATTAGGATAGCTTTTATAGAAGGATTTGAAATCATTCGGAATTTCATTCTTTATTTTACTATCCAGACTTCCCTCCCTCTCACAATATTCAAGTACATCCCAAAGAGCAATATAATTTTCTTTTAACAACTGTTTTTTAATAGCATAATCAAGACTCAATTCTTTACTCATTAATCCAAATAAAAGCCTCCAGAATTGATTACCTCTATTTCCATAATATTCCTGTAACTCTAATGATTTTTCTCCAGGCATAGTACCTAATATTAAAATTTTAGAATCTATATCTATTATTGGAGGAAAAGCTTTTTTCATAAATTTTATTTGTAACACAACCATCGTAAATATACTTCCGAATCATATAAATAGATAATAATTATATCGTAAAAAATGTACTCACCTATTTATAAAAATAAGAAAACCGGTAATAACAATTATTATTACTGGGTTTCTTATTTAATTTGAAGTCTAAAATCGATTTTTACTCTATTATGAAATAAAATACGACTTACAATAAAACATAAAAAAAGCCCCATAAATGGAGCTTTTATATTTAGAAGAAGAAAGGGATTAACCTAAAACTTCTTTTACTTTTTTACCAATTTCAGCAGGAGAATCTACCACATGTATACCATTCTCTCTCATGATACGTTTTTTAGCTTCAGCTGTATCATCAGCACCACCAACGATAGCACCAGCGTGACCCATTGTGCGGCCTTTAGGAGCAGTTTCTCCAGCGATAAAACCAACAACCGGCTTTCTGTTACCATCAGCTTTAATCCACTTAGCAGCGTCAGCTTCAAGTTGCCCACCAATTTCGCCAATCATAACGATACATTTAGTTTCCGGATCATTCATTAATAGCTCAACAGCTTCTTTAGTGGTTGTACCTATGATTGGATCACCACCAATACCGATAGCTGTAGTAATACCTAAACCTTGTTTTACAACTTGGTCAGCAGCTTCATAAGTAAGAGTTCCTGATTTAGAAACGATACCTACTTCACCTTTTTTAAATACAAAACCAGGCATGATACCTACTTTAGCTTCTCCCGGAGTAATAACACCCGGGCAGTTAGGGCCTATTAAACGGCAATCTTTATCTTGTATGTAGTCATAAGCTTTAATCATGTCTGCAACAGGAATACCTTCAGTAATAGTAATAATTACTTTGATACCTGCTTCAGCAGCTTCCATAATTGCGTCTGCAGCAAAAGCAGGCGGAACAAAAATAATAGTTGTGTCTGCACCAGCAATTTCTACTGCATCTTTTACAGTGTTAAATACAGGACGATCTAAGTGAGTAGTACCACCTTTACCTGGCGTTACACCTCCTACTACATTAGTACCATATTCGATCATTTGGGTAGCGTGGAAAGTTCCTTCGCTTCCTGTAAATCCCTGAACAATTATCTTGGAATCTTTATTAACTAAAACACTCATGATATATTTTTTAAATTATTTTTAAATCGTGATGCAAAAATAGGCTTTTTGTAAAATATAATTAAAGCTTTGGCCTATTTTTATAAACATATTTTACTAAAAAAATAAGAACTTAACCTAGCTGACTCATTAAATAGCCTTTATAAAGCTGTTTGTCTTTTATTTCCCAGATGATAACAAAATGAGCTAGAATCATTTCATCGGCAGGACTCTCAAAAGGATTAACATAATGCGTGTAACGTACTGTAACGGCATCGCCTTCTGAAATTATATGAGATATGAATAAACGCTGGGCACTATATGACTTATCAAGCTCGGCAGCAAAGGTTAAAATATCATTTTTTTCCAGTTGAAGATAACCTTTAGAACTATGCCATTGCACAACAACTTCTTCATGTATATAACGACCTATACCCTCGGCAGTTCGAAAAGCTTGGGATTCATAATATTCTGCTACAAGTTCTTTTGCACTCATCTTATTTAAGTTTTTCCAATATTTCCGGTATACGCTTTACATAGGTAAGCTGCTTCATTTTTTCTCTAGCTTCTTCCGCAGGTGATCCAAAGTAAGATTTACCACCCTCTAAGGATTTACTAACACCTGATTGTGCCATTAAAACCGCTTTATTACCAATGGTAATGCCACTTGCAACTCCTACCTGACCCCATAATGTAACTTCATCTTCAATAACAACACAACCTGCAATGCCTGTTTGTGATGCAATTAAGCATTTTTTACCAATAACTGTATCATGTCCAACATGAACCTGATTATCTATTTTTGTACCTTCTCCAATAGTGGTATCTCCTGTAACTCCTTTATCAATAGTACATAAAGCGCCAATACCAACATTGTCATGTATTATTACCCTGCCACCAGATAAAAGCTGGTCGAAACCTTCAGGTCTTTTCTTATAATAAAATGCATCAGCACCTAAGATCGTACCGGCATGGATAATTACATTATCACCAATAATCGTATTATCATAGATACTAACGTTTGAATGGATTAAACAATTAGAGCCAATTTTTACGTTATTACCTACAAATGAATTAGGCTGTATAACGGTTCCCTCTCCTATTTGAGCTGTTGCTGAAATAGATGTATTTGAAGATTGGAATGGTCTAAAATGTCTTGTAAGCTTATTAAAATCTCTAAATGGATCATCTGAAATCAATAATGCTTTTCCTGCAGGGCAATCAACCTGCTTATTAATCAGTACTATAGTCGCTGCCGACTGTAATGCTTTGTCATAATATTTCGGATGATCTACAAAAACAATATCGCCTGGCTCAACAACATGAATTTCATTCATGCCATGTACCGGAAAATTATCATCACCCACATATTCACTGTCAATAATGGCAGCAATTTCTTTTAAAGGAAAAACACTTGGGAACTTCATACTTACTATTTGAAAAATATTATAATTTAAAAGCTTGAAAATTATTACATCTTCAAGCTTTTAAAATAAATTTACTCCTTTACGCGCTCCATGTACTGACCTGTAGCTGTATCGATTTTAATTTTATCGCCTTCATTAATAAATAAAGGTACGTTTACAGATGCACCCGTTTCAACCTTAGCAGGCTTAGTTGCATTTGTAGCTGTATTTCCTTTAACACCTGGCTCGGCATAAGTAACTTCAAGAACAACAGAAGCCGGCATATCTACAGATAGAGGAGCATCAGTTTCAGTATTAATGATAACCATAACCATTTCCCCTTCTTTTAGAAGATCCGGAGCATCCAGAATATCTCTATGAAGAGATATTTGCTCGTAAGATTCAACATGCATAAAGTGGTACTGATCACCCTCTGGGTATAAGAATTGGAATTTGTGTGTTTCAACTCTTACATCTTCAATTTTGTGTCCCGCAGAAAATGTATTGTCTAATACTTTTCCGTTAGTAAGGCTTTTTAGTTTGGTTCTTACGAAAGCCGGGCCTTTACCTGGTTTAACGTGAAGAAATTCAATAATTTTATATATATCATGATTAAACTTAATGCATAATCCGTTTCTGATATCTGATGTACTTGCCATTTTACTGTTTGTTTGTTTATTTTTTTCTTTTTATGGATTTAATAAATCCCTGTATATCCTTTCATTACACCTCTTGTAGAATTTCTGATGAACATGATTATTTCATCACGCTCAGGAGTTGCTTCCATTTCAGCTTCAATAATACTTAAAGCTTGAGTGGTATTGTAATTTTTTTGGTATAATATTCTGTAAATATCCTGAATTTCTCTGATTTTCTCAGGAGAAAAACCTCTTCTTCTTAAACCTACAGAATTAATACCCACATATGAAAGTGGTTCTTTTGCAGCCTTAGTATAAGGCGGAACATCTTTTCTTAATAAAGAACCTCCAGAAATCATGGCATGGTCTCCAACACTAATAAATTGGTGAACGGCAGATAAACCACCAATAATCGCATAGTTTCCTATGGTTACGTGTCCGCCAAGCAACACACCATTTACAATGATTGCATTGTCTCCAATATGACAATCGTGTGCAACGTGAGCAGTTGCCATGATAAGGCAGTTTTTTCCAATTACTGTTTGTCCGGATGCTATAGTTCCCCTATTTACAGTAACACACTCTCGTATAGTACAATTGTCGCCAATTATCGCCAATGATTCTTCTCCTCCAAATTTAAGGTCCTGAGGTACTGCAGAGATTACAGCTCCCGGAAATATATTGCAATTTTTGCCAATCCTGGCACCTTCCATAATAGTAACATTAGATCCTATCCACGTTCCTTCACCTATTTCTACGTTGTTATGGATAGTGGTAAAAGGCTCAATCACTACATTTTTAGCGATCTTTGCGCCCGGATGTACATATGCTAACGGTTGATTCATACAATCTTTTTTTTAACTGTTTTTGGCTATTTGTGCCATTAGTTCTGCTTCGGCAACTAGTTTTCCATTAGCATAAGCGTTAGCCTGCATGTGACAAATACCTCTCCTGATAGGAGAAATAAGATCGCACTTAAATACAAGCGTATCGCCAGGAAGTACCTTATGCTTAAATTTCACGTTGTCTATTTTCATAAAATAAGTAAGGTAGTTTTCCGGATCCGGTACAGAACTAAGGATAAGAATCCCCCCTGTCTGAGCCATAGCCTCAACTATAAGTACACCCGGCATTACCGGAGCACCCGGAAAGTGACCTACGAAGAAGCTTTCATTCATTGTCACATTCTTAAGCCCTACCACATGACTATCACTCATTTCCAGTATTTTATCTACTAGTAAGAATGGAGAGCGGTGAGGCAGTATACTCATTATTTTTACTGTATCCATAAGCGGCTCCTTGTGCAGGTCATACACCGGTACCTGGTTACGCTGTTCTGTCTTAATGATCTTAGACATTTTTTTAGCAAATTGAGTGTTAACAAAATGCCCTGGCTTGTTTGCTATTACCTTGCCTCTGATTCTTGTCCCGATAAGTGCCAGATCACCAACTACATCAAGCAGTTTGTGTCGTGCAGCTTCGTTAGGGTAATGCAACGTAAGGTTATCCAGAATTCCATTTGGCTTAATAGTAATACTATCTTTACCAAATGCAACTTTAAGGCTCTCCATAGTTTCCGGAGAAATCTCTTTATCTACATAAACAATAGCATTGTTAAGGTCTCCACCTTTAATAAGGCCGTTTTGTAAAAGTGCTTCAAGCTCATGAAGAAAACTAAACGTACGTGAATCAGCAATTTCTGTTTTAAAATCTGCCATATTCTTAAGAGTAGCGTTTTGGGTTCCTAAAACTTTAGTACCAAAATCTACCATAGCTGTAACCTGATAATCATCAGAAGGCATTACTATGATTTCGCTCCCTGTAGCTTCATCAGTATAAGAGATAACCTCTTTAACTACATATACTACACGCTCAGCATCCTGCTCTTCAACACCTACTTTTTCTATAGCTTCTACAAAAAATTTAGAAGATCCATCCATAATAGGCGGTTCAGAAGCATCCAGTTCAATAATTACATTATCAACATCACAGCCTACAAATGCTGCAAGGACGTGTTCTGATGTTTGAATCTTTACACCTTTCTTTTCAAGATTAGTACCTCGCTGTGTGTTTACTACATAATTAGCATCTGCCTCAACAACAGGCTGTCCTTCTAAATCGACCCTTACAAAAGAATATCCATTGTTTACAGGTGCCGGTTTAAAAGTCATTGTAACTTCTTTTCCTGTGTGCAGGCCAACACCTTTTAATGAAATATCACTTTTGATTGTGGTTTGTTTAACCATTATCTGTTATTTTAATTTATTGTTTGCTTAGTTGCTTTAATTCCTCTATATCGGCTACAATTTTAGTTAAATTCCTAAAATGAACATACGATTTATTAAAATCAGAATATCCTAACGCAGGACTACCCTGAACGGTTTCTCCATCGGCAATACTTTTCCCAACACCCGATTGTGCCTGAATGCGTACATTATTACCAATCGTAATATGCCCTACAATGCCCACCTGTCCACCTATAATGCATCCGCTTCCAATTTTAGTAGAGCCGGCTACACCTGTTTGGGAAGCTATTACGGTGTTCTCTCCAATTACAACATTGTGAGCAATCTGGATTTGATTATCCAGTTTAACCCCTTTTTTAATAATTGTAGAACCTAATGTAGCTCTGTCTATTGTTGTACATGAACCTACATCTACATTATCTTCTAATATAACGTTGCCAATTTGTGGTATTTTGCTATATACACCTTCTTCATTTGGTACAAAACCAAAACCATCTGACCCAATAATTGATCCTGAGTGCAATGTACATCCTTTACCTATTTCTGTTTCCGAATAAACACGAACGCCTGCAAAAAGAATAGTATTATCGCCAATGGTTACATTATCTCCTACGAAACTATTAGGATATATTTTTACGTTATCACCAATTTTTACATTCTTGCCAATATAGCAAAAACTTCCAAGATATAGATTTTCTCCATATGTTACATTCTCGGATAGTACAGATGGCTGCTCAATTCCAGACTTCATAAGTTTCACCTGATTATAGTATTCAAGTAACTTAGAAAAAGATTTATAGGCATCATCTACCTTAATAAGAGTCGTTGTTATTTCACTTTCGGGCTCAAAGGTCCTGTTTACAATAGTAATGGTTGCCTGTGTAGAGTATATATAGTGCAGGTACTTTGGGTTAGCTAAAAAAGTAAGTGAACCTTCTGTCCCCTCCTCTATTTTAGCCAGCTTATGTACTTCGGCTTGTGGGTTACCCACAACATCGCCTTCTAGTATGCCTGCTATTTGTTCTGCTGTAAATTTCATCCCGACAAAAATATAAAATTAAATTAACATGCTGCTTTTTCCAAAAGCACTTTTGGAAAACACAGGTAATACTTAGTAACGGGTTTAGACAATGCCTTTAAATTCAGCTGATCAGATGCATCAACAACATCTTCTATGGTACGGTCTTTCTTTAATATATGTATCGGTTCACCTGTTTTATTGTAGGCCTGATTTTTGATTTTACCTTTAAATACAAAATAATCGGCTTCTTTTTCTGATAAATTATTCAATTTCATTAAACGATCACGTAATTCTATCACCTGAGACTTATCTACTTTTTCGGCCTGCATTTTTATTTTAAGTAAATCACGATTAATGATCATTTTACTTAATTCACTTAATACATAATCATCGTTAAACTGCCATGATTTAATAGCCCCCATGATATCGAAGTCATCAAGGTACGAAAATTTAGTAAGTACCTCTTCATTAAAATCTTCCAGATTAATCTTATTCTGTAAAAAGAATTGAAGCGGATCACTTGAAGATAAGATTACACCTTGTTGAGTGAGTTCTTTAGCTCTTTTAAGAATTTTGGTAAGGATAAGTTCAGCAGCTACACTGGTTTTATGCAAATAAGCCTGCCAATACATCAACCTGCGCGCTACAAGAAATTTCTCGACAGAATAAATTCCTTTCTCTTCAATAACAAGCATATCATCCTGAACATCGAACATTTGGATCAACCGTTCAGAATTAATATTACCTTCTGCTACACCCGAATAAAAACTATCTCTCTTAAGATAATCCATACGATCCATATCCAGCTGACTGGAAATTAGCTGCAGCATAAATTTTCGATGATATTCTCCTTTAAAAATTTGTATAGCCAACGTTAATTTGCCTTCAAAAATCTGATTCAGCCTATCCATAAACAATAACGAAATAGCTTCATGATTTACATTCTCAACAATACTATGTTCCATAGCATGCGAGAAAGGGCCATGCCCAATGTCATGTAATAAAATGGCAATATTAAGTGCGGTTTCTTCTTCAGTACTTATATCCGTTCCCTTAAATTTTAATACCTGGATGGTTTTTTGCATAATGTGCATACAGCCTAGTGCATGATGAAAACGGGTATGATGTGCTCCGGGATAAACAAGGTAAGACATACCCATTTGCGATATTCTGCGCAGTCTCTGGAAGTAAGGATGCTGGATAAGGTCATATACCAGCGGATTTGTAATGGTAATAAACCCATAAATTGGGTCATTTAATATTTTAAGCTTGTTTATTTCGCTCACAGTACTGCTAAATTTTAAACAAATATAATAATTAACGAAGTCTCAAAAGCGCGATTATCTTCTTTTTTACTGTATGCTGTAAGATATATTAACGTAAATTAATAATAAGCGTTAAACATAGGTTAATCATTTAGACGCAGCCAACTGAATAAGAACATAATACCTAATTTTACGAAAATAAATTTTATAGCTGCTATGAAAAAAATTGTGTTAAACCTGAGTATAGTTTTTGCATTAAATGCATTTGCTGCAACACAGGAGAAACACGATAAAACACTGCGGCAACCCCGAACCATAACCCAGGCACAGGTTGAAAAAGATGCGCTAATGGCTCAACAGGAACGCAAAAAAACATGAAGAGGCAAAAAAAAGCAGTGAAAGAAGAAAAGCAAAAAAAGAAGAAGATAATAGTAGAAAATCGAATGCAATTAACACATCTTCAATTAAAAAAACTTCAACACGGCCTGGAAAACAATAATAACGTTATTTTTTGTTACTTTAGGTTATTGAAGGAGAAGGTCTGTAAATCATATTTGCAGGCCTTTTTTTATTTTTACACTTAATGCCATACTATTTTACACTTTTACTTGTTTTTAGTATATCATTTTTATAAAAAAATTAGGTTTAATTTCCTTACTTTCCATTAACTTGCACGATAAATTCACGAATAATACTCCCTCATAAAATGAATGAGATAAAGATACTTTGGGTAGATGACGAAATAGACATGCTCAAACCACATATTCTTTTCCTGGAAAAGAAAAACTATAAGGTTACAACTGCTAATAATGGACAAGATGCATTAGATATTTTCGATGAGGAAAACTTTGATATTGTGTTTCTTGACGAAAATATGCCAGGCCTTAGCGGACTTGAAACCCTTGCTCTTATAAAAGAAAAAAAATCTTCTACACCAGTAATTATGATTACCAAAAGTGAGGAAGAATATATAATGGAAGATGCTATTGGATCCAAAATTGCCGATTATCTTATTAAGCCGGTAAACCCAAACCAGATATTACTTTCACTTAAAAAGAACCTTGACCACTCGCGTTTAGTATCTGAAAAAACTACTTTGGATTATCAAAAAGAGTTTAGAAAGATCGCTATAGACATGGGCATGGTTAACTCTTTTGAAGACTGGGTGGACATGTACAAAAGACTTATCTTTTGGGAACTGGAGCTGGAAAACATTGAAGATCAAAGTATGATTGAAATACTCGAATCTCAAAAACAGGAAGCAAACTCCCAGTTTGGTAAATTTATCGAGAAAAACTATGAAGACTGGTATTTGCCAAAAGCAGACAAGCCTGTTCTTTCCCATAATCTTTTCAGGGAACTTGTTGTACCTGAGATCCAAAAGAAAAAGCCTATTCTTTTTGTTGTAATAGACAACCTTAGATATGACCAATGGAAAGCTTTTGAAAGTGTCGTAGCAAATCACTACAAACTGGAAAAAGAAGCTGCATACTATGCTATTCTGCCTACAGCAACACAATACGCACGTAACGCCATTTTCTCAGGACTTACACCCCTTGAAATGGAAAAGAAATATCCGCAGTACTGGAAAAACGATGTAGATGAAGGTGGTAAAAACCTTTTTGAAGGCGAATTCCTTACAGAGCATTTAAAACGTCTTGGAATTAATATAAAACAGGAGTATTATAAGATCACTAATTATAAAGACGGTAAAAAACTTGTAGATAATTTTAAAGGGCTTAAAGATAACGACCTTACTACAATTGTATACAACTTTGTTGATATGCTCTCTCATGCTAAAACAGAAATGGACGTAGTTAAAGAACTGGCAAGTAATGACAAAGCATACCGTTCCCTTACTCTTAGCTGGTTCAGGAACTCACCTTTACTGGAAATGATTCAGCAGGCACAGCAAATGGGTTTTAAATTGATTTTAACAACCGATCATGGTACTATAAATGTAAAGAACCCAAGCAAAGTAATAGGCGATAAAAATACCAGCCTTAACCTTAGATATAAAACCGGACGAAGCCTTACTTTTGAAGACCGAGATGTATACCACGTTAAAGATCCTAAAGCCATACAGCTGCCTACTATAAACATGAGCAGTTCATATATCTTTGCAAAGAATGACTATTTCCTGGCTTATGTAAATAATTATAACCACTACGTAAGCTATTACAGAAACAGTTATCAGCACGGTGGTATATCGCTTGAAGAAATGATTATTCCGTTCTTAGTATTTAATCCAAAATAACGGCCAATCATATGGAGATTACCTTTTCCCTGGCGGAAATAGACAATGCAGCACAGCAGATACTGGCGCAAAATATAAAAAAAACAATACTCTTTCATGCTGGTATGGGTGTAGGCAAAACTACATTCATTAAAGCCTTAGCACGCCAGCTTGGTGTTAAAGACATGACATCAAGCCCTACCTTTTCATTAGTCAATGAGTATGAAACAGAAAATGGCGAAATACTATATCACTTTGACCTTTATCGTATAAATACGGAAGAAGAAGCGTATGATATGGGACTGGACGAATACTTTTATTCGGGTAATCTATGCCTAATAGAATGGCCCGAAAAAACACCTAATCTAATCCCTATTGACCATACTTCTATAACGATAAAACAACTGCCTGACGGCAGGCGTCATCTTACTGTGAAATAGTTAAGTAACTAGAGTTTTTTTTGTAAATTAGAGCCAAATATTCCGCTAAACCATGTCATTATCATTAACCCCTTTCACTAAACAGCAGTTACTGCCACAGGAAGAAAAACTTGAAGTTACCCGTCAAAAGAGTGAACTTTTTATAGGTATACCAAAAGAAACATCTTATCAGGAACGCAGGATAAGCCTTACCCCTGATGCTGTTAATTCGCTTACAGCACATGGTCATCGTGTAATGATAGAAGCTGGTGCAGGCATGAGTTCAAGCTATACAGATAAGGAATATAGTGACGCGGGAGCCGAGATAACCCAGGATACGAAAAAAGTATTAGGCTGCCCGGTAATACTTAAGGTCGAACCGCCTACTACAAAAGAAATTGAAATGATGAATCCTCAAACGCTAATCATTTCTGCATTACAACTAAAAACACAAAAGAAAGAATATTTTGAAGCATTGGCTTCAAAAAAGATTACAGCTCTGGCCTTTGAATTTATAAAGGACGAAGACGGGTCTTACCCGGCTGTAAAGTCACTTAGTGAAATTGCAGGAACAGCATCTGTACTTATTGCAGCTGAACTAATGATTAACCAAAAAATAGGTAAAGGGTTGCTTTTGGGTAATATAACAGGAGTCCCTCCTACCGAAGTTGTAATTATTGGGGCAGGAACTGTAGCCGAGTTTGCAGCAAAAACTGCATTAGGACTGGGTGCAAGTGTAAAAGTATTTGACAACTCTATTACAAAATTACGCCGCCTTCAAAATGCACTTAACCAACGTATTTTTACCTCAACCATACAGGAAAAATCGCTACTTAAAGCTTTAATGCGATGCGATGTTGCAATTGGTGCCATGCGCGGTAAAAACCGTACTCCTATTGTTGTTAGTGAAACAATGGTGGAGAACATGAAAAGAGGCGCTGTTATTATTGATGTTTGTATCGATACCGGTGGCTGCTTTGAAACATCGGAAGTAACAACGCATGAGAAACCTACATTTGTAAAAAATAACGTGATACACTATTGTGTACCTAACATTCCTTCACGTTACTCTAAAACAGCTTCCATATCAATTAGTAACATTATCAGTCCGTTTCTTTTACAAATGGCAGAAGACGGTGGCATAGAAAGTTCTATACGCTGTAATGCCGGACTTAAACATGGGATTTACTGCTATCATGGTCTATTAACGAACCGTTCTATTGCTGACTGGTTCTCTCTATCCTATAGAGACATTAACCTCATCGTATTTTAATAAATAAGCGAAGTTTTTATTGTGATATAAACCTCATCACGAACACAATGGATGCTATTATTACTCCCGAAGATAAATACTACATTAAGGATGTTGACAAGGACATAAAAAGTATCTATTGTCACCATGATTTGATGGGAGAACTACTGATACCTACACACAGGCATAAAAAAGCTCAGATGCTTTATACCGAAGGTGGAATTGTTCATGTTACTACCGAGACAAAAACCTATTTTCTTCCGGCACGTCATTTTATTTGGCTTCCTGCAGGCATAGCACACAGTATTCATCCGAATTCTACAGAAGTTATAATGCGGAATTTATATTTTCCCGTAAATTCTAAAGAAGATCTATTCTATGAGAATGAGGGTATCTACCCTGTTAATGATTTATTGTTGCAAATGATGCTTTTCACCAACCGGTGGAACGGCAACTTAAAACCTGGGGGCCGCAATTTTATTATTGCTAATGCGATCAAGGCTATTTTACCTGAAGTCTGCTTCACAAATCTTCCATTATCATTACCCTTTCCCAAAGACAAACGTTTAACAAATATTGTTGCCTGGCTTGATGCCAACTTAGGCGAAACAATTTTGTTTTTTGATTTGGCAAAACGATTTGGATTCAGTGAACGCTCACTAAACAGATTATTCCAAAAAGATTTAGGAATGTCGTTTATCCAATATTTTACTATCAGGCGAATTTTAAAAGCTATAGAATTATTGTTAGAGAAAAAAGTTCCTGTTAGCGAAGTAGCACAAGCCGTAGGTTATAGTAGTGTAACTACATTCAGTAATACATTTTTCAAAGTTTTGGGCCAGCGTCCTTCTGATTATCTGAACGGTAAAGAAATCCTGAAAAAAGGATAACACAAACCCTATAAATCCTTTACTATTATTGGAAACAAAAACATCTATTTATCTAAATAGATAGATGTTACATTTAAAATATATCAAAAAAATGCTACTAAATGCCTTGGCATTAACATTTGTCTGAAATGAATATATGTTTGACTTAAGTCGTTTTATTGTCTCAAATAAAATAGCGGAACTTTGCATCATATTCATTAGATAACATTATGTATCCTAAAAATTGGATTATTCCAAGGTCATTAAAAAGTTATTGTTCACTAGCGTCGCTGTCGATTTTTCTTAGCGTCACCTATTCTACCCAACTTCGGGCACAGCAGCCTCACAAAATTTCTCTTGCAAAAGCATTAAGTATTGCAAAAGCAAACAATCAAGTGATACTAAAATCCCAAATCAATAAAGAACTTTCAGAAGATAATATCACTGAAACAAAAAACCTCAGACTTCCTGAAATTGACCTTCATGGACTTTATTCCCGTATTACCAACTTAACAGAGTTTAAAGGTGGCTTTTTACAAGACAAAGCTGTCATTAAAACTATTCCTGAAATTTATGATATAAGCTCATCTTTTAGAATGCCTATTTATGAAGGTAATAAAATAAATAATACTATTAAGAAAGCGAAATATGAACGTGAGATTGCGAATCTTAATGTCGAAAAAACTGAAAACGACATTCAATTAGGAGTTGCCGTTATATTTCTGGAGATCTATAAGATGATAAAACTTCAGGAAATTATAGAAGAAAGCATAAAAGAAGAACAGGAACGACTAAAAGAAGTTAAGGCTTTCAATACACATGGGACTGTAACCAAAAATGAAGTGCTACGAGCTGAATTGCAATTATCTGACAGGGAATTAAATGCGTTAACTAATGAGAAGAACATGTCGATCGCTCTTTTTGAACTCAAGACATTACTGCAATTACCTGAAGATGAGGAAATGGTCATTGATACTACTGCTGTTCTTGAATCTGAAGCAATGATCTCTGAGTATAATTACTATCTGGATAAAACAATGAAGAACGAACCGATGCAGATTGCAGGTCAGGAAATTGAAATTAGAAAAGCAGAACGAGATATCGTCAAAAGTAATTATTATCCTAAGATCAGTTTTTTCGGAAATTATAACCTAAGGTATCCCAACTATATGTTTTTCCCTCCCAGTCCCTACCTCTATAGTTTAGGACAAGTAGGAATCGAACTGACTTATAACCTATCCGGATTGTATAAAAACAGATCGCGTGTAAAATCGGCCAACTTAAAAATAGCTGCTCAACAAACAGAATTAGAAATTATAAAGAATGAAGAAAAAAACAGGCTTTTTAAAAATTATACCCAACATCAGGAAATAGCAGACAAGCTTCCAGTAGCAGATAAGGCACTGGAACTTGCTATCGAAAATTACCGGATTGTAAAATTAAAGTATCTGAATCAATTGGTACTGATTACAGAGATGGTAGATGCCGATAATGCCTTATTACAAGCAAGATATAATAAAATTGCCCTGAATATAGATGTCGTGGTAAAACGATATGAATTGTTGCACACTGCCGGTATTTTAAATAAATAATTCTATTTTAAATTCTTACTGATCTATTAATGAAAACTCAAAAATCGTCAAAAGCTCAAAAGTCGTTCCACACAGTTATAACCGTTATTTCAATAGTATTGGTAACAAGCGGTATTGCATTAGCTATATGGTTCTATATTTTTCACAGAAACCATGAAGAAACTAATGATGCGCAGGTAGACCAATATGTAACACCTATCATGTCCAGAATTACAGGGTATGTACTGGAAACCCGTTATGAAGAAAATCAATTTGTCCATAAAGGAGATACACTTATTATAATAGACAATCGTGAATATAAAGCTCATTTGGATATGGCTTTAGCAGATGTTGAAAATGCAAAACAGAGTATCAATGCTATTGAGAAAAATGTTGCTACAACAAGCAGTAATACCTCTGTAAAACAATCGCAACTGGAGGCTGCAAAAACTGAAGTATGGCGATCTAATGAGGAATACAAACGATATGTAGCTTTATTAAAAGAAGACGCAGCTACCGAACAGCAGGTAGAGAAATTTAAAGCAAATTATGAACTGGCCCTGGCCCGCTATCAGGAAATTTCTAATGCTATCCACTCTACTTCGTTAAGTACTTCTGAGGCATCGTCTAAAATTCCAATGGCAGAATCGGTAATTAAATCAAAACAAGCTATTGCTGACAATGCTTCATTATTCCTTTCCTATACAGTAATCACAGCCCCTTATGACGGATGGACCGGAAGAAAAACAATTCAACCCGGACAAATGATCAAAGAAGGACAAACATTACTTTCTGTGGTTAGCAAAGAGAAATGGGTAACTGCTAATTTTAAAGAGACCCAAATAGAATACCTGTATATAGGTCAGGAAGTCGAAGTAAAAGCAGATGCTGTAAGCGGCAAAGCGTTTACAGGTATGATAGAATCATTGTCTCCGGCCAGTGGCGGTCGTTTTTCTTTACTGCCTCCTGATAATGCAACCGGCAATTTTATAAAGATCGAACAAAGAATACCTGTCAGAATAAAATGGGCAAGCGATGAACAGACTGATTTCCTAAGAGCAGGGATGAATGTACTTGTGGTCGCAAAACACAAATAACCTTATGTCTGCAACAAGTGTGTTCAAGCCTTGGGTTCCCAACTGGGCAATTATTGCGATCCTGTTTTTTTGTATGCTACATTCTATGGTTTTGTTGGGTGTATATACATCTAACATTACGTATTCTGCAAGCTTCCTTGATGTTGAAGCAGAAGATCTACAGTTCTCTTTGTGTGTTACCTACGGTACATTTCTGGCTACAATACTCATAGAAAGCAGACTGTTTAAATTCTTTCCTCCAAAAAAGTATTTTCTCGTAATTTACAGTCTTGCGGCGTTAACCTTTGTGTTTAATGTCTATACAGAGAACTTTTCTTTGTTCATTATTTTAAGAATGGCTGAAGGCGTTTTAATGGCTCTGCCATGGATTCCACTAAGGCAATTGCTTATTACCCGTTTTAAATCTAAAAATGCCGTAATTATAGGCTTTACAATTAATTACTCAGCTTTACTTCTTGCTTCTCCTTTTATAATGAATATTGCTGTGTGGCTGTTAGAAAATTATGATTGGAGTTATATGGCGTATGGTTCTGCAATTTTTCAAATTTTATGTGTAGGCCTGGTAATGCTTACTTTCAATGATACCCGATTTCATAAAAAAATGCCTTTATACCAAATTGATTGGGCGAGCTATGTGCTTATCCTTACCTCTATTTTATGTGGTACTTATTTCTTGATTTATGGAGAGAAAAAATATTGGTTCGATTCTTCTCAAATTACATTAGCGCTTATTATCGCTATGATAACGGGAGGTCTTTTTGTTATGCGTCAGATATTGGTTAAACGACCTTCGCTGGATATGAATGTATTTCGGTTTGCAAATCTAAGGACCGGATTTTTCATGTTTTTGCTGTTCTATATTGCAAGGGCAACGCTAAACATGTGTCATAGTACTATGCACATGGTTTGGAACTGGGAGCCGTCAAGAGTTGCACATGTGCAGTACCTCAATTTAGCCGGGAATATAATCGGGATGATTTTTGCAGCCATTATGGCTGCAAAAGGTGTGGCATCAAAAATTATATTCATAATTGGTTTCTCAATATTTGCCATATACCATTTTTGGTTCACATTCCTTTTTGTGCCAGATGCATCGTTGTATGATATTGCGCTTCCATATATTTTACAAGGTGTAGCAGTAGGAACATTGTTTGTTCCTTTAGTATTGTTTACAGTCTCATCTGTTCCTGATAAATACGCACCTTTCGCAGGTGTTATAGGCGTATCCGGACGATTTTGGGGAAGTACTATAGGGTTTTGCATAATCCAAAATACACAGGTCTATTTACAGCGTATTCACTTTACCAAACTTTCTCAATTTGTTATACCTGAAGATCCCGAAACGCAAAACCGCATTGAACAAATAACAAAAAATTTTATTGCTAAAGGTTACAATTCAGACGATGCTTATAAACTGGCGTTCAAGCAACTTACCGGATCAGTTTCTAAACAATCTATCCTGCTATCTAACATGGAAATATTTACTATTATAGGATATGGGTTAGCAGCTCTTGTTGTTTTTCTATTGGTAAACCGACATTTGAAGCAAACTTTCGATATTTTTAAGAACCGTGTTTGGGGCAGCTAATAAGTTTCTATAAAATATAAAACCCGCCTAAAAGACGGGTTTTTAAAACATTAATCTTAGTTGTTATTGCTTTATTATTTTTTGTGTAGCCATACCATTTTCTGTATACACCTTAACTAAGTATATACCTGTATTAATATTACTTAAATCAATACTATTAGAATTTAGAACCGTTAAAACAGTCTGTCCGGTAATATTTAATACTTCTGATTTTTGAACAGCATCATCTGATTTAATATTTAAAAACGATGCTACCGGATTAGGATAGACTGTAAAAGCTATCTTGTTATTTTCAGTTAATCCATTTACAATCTCTGTAGCCGGAATTGGAGTAAATGGCCTTCTTGCTGATGCAGTACCAAACGTAGCTCCAAACCATTTGTTATTTGTTAGTTCAGTTGATATGTTATTGTTTATAACCCAATTGGACATATTAGTTCCTTTGAAAGTATTCCACAAATTCCCATCTGCTTCTACACCTGTTAGATCCTTATAAACAATTGAAGTTATTTCGTTGTTTGTAATTGTAATGTTAAGATTTGTATCTGCTTCATCTATTAAAGCAAGTGCAGTTGCAGCAGTAATAACACCGTTGTATTTTATACCCCATGCATAGGTTACAGGCTCAGTACCTTCTGCATTAAAATCAATAATAATAACCGATTTGTTTTGACCGTCACCAATCCAATACGTAACATTTTCAGCATTAAACCAGGTAGAACTATAAGCAGGGTATGTAACTGTTGGTGCTACAGTTTCAGGCATAAACCCATAAGATACTCCATACCATCTTCCATTTAACAGTTCTTCGCTAACTCCACTGTTCATATACATTTCCTGAAGATTGTCTCCAGACCATGTACTCCACCAATCAGGATGTCCGGCAAGACCAGCATGGTTATTATAGGTTATATCTTCAAGAAAACCAATATTGCTCAGCTTAATGATAAATTTTGGTTCAACTGCAGCCATGGCTTCCAGCATATCTTTAAATGTTAACCCGGTTCCTTCGTTGTAACGGTAGCCCCACGCAAAAGACGGATCACTGCTTCCATCTCTAAAATCTACAACCAATACGGCAGTACTTGTACCCTCACCTACCCAAAACTTAATATCTGTTTCGGTAAACTGAGCGCATAATTTTGACGAAAACGTTAGTAAAAATAGTAAAAGACCAATAGTAAAAATTCTTTTCATTCTATGATTTATTAATTAATATACATTAAATCGCAAGAATAAAGAATAGAAGGCATGGCCTTACCCGCAAAGGAAAAGTTTAGCTTTCTATGCCTTTATCCTGAAAGCATCGAAAAAATGAAAGTTGGCAGGTCTTCTGACTCTCTTCAAATAATAAGCCTTCCCACCCTATCTGGCAGTGGCATTTATATTATTTTTTTTTATGAAGATTACAGCTGCAGGAACAGTCCGGGATTTACACCCGATTCCCTTTTAATACCATAAAAATGGTAACCAAAATCCGATGGCAAATATAGTACGGATATTAAAATACATAACACTTTATCTTGTTGAAAAAAGCAACATCTCATTGATGATTTGTTAGATAAAACTAAATTTATCAACCAATGATATATTTTTGAAGGTCAAACATATTGTTTTAATCTAATCTTAATAATAAATTAGACAATAACAAATAATAAAAAAGACTCCTAAATTAACAGAAGCCTTTTCTTATACAACTAATTTTTGAGTTTATCCAGTAAACTATTATAAGCATTGGAAACCGCACTGTCTTTAGCTTTTATAGCAGAATCTTTTAAATCTCCTTTTAATTTATCCAGCTCACCGTTGAGTGAGTCTTTATTAAGCAGGTTTTTAATTTCTTCAGCTGATTGTTTCATCTTAGTGATGTCCTCTTCAATAGAGTCTGTACCTAATGTGTTTTCGAACTCATTTTGGATCTCACTTTCAATTTTACCTTCAATTTCATTTTTCAGATTACATGAGGTAAGTATAATAACAGACAATAAAGCAATTGATAATGAAATGCTTTTTGATTTTATATAAAACATATTGTTTTGTTTTTTCTTTTATAGATATAATTAAACCATTATCTGCACTGGCAGATAACAAAAAACTAAGAAAAACAATAATGTTCAGGAGGCGGATTAAACACCTTAGAATATTTTTCAGGAAAATATGGCTGTTTATACTCCGTATGAAGTGCTGTTTTAAAAAAAGAGAAAAAGCTGCTTGTTTTTAAAGATAATACCATCTGAAAAAACTCATAATCCATAGTTTCAGAATCACGGTCACTGTTTTCAGGGAAAATATCTATTATATGTAAAATATCCTTCGTCGATTTATCATCCACTGTCTCAAGTTCATTAAAAACTAAATCCTCAATAGAATTCGTGGTATAAGCAATTGGATAGTCGAAAGCAAAAATGAGGCTTTGCAAAGCAATTAAACCACACAATATCCTGAAAATTGTATTCTGCATTAGTATATCCAATCTTTTAAATGATGTAGGCATAAAAAAATTGCCGTTTTTATTATAACAATTTTCGAGCCGTTTTCAGCAGCAAATATAATAAAGCTTACAAACTATCAATTCATAATAAATTTGGTTACCTGGCAACCATTTACTTTACATTGTTTAAAATATAGAATGTAGTCCAAATCTTCTATATTTTCAATCCGAAAAAGAGATAGTTTTGAACAGGAATATTCCGGAAAGTATAAAGTAAATAGACATAAGCAGAGCTTCAATTAAAACTGAAGCTCTTTTGTTTTAGGACGACATTTAAATTATCGCCTCTACTTATAATCAATTGAATAAAACATCAATTCCCATTAAACATTAAAATTAAAATCCCAATTAAAATACAAGCTGTAATAATCGTAAAAATGATTTTTACCGTACTATAAGGTCTGTTTCCAATGAGTTTCCCATTTCTTCCGTTTACATAAAAGTTATAAATTTTATTTTTATAACGATATGAACTTACATATACCGGTAGTAAAACGTGTTTAAAATGTATGTTATCGTACTGTGTGTTAACCGAACTTACACGCTGTTTATCTCCACCAATATCATGACGGATCTCTTGTACAATTTTTTCATCCATAACAATTTTCGCTGATTGAAAGCCTTCTTTTAATTTAATCTTATACTTTTCAGTAATAAAACCACTCAAAAATTGATCATTAACTTTTATTAACGCATCTGTATCCCATGGTTCTAATTCTTTCAAAGAAATCAAATCAATATTTCCGGATGCAGGAGTAATAACATCATTAAAAAAAATAGA
The DNA here is from genome assembly GCF_004028155.1 of Flavobacterium cerinum. GTDB lineage: Bacteria > Bacteroidota > Bacteroidia > Flavobacteriales > Flavobacteriaceae > Flavobacterium > Flavobacterium cerinum. Next base: position 13,115 of record NZ_SBII01000005.1, on the reverse strand, counting down.
AATAGTACCCGTAGCAGTATACCATCGTGTCCTTGTTTCAGTGCTTTTATTGTCACCAGTTCCTGTTGTAACTTGATAATTTTCGCCTCTTTCTCCCACATACACACTAAAGGTATTCACATCAAAAGTCCAATACGGAACATAAATACCAGTCAGTCCAATTGGAGAAAGAGCTGCTTTCTTTAAATCATTAGGAGCCCACCATAGACTGTCTACCCAATTAGCAAGTAAATTATAAACTTTTGGAGTATCTAAATTAAAAGGAAGTACATAACCCGGCTTTATAAATCGTTCCTCGCTAATATCATCTTCAACTAAAGGAGAACTGCAATAAGGACAATGTAATGACTTTAAACTTTCATTTATAGAGGAAGCAGATCCACAATTTTTACAACGAATTATTTTTTCTAATTCAAGACTTTCAGATTCAGATTTTTCAAGATAATCATTAAAATCTAATTCTTCAATTATTGTTTTTTCTTGATGAATTTCATTTTGTGTCGCACAATAATCACATATCAAAGTTGTAGTCCCGGGTTTATATTTAAGTCCTGCTCCGCAATTTGAACATTTAAAAATGTTTAATTCTTTTTCTTTTATTTCAATCGATTCCATTAGAATAATTAGTTGCCCGGTAAAGGTGGAGGGGTTTGTGTGAAAATATTTTGCAATTCAGTAACTGTTTCGGCATTTTCCCATCCGGTCATTCCGTGACTCCAAACTAAAGTCTCTTTTGTAAGTTGTCCGGTTTTTGTCATTTCTATAAGTTGAATTAAACTAAAAGGTCCTGATTGTTGGTTATTGAGAGCAATAAAATATTTTGCTTCTACTGGCAATGGAGGTGGAATTTGTTGATTTTGTGCAGTATTAAATGTTTGTGCAGGTTGAGATTGATTAAAAGCTTGGCCCATTTGGTTTCCCATTGCTAATCCAGCTCCCATTCCAACGCCCGCTCCTGCTATACCCGAAGGGTTATTTGCAGCCAATTCTATTGCTTTAGCTGCTTTATATTGGGTTAACTTATTAAAATCAATTTTATTTAACCTGCTAAGTTCAAATATTTCTTTTTTGATTTCTTCCGGCATTGAAACATTTTCAAGTAAAAACTTGCTGACCTCCATACCATAAGAAGCAAAATCATCTTTCATATAACTAAAAATAGCCATTGAAAGTTCATTCAAATTTGCGGCATAACTCTCTACTGGCATATTAGCTTCACCAATAGCATCTGTAAAACGACTTACTATTATACTTTTTAATTGTTCAACAATCTCTTCAGTTGTAAACTGTCCATCTGTACCTACAATTTCTTTTATGAATTTTCCAGCATCTGTAATCTTGAAAGTATAAGTTCCAAATGCACGAATTTCCAACATCCCAAAACGGTCATCATTAAGTGTAATAGCATTTTTAGTACCCCATTTTTGATCAATAAAATTACGGGTATTTATAAAATATACCTCCGCCTTAAAAGGACTATTAAACCCATACTTCCATCCTTGTAAAGTACTTAATATTGGTAAGTTTTGAGTATTAAGCGTATAAGTACCCGGATTAAAAATATCTGCAATTTTACCTTCATTTATAAAAACAGCCTGTTGTCCTTCCCTGACAATTAATTTAGCATTGTTTTTAATTTCGTTTTGAAATCGTTCAAATCTTGCTACAATTATATTGTTACTGTTATCGATGAATTCAATAATATCAATAAACTCATTTCTTAATTTATCAAATAATCCCATATACTATTATTATAATTAATTTCATTTTTATTCAATATAAATATAGAATTTAAATTGTTTTCTAACTTTAAAAAAAAATCTTTTCTACAATTTTAATATTAAATAAAAGGATAACCTTTCGATTATCCTTTTATTTAAGCGATGAGTTTTCTGAATTTATAAATTTTATAGTGATGAAGCTTTAATCTATGAATCGGTTTGCAGCAGCCTTCAAACCTGTAAAAATCAGTAGTACTATAACAACTAAAAGAAACCACAAAGAGAAATCCCAAGTTTTCCCAAACTCATATAAGCTACCAAATACAGGAGGTCCAAATGCTGCAAGGAGATACCCGATCGATTGCGCCATACCAGATAGACTTGTTGCTGTGTGGCTATCTCTGGTACGTAATACAAAGAACATCATTGAAAGACTGAAAGCCAATCCCGAAGCTATCCCAAAAAGTATAACCGCACTATAAATATACTGCAATTGAAAAAGCAGTATCAATAAGATGCTACTGAACATTCCTGCCCCAACAATTAAAACCAACATTTTTTGATTGGAAAGTTTAGAGGCAATAATAGGCCCTAGAAAAGTAATAGGAAGCATTGCCATTTGCATATAAAACAGAACCCATCCGCTTTCTTCTTTTGCCATACCAAAATCCTGCAGCAGCATAGGAAGCCAGGTCACAATGCAATAGTACAGTAAGGATTGAAGTCCCATAAAGATACTAATCTGCCATGCTAATGATGATTTAAAAATGTTTTTATCTCTTTTTGCAATTCCTTTTTTTTCTACACCCTTCGATCTTTTTAATGCAAGAGGCAGCCATAACAACAAACAAAGCAGGCTAACCCATATCCATATTCCTAAAGAACCTTTCCAACCAAGTCCTGTTTCCCTACCAATAGTAATACTTAAACCAGAAGCAAGGGCAGCTGTAAGACTCATAAAAACGGAATAAAATCCTATAATCATTCCAGCTCTATCAGGAAATATTTTCTTTATATAGCCGGGAGCTAAAACATTCCCAATACATATTGCAGTACCCAGTATTGCCGATCCTAAAAATAAGGTTGTCACAGTACCCACTACCCTTACATACAATCCAACCAGCAGTAAGATAATTGAAAATAGAATAAACTTTTCTATATTGAGTTTTCTCGATAGCTGTCCCACAAAAATCGATAGTAATGCGAATGCCATTAAAGGAATCGTTGTCAGTAATCCTGCCTCACTATTTGAGAGATCCAAAGATTTACTGATCTCGGTCATTACCGGCCCGAGTGCCGTTATTGGAGCACGTAATGTAGAGCCAAGTACTAATATCCCCAGGAAAGGCAGCAAGATTCCAAAAGAAAATCCTGCATTTTTTTTACTTTTTATTTTAATTTTATACATATACTTTTTTTTGTTTTGCAAATTTAAAATGAATACTATAATTAAATTTGCCATATATTTAATCTAAAACGACAATCTATGGAGCCTGGGTTACAGTATGAAGAGGCAAACGAATTAGTAGATTACATTGCAAAAAAAGCCTATGTCTGGTTTGAGGATAATTGGGTACACGATACTAAAGAGCACTTTCATAAAAGAGCACAGCTAGTCTATGTAGAAAAAGGGTTTCAGTACCTGCACGTAGATGGGCATATCTACCTGCTGCCTCAAAACCATGCTGCATGGATACCATCCAATCTTCCACATAGAACTACAGCCGTTTCAGATAATATAAACTTGAGAACCATTTTTTACACCATTACTCAAGAAGGGAACTTCTATGATAAAGTAAGGATATTTTCTGTTCCACCCGTACTACGGGAAATTATCTCGTACTCATCCAAGTGGAATAAAATAGAAGAACATTCTATTGAAGAAGAAGCCTTTCTAAATGCAATTTTGGTAGGTCTGCCTACTTTTTTTAAAGAAGCCATTTCTTTAAATATTCCGGTTCCAAATGATCAGCGACTGTTAGCAATAAGTAATTTCATTATTGATAATTTTAGTGGTGATTTACAGGTGAGTATAATAGCAGAAAGCAACAATATGTCGTTGCGATCCTTAGAAAGGATATTTAAGAAAGAAACAGCAATCACAATGTCAAAATATATTCAATTGGTTCGGGTCATAAAAGGAGTTGAGTTTTTAAGTACCGGAAAATATACAGTATCACAGGTAGCCTATCTTGTGGGTTACAAAAGTTTACCCGCATTCAGTTCCAGCTTCTTTCAAATACTAAATAAAAGACCGAATGAATTTTTATAATATAAATTACCACAGCAATGCGACAAAAAAAGTCAAAACTTGAATCTTTTCTAGCTGTAGGTATAAAAATAAAAAACCTCCAAAGTCATTTGATTTTGGAGGTTTATAAATTTCGTGGGCTGTCAGGGTTTGTAATCGAACACCTAATCCCTATTTTAACATTTTTTGAAAATATAAAATAAACATCTGAAATGACAGGATAGAGTAAATTCGGGATAAATTTCTTTTGGTTAGATTTGGAAATTCAAAAGCATTTGCTTTTTTAATCATTTGTTGCTTAAAGCAATTTTAGTTTTAAGTACTTCCTTTAGAAGTTCATGATCTTCAGGTAATTCTTTTTGTGCAATGTCATAAAGTATTTCACACTTTTCTTTTAGAGCTATCGATTTAAAATTAGGTTTTATCGCGTCGTTTATAAATTCGTTTCTAATCAAATCAAGTGATTCTTTAATGCTATTTTTGGTCATTTTTTAGTTTTTATGAGTTAAAATAAGTACAGAAATGTGTGTTTTTAATATGCAATTCGTTTCATTGTATTCCAAAAAGTGGCTTGATTGCTTCAAATGCTCCAGACGAAATAAGATTTGTAAAAATTGGTAAACCTACATTCGAAATAAGTTTTCCAATATTTAAAAGTTGTGGTTTTATATCATTTTCCTTTTCAAGTTGTTTTACTGCATAATTAATCTCTAGATTAAAATCTTCTCGAATTGATTTGTCAAGTTTTTCAATGTCGACTCTTAAAGCAGAAAAAACATCATTAATTTCCGATGTTGTGTAATTTATAATTTGTTTTTGAGATGAATGATTTGAATTTTGTTGAATTTGAATTGGAGCATGGACGTCGCCAGTTTGAATGGTATATGTTCCAATACTTGCGCTTTTTTCTTCTTTAGATTCCAACCACTTTTCAATGATTTCTGCATGGGCAGGTTTTCCATTTTTTGAACGAGGAAGAATTACGTAACGAATTTGTGCTAAAAATTCAGTTTTTTCGCCTTCATAACGAGAAAATTGGTAATCTAAAAAATGTGGAACTTTATAAATTGGTTTTATTGCATACATTGCTTCACGAAATTTCATGTCGTACTCAGCATCAGTTGCAGGCTTTAAATAAGATTCGATGTTGATAGCTCCTAAACCTTCATTGGTAACTCTGTTATGTTTTATTTTATCATCGAAAAATTTAATTTCAAATTCATGTGGCTCATCACCTTCTTTAGCAATTGCGTAAAAATTTTTCATTTTAATATAATTTTTAAATTTAGAAAGTATCAGAACTTTGATTTATACTCGAAGATTTCTGAAACAAATTATAACTTTATATACAAGCTACTTATAGTTTATATCGACCTTAATTATAGGTGCATTTACGCTTGGTAATCAAGTGCAAGTTTTTACAATAGTACACAAAAAACAGAATACTACGATTGATTTTTTTTAATAAATCGTAGTATTCTGTTTTTAAGACAATAAACAATTAAGCGGAGCAGTTTATAATGTATATTAACAAAAAACAATGCCATTGGATTCCAATGGCATTGTTTGTCTTGGTTTGGGGCGATAAGGGAATCGAACCTTTGCGGTTAAATCCCTTGCCAGCGGCTATTTGCTTTGATCAAAAGTGATTCTGCCATGTTTCTGCCACAAACTTTCATTTAATGCAAAAATGCCACCTTTTAGGGGTAGCATTGCATTTTGCAGAGGAAGAGGGATTCGAATTATCGTCTCAAAAGTAATTTTAAGGCCGCTTTTTGACTGTTTTAAGGTGCCACAAACAGTTTAAAAGCTTGGTAAGCTCCCAAATTTCAACCGTGCAATGAAAGATGACAGTTCCTAGTCTTCAATTCTCATCTTATATTTTTAATAGGCTTCTGCACGAAGCTGACTGTATTTAAAAAGAACACTATAATACGATTTGATAATGTGCCATCTCTGTGGTATGCTATGTGCCATTTAAAAGGCTTGTATATAGCACTTAGAATTCCTGTAGACAGAACCCAAAATCAATATAGTCAAAGCTATTTTTGTTTTTTCTGTTGACCTGGTGCATAAGGTTTTGCGCTTTTGCTCCCCGACATCTTTTTAGCCTGACCCGGAGGGATTTTCCCAGATCGTGAAGATGAATGATGAACGCTGCAACCTGCCATAAATAAAGACAAAATGCAGGTTAGCAGTAAGGTTTTTAATAAAGCATCGGTTTTCATAGTGATTAATTTGCATCAAAATTACACTATTTTACTTTATCGAAACTACATTATTGGATATTCTTAAACTATCAATTGTTAATGATTCTACACCCTCCATCTCTTTTATAGTATTACAGAACCGGATATGGCAATGGCCATCCTTCCATATTTCAGGTAGGTACTTATATTTTACTAAATATACACTATAAGTAGCGTAAATACAACCATAAGTATTTGCGTTTTTTTGATTCGGGAAATGCACCCATATACCTTTGCAGTATCGAAAAAACAATAAAAAGCTAGTCTATGTTAAATACTAAAATGATCGGCAATAAAATTACCAAGGACGAAAGAAAATAAATATTTCTCAAGCGCAACTTGCTGGGTTTCTATTTATCAGCCCGCAAGCAGTTGGGAAATGGGAACGGGGAGAATCAATGCCGGACATCACTACTTTTAACCGGCTCGCAGAAATTCTGGGTGTTGACCTGAACTATTTTTCAGAAAATCCCCAATCTGATGATGATGAAACGGTTTTTAAAGTTGATAGTACCAGTGACATTGAACAAACGACACAGGAGGTTACTAATCTCTCACCCACTCAGGAGCGACAGTTACGGATAAACCTCACTGCGGTCAATCTGGAAGAGAGTGATTTTGCAGGCGTTATTTTACACAAAGGAAAATTCAAAGCGAGCCCGTTGTGCAGAGCTAACTTCGCTGGCGCTGACTTGACCGGCAGCTTGTTTGAGGTCAGTGATGCACGTGAAGCCAATTTTGACGGTGCAAATCTGACAGACTGTACCTTTTCCATGACTGACCTTGTGGGTGCAAGTTTTTACAAATCCGTTCTGGTAATTACCAACTTTAACAAGTCATTGTTGGCCGGAACAAAATTTATAGACGTAGAACTGACCGACGTTAAGTTAACCATGATTGACCTTAGAAAAACAATCTTTGAGAATTGCGTCTTTAACGGCGTGGATTTCAAATATTCCGACCTTCGGGAAATGCATTTTGCCGGGCATACCTTCATTGGTGTCCAGTTTGACAAGTCTGCTCTGAACGACGTTTCATTTACGGGAGCAACGCTCAGGAACGTATCATTCCGTCTACCTTTTTCCGTAACAAACAGATCTTATCGTGCCTTTAAAACTGTCTGCTTTGACGGAGCCATTATGGATAAGCTGACCTATGCCGGGCTTAAGCAAATAGGTTATCTTAAGGTAGTTTTGACAACATTAGTCTGATATTACCTAAAACAAGTTCAGGCTCATCAAGTTGGATAAAATGTCCTGCCTTTATTGTTGTTATATGTGTGAAATCCGTTACTCCGGCCTTAAGTGATTCCTGAGCATCGTACCATAGTTGTCTATCGGCTATATCATGTTCACGATCAATTTTCATGCTATTTATTGCGATAACCGGAACATCAGGCAAATTCGGCAGTCCTGCCATGTATCTAAAATCCTCGATTAATTGAAGGGTTTCTGACGCTATTCCCGAATTTGCGCCATAATCAGCTTTAAAAGCATTATAAAGAGAGTCTATCTGACGCTGCGAAAAACGGTTGTACTTTTCGTGAGAAGCATCAACAAATACTAAGCCTGCAACTTTCTTAGAATTCTTTATGGCAAAATCTCTAATAATCAATCCTCCCAATGAATGCCCTACAAGCAGTACTTTTCTTCCATTTGCAAATTTATTTACAATTGTTTCAAGTTCACTCCTTAATTTATTGATATTTCTAGGTTCAGTATCAGATTCTGATTTCCCATAGCCAGCTCTATCATATAATAAAACGTCAGAATCTAAAAAATTAGATATGGATATAATTTCCGAGGATTTTCCGGTACTATACCAAGACGTATGGTCATTGCCGAGACCAGATTCAAAAACAACCAAATATTTTGATTTTTTAGATATGGTGTATGCCATCAGTCTGTGCGTTCCCAAATCTACTTCAGTTCCAGGATGTTCTAAAGCATAATTTTTATCATCGTCTGAGCAGGAGGTAAAAAAGAGAGCAGAAATAGTGACTATGAAAACATATAATAGTCTAATTGTATTGGCTTTGTTTAGATTTAATTTTTGCAATGCGTTTTTTAATATCATCAGGACTATTTTAATTTTTTAAAGTAAATTCGATACAAATATTACTATTTCTTAGCATCCTAAAGTTCTGATTTATGAATCCGAACCTATTTAAAAAACAAAATTTAACCCGCAAATTTACTATTTACAAAAAGACACAAAATATTATAAAACAATTTGCGACATAGGGAGATTTGCTTTTTTAAATTCAGAAGGAGTTTGATTGGTCATTTTCTTAAAAGTAGTATTAAAAACTGTTTTAGAATTGAAGCCAACTTCAAAAGCAATTCCTATTAAACTTAAATGTTTCATGTTAGGATCCTGAATCATTTTTTTTGCTTCTTCGATGCGGTATCTATTGATAAATTGATAAAAATTTTCATTACAACCCTGATTAATGATGTAAGAAAGTGTATGAGATGAAACATCTAATTGAGAAGCCAACTTGAACAGGCTTAATTCAGCATCCAAAAAAGGTTTTTTATTTTCCATTAGTTGAATTAAGCTAGATTTAATTTCTTGTAAATCTGTCTCTGAAACTATTTTTTTCCGGTTTAGTTCTAAATTTGAAGTTTCATTTATAATGAGGTCAATATCTTCTTTTTCTTTTTTATTAAACTGAAAAAATTCTTTTTGTTTTAAAGAAAAATATGCAATAAAAAAGATCCCGAACAGATAAATGAGACTGGCAAGATGGTCAAAAAAAACATTGGTTTTTGCCAATTTAAAGACATTATCAATTAACCAAAGAACTGCTAAGAACAACACACAAATGACTACTCTCTGTAACCATTTTAAGTTGATTGCATCTGTATTGGAACTATACAATAACAGATTCTTTTGATAGGCAACAATTTTTCTACAAGCCGCAATACAATATGAAATAACCTGAAGGTAAAAAATTAAGTTAAAAACATTAATAATTATATCGGCATTTTTTTTATCGACAGTCTTAGGTGGTGGCACCTCAATCAGGAGAGAAAGCAAAAGTAAAAGTAACATTATAAAAACAAATGCAAAATGAAAATTATCTCTTGCCCTCCATTTTCTATCAGGTTGAACAAAATAAATTACGCTAAAATAAAAAACGGGTGCGATTATAAAATCCGTTATTCCCAGCCAATCATTTATGAGTGTTCTCATTTTCAAAAACTCAGTTTTTTCTAATAGATCATTAAATTGAATAAAAAAAATACATAAAATAAAAGAACCAAACCATCGATTAGCCTTACTGTTTACTTGATTGATATTGGCAAAGATTAAAAATGCCAGTAATAATGTTGTTCCCGCAACAAAGAAGCTGATTAGTTGATCCATTAAAAAAATTTAAGACATACATTTTTTGGTTCGTGAAAGTCAAAAAAACACTGGTTTCGGAATTAGAATAATGCATTTTCCAACAACCGAAACAAACCTAGTAAATTACATTCCTAACAAATAAATAATTCAAACAAATTTTAAATTATGTTATACTATATCATTTTTATAGTTGGCACAATACTGTTTACAGTACTTGATCAGTTTAAAAGTAGTTAGGATATTGCTTTAAATATTTCTATCGAGCGAATCTATACCCGCTTTTTCAGTATCTTTCTTCAAACAGTTTTTTTATATATGTTACCAAACGTTCAATATGTTACCAGACCTTCAATTCAGTGCTTCCGGCCGGCAGGTATAAAATAGCTGGTTTTTCATCACCATCTGTTCCGGCTTCTGTATCATATTCAAGTCTTAGCATGTCCTTCTTATCCTTAGCCGTCCTTAGAAGCACTAATTTCCCGCCAGCAAAAAATACCATCTCATAATTTGCTATCGGATGTACCTTTCTATTTTTAACATCCAATCTTGCTCTGTTAATGTCAGCATTATCACTTTTATCTACGGCGATCAGTTCCGCTTTATTTGCATATAAATAGGTGCAACTTTTTAAATCACTGTATTCAAATTCTTTTGCAAAAGACAAGCCATCACCTTTTACTAAAAGTTCCTTAAGCAGCTGGTACTTTTTTACCACTTTTTGTTCTATGTCCGCTATATTTTTCAGCTCCTGAGCATTCTCCAGATCCTTGCTGAAATCAAAGGGGACCTTTGCTTTAAAAGGTATCTTTATTTCAAAGTACTTTAATTTTCTGTCGCCAATGTCTTCAGGTAACTCAGCGCCCGCCAGGACACGATGGGCGTCTACGCCTTCATCTTTATCAGCAGCATACCGCACTTTTAGATCAAGGTCGGCATTCGCGGCAATATACTCCTCTCCCTCCTTTGGAAACACCTGTACAGTAATCATTTGCGTACCTGATTTTGGAATGTAGTTATTTAAGTAAAGGCTCATACTTTCTCCATAATTCTCGTAAAAAGTAAGCCAATGTGGAATGTCATTACACAAAACCAATACCCTGCAGTTGTTCTTGTTTACCTGTAGAGAATAAAGCGGTCTCTTATCAAATTTCTTTATTTTGTCATACATTCTGCTTTGAAATTCTATGATCTCTTTTTCCATCACTTTTTTATTTTGTTTCCCTTTTTCCTGTGCGAAGCTATTTATAGTGACTATCAGAAAAAGCGCTGTTAACAATTTATTATAATACATAAATCTTTCTTTTATAATATTGGATACGTAATCGACAACTGCTTGAAGATCTGGGCTTCGGACGGAATGCATCGCTATTGACTAGGTTTCCGGATGGCAAACCGGCCGCCTTTTTCGGCTTCAGTTTTTGCATTAAAGAGCGTAACCAATGCATAAGTATAGCCCTTGCCGTAATAACCTATCGGATCTGAAGTCACAAAGAAATCACGTAATTCTTCCGTATGCCAGGTTTTTCCTTTATCTGCTGTCCAAACATAATTATAGTAAGCCCCTTTTTGTACCATCGTATAGTAATAATCACCGAAAATTTCCAGATGATCACTTCCTTTAGGCAATGGCGTTACTTCCTGAGTTTTTAAATTTTTTAATGACAGCTCCTTATTCGATGCCTTTTCCAGATAGGTATAGGTTTCCCTGCTTACCGGATCCCTAAAATAACTGCCCTCACATACATATCCTTCAGGAGCGATTTTCTGGCTGGAAACGGTTCGTTCTCCGGTAATGAAATTAAACCTTATCAATTGGTTTGCTTCGATGTATTCGATCTCGTTCGCTGAAGCAAAAACATACGCGCCAAAACCATCTGACACATACAGACCCATATTTTTCCAGGTTTTACCACCATCTAAAGTATACCTGATCTCGCTTTTCGCTTCCTGATCTGAAGTTTCGCGGTAAAATGAAGCCACACCAATTGTTGTGGAGTAAAAGTTGATATTATTGATTTCTTCGTTTTTAAATTCCTGAGTTACTTCCCATTTATCAAATGAAGGGAGTGCCTTAATCAGCTGACTGGAGCCTTTGTTTTCATTTACTAAAACTACGATATGGCCCGCCGATACGGCTTCCCTAAGCGTACCTTTACCCAAAACATGTTTTTTCAGCGTCTTTCCTCCATCCGCAGATACAAAAACAACCGCTTCCTTTTCCTTAGCGGAATAATCTTCATCGCTATCACCACTGTTATCGCCCAATAAAATGACCTGGTCTTTATTGAGTACTAAAATCTGGTTGAAACGGTATTTACTTAACGCATCAAAGAAATTGTTGAGGAGTGTTTCTCCCGGTATTTTATTAAAATCTATTAACTCCCAACTCCTATTTGTTTTTTTGTTTTGGCAGGATTCCACGCTAAAGAATACGGCCAGCAATAAGAAAGTAAGGCTAAAATATTTCATCCCAATATTCTTTTAATTTGTCACCAGCCTTTTTAACGACTTCCCTGGTTTCTTTTTGCGTTTTTTCTTATGTAGCCTACTCTTATCATAAATCAAGTTATAATGGGTTTTCTGAGCGAGGGCCCAGGAGGAAGCCTTTCAATGCCGCCTTTAATTATAATTAATTCTAATGTCTGGTCTATTTTAATAAAGTATAGGATTTTGTAAATCATTATCATAGATATCCAATGCTTGCGCCAAACATGTATTTACACCTTTCAAGCCACATACAGTCAATGTAAGTAGAATCGTTTCTTTTATTTCATCCCTAGTGGCACCAAGTTTTTTTGCCATTGGTACGTGAAACATGACTGCTGTTTGATCTCCCTGAGCCACCTTAATGCCAAGATAAATTAACTGCTTAGTTTTTTGATCAAGTGCTTTGGTATTCATGAGTGATTCCACCAAACCATTAAAACCTTCAAATACTTCAGGAGATTCTTTTTGGAAAGCTTCGTAAGGATTTTGTTTTTCCATTTTTTTTGTTTTAATTTAAAAAGCCCTTTTCATTATTACTACAGGTATTGCTTACAACCTCAATCATAGTTTAAAATGTTACGCCTTCTTAAAAGTAATGCTATTTATTTTATTTGATTTTATACGTTCAACAAAAAGCTCTGATGCCACAACTTTGTTATCAAAAGAATTTCGTACAATGTTGTACATCATTCCATATTCTTCAAGGGGCTCTTTTTTTAGTGCTATTTTCGAAAATTTATATGAACCATCAACAGGATGTTTTACAAATTCACTTTTATCCAGATCATAACAGTCCACTCTGTTATAAATATTTATGGCCGAGTAACTATCACATATTTTATCCTTATAATTAAAGGTAGATCTAAAAAATTGGACTTCTTTCGGGAAATTCATATCAATAATATTGACTAATCTATCGGATACAAGCCAACCACCGCCAACAGATTCGATAAGATCATAAGTTAATAATTTATCAAACTCTACATCACTATTTTTTGCATCGTTGTATTTTAAAGGAAATTTTGCCTCTTCACTAATAAATTTTCCAATAGC